>JACKEO010000014.1 GCA_020632955.1 Alphaproteobacteria bacterium
GCGAATCACCATCCATCCCCGGGCATCCCGACCGCAGCGCGTCGTCGCCGCCCTGCAGTCCGGCCCGTCCGACAGCGCCTGGATCGCGAGACACAGAGGACGGCGCCCGCCTGTGCCTTCCAGGCTCTGTGCCAACCTCTGCGTCCTCTGTGCCTCTGTGGCGGCTGTCGATCCATCGATCCCGTCGATTCACCCCCCCCGCACCGCCATCCCCACCCCCAGCACCACCATCGCGGCGCCCAGCACGTCGACGGGGCCGGGCCAGGTGGCGAAGGCGAGGCCGGCGAGGAGGGTGGCGCCGACCGGCTCGAGGAGGAGGAAGGACGAGACGGTGGGGGCCGGGAGGTAGCGCAGGGCCCAGTTGAAGCCGTTGTGGCCGATGAGCTGGGGGCCGAGGACGCAGGCGGCCAGCAGGAGCCAGGTGGTGGGGTCGTGGCCGATGACGGGCTCGCCGCTCCACCACAGCACCGGGGTGAGCGCGAGGGCGGCCACGAGGGGCACGGCGCCGCCGTAGGTGCCCATGTCGACGGTGCGGCGGACCACGCGACCCGCCAGGACGTAGGCCGACGCGAGCCAGCCGGCGACGAGGGCGAGGAGGTCGCCGCCCAGGGTGGCGTCCGCGCCCAGGCCCGACGACATCAGCAGCACGCCCGGGATGGCGATCGCCGTGCCCGTCCAGAAGGCCCGCCCCGGGTCGTTGCCCAGCACGAAGCGGTCGACCAGACCCACCCACACGGGGGTCAGGGTCACGAGCAGGGTGCTGTGGAGCACGCTGGTGGCGTGGATCGACGCGAACCACGACACGAAGTGGGCGGCGAGGCAGAGGCCGGCGACCACGATGCCCAGGGCCTCGCGGCCGTTCACGCGACGCAGGGCTGGCAGCATCAGCGTGGCCGTGCCGGTGCAGCGCCACCAGGCGATCACGAGCGGGGCCACGTGGGCGAGCCCCTTGACGAGCACGGCGGAGGAGCTCACCGCGAGCACCGCGGCGGTCAGCACGCCGGTGAGCAGTGCGCGAGAAGGGGGAGCCGACATCGCCGGCGGCTATCGCGGCGTGTCGTGGGCAGCGCGCGGCCACCGCCACAGGGCGGGGCGTGTGTTGCGCGCCGCCCGGGGGCGCCCGCGCCTCGACAGTCCCGGTCGACCGTGTGATCCGGGCCTGATGTCCCTCCACCTCTCAGTCCTGGGCTGCGGCACGATGGGCCGCGCCGTCCTCGGGGGCCTGCAGGCCACGCCCGAGGCGCGCGCGTGGACCTTCGAGGCCACCGTCCGTCACGTGGCCAGCACCGAGCGCCTGTCGGCCGAGCTGCCCCACGTGGCGGTGGGCACCGACAACCTCCAGGCCGCGCGCGCGGGCGACGTCGTGCTCCTCGGGGTGAAGCCGCAGCAGGTGGGGGAGGTGCTCGGCGCCGACGGCATGCCCGAGGCGCTCGCCGACACCCTGGTGGTCTCGCTGCTGGCGGGGGTCACGCTGGCCACGCTCGAGCGGCTCTGTCCCCGCGCCCGCTTCATCCGCGCGATGCCGAACACCCCGGCGCTCATCGGGCAGGGGATGACCGTGCTGTCGCCGGGCACGCACGCCACGCCCGACGACCTCGTGCTGGCGCAGCGCATCTTCTCGAGCGTGGGGCGCTGCCGCATCCTCGACGAGAAGCACATGGACGTGGTCACGGCGCTCTCGGGCTCCGGTCCGGCCTTCGCCTGCGTGGTGCTCGAGGCCATGGCCGACGGCGCCGTGATGATGGGCCTGCCCCGCGCCACCGCGCTGGAGCTGGCCGCGCAGACCCTGCAGGGCACGGCCCACATGGTGCTCGAGACCGGGGTCCACCCGGCGGCGCTGCGGGACCGGGTCACCACGCCGGCGGGCTGCACGATCGCCGGGCTCTTCCGCATGGAGGAGGGGCGGGTGCGGTCCACCATCGCGCGCACCATCCAGGACGCCGCCGTCGTGGCGGCCGGGCTGGGAAGCGACGAATGACCGAGGGGCCGCTGCCCGCGGCGCCCCTCGAGGCTCCCGGGGGCCGCGCGCTCCCGGGTCCCCCCCGGCCGCCTGCGCACCCGCTCGCCGTGATGCTGGCCCTGGTGCTGCCGCTGGTGGTGCTGGGCATGGCCTGGAAGGGGCTGCAGCGCACCGGCGAGGCCACGGGCAAGGCCATCGTGATGGAGCGCCAGCTGCGCGCGGCGGGGCAGGTGGAGGTGGTGGTGCTGGGCAGCAGCCTCGCCCGCACCGACGTCGACGCCGCCACGCTGGCCGACGCGCTCGGCATCCCCACGCGCGCGGTGGTGATGCTCACGCTGCCCAACGCCACGGCCGCCCACTGGTACGCCATCCTCGACAACCGCGTCTTCGCGAACGGCCACCGCCCGCGCGTGGTGCTCTTCGTGGGCGCACTCACCACGATGCTCACGCCCGAGGTCCTCAAGGAGGCGAACATCGGGCGCCTGGTGGCCCAGCTCGACGGGCGTGACGAGGTCATCGCCCGCAAGGTCTTCGGCACCGACTCGGCCTGGCACTTCCAGTGGCTCTTCGCGCGTGAGCGGGCGGGGGAGGTCCGCGATCGGCTGGTGCAGGGCTTCCGCGACGGCGCGCTGTCGATGCTCTTCCGCGGCACGCTGAAGCCCGCCGTGGGCGCGCGCCTCGCCGACCGGGCCAACGCCGTGGTCTTCGCCGACGAGCAGATGGACTACACCCTGCACGCGGCCGCCCCCACGGGCCTGTTCGCCGGGGCGGTGGACGCGCTCGCCTTCGCGGACCTCGACCTCGAGCAGGACTCGCTGCTGCCCGACCTCGTGGCCCTCGCCCGGGCCCACGACGCCCGTCCCGTCTTCGTCCGCACGCCCTTCCCGCCCAGCCACGACGACAACGACCGGGTGCCGCCCGCGCTGGAGGACCGCGCCGAGGCGCTCCTCGCCGAGCTCGGCGCCACCTACCTGGACCTGCGCGCCCTGGGCCTGCAGGACCGGCACTACCGCGACATGCGGCACATGAGTCGCGAGGCCGCCATCCTCTTCACGCGGGCCATCGCGCAGGGGCTGCAGGACGGGCCCGAGGCCACCGCGCCCGCCCGCATCGAGCGCACGGGGACGCCGCACCCGGGCGCGCCGGTGCTCAAGGTCGCGAACACCGTCGACGACGGCGCCGAGATCATCGACTGGGACCTCAGGGGCGGTCCGCTGGACGTGCTCACGCCCGAGGCCCTGGCCTCGGTGGGGCGGGCAGGGGTTCCGCCGGTGCGCGTGGAGGTGGGCGGCGCGCCGGTGCCCTGGCTCGCGGGGCGCGAGGCCCGGGTCGAGGGGCGCGTGTCGCGGCCGATCCCCGGCGCCTGGTGGACCAGGCACACCACGCCGCGGGTCGTGCGGGTGGCGGGTGCGGTGGAACCGGAGCTCGTGGTCGACCCGCGGGTGCCCGTCCCGGCGGACGGCCCCGGCCCCGCGGGCTGGTGGGTGCCGCCGGGCACCACCCTGTCGATGACCCTCGACGCCGCCCGTGGCCCCACGCTGGTGCGCGGTCATGTGCTGGGCGGGGCGGCCGAGGCGGTGGAGGTGCGGCTGCGCGGGGAGCCCCTGGCGTTGGCACAGCGGGGCGCGCGGGTGTGGGCCGAGGGGCCGGCGGGCACCGGTCCGTGGTCGCTCAGCGTCCACAGCCCGGCGGGGGGGCCCTGGGTGAGCCTGGATGCGGTGAGCGTGGGAGAGCCGCCGCTGCTCCGCTCGGTGATCGGCTCGCCCGACGATCTGGCCGGGGCGTCGGTGCGCCTGATCGGGGGCCAGCTCGAGGACACCGCGCTCGACGCCCGCTTCGCCTCGCCGCCGGTGGCCGTCGAGGCCGGCGCGCCGCGCCGTGGGCCGCGCCGCACGCTCATCCTGCCCGTGCGCCCGTACGTGGGCCTCGCCGACGGCGCCACGCCCCACCTGGGCGTGCCCCACAAGTGCTCGCCGCTGCGGGTGCTCGAGGACGGGGTCCCGCTGGCCCTGCCCCAGAGCGTCTGCGAGGACGTGGCGAACCTCGGCAGCGGGCGCACCTGCCACGCGGCCCACGAGCTCTACGTCTCGTCCAGCGACGGCACCGACCCCTTCACCAACGGACGCACCTACAGCCTCGCGCTGGAGCCCAGCCGCCTCTGCGACCGCCTGAACCAGCCCGACACCACCCCCCTGCGCGGCTCGCTCTGGATCTACCCGCACGACCACGCCCGGATCGCCGCCCCGCCCGAGCGCATGGAGGACTTCCTCGACGGCGCGAACCGCCTGGAGCTGGTGGTGGACCCCTACCTGGCGCCGCCGGGCGCGGAGCTGGTGGTGCGCGTGCGCGTGGGCGACCGGGTGGCCCTGGAGCGCGTGCTGAAGGCCGGGAGCGGCGGGCGGCAGGTGCTCGTGGAGACCCTGGACCCGCCGCTGCCTCCGCGCGCCCGCGACGTCGTGCTCGAGCTGACGCAGGAGGACGACGAGGCCTTCTGGCTGGTGGTGATGGCCACGCTCACCGAGGACCACCCCTTCGGGCGCTCGGCCCCGTCCGCGGACGTGGGCCCCTCGGAGTCCCCGCGGCAGTAGGTACAGTTCCCAACGCTCGTCGCGTCGGACGGCTGGTACCGTCGCGCGCGGACGAGGTGCCCGTGCGGGGAGCGTGGATCGTGCTGGGGCTCGCGTGCTCGCCGCCGCCGGCGGACGCGCCGGGCGACGACACCGCGCCGCCCCTCGGCGACCGGGATCCCACCGACGACGGCTACCGTCCGGGCGGAGACGACACCGACGCCGCCCCGACCTCCGACACCGGGCCCGTGGACGAGGACGGCGACGGGGTGCCGGCATCCGACGACTGCGACGACACCGACCGCACCATCTTCCCCGAGGCGCCCGAGCGCTGTGACGGCGTGGACCAGGACTGCGACGGCGAGACCGACGAGGGACTCTTCGACGACTGGGTGCTGCTCACGATCGAGCAGGACGGCGTGCTGGCCATCGATCCCGCCACGGGGATCGACGCGCTGTACCGGGCGCTCCCGGACGAGGGCCTCGGCACCTTCAACACCTTCGACGTGGACCCCGAGGGCCGCGCCTTCGCCCACCAGAACAAGGCCCACAGCCTCTACCGGATCCACCTCTGCCGCGACCGCTGGGACGAGCTGGGCCCCACCGGCGTGGGGGACATGGGCGGGATGACCTTCACGAAGGACGCGAAGCTCATCGGGCTGGACCAGGGCATCGGCCAGTGGGTGGACCTCGACCTGGCCACCGGGGCGGGCACGGTGCGGCGTGCCCTGGACTTCCCCAAGCCCGGCACCAGCGGGGCCACCTACGACTGCACCCGCGACCGCCTGTTCGCCGTGGGCAACACCGGCGACCTCTGGGAGATGGATCCGGCCACCCTCGACACCATCGCCATCACGCCGCTCGACATCGCCTTCGGCTCGGTGGGCCTGGCCTTCGAGCCCGCCACCGGCAAGCTCCTGCTGGCCACGAAGCGCAAGCTCTACCGGGTGGACCCCGACACCGGCGCCAGCACGCTCATCGGCCCGCTCACCCACCTCACGAACGACCTCGCCTTCCACCCGCCCTGCGTCACGCCGTGATCAGGCGGCGTCGGTGGGCAGGGCGCCGCGGGCGCGGGCCACGGCGAGGCTGGCGTTGCGCGAGATGAGCGCGCCGTAGTCCACCTCGGCCTCGAGGCGGCGCGACAGGGCGTACATGCCCGCGAGCGAGCGGTGCAGCATCACCAGCGGCCGCGGGGCCGTGATGCTCGGGTAGGGGAGCACGCCGCGGATGACCGGCTTCATCTCGTCGAGGAAGTTCTCGCGGTCGCCGCCCAGACGCAGCGGGCCCTTGCCGAAGGGCTCCACCATCTGCCGCACGAAGGCCCACAGGGCGTCGCCGGCGGCGGGCTTGCGGCCGTCCCACGCCCCCAGCTCCACGGCGTGGGCGAGCACGCCCTCCTTGTCGTCGGCCAGCGCAGCCAGGGCCACGCTGGCGTAGGCGGCCACCCAGTGCTCGTCGAAGCGACGCACGGCGCCGAAGTCGAGGATGCCCACGCGGCCGTCGGGCTCGAAGAGGTAGTTCCCCGGGTGCGGGTCGCAGTGCAGCGTGCGGTGCTGGAAGACCTGCTCGTAGTAGATCTCGGCCAGGATGGTGCCGGCGCGCTGGCGGGCCTCGGGGGTGGCCGTCTCGAGGAAGCGGTCGATGTGCACGCCGGGCAGGCGGTCGAGCACCAGCACCTTCTCGGTGGACAGGGCGGTGTGGACCGTGGGGATGCGCACCCGCGGGTCGCCACCGTACAGCCGCGCGTAGGTGGCGAGGTTGGCGGCCTCCTGCAGGTAGTCGAGCTCCTCCAGCAGGCGGTCGCGCAGCTCGGCGAAGATCTCGTCGATCTCGTGCCTGGACCGCGCCAGCGCCCGGCTCGACAGCATGATGCCGCGCAGCGCCAGCAGGTCGGTCTCGACGCTGCCCTCCACCCCGCGGTGCAGCACCTTGATCACCACCTCGCGGCCGTCGGGCAGGGTGGCGGCGTGGGCCTGGGCCAGCGAGGCCGTGCCGAGGGGCTCGGGGTCGACCGACGCGAAGAGCTCGCCGAGCGGGTGCTCGAGCGAGGCCTCCACGTCCTCGCGGATCTGGTCGAAGGGCACCGGCTGGGCCTCGGCGTGCAGCTTGCCGAGCACGCGGCCCACCTCGGGAGGCAGGTCGAGGTTGTCGGCGAACATCGCGGCCTGCTGGCCGATCTTCATCGCGGCGCCCTTGAGGCGCCCCATGGTCTCGGCGATGTCGAGCGCGTTCTCGAGCTGCACCTTGTCCAGGGCCTGCCGGCCGAGCTCGCTGCGCGAGACCGCCTGCTTGACCTGCTCACGCACGTACTTGGCCGTGACGCGGCCGGTGAGGCTCCCGAGCTCGGCGAGGCGTCCGAGACGACTCGGCTTCTTGTCCGACATGGGCGGCGGCTAACGCGCGGTCGGCGCGGTCGTCAGCGCACGGTGCCAACCCGTGACGGGGTGGTCCCGCGCCCTTGCCGCGGCCCCTCCTGCCGATAGGGGACGCCGCGACCGCGGGAGTCCCGGCGAGCATGCACTTCATCCAGCTCGCCTTCGTCGCCTTCCTCGCGATCGTGTTCGCGACCTACTGGGGCCTGGGCCTCGTGGCCGGTCGGCGCGCGCGTGTGCTCCAGAACGTGCTGCTCGTGGTGGCCAGCTGCGTCTTCTACGGCTGGGTCCACCCGTGGTTCCTGCTGCTGCTCGGGTTCTCCGCGCTGCTCGACTACAGCATGGGCCGCCTGCTGGAGGCGCGCCCCGACCGGCGTCGGCTCTGGGTGGGCCTGTCGCTCGCCGGCAACCTCGGCATGCTCGGGGTCTTCAAGTACTTCGACTTCTTCGTGCGCAACGTGGGCCAGGCGCTCGAGTCGCTGGGCGTGCAGGCCAACCTGCCCACGCTGGGCCTGCTGCTGCCCGTGGGCATCAGCTTCTACACCTTCCAGACGCTGTCCTACACGCTCGACGTGGCGAAGGGCCGCTTGGCCCCACGACGCAACCTCCTCGACTACCTGGTCTTCGTCAGCTTCTTCAGCCAGCTCGTCGCAGGACCCATCGAGCGCGCCAGCCAGCTGCTGCCCCAGGTGGAGCGGGAGCGGCGCTTCGACCTCGACCTCGTGCTGTCGGGCCTGAGCCTGGCGCTGTGGGGGGCGGTGAAGAAGGTCTGCCTGGCCGACACCATCGCGCCGTACGTCGACGAGGTCTTCATGACCCGCGACCCGGCCTTCGCGATGGTGATGGCGGCGGGCTTCGGCTTCGGGGTGCAGTTCCTCGCGGACTTCAGCGGGTACACCGACATCGCCCGCGGCTCGGCCCGCATGCTCGGCTTCGAGCTCACCGAGAACTTCCGGAACCCGTACGTGGCCGTCACCACGCCGGAGTTCTGGCGGCGCTGGCACATCACCCTGTCGTCGTGGGTGGGGGACTATGTCTACACGCCCCTGCTGCGCTCGGGGAAGCCCGGCCCGGCGCGCACCATCTTCGCGATGATGACCACCTTCCTGGTGATCGGCCTGTGGCACGGCGCGGCCTGGAACTTCGTGGCCGTGGGCCTGTACAACGGGCTGTGGATGGTGGCCTACACCTTCGCGGTGCCGCTGATCCCGCGGCGGATCAAGGAGATCCGGGTGCTGTTGGCGCCCGCCTGGCTCTTCCACACGCTGGTGGTGCTGCACCCCACCGGCCTGATGTTCCGCGAGACCAGCCTGCCGCGGGTGTGGCAGCACCTCACGGCGCCCTGGTTCGTGGCGACGAAGGAGCAGCTCGTGAGCGCCGCGATCGTGATGTCGCTGGCGGTCTTCGGGGGGCTCACGATGAACGCGGCCGACCTCGTGCAGTGGAAGCTGCTGCCGCGGCTGCGGCGGTCGCCGTGGTTCCTGCCGGTGCAGACCACGTTCTGGGCGGGGTGTGTGGTGGTGCTGTTCCTGTTTGCTCGGGATGTGAGCGAGGACTTCCTGTACTTCCAGTTCTGAGGGGGCGGGACGGGGCCGGGTGCAGGGCACGGGCCGGGGGGAACCACGGATTCCACGGAGGGGGACGGAGGGCGCACGGAGGAAGGGTCGGGCCGGGTCCGCCCCCCGGGGCCTGGGGAGGGCGTCCGGCGTCGCGAGGGGGTGGGGCGGCGTCGCTGGACCCCGGGGCGGTGTCGCTAGAGGGCGGGGCGGTGTCGCTGCCCCCCGGGGCGTCGTCGCTAGGGGTGGGGGGTGTCGCTAGACCCCGGGTGGACGT
Organism: Alphaproteobacteria bacterium; assembly: GCA_020632955.1. Lineage (GTDB taxonomy): Bacteria > Myxococcota_A > UBA796 > UBA796 > JACKEO01. Next base: position 8,736 of record JACKEO010000014.1, read on the forward strand.
CGCTAGAGGGCGGGACGTGGTCCAACGTCCAATCCGAGCCGGGTCGGACTGGATCCGCCGAGACCTACCAGATGGATCCGCAGGACCGCTTCGACCTTGCTGCTGTGGAGCAGCACGGCGTGTTCCGCTTCAGGCCTGCGGCGAAGCATCAGGGCCGCCATGGTCTGCTCGATCTCCTGCGCGTCGAGGCGAAGGAACTCGGCGCATGCGGGCGCGGGAATGACCGGCTCGTGCGATGAAGGGGACCTCCGCCGCTCGCCCCGTCTCCGCCGTCGGTCGACAGGTCTCGGGCGCCTCGGACCTTTTCGCCCCTGCAAGGCGATACTCGCTGGGTGCCTGGAAGCAGCCAGACCAGATGCCGGAGGCCTTCTGCCGGGCGATGAGCTCCGCGCGCTTGGTCTCTGGGGTCGTCGCCGCGCTCGTGACCGCGAACCCGCTGGCGACCATGGTGCGACCCACGTTGATGGTGCCGATCGAACACTCTGCGTGGCGCACGCCTTCGATCGTGGCCACGGACGTGCACTCGACGCGCTGGCCCTGCGTGAGGCGGCGCAGCTCTTCCGCGCGCCTGGGCGCCGCAGTCGTAGGGCTCGCCCGAAGCGCGCCAACAACGCTGCCCGAGCTCCGGGGCGTCGATTCCGTACAGCTTGATCGTCGAGCCCACGGCGAGGGTGAGCGACTCGCCGTCGGGTACGTCGACCACGTCGCTCCCGAACGTGGCGGCCCGCGCTGTCGCCGGAGTCGTCGCCCGCGCTGTCGCTGTCGGCCGACCGGTCGTCCGTGTCGCCGGCGAGCTTCCGCGGGCTGCCGCCCGTGTTGCAGCCGGCGAGCGCGAGCAGCGCCACGAGCAGGGAGGTGCGGGAACGGTCGGTCATCGGGCCCTCTCCCGCGAAGTGTAGCCTCGGCGATCCGACGTCCGCGCACGGAGCATCACCGACGTCGGAAGTCCCTTTTCCGTGCGCCCTCCGTCCCCCTCCGTGGCCCTCCGTGCGTCAGCCGGCCCGGCCGGTCCTTCCACGCCCCCACGCGCCGCCCCCGTCGGTCGCCCCGCCCTCGACCCCTGGCACCCAGGTGACAGCTTCGGACGTGCATCCCCCCCTTCGCTGACCTAGTCCCGGGGGACTCAGGAGGTGGCATGCAGCGCGTGCTCCTGGCGGTGCTGTGCGTGGCGTGCGGCAACGTGGGCATCGAGGCCGGTTCGGGGGCGGGCGCGGGTGCGGCCGTGCCGGTCACCACCACGGTGCTGGTGGCCTCCGACCTGCCCACGGCCGTGGAGGCGGCGGGCGTGCTCGTGGCCGACGCCACGCTCGACCTCCGCGTGGAGACCGCTGGCCGCGTGGTGGCGGTGGGCTTCGAGGACGGCGACGCCGTGCGCGAGGGGCAGGTGCTCGTGCGGCTGGACGACGGCCAGGCGCGGGCGGCGGTGGCGGCGGCGCGGGCGCGTCTGGGGCTGGCGGAGGCCACGGCCGACCGGGTGGAGGCGCTGGCCGCCAAGGACCGGGTGAGCGCGGCCGACGTGGACGCCGCCATGGCGGAGCGGGCGCTTGCGGCGGCGGAGCTGGACGCCGCGGAGGAGCAGCTCCGGCGCATGCAGGTGCGGGCGCCCCGGGCCGGCCGCGTGGGCCTGCGGCAGGTGGAGGTGGGCGCGGTGGTCGACCCCGGCACCGTGCTCACCACGCTGGTGGACGCCGACCCGCTGTCGGCCGATGTCGCCGTGCCCGAGGGCCTGGTGGGCGAGGTGGTCGTGGGCCGCCCGGCCACCGTGTGGCAGCCGGCGCGTCCGGGGGCGCGGCACGCGGCGGAGGTGGTGTACGTGGCGCCCGCCCTCGATCCGGCCACGCGCCTGCTGGGCGTGCGGGTGGCGCTCACCGGCGAGGGCGAGGGCCTGGCGCCGGGCCAGACCGTGCGGGTGGCCCTGGAGCTCGCGCCCGCCGAGGGGCAGCTGCTGGTGCCCTCGGAGGCCGTCACCACGCGGGCGGAGGGCCCGATGGTGTGGGTGGTGCAGGACGGTGTGGCGCACGCGCGCGGCGTCGTGCTCGGGGCCCGCCGCGCCGAGCAGGTGGCGGTGCGCGAGGGGCTGTCGGCGGGCGAGGAGCTCGTGGTGCAGGGCATCGGACGCCTTCGCGAGGGCGCTGCGGTGCGCACGGCCTCGGCGCCGGCGGCGTCCCGGTGAACGTCTCCCTCTTCGTGCGCCGGCCGGTGACGGCCGCCGTGCTCTCGCTGCTGCTCACGGTGCTGGGGCTGGTGAGCCTGCCGCGCCTGGGCGTGCAGGAGACGCCCGACGTGAGCCGTCCGGTGGTCACCGTGCGCGCCATCTGGCCGGGCGCCGCCCCCGCCGTGATGGAGGCCGACGTCACCGAGGTGCTGGAGCGCGAGCTCAACGCCATCGACGGCCTGCGCACGATCAGCAGCGAGAGCCAGGACCAGCTCTCCACCATCACCCTCGAGTTCGAGGTGGACCGCGATCTGGAGGCCGCCGCCAACGACGCCCGCGACAAGGTGGCGCGGGCCCAGCGCGACCTTCCGGAGGGCGTGGAGGCGCCCACGGTGGAGAAGGCCGACAGCGACGGCCAGGCGGTGATGTACCTGCGCGTGGTGGGCGACCGGTCCCTGCTGGAGCTCACCGAGCTGGCCGACGTGCTGGTGCGCGAGCGCCTGGAGCGCATCGCGGGGGTGAGCAGCGTCGACCTGTACGGCGAGCGCCGCTACGCCATGCGCGTGGAGCTGGACCCGGTGGCGCTGGCCTCCCGCGGACTCGCGCTGGCCGACGTGGAGGCTGCCCTGCGCGCCCGCAACGTGGAGGCGCCGGCCGGCCGCGTGGAGGGCCCCACCACCTCGATGGCCCTGCGCATCACCGAGGGGCTCGACACGCCCGAGGCCTTCGCCGCCCTCGTGGTGGCCAGCTCCGACGCGGGCGTGGTGCGGCTGGGCGACGTGGCGCGGGTGCGGCTGGGCGCGGAGGACGAGCGCAGCGCCGCCCGCTCCGACGGCCAGCCCAGCCTGTCGCTGGCCATCCAGCCCCTGAGTGGCGCCAACATCATCGAGATCAGCGACGAGGTGCGGCGCCGCCTGCCCGACGTGCGGCGCGACCTGCCCACCGACGTGCGGCTGGAGATCAACTACGACCGCTCGATCCCGGTGCGCGCCTCCATCGAGGACGTGCTCTTCACGCTCGGCCTGTCGGCCCTGCTCGTGATCGCGGTGATCTTCGCCTTCCTGCGCAGCGTGCGGGCCACCGTGGTGCCCGCCGTGGCCATCGTGGTCAGCCTGCTCGGCACGCCCACCGTGATGCTCGCCACGGGGCTCACGCTCAACGTCTTCACGCTCTTCGGGCTGGTGCTGGCCATCGGCCTCGTCGTGGACGACGCCATCGTGGTGCTCGAGAACGCCTGGCGCCACCTGGAGGAGGGCTCGGCGCCGGTGACCGCGGCGGTGGAGGGCACGAAGGAGATCGTCTTCCCCGTGCTCGCCACCACGGCGTCGCTGGCGGCCGTCTTCCTGCCCGTGGTCTTCGCGGGGGGCACGTCGGGCCGGCTCTTCTTCGAGTTCGGCATCACCGTGGCCACGGCGGTCATCCTGTCCACCGTGGTGGCGCTCACGGCCAGCCCGGCGCTCTGCGCCCTGCTCCTGCGGCGACGCGGAGAGGGCGACCCCACGGGCACCCGCGCCGATCGGCTCTTCGGCCGCAGCGTGGCCGGCGTGCTGCGTCAGCCGGGCCTCGCCCTCGCCCTCGTGGTGGCCACGGTGGGCGCCGGTGCCTGGCTCTTCCAGACCGCCCCCCGCGAGTTCTTCCCGCTGGAGGACCGCAACTTCTTCATGGTGAACCTGACGGGGCCCGAGGGCGTGAGCTTCGCCTGGATGGACGCGCGGGTCCGCGAGCTCGAGCCCGTGGTGATGGGGGCCATCCCGGAGCGGACCGGCGTGCTGTCGCGGGTGGGCTCGGGGCGCGGGGGCACGCCCGGCGCCGCGAACTCGGCGCGCTTCGCCATCCCCATCGTGCCCAAGGCGCAGCGGGAGCGCAGCCAGGCGCAGATCGTCGGCGGCGTGCGCGCGGCCCTGGCCGACGTCACGGCCGTGCGCGCCATCCCCATCCAGTTCCCCACGGTGGGCCGGGGGGGCGGGTCGCCGGTGCAGGTGGTGCTGCAGCACGACGACCCCGAGCAGCTCGCCGCCGCCCTGCCCGCCACGCTGGAGCGGCTGCGCGATCTGTCGGGCGTCACCGACGTGGACGTGAACCTCAAGCTGGACCGCCCCGAGGTGATGGTAGGCGTGGACCGCGACGCGGCGGCCGCCCTCGGCGTGGACGTGGCCGAGCTCGCCCGCACGCTGCAGGTGCTCTCGACGGGGGTGGAGGTGGACACCTTCCGCCGGGGCTCGCGTCAGTACCCGGTGATGCTGGGGCTGGGGGCGGAGCAGGGCCAGACCACCGACGCCCTCGGGCAGCTGCGGGTGCGCACGCGCAGCGGCGCGCTGATCCCCCTGGGCGCCCTGGTGCGCTTCGACGAGCGGGCCTCGGCCTCCAGTCGCTACCACTACGACCGGGCGCCCTCGGCCACCTTCAGCGCCACGCCGGACGGGGTGGCCCTGGGCGAGGCGATCACGCGGGTGCGCGAGGCGGCGGAGGGTGGCCTGTCGGAGGGCTTCCGCACCGCGTTGTCGGGCCCGTCGAAGGACTTCGCCGAGTCCAACGACACGCTGGTCCTCATGTTCGTGCTGGCGCTCGTGCTCGTCTACCTGGTGCTCGCCGCCCAGTTCGACAGCTTCGTCGACCCGGTGCCCATCCTGGTGAGCCTGCCCGTGGCCGTGGCGGCGGGGCTGCTGCCGCTGCGCCTGCTGGGCGAGCCCCTGTCCTTCTTCGGGCAGGTGGGGCTGGTGCTCCTCGTGGGCCTGGTCACTAAGAACGGCATCCTCATCGTGGAGTTCGCCGGCCAGCGGCTCGCCGCGGGGGCCTCGCCCGCCGAGGCGGCCCTGGAGGCGGCGCAGCTGCGCCTGCGGCCGATCCTCATGACCACGGCGTCCACCGTGGGCGGCGCGCTGCCGGTGGCCCTGGGCGCCTCGGGCGCCACGCGCGCCAGCCTGGGCGTGGTGGTGGTCTTCGGGATGCTCGCGTCCACGGTGCTCTCGCTCTACGTGACCCCCACCGTGTGGGCCTGGCTGCGCGCGCGCACCGGTCGGCCGGGCGCGGGTCGCCTGCAGGGCGCCGCCGTGGCGGGGCTGCTGGCGGTGGCCCTTCCGGCTCGGGGCGCGCCGCTCACGCTGGCCGAGGTGCTCGATCGCGCCGAGGCCCAGGCGCCGTCCCTGGAGGCCCTGCGGGGTGATGCCCGGGGAGCGCTGCTCGAGGTGGAGGTGGCCCGCATGGCGGCGGTGCCGGAGCTGACGCTGTCGGGCCGCATGCAGTACGGCAACACCTTCGTGGCCGGTGGCGGCGGCGTGGGCGGCGACCCGGTGGGCGTGGCCAGCTTCGGCGCGCGGCTGCGGGTGCCGCTGGTGGCGCCCGAGGCCTGGGCGGGCATCGGCGCGGCGGCGCGGCTGGCCGAGGTGGCCGACCTGCGGGCCCAGGCGGCGCGCCTCGACCTGCTGCGCCAGACCGCCGAGGCCTGGGCCGACCTGCAGCAGGCGGCGGGGCGCCTGGGGGCGGCCACCGCGGCGGGGGAGGGCTCGGCGGGCCTGGCTGCCGTGGCGCGGGATCGGGAGGCGGCGGGCCTCGCCATCCACCTGGAGGTGGTGCGCGCCGACCTGCAGGCCCGTCGCGACGCCCTGGCGGTGATCCGCGCCGAGGGCGAGGTGGCGGTGGCTCGTGCCCGGCTCGCAGCGCTCGTGGGCGAGGGCCTGGGCGACGGCCTGCCGCCGCTGGACCCGCTGGACGATCCCGGTGCCGACACGGGGGTGCAGGGTCGCCCCGACGTGCAGGCGGCCGACGGCCAGGCGCGGGCGGTGCGCGCGCAGCGGCGGGCCACGGCGTGGGCGCTCGCCCCCACGCTGTCGGCCTACGGCGACGTGGGCGTGCTGGCCCGCCTCGACACGCCCTGGGCGCCCACCACGGCGATCGGCCTGGAGCTGTCGTGGTCGCCGGTGAGCCCGGTGCGGCTGGCCACGCTGCGCCGGCTGGCCGTGGCGCGGCTCGCGGCGGAGGTGCGCGTGGACGCGGCCGTGCAGGTGGCCGAGGGCGAGCTGGCGGCCGCGCGCGCCGGCCTCGACACCGCGGGCGCCACGCTCGGGCTGGCCCGCGAGGCGGGAGCGCTCGCCGACGAGGAGGTGGCCCTGGCCCGCGACCGCTACGAGGCGGGGGCGGGGTCGCAGGTGGAGGTGCTGGACGCGCTGCGGCGCCGCGCCGAGGTGGGCACCGAGCTGGCCGACGCCGTGGCCGCCTGGGATCGGGCGGTGGTGGGGCTGCACGTGGCGACGGGGTCGCTGGAGGGCCTGCGGGGTAGGACGACCCCATGAGCGCTCCGCCCACGCCGCTGCTCGAGGCCCTCCGCGCGCACGCCGCGGCCCGACCCGACGCGCCGGTGCTCACGCTGCGTCGGGGCGCCGACGAGCAGACCTGGACCTGGGCCACCCTCGCGGCCCGGGTGGGCGGCGTGGCCGCGGCGCTCCGTGCCCGCCTGGCGCCCGGCGACCGGGTGGTGCTGCTCTACCCGCAGGGCCTCGAGGTGCTCGCCGCGCTGCTCGGCTGCATGGAGGCCGGCGTGGTGGCCGTGCCGCTGCAGCCGCCGCAGGCCCACCGGCCCCAGCTCGTGGCGGCCAAGCTCGACGCCATCGCGGCCGACGGCGGGGTGGCGCTGGTGTGCGCGCCGCAGGAGGCCCTGGCCGGCACGCGCGCGCAGCTGGCGACCACGGCGCTCGGCAGCCTGCCCTGGCTGGCCACGGACGCCCTGCCCGACGCGCCGCTGGCCCCGGTGCCCGCGCCCGCCGAGGTGGCCTACCTGCAGTACACGTCCGGCAGCACCCAGGCGCCGCGGGGCGTGGTGATCACCCACGCCTGCCTCGCCCGGAACCTGGCCACCTTCGACGCCGACTACGGCCACGCGGCCGACAGCGTGATGGTGTCGTGGCTGCCGGTCTTCCACGACCTCGGCCTGGTGTACGGGGTGCTCCTGCCGCTCTGGAAGGGCTTCCGCGCGGTGCTGCTCGACCCCGTGGACTTCCTGCGGCGGCCCGCCTGCTGGCTGGAGGCCATCTCGGCCCACCGGGGCACCCACGCGCCCGCGCCCTGCTTCGCCTTCGAGCTGTGCGCCGCGAAGACCACGCCCGAGGAGCGCGCGGCGCTGGACCTGTCGAGCTGGCGGGTGGCCCTGGACGGAGCGGAGCCCATCCGCTTCGAGAGCGAGGCCCGCTTCGTGGAGGCCTTCGCCGCCTGCGGCGTGTCGTGGACCACGATCTCCCACGCCTACGGCATGAGCGAGGCCACGGCGGTGATCAGCAAGGAGCCCGTGGGCACCGAGCCCGTGTGGGTGGACGTGGACGCCGACGCGCTCGAGCGCCACGAGGTCCGGGTGGTGGAGGCCGGTGCGGTGGGCTCCCGTCGCCTGGCGGGGTGCGGCGTGCCCACGGCCCCCACGGCGGTGGTCGTGGTCGATCCCGACACCGGCGCGCCCTGCGCCGACGACGCGGTGGGCGAGCTGTGGGTGGGCGGCGACGCCACGGCCCGGGGCTACTGGGCCTCACCGGAGGCCAGCGCCGAGGCCTTCGGGGCCCGCACCTCCACCGGCGACGGACCCTTCCTGCGCACCGGCGACCTCGGCTTCCTGCACGCCGGCCAGGTGGTGGTCACGGGGCGGCTCAAGGACCTGCTGATCGTGCGCGGCGAGAACCACTACCCGCAGGACCTGGAGTGGTCGGTGCAGCAGGCCCACCCGGCCGTGCGGCCCAGCTGCGTGGTGGCCTTCACCCGCACCGAGCGGGACGAGGAGGTGGTGATCGTCGCCGAGGTCTACCCCGACCGCCTCGACGACCCGGCGGCGGTGGTGCGCGCCGTGCGGGGGGCCGTGGCCGACCATGGCCTCGGGGCGCGCACCGTGGTGCTCGTGGCGCCGAAGGCGGTGGCGAAGACCTCGAGCGGCAAGGTGATGCGGCGCCACGTGCGCGGCGCCCTGGCCCGCGAGGAGCTGCCGGTGCTCCACCGCTGGGACGCGGGCGAGGCCGTGGTGGCCAGCGCGGGCCCCGATCTGCACGACGTGCGCGCGGTGGTGGGCGAGGTGCTGGGGGTGCCCGCCGAGGCCGTGGACCCCGATGCGCCCCTGCGGGAGCTCGGCCTCGACAGCGCCCAGGCGGTGGATCTGGCCGAGCGGCTGTCCCGTCGCGTCGGACGCCGCCTGCCCGACACGCTGGCCTTCGACCACCCCACGGTGCGGGCGCTCGCGCGGGTCTTCGAGCCGGTGCACGCCGTCCCTCCGGCCCGCGAGGCGCCGCAGGACGACGGCCTCGACGCGCTCGGCGTGGACGAGCTCCTCGCCCTGCTCGACGAGGAGCTGGGCGAGCTCTGAACCGTCAGGTGCCGCTGCCGACGAACTTGTCGTCCTCGTCGGCGAACAGGAAGTTGAAGGTGGTGAGGCTGCCGTAGCAGCGCGTGATGTAGGCCTGGAGCTCGGCCTTGTCGGCGGCGTCCAGCCGGTCGTGGTTGTTGAGCTTCTGCTCCAGCACGCGCAGCTTCTCGCGGATCGACGTGATCTTCTTGAAGAGGTTCTCGACGGGCACGGCGCGGGCCTCGCGGCCCTGGTCGTCCTCGAAGAGCACGCGCCCGCCGATCATCCGGCGGTGCAGGGCCACGTCGCCGCCGCCGTCGTGGGCCTCGAGGGCCGCCGTCACGGCGTCGGTCACCAGCTCGTACAGGGTGTTCTCGTCCACGGAGCCTCCAGACCTCGCGGTCCTACCCCGCGTCGCGCCGGCCTGTCGCGCACGGCGCGGATACCCGGCCGCGGGAGGCACCCATGGTCGTGCTGGTGACGGGCTGCAGGTCGGGCTTCGGGCTGCTGGTGGCGGTGGAGGCGGCCCGACGGGGCCACACGGTCTACGCGGGCCTGCGGGATCTCGACACCGCCGGCGACCTGCGCGCCGCGGCCGAGGGCCTCGACGTGCGCCCCGTGCAGCTCGACGTCACGGTGGCCGCCGAACGGGAGGCGGTGGTGGCGGCGATCCTCGCCGAGCACGGCCGCCTCGACGCCCTGGTGAACAACGCCGGGCGCGCGCTGGGCGGCCCGCTGGAGACGCTGGACGAGGACGAGCTGCGCGACCTCATCGACGTCAACGTGATGGCCCCCTGGGCGCTCTGCAAGGCCGTGCTGCCCGCGATGCGCGCCCAGGGCGAGGGCGTCATCGTGAACATCTCCTCGGTGAGCGGCCTGATGGCGATGCCCGGCCTGGGTGCCTACGCCACCTCCAAGTACGCCCTGGAGGGCATGTCCGAGGCCCTCTGGCACGAGGTGGCCCCCTTCGGCGTGCGCGTGGTCCTCGTGGAGCCCGGCCCCTTCAAGACCGACATCTGGGGCCGCAACCGCACCCTGTCGCGCCACGCGCTCGACCCCGACAGCCCCTACCACGCCTTCGTCGAGCGCCTCGAGCGCCTCGTCCACACCATGGCCCAGGACCGCGCCGAGGACCCCGAGGTCGTCAGCCGCAAGGTGGTCGACCTCCTCACCACGGGCGGCCGACGCCTCCGCTACGTGATGGGCAAGGCCAGCTGGATCCGCCTCGGAGCCAAGCGGGTGCTCCCCGAGGCCCTCTTCGGACGGATCCTGCAGAGGCTCGTGGCGGGGGAGTAGGGATCGTCAGCCGCCACAGAGGCACAGAGGGCGCAGAGGCCGGCACAGAGGGTGGCGGGGGTGGGCCTCTGTGGCTCCCTGGGTGGGTTCCGCGATGCCCCGGGGGTGTCGGGGCGGGGCGGGACGACGGCGGGCGGCGCGTTGCCGCGCCGCGCCGGGAGACACAGAGGCTGCTGCTCGCCGGTGCGTTGCAGGCTCTGTGCACCCCTCCGTGACCTCTGTGCCTCTGTGGCGGCTGCCGGGTCGTCGATCATGCCCGACTGATCCCCACCCTCCGCCGCGCCTCCAGACAGGCGTCTCCTCCCAGGGGGAAGTCGCGGCAGGCGCGGGGGCGGTCGGCGTAGATGGTGCAGGTGTGGGGCTCGCCGGGGGCGAGGGCGGCGCAGCGGCCGCCGGGGCGGGGGATCCAGGTGGCGTCGGCGGCGGTGACGAGGAGGTCGGGGCGCAGGGTGGCGAGGGGCTCGTCGGGCTCGACGCCCACCACGTGGAAGCCCTCGCGGCAGCAGGCGCCGCAGGTGCGGCAGTCGGCCACGGTGAGCCGGGGCTCCCAGCGGAGGCAGGCGGGCCAGGCCGGGTCCACCGGCACGGGGACATCGCGGGCGGCGAGGCAGCGGCCGTCGTCCTGCCAGGTGCAGGTGGCGCAGGTCTCGTCGCCGCGGGCGGCGAGGCCCACCGGGGTGCGCGGGCGGGTGAGGTGCCAGAGGCTGCCCTCGGGGGCCCATGAGCGCACGGCCTCGGCGAGGCGGGCGGTGGCCTCCAGGGCCTCGTGCAGGGGGCCGGCCCAGGGGCCGCGACAGGCCTCGGGCCAGGCCTCGCGGGCCAGCGGGAGGGCGGGGTCGTCGCAGGCGGCGAGGGGGTCGGCCGGCAGCGCGTCCCAGTACGGGCGCCAGCTGGTGGTCACGGCGAGCAGCGCGCGCAGGCCGTACAGGTCGAGCAGCGCGGCCTGGAGGCGGTGGCAGGCGTGCTCGGCCACGGCGCTGGCGTGGTCGTCGGTGTTGTCGAGACCCCAGTCCACGCGGTGGCGGTTGCCCCGGCCCTGCACGAGGGCGTGGCAGAGCTCGTGGAGGAGGAGCTGGGCCAGGCTGTCGTCGGGGTCGAGGTGGTCGGGGGTGCTCACCGTGAGCACGCGCCGACCGTCCCACGAGGCGTAGACCTCGTCGGAGCGCCGCAGCTCCAGGCCCAGGCGCGCCACGCAGGTGGTCCAGATCAGGTCGAGGGGGTCGTCGTACCGGCCGTGCGAGGCCCGGTCGACGTCGCCGCCGTCCACCACGTCGGTCACGCGCGCTCCTGGCTGCCGTCGGGCTCGGGCAGGCCGAACCACACGAGCAGGCCCATCGTGCCCGAGAGCAGGCCGCCCGCCAGGGCGTTGGCCTGGAAGCCCCAGGGCCCCTCGTACAGCACGCCCGACGCCAGGCCCCCCAGGCCGAAGCCGACCATCTGGCCCACCGACAGGCACACGCTCATCAGGGTGCCCCGCTGCCGGGCGGGCACGAGGCTGCTGATCAGCGACTGCTGGGGCGAGACGCGCAGGGCCACGAAGATCATCACGACGAAGAAGGTCACATAGGCCAGCTCGAAGCGCACCACGACCAGCGGGGTGATGGCCATGATCACGGCGTTGGCGAGGGAGCCGCCCGACACCAGCACCTTGCGGCCCACCCGGTCCGACAGGGCGCCCGCCTGGGGCCCCACGATCAGGTTCGACAGGCCGCCCACCATGAAGAGGGAGGCCACGGCGGCGGAGCCCACGTCGAAGGTCTGCTCCAGCCAGGCGGGCAGGTGGGTGACGAAGACCGCCACGCCCGCGAACAGGAAGACGTAGGCGAGCACGCTGCGCCGGGCGATCGGCAGCCGGAGCAGGTCGGCGTACTGGCGCAGGATGCCGCGCACCGACAGCTCGGGCACCAGCTCCACGTCGGGCTCGGGCAGCACGCGCCGGATGAGCAGGAAGGCCAGCGTGGCGATGATGCCGAACACCGCGAAGGGGGTCTGGTAGCCGAGGTCGGCGAGCAGGGCGCCCGACGGGATGCCGAGGATCTGGCCGGCCGCGAAGGAGCTCGCGATCCAGCCGTTCGCCCAGCCGCGGCGCTCGTAGGGGAAGGCGTCGCCCACGTAGGCCACCGACGAGCCGGAGAGCGCGCCCGCGGCGAGCCCCCCCGCGAAGCGCGCGGCGAGCAGGCCCGCGAAGGTGGTGGTGACGCCGTGGGCGAGGAGGGCCAGGGCCATCGCCCCGCTGCCCACCACCAGCACCTTGCGCCGGCCCGCCCAGTCCGAGATCGGCCCCGCGAGCAGGCCGGCGATCCCGAAGCCGACGGCGTAGGCGGTGACCACCGCGCCGAGGGAGGCCTCGGGCACGTCGAGCTGCTCGCCGATCCGCGGGAGGATGGGCGCCACGATGAGGAACTGCACGCTCGTGGCGAAGTTCAGGGCCCACAGCGCGGCCAGGATCACGCCATCTCGGGTCCGCGTCACGCACGCTCCGGGGCGCGGCCTGCTAACGTCCTGCTGGCGGGCCGACGTGCCGGCGTGGAGGAAGGAGACGTGAGCGCGTCGGACGGACCCGGACCCCCGCGGTTGCTGGGTGGGGGGCGGTACGAGCTCGTCGAGCAGGTCGGCCAGGGGGGCATGGCCACGGTGTGGCGTGGCCGCGACACGAAGCTGGGCGCCGACGTCGCGGTGAAGGTCATCCAGGGCGAGGGACGCGCGCTCGCCATCCGCAGCCGCCGCCTGATCGCCGAGGCCAAGGCGATGGCCCGTGTACGCCACCCGCACATCGTGGCGATGCACGACGCGGGCGAGCTGGAGGGCGGGGCCTACGTCGTGATGGACCTGGTGCAGGGCGGCACCCTGGAGGATCGCCTCGATCTCGAGGGACCGCTGCCGCCGCGGCGGGTGGTGCTCTGGATGCTCCAGGTGCTCGACGCCCTGCACGCCGCCCACCGGCGCGGCATCGTCCATCGCGACGTGAAGCCCAGCAACATCCTGCTCGACGGCCACGGGCGCGCGATGCTCGCCGACTTCGGCATCGCCCTGCTCGCCGACGAGGATCGTCACACGCGCACGGGCATCTCGATGGGCTCGGTGGCCTACATGGCGCCCGAGCAGCGCCTCGACGCCCGCGCCGTGGGGCCCGCGGCCGACGTGTACGCCGCGGCGGCCACCATCTACCACCTCGTCACGGGCGCCACCTCGGTGGACCTGTTCACCGCCGAGGAGGACTCCCCCCGCTGGGCCGACGTGCCCGCGCCGCTCCGCGGGCCCCTGATCCGCGCCACGCGCCTGGATGCCGCGCGCCGCACCGCCGACGCGCCGGCCCTCGCCGCCGAGCTGAAGGCGGTGCTCGACGAGCTGCCCGAGACCGACGGCTTCCTCCCCGGGGCACCGGCCGTGGTCGGGGGCCTCACCACGGGGGAAGGGGGCTCGTGGGGTGGCGCGCTCGACCGCACGATCGACCCTCCGGGCAAGGGCACCCTCCCGCCCGCGCCGGTGGCCGCCCCGGTGCGCGTCGGGCCCGGGGATGCCACCACGGTGGACGAGCCGCCGCCGCGGGCGGGGAGGCGGGTGCCGTGGGCGCTGGTGGTGGTGGTGGCCCTGCTCGGCGTGGTGCTCGGGGGCCTGTGGTCGGTGTGGGATGCCGGGGCGCCCGCCCCCGCGGCCTCGCCGGAGGCCCCCGTCGCGGCCGAGGTGGCTGCGACGTCGGGACCCTCCGCCGAGGAGCGCGAGGCGGCGGCGCGGGCCGAGGACGTGGCGGCCGCGGAGGCGGAGGCGGAGGAGGCCGCGCGCACCGAGGCGGAGGAGGCCCGTCGCCGGGAGGCGGCGGCGCGGGCGGCGAAGGCACGACGCGCGCGGGAGGAGGCGGCGGCGGCGGCGGAGGCGGCGGCGCGGTCCCCGGTCGAGGGCACCTGGCGGGCCGTGAACGACGCCTCGGGCGTGCTCACCTTCGTGCAGCTGGAGGTCACGGTGGACGGCACGAAGGCCTCGGCGGTGTGGTCGAACCGCGGCACCGCGACGGCGCCGAAGCAGACGTGGGGGCTCGACGGCACCTGGGACGCCACGCACCGCACCCTCGACGTGGAGGGCGAGCTCGATGGCGCCGCCTTTGCGCTGCACCTCACCCTGGACGCCGCGGGCACGACGCTGCTCGGACAGCGGCGGTATGCGGGGGAGAAGCTCCCTGTGGCCTTCCAGCGGTAGCGGTCGTGCGTGTGTCGCGCGGCCGGATCGGGTAGGCAGACGGAGACGGGGAGGGTCGAGGTGACCAAGGCGGTCCAGCTCTTCGTGCTGCGCAGCGGCGAGGAGATCCCGGGGCTCACCCTGGGATCGATGCCGCTGTACGTGGGGCGTTCGCCCGACAACCACCTCGTCGTGCCCGACGCCACGGTGTCCACGCGCCACGCGGCCTTCTGGGTCGAGGGGGGGCGGGCGTGGGTGCGCGACTGCGGCTCCCGCAACGGCACCTTCCTCAACGACCGCCAGGTGCAGGGGGCCTGCGCCGTGCGCGACGGCGATCGCGTGCGCCTGGGCACCTCCACCGCGCTCGTGGTGCGCGGTCAGGTGGCGGAGCAGGGCCCGCTCGCGTCCGGCACGCTCCGCCTGCTCGAGGACGTCGAGGCCGAGGTCTGCTACCCGCTCATCACCGAGCGCTTCATCATCGGCGACAGCGAGCTGGCCGACCTCCGTCTCGATCAGGGCGCCGAGGAGGAGGCCTCGCTCACGGTGCACCCCGACGGCGAGATCTGGGTGTCCACCTTCGACAGCGAGCGCGCGCTCGACGTGGGCGACACCTTCTCGGTGGGGGGGCGGCAGTTCCGCGTGGTCGACTCGGCCACGAGCGCGACGGCCACCCACGACGCCAGCACGATGCGCTTCCCCTACAAGCTCGAGATCACGCTCGACGGGGTCCAGGGCGCGCAGGCCGAGATCACCGACCCCCGGTCGGGGCGCAGCCACGTGATCGACGCCGAGAACCGGGCGGTGCTGCTCTACCTGCTGGGGCGCCAGGCCTCGCAGGCCAAGGACGATCCCGCCGTCGACTCATGGTGCGCCGACGAGGACGTCGCGGTGGGCATCTGGGGCCGCAAGGGCACCTCCGACGCGAACAGCCTGCACGTGCTCGTGCACCGGCTCCGCAAGGAGCTGAAGAAGGCCGGCTTCGACCCGTGGTTCATCGAGAAGCGTCGTCGCGCGATCCGGCTGTCGCTCGACGACGTGGTCCTGGGCTGAGGCGCCGACGTGTGGCTCCTCCCCGCACTCGGGCTCGCGGCCTGGGCCGCGCCCACGCCGATGGTGGAGGTGCACGGGCTCGGGGTGCTGGAGGCCCCGGGCACCGAGGCCATGCAGGGGGCCGGCGGCGGCGTGGTGCTGGGGCTCCGCGCGTGGAAGCCTCTCTGGGGCGAGCTGCTGATCGACGCGTCGTGGCTCGACGAGGCGCCCGCCGCCGGGCTGGCGGGCACGCTGCCGCTGCGGCTCGGCGTGGCCGGGCAGCTCCGGGCCTTCCTCACGCCCCGCGACAGCCGTCACGCCGCCGTGTCGGTCGCGCTGGGCCTGGGCCTCGACGTGTTGCCCACGCCCACGCTGCTGGCGCATGGCTCGGCGGCGCTCGACGTGTACGTGCACCGCGACGTCGGGCTGCGCCTCGAGGCGGGCTACCTGGGGCACCCGATCTCCGGAGGCGGTCCTCGGCTCGCGCTCGGGGTGGTGTGGTCGCCCCGCAAGCCGGAGCCGGAGCCGGAGCCGGAGCCCGCTCCGCTGCTGCCATGGCAGCTCTTCCCCGTGTGCGCCTGGACCGACGAGGAGGGCGCGATGGCGGCCATCGCCGAGCGTGAGGCCGCCCGCGAGGCCGCGCTCCGGGGCGAGGACGCCGCGGCGCTGGCGGCGGACGCCGCGGCCCCCGGAGGCGGCCTGCTCGTGCTCGCCCTGCCCGGCGACGTGGTGCGGGTGTCCGACGGCGCCACGCTGCCCACCGACGGCGAGGGCGTGGCGCTGCTCCGTGCTCCCGCCGCCATCGTGGAGCTCGAGGTGGTGGGCGGAGGACGCGTCGCGCGCATCCCGGCCCAGCTGGTGGACGGGCACGCCACCTGGCTCCGTGCGCCGCCCCCCGAGGAGCGCCGGGCCCTCTTCGAGCTCGGATCGGCGGTGCTCGTGGGCGATGCCCTGGCCGAGGTGCAGGCCTGGGCCGCGCGCACGGGCGGGTGGACCTGGCGACTCCACGGCAGCTTCTCGCCCGAGGGCGACGCCGTGGGCAACCACGCGCTGGCGAAGCAGCGCGCCCACGCCGTGGCCGAGGCCCTCCTCGCCGCCGGGGTGCCCGCGGCCCAGGTGGTGGAGGCCGATCCCGAGGAGCCCGATCCGTCCCTGACGCCCGAGGCGCAGCGCGCCGTGCGCATGGTGCCCGTGCCGGCGCGGGGTGACCGGTGATCGGCCTGCTGCTGCTCGCCGTGGCCTGGGCCGGGGGCACCCGCGTGGTGCTCCAGGAGGAGACCGTCGAGTCCATCGCGGCCCCGCTGGGGGGGGCGCCCATCGCGGCCGCCATCCGCGCCACCAACGGCCTGGGTCCCGCCGAACAGCCTGCGGTGGGCACGATGCTGGACCTGCCCGAGGAGGTCACCGACGCCGACTGCCGCCCGTCCTACGTGGCCAGCCGGCACGGCGAGGGCAGCGTGCGCATGCCCTGGGGCGACGAGGTGCCCCTCGACGACCTGCTCCCCCTCCCACCGGGGTCCGAGGTGTGCACCGGGCCCGAGGCCTTCGCGCTGCTGCACCTCGCCGAGGCCGTGGGCGACCGCGACCACGACGCGCTCACGCTCCTGCCGGGCACCTGCGTGGTGATCCGCGCGAGCCACGTGGTGGGCGGGCGCCGCAACACCCACGTGGAGCTGTCGCAGGGCACCGTGGCGGTGGGGGAGGAGGAGCTCAGCGGCCACCTCGTGGTGCAGACGCGGGCGGGCCTCACCGTGGCCGAGCGTGGCGGCCTGCGCGTGGCCGTGGAGGAGGAGGCCACCCGCACCGAGGCGATCGGCGGCGTGGCGCTCGCGGTGGCCCAGGGCGTGCAGGTGGACGTGCCCGAGGGCTTCGGCAGCCGCACCCGCGTGGGGGAGGCGCCCGGCAAGCCGCAGCCGCTCCCGCCGGCCGGCGTGCCCACCCGCCCGGCGGACGGCGCCGAGCTGCGCATCCCCGATCTGGCGTGGACCCCCGGGGAGCGCGCCCTCGGCTACTTCGTGGAGCTGAGCACGTCGCCCGGCTTCGACCTGCTGGTGCTGCGCGCGCGGGTGGGGGAGCCCTTCTGGGCGCCGGACTGGCTGCTGCTCCCCGCCGACCGTGGCGGGCTGTGGTGGCGCATCGTCTCCTTCGACGCCGCGGGCTTCCAGGGGGCGCCCGGCCCCATGCGCCGCGTCCGCATCCCGACCCCGGTGCTGCCGTGATCGCGCTGCTGCTGGCACTGGTGGGCGGCGCGCTGGCGCAGCAGCCGGCCATGGCCCTGCCCCCGCTGCAGGGCGACGCCTTCCGGCCCTCGCCCTTCGCCGACCACACCTTCACGGTGGACGATGCCGACGCCGACCTCCGCGCGGTCGCCCGCGTGGTGGTGGGCTACGCGCGCGACCCCCTGTTCGCGGTGGAGCCCGGGGCGAACACCCCGCCGCTGGTCTTCCTGCGTGACGTGGCGGCGCTCTACGCCACCGGAGGCGTGGGCCTGGGCCCGGTGCGCCTCGGGCTCACGGTGCCCGTCTACATGGCCTCCAGCCCCTTCGCCGACCCCGAGCTCGGGGTGGTGCCGGGGGATGCCGTGGTCGACGTGCACGTGGCGCCGCTGCCCTCCCGACCCGGGCGGCCCGGCTTCGCCGTGATCGGCCGTCTCGGCGTGCCGCTGGGCGGCAGCGAGCGGTCGCTCGGCGCCGACGCCCTGACCTGGGAGGTGGCGGCGGTGCTGGACGGCCGCTTCGACCGCGTGTGGCTGGGCGGGCACGTGGGCTGGCGCGGCGTGCCCGAGGTGCCCCAGGCCGACTTCGTGTGGGACGACGGCCTCGTGATCCGCGCGGGGCTGGGCGTGGACGTGCACGCCCGCTGGGCCGTGGCGGGCGAGATCGGCACCTTCGTGGGCCTGCTCGGCGGCACCTCGGTGGGCACCTCGCCCACCGAGGCCGTGATCAGCGCGTCCTACCGTCCTCCGTCGGGCCTGGAGGCGCGCCTGGGGGTGGGGATCCCGGTGGTGTCGGGGACGGGGGTGCCGGCGATCCGGGTGCTGGCGAGCTTCGGCTTCCGTCACGCGAAGCCGGAGGGCTCCCGCTGGTAGGCGGGGCGCAGCGCGCCACCACCACGTCGGGGTCGTCGCCCGGGGGGAGCAGGGGGGTGCAGCGGTCCAGCCAGGCCAGGGCGCAGGTCCGCGTGGCGTCGGGGCGGGCGAGGCGACCGAAGACCACCCAGCCCGGCGCCGCCGCGTCGACGCAGGCCGCGTCCGCCAGGCAGTCCGCGCACCGCACCTGGCGCACCCGCGTGGCGAGGTCCGACAAGGTGCCCATGGCCGCCACGTCCTCGCTGGTGCCGAGGCCCTGCACGGCGCGGGCGTGGGCGAGGAGCACCGGCAGGCCCGGCAGGTCGGTGAGCACCGCACCCTCCTCCGCCTCCAGCTGGCGCGCGAGCTCGGGGAGCGCGGTCACGAGCGGGGAGCGGTCGGCGGCGTTGGGGGCCGGAGGGAGGAGCAAGGTGAGGGCTGCGAGCACGAGCGCCGCAGCCCTCGCCCGCTCGTGGAACCACGCGGGCAGGCGTGCGAGCAGCCAGCTCCCCGTGCGTGCCGTGCCGATCGCGGCGGCCACCAGCGCCACGGGCACCACCAGATCGGCGTAGTAGGCGCCGTTCACGTGGGTGGTGCGCGCCGCCGCCCACACGGCCGCCGGCACGGCCACGGTCATGCCCAGCGCCGCCAGCGCCCAGGCCTCCCGACGGCGGGTCACGAGCCAGCCGAGGCCCAGCAGCAGGGGCAGGCCCATCAGCGGGGCGCGGCCGGCAGGGGACTGGAGCGCCAGGTCGACGAGGCCCGTGGGGGGCACGTCCACGGCCAGGGCGCGGACGCCCACCCCCGCGCGCACCACCCGCAGGAGGGGGAGGGCGGCCAGGGCGAGCACCCCCAGGGCCGCCGCCAGCTCCACAGCGTGCACGCCGTCCGTGCGGCGACGCATCAGCAGCACGCCGGCCACCACCGCGGCGGGCACCACGGCCAGCCAGGAGGCGGCGATGCCCAGGCCGAGGAGGCCCGCCAGCTCGAAGGCACGTCCGCGGGCGTCGGCGGGGTCGGGCCTCCGCCCGTGCAGCCACAGCAGGGTGCCGAGCACGAAGCAGCCCGCCAGGTCCCAGTCCCCCAGATCCTGCACGCCCATGCGACGCCGCAGCTCCGCGGCCAGCCAGAGGCCCGCCAGGAGGCCCGCCGCACGTCCGCCCTCCCGCCGCGCCAGCGTCCACGCGAGCAGCGCCTGCGCGCAGGCCCACGACAGCGGCGCCAGGCGCACCACCACCGGGTCCCAGGACCAGCGGGCCGGCAGGTTCAGCAGGTAGGACAGCGGCGGGTGGTTCCAGTCGGCGAGGGGGGCATGCCGGGCCAGGGCCACCCGCAGGGGCAGGGTGTCGGACTCGAAGGGGTCGTCGAGGATCGGCCAGGCGGCCAGCAGCACGGCCGCGAGCACCACGGCGCCGTCCACGAGGGTGGCGTGGCGCCGCGGCCAGCCCAGCGCCACGGCCAGCAGGCTCCCCACCGCGAGCAGCAGGAAGGGCAGCTGGAGCTGCACGGTGGCGTCGAGCACGGGCAGGGCCCCTCCGGGCGCGGCCCCTGCGGCCTACCACGGCGGCGTCGCGGCGTGCGCCGTGTAGACTCCCCGCCGATGGACGCGACCCGGGCCCCCGCTCCCCCCTCCTCCCGCCTGTCCGGGGTGGCGCTGGCCGTCCTGGTGCTGGCGACCGGGCTGTGGCGCGCGTCGCGGCTCACGCTCGACGTCACCCACGACGAGCTGGCGCTGGTGTCGACCCAGGGGCCCTGGGCCGTGTGGGGCTGGTCTGAGGGGGGCATCAACCCGCCGCTGCTGCCCCTGCTCGCCAACCTCCTGCCCGTGGCGCAGGTGATCCCGGTGGGCCGCGCGGTCACGCTGGCGGCGGGGCTCGCCACGCTGGGGGTGGTGGGGCTGCTCTGTGGGCGCCTCGCCGGCGCGGGCAGGCCCTGGCAGCCGCTGCTCGCGGTGGGCGTGCTCGCGGTGGCCCCGATCCACGCCGTGGCCTCCACCGAGCTGCGGGCCTACGCCTGGTGGGCGCTCGTGGCGGCGCTGCACCTCGACGCCACCGATCGGGCGCTGCGCCCGGGGGCGCGCACCGGGGTGGTGGCGGCGTGGGCGGCGACCCTGTCGCTGCAGGCCTGGCTGCACTACCTCGCGTGGCCGCTGGCGCTGGCCGAGGTGGCGTGGCTGGCCACCCGCGGTGCCGAGGGCCGTCGGCTGCTGCGGGCGCTGCCCGGGGTGGCGCTGTCGTGGCTGCCGCTCGTGTGGCTGGTGGTCGCCCACGGGGGCGCGCGTCGGGCCCAGGGCGACGTCCTCGAGTCCTACGCGCTGATGGCCACCGGAGGCCTCGGCGCCGCGGGCACCGCCCTGGGGGTGGCAGTGGCGCTGGCGATCACCGGCCTGCTCGCGCTGTCCACCTGGCGACGACTCCCGCCGGTGGGCCAGCTCGCCACGGTGCTCCTGGGCGTGGGCCTCGCCGTGCTGCCGCTGGCGGGGCTGGCGCACACCGTGCGCCCCCCGGTGGCCCTGCTGGTGCTGCTGCCCTGGGCCGTGGTGCTCGGGGCGCTGCCGCTGGCGGGTGCAGCGCGGACGGGGGCCTGGGTGCTGGCGGCGGGCGCGGCCCTGTGCGGGATGGCGCCGCACGGGGGCGAGCAGGCCTTCCGCGGCGACGATCCACGCGCCGTCGGCGCCCTCGTGGACGACTGGGGTGCCTGGGTCGACGTGGGGCTGGTGGAGGCGTGGGTGGTCGACGATCCCACCCTGCTGCGCGTCTGCTACCAGGCCACCGGCGCCTACCCGGTGCGGCGCCCGGGGGGAGGGGAGCCCGGTTGCGACCACGCGGGCGTCCGCCTGCGCCGGATCCCCGACCCGCCGCGCGACGGCTGGCTGCTGCGCCCGCAGGATCGGCACGGTCCAGGGGCGCCCGAGGACTGCGTGGTGGCCGTGGACCACGGGCCCTACGCGGTGTGGCGGTGTGGGGATCCGTCGTAGATCGACGTCAGGGCACCACCTGCAGGGTGTAGCTGCGGCTGGTGGGACCGCTCACCGCCACGGTGATCCCGCCGGCCTCCAGCGTGCCGTCCTGGAGCGTGGCCGTGGCGGTGGCTGCGCCCGTGGGCGTGCCCGACACCGTGTACGTGGTGCCGTCGGCCTCGGTGAAGTCCGCGCCGCGGCCCACCACCAGCAGGCGACGCGCCAGTCCGGCCGCGGGGGAGGCCGTGGCGCCGGGGGCGGGCAGCAGCGTGGCCGGCGGGTCCTCGAACAGCGGCACGAGGCTCCCCTCGCGCACGAAGACCGGGATCTCGTCGAGCGCGGCCGGGAAGACGCCGCTCTGCACCGGCGCCAGCGTCCACCAGTCGCGCCAGCCGCCCGCGGGCAGGTCCACCTGGCGCGAGGTGGCCCCGCGCTCCACCACGGGGGCCACGAGGAGCGCGGGCCCGAGCATCCAGGCGTCGATGCGGTCCCAGGGCTCGCCGTCCACCACGAAGGCGGTGGGCAGCACCATCGGCGTGCCCTCCGCCGCAGCCCGGGCCGCGAGACCGGCGCGGTAGGGCCAGAGGCGGGCGTGCTCGGCGGCCACGGTGGCCCAGTAGGCCAGGGTGTCGGCGTCCTCGTCCACCTGGTGGTTGTCGAAGGCGCTGGACCCGTGGTGGGTGCGCAGGATGGGGCTGAAGGCGCCCAGGCTGGCCCAGCGGAACCACAGCTCGCGGTCGCGGGTGGTGGTGGTGAAGGACTGGTAGCCGGCCACGTCGTGGGTGGTGACGGGCACGCCACTGGCCGACAGGCCCAGGGCCAGCGGCAGGATGGTGGGCAGGCCGTCGCCGGGGTCGAAGTCGGTGGACTGGTCGCCCAGCCAGACCACGGGGCAGGTGCCCGAGGTGCCCACCCACCCCGAGCGGCACCAGCTCACGCCGTCCACCGGGGCCAGCACCTCCTCGTTGAGCTCCTGCCACAGGCGCGGGTAGTCGTTGTGCGCCCGCAGCCCGTCGCGTCCGTCGTCGAGCACGGCGTCCACGGGCAGCCACTCGGCGAAGTCCGCCATCCAGCCGCGGAAGCCGAGGTCCACGGCGGCCTGGAGCTTCGCCAGCACCCAGGCGCGCCCGACCGGTCGCGTGAGGTCCACGAGGCTCGCGTCCTGGAAGTTGGCGCCCACGAAGACCGCCTCCTGGCCGTCGGCCTGCTTCACCAGCACGTCCGCGGCGCGGGCGTCGTCGGCCACCGGGTGGGCCAGGCCCACGAAGGGGGCGAAGTAGGCGAACCAGGCCCAGCCGTCGGCGGCCAGCGTGTCCGCGAGGGTGTCGATGTCGGGGTAGAGCGTGCGGTCGGCCGTCCACGACTCCGACAGGCGGTAGCCGGTGAAGTTCGCCTCGGCGCCCTTCCAGTCCTCGGTCCAGATCGCGGAGCCCGGTGCCCCCGCGTCGCGCACGGCGGCCGCGGTGGCGCGCAGCGTGTCCTGGTCGCCGAAGGTGTCGATCCACGGCATGAGCGCCCAGTCGGGGAGGCCGCGGGGGCGGCCGGTGAGCGCGGTGAGGTGCTCCACCACCTCCAGCGCGCTCGTGCCGTCCACGAGGCGCAGCGTGGGCGCGTGGTCCCACACGGTGGCCGACCAGGTGTCGGACCCCTGGCTGCACAGGTCCAGCTCCACCCGCGCCGTGGTGTCGAGGAGCACGCCGCCCGGCTGCTGGGCGCGCAGCAGGAAGGGCACCGGGTAGCTGGAGGCGTGGCGGGTGCCGCGCTGGAACCACAGCTCGGGCGTGTCCTCGGTGGGGTCCTTGCCGATGCCGGGCTCGCTGACCCAGAGGGGGAAGGCCTCGCCGGTGTGCACCGTGTCGAAGGCGTGGCTGCCCGCCCCCATGAAGGTCTCGTCGGCCTCGCAGGCCGCCTCCAGCCGCAGCCGCGGCGTGCCCTCGCCGGCCACGGTGCCCGGCTGCACGGTCAGCGCCAGCGCGTGGGGACCGTCGGCGGCGATCGCCACCGTGGCGAGCACCTCGTCGCCGCGGTGCAGGGTGAGGGCGGGGGGCGAGGCCTCGGCGTCGAGCGTGAGGCGGTCGGGCGCCTGCACCTCGGTGGTCACCTCCTCGAAGAGGTAGGCGCCGAGGCGCTCCGTGACCTGTTGACCGCCCCAGCCGAGCGCGAGGCCCAGGTCGGCGAGCACGGCGCCCTCGGGGCCGCGCACCTCCAGGCCGTCCTCCCCCAGCGTCACCGTGAAGCCCTCCACCTCCACCGAGGTGGCGTCGTCTCCCGGCGGGGCGCAGGCGGCGACGAGGGCGAGGACGAGGACGGGGTGGCGCGTCACGGCAGGCCTCCTGCGGCCGGCGCAGGATAGCCTGGAGCGGTGCTCGGAGGCCGTGGATGGGGAAGAGGACCGACGTGCTGGCCGCGCTGCTGCTCGGGGCGTGCGCGGGCCCAGCGTCCGACACCGCCTCCGAGGGCGATCCCTGCGTGGAGGGCATGCGCCGGGACGAGGCCTTCGGGGGCTTCGACGACGTGGACGCGGTGCGGGCGGCCGTGCAGCAGGCCTGCTTCCCCGAGCTGGACGGCGTGGAGGTGGTGGTGGTGCCGCTCTCGAGCCCGTCCGACACCTTCGTGGCCAGCGTGGACGTCACCACCCTCGACGCGCCCGGTCCCGAGCGCACCTACCGCCTGTCGGCCAACCCCGTGCTGCTGCAGGCGCCGATGCCCCGCGCGGCGGCCTGGGCCATCCTCGCCCACGAGCTCACCCACGTGCGCGACTACGTGGGCATGGACGCCGACACCCTGGCGGCCTGGGCGCTCGACTACGCCAGCGGCCCCATCACGGCCTACGAGCGGCAGACCGACGAGCACGCGCTGGAGCTGGGCCTCGCCGAGGGCCTCAAGGCCTTCCGGCTGTGGCTGTACGACCAGCTCGACGACGAGGCCGAGGCGGCGAAGCGGCGGGACTACTACACGCCCGACGAGATCGACGCCTGGGTGGCCGACCACCCGCCTACCTGACCCGCTCCCGGGGCCCGGGACGCGGGGGCAGCGGCGCGGCCAGGCACACCGGCACCCGCACGGGGCCCGGGCGACCGTGGGCATCGCAGCGGGCCAGGCGCAGCACGCCATCCTCGAGGCTGGGGTCGCCGCACAGGGAGGTGCCGTCGCGGCAGGCGTAGGCGGGCGTCCCGGCGGGCGCGGAGGCCTTGCGGGCGAAGCAGGAGGTGCCGTCGGCGAGCACCAGCCAGGTGGCGGGCGCCTCCCGCGTCTCGGCCGTGCCGTGCGGGCGGGGCACCACGCTCACCGAGAAGCCGCCGTCGGCCACCCCGGGCTCGCCGCGCAGGGCGAGGTGGCCGCCGCAGGTGGCGGACTGCTCGGCGTCGTCGGAGGCGAGGTCCACGGCGCCGCACACCTCGCCGGTGGCGAGCATCAGGCGCGTGCGGGGCGGCACGCAGGCCGGCGACACCCCGCGGACCTCCGTGCCGGGCCAGTCCAGCCAGGAGTCGGGCGGGTGGGGCGGCGGCGCGTCGGGCGGGGCGGCCGCCACCTCGCGCGCGCACGCACCGACGAGCGCGAGCGCCCCCAGTCCAGCCCGTGCACGTGCCCTCGCCCCTGCGTCCACGACGCCTCCTGCGTCCCGCGGCCTAGCACGGATCGGCACGCGGGTGGGGCGGGGTGTCCGTGCTACGCTCGGCGGTCCGGAGGGACGATGCGCGCGGTGGGGGTGGTGTGGCTGGCGGTGCTGGGGGCCTGCGGGCCCACGAACGTCACGATCGACAAGTCCGGCGACACCGACACCGGCCTGCCCGACAGCGCCGACAGCGCCGACAGCGCCGACTCCGCAGCCCCTGCCGACGACGACGGCGACGGCTACCCGGACGGGTCCGACTGCGACGACAGCAACCCCCTCGTGAACCCGGCGGCGAAGGAGGCCTGCAACGGGGTGGACGACGACTGCGACGGCCAGGTCGACCGCTCCGACACGCCCTTCGCGGGTGGCCTCGGCCCCTACCTGGTGGACGCCGACCTCGACGGCTTCGGCAAGCCCGGCAGGCCCACCTACGCCTGCGAGCCGCTCGGCCCGGGGTGGGCGACGAAGGGCGGGGACTGCGACGACACCAACCCCAACGTGCGGCCGGGCTTCGGCGGCTGTGGGAGCCCCGGCGACAGCGGCGACTCCGGGAGCGTGGGCGACAGCGGCGACTCGGGGAGCGCGGGCGACAGCGGCGACTCGGGGAGCGCGGGCGACAGCGGTGATTCGGGGAGTGCCGGAGACTCGGGGAGCACGGGCGACAGCGGTGACTCGGGGAGCGGAGGCGACTCGGGGAGCACCGGCGACTCGGGCACCGCAGGCGACTCGGGCGACAGCGGAGGGGGCGACTCGGGCGACAGCGGCGACAGCGGCGACTCGGGCGACAGCGGGGACTCCGGCACCACCGGCGACGTCTTCCGCCTGATCGTGCGGAGGGCGCTCATCGACGAGTTCTCCAGCACGGGCTGGACCTGGGACCTGGTGGGCACCGTGCTCGACGGCACCGACCCCGACGCCTACGTCGAGGTGCGGCTCGACCCGCAGGTCTTCACCACCTCCACCGAGTTCGACGACCGGGCGCCGGTGTGGAACGAGTACGCCAACGTCACGGTGCTGCCGGGCGAGGTCGTCACCTTCACGCTGTACGAGTACGACGTGCTGACGAACGACGAGGTGATCGGCACCTTCTCGTGGACGCACGCCCAGCTCGTCGCGGCCCTCGGCAAGGGCGACCAGACGCGCTCCGGCACCTACGCCGACTTCACGATCCAGGTGGCCACGCCGCTCCCGTGAGCTGCGCGGGGACGTCTCGGCGGGGTCGCCGCGCGGTTGCCTGGATCAGGCGGTGCAGGTAGCCGTGCCGACGGGCACCCTGCGGGGTCCGCGGAGGAGACATGTGCGGCATCTTCGCCTTCCTGGACATCCAGGGCGATCCCACCGAGGCCCGTGAGGCGGCGGTCCGCCAGGCCCGGGTGCTGCGCCACCGCGGCCCCGACTGGAGCGGCGTGTGGACGGGGGGCCGCGCCGTGCTGGCGCACGAGCGCCTGTCGATCGTCGACGTGCTCCACGGCGCGCAGCCGCTCGTGGACGACGGCGGCGCCGCGCTGGCCGCGAACGGCGAGATCTACAACCACCTGGAGCTGCGGGCGGGCCTGAAGCAGCCCCACCTGTTCCGCACGGACTCGGACTGCGAGGTCATCCTCCCGCTGTGGCGCGAGAAGGGGGAGGCCTTCCTCGACGAGCTCCGCGGCATGTACGCCTTCGTGCTCGTGGACGGGTCCACCGGCGGCTGGATGATCGCCCGCGACCCGATGGGCATCATCCCGCTCTACGTGGGCACCACCCGCGACGGCACCCTGGCGGTGGCCTCGGAGCTCAAGGCCCTGCTGGACGTGTGCACCTCGGTGCAGGTCTTCCCGCCCGGTCACGTGCAGACCCACCGCGACGCCGCCCCCCGGCGCTGGTGGACGCGGGACTGGTTCGAGGTGGACGCCCTGGACGACGGCCCCTTCGAGCCGTCGATGCTGCGCGAGGCCCTGGCCGACGCGGTGCACAGCCACCTCATGTCGGACGTGCCGTACGGCGTGCTGCTCTCGGGCGGGCTCGACAGCTCGGTGGTGTCGGCCCTGGCCGCGAAGATGGCGGCCACGCGCATCGAGTCGGGCGACAAGGAGGCGGCCTGGTGGCCGCGCCTGCACAGCTTCTCGATCGGCCTGGAGGGCAGCCCCGACCTGGCGGCGGCCCAGGTGGTGGCCAAGGCGCTGGGCACGGCCCACCACGGCTTCACCTTCACGCTGCAGGAGGGCCTCGACGCCCTGCGCGACGTGATCTGGCACCTCGAGACCTTCGACGTCACCACGATCCGCGCGTCCACGCCGATGTACCTGATGGCCCGCCGCATCAAGGCCATGGGCGTGAAGATGGTGCTGTCGGGGGAGGGGTCCGACGAGATCTTCGGCGGCTACCTGTACTTCCACAAGGCGCCCAACGCGGTGGAGTTCCACGAGGAGCTGGTGCGCAAGCTCCAGTCCCTGCACCTCTACGACTGCCTGCGCGCGAACAAGTCGATGAGCGCCTGGGGGGTGGAGGCCCGCGTGCCCTTCCTCGACAGCCGCTTCCTCGACACCGCGATGCGGGTGCACCCGCGCCACAAGCTCTGCGGCGGCGGCGTCATCGAGAAGCGCATCCTCCGCGAGGCCTTCGAGGGCTGGATCCCCGACCCGGTGCTCTGGCGCCAGAAGGAGCAGTTCAGCGACGGCGTGGGCTACGGCTGGATCGACGCCCTGCGCGACCACGCCGCCGCCCGCGTCACCGACCGCGAGCTGGCCCAGGCCCCCCACCGCTTCCCCCTGGGCACCCCGGCCACGAAGGAGGCCTACCTCTACCGGGCGATCTTCGAGGAGCACTTCCCCCTGCCCAGCGCGGCCGCCACCGTCCCCGGCGGCCCCAGCGTGGCCTGCAGCACCCCCACCGCCATCGCCTGGGACGAGGCCTTCAAGACCATGGCCGACCCGAGCGGGCGGGCGGTGAGGGGGGTGCACAAGGACGGGTACTGAGGGAACGTCGGTCAGCCGCCACAGAGGCACAGAGGCCACGGAGGGGTGCACAGAGCCTGGGGCCCCGCGGCAGCCCGCATCAGCCCGGCACCACGATCACCCTCTGTGCCTCCCCAAGCGGCGCGGCAACGCGCCGCCCACCAACGCGCCGCCTCGCCCCGACGCCCCCAGACCCCTGGCACCACGGAACCCACCCAGGGAGCCACAGAGGCCCACCCCCGCCCCCCTCTGTGCCGGCCTCTGCGTCCTCTGTGCCTCTGTGGCGGCTGCCGCCCCCACCACGACGATCAAGGCACCCACCCGTCCGTGTCGAAGGTGTCGGTGGGTCCGTTGACGTCGCACGTGGACCGGGGGGACAGGGTGGTGGTGCCGCGGACGACGAGCCAGTGGTCGTTCGTGGTGGCGTCGGGGATGCCCTTGTCGGCGCTTCCGGGGACGTCCTGCAGGGCCTGGAAGTGCCAGAGGGCGGACGTGTCGGGGGTGACGAAGAGGTAGAGCGGCGGGGTGACGATGCCGTTGTAGGCGACGCCGCTCGAGATGCGCACCTCGTCCACCCAGCCCTCGAGGCGGTCGTACAGTCCGGAGCCCGCGTCGAGGCCGGCGCCGATGGTGACGAAGGGCACGGTGACGTCGGTGCCGCGGGTGCTGGTGGTGCAGGTGCCCACGGGGGCGCCGTCCACGCGGAGCACCTTGGTGCCCGAGGTCTGGTCCCAGGTGCCGGCCACGTGGTGCCAGCGACCGTCGTCGGTGTAGTCGCCGGTGAGCACGCCGCAGGTGGCGTCGGCGGTGGCGGAGCTGGTGACGAAGGCCACCTTGCCGGCGCCCTCGTAGCGCAGGGCGTAGTCCACGCGGCCGTCGTCCTGGGCCAGCGACGTGGCGCGCTGCACGATCACCTGGCGGTCGCGACCCCACAGGCGCACCCAGGCCTCCACGGTGAAGCTCTCGGCGAGCTTGGCGAGGGTGGGCTTGCCGCTGGCGGAGATCGCGGCCTCGATGGTGCTGCCGTCGAGCTCGAGGCCGCGGCAGGGGTCGCCCACCCGCGCCTCGGCGCTGCCCTGGAAGAGGCCGTCGGTGGTGGTGGCCGTGCACACCCAGGTCTGGCGGGCGTCGGTGGTGCCGGCGGGCACCGTGGCGTCGACGAAGCTGGTGGCCTTGCCGTCGCGGGTCCACGCCCAGCCGACGGGGCTGGTGGTGTCGGCGGTGCAGGTGAGGGCCTCGCCGGCGACGGGATCGGTGGGCGCGACCGTCACGGTGAGGGGCTGGGGCTGCACGCCGGAATCGCCCGAGTCACCGGAGTCGCCCGAGTCCCCGGAGTCGCCCGAGTCGCCGGTGTCGACCGTGTCGGCGGTGTCGCCCACCCGGTCGGTGTCGTCGGTGTCGAAGGGGTCCTTCGACGGAGGCACGCAGGCGGCCAGGGCCAGCAGGGCGATCGCGGTCCGGGTGGGCGTGCGCATGGGTCCTCCGGGGCCGGGAGCATAGCCGCGCCGCCAGGGACCGGCCCGGGGCGGTGCCGGCGCTGCCGTGGTAGTCTGTGCCGTCGGACGGCAGGATCATGACGGCGCTCGCCACTTCCCACGACGTACCGGACGCCGACCTCGGATGGCTCCGGTCGATCCTCACCGATCTGGCGGCCGTCACCTCCGGCCTGTCGGGCTGGGAGGTGGCCCTCTGGGAGGGCGGGGTGCGCGTCACCCTGCAGGCCGATCAGCAGGTCCACCTCGACCTGCACGCGCGCGTCGAGGGCAACAGCTACGCGTCCACGCCGTCGCTGTCGCTCTTCGCCCGGCTCGACGGCGACATGACCTACGCCACCAAGTGCGTGGTGGAGGACTTCGTCGCGGCCCTGCGCGCGGCCGACGACGGCAGCCTCACGCTGGCGAAGGGCGAGCACGTCCACGTCGACGCCCCCGTCGACCGCGACGACGCCCCGCTCACCCTGCAGGACGTGCTCGCCTGGAACAGCGCGGCCCAGCAGTACCGGGAGCGGCTGCACATGTGCAGCTTCTTCGCGCTGAAGACCATCCTCACCGACGATCTCTACCCCCACGTCTGCCTGGGCTCGCCCATCGCCGAGGAGGAGATCAAGGAGAGCTGGCGCGAGGTGGACCGGCTCATGCGGGCCGGCCGCGCCCCCGACAAGCTCGGCATCTACGTGCACGTGCCCTACTGCACGGTGGAGTGCGGCTTCTGCTACTGCGGCAAGACCCAGGAGTTCGACCGCGGCGACGTCGACCAGTACACGCTCAACCTCCTCGCCGAGCTCGAGGAGTACGGCGAGCTGGTGCAGGGCCAGCAGATCACGTCGGTCTACTTCGGCGGCGGCACGCCCTCGCTGCTCACCCCCGTGGCGATGCGGCGCATCTTCGAGACGCTCTACGAGCGCTACGACGTGCCCGAGGGCACCCAGGTCATCTTCGAGGGCAACCCCGACTCGCTCAAGCCCAACAAGGTGGAGATCCTCGGCACGCTCGGGCGGGTCACGCGGCTCACCATCGGCATCCAGACCCTCGACCCCACGGTGCAGGAGTACGTCAAGCGCTTCAACCGCAAGGAGGACATCGAGGCGGCCATCAAGGCGGCCAAGGACGTGGGCATCCCCCACGTGAACTTCGACTGCATCGCCGGCCTGCAGGGCCAGACGATGGACAGCTGGAAGCGCGACGTCGACTACCTGCTGTCGCTGGGTCCCGACAGCCTCCACATCAACGGCTTCCGCCCGCTGCCGCGCACGCTCTACACCAAGCGCGGCCAGGCCCTGGAGCCCGGGCAGGAGGAGCTGCGCGACGCGATGATGCGCTGGGCCGAGGAGCGCCTCGAGGAGGTGGGCTTCTCCGAGACCCTGGGCCAGGGGCCGCACCGCACCCGCAACGCCGCCAACCTCCAGGAGTACGACCTGCGCACGCAGAACAGCTCGCTCCTGGGCTTCGGCTACCCCGCCCGGTCCCACAGCTTCGGCGGTTTCTACTACGTGCGCGACACCACCAAGGGCTTCGTGCCGTCGCTGCGTGAGCAGAACGCCGGCGAGCGCCGCTACTCGGGCATCCGCGCCGACCTCCGCGAGGAGATGCACAAGTACGTGGTCACCAACATCCGCGGCGGCTTCGACCGCGGCGACTTCCGCCGCCTCTTCGGCGAGGACGCGGTGGACGTGATGGCCGAGGGCTTCAAGGCCCTGCAGGATCTCGGCGCCGTGGAGATCACGCCCGAGCGGGTGCGCTTCCGCACCGGCCGCCAGGTCGACGCCCTGGTCTACCGCCTCTTCTTCTACAGCGACCAGATGGCGCGGCTGGCGATGGAGGCCTGGGGCAGCGAGTACGACCCGTCCGAGGACTACATGGCGCACCTCGAGTACCTCGTCCCGAAGGCGGACTGAGGTCGTGAGCGCCACCACGTCGCTGGCGGCGGCCGACCGCCGGACGCGCCGGGCCTCGCACTGGACCCCGGCCTTCCGCAAGCTGCTCGACCGGGCGGGCCTGCCCGAGGTGAGCCTGGAGGCGCGCGTGGGCGCGGGCCTGCAGCTCCTGATGCGCCACCCCGACGATCCGCTGGTGCTCCACGCCAGCCTCCACCCCGCCGGGGTGGGCCTGGACGGCCCGGTGGTCACCGACACCACGGTGATGCGCTACACCGCCACCACCCACCCGCGGCCCTGGCGGTCGAAGGCGCTCAAGGCGGTGGCCATCGGCGCACGGCTCGTGGAGCGCGACACGGGCTGGCGGGGCTTCCTGCTCCACGCCCAGGAGCGCCCGATGGTGAGCCTGCCCTCCCTGGAGGGGGAGGCGGGGCGTCGCACCTCGGGCGCGAGCGTGCTCATCCGCCTGCTGGAGCCCTGCAACGCCGGGTGCGCCTTCTGCTCGTGCGTGGGCATCATGCCCGACCGCACCGAGTCGCTGGCCGACGTGGTGCGGCGGCTCGACGAGGCGCGTGCCGACGGCGTGGCCTCGGTGGTGTTCACGGGCGGCGAGCCGCTGCTGTCCCCCGACCTCGTCCCCGCGGTGCGCGAGGCCGCCGCGCGCGGCTTCGAGGACGTGGGCATCCAGACGAACGCCACGAAGCTCGACGACCCGGCGAAGGCCCAGGCGCTCGCCGAGGCGGGCCTGCGGTCGGCCTTCGTGTCGCTCCACGGCCACACCGCGGCGCTCCACGATCGCGTGCTGGTGCTCGAGGGCGCCTTCGCGCGGGCCACGGTGGGCATCGACAACCTGCTGGCGAACGGCGTCCTCGTGCGCCTCAACCACGTCATCTGCCGCGACAACGCCCCCCACGTCGCCGACTTCGCCCGCTTCGTCATCGACCGCTGGGGCAGCCGCGTGGCCGTCACCTGGTCCTTCGTCTCGCCCATCGGCGCGGCGCTGGAGCACCTCGAGGTCATCCCCCGCATCCTCGACGTGCGCGACCCCCTCGCCGAGGCCCTGGACGCCTGCGTGGCCGCTGGCGTCGACGTCGACGTCCCCGGACTCTGCGGCCTGCCCCGCTGCATCCTCCCCGCCCACGAGCACCTCTTCGCCGAGGCCCAGGACGAGGTCGCCCCCCCCGACCTCCCCACCCGCCGCAAGGTCGCCGCCTGCCGCACCTGCACCCGCAAGACCAGCTGCAGCGGCTACTGGAGCGTCTACCTGGAGCAGTACGGCGAGGACGAGCTGGGGCCGCCGGAGGGGTGGGAGATCTAGAGAGAGGGCCGTGGCGGGGGCGGCAGCCGCCACAGAGGCACAGAGGGCGCAGAGGCCGGCACAGAGGGGGGCGGGGGTGGGGCTCTGTGGCTCCCTGGGTGGGTTCCGCGGGGCCTGGGGTCTGGGGGTGTCGGGGCGGGGCGTTGTCGTGGTGGGCGGCGCGTTGCCGCGCCGCTCGGGGAGGCACAGAGGGGATGGGCGTGGTGCCGGGTGCGTCCGGTCTGTCGTCGGGTCCCGGGCTCTGTGCACCCCTCTGCGTCCTCTGTGCCTCTGTGGCGGCTGTCCCTGCTACGCTCCCCCCACGTGGAGGCGCCGTGCGGTGGTGGGTGCTGGTGGCGGCCGTGGGGTGTGCGGGCGAGCCTGCGGACGACGCGGGGAAGGCCGACACCGACGCGGTGGCGGACGACACGGATGGGGTCGGGGTCGACACCGACGGGGCCGACACCGACGGGGACACCCAGGACACGGGGGACAGCGGCGACACCGGGGACAGCGGCGACTCGGGGATGCCCGTCGACACCGATCCGCCGCCGCCCGTGCCCACCTCGTCGGCGGACCTGAGGGCCACGGGGAGCCTGACGGTGACCTCGAGCTCCGGGACGCTGCAGACCACGTCGGGCTGTGCGCTGTCGTGGCAGCACTTCGTGCCGGACGGGGGATCCACGGCGCCGCTCGTGGTGCTCACCCACGGGCTGCAGCGCAGCGAGGCCCAGATGACCACCTGGGCGGCGCACCTGGCGTCGTGGGGGCTGGAGGTGGTGACGCCGACGAGCTGCCACGCCTCCATCATCGACCTCGACCAGGAGCAGAACGGCCTCGACCTGATCGAGCTGGCCGCCGCCACGCGCGCCGGTCCCGTGATCTACGCGGGCCACTCCGCCGGCGGCCTCGCCTCGTGGGTGGCGGCCTCCCGGGATGCGAACGCGGTCGGACTCTTCGGCCTGGACCCCGTGGAGTTCAACACCCTCGGCGCCACCGCCTCGCCCGACATCGGGGTGCGCACCTACGCGGTCACCGGCGACGACTCCACCTGCAACGGCTTCGGCAACCAGCCCGCCCTCATCGACGCCGTCGCCGGGTCCACCCGCCTGTACGTGGTCGACGCCGACCACTGCGACTTCGAGGTGCCCACCGGCCCCCTCTGCACCCTGGTGTGCGGCCGCAGCACCAACGCCCGCTTCACCGAGGTCGAGATCCGCGACACGGTGCGCGGCCTCCTCACGAGCGCCCTCCTCGACCTCGCCGGCCTCGACCCCACCGCCGCCGCCACCTGGTGGACCCCGGGAGGCGCCTGGTTCGACTGGATGGAGACGACGGGGAGGGTGCGGTAGGGGTTGGGGCGGATTCGTCAGCCGCCACAGAGGCACAGAGGGCGCAGAGGGGTGCACAGAGCCTGGGACCCTGCGGCGCACCGCAGCTGCCTGGCACGACGCCCGTCCTCTGTGCCTCCGCGAGCGGGCGGCAACGCGCCGTCCACCACGCCCCGACACCCCCAGACCCCAGGCCGCGCGGAACCCACCCAGGGAGCCACAGAGGCCCACCCCCGCCCCCCTCTGTGCCGGCCTCTGCGTCCTCTGTGCCTCTGTGGCGGCTGCCGATCCGCCCCCCCATCTCTCAGGTCCCGAAGAGCTTGCTCCAGATGCCCTTCTCGCCCACCTTCTCGCCGTGGATCTCGGCGAGCTGCTCGAGGAGCTCGCGCTCCTCGCCGCTGACCTTCCGGGGGACCTCGACCACGGTCATGACGTGGTGGGTGCCGCGGCCCCGGTGGCCTCGGGGGTCCTCGAGGCCCTGGCGGGGCAGGTCGAAGACCTTGCCGCTCGGGGTGCCGGCGGGGATGTCGAGGGACTCCTCGCCGTGGACGGTGGGGATGCGGATCGTGCCGCCGAGCACCATCGTCGGGTAGGGCACGCCGATCTGCACGAAGGTGTCCTGGCCCTCGCGCTTGAAGAGCTCGTGGGGCTTGACGTGGATGACCACGAAGAGGTCGCCGGGGGGGGCACCGGGGTCTCCGGCCTCGCCCTTGCCGGTGTACCGGAGGCGGATGCCGTGGTCGATGCCGGCGGGGACCTTCACCTCGAGGCTGGAGGTCTCGCGCTGCAGGCCGGAGCCGTGGCAGTCGGGGCAGCGGTCCTCGGGGCGCAGCACCGTGCCCTGGCCGCGGCACTGGGGACAGGTGGTGGCGATGCGCATGAAGCCGTGCTGCTGCGCCACCTGGCCGCGGCCGCCGCACATGCTGCAGCCGGTGCGCGACGCGCCGGGCTTGGTGCCCTTGCCGTCGCAGGTGCCGCAGTGCACCCGGCGGGGGACCTCCAGCTCCTTCGTGATGCCGTGGGCCGCCTCCATGAAGTCCACCTCCAGGTGGGCCTCCAGGTCGGCGCCGCGACGCACGCGCTGGCCGCCTCCGCCTCCGCCGAAGCCCCCGAAGGCGCCGCCGAAGATGTCGCGGAAGAGGTCGGAGAAGTCGGTGTAGCCGGGGTCGAAGCCGCGACCCTTCAGGCCGTCGTGCCCGAACTGGTCGTAGACGCCGCGCTTCTCGTCGTCCGAGAGCACCTCGTAGGCCTCGCTCGCCTCCTTGAAGGCGACCTCGGCCTCGGCGTCGCCCTGGTTGCGGTCGGGATGGAACTGCAGCGCCAGCTTGCGGTAGGCCTTCTTGATCTCGACCTTGGTGGCGCTGCGCTCGATGCCGAGCACCTCGTAGTAGTCACGCGGCACGGCGGCCTCTCCGACCTGGGAGTGGGGGAGGCGCGGCACGCTGCCGCGCCCCCGTCACGAGCTCACGCGTCCTCGAACTCGGCGTCGATGATGTCGTCGTCGGACCCGCCGCCCGGCGCGCTGCCGGCGTCGGCCCCGGGCTCGCCGCCCTGGGTCTGCTGGTAGGCCACCTCGGCCAGCTTGTGGCTGGCCTGGGTGAGCGCCGTGAGCGCGGCCTCGACCGTGCCGAGGTCGTCGGCGTCCTTGGCCTCGCGGGCCGTGCCGAGGGCCTCCTCCACCGCCGCCTTCTCGGCGCCCGGCAGCTTGTCGCCGTGCTCGCCCAGGTTCTTCTCGACGGCGTAGATCATGTTGTCGAGCTCGTTGCGCTTCTCGATGATCGCCTTCTTCTCCTTGTCGGCCGCCTCGTTCTGCTTGGCCTCGTCGACCATGCGCTGGATGTCGGCGTCCGACAGGCCACCCGAGGCCTCGATCGTGATCTTCTGCTCCTTGCCGGTGGCCTTGTCCTTGGCGCTCACCGACAGGATGCCGTTGGCGTCGATGCTGAACGACACCTCGACCTGGGGCATGCCGCGCGGCGCCGGGGCGATGCCGTCGAGCCGGAAGTTGCCCAGGAGCTTGTTGTCGCGCGCCATCGGACGCTCGCCCTGGAAGACGTAGACGTCGACCGCCGTCTGGTTGTCGGCGGCGGTGGAGAAGACCTGGCTCTTCTCGACCGGGATGGTGGTGTTGCGCTCGATCAGCGGGGTGAGCACGCCGCCGAGGGTCTCGATGCCCAGCGTGAGCGGGGTGACGTCGAGCAGCAGCATGTCGGTGACGTCCTCGGAGAGGATGCCGCCCTGGATGGCCGCGCCCAGGGCGACGACCTCGTCGGGGTTCACCGAGCGGTTCGGCTTCTTGCCGAAGAGCTCCTCCACCTTCTTCTGCACCAGCGGGATGCGCGTGGAGCCGCCGACGAGGATGACCTCGTCGATGTCGGCGGGCTTCAGGCCGGCGTCCTGCAGGGCCTTCTTGCAGGGGCCCAGGGTGCGGTCGACCAGCGGGGTGACCATGCGCTCGAACTCGGCCCGCGACAGCGGCACGTCGAGGTGCTTGGGGCCCGAGGCGTCGGCCGTGAGGAAGGGCAGGTTGATCTGCGTGGTGGTGGCGCTCGACAGCTCGACCTTCGCCTTCTCGGCGGCGTCCTTGAGGCGCTGGAGCACCATCGGCTGGCTGCGCACGTCGATGCCGGTGTCGGCCTTGAACTTGCCGATCAGCCAGTCCACGACGACGTCGTCGAAGTCGTCGCCGCCCAGGTGGGTGTCGCCGTTGGTGGAGCGCACCTCGACCACGTTGTCGTCCACCTCGAGGATCGAGATGTCGAAGGTGCCGCCGCCCAGGTCGAAGACCGCGATGGTCTCGTCGGACTTCTTCTCCATGCCGTAGGCGAGCGCGGCCGCGGTGGGCTCGTTGATGATGCGCTTGACCTCGAGGCCCGCGATGCGGCCGGCGTCCTTCGTGGCCTGGCGCTGGCTGTCGTTGAAGTAGGCGGGCACCGTGATGACGGCCTCGGTGACGGGCTGGCCCAGGTAGGCCTCGGCCTGCAGCTTGAGCTTCTGCAGCACCAGCGCGCTCACCTCGGGCGGGCTGTAGTCCTTGCCCTGGACCCGGATGCGGCAGTCGCCGTTGTCGGCCTTGGTGATGGTGTAGGGCAGGCGCTCCACGTCGGACTTCGCCTCGTCGAAGCGGCGGCCGATGAGGCGCTTGCTCGAGTAGACCGTGTTCTCGGGGTTGGTGACGGCCTGGCGGCGCGCCGAGATGCCGACCAGCCGCTCGCCGTCCTTGGCGAAGCCGACGACGGACGGCGTGGTGCGCTGGCCCTCGTCGTTGACGATCACGGCCGGCTTGTCGCCGTCCATGACGGCCACGACGGAGTTCGTGGTGCCGAGGTCGATGCCGATGATCTTGCCCATGGTGGTGCCTCGTGACGGCGCGCGTCGGCCTCTCCCGGCCGGGCGCAGGGGTTGTGACGGGCGAGGTGTAGACACGGCGCGGACCGCGTCAACCGCTCCCGGCAGGGAGAGGGCCTCGCTGGATGGCCAAGCCTAGGGACGCGTCGGGCTCAGGCAAGGGGGGGCGCGTCGCGGCCCCTCCGCCGCGCGCTCCAGGCCAGGCGGGCCGCGCCGGCCAGCAGCAGCATCCCCGTGGCCATGCGTCCGCCGTCCTCCGGATCCATCAGCCCGAGCGGGGTGTAGGGCAGGACCACGAGCAGCGCGCCGATGCCCAGCAGCGCCGTCAGGGTGCGCGGCCCGCCGCGGCCCACCTCGCGGGTGGCCCAGGCGAACAGGGGGGTGCGCAGACCCCAGAAGGCCCACACCCACCACGGCACGCGCCCCACGTCGAGCCAGCGGACGGCCAGCAGGATCGTGCCGGCCTCGGTGACCGCGAGACAGCCGAGGAAGACCGCGAGCACGAGGCGCACCACGCGGTCCACCAGGCCCTCGGGCGGGCGGGGGGCGCTCACGGCGTCACCTGCCGCGCGGTCTCGGCCACGATCGGCGCGAGGCGGTCGACATAGGAGCGGACGGCGCGCGGGGTGGGGTGGCCGTCGCCCGGGATGCGCCAGGGCTCGCCCTCGTCGGGGAGCGGGTCGCCCAGCACGCCCACCACGCGCACCTGCGGCGTGTCGGAGGCGAGCTCGCGCGCCAGGTCCACGTAGGGCGTGTACCAGGACTGGTCGCCGCCGTCGGGACGCCCCCACACCCAGATCACGGTGGGCAGGTCCTCGCGGGCCGCGATGGCCACGATCTCCTCGAGGGCCTGCCGCATGCTGAACCAGTCGAAGAGCTCGGCGCGCCACGCCTTCACGAAGCCCACGGCGAGGTCGAAGGCGTCCTGCGGGGTGAGCACGGCCGAGATCAGGCGCACGATCGGGTCGTCGAGCATGCGCCGGTGGGTGTTGACCTCGAGCACCTGGCCGTCGTTGGGGGCCAGCACGGCCACCAGGGCCAGGTCCACCTCGCGCGTGCGGGTGAGCCAGTCGAGCGTGCGCGCGTAGCTGTGCAGGCTGGCGCCGGGCTGCCCGACGTTGTGCAGCGACAGCAGGCCCGGGTCGCTGGCCTGCAGCCGCTCGCGGAGCTGCCAGCACAGCGTCTCCTCGTCGTCGAGGGCCTGACCGAACACGAAGGAGTCGCCCACCAGGAAGGTGCGCACGCGGCCCGCGCTGTCGGGCAGGCCGTCGGGCGTGCAGCGGCGCATGCCCTCGGTGTCGACCTGGACCTTGCCCAGGTAGGGCCCGCGCTCCACCACCCAGGACGCCCCGGGCTCGAAGGGGAAGCGCCCCACCTCGGGCGGCCCGACGAAGCCCTGCGACAGCATGCCGTGCCGCGTCTCCTGGTCGAGGTGGACGGCGGCGGCGCCCGCCAGCAGGAGCGCGGCCACCACCCAGCCGGCCTGCACGGCCCGATCGTCCCGCGCCAGGCCCACGCGCCGGTGCACGAAGAGGGCCCCGCCGCCCAGCAGGGCGCCGCCCGCGAGGTACCCGGCCACCCACCAGGTGATCCACGGGTCGGCGTCGTGGGCGAGGCCGTAGGTCCAGAGGATCAGGCGGATCGCGGCCCAGGCCACCATGCGCAGCGCCACCGCCGCCACCACCGCGAGCGCCGTCGCCAGCAGCATGCGCAGGGCGGGGGCGGGCTTCGACGGGGGGAGGGCACGATCCACGTCTGGCTCTACCTGCGGCGTGCCGACGTCCGCAAGGCGGATCCACTTGACGGGCGGGGCCTCGTGTCTAGCTGTCGCCCGCAACCGGGAGGACCCCCTCATGACCAGCTTCCGCCCCCTGTACGACCGCGTCCTCGTCAAGCGCCTGGAGGCCGAGGAGCGCTCGGCCGGCGGTCTCGTCATCCCCGACTCCGCCAAGGAGAAGCCGCAACAGGCCGAGGTGATCGCCATCGGCACGGGCCGCCGCTCCAAGGACGGCGAGCTCACCCCGCTCACCGTGAAGGTCGGCGACCGCGTGCTCTTCGGCAAGTACTCGGGCGACGAGATCAAGCTCGGTGGCGACGCCCACCTCATCCTCCGCGAGGACGACATCCTCGCGATCCTCGACTGAACCCCTCGCACTGAACGCACGCCACGGAGTCCACGATGGCCGCCAAGCAGATCCACTTCCGCGAGACCGCTCGCGGTGCCGTCCTCGACGGCGTGAACAAGCTCGCCAACACCGTGCGGGTCACGCTGGGCCCCAAGGGCCGCAACGTCGTCCTGCAGAAGAGCTTCGGCTCCCCCGTCATCACCAAGGACGGCGTCACCGTCGCGAAGGAGATCGAGCTCGCCGATCGCTTCGAGAACATGGGCGCGCAGATGGTGAAGGAGGTCGCCAGCAAGACGAGCGACGTCGCCGGTGACGGCACCACCACCGCCACGGTCCTCGCCCAGGCGATCTTCACCTCGGGCAGCAAGCTCGTCGCCGCCGGCGCCAACCCGATGGAGCTCAAGGCCGGCATCGACCTGGCCGTCAAGGCCATCGTCACCGAGCTCGCCACGCTCTCGCGCACGGTCGACTCCGACAAGGACATCGCCGACGTGGCCACCATCTCGGCCAACGGCGACGTCGAGATCGGGCAGATCCTCGCCGAGTGCATGTCGAAGGTCGGCAAGGAGGGCGTGATCACGGTGGAGGAGGCCAAGGGCATGGCCACCGAGTCCGACGTGGTCGAGGGCATGCAGTTCGACCGCGGCTACCTGTCGCCCTACTTCGTCACCGACGGCGATCGCATGGAGGCCGTGCTCGACAACCCCTACATCCTCGTCCACGAGAAGAAGGTCGGGTCGATGAACGACCTGCTCCCCGTGCTCGAGAAGGTGGCGGAGTCCAAGCGGCCCCTGCTCATCGTGGCCGAGGACATCGAGGGCGACGCGCTCGCCACCCTCGTGGTCAACAACCTCCGCAAGACCATGCAGGTCTGCGCGGTGAAGGCCCCCGGCTTCGGCGACCGCCGCAAGGCCATGCTCGTGGACATCGCCACCCTCACCGGCGCCCGCGCGGTGATGGAGGATCTCGGCATCAAGCTCGACCAGCTCGGGCTCACCGACCTCGGCACCGCCGAGCGCGTCGTGGTCACCAAGGACGCCACCACCCTCATCGACGGCGGCGGCAACCCGGTCGACATCAAGGCGCGGGTCAAGCAGATCCGCACCCAGATCGAGGACACCACCTCCGACTACGACCGCGAGAAGCTCCAGGAGCGCCTCGCCAAGCTCGTGGGCGGCGTGGCCGTGGTGTACGTCGGGGCCGCCACCGAGGTGGAGATGAAGGAGAAGAAGGCCCGCGTGGAGGACGCGCTGAACGCGACCCGCGCGGCCGCCGAGGAGGGCGTGGTGCCCGGCGGCGGCGTGGCCCTCATCCGTGCCCAGGGCGCGCTGGCCGGCCTGTCGGCCGAGGGCGACCGCGGCTTCGGCGTGGGCATCATCCGCGAGGCCTGCGAGGCGCCCCTGCGCATCATCGCCGGCAACGCGGGCGAGGACGCCTCCATCGTGGTCCACAAGGTCCGCGAGGGCTCGGGCGCCTGGGGCTGGAACGCGGCCACCGGCGAGTACGGCGACCTCTTCGCCGCCGGCGTGCTCGACCCCACCAAGGTCACGCGCACCGCGCTGCAGAACGCCGCCAGCGTGGCGGGCCTGCTGCTCACCACCGAGGCGATGATCGCCGAGAAGAAGAGCGACGAGGGCGACGAGGACTGATCCTCACGCCCCCGGGTCCCGCGACCCCCGCCCCGGCTCGACCGGCGCGGGGGTCGCCTGCTCAGGGGGGCGGGGTGGGGGGCAGCAGCGCGAGATCGATCAGGACCTGCTCGACGACGTCGGCCACCACCACGTTGCCCGACACGGTCCAGTGCCCGGTCTGCCCGACGGTCTGCAGATCGGGGGTCCGGTCCATCACCTCGCCGACGCGGTCCAGGCAGGGGAAGTCCTGTCGTGCGCACCACCGTGCGAAGAAGTGGCGGGCCAGCTCGTCGGCGCTCTGCGTGCGCCCGTCGCGGAGCTGGGCGAGCTCGTGCGGGGTGGGCAGCGCCACGAACACGGGGAGCGCGCCCATCTCGCGCACCGCGCGGGCCCAGCGATCCAGCAGCGCCTCGTTGATCGCGAAGGCCTCGGCGCCGCGCGGGCCCTCCAGGACGTTGTGCCAGGCCTGCCGCTCGGCCAGCACGGTCGCGAGGTCGACCAGGCGCGGACGCAGGGCGACGTGACGGAGCATCTCGTGGGGGCCCGGCAGCGGCGGGCCATGCAGGACCAGCTCCCCCGCCTCCAGCGTGAACCGGGGCTTGGCGTACGAGATGAAGCCCGTGAGCGCGCGCGGGATGTCGATGCCGATGCCCGGGAGCAGCACCACCTCGGGCTGCAGGGCGGGCGCGTCGCGTTCGGTGCGCAGCGTCACCTGGTCGAGGCCGTAGCCGGGGCCGGCGAGGACCATCATGTCGAGGTCCGGGCGGCGGGCCTCCAGCACGCCGTGCCAGGCCTCGTCGACCCGGACGTCGCTGCCGAAGGCGAAGGAGTCGCCCACCACGACGACGCGACGGGCGCCCTCGCTGCGCGGCAGGCCCGCGTCGCGCAGCCCCCGCGCGTCGATGTCGGCGAAGCCCGCGCGGGGGACCCAGCCGAGCAGGGGGTCGAAGGCGGTGTCCTCCCAGGTGCCCCCGCTGTCGGGCGACCGGCTGCGGCTCCACGCCACCAGCCACCCCCGATACCAGTGGAGCTGCGCTGCGGTGTCGGCCCACTGCACCCGCAGCATCCGCTCGGTCACCCCGGGAGCGAACACGAGGAGGCGCACCGCCACCTCGGCTGCGAGCAGCCCCACCGCGAGGCCCGCGAGAGGGCGCAGCAGCCGCCTCACGGCGTCACCGGGGGAAGCAGGGTCATCCGGTCTCCCTCAGGGCCGCGCCGAGACCACGGTGGTGGCCTGGGTGCCGACACAGGGCGCGAGCCAGGCCTGCACCTCGGCTGCGGTGACGGCGGCGAGCTCGGTCGGCCAGCGCGCGGCGTGCGCCGCCAGGTCCCCCTCGTGGGCGATGAGCTGGTCGAAGACGTACTGCTCGTCGGCGTAGCGCACGAGCGCCTGCTGGGCCGTGAAGGCCCGGGCGGCGGCCAGCGCGTCCGGCGCGGGGCCGGCCGTGGCCAGGGTGTCGAGGGCCTCGCGCAGCGTGGCGCCCGCGGCCTCGGCCGCGTCGGCGGGCAGGGCCACGGTGAGGTCGAGGAGGTGGTCGGCGCCCCAGCGATCCAGGTGCACCCGCACCGGGTCGAGCGGCGCGGCGCCGAGGGCCGTCGTGGCCAGCGGGCGCAGGATCTGGGCCCCCACCTCCTGCACGGCCGGCGGGGCGGTGGGGTCGGGGGCGCACGCCACGCCCACCTGAGCGAACGGGGTGCGGGGGTCCACGAAGCCCGCCTGGGCCGCCGAGGTGGCGGGGGTGCGGGAGACGGGGGCCGGCGGACCGTCCTCTCCCTTGGGCTTCTCCTTCCAGTCCAGGAACATCTTGCGGCCGATCTGCAGCGCCTCGGCCGGGTCGATGCCACCCACCACCACCACCGTGACGGTCTCGGGGCGCCAGGCGTTGTCGGTGTAGGTGCGGAGCAGGTTCTCGCCCACCTTGCTGCCCTCGGCCATGAGCTCCCAGCGGTTCATCACCAGCGGGTGGTCGGCCCCGAGCGCGTGGGCGGTGCGGGCCTTCCGGGCCTGCTCGTAGGGGTCGGCGAGCAGGCGATCCACCGCGTCCTGGCCCGCGAAGCGACGCTCCCGGCGGTAGTTGAAGTCCGGCTTGGTGATGAAGCCGTCGGCGGCGCGCCTGAGGAGCCACAGCATGGCGTCCAGGTTGCCGATCGTGCCGTCGACGCCCGCGATGGGCCCGCTGGGACCGAGCTGGAACCACACCAGGCCGGCGATGGCGGCGGCGGCGGTGTTGTACCCGCCCCGTGGGACCTCGTCGCGGGTCCACTGGGTCTGGTCCCAGGCCCACGAGGCGAGGCCGCGTCGCGGCTCGGTGGCCACGCCCCCGCGGGCGTGCACGGCCGCGCGCACCACGCCCAGGTCGCCGTGGCGCAGCGCCACGAGGCGCACGCCGTTGGGCAGCACCTCGGAGGCGAGGTCGACGAGGCGCGGCGCCACCACGGCCACCTCGGCGGCAGGCGCCTGGACGGCGGCCTCGTGGGGCAGCGTCTCGGGATCCGACGGGAAGCGCTCGGCCTTGTACTCGAAGGCCGCGAAGTCGCCCTGGAGGTCGGGCCGTCCCTTGGCCGCCAGCATCGGCCCGGTGTCGGTGCCCCACGGCACCACGAGACGCACTGTGGCCTTCTTGGGGTCGAGCCAGGTGCGCACGAAGCGGGCCACCTCCGGCGCCCCCGTCCGGGCGTAGCGGAAGAGGTCGTCGGCATGCCAGAGGGCGGCGCCGGTGAAGTGGCTGCGGGCCGCGTCGTAGACGGCGTCGGGGTTGCGCACCACGCCGATCTCGCCGATCGAGAAGGTGAGGGCGATCACCTGCGCGGCGTGGTCCATCACGACGTAGAGGTCCTGCAGGGCCTGCAGCCCCTCCTTGAGATCGGACTCCACGTTCTGCGGGAGCTGCTCCCACTTCGCGGTCATCACCTTGCGGAGCTTGTCGACGTTCGTGCCCTCGGGCACGCGCACCCGGCAGAACATGGCCGACGCCAGCCGGCCGGGGACCGCGTCGCAGGAGGGCTCGAAGCGCACCTGCCGCTCGGTGCTCATGTTGACGATCGCGTCGAGGGCGCGGCGGTCCATCACCGACTCCGCCAGGCGCAGCAGCGGATCGTAGGGGGTGTAGGCGGCGGGCAGTGGCCACGCCCACACGAGCCAGGGCGCGTCGGTCGGGCCCTCGATGGGGGGCGGGCCCGCCGGCGTGTCGGGCGGGGTCTCGGGGTTCCAGCCCTCGACCTTCGGGGTGGTGCAGGAGCCCTCGTCGGGGCGCTGGCCGTCGGGCGTCTCGTAGACGAGGGCGTCGGGCAGCAGGGTGGTGAGGCGCTCGATGGCCTCGTCCACCGACAGGTCGCCCGTCAGGTACAGCGTGGACCGGGTCTTGTCGTGCAGCGCCGCGAGGGGGACGAGGTCGTCCGGGCGCAGCGCGGCGAGCGTGCGTGGCGTGACCGGGCGCGCGGCGGATCCGGCCAGCGGGAAGAAGCCGTCCGGCATCAGCGTGGGGAGGGCGGCGGCCTCGAGCGCTGCGGGCCGCACCACCTCGGCCGTCACGGCCCCGCGCACGTCCTCGAAGGTGGCCTCGTCGACGCCCGCGAGGGGGTCGGTGATCCACTGGGCCGCCACGGCCAGCAGCTCGGGCAGCGCCGCCACCGGCGCCTCCACCAGGTAGACCGTGGCGGCATCGAGCACCTGCACGTCCCACTCGGCCCCCACGCCGGCGAGTCGCTCGCGCACCCGGGCGCCGCCGTCGGTGGTGGCGTGGAAGGCGGCCCGCGCCAGCACCTGCGACGCGCCCTCGCGGCCTGCGGGGTCGCCCGTGCGGCCGGCGTCGGTGGTGAGCGTCATCGTGATCAC
Organism: Alphaproteobacteria bacterium; assembly: GCA_020632955.1. Taxonomy (GTDB): domain Bacteria; phylum Myxococcota_A; class UBA796; order UBA796; genus JACKEO01. Next base: position 53,218 of record JACKEO010000014.1, read on the forward strand.
CGGCTCGCGGCGATCCTCGCGGAGGGTCACGCGGAGGCCCGAGGGCAGGCAGGCCTCCTGCACGGGGCGGATGATCGGCGGCGGCTTGGGCGTGAAGTCCGGCGGCGGCGGTCGGGCGTCGACGCCGCGGGTGAGCAGGAGGAGGGCGAGCAGGGGGAGGCCCATGGCATCCTCGGGGTGGGGGCGGAGCCTACCGCGCGCGGGGCGACCCGGTCGTGCTCCCCGCAGACGCCCACATCGGCCCGTCGCTTCCGCGCACGGACCCTCGTCCTGTCGAGAACCTGTGAGGAGCGCCGCAGCGTGACAAGACTTCGCGTCCGTCCGCGTCTGAGGGGTGCAGGCTGACAGCCTGTCCGCACACCGGGCGCTGGAGGCGTCTGGAGCGGTCCCCGGACTGGCCCGCCTCGTGCTTGTCCGCCCCCCGGAGGTGTCCCATGCGTCGGCTGCTCTCGCGCTCCCTGGCCCGCTCCGGACCAGCCTGGTCCCGTCACCCCGTCTCCCGCATCGCCGTGGTCGCGGCGGCGTCGGCCCTCCTCGCGGTCTGCGCCGGGCAGGCGGCGGCGCTCTCCGCGCCCGACACCCGGGCGGCGCAGGTGCGGGCCGACCTGGTGGAGCTGTCGCGTGAGCTCGAGCGCTACCGCGTGTGCCACGGGGACTGGCCCAGCTCGCTGGACGCCGTGGTCGACGAGACGCCGCTCGACCCCTGGGGTCGACCCTACGTGCTCGCGCCGCCCGCGGGGGCCCGCAGCGCCCCGGACGTGCTCGCGCTCGGCGCCGACGGCTGGCCGGGCGGCGAGGGGGCCGCGCAGGACGTGTGGGCGAGCGAGCTGCCCGCGCGGCCGGGCGGGGTCGAGCCGGGCTGCTGATCGTGCGTCCCGGGCCCGCTGCGGTGGGTCGGGGTATGCACGGCCGGGCTCGATCGCGGGAGCAGACCAGGCATGGCGCCACGGCCCTCGCTCTGGATGCGTGCCGCCGCGGCCGTGCTGTCCGGCGTGATGATCGGCCTGTCGCCGGCCCCCACGGGCTGGTGGCCGCTGCACTGGTTCGCCTTCGTCCCGCTGCTCTGGGCGCTGGATCCGCGCACGCCGCGCACGAACCTCGCCCTCGCGGTGCTGCAGGGCACGGCGGCCACGGCGGTGATCTTCCGCTGGATCGCCGACACGATCATCCTCTTCAGCAACATCCCCGCGGTCGGCGCCTACGCGATCACGGTGCTCTTCGCGGTGGTGTACGGCACGCAGTACCCGGCGGCCTTCGCGGCGGTCTGGCCGCTGCGTCGACGGCTGGGCAGGGCCTGGGTGCTCGCGCTGCCCGCCTGGGTGGTGCTGGTGGAGTGGGTGGCCGCGCGGGTGCTGCTCTTCCCCTACCAGACGGGGGTCACCACCTTCCGGGTGCCGTGGCTCATCCAGCTCGCCTCGGTCACCGGGGTGTGGGGCCTGTCGTTCGTGATGGTGCTCGTGAGCACCGTGCTGGGCGAGGCGGTGTACCGACGCCGCGAGGGACGGCCTCCGCCCTGGGGCTGGATCGTGCTGTCCGCCGGCGTCGTGGCCGCCGTCGTGGGCTTCGGGGCCTGGCGGCACCCCCGCGTCGCCGCCCAGGTGGAGGCCGCGCCGGTGCTCAGGGTCCAGCAGATCCAGACCGCGAAGGACATGCTCCATCGCCTGAGCCACCCCGCCCACGAGGCCTTCGACTTCTGGCTGGAGCAGACGCGGCAGATCCCGCCCGGCAGCGTGGATCTCGTGGTGTGGCCCGAGGGCGCGGTGCCCTACTCGCTGAACGAGTCCACGAACGCCAACGCGCTGCTCTGGGAGCTGGTGCGGCGCGGCGACTTCGACCTGGTGGTGGGCTCGGGCACCCGCGAGCGCGAGCCCGACGCCGCGATGGGCGAGCAGGGCCGCGTGCGCATGTTCAACTCGGTCTACGTCTTCGCCCGCGACGCCATCGCGCCGGCCGAGGAGCAGGCGCCGTCCGACACCTGGGCGCACCTCCAGGCGAGCGGCTGCGATCTCGACGCCGCCCACCTCGTCACCCCCTTCGAGGTGGCGGCGGTGCGGGCGGCGGCCGGGGAGGGGGCCGTGGGGCCCTGCGTCGAGGCCCTCGCGGCACGTGAGCAGGCGCTGCGACAGGGCGTCACGGTCAGCGCGCCCTTCGAGCAGACCATGGCGCGCACCCCCGGGCTCTGGTCGGCCTTCCGCGCCCAGAGCGTGCGGTTCCCCGACGGCTTCCGCGAGGACCACTTCCGGGTGCGGGGCGGCCTCGGCACCTGGCGCCTGGTGGATCCGGCCTGCGTCGACGACGACTGCGCCTTCGTGCTCGTGGTGTGTCGGGGCGACAGCGGGTGCGTCGTGCACCGCGACGCGCCCCACTACGACAAGATGGTGCCCCTGCCCTTCGGCGAGTACCTGCCTCTCGCCGAGGTGCTGCCCTGGCTCCGCGACCTCATCCGCGGGCCCGGGAACTTCCGCGCCGGCACCGAGCCCGTGGTCTTCGACGCCGGGGGCGTGAGGTTCGCCACGCCCATCTGCTACGAGGGCATCCTCAGCTACGTGTGCAACGCCTTCGAGGCGCCCGACCTGCTCGTCAACGTGACGAACGACGCCTGGTTCGGCGACACGGCGGCCAGCGAGCTGCACGGCATGCTCGTGGCCATCCGTGCCACCGAGCTGGGCATCCCCGTCTTCCGGTCGGCGTACGCGGGCGTGAGCTTCGTCGCCGAGGCCGACGGCACCCTGCACGACGTGGCGCCGCTGTACACCGAGGTCAACCGGCCCGTGCGCCTGCACCTGGCGCGCCTCGACACCGTATACGCCCGCCACGGGGACTGGTTCGTCGTGGCCAGTGGGATCCTCCTCGCGCTCGCCCTGGCCCTGTCCGCCCTGCGTCCGCGGACCGAGGCCTAGCGGTGCGCGCGCGGCGCCTCGTGCGCATCTCGGCCTCGCTGGGGGCCAGCCTGCTGCTGCAGGCGCGCAACCTCATCGTGAGCGTGGTGGTCTTCCGCTGGTTCGCCGACCCCACGGAGCTCTGGGGGGTGGTGAGCCTGGTGGTGGCCTGGGTGACCCTGCTGTCGCTGCCGGCGAAGTTCGGCCTCGAGCTCACGGCGGTGCAGCTGGTGTCCCGCTACCGGGAGGCCGCGCCGCGGGCCGCGCTCGAGGCGATGGCGCAGGCGAGCGCGCTGCGGGTGGCGCTCACGCTGCTCGCCTCGCTGCCGCTGGTGTTCCTGCCGGCGGTCTTCGCGCCCTGGCTCGGCCTCGACGACGCCCCGCACCTGGTGGCCGTGGGCGGGTGGCTGCTGCTCACCACCAGCCTCTACGAGTACGGCACGATGCTGCTGTCGTCGGCCGACGACTTCGTCGCGATGATGCTGGCGCGCCTGATGTACGCGCTGGTGAACATCGGCGGCATCGCGTGGATCGCCTGGGTGGGCCTGGAGGACCCGGCAGCGGCCATCCTCTGGTCGCAGGTGGCCGGCGGTGCCGCGAGCGTGCTGCTCTCGCTGGCGGTGCTGGCCTGGCAGGTGCGGCGGCTCGCACGGCAGCCCCCCGTGGGCGGCGGTGCCGTTCCCCCCGCCGGTTGGGGCATGGCGCGGGAGATCCTGCGCTTCAGCCTCCCCGTGAGCCTCGTGGCCGCCGCGGGGCAGGTCTTCAGCTACCTCGATCGCGTGATGATCCCCTGGCTGGCCGACATCGCGCAGCTCGGGTCCTACGCGCTGGCCTCCTCGGTGGTGGCGGCGGCGCTCTTCGGCACCTACGCCTTCCGCAACGTGGCGCGGTCGCAGCTCCCGGGCCTGCTGCTGCGCGACCCTGCCGAGGCCCGGGCGACGCTGCTGGCCGGCTACCGCGCGAGCACCGCGGTGGGGATCTGGATCGCGGCCGGCACGCTCGCCTGCGCGTCCGACCTGCTCCGCGTGGTCTACGGCGCCGAGGTGGACGAGGCGGCGCGCATGCTCGTCTGGTTCGTGCCCTACGTGCTCATCTCGGCGCACGCGAACTTCTCGGCCACCGCGCTGGTCGCGGCCGACCGCCCCGGCGCCTACGCCGTGCTGATGGGGGGCCTGTCGGTCCTCAACCTGGGCCTGAACCTGCTGCTCATCCCGGTGCTGGGCGGGTTCGGTGCCATCGCCTCGTCCACGCTGTCGCTGGTGCCGCTGGCCGTGCTGTCCTACCGCCTCATCTCGCAGGTCTACGGCGAGGTGCTCTGGACCTGGCGATCGGTGGGGGACGGGGCGGTGGCCTTCGGCCGTCTGGCCGGGCTGGGCGCCGTGGCGTCGGCCGCGGGCTGGGCGCTGTCGGCACCCGACGCCGTGCACGCCGTCGGCGCCGGGGTGATCGTCACCCTCGTCTTCGGTCTGCTGATGCAGCTCACGGGGGAGGTGGGGCGGATCCGCGCGGCCGCCTGAGGCGCTGCGTGGTGGATCCGACGAAGGTCGGAAAAAAGATCGTGCGGGGTCCCCGGGTGGATCGTATGTTCCTGGAGCAAGGAGCGTCGCTCCCCTCAGATGCTCCCCTCGCCGATGTCCCACCATTCCAAGCTCTTGCGTCTCCTCCATCTCTTGCGGTGCGATGCGGCGAGGGGAGCCCTGAAGGGCGAGGAGCCCGACGGGCGATGAGCACGGCGCCCACCGACGAGCGGGGGCTGATCACGCCCATCCGCTTCGACGGCGACGGCCTCGACCTGCTCGATCAGCGTGTGCTGCCCCGGCAGGTGGCCTGGGTGCGCTGCAGCACGTCGGGCGAGGTGGCGCAGGCCATCGCGGCGATGGTGGTGCGTGGCGCCCCTGCGATCGCGGTCACCGCCGCCTACGGCATGGCGCTGGCGGCGCGGCGCGGCGAGGATCTGCGGGCTGCGGCGGCCGTGCTGCTGGCGAGCCGTCCCACGGCGGTCAACCTGCGCTGGGCACTCGAGCGGCTGGCGTCGGTGCCGGCCGAGGGGCTCGCCGACGCGGCGCGGGCGATCCACGCCGAGGACGCGGCGATCAACCGCGCGCTGGGCGATCACGGCGCGGCGGTCCTCCCGTCGGCCCCCACGGTCTACACCCACTGCAACACGGGGGCCCTGGCCACCGGCGGCTGGGGCACGGCGCTGGGCGTGATCCGGTCGGTGCACCACGGCACCGCCCCGAGCCACCGCGACGCCGAGGCCCGGCGGATCCACGTGTTCGTCGGCGAGACCCGTCCCTACCTGCAGGGGGCGCGCCTCACGGCGTGGGAGTGCCTGCAGGAGGGCATCGACTGCACGCTGGTGGTCGACAGCGCCGCCGCCGTGGTGCTCCCACGCTGCGACGCCGTGCTCGTGGGCGCGGATCGCGTGGCCGCCAACGGCGACACCGCCAACAAGATCGGCACGCTGTCGTTGGCCATCCTCGCCCGCCACCACGGCGTGCCCTTCTTCGTGTGCGTCCCGTCCTCCACGCTCGACCCCCGCTGCCCCGACGGCGACGCCATCCCGGTGGAGGAGCGCGGCGCCGAGGAGGTGCTCGGGCATGCGGGCGCGCACTGGGCGGCCGACGTGCCGGTGTTCAACCCCGCCTTCGACGTCACCCCGGCCTCGCTCGTCACCGGCTGGATCACCGAGCACGGCCTGCGCGAGCCTCCCTTCGGCGAGGTGGCGGGATGAGCCGGGCGGTGGCGTGGCTGGTGGTGGCGGTCGCCTGGCTGGTGCTGCTGCTGATCGCGCTGGTGCTGCGCGCCTGGCGCGGCGGGCCCGACGACGACGGGTCGCGCGAGGGCCTGCCCGGGGAGGGCGAGGGGGGCGAGCTGGTGCCGCTGCCCCTGCAGGAGCTGCCGCTGCGTCGCGCCGCCTGAACGCGTCGCCTGACCGCGCCTCCGCACCCGGCGGGCGCGGCGTCTGGCGCTGCGCTACACTCAGCACATCCCCTCGGAGGTGGTCGATGGCCATCGGCCCGTTTCAGCTGCTCATCGTCCTGGTCCTCGTCCTCGTGCTGTTCGGGGCCGGCAAGCTGCCCCAGGTGTTCGAGGAGCTCGGCAAGGGGATGAAGGCCCTGCGCGACAGCCAGAACGATCTCGACGGTGATCCGCCGGTCACGAAGAAGAAGGCGGACGACGAGGTGAAGTCGTGATGCCCAGCGGGTTCGAGCTCCTCATCGTCCTGGTGCTGGTGCTCATCCTGTTCGGCGCGGGCCGTCTCCCGCAGGTCTTCGAGGCCTTCGGGCAGGGGCTGCGCAAGTTCCGCGAGGCCCAGCAGGACGATCCCGTCGAGCCCGACGCGGGTCGTCAGCTCTCGGCGTCCGCGTCGGATGCCTCCGCCAAGGTGGTCGAGGCCGACGAGGTGCCGAAGGTGCGCGAGGCCGCCGAGGGCTGATCCGCACGATCCTGTGCGTGCACGGGTGTTGCGGCTGCAAACGGCGACAGGTACGCTTGCCTGTCCGCCCGTCTCCGGCCTGCCGGGGCGTGGTGTCGGAGGTCCTCCCATGCGTTCGTGGCTCGTCGGTCCCCTGGTCCTGGGTGTGGGCTGTCTCACGCCTGCCTACCTGCCGGACACGGACGGGACGCAAGACACCGACGCCACCACCGACACGGATCCGGTCTCGGGCGACACCGACGGCGGCGACTCCGGCGAGGACTCGGGCGACTCCGGTCCCGTGGTCGACACCTTCAACCCGGGTGGCGACAGCGGCGTGGATCCGGGGAACCTCGACCCGTTGGGCTGCCACCCCTTCGATCCCACGGATCTGAGCTACGGCGCGTGGAGCCGCACCTACCAGGTGAAGTTCAACAACGGCGCGGTCACCGGCAAGGAGGTGCACCTGCCGAAGGGCGTGGTGGGGCTCCCGGTCGCGGCGTTGGAGACCTTCGCCACCAACAACAACATGCCCACCGAGGCCACCGCCTACGAGATGAAGGTCACCGATGCGCCCGGGTTCAACCAGACGAACACCTGGTGGCGCACGTGTGAGGGGCAGGGCAGCGGCAAGGGCGTCGAGTTCGGCTTCGTGCAGCAGAACCCCCAGGTCACCCTCAACGGCTGGGGCAAGACCAAGATGCAGTACCTGCCGCTCGAGTCCGAGATCCTCAGCAGTCGCCAGCCTTCGTGGAACGTCGATTCGACCTACAAGGTGAAGTACCCGGGCGGAGTCGGGTGCGGCTTGAAGACGGCCAACCGCTCCATCAAGGCCCAGTACGCGGCCAGCGGCTTCGAGCGCATCACCACCCAGGCCACCGGCCCCATCGATGCGTGGCACGTCACGGCCTTCCTCGAGCAGACGCAGGTGGATGAGGGCTCGTTCAACCCTCTCTGCCTGTTCGCATCGGTGTTCCTCGAGGCCTTCGGCGTGGGTACGATCGATCCCAACACCGGCGCCTTCAAGAAGCAGAAGATCGACCGCTGGTACGTGCGCGGCCTGGGCCTCGTGAAGGAGAAGGTGATCGACGCCGACGACGCCAACTCCACCTTCTCCGAGAAGACGCTCACGAAGTGCAGCGGCCTGCCGGGCTGCCCCTGAGCGTGGCGAGGGGGTAGGAGGGCGCCCCTGCTGGAGCGTCCTCCCATGGATCGAGAGCTGCGCGTCGCCGTCGACGCCGCACGGGCCGCCGCCGAGGCGATCCGCGGCATCGCCGAGCGCCACGCCTTCACCGCCATCGACAAGTCCCACGGCCGCGGGCCGCTCACCGAGGCCGACCTGGCCGCGAACGCCATCCTGGTGGACGCGCTGCGCACGGCCTTCCCCGACGACGGCCTGCTCTCGGAGGAGAGCAAGGACGGGCCGGAGCGCCTGGGCAGGCGTCGGGTGTGGATCATCGATCCGCTCGACGGCACCAAGGAGTTCGTGAACGGCGTGCCGCAGTACGTCGTGTCGGTGGGCCTGGCGATCGACGGCGAGCCCGCCGTGGGCGTGCTGGTGAACCCGCCGTCGGGCGAGGTCTTCACGGGCATCGTGGGCGGCGGCGCCACCTACCAGGGCCAGGACTGCCGCGTGACCTCGCGCAGCAGCCTGGAGGGCGCGCGCCTGCTCGTGTCGTCCACCGAGCACGGCAAGGGCTGGTTCGACCACCTCCAGGGGGTGTGCGAGGTGGAGCCCATGGGGTCGGTGGCCTACAAGGCCGGCCTCGTGGCGGCCGGGCTGGCCGACGCCACCTTCACGCCGAAGCCGCGCAACGAGTGGGACCTGCTGGGCGGGGTGGCCTGCATCGTGGCCGCCGGCGGGCGGTGCACCGACGGCACCGGCACGCCCTACCGCTTCAACGCCCCCGACCCGCTCAAGATCGGCGTGTGCCTCACGAACACCGCCCTGCACGAGGCGGTGATGGGGCTGATGCAGGGCTGATCGCGGCCGGCGATCAGTCCACGTAGCCGAGGATCTCGAGCTGCTTGCGGGCGTCGTCGTCGAGGTCCTGGTCGAGGCGGGCGTCGAAGCGCTGGGGGTGCTCGGCGCGCCAGGCGGCGAGCCAGCCCTCCATGCGGGCCACCACCTCGGGCTCGGTGGCGGCGAGGTCGTCCTGCTCGAGCCAGTCCTCCCGCCAGCGGTAGAGCTCGCGCCGGGTGGGGGGCTCGCCCGTGGCGACGAGCCGCCAGGTGTCGTCCACCACCGAGGCGCGCAGCGTGCCGTCGAAGGCCGTCTCGGTGACCTCGAAGGGCCGCGGCGTGAAGGCCTCGGGCGCTTCCCAGGAGGCGCGCACCGAGCGTCCGTCGGTGAGATCGGGCGCGGGACCGCCGAGCAGGTCGGCCAGCGTGGGCAGCACGTCCACGCCGCTGGCGGGGTGCTGGCCCTCCGTGCCGCCGGGCAGCGCGGGGTGGGCCATCATCCAGAGGATCCAGCTCTGCGCGTTGTAGGTGGGCACGCCGTGGCCCTCGCGCTCGCCGCGCAGCACGCCCTCGCCGTGGTCGGAGGTGATGACCACGAGCAGGTTCCGGGTGCGGCCGCGCGCCTCGAGCGCGTCGAGCAGGCGCGCGAGCTCGTCGTCGTCGCGGCGGATGCTCCGGTCGTAGTTCTGGGCGGGCGTGCCGAGGAAGCCCAGGCTGGGGTGGGGCACGTAGCTCCACCAGCCGAGCGGCGCGTGGGCGCCCACGTACAGGGCGTGGCCGAAGAAGGGCTCGCCCTCGGGCAGCGCGTCGATCATCCCGAGCAGCTCGTCGCTCACCTGGCGACTGGGCACCTTGTCCTCGGGGTCGGGACGGTGACCGGTCATCGCGTCGGAGTCGACGAAGGCGTCGTAGCCCTGGCCGTAGCCGAGGAAGGTGTGCTCGTTGGGGTTCGCGCTGACCCCCACGGTGCCGTAGCCGGCCGCGTCGAACCACTCCGCCACCGTCTGCGCTTCGGGCACCACCCGGTACACGTCGGTGAAGGCGTGCTCGCGCGGCGGATCGATGCCCAGGGTGCGCGGCGTGAGGCTGGTCATCTGCGACGCCACGCTGGGCCGCGTCCACGCGCCGGCGGGCACGGTGCGGCGGATGCGCACGCCGCCGTCGGCCAGGGCGTCCAGCGTGGGGGTGGTGGGCAGGTCGTAGCCCCAGGGCCCGGTGTGGTCGGCCCGCACCGTGCAGAGCAGCAGCCACAGCACGCTCGTCTCGCCCAGGGCCAGGGGCGCGTCGGGATCGGTGGCCCACGGGCCGCGTGCGGGACGCCCACAGGCGGCGAGGCAGAGCAGGGCGGGCAGCAGCGCGCGGTGCATGGGCGTCCGGATCGGGGCGGGGAGGGTAATCCGGTGCCACCGGGGAGGGTCGTCGGGCGAGGCCGGGGCCCGACCGCGGGCTGAGTCCTGGAAAGTGGACTGTGGGCGCGACGCTCCTCCCATGCGACCGCGGACAGGTGGGGTGGTCCGGTCGGGGACCCGGGGAGCGGATGCATGGGACGCGGTCGCGTCGAACAGGTGGACGTGGTGATCGTCGGCGGGGGGCTGTCGGGCCTCGCGGCGGCCGATCTGCTCCACCAACGGTCGCTGGCGGGCAGGTCCTCTGCCAGCTTCGTGGTCCTCGAGGCCGGCGATCGCCTCGGAGGGCGGGTGCTCACGGCCGAGGCGCCCGGGCACTTCGGCTGGCTCGACATGGGGGGCGCCTTCTTCGCGGTCACCCAGCACCACGTGATGCGCATGGTCGATCGCTTCGGCCTGGTGATCGACCAGACCTACCTGCCCCAGGGGAAGTCGTGGCGGTTCCAGCTCGAGAGCGGCGAGGTGCTCGAGCTCCGCAGCGACGACCCCACCTCCTACCCGGGGGGGCTCCACACGCTGGAGGCGCTCGCGGTGCTCGACCGCCTCACCTGCCACGTGCGCTCCTCGCTCACGGAGCCGGAGGTCTCGCTGCGGGCCGAGCTGTTCGACCAGTGGTCGGTGGCCGACTTCATCGCCAACTACGCGATGTTCTCGCCCCAGGGCGAGCCGATGCACGACCACACGCGGCAGGCCTTCACGGTGTCGGTGCGCTCGGGCTTCAGCGCCGAGCCCCACCAGATCTCCTTCCTCTACCTGCTCCACTACGCGGCGCGCACCGGCTCCTACGCCATGCTCGCCGACATCCTGGGAGGTCCGCTGTCGGCGGAGGGCACGCGGCTCGCCTACGGTGCGGGCGATCTCGTGGCGGCGTTGCACGGCGCGCTGCCGCGGGGGGCGGTGCGGATGGGCGAGGCCGTGCAGCGCATCACGCAGGGGAAGGAGGGGTGCACGGTCACCACCCGCGACGGCACCTACACCTGCGGTCGGGTCATCGTGGCCACGGCGCCGCGCGACGCCTCGCAGGGCATCGTCTTCGACCCCCCGCTCGCGGCCACCCCGGGGGCCGAGCCCGCGGGTGCGCGCCGCGAGACGCTCACCGGCGCGGCCTTCATGGGACGCACGATCAAGGGCTTCCTGCTCTACCGCACCCCGTGGTGGCGCGACGTGGGCGACGGGCACACGGGCAACACGATGGCCACCCACGCCGACATCGATCGCTTCCCGCTCGACTGGGCCCTCGATCACGTCTGGGATCCGCCGGAGCCCGATCCGGCGCGGCCGGTGCCCCCGCATCCGAACGCCCTGATGACCTTCATCGTGGGGGAGGCGGCGAACCGCTGGGCGGGGCGCAGCCGCGAGGAGCGACGCGACGCGCTGTGCCGGCAGCTCGCCGACATCTACGGCACGCGGGCGGCGATCGACGAGCTGCTGCCCGACACGCCCGCGCAGCCCTCCTACCTGGAACACGACTTCCACGGCGTGGGTCGCTTCGGGGGCTGCCCCTCGGCGTTGCTCCCGCCGCAGGTGTTCGCGGGGGTGCCCGGTGCGCTCGCGGCGCCGGTGGGCCGCGTGCACTTCGCGGGGAGCGAGTCGGCGGTCCAGTGGGCCGGGTACATGAACGGGGCGCTGCAGTCCGGTCAGCGGGCGGCGGCCGAGGTCCTCACCCAGGGGGTGCGGTGATGGACGTGGTCGACGTCGACGTCGTGGTGATCGGGGGCGGCGTGCCCGGCCTGGCGGCGGTGCAGGCGCTGGCGCTCGCCGAGCGCAGCGTGCTGCTGGTCACGGAGGAGCTGGTGCTGGGCGAGGAGTGCGTCACGGCCGAGGCCTGGCAGGCCAGCCACGGCGCCGTCGATCTGGGCCTCACCTACTGGTCGCCCGCGCAGAACTACGCCTTCCAGGAGCTGGTCGAGAAGCAGCTCGAGCTGGTGGAGACCCAGCTGCCCTCCGACAAGGAGTGGGTCTTCGAGCTGCGCGACGGCACCCTCCACCACTCGCCGGGCGAGAAGGAGGTCTTCCCCGGCGGCGAGCTGGCCGATCGCCTGATCGACGAGCTCGACGACCTGTCGCTCCTCGTGGGGCTCGATCCGCGGCGCCCGCACCGGGCCCTCGATGCCGCCGAGCTCGATGCACACACCGTGGCGTCCTGGGTCGAGGCCTGGTTCGACCGCCAGCCCGATGCCGACGCCGTCCGTCGCGATCTGGTCCGCCAGTCGCTCGCGGCGGGTCTGCGGGCGGTCTTCGGCGCCGAGCTGCACGAGATCGGCATGCTCTACCTGCTCCACTACGGCGCCAGCGCCGGCACCTTCGGTTGGCTGGTGGTGCCCGTGGGGGCCTTCGCGGTGCGCTTCCGCGACGGCGCCCGGTCGCTCGTGGGGGCCTTCGAGGCGGCGCTCGGGCTGGGCACCCACGGTCCCCCGGTGTGGCGGGGCGTCCAGGTGGAGGCCGTCCGCCACCTGTCCACCGGCGTCGAGGTCCAGGTGCGCGGGCTGCCGCTCGTGCGCGCCCAGCGCGCCATCGTCGCGGGTCCCCCCGCCTCCTGGCCCGATCTGCCGATCACCTTCGACGACCCCGCGCTCGCCTCGCAGTGGGCTGCCCGCCTCGCGCTCGCCCGCGAGGTGCGGCACGGGCGCTGCATCCGCGCCTTCGTCAGCTTCAGGTCGCCCTTCTGGCTGGAGGCGGGGCTCCAGGCCACCGTGCTCGCCACCCGGGAGCCCGCGGCGGGGCCCATCGCGTGGACCCTCGACCACAGCTGGCCCGAAGGCCATCCGCAGGCGCCGTCGCATCCCTACGTGGTGGCGTGCAACCTGAGCGGGGCCTACGCCGACCACTGGCGCGTGCGCACCCGGGCCGACCGCCGCGAGGCGGTGATCGCCCAGCTCGAGCGCATCCTCGGTCCACGAACCCGGCAGGAGCTCGTCGACGACGGCCTCGACTACCTCGAGAACCTCGACCAGCCGGGCGGCAGCATCGTCGGCACGGCGCCGGTGATCGGCGCAGGCGTCCTCACGCGACTCGGGTCCGCCTTCGAGCTGCTGGGCGACGAGGTCGGTCGCCTCGGCGTGGCATCGCGGGTCCTCGCCGAGCAGTGGTCGGGCACGCTGGAGGGCGCGCTCCACGCGGGCGATCGGGCCGGCACCCGTGCGGCGCGAGCGCTCGACACGCCGCTGCTGCCCACGCCGGGCGGCCCCGTCGCCCAGGCTGCCGCCGGCGCCATGCCCCTGCGGCGCCCGGTGGTCCGCTGCCCCGCCCGTGGCAGGCGCTCGCGTCGATCCTGATCCCGGTCAGGGCCAGGACGGCAGCTGCCGGTCCTCCCAGGCGTCGGGGTCGGGGCGCATCGCGCGGGCGAGCGTGGGCGCGCCCCACAGGGTCCACGCCTCGCGTGCCGACTCCCAGGCCCTGCGGGCGCGCGCCGGGTCGTGGGGGGCGTGGAAGCGCGCCGCCGCCTCGCAGGCCGTGGCGAGGTGGTGCAGCACGGCCTGCTCGGAGGCCCCCTGGATCGCCGCGTCGTAGTGGCGCGTGGCGACGCGCGCTCGGCCCGCCAGACGTGCCTCCTCCGCGAGGACCAGCTCCAGGGCGTGCTGGTAGTTCATCGGTGCGCGGCGAGCCCAGGCCGCGAGACGGCGTCGCGCGGCGCGCGCGCGTCGCAGGCAGCCGCGGCGCGAGGCGCCGTGGGCGCGCGTGGCGGCGGCCAGCTCGACGAGGGCGGTGAAGAACCACAGCTCCGGGTCGTTCGAGGTGCCGTCCAGGGCCTTCGCGTCGCGCACGGCGTGGGCGGTGGAGGCCAGCGCGCCGTCGAGGTCGCCGAACCAGTACTGCAGCGTGGCGAGGAAGCCGTGGAGGGAGCCGAGGTTGGCGCGGTCGGACCCGCGCTCCGCGGCGAGCACGGCGGGGGCGTCGAAGTGGTGGCCGCGGAGGGTCCAGGGCGGGCTGGTGGTGTCCAGGCCGCGCAGGCTCGCGCACAGCTGCTGCAGCCGCGTGAGATCGGCGCGGGTGCGGGCCTGACCGACCCGGGGGAGCAGCGACACGAGGCCGTCGACCACCGGCTGGAGCTCGGGCAGGGGCTCGCCGGCGAACCAGAGGTTGTAGGCCCGCACCGTGGCGCAGGTGCCGGCCCACTCGAGGTCGCCCACCTCCACGCCGGCGCGGAAGCCCCGCTCGAGGTGCGGCAGGGTGTCGCGCAGCGGGCGCTGGCCGTGCACCAGGAAGACGCCCACCACGCCCTCGGTGGCGGCGCGCTGCGATCGCGCGTCCAGGCGATCCAGCACCCTCAGGGCCACGCGACCATAGGCGGCGCCGCGATCGCTCCGACCGAAGGCGAGCACCTGGAGGATCCCGAAGGCCGCCCAGGCCACCGCGCTCTCGGGAGCGTTGCCGTGCTGCAGCGTGGTGCGGACCATCTGCAGGATCAGCAGCGGGAACAGGTCGGGCTCCGCCACGAAGCAGGCCGTCAGCGAGCTCCGCAACAGGCGCATCGTGGCCAGCGCGCCCGGATCCTCCATCGTGGGCAGGTCCGCGAGCGCCTCGGGGGGGGTGCTCCGCAGGGCCCAGGCCACCCTCGCCAGCGCCAGGGGCACGTCCAGGGGACCGGGCCGGGCGGGCAGGGAGACCCCGAGCTGGCGGAGCGCGGCCCGCGCGACGTCGAGGGCCTCGTCCATCCGCTGCTGCGCGAACAGGGCCTGCAGGCGGACGCCCACGGCGATCAGGTCGACCTCGGCCTCCCCGCCGTCGGCCGCGTCCTCCACGAGGGCCAGGGCCTCCTCGAAGCGGGCGTCGAACGAGAGCGCCCGCGCGCGTTCCACGCGCACCCGTCGGCGGCTGGCGGCGTCGGCCATGCACGGCTCGGCCTGGGCGAGCAGGGTGGCGGCGGTGGCGAAGGCACGCGCCCCGTGCGCCAGACGTCCCGCCCCGAGGAGCAGGCGGCCGAGGCGGGCCTCCGGCATGCCCCGCGGGTCGAGCTCGGCCACGGCGAGCAGGTGTCCGACGTAGCCGAGGGCGGTGGGCAGGGTGTCGGCGGCGAGGGGAGCGTCCTCGGCACCGTCGGCTGCGGAGGAGAGGGCCTGCACCGACGCGGGGTCGTAGCGTTCGATGTCCGCCGCGTACGCCAGGTGCAGCTCCACCTGCTGCACCCCGTCGAGCTCGGCGACGACCGCTTCGCGGATGCGGTCGTGGTAGACCTCCACCCGGTGCCGGCCGTGCATCCGGAGCAGGCGGACGTTCTGGAGACGGACGAGCGCGCCGGCGGCGTCGGGCCCGGCGTGGGCGATGCGCCGCACCCGCTCGGTGGTGGGGGCTCCACGGGCCACGGCGGTGGCCAGCAGCACGCTGCGGTCGCTCGGGTCCAGCGCGTCGATGCGGCTGCGCAGCACCTCCTCCACGGACTGGTCGGCGTGGGCCCTGCCGTAGCGGAGGGTCTGCTCCAGCACGAAGGGGTTGCCACGCGTCTCGGCCATCAGGCGCTCGATGGCGCTGTCGGTCCACTCGTCCGCGTCGCCGCGCAGGCGCTCGGCCAGGCGTCCGGCCTCGGCGGTCGACAGGGCGTGCACGGGGATGCGCTCGACGCGCGCGCCGAGGTCGGCCTCGTCGAACACCGGGAGGAGCTCGCTCGCGTCGGCCTCCTGGGTCCGGTAGGTCCCCACCACGAGCAGCGGGGGTGGGTCCGGTGCGGCCAGCAGCACGCGGAGCACCTGGGCCGAGTCGCGGTCTCCCCACTGGAGGTCGTCCACGGCGAGCACCACCGGACGCGCGGCGGCGAGGGTGGCCAGCACCCGCCGCAACGCCTCGAAGGCCCGGGTGCGCACGGCCCCGGGGTCGAGGGCGGTGCTGTCGCCGCCCTCCCGGGGCACCACGCCCTCCAGCACCGGGAAGACCCGGGCCAGCTCGTCCAGGCCGTCGATCTGCAGAGGGGGGGCGCCGCGCGCCTGGTCCGCCTCGAGGACGCGCGCCAGGGCGTCGACGATGCGGTCCATCGCGTTGAAGGGGAGGGACTCGCGGTGGTGGCAGCGGCCTGCGAGCACCAGCGCCCCCTGGCCCTGCACCGCGCGCTCCAGGAAGCGGGCGAGGACCGCGGACTTGCCGATGCCGCTCTCGCCGTGCACCAGCACCACGCGGGCCTCGCCGTCGCCTCCCGCTTCGGTGGTGCGGGTGGCGTCCAGTGCCCGCTGGAGCTGGGTGAGCTCCTGCTCGCGGCCCACGAACTGGTCGCGGGTGACCGTGGCGGGCGGGCGGGCAGGTCCTGCCTGGGCCCAGGCGAGGATCGCGTCGCCGTCGAGGCGCTCGTCCGGGTCGCGTGCGAGCAGGCCCACGCACAGCGCATCCAGCTCGGCCGGGATGTCCGGGTCCCAGGTGGACGGAGGGGGCGGGCGCCGCTCCATGCGCGACAGGAAGAGGTCGGTGAGGGTGCCGGCGTGGGGATGGCGACCGGTGAGGGCGCCGTGGAGCATCACCCCCACGGCGTACCAGTCCGCGGCGAAGCCCACCGGGTCGCCTCGGAGCATCTCGGGCGCCACGTACAGCGGCGTGCCCTCGATGCCGCCCACCACGAGGTCGGGGCGATGGCCGAGGTCGCGGGTGAGGCCGAAGTCCAGCACCACGGCGCGGCCCCCGGGCTCCACCAGCGCGTTCGGCGGCTTCATGTCGAAGTGCAGCTTGCCGTGCTGGTGCAGCGCTTGCAGGCCCAGCGCCAGCTGCCCCAGGGTGGTGCGCAGGCGGGCCAGCCGGGCGGCGAGGGGCGCCATGGGGATGCCGATGTCCGCGGGCAGCTCTCCCCAGCTCGTCGCGTCGAGGCTGCGCATGGTCAGCTCCCGGCGCCGCCACGTGGCGTCGAAGCGCGACAGGTCAGGGGGCACGTCGGTGCGGCGGCCCGCCACCAATGCGTCGGTGACGAAGTCGAGACCGTCGATGGCCTCCATCGTGACCACCACCTCGTCCCCGGCCTGCAGCAGCTCGTAGAGCTGCACGAGGTTGGGGTGGGTGACGTCGGCGAGGACCCGGAACTCGGCCTTCAGGCGACGGATCTCCGCCGCCTTCCGGTGGCGCAGCACCTTCACGGCGACGTCGAGACCCTGGGTGCGGTCGCGCGCGAGGAGCACCTCGCCCATGCTGCCCTGGCCGAGCAGGCGCAGCACCACGAAGCGCGTCGGATCGAGCTCGATCGGGCGGGTGGACACGGTGTGGCGGCTCCCCGGGCCCAGAGGCGGGCCGGGCGGTGCGGCATCATACCGGGTGTCGCGTGTACGCAACCCCCAAGTTGCCACCACCTCGGTCACGGCAACCGGCAGCGGGGCCGCACGTGCCGTGGTCGCAGCCTCGGGCCGGGGGGCGCCCGGGGTCAGCCGGTGTCGTCCGCCCAGCCCTCGCGGTCGCGCACCACCTGCAGGGGCCGCATCATCTCGCGCACGAAGGGCAGGTGGTCCTCCACCGCGGCGCGTCCCCAGCGGATGGCCGTCATCGCATCGGCCACCGAAGGGACGAGGTTCAACGGCGACAAGGTCTGGGGGAAGCTGACGTAGAGGTCGGCGAAGGCACGATCGCGCGTGACGTTCGCCTGCCGGACCATCTGCTGGAAGGGGTACCAGGCCAGCCGGCCCGCCGACGGTGCGAAGCAGTCGAGCGCCACCACGAAGACGTTCCGTCGGGCGCCGAGGTGCCCGCTCACGGCGGTCTCCCAGGCGATGCGGGCGGGGACGTTGCTCACCATGCCCCCTTCACCCAGACGGGTGATGCCGTGCCGCGCGTACAGCTGGTCGAGGATGCGCTGCATCCGCGCGTCCTCGCGGAGCACGTCGTAGTGGATGACCGCGGGGATGGCCGCCGAGAAGCCCGCGGCGTCCAGCACGTCGAAGTCCTCGGTGCCCGGCTCCCGCCCCACCACGATCTCGCGCAGCGCCTCGGGGGCCGACAGGAACTCCCGCAGGATCTGCATGGCGCGCAGGCCGGCACGTGCCTGCATGGTGCGGGTGGTACGCACGTCGTCGGCGAGGAGGCGCTCGTAGTAGTGCAGGTCGTGCTTCAGGGCCTCGACGGTGACGCCGGTGACCACGGTGTACAGCGGGATCTCGAGGTCGGAGAGCCAGGCGTCGCGACGCCCGCCCACGGCGTCGCTGTCGTCGGTCTGGAAGAGGGAGCCCAGCGCGCTCCGCAGGTAGAGGCGCAGCGTGGCCGGGATGCCGTAGCGACTGCCCGTCTCCAGCACGCGGAAGACGTTCGTCCACGACAGCACCCGTGCCGCCGCGAGCAGCGCGGCGAGGTCGAACTGCGTGCGCCGTGCCCGGAACATCGACAGCAGCGCGCCGATCGAGGTGCCCACCATCAGCGAGGGCGTGAGCCCCAGCCGGTCGAGCTGCTCGAAGACCCCCGGGTAGACGTAGCCGGCGCCCCCGCCGCCGCCCGACGCGATCACGAGCTGGCGCGTGCACACCTCCGCCTCCAGCGCGTCGCGATCCACCGGCACGCTGGCCAGCAGGCTCCGGCGCGCCTGTACCGTCCACGCGACGATCTCCTCGCTGGTGCGCAGGGCGCTCCGCAGGTCGCTGCCCGACAGCAGGTGGGGGGACAGGCGGTCGAGCACCCGTTGGGCGTGGACCCCCTGGATGCCGGCGAGGTCGACCTCCTGCCCGTCGGGGTTCTGCACCGTGGTGAGGCGCGCGAACGAGACGGCGTAGCGCAGCTGGGCCACCCGCCGGGCCACCTCCGGCTCGTCGGTGCCCTCGGCGAGGGCGTGCCGGACGAGGCGACGCTCGAGCTGGTCGAAGGGACGACGCCGCGCGGCGGCCCGGGCGGTGTCGAAGCCGCGCCAGCTCACGCCGGGGCCCCGTCGGGCAGCGCCCAGAAGGCCCGGACGGCGGCCACGGGGTCGTCGGGCGTGGCCGGGCTCCAGTCCGGTGGGAGCAGCGCGGCGTGCTCCCGCCAGCGGAAGCGCTTGCCCACGAGCACCACCACCCCGCGATCCTCCGGGCGACGCACGAGACGCCCGGCCGCCTGCACCACGCGGGTCATCCCGGGGACGAGCGAGGCGTAGAGCCAGCCCTGCCCGAAGCGGTCCTCGAAGTAGGCGCGCAGCAGATCCCGCTCCAGTCCGACCGGGGGCAGGGCGGGCCCGACGATGACGATGGCATCGAGCGCCCCGGGTGGCAGATCGACACCCTCGGCGAAGATACCTCCCAGCACCGCGGCGAGCACGAGCGGGCTGCCGCGACGCCCCAGTCGGGCGAGCCAGGCGACGCGGGCCTCCTCGGTCATGGCGGGCGTCTGGCGGAGCAGCTCGCGGCCGCCCAGGTCCACGCGTCCCACGAGGTCGTCGAGCATCGAGAAGGACGAGAAGTACAGCGCCACCGTGCCCGGGACGGCGCCGAGGATCTCGCCGAGGAGGCGCGCCGTGGCGGGCGCGGAGGCCTCGCGGTCGCGGTAGCGGGTGCTCACCCGCGGGGCGACCAGCACCTGTCGGCGCTCCGGCGGGAAGGGGGAGGGCACCTCCAGCCGCGCGGTGTCCTCGGGCAGCCCCAGCAGGTCGCGGAAGAAGGCGTGCGGCGCCAGGGTGGCGGAGCACCCCACGAAGCCGGCGAGGTCGGCGATCCAGGGGCGGAGCCTCGGCGACGGGTCCAGGCAGAGCAGGCGCACCTGCTCGTCCCCCGGACGCACGCGCACGAGGGCCACGGTCTCGGGACCCGCCTCCTCCACCACGTCGGCGAAGCGGAGCACCTGCCGTGCGAGCTCGATCCACGGGTCGGGCTCGGGACCCGTCCACGGCGTGTGGGCGCGCAGCAACGCGTAGTCCAGCGCCACGCCGTCGAGCCGGCCCGCGAGCTCGCGCCAGGGGGCCGCCGCGAGCTCGGCCTGGGCGGTGTCGTCCGGGTGGGGACCCGGCGTGGCCCGGCACACGTCGAGCACCGCCGCGAGGATGTCGTCGGCGAGCTCGGCCTGCACGGCGAGGGCGGGCTCGGCGCGCAGCGCAGCGCGGGCGGCACGGGCCAGGCGCGCCGACACCGTGGGCGAGGCGTGCTCCCGCGCCCGGTCCACGAGCTGGTGGGCCTCGTCCACCACGAGCACCCAGTCCCCGGCGACCCCCTCCCCGAAGTGCCGTCGCAGCCGACCGGTGGGCGACAGCGCGTAGTTCACGTCGCCGACCACCACGTCGACGTGCTCGCTGGTGTCGAGGGCGAGCTGGAAGGGGCACACGACGTGGGCGCGCCCCAGCTCCACCGCGGCCTCGGGCGGCAGGGCGCCACGCGCGACCGCCTCCTCCACGAGCCGGCCCGCCTCCAGGCGGTCGTGGTAGCCGTCGGCGTGCCGGCAGAGGTCGGGGCGGCAGGCCACCACGTCGTTGAGGCAGAGGTGCTCCTTGCTCCGCAGGCCCACCCACGACAGGTCGAGGCCGCGGTGACGGAAGCGCTCGAGGGTGGCCGCCACGCCCGCGGCCTGGGTGTTCCGGCTGGTGGCCCAGAAGACCTGCTTGTCGTGCGCGCGCGCCCAGGCCAGCGCGCCGTGGAGCACGGCGGCCGTCTTGCCCAGGCCGGTGGGGGCCTGCACGAGCAGCCGCCGCTCCTCGGCGAGGCAGGCGCGCACGGTGTCGCTGATGCGCTGCTGACCGTCGCGCCAGCTGGCGAAGGGGGTGGGCGTGGGGCGGGCGCGGCGTCGGGCATGCCACGCCAGCCGCGCCTCCCGCAGCCGCACGAGCCGGGCGAGCCGGCGGAGGACGAAGTCGGCGATGCGGACGTGGTCGGGCACGAGCGGCAGGATGTGGCGCGAGCCGTCGAGCAGGCTCACGAGCACCAGCCGTCCGATCGCGTCCCTGCGTCCGGAGACCTCGAGCAGCCAGAGGTAGATCTCGAGCTGCGCCGTCCACGCCGGCCAGGCCTCCAGGGTGGTGCGGCCGAGGCGATCGTGGTCGAGGGCCGTGGACTTCACCTCCTCGACGAGGGGACGGCCGCCCACCTCCGACAGGCCGTCCACCCGACCCGACAGCTCCACGGTCCACCCGTCGACCTCCAGGGTGTGGCGCAGCGTCACCTCGGCCTGGAAGCCCGCGTCATCCCCGGCGCGCGCGGCCTGCCAGTGCTCGTGCACCGCGCGGCCCGCGGCCATGCGGGCGCGCCGGGACTGGGCGGCCTCCAGCACGAGGTGCCCCGACGGCGGGCCGGCCTCGACGAGGTCGCGCACCGACAGCGACAGCACGCGGTCCCGGTCGTCGTAGCGAGGCGGCACGGCCGGGAGGTAGCGCGCGCCGGCCTGCCGCGGGAGGCTCCGTCCGATAGACCGGCGGGGTGCACGATCCCTCCCTCCCGGTGCAGGCGCGGGTCGATGCCCTGCTGGGCGCGGCCGGGCTGACGTGGCGCACGCTGGTGCACCGCCCCGCCGCGTCGGCGGTGGAGGCGGCGGCGGTGCGGGGCACGTCGGCGGCGATGGGCGGCAAGGCCCTGGTGATGCGGGGAGACCGCGGCCTCGGGCTGGT
This sequence comes from Alphaproteobacteria bacterium, assembly GCA_020632955.1. Taxonomy (GTDB): domain Bacteria; phylum Myxococcota_A; class UBA796; order UBA796; genus JACKEO01. The sequence goes on from JACKEO010000014.1 coordinate 74,329, forward strand.
GCTCGTCGCCGTGCCCGGCGACCGTCGCCTCGACAACCAGGCCTTCCGGCGGGCCTTCGGGCTGCGACGCTACCGCTTCGCCACCGCCGAGGAGCTCGCGGAGGTGATCGGCCTGCAGCCCGGCACCATCCCCCCCTTCGGTCGCCCCGTCTTCGACCTGCCCCTCGTGGTGGACGCCAGCCTCGCGGCCACCCCCGAGATCGCCTTCACGCCGGGACGCGCCGACCTCTCCTACGTGCTCGACACCCCGGCCTGGCTCCGGGTCGCCGAGCCGCTCCGCGTGCTGCCGCTCACCCACCCGCCCCAGGGCGAGGACTGACCGGCTGCTACAGCCCGCCGGCCTCGGGCAGGCTCTCGTCGCAGAAGTCGAGGAACCAGCCCTTGGTGGGGTAGACCTTCTCGTCGGGCAGGGTCTCGGCCGTGGCGGGTGCGCGGGCGTCCTTGCCCTCGAGCTGCCCCAGCGTGGGGGTGGCCTGGTAGGACATCACGCAGCGCTCGAAGTGCGTGCGGTGTCGGGCGAGGGCCTGCTCCACGGCATCCTGGCAGCGGTCGAGGCGCTTGACCGTGCCGCGCGCGCAGATGCGCACCTTGGACTCGGCGACGAAGCTGCGCCACAGGCTGTCGGTGCTGCGCGCACGCCACGCACGCGCGCGTCCCTCGGCGTTCTCGGTCTGCAGGACCTGCTCGTCCAGGGCCGCCAGCGTCTCCCGCAGCTCGGTGACGAGGCGGTCGCGCTCCTCCGTGGCGGAGGTGAGCGCCGTGCGCGTGCTCGCGATCTCCTTCTCGAGGGCAAGGATGCGTCGCTGCTTCGCCGCCGCGGCGTCCTCGGCCTCGTCCACCTGCTCCCGCAGCGCCGCGAGCTCGGCCTCCCGGGTGTCGAGGGTGCTGCGCAGGCTGTCGACCTGCCCCTGCGCCGCCGCGATCAGGTCGACGTCGGAGGCGCGCAGGTCCTCGCAGAGGGCCTCGAGCTCGGCGGCGTCGAGCTCCGCCTCGGCCGGAGCGGGGATCACCTCCACGGGGACGTGCCGATCGCGGGTGCCGAGCGCGTGGGCGGCGAAGCCGAGGGACGCGCCCAGGAGCATCGTGGCGAAGGCGAGGAACCAGGCCTGGCGCTCGGGCATCGGGACTCCGGAGGGGGGTCAGGAGGTCAGCACACCTTGCCGCGGGACGGTGGGCACGTCGACCGCGACCAGCCAGGTGCTGGGGGTGAGCTGGAGCAGGTCGCCCGCCTGCACCTCGAGCTGCCCGAACGGGCCGTCCTGGCGACCGTCCGGCCGCTCCAGGGCGTCGGCGGGCGCGAGCAGGTGCACCCACCCGTCGCCGAGCCAGCGGAGGTGGCGTCGCGAGAGGCGCGCGTCGAAGGCGTGCGTGCGCGCGTACAGCGGCACGTCGCAGGGCTTGCGGGTGGAGTCGCGGCCGATGACGTCGCCGGGGTGCAGGGCGAGGCGACGTCCGTCCTCGGGTCCCCCCAGCACCTCCATCCCCAGCGCGGCGCCCACGGGGCCGGACGCGCCGTCCTCCGCCAGCCAGCGACCCCAGGCCCACCGCTCGGCGAGGAGGGCATCCCAGAGCATCCGGGCGGTGAAGCCGGGGGGCATGCTGCGGGCCACGCGGGCCAGCCGGGGCGTGGGCCGCACGGGACCGGGCTGGGTGCGCAGCGACAGGCCGCCCATGGCGCGGCCGAGGTGCCCGCGGTGCCGGCTGATGCGGGCCTGGAGCGTCGACAGCTCGGGGGGCGCGTGGTCCAGCAGGCCCTCGGCGAGCTGCTCCACGCCGAGCGTCCCGGCGAGCTCGGCGTAGACCGTGGCGCGTCCGAGGAGCTCGGCGGCGCACGGAGCGGGCGCGGGCCAGCCGAGCTGCGGGCTGGAGCGCTCACCCCACGGCCGGAGGGCCAGATCGGCGGGCTGGGCGATCCACAGGCGGTGACGCCACCAGCGTCCTCCGGGCGAGGCCACGCGGTGGTTGCGTACCGAGGCGCGCGCGGCCACGGTGGCGCCCAGCAGATCGCCGCCCTGGAGCAGCGCCTCGTGCAGGCCCCGGGCCAGGGCGGTGGCACCTTCCACGTCGAGCGGGATGTCGCCGTCGAGGACCGCGGCGGTGCCGTGACGGAGGAGCCGGCGCGCACGCTCCGGGGGAGCCGGGGCGGCGTGCACGCTCGCGCCGCACACCGCCAGCCACACGAGCTCGGCGCCCTCCACCACGGTGGACTCGGGATCGCCGTCGGTGGGCACGCTCGCGTCGAGCAGGCCGGCGCGGTCCTCGTCGACCAGCAGCGACACCACGCGCGTGGCGCCGGGATCGACCGGCACGGAGCGGGGTGGCGACGTGCGCCCGTGGTGGCAGGCCACCGTGATGGCCTCGTGCACGCAGGTGAGGACGGGGTGGTTGCCCAGGCGCGAGACGAGCACCTCCGCGGTGGCCTGGCCCCCGCGCACCCGCCCCGCACCCCCCGAGAGCCGGATCACGCAGCCCAGGCCGAGCGTCTCGAGCGGCGGGGCATCGGGGGACACGCCGAGCAGCTCCCACGGGAGGGACTGCAGGGCGCTGGGCGTGTCGACGAGCACGGCGAGGGGCTCCGCCAGGGTCTCGGCGCGTCCGATCGCGCGGGCCCAGGCGGCGGCGGGCGGGCCGGCCTGTTCGATCACGGCGGCCAGCGCGCGCCCCATGCGGGCCTCGTGGGTCCGCCAGTCCTGGTCCTGCCAGCTGGACGGGGGCGCCAGGAGGCGTCGCGCGATCTGCTGCACCGCCTCCACGGTGGGTCGGGGCACCGAACCCAGGGCCGGGGCCGCACCCTGGCGGCTGACGACGACGTCCCAGCCGCCGTCGTCGCGCGTGACCACCCCGAGCCCGATCACCTGCATCCGACGCACTCCAGGGGTCGCACATCGGCTCGCGCGGCCCGCGATGGAGGCGGACCGCCCTCCCGGGCCCTCGGGGACACCCGCCGGCCGCGTCGCGACATCGCGCGTCCCGTCTCCATCGGTCGCCCGGGAGGGCGTCGACCGGCGGGCGGGGTGACGGGAGCCGCGGAGGTCGCATGGTGCCTGTCGAGCGGGTGAGGGCGGTGAACACGGCGCCGGTCCGGCCGGAGCGTGGGCACGTGCTCTACTGGATGATCTCGGCGCGCCGGACGCGTCACTCCTTCGGGCTGCAGCACGCGCTGGCCCGCGCCCGCGAGCTGGGGCGGCCGTTGCTCGTGCTGGAGGCCCTCCGGGTGGGGTACCGCTGGGCCTCCGATCGGCACCACGCCTTCGTGATCGACGGCATGGCGGACAACGCGGCGCGGCTGGCCGCCCACGGCGTGACCTCGTGGGCCTACGTGGAGCCGGGGCCCGGGGCGGGGCGCGGCCTGCTGGAGGCGCTCGCCGCCGACGCCTGCCTCGTGGTGACCGACACCTACCCCACCTTCTTCCTGCCCCGGATGGTGCGGTCCGCGGGCGCGCGGCTCGACGTGCGCCTCGAGGAGGTGGACGGCAACGGCATCATCCCGCTGGCGTGGCACCAGCGCGACGCCACGGCGGCGCACAGCCTGCGTCGGGCCCTGCACAAGCGCGTGCTCGCCGACGGCTGGCCGGAGGTGCCCGAGGCCGACCCGCTCGTCGGCTACGACCTCGGCCCCGCCACGGTGCCGTCCGGCGTGTCGGCCCGCTGGCCTGCGGCCGACCTGCGGGCGCTGCGTGCGGGCGGCCTCGCGTCGCTGCCGATCGACCACGGCGTGCCGGCCGTGGACCTGGAGGGTGGCGCGGTGGCGGGCGAGGCCCTGCTCCGGGACTTCCTCGACCACCGCCTGTCGCGCTACGCCGACGATCGGAACACCCTCGAGGAGGGCGCGGCCAGCGGGCTGTCGCCCTACCTGCACTGGGGACACCTGGGCGCCCACGAGGTGCTCGGCACGGTGCTGGACGAGGCGGGCTGGACCGACGACCGCGTCGACCCGCGCCACGTGGGGAAGCGCGCTGGCTTCTGGGGCGTCGACGCCGCCGTGGAGTCCTTCGTGGACGAGGCCCTGGTGTGGCGCGAGCTCGGCTTCGCCTGGTGCAGCCGTCACCCCGACGACCACGAGGCCTTCGACGGCCTGCCGGACTGGGCCCGACAGACGCTGGAGCTGCACGCCGACGACCCCCGCAGCCACCGCTACGACCGCGGCACGCTGGAGCGCGCGCTCACCCACGACCCGCTCTGGAACGCCGCCCAGGCCGAGCTGCTCGCCACCGGGCGGATGCACAACTACCTCCGCATGCTCTGGGGCAAGCACGTGCTCGCCTGGTCGGCCTCCCCGCGGGAGGCGCTGGCCACGCTCTTCGAGCTCAACAACCGCTGGGCGCTCGACGGGCGGGACCCGAACTCGATGACCGGCATCACGTGGTGCCTGGGGCGCTTCGACCGGGCGTGGGGTCCCGAGCGTCCGGTCTTCGGCACCATCCGGTACATGACGAGCGCCTCCACGGCGCGGAAGCTCGACGTGAAGCCCTACGTGTCCCGCTGGACCCGCTGGCTTACGGAACACCGCCCCGCTGCCGAGGTCGTCGCGTGATGCTGGCTCGTCTGGTCGCCCTGGGCGGCGTGGTCTGTCTCGCGGGCTGCGCCCGTCCCGGCGTCTCCACGGCGCCCACCGAGCTGGCGGACATCGTCCTGCCGGACGACCCCTCGGTGCCCCTGCCGGTGGACGGCCGGGTGCGCGTGGGCTCCCTCCCCAACGGCCTCACCTACTACATCGAGCCCAACCAGCGCCCCGAGGACCGGGTGGAGCTGCGGCTGGTGGTGAAGGTGGGCTCCATCCTCGAGGAGGAGCACGAGCGCGGGGTGGCCCACTTCGTGGAGCACATGGCCTTCAACGGCTCGGAGCACTTCGAGGGCAACGACGTGGTGGGCTTCCTCGAGTCCGTGGGCATGCGGTTCGGCAGCGACCTCAACGCCTTCACGAGCTTCGACGAGACGGTCTACGAGCTCAAGCTGCCCACCGACGACCCCGCCATCCTGCAGACCGGCTTCCTCGTGCTGCACGACTGGGCCACCGGCGTCACCTTCGACCCCGTGGAGTGCGAGAAGGAGAAGGGCGTGGTGATCGAGGAGTGGCGCCTGGGGGAGGGGCTGGGCCGCCGCGCCCAGGACGCCACCCTGCCGCTCACGCTGTACGGCAGCCGCTACCTGGACCGCCTCCCCATCGGGTCCCCGGAGATCATCGACCAGCTCGACTGCGCCGTGGCCAGGGACTTCTACCGGCGGTGGTACCGGCCCGACCTGATGGCGCTCATGGTGGTGGGCGACATCGACCCCGACGAGGTGGAGCGGGCCATCCGCCGGGGCTTCGGCGACCTGGAGGTGCCTCGCGACGCGCCGCCGCGGCCCTGGTGGGGGGTGCCCGACCACGCCGAGGTGCTCGTCGGGGTGTTCTCCGACCCCGAGCTGCCCCAGGGCGGCCTCATCGTCATGGACAAGGTGGACGACGTCCAGGAGCCCAGCCACGCCGCCTACCGCACCTTCCTGCTCGAGCAGGTCCTCTTCCTGATGCTGAACGAGCGGCTGGCCATCGCCAGCCAGGATCCCGCGGCGCCCTGGCTCGGTGCCGCCGCCACCACCACGGAGCTGGGCCACGAGCGCCAGGCCCAGGGGCTGCAGATCGCGCCCAAGGCCGGTCGGGAGCTCGACGCCCTGGAGCGGGGCCTCGTGGAGCTGGAGCGGGTGCGCCGCTACGGCTTCACGCCGGGCGAGCTGCAGCGCGCGCGCGCCCAGCTCGGCGACTTCATGCAGCAGTACTACGACGAGCGCGACACCACCGACAGCGTCACCCACATCGAGGAGCTGCTCCGGGTCTTCCTCACCGACGAGCCGATGCCCGGCATCCCCTACGAGTACGCGCTGTCCCAGGTCTACCTGCCCTCCATCACGCTGGACGAGGCGAACGCCTGGGCCGATGCCCACCTGTTCACGGGCCGGAGCCGCGTGGTGCAGGCCGTGCTCCCCGGTCCGGTGGGGGCGGCCGTGGTGGAGCCCGACGAGATCAGGGCGGTGGCGGCGCGGGTGCCGCTGCTGCCCATCGCGCCGCCGGAGGCCGACGAGGCGGGGGACGCGCCGCTCATGGACACGCTCCCCACGCCGGGCACGGCACGGAAGCTGTCGGAGGACGCCGACCTGGGCACCACCACCTGGGCCCTGTCCAACGGCATCCGGGTGATCCTCAAGCCCACCGACTTCGTGCAGGACGAGATCGTGCTCGAAGCGGTGAGCCCCGGCGGCCTCTCCCTGGTGGACGACGCCGACTACATCGCCGCGGTCACGGCCACCTCGGTGCTCTTCAAGTCCGGCCTCGGCGAGCTCGACGCCATCGAGCTGGCCAAGCGCATGGCGGGTCACCGGGCGCAGGTGTGGCCGGGCCTCGGCACCACCCACGAGGTCTTCTCCGGGTCGTCCTCGGTGCGGGATCTCGAGCGCATGCTCCAGCTGCTCCACCTCAGCGTGGTGGCGCCGCGCTTCACCGAGCGGGGCTTCGCGCTGGAGCGGCAGCAGCGCGCGGAGTCGCTCGAGAACCGCGCCGCGAGCCCCGACGCGGTGTTCGAGGATCGGTGGAACGAGCTGGTGTGGGGCGGCGACCCGCGCATGACGAGCTGGACGGCCGAGGACCTGGCCGCGCTCGATCGCGCCCGCTCCGAGGCGGTGTACCGGGATCGCTTCGGCGACCTCGGTGACCTGGTGGTGGTGATGGTGGGCGCGCTCGACGAGGCCACCGTGGTGCCGCTGCTGGAGCGCTACCTCGCCACCCTCCCCGCCTCCGGGCGTGAGGAGACCTGGCAGGACGACGGCACCCGCCGCATCGAGGGGCGTCACGAGGTGGAGCTGGTGCGGGGCGAGACGCCGCGCGCCCGGGTGCGCATCCTCTTCCACGGTCCGTTCACCAGCACGTGGGACAGCCGCCTCATGCTCACCGCGGTGGCCACCGTGCTCGAGACGCGCCTGCTCGAGAACCTCCGGGAGGAGCGCGGCGGCACCTACGGGGTGTCGGTGGACGAGTCCAGCGCCTTCGCACCCAACGGGCGCTACGGCCTGCAGATCGACTTCGAGTGCGACCCCGGCCGGCTGGACGAGCTGCTCGCCGCCACCTGGGAGATCGTCGAGGACGTGCGCACGCGGCCCTTCGCGCTCGGCGGCGTGGTGAGCATGCGCGAGAAGAACCGGCGCACCCGCGAGACGGGCGTGCGCACCAACGTCTTCTGGGCGGCGGGCATCGCCGGCGCGTTGTCCCGCGACGAGGATCCGCGCGCCCTGCTCACGGCCGAGGCCCGCGACGCGGCGCTCACGCCCGAGGCCATCCGCGACGCTGCGGTGCGCTGGCTCGACGACAGCCGGGTCATCCAGGCGGTGCAGCGCCCCTGACGCTACGCCGTGGCCTTCTCGGCCTCGCCCGCGGTGGCGGCGTAGTGCGCGGCCACGATGTGGCCGATGCGCTCGTACGCGCGCGTGAGCAGGTCGGCGCCCTCCCGCAGGGGGAGGTGGCGGGCCGACGCGGCGGTGATGCGCAGCACGGTGGGGGCACGATCCGCGAGGCGGTAGGCCTCGAGCACGGCGTGGCCGGCCACGAGGAAGCCCACGTCGTCGGCCTCGCAGTCGAGCACCACCACCGCCGGACGGCCACCGTCGCGGATCCAGCGTGCGAGGTCCTCGATGAGCGTGCGGTCGAGCAGATCGCGTGGCACCGTGCCGATGAGCAGGGGCTCGTCGTCGGCCACCTCGTGCAGGCCCGCCCAGTCCACGAAGCGACCGGAGGCCGGCACGGCCTCGCTCGTCTCGCCGTCGTCGGGCTCCAGCTCGGGGCTGGGCAGGAGCTCGAGGTGGTAGCGGCCGTCCTCCAGGCGCGCGAGCACCGGGCGGAGGATCGCCGACAGGCGCGCGCCGGGGCCGACGTGGCGCAGGAGGTGGGCCTCCTCGAGGGTGCCGAGGTCCTGGGCGCGCACGAAGGTGCGGCCGTGGCCGGCGCCGTGGGGCGACCAGACCATCGCGACGGGCTCGCCCTCGTACAGCAGGGCGGTGTCGACCCGCCCGTGCCGGAGGCTCAGCTCGCCGCGTCCGCCCCGGACCTCGATCGTCTCGGTGTGCTCGTGGGTCACGAAGATCCCGTGGACGCACCGAACGTGGGAGGTGGTGCGTCCATGGACAGCGTAGTGTCGGGATCGGGGCCCGAACAGCGGGTCCGACCTCCGTACCGGGCCGGATCGCAATCCGTATCGCGAAGGTGGGAGGTCCCTGCGAGAGGATGGGCGGACAACCGTCGTTGCGGGTCCTCCGAAGAAGGTGCTTCGGAACCCTCGCCGTGCTGGCCCGTCCAGGTGCGTGCGGGTAGCGCGGGGAGGGGGATGCATGCGCCTCGGGATCCCGCTGCTGCTGGTGTCGTCGCTGCTCGGCGGCTGCGCGGGTCGATGGTGCCAGCGGGTGGGCGCCGACCACCTGCCCACCTGGGAGGCGCGGCCGTGCCCCCCGGGGTGGGAGGGCGACCTCACCTGTGGCCAGGTCACGGTGGCTGCCGTGCCGGGCGAGGAGGGGAGCTGCGCCCTGGAGCTGGGCGTGGTGCGGGTGGCACCGTCGGCAGCCGGCGCCGACGCGGTGCCTGCGATCCTGCTGCCCGGCGGCCCCGGTCAGACGGTGCTCGACCACCTTCCCGTGCTGCGCCCGGTGCTGGCGGGGTGGCATGCGCACCGCCCGCTCCTCCTGCTCGATCCGCGCGGCGCCGGGTGGTCCCGCCCGACGCTCGCCTGCCCTCCGGACCGCGCCGGGTCGGTGGAGGAGGCCTTCGGTGGGTGCGGGGCGCACCTGCGGCGCGAGGGGGCCGACCTCGACGCCTTCCGGACCGAGCGTCTGGCCGACGACGTGGACGCCGTGCTCGAGGCCCTGGGGTACGCCCGCGCGCACGTGGTGGGCGGCAGCTACGGCACGCGCTGGGCCCAGACGCTCGTGGCCCGGCACCCGGATCGGGTGGCCAGCCTGCTGCTGGACGCGCCCGCGCCGTGGGACGAGCGTCTGCTGGCCCGAGGACCCACGGACTTCCTCGTGAGGCTGTCGGCGCTGGACGCGGCGTGCGCCGCCGATCCCGGCTGCACCGAGGTGGTGGACGGGGTGGAGGCCACCTTCTGGGCGACGGCTGCGGCCTGGGACGGGGAGCCCGCGCGCGTGCGCACGGGAGACCACGTCGTGCCCCTCGACGGGCGCGCCCTGGCGGTGCTCACCTCGGAGGCGCTGCGTCACACGGCGTTGCTGCCCGCGGTGCCGGCCCTGATCGCAGAGGCGGCCCGGGGCGAGCCGGCGTCGCTGGCGCGACTCCTCGCATTGCGTGCCGAGGCGGGGGTGGACCCGATGCTCCACCGTCTGGTGCTGTGCGCCGACAGCCTCCCCGGCACGCCGCCGCCCCAGACCGACCCCCGCCTGCCTGCGTGGGATGGCTTCACCCAGGCGCAGGCCGTGTGCGCTGCCCTCGACGTGACGCCGTCGGCCGACGCGGTGCGCACCGTGCCCGACCTCGGGGTGCCCACGCTGGTGCTCACCGGGGCCTGGGACCCCACGCTGCCCGAGACGTGGGCCGCGCGTCTGGCCGCGCGATCGACCGACGGACGCGCGTGGGTGCACCCCGCCGCGGGACACGGCGTGCTGCGCACGGACTGCGGCCGCGCCACGGCGGAGGCCTGGCTCGCGGATCCACACGCCTTCCGTCCGCCGCCCTGCTGGGAGGACGAGCCCGGCCCCGCGTGGGTGCGCGATCCGGGCCCCCTGCTCGATCGGCTCGAGGCCGAGGCCCGTCGCTGAGGGTGGAGCGGCCCGGCGAAGGAGGCGCCGCCGTGTGGCGGCGCCCGCGGGGGCTCAGACGAAGGCCCGCTTCGGCCGCTCGAGCTGCTCCATCTCGGTCTTGCAGTCGATGCACTGGCTGGCCACCGGGCGGGCCATCAGCCGCGGGAAGCTGATCGGGTTCCCGCACGACTCGCACACGCCGTACTCGCCGTTCTGCATGCGCTGCAGCGCGCGCTGGATCTTCCGCAGCAGGCGCCGCTCGCGATCGGCCAGGCGCAGCTGGAAGTCGCGGTTCGACTCCGACACGGCGAGATCGAGCTCGTCGGCGTCGACCTCTCGCTGCTCGGTGAGGTCGTGCAGCTCCTCCTTGGACTCCGAGAGGATCTCGGCCAGCTGCTGCTGGAGGATGTCGTGCAGCGTGGTGATCTCCTCCGCCGACAGGTACTCGTCGGGGGGGAGGGACTGGGGGCTGTCGCTCATGAGGCCTCCGCGGGCTCTTCGGCTCCCGGCCGTCGCGTGGACGTTCGGGGAGCGGGATTCTGGGCCGTCTCGGCCCCGGTCGCAAGCAGAACGTGGAATCGGCGCGGATCGGTCGCGCTGGATCAGGGTGTGACGAGGCCCCAGCGCTCGAGCAGCCAGGCCTGCACGAAGGCGACGTCCTCGAGGTAGCCGTAGCGACCGGACTTCCCGCCGTGGCCGGTGCCCATCTCCATCTTCAGGAGGATCTGGGGGTCGTTCGTCACGCGGTCGCGCAGGCGGGCCACCCACTTCGTGGGCTCCCAGTACTGCACGCGCGGGTCGTTGAGCCCGCTGGTGACGAGCAGATCGGGGTAGGGGCCCTGCCGCACGTTGTCGTAGGGCGAGTAGGCGAGCATCACGTCGAACCACGACTTCTCGCGCGGGTCGCCCCACTCCTCCCACTCGTTCGTGGTGAGCGGGATCGAGGCGTCGAGCATGGTGGTGACCACGTCGACGAAGGGCACCTGGGCCACGGCGTGGGCCGCCAGGGTGGGGGCCTGGTTGATCACGGCGCCGATGAGCAGGCCGCCCGCCGAGCCGCCCTGGATGGCCATGCGCGCGTGCTGCGTGTAGCCCTGGGCCACCAGGAAGTTCCCCGCGGCGACGAAGTCGTCGAAGGTGTGCTGCTTGCCCGCGAACTTGCCCGCCTCCTTCCACGGACGGCCGAGGAAGCCGCCGCCCCGGGGGTGGGCGATGGCGAAGATGACGCCGCGGTCGAGCAGCGACAGGCGCAGCGAGCTGAACTGCGGATCGATGGTGATGCCGTAGGCGCCGTAGCCGTAGAGCAGCAGGGGCGCGCTGCCGTCCACCGGGGTGTCGACCCGCCGGACGAGGCTGACGGGGATGGGGGTGCCGTCGGGCGCCGGGGCCCAGAGCCGCTCGGCCACGTAGCGCTGCTTGTCGAAGTCCCCGAGGACGGGCTGCTCCTTGCGGAGCGTGAGCGCGCCCGTGACCGCGTCGGCGTCGTACACGGTGGGGGGCGTGGTGAGCGAGGTGTAGGTGAAGCGGACGTGGTCCTGCGCGAAGGCGGGGTTGTCGCCCAGGCCCGCCACCCACACGGCCTCGGGCATCGCGATGCGGAAGTCGGACCCGTCGCCGCGGATCACGCGCAGGTGCGACAGGCCCTCCTCGCGCTCCTCCAGCACCAGGAAGTCCTGGAAGGCGTCGAGCCCCTGCAGGGTGACGCCCTCGCGCGCGGGAACCAGCGTGGTCCACGCCGCACGGTCGGTGGCGCCGGCCTTCGCGGCCTTCAGCGCGAAGCCCACGGCGTCGTCGGTGTGCGTGCCCTGGGCGTCGTCGGCGTCGTTGGTGAGCACGAGGAAGCGGTCGCCCTGGCTCACCACGGCGTACTCGTGCCCCGGGTGCCGCGCCGAGAACACCTCGTAGGGCCCCATCGGCGCGTCGGCGGGCGCGTACCGCACCTCGGACGTGGTGGAGGAGTCGGCGCCCAGCAGCAGCCAGCGGTCGTCGGCGCTGCGCGAGATGGTGACGCGGAAGCGCTCGTCGGTCTCCTCGTACACCACCACGTCGGCCGAGGCGTCGGTGCCGAGCACGTGGGCCACCACCTGGTAGGGGCGCAGGCTGTCGTCGAGGCGCGTGTAGAGCAGCACCTTGCCGTCGCCGCTCCAGGCCAGGTCGGGCCACACGTCGGGGATGACGTCGGGCAGATCGGCCCCGGTGGCCAGATCGCGGAAGCGCACGTCGTACAGCTCGCGCCCCGTCTCGTCGGTGGCGTAGGCGATCACGGCCTGGTCGGGACGCACCTCGAGCGCGCCCAGGTCGAGGTACTCCTTGCCCTCGGCGAGGGCGTTGACGTCGAGGACGATCTGCTCGGGCGCGTCGAGGCTGCCCTCGCGGCGGCAGTAGATGCGGTAGGGCTTGCCGGCCACGGTGCGGCTGTACGACCAGAAGCCCGCGTGCAGCGAGGGCACGGTCTCGTCGTCTTCCTGGATGCGGCCGAGCAGCTCGTCGAAGAGCTGCTTGCGCAGCGGCTCCAGGGGTGCGGTGACCTCCTTCGTGTAGGCGTTCTCGGCCTCGAGGTAGGCGATGACCGCGGGATCCTCGCGATCGCGCATCCAGTGGTAGGGGTCGTCGCGCGTGACCCCGTGCTCGGTGTGGACGTGGGCGCGCTGCGGGGCGTCAGGCGGCGACAGGGGGCCCTCCTCGGCGGGGCTGGCAGGGGCCGCCGGCTTGCAGGCGGCAAGGATGAACACGGAGAGCGTGGCGGCAAGGCGCATGGACGAGACCTCGAGGCGCCGGCGCGTGTATCCCAGGGTGCGGATCAGGGCGTGTCGCTCGGGCGGAGGCCACGTTGCGACGCGGTGAACCGCCGTACCGCAAGGAAAGATCGCGCCCAGGCCCCCTGCGCGCGACGATCCTCCGTCGTACCGGATGACTTTCTCTCAAGTCGATCTGGAAAGCTGCGACGGACGCCGACTATCCTTGCCTCGGTCGTGAAGGGGAACCTCCGAGGAGGGGCCAGTGCTGGGGACTCGTGAACACCGTTCGGACATGGGGCGTCCGGGGGTCACCTCCGAGGACGATCGCGTCCTGGAGGCACTCCGGAAGCTCCACGCTGTCGGCGCCATCGACGCAAAGACGCTCGCGCGCACCTGGGCGCGACGCATGCTCGGTGGCGAGGAACGCGCGGGTCGCTGACCCTCCCCGTCGGGTGCGTCCGGGGGGGCGCACCCGACGGCCTCGGCCTCCGTGGGCCGCACTCCGCTGCCGTGGGACGGCCGGCCCGGGTTAGGCTCGGCGGCCGGACCGGAGGTTGGATGGCGGCGGGCGGCTTCGATCGGAAGGCCTTCTGGGAACACAAGATCCTCGGCTGGGAGCGCGGGCGCTACCGCGAGGGCGAGGGCGAGCCGGGGCTGCTGCAGCGCATCGCCGACTGGTCGAGCGACAGCCTGCGCTTCCGCATCCCCTTCGCGGCCGAGCTGCTGACGCCCTTCGTGGAGGGGCGCACCGTGGTCGACCTGGGCTGCGGCTCGGGCCTGCTCACCGGGCTGCTCCTCGACGCCGGGGCGGCCCACGTGCGCGGCATCGACATCGCCGAGTCGGCCATCGTGGCGGCCCGGGCCCGCGCCGAGGAGGCCGGCTGGGGCGATCGCGCCAGCTTCGAGGTGGGCACCACCCAGGGGCTCGATCGGCTCGAGGCCGACTTCATCGTGTCGCTGGGGCTCACCGACTGGCTCACCGACGACGAGCTCGACCACCTCTTCGCGCTGGGCGGGCAGGCCCACGTGCTGCACGCCTACTCCGAGCTGCGGGCCTCGCCGTCGCAGCTGGCCCACCGTGCCTACTGCTGGGCCTCGTACGGGCTGAAGACGGGCGGCTACGTGCCCCGCTACTTCTCCACGCGGTCCTTCGCGCGCCGCCTCGCGCGTCGCCGTCCCGGTCCGGTGCACGTGGTGCACCACCCCCGCCTCGCCTTCGGCGCGCTGATCACCAGCCTTCCGATCGGTGAGCAGGTGCTGTCGGGTCCTGCGTGACGCGGGTGGTCGTCGGCGCGGACGATCACGGGATCGCGCCGGCCACGAGCGCCGTCATCCGCGAGCTGCTCGGGCGCGGCCGGCTCACGGCCACGAGCAGCATGGTGGTCTTCCCCGAGTGGCCGGACGAAGGCGCGCGGCTCGCCGAGCTCGGCGACCGGGCGGATCTGGGCCTCCACCTCACGCTCACCGACCAGTCCCCCGTGGGGCCGATGCCGGGCCTCGCGCCCGGCGGCCGGCTGCCGTCCTTCGGGGTGCTCGCGCGGCGGGCGCTGCGGGGCGGGATCGACCGCGCCGAGGTGCGTGGGGAGCTGGAGCGCCAGCTCGACGCCTTCGAGGGCGTGATCGGCAGGCCGCCCGACTACCTCGACGGCCACCAGCACGTGCACCAGCTCGCCGGGGTGCGCGAGGTGGTGGTGGAGGTGCTCGCGCGGCGGGCGCCGGCCGCCGTGGTGCGCACCTGCGTGGAGGCACCCGCGCGCGTGCTGGCACGGGGCGTCGCGGTGACGCGCGCGCTCGCCTTCGCCTGGGCCGGGCGGGCCCTGCGACGGCAGGCCGAGCGGGCAGGGCTGCGCACCACCCCGGGCTTCACGGGCGTGTACGACTTCGCGCCCGAGCCGCCCTTCGGGGACCGCGCGGCGCGCTTCCTCGTGGACGCCGTGCCCGGCACCTTCTGGATGTGCCACCCGGGCGCGGCCGACGCCGTGCTCGTCGGTCGCGACAGCCTGGTGGACCAGCGCGCGGTCGAGGCGGCCTTCCTGGGGTCGGAGGCCTGCGATGCGCTGTTCGAGCGTCTCGGCCTGACCCGGGGGCGGCTGCAGGCGGGGGGCGCTGTCAGCGCCCCTGGGCCAGGGCGATGAGGGCGTCGGCGGCCTGGGCCGCACCGTCGGGCGTGGGCGGCAGGCGGGCGTAGCCGGCGCGCAGCGCGTCGAGCTGGTCGAGGGCCTTGCGCATGTCGGCCTCGAGCTCGGCCTCGCTGCCGATGAGGCCCACGCCCAGGTGCTGCACGGTGCGGGCGTTCACCCACTGCTCGGCGTGGTTGGGCACGGGCACCACCACCATGGGCGTCTGCATCGCGAAGAGCTCGCTCACCGCGCTGAAGCCGCCGTTCACGATGGCCAGGTCGGCCTCTCGGAGCAGCTCGCGGTTGTCCTTCACCTTGCCGTGGTAGACGACCCCCGGCGTGGCGTCGACGTCGTCGGGGGCCGGGCGGCCCACCACGTCGATCTGCAGGCCCTCCGGCGCCTCGGTGAAGCGCACCGGCGTGCCGAAGACGGAGCCCGAGAGCATGACGAGCACCCGCTTCGGGGGGCCGGTGCGCCGGCTGGGTTCGTAGCCCTCGCGCACGATGGGCCCCGTGCGCACGAAGGGTCCCGACACCGTGGGCAGGTCGGGGTCGAGGCAGGGGCTCACCACGCGGTCGGGCACCCAGCGATGGAAGCGGTAGTCGTTCTCCTCGATGGCGTGGAACTGTGCCCGGATCGAGCGCGGGCGGTCGTCGAAGCGGCCGTAGGACACGTGCACCACGTCGGCGTTGTTCAGCGCGGCCAGCGGCACGTGGCTCCGCTTCACGCCGCACACCGTGTAGACGCTGTCGATGAGCGCCACGTCGGGCTTCCAGTCGGCGATCACGTCGGCGATGAGCCGGTCGTTGTCGCGGGCGATGCGGAGGAACTGCCCGGTGGCGGCCAGGGTGTCGACGATGCTGATCCGCCCGTCGCGACTGGCGTACCAGAAGGACCCGAGCTCGTGGACGGCGCTGATCTCCGGGCGGCCCTGGAAGTACCAGACCCCGTTTCCCGAGGTCATGATCGCCACCTCCACCCCGCGAGCCGCCAGGCGCTGGGCCACGGCGTGGCAGCGGGTGGAGTTGCCGAGGCCGAGGCCGTTCACGAGGAAGAGGGCGCGCACGCGTCAGTCCCGTCGAAGCGTCGCCACGAGGGCGAAGGGGTGGACGGTGACCTCGCCTTGCGAGGCCCAGCCGGTCCGTTGTGCCAGCGCGCGCAGCTCGGGCGCGCCGAAGAGGTTCACCCGGATGCCGCGGGTGCGGTAGTGCCGGGCGTACATCCGGCCGCCGAGCGACCGGGGCGGCACGAGCACGACGAGGCGGGCGCCCGCCCGCGCGTGCCGGGCCGCGTTCGCGAGCACGGCCACCGGATCCGGCACGAACTCGAGCATCCCGGCGGAC
This sequence comes from Alphaproteobacteria bacterium, assembly GCA_020632955.1. Taxonomy (GTDB): domain Bacteria; phylum Myxococcota_A; class UBA796; order UBA796; genus JACKEO01. Next base: position 90,301 of record JACKEO010000014.1, read on the forward strand.
AGGAGCAGCGAGAAGGGCCCGCCGACGTCCACGGTGGCTGCGTCGCCCACCACGCCGCGCACGCGGCCCGCCGGCAGTTGGTCGACCATGGCCGCCGACGCATCCACCGCCACGATGCGGGCGGCACCGCGTTCGGCGAGGAGACGGGTGTAGAAGCCGGCGCCGCACCCGAGCTCCAGCACCTCCTGCCCCTCCACGTCGCCGAGGGCCTGGAGCACCGCCCGGGACTCCAGGTCGCGGACCCACCGCCAGGGCGGCCGGAGCGAGGCGGGGTGGTACCCGCTGGCGCGCTCGTCGAAGTGCCTCGAGATGTCGACCAAGGAGCTCACGCGGGTCGGGGGGCTGGGGTCCAGGGTACCGCAGGCGCGCTTGCGTGCGCGAGGTCCGCCTGCACCCGACGCAAGGTGACGCGTGCGACCCCCCTCGTCGTGCAGGATCGCTGTGGCCGGCGACGGGGGAGCCGATGTCTCCCGGGGCGCGCCTTGGTGAGCTTCGTCGCGGAATCTTCCGCACGATCGTGCTAGAGAGCGGCGCCCGTGGAGGAAGGTCGATGCCCCGCACGTCTGTCCTGGCCGGCCTCGTGGTCCTGGCGCTCGCCCTCGGCGCGGCGCCCACGGCCCGTGCCACGTCCATCCTCGCCACGTCGGTGGAGGAGCTCGCGAAGCTCTCGGACGTGGTGGTGCAGGGCGTGGTGGTCGACTCGGCGCACGTGCTCGACGCGCAGGGCGATCCCTGGACCCGTCACACCCTGGCCGTGTCGGCCTCGTGGCGCGAGGCCGTGCAGCCCACGGTGGAGCTGTGGCAGCGGGGCGGTCCGCTGCCCGACGGCAGCGTGATCGTCATCCCGGGCGACCTGCGGCTGCGCGTGGGCGACGAGATCGTGGCCTTCGTCGACCGGCTGCCCGACGGCCGCCTCGTGAGCACGTCCTTCGGCTGGTCGGTCTTCGAGGTGGGGGCCGACGGCAGGCTCACCCGCCACCAGGACGACCTCGGCCTCTTCGTGCGCGGCGAGCGCGGGCTGCGTCCCGCCCGTCCCGACGAGATCACGCCGCCGGCCTCGCTCACCGAGCTCGCCGCCCGGCTGCACGACGTGGTGGGGGGTGCCCGATGAGCGCGCTCGCCCTCGGCCTGCTGCTGGCCGCGCCGGCCTCGGCCTACCAGCCCAACCAGTACGACGCCGCGTGGGAGACCGCGCTGCCCTGGAAGCTCAACAACGCCGGGTCCAGCTCGCCCGACTTCGCCGACCTGGCCGACGTCGAGGCCGTGTTCGAGGCTGCCTACGTCATCTGGGAGGCCCCCGCCTGCAGCGGCTTCCAGGCCACGTACGGCGGCCGCACCGCCACGCTGTCGTCGGCCAACCAGGACAACAAGACCACCCACGGCTTCCTGCAGAACTGGCCCGGGGGCTACGGCAACCCGTCGGTCACGCTGGGCATCACCATCCAGCGCTTCCGCACCTCGTCGCAGACGTGGGTGATGTACGAGGCCGACGTCTCCTTCAACGAGGACGTGCACACCTTCGTGGACGCGCCGGCCGCCGGACCCAGCGCGCCGTACACGGCCGACCTCTACTCGATCGCCGCCCACGAGTTCGGCCACTCTCTCGGTCTCGACCACTCCGGCACGCGCGCCGCCACGATGTTCGCCACCTACGACGGCACGATCAACGCCCGCACGCTGCACCAGGACGACATCAACGGCGTCTGCGCCCTCTACCCGAACGGCACCCCCCTGCCGGACGACGACGGCTACGAGGACAACGACGACCCGAACGACGCGGTCGAGCTGAGCTGCGGGCAGACCATCCAGGCCACGGGCCTCGACACCGACTGGTACTACGTGCGCACCAACGCCCCGGCGCCGCTCGAGGTCGAGCTCGACCTGGGCGCCGGCGTGAACCTCGACCTGGCGCTCTACAAGCTCAACGGGAACACCCTGTCGCCGCTCGCGTCGGGCCAGAAGGGCACCGGCGTGGACGAGCTGGTCTCGGTGAGCACGCAGGCCGCGGGCGCCTACTACGTGGTGGTGGAGCCGGTCTCCGGCACGGGCGACTACGAGCTCACCATCACCTGCACGGGCAGCTCGGCCGGCAACAGCGGCGGCAACACCGGTCCGCAGCTCCCCGATCCGGTGGAGCCCGACGAGCACGAGGAGAACGACTCCAACGCCGAGCCCGCGCGCCTGGACTGCCCGGGCACCTACGCGCTCACCGCGGAGGAGGAGGACCAGGACTGGTTCCTCTTCCGCACCGAGGACCGCGGCGACATCGAGGCCACGGTCACCTGGTCGGCGGCGGGCCTCGACCTCGACCTGTACCTGGTCGACACCGAGGGGGTGGTGGACGCCAGCGAGCAGGAGACCGGCGCGCAGGAGGCCGTGGGCTCCACCGGCGTGCCCGCCGGCACCTACGGCGTGGTGGTGAACCCGTACGTGGGCGAGGGCGCCTACACCCTCGTGCTGGCCTGCTCGGGCAACCCCGACCCGGGCGACTCCGGCGGCGCGAACAACGGCGGCTGGCCCCCGGGCGTCGACAGCGCCGACACCGGCGGCACCGACACCGACGAGGGCGAGGTGGTCTCCGTCACCTGCGGCTGCGCGTCCACGGGCGGGGCGGCCTCCCTCGCGCCCCTGGCCCTCGCGGGCCTGCTCCTCGGGCGTCGTCGGCGGCGCTGAGCGGCACGCAACCGCAGTGTGCTGGCGCGCGGCGCGGGCATCGGGCACGATGGCCGAGCCCCGGAGGTCTTCGCGGATGCGCTCTCCCTTCCTGCTCGTCGCCCTGCTGCTCGCAGGCTGCCCGACGGATCCGGATCCCGGCAAGGACCCCGACACCGACGTCGACACCGATCGCGTGACCGACACCCAGGAGACGGGGGACAGCGGCGACAGCAGCGACACCACCGACACGTCCGACACGGATCTGGCGGACTGCGTGGTGGGCGGCCGCACGTACACCCAGGGCGAGGTGGTCTTCCGCGACGCACCGTGCCCGGGCAAGCCCTCGCTCCGCGTGGACTGCCGGTGCGCCGACGGCGAGGTGGTGTGCGACGAGGTGGACTGCGACGCCACGGGCGACAGCGGCGACAGTGGGGACTCGGGCGACTCCGGGGACTCGGGCGACAGCGGCACGGCGGTCACGGGCGTCGAGGCGCTCGTCGCGGGTGACCTGGTCATCACCGAGCTCCACCTGGACCCGGCGGGCTGCACGGCGCGCTTCGGCCAGTACCTCGAGGTCAAGAACACCACCTCCGGTCCCGTCGACCTCAAGGGGCTGCGCCTCACCTCGGGCAGCGTCACCGTGGCCCTCACGGCGTCGGTGGTGGTGCCGGCGGGTGGGTATGCCTACGGTCAGGGGAACTGGGGCACGCCCTGCGCGGGCTTCCCGCTCAGCCCCGCCTTCCTCTGGGACCGCGCCCTCATCCTGTCCACCACGGTCACGAACGTCACGGTGGGGAACGCGGCGGGTGCGATCGACACGGTGGAGTTCACCGGCTGGAGCTTCAGCCCCGGCGTGCTCGTGCCCGACGGCCGCGCCATGCACCTGCTGGTGGAGGACGCCACGTCCAACGGGCTCCAGTCCAGCTGGTGCCTGGCGTCCACGCCGCTCGGCGGGGGCAACTTCGGCACCCCGGGCCTGAAGGCCACCACCTGCTTCACGCCCGCGGGCGACAGCGGCGACTCTGGCGACAGCGGGGACACCGGGGACTCTGGCGACAGCGGGGACTCGGGCGATTCGGGGAACTCCGGCGACTCCGGGGACAGCGGCAACGGTGACTCTGGCGACAGCGGCGACTCTGGCGACAGCGGTGACTCTGGCGACAGCGGTGACTCTGGCGACAGCGGTGACTCTGGCGACTCTGGGGACAGCGGCGACACCGGAGACAGCGGCGACTCCGGTGACTCCGGAGACAGCGGTGACTCCGGGCAGAGCGGCGACTCCGGCGATTCCGGTGACTCTGGGGACAGCGGCGACTCTGGGGACAGCGGCGACTCTGGCGACTCCGGTGACTCTGGCGACTCTGGCGACTCCGGTGACTCTGGCGACTCCGGTGACTCTGGGGACAGCGGCGACTCTGGGGACAGCGGCGACTCCGGTGACTCTGGGGACAGCGGCGACTCTGGGGACAGCGGCGACCCGGTGACTCTGGGGCGCGACAGCGGTGACCGGCGACTCTGGCGACAGCGGCGACTCTGGCGACAGCGGTGACTCCGGCGACTCTGGCGACAGCGGCGACTCTGGCGACAGTGGTGACTCTGGCGACAGCGGCGACTCTGGCGACAGCGGCGACTCTGGCGACAGTGGTGACTCTGGCGACAGCGGCGACAGTGGTGACTCTGGCGACAGTGGTGACTCTGGCGACGGCGGCGACAGCGGCGACTCCGGCGACAGTGGTGACTCCGGCGACAGTGGCGACTCTGGCGACAGAGGAGACTCTGGCGACAGCGGCGACAGCGGCGACAGTGGTGACTCCGGCGACAGTGGAGACTCTGGCGACAGTGGAGACTCTGGCGACAGCGGTGACTCTGGCGACAGCGGTGACTCTGGCGACTCCGGCGACTCCGGCGACTCCGGTGACAGCGGCGACTCCGGTGACAGCGGCGACAGCGGTGACTCTGGCGACAGCGGCGACTCCGGTGACAGCGGCGACTCCGGTGACTCTGGCGACAGCGGTGACTCTGGCGACAGCGGTGACTCCGGTGACTCCGGTGACTCTGGCGACAGCGGTGACTCCGGGGACAGCGGCGTCGCCTGCAACGACGACGTCCAGGAGCCCAACGACTTCGCGTCGCCCACCGTCACCACGCTCACGGGCGGCTCGGGCGTGGCCCAGCTCTTCGGGGTGCTGGACGACGATCAGGACGAGGACGCCTTCTCCCTGGTGCTGGACGACGGCTGCGACGTGTTCGTCGCCGTGACCTTCGTCGGGGCCACGACGCGCACCGTGTCGCTCACGAGCGACGTCGCCGCCGCCGTGGTCGACACGTCCACGAGCACCGCGGAGGAGCCGCTCCTGTCCTTCGACAACACCTCGGGGCAGTCCGACGTGGTCGAGGTGCGCCTCACCGGCGACGGCACCTGCGACGACTACACCCTGGACCTCACCGTGAGCTGCACGTCCGCAGTCTTCTGACGGACGCCCCATGTCGTCGACGCTCCGTGGGCAGGCGGTGGCCGACCGCCTCGACGCGCTCACGGCCTTCCTGGGACGCGGGCGGTCGCTGTGGCGCTCGAACCCGTTCCGCGACCCGCACCCCGGCTGGCAGGCCGAGCACCCGGCCCTCGCGGCGTGGCTGGAGGGCCTGACGCCCGAAGCCGTGGCGCAGGCGGAGCAGCGCCCGTCCGCCGTGGACGGTCCGGCACCGTGGCCGGAGCTGGTGCGGGAGGCCGCGGCCCTCACCGCGCTGGGACGGCTCCCGGTGAGCGCGTGGCTGCCCGATCGGGGACCGGCGGCCAAGGGGGTGAAGGCGCGGAAGTGGGACCAGGTCCGTGGCTTCCTGGGGGCCTGTGACCTGCCGGCGGCCGAGGCGGCCGGTCCGGTGGTGGAGTGGTGTGCGGGCCGCGGCCACCTGGGACGCACGCTCGCGGTGCACCTGGGACGCCCGGCGGTGCTGCTGGAGCGCGAGCCCGGGCTCTGTGCGCCGCCGCACGGCCTGTCCGAGCGACCGGGCGTCCGGCACGCGTGCGTCGACGTGCTGGGGCCCGACGTGCACGCCGCCGTGCCCGAGGGGGCGTCCCTGGTGGGGCTGCACGCCTGCGGCCGGCTGGGGGATCGACTGGCGGAGGTGGCGCAAGACAGGGGGGCTGCGATGATCGCGCTGGCACCGTGCTGCGCCCACCGTCGCTTCGGCGTGCCCCACGCCCCCCGGTCCGCACGCGGCGCCGTCGCGGGCTGGATGCTCGACGAGGACGACCTCCGCCTCGCCACCCTCGACGAGGTGGTGGCCACGCCGCGGCGCGCCGCCCAGCGCCGGCGCCAGCTGCGGGTGCGCGTGGCCGTGGACCTGCTGGCGCGACGCCACAGCGGCCGGGAGGTCTACCACGGCGGCCGCAGCGTCCCGCGCGACACCTGGGATCTGCCCTTCGCCGACGCCGTGCGGCGGGTGGCCGAGGCGGGTGCCGTGCGCATCCCCGACGCGTTCGACGCCGACGCGCTGGAGGAGGAGGCCGCGGCGCGTGCGCTGCGGGTGCGTGCGCTGGCGCTGGTCCGCCTGGTGCACCGTCGGCCGCTGGAGCTGTGGCTCGCCCTGGACCGCGCCTGCGAGCTCCTCGAGGCGGGCTGGGACGTGGAGGTGGGCACCTTCTGCCCACGCGAGGCCTCGCCCCGCGACCTGCTCATCCTGGCGCGGGCGCCTCGGGGAGGCGGTCGGCGAACAGCCTGAGCACCGCGTCGAGGGCCGCCTGCGTGGGCTGGCCCTCCTCGGCGATCAGGTCGTTGGTCAGCACCGAGTGTGCCCAGAGCGGGTGGGGCGAGCCGCTCCCGGGCCGGTTGTCGATGGTGATGCCCTCGAAGGCAGGGCCGAGCGCGCGCTCCAGCGTGCGGAAGCGGGCCGCCGGCGAGAGCGCGTCGCAGGCGAAGCGCAGCCCGAGCACGCGGAAGCCGTCCTCGGCGTGGCGGGCGCGGCAGGCCTGCAGCGCCTCGGGTGAGCAGTGCGGGGCCGCTGCATGCCAGGGGCTCGCCGCGAAGGGCAGGGAGGGCTGCGACAGCACCGGCGCCTGCACCGAGGGCTCCACCACCGTGCCGAGCGCGAAGTTGCCCGTGAGGCACATGCCCACCACGCCCACGCCGCGCCCGCCGCACGCCGCGTGGGCGTGGCGCGCCAGCGCGCGGATCCAGTCCACCACGGGGCTGCTGCGGTGGCGGGCGAGCACGGCGAACTCGCGCGAGATGCACGCGTGCAGCACCGTGCGCGCCATGCGGACCTGGGAACGCGGTGCGCCGGGCACGCCGAAGAGCGACGGCATCCACGCGGTGTAGCCGGCGTCCACCACCCGTCGGGCGAAGCCGGCCACCTCGGGCGTGATGCCGGGGATCTCGGCGATCACGATCACGCCGGGGCCCCGGCCCTTCCGGTAGACCGGCTTGCCCACGCCCTGCAGCGTGAGCGTCTCGAGGTCGAAGTCGTCCAGGGGGTCGGTGGCCGGCATGGCCCCCTCTACAGCGTGGTCGGGCCCGACGTCACGGGTGCTTCGCCTCCACCTCGGCCCAGATGGCGGCCACGCGCGCGTCGCGCCCGCAGCCCTGGCGGTAGCGCTGGTAGTGGCTCGGGTTCTTCTTGTAGAAGTCCTGGTGGTAGGTCTCGGCCACCCAGAAGGTGCCGGGCTCCTCCAGCTTCACGGCCACCGGCTTGCCGAGCAGGTGCTCGATCTCGGCCTTGCTCTTCGTGGCGGCCGCGCGCTGCGCCTCGTCCACCGGGAAGAGGGCAGGGCGGTACTGGCTCCCCTGGTCGCAGAACTGGCCGTCGCCATCGAAGGGATCGACGTGGCGCCAGTAGTGGTGGAGCAGGGCGCCGTAGCTCACCTTCTTCGGGTCGTAGATCACCCGGATGGCCTCGGTGTGGCCGGTGGCCCCGGTGCCCACCACCTTGTAGGTCGGGTGGTCCACGTGCCCGCCGGCGTAGCCGCTCACCGCGTCGATCACGCCGGGCAGCTTCTCGAAGTCCGACTCCGCGCACCAGAAGCAGCCCGCGGCGAAGATGGCCTCGGCCTGGCCCTTGGCCAGCGGCGGCGCGGCCTGGGGCAGGTCGCCGTCGGCGGGTGGACCCGCGCTGGCGGGCAGCTGGCAGGCGAGGAGCAGCAGCGAGAGCAGCGCGTGCATCACGGGACCTCCTTGGGGTGCGCAGGGGGAGCGGGAGCGTCGAAGCCGCCGAGCTTCACGGGCAGGCCGGCGTCCTCCAGGGCCTGTCCCACCTCGCGCGGGACGAGGTCGAGGCTGGCGCTGTTGATGCAGTGGCGCTGGCCCGTGGGGGGCGGGCCGTCGGAGAAGACGTGGCCCAGGTGACCTCCGCAGCGCGCGCAGCGCAGCTCGGTGCGCACCATCCCGAAGGCGTGGTCGGCCAGCTCGGCCACCCGGTCCTTGCCGATCGCGGCCCAGAAGCTGGGCCAGCCCGTGCCGGAGTCGAACTTCGTGCGGCTGTCGTACAGGGGCAGGCCGCAGCCGGCGCACACGAAGACGCCGTCGGCGTGCGCGGCGTGCAGGTCGCCCGTGAAGGCCCGCTCGGTGCCCTGCTCGCGCAGCACCTGGAACTCCATCGGGGTGAGGATCTCCTTCCACTGGGCCGGGGGGAGGGTCACGGCGTCGGCGCGCGGGGACGTGAAGCCCTCCTCCGCGCGGACCGGCAGGCCGCAGGCCCCGAGTCCCAGCAGGCCCAGGCCGCCCTGGAGCAGGTGTCGACGATGCATGGCTGCCTCCACGTCGGGGGGTACGGCCGAGGCGTCGGTGCAGTGACACCCCGATGCCGTGGGGACGGCCCCTGCGTCGCGGTCGCATTAGGAGAGGCGGCGCCGTGACGCACGAGGGACCATGTCCAGCGAGGGCACCAACTTCATCCGCGCCCGCATCGACGCGGATCGCGCGGTGGGCCGGCACGGGGGGGCGGTGCGCACGCGCTTCCCTCCGGAGCCCAACGGCTACCTGCACATCGGGCACGCCAAGTCCATCTGCCTGAACTTCGGGCTGGCGCGCGACTACGCGGGCACCTGCAACCTGCGCTTCGACGACACGAACCCCACCACCGAGGATCCGGAGTTCGTCGACGGCATCCTCGCCGACGTGCGCTGGCTGGGCTTCGAGCCCGACGCCGTGCTGTACGCGTCGGACTACTTCGAGCAGCTCTACCTGTGGGCCGAGCAGCTGGTGCGCGACGGCAAGGCGTACGTCGACGACCAGGACCTCGAGGAGATCCGCGCCACCCGGGGCACGGTCACCGAGGCGGGCACGCCCTCGCCCTGCCGCGGCCGGTCGCCTGCCGAGAACCTCGACCTGCTGCGTCGCATGCGCGCCGGCGAGTTCGTCGACGGGGCCAAGGTGCTGCGCGCGAAGATCGACATGGCGCATCCGAACATGAAGATGCGCGACCCGCTGATGTACCGCATCCGCCACGCCCACCACTACCGCACGGGCGACGCCTGGTGCATCTACCCGATGTACGACTGGGCCCACGGCCAGTCCGACGCCCTCGAGCGCATCACGCACTCCATCTGCACCCTGGAGTTCGCGAACAACCGCGAGCTCTACGACTGGTTCACCGAGGCCCTGGGCTTCGAGGAGCCCCCCAAGCAGCTCGAGTTCGCCCGCCTCAACCTCACGTACCTGGTGATGAGCAAGCGCTTCTTCAAGCGCATCGTGGAGGAGGGGCGCGTCGACGGGTGGGACGACCCGCGCATGCCCACCATCGCGGGCCTCCGACGCCGGGGCGTCACCCCCGAGGCCATCCGGGCCTTCGCCGAGCACGTGGGCGTGGCCAAGGCGAACAGCACGGTGGACCTGGGCCTGCTGGAGTGGTTCGTCCGCGACGACCTCAACCGCAAGGCGCCCCGCCGCATGGCGGTGCTCGACCCGCTGGAGGTGGAGCTCACGGGGCTGCCGGCCCCGCTCGCGCTCGACGCACCCGAGTTCCCCCGCGACGTGCGCGACCTGCCCGGCGCGCCGCCCGAGGGCGTGGACTGGCAGGCCGTGCGCACGGTGTCCATGGGCTCGCGCCTGCTCATCGAGCGGTCGGACTTCGCCGCCGAGCCGCCGCCCGGCTTCCGTCGCCTGGTGCCCGGCGGCCTGGTGCGTCTGCGCCACGGCCCCGTGGTGCGGTGCGATGCCGTGGAGCGCGATGCGGCGGGTGAGGTCACCCGGCTGCGCTGTGCCGTGGTCGACGACCCCGAGGCCCGTCCCCGGGGCGTGATCCACTGGGTGGACGCGGCGTCGGCGGTGCGGGTGAAGGTCAAGCTGTACGACCGCCTGTTCGCCGTGCCCAGCCCCGGGGAGCGCACGGGCGAGCTGCTCGACGACCTCAACCCCCACAGCCTGGTGGTGGCCGACGGCTGGGCCGAGCCTTCCGTCGCGGCGGCAGGGCCCGGCAGCCGCCTGCAGCTCGAGCGCCACGGCTACGTGTACCGGGCGCCCCAGGACGAGGGCGCCGATCTGGTGCTCACCCTGGTGGTGGGCCTCAAGGACGTCTGGGCCGCCAAGGAGGAGGGCGTCGTCCTGTCCGACGAGCCCGAGGAGGACGAGGTCGACCCGGCGCAGGTGGCCGCAGAGCAGGCCCGCATCAAGGCCGACGCCCGCACGGCCCACTTCCTGGAGCACCCCGACGCCGAGTCGGCCTTCACGGCCCTCACCACGGCGGGCGCCTCCGACGATGCCGCATGGACCATCGCCACCGACGCCACCCTGCGCAGCCTGGCCGAGACGGCCTCGGCCCACGCGCCGCCGGGTGCGGTGGGCACCTGGATCGCCAACGTCCTGGTGAACGAGCTGAAGATGCGGGAGGCCTCGGCGGAGGGCGTCGACGGCGTGGCCCTCGGCCGGCTCGTGGCCCTCGTGGAGGACGGCACGCTGAGCGCCGCCCTCGGCAAGAAGGTGCTCGCCGTGATCCTCGACGAGGGCGGCGACCCCCGGGCCATCGCCGAGGCGCGGGGCTGGGTGCAGGTGAGCGATGCGGCGGCCCTGGAGGCCGTCGTCGACGCCGTGCTCGCCGCCCACCCCGACGAGGTGGCCCGCTACCGCGCGGGCGAGGCCAAGCTCGCCGGCTTCCTGATGGGCCAGGTGATGAAGGCCAGCAAGGGCAAGGCGAACCCGGGCGTGGCGCGGGGGCTGCTCGACGCGAAGCTGGGGTAGCGCGTAGCCGCTAGCCTGGTCGCTCCACGTCGGGCTCGCGGAGCAGCGCGTCGTCGAAGGTGGCCAGCGCGGTGCAGCCCTGCGCGCGTGCCTGCTCGAGCAGCAGCAGATCGGCGATGCCGGCGCGCGAGGTGCGCGCGGCGGCCAGCGCGCGGAGCGCCTCGTGCGGTGAACGGACCACCACGCCGGGCGTCTCGACCACCCGACGTAGCGCGCCGAGCACGTGGTCGCGCGGGTGGCGGTAGGCGCGCTCCAGCACCCAGGCCACCTCGGCGAGGACGATGTCGGGGACGAACACGCCACCCCCGTCCACCAGGGCGTCGTCGAACCATGCCGCGGCCGCGGCGCTCTGGTCGGGGTCATCGTCGGCGATCAGGCGGACCAGCACGTTCGTGTCGACCGCCTTCATCGATCGAGGGCTCCGTCCTCGATCGCGCGCTCCATCTCCTCCAGCGCCACGGGCCGCGCGCCGCGGAGCAGACCCCGCAGCCCATGGGACCCGGCACGTACCGCCACCACCTCGATCACCCCGTCCTCGCGGACGTGGAAGGACAGACGGGTGCCCGCATCCAGGCCGAGCTGGTCGCGCACGTCCTTGGGGACGGTCACCTGACCCTTCGTCGTCATCGTGGCCTGGGACATCGACGCTCCTTACCAAAGAGTAAGACATCGAGCCCCCAGGCGTCGACCACGGCCGTGTGGCGTCCGCGCGGTTGACAGCGCCCGCGTCCCGGGGCGAAGGAGATCGGGCCACCCCGGAGCCCGCATGACCTCCCCCTGGCGCCTCGACGGCCGCCTCGCCCTCGTCACCGGCGGCACGCAGGGCATCGGCGCCGCCTGCGTCCGCGAGCTCCTCGACCGCGGCGCCGAGGTGGTCTTCTGCGCCCGCACCGAGGAGGACGTCGTGTCGTCCGTCGGCGAGCTGGGGCGTGCGGGCCACAAGGTGCACGGCGTGGTGGCCGACGTGGCCTCGCCCGCCGGTCGCGATGCGGTCACGGGCACGGTGCGCGCGCTGGGCGGCGCCCTGCACGTGCTGGTGCACAACGTGGGCACCAACCTGCGCAAGCCCACCCGCTCGTGGACCCTGGAGGACGTGGCCGACATCGTCCGCACCAACCTCGTCTCGGCCTGGGGCCTCACGCTGGGCCTGTACCCGGAGCTGGAGCGGGCGGGGGACGCCAGCGTGGTGGCGGTGAGCAGCGTGGCCGCCCACCGTGCCGTGCGCAGCTCCACCGCCGGCTACGCCGCCACCAAGGGCGCCCTCGACAGCCTGGTGCGCTTCCTGGCCGCCGAGTGGGGCCCCGCCGGCATCCGCGTGAACGGCGTGGCCCCCTGGTACGTGCGCACCCCGCTGGCCGAGCAGGTGCTGCAGGATCCGGCGAAGGAGGCAGCCATCCTCGCCCGCACCCCGCTGGGCCGGGTGGGCGACCCCGAGGACGTCGCCCGCGCCGTGGCCTTCCTGGCGCTGCCGGCGTCGGGGTGGATCACGGGGGCGATCGTGCCGGTGGACGGGGGGTTCGAGGCGCTGGGGCTGTAGATCGGGCCCAGGTCAGGCCGTCCGCCGCGCCGGCCCCACCGGCCCCACGGGCCCCTCCGGCCGTCCCCAGTCCTGCTGCGTCAGCGGCGCCAGCCCGTGGCGCTGCCGGGCACGGTCGCACTTGTCGTCGGGCAGGCCGTCCTCCCACGAGGCCTTGAGCTCGTGGCAGGGGGACGGACGGTCCTCGTAGATGCTGCAGCGCACGCTCTCGCCCACGGTGCCGAGGAGGGCGGCGCAGCGCGGCGCCGCCTGGCTGGTGCCCTGCATCGCGGCGCGCCACGGACCCACCTGCTCCACGAGGCCGTCGGGCACGCTGCCGCCCCCGGCGCGGCTCTCCGCCCAGTAGAAGGACACGCGGTAGGCGGCGCAGCAGGCACCGCAGGACAGGCAGGGGTGCATCCTGCCGTCCGAACCCGCCGTCGGTCACGGTGGCAGGGGGCGGGCTGTCCGCAGGTGCGCGAACGCCTACGGGTGCTCGTCGACGGGCTCGTCGTCGGCCCGAGCCGCCCGGCGCGCGGCCTCCTCCTCGGTGAGCAGCGCGCCCTCGGCGTGGGCCACCACCGTGGCCACCATGCAGTCGCCGGTGACGTTCACGGAGGTGCGGCACATGTCGAGCAGCCGGTCGACGCCGAAGATGATCGCGATGCCGCCCGCCATCACCTCCTCGGGCAGGCCCACGGACTGGAGCACGATCACGAGCATCACGATGCCCACCCCGGGCACGCCGGCGGTGCCGATGCTGGCCAGCGTGGCGGTGAGCACGATGGTGAGCTGCGCGCCCAGATCGAGGTCGATGCCGTAGAGCTGGGCGATGAAGAGCGCGGCCACGCCCTGGTAGAGCGCCGTGCCGTCCATGTTGATCGTGGCGCCCAGGGGCACCACGAAGCTCGTGACCTCCTCGCTGGCGCCGAGGCGCTCCTCCACGCACTCCATGGTGACGGGCAGGGTGGCCGAGCTGGAGCTCGACGAGAAGGCCAGGAGCTGCGCCGGCGCGATGGCGTGGAAGAAGCGGCGCGGCCCCACGCCCGTGAGCAGGCGCAGGATCGCCGGGTACACGACGAACATCATCAGCGCGAGGCCGGCCACCACCGTGAGGCTGTAGACGGCGAGCGCGGCGAGCACGTCGAGGCCCAGCGTGGCCACCACGTCCACCACCAGGGCGAACACCGCGTAGGGCGCCGTGAGCATGATCACGTGCACCAGCTTGAGGATGGCCTCGGTGAGCCCGTCGGCCACGCGGATCACTGGCGCGGCCTTGTCCTCGGGCACCAGCGTGAGCATCGCGCCCAGCACCAGCGCCACGAACACCACCTGGAGCATCTCGCCCTGCGCCAGCGAGGCGAAGGGGTTGGTGGGGACGATGTTCAACAGGGTCTGCCAGACGTCGGGTGCGGTGGCGGCCTGCATCTTCGCGGTGGCCTGCTGCACGCCCGCGGTGGCGAGCTGGTCGCGCAGGTCGGCGCTCACCCACGTGCCCGGCCGGGTGAGGTTGGCGAACACCAGGCCCGTGGTGATCGCGACCGCCGTGGTCACCAGGTAGATCGCCACCGTGCGGCCGCCGATGCGCGAGAGCTTCCCGAGGTCGTTGAGGCTCGACGCGCCCACGATCAGGCTGAACAGCACGATGGGGACGGCGATCAGGCGCAGGGCGCGGAGGAAGAGGTCGCCGGCGAAGTCCACGAGCTTCACGACGAAGCCCACCACCGTGGCGAGGGCCGCGCTGCCCTCGAGGAGGGGGGCCACGGCATCCTGCGACAGGTTCACGCCCAGGCCCACCACCAGGCCGGCGGCCATGCCGATGAGGATCTGCCAGTGCAGCTCGAGCCGACGCATCGCCCCTCCCGGGTGCAGCCCCGGCTAACCGGCGCGCGGCGAGGCTACGGCAGGATCGACGAGACCACCATCGCGGCGTGGAAGCACATCACCAGGGCGCTCGCCAGCGTGATGACCTGGGTCATGTTGGCCTTGGGCGGCGTCTGGCCCACGCTGAGGCGGTCGTAGAGGCCCTGCCAGGTGTCGACCGCGGCGCGCAGGGCCATCCAGGCGGTGATGAAGGCCGCGATGTGCAGCAGCAGGGCGGCGATGCCCACGGTGGGGTCGCTCGAGGGGAGCCGGCCCGAGGCCACCCACCAGCCCAGCGTGAGGCCCGTGAGCGTCATGGAGACCACGGCGTGGAGCATCGCGGTGCGGAAGCGCTGCGCGACCCAGCCGATGCTCCGGCTGCCCCAGGTGGGCCCCGACCCGGGTTGGCTGTCGGGGGGGATCGTCCAGTCGAGGTCGCCGAGATCGAGGGCCGGGCCGTCCGCCTGGGAAGGATCCGCCACCTCGGGGAGCGCGCGATGACGCGCGTCGTCCCCGGGCGGTCCGTCAGGTGGGTTCCTCGGCTCCAACAGCGCCCTCCCACGACCGGGCCCCCCGGGGGCCCGAAGCGTCCGAAGGATACCGCGCCCCTCGGGCACCATCAACGGCATCTTGCGGTCGCCGGCGAGGAGAACCCGCAGCCGTGGGCGCGACGACCTGCGGCCGTCTACGGACAGGATCCGGACTGGACGTGGTCAATGAAAACGACTATCACTTGCGCTTCCACCTCACGGGCAGGGCGATGATCGTCTGCGTGTGCAAGCAGGTGAGCGAGCGCGACCTCGACCGCGAGGTCGCGCGGGGCTGTCGTTCGGTGGCGGACGTGGCGCGCAGCACGGGCGCGGGCACCGACTGCGGGTGCTGCGGCGAGGCCCTCCGCGAGGCCGTGGCGGAGCGCCTGTGCTCGGCGCCCGCGCGTGTCCCCCGGCCGATGGATCTGGGGCTGGCGGCGAAGTAGGGGCCTCCAGGGAGGTCTCATGGCCGTGGATGCGAAGGGGACGGGCTCGCCCGAGGTGATCGCGCTGCTCAACGAGGTGCTCACCGGCGAGCTCACCGCGGTGAACCAGTACTTCCTGCACGCGCGCATGCACCGGAACTGGGGTCTGGAGCGGCTGAACGCCAAGACCTACGCCGAGTCCATCGACGAGATGCACCACGCCGACTGGCTGATCGAGCGCATCCTGTACCTGGGCGGGCTGCCCAACGTGCAGCGTCTCGGGAAGATCCGCGTGGGGGAGGATCCGGTGGAGGCCCTGCGGGCCGACCTCTCGCTGGAGATCGACGCGATCCCGCGGCTGAACGCCGGCATCGCGCTGTGCCGCGAGAAGGGCGACAACGGCAGCCGCGCGCTGCTCGAGAAGATCCTCGTGAGCGAGGAGCACCACGCCGACTGGCTCGAGACGCAGCTCGCCCTCGTCGAGCGCCTCGGGGCCACCGCCTACCTGGCCGAGCAGATCCACCCGGCGGAGTGATCCAGGGGGCGTCGCCGGTCCCGTTCCGGGCGACGCAGGCTTGACGTGTCCCGTCGCGGGATGGCGGTACCATGCCGCCTCCGGAGGCCCCATGCGCGCCCTGCTTCCCCTGCTCCTGCTCGCCTGCGGCACGAGCTCGCCCGACACCGGCGACACCGATGCCGACACCGACGCCACGGTCGACACCGACGCAGACGACGGCACCCCCAGCATCGTCGACTGCCCGGGCGGGCCCGGCTGCGCCGACAGCGACGACCGCACCCTCCGCGCGGGCGTGGCGGTCCGCGACGCGAACCCGGCCTGCTACGAGAGCTGGATCGACCACAACGGCAACTTCACCTTCCAACGCGGCATCGACGAGCTGTTGGACTGCGGGTGCGACCGCCTCTGCCCCGGCGACGCGGGGTACACGGGGCCCGACGAGGGGGAGGGGGACGGGGTCCCGCGCTGGATCTGGGTGGCCGGCTACCAGAACAACAAGCCGGCGATGGGCGTGCGCGGCGCCGACCAGGGGCTCATGGGCGAGGGCGACGGCCTCGAGGTGCGGGCCCTGGTGCTCGACCAGGGCCAGACGCGCATCGCGCTCGTCACCATCGACGCCATCGGCTGGATGCACGACGACAACCTCCGGCGCCGCGAGAAGGTGATCGCCGCCGGGCTCGACGTCGACCACGTGATCATCACGTCCAGCCACAGCCATGCCGCGCCCGACAGCATGGGCATCTACGGACGCACGCAGTCCGACGGCGGCTACGACCTCGACTACGCCCTGCAGGTGGACGACGCGGTCGTCGCGGCGGTGACCGAGGCGGTGGCGGGGCTCACCGAGGTCACGATGTCGATCACCGAGATCGACACGAACACGAAGTTCCCGAACGGCGTGGCCAACCTGATCAACGACAGCCGCGACCCGTGGATCGTCGACCCGCGCGTGGGCGTGATCCAGCTCGCAGACCAGGGCGGTGCGCCGGTGGCCACGGTCGTCCACTGGGCGAACCACCCCGAGTCCTTCGGCGACGACAACGCGATGATCTCGGCCGGCTTCGTCCACCCGCTCCGCACCGGCATCGAGTCGGGGACGAAGTGGAAGGACGGCAGCGGCAAGCCGGGCATCGGCGGCACCGTGCTCTACGTGCAGGGCACCGTGGGCGGCATGATGACCTCGCTCGGCACGTCCGTGGTCGACCCCACGGGGGCCGTGTGGAACCGGAGCTCCTTCGAGCGTGAGGACGCCGTGGGGATGCTCGTGGCGGAGCTCGTCCTCGAGGGCCTGCCGGGGCTGAAGCCGGTCTCCGAGCCGCGTCTCGCGGTGGCGGCGGAGCTGGTCTACCTGCCGGTGGTGAACATCGGCTTCCAGGCGATGTTCTCGCTGGGCGTCTTCGAGCACCGCACGGCCTGGAACTACGACGCCGAGCAGGTGGTGGACGACGAGAACCAGCCCGACATCCGCACCGAGGTCGACGTGCTCGACCTGGGCCCGGTGCGCATGCTCACGATCCCCGGCGAGCTCTTCCCGGAGAACGCCATCGGCGGGTACGACGGCAAGTGGCTGCCGCCCACGGGCGCCACGCTGGTGGACGAGCGGAACCCGAACCCGCCCGACCTCACCCAGGCGCCGTCGGGGCCGTACCTGCTCGACGAGCTGGGCGGCGAGATGAACTGGATCCTCGGCCTGGGCATGGACGAGGTGGGCTACCTGATCCCGCCCTACAACTTCAAGCTGGGGCCGGCGCCCTACCTGGCCGAGGCCGAGGGCGATCACTACGAGGAGACGAACTCCCTCGGACCCGACACCTGGCCCATCCTCGAGGCCGCCGCCCGCGAGCTGCTGACCTACGTCGACGCGAAGTCGGAGGAGTGAGCGCATGGACGCGTACATCCGTGGCCTGATCGACCCCATCGACCCGCCCGACGACATGTGGTTCGTCGCGAAGGTCGCCGCGTGTGCCCTGCTCATCGAGCTGTCGGCGGCCGACGGCGACGAGTCCCCGGTGGAGGTCGAGCGCATCCTCGATGCCATGCGCGGCAGCTTCGGCCTGGACGAGACGGCGGTGAAGCACGTGGAGCAGCTCGCCCGCAGCGCGCGCGCCCACGGCGACACGGCCGAGGGCTACGCACGCCTCCTGCGCGAGCAGTGGGCCCCCGACGACCGCAAGCTGGTGCTCGCGGCCGTGCGCGAGGTCATCTGGGCCGACGGCCGCCTCGACGAGGGCGAGGAGCTGATGGTGTGGCGCCTGGCCGCGATGCTCGGGCTGCCCTTCGACGAGGTCCGCGGGGTCCTCGCTTCAGAGGCCTGACGCTCGGCGTGGACGGCTCCTCGGTCCGGCGGCGCGGGCTCGGCACGCTCGGGGCGTCTCGCAGCTCCGCTCCGCGGGCTGATGCTTGGACGTCTCTCCGTCGGGCTCGCTTCGCTCAAACGCCCTCCCAAGAGACGCCCTGCGCCGCCCGCTGCGCTCCGCGTCGAGGCCGGTCCCCGCGTGCCGAGGCCGCGTCGCCTGGCCGCGGCCGTCGGGCCGAGGGTCACGCAGCTGCGCTCCGCGGCCCGAACATCAGCCCGTTTCGCGCAGCCATCGCAACGCACCAAGGGCACCCTCCACCCCGGCGCCCGCCGCAAGCCATCGTGATGTGTCCGCGAGGCCGCCCCGGGGGGGGCGGCCAGCGGGGTGCCGGGTGCCCCGCCTCGCCCCACGGGCTGCGGGAAGCGGGCGGTGAGGGCCGTCCGCAGGAGGGCGTTTGAGCGAAGCGAGCCCGACGGAGGACGGCCCGAGCATCAGCCCGCTTCACGCAGCCAGCGCGACGCTGAAGGCACCCCCGCCACCCCACTGTCCGCACCCCCCACGAGGGGCGTCCCTCACGCGACCCATCGGTCGATGACCTGGAGGCCCTCATGCAGACCCGCTCGCTCTTCCCGCTCGCCCTGGCCCTCGCGGCCGCCGGCGCCGGCCTCGGGCTCCTCGCCTGGACCGAAGGCCCTGCGCGACCCGTCCCGGACGACCTCCCCGAGCTGTCGGTGTCGGTCCTGCCGCCGGAGGCCGACGGCCTCGTCGACGCGCTGGCCACCGCCTACGAGGACGTGCGCGGCCTCGAGGCCGAGGTGGCGCGCGCCGAGGAGGCGCTCGGCAAGGCGCGGCGTGAGCTGTCGCGGCTCCACGGCCAGCGCGCCGACCACGCGGAGCGCGTCGCGGGTCTCCAGGCGGAGGCCCGCCGCGCCGAGGAAGCGCTCGCCCAGGCCACCGGGGCGCGCGACGCGCTGGTCTCGGCCCTGGTGCAGGCCGGCGAGGCCCTGCAGGTGGCGCGCGCCGAGCACGCCGACCTGCAGGCCCAGGGCGAGCGCTGGCGGTCGCGCTCGCTGGACGCGGGCTTCGACGGCTTCCTCGCCTCGGCGCAGCTCACCGCCTGCGACCGGGGGACGCGCCGGCGCCACGGTCGCTGCCGTGCGGCCGTGCGGGACGCCCTGGACCAGCCTGTGGTCGAGGCCACCTGGCGGCGCTGTGCCGACGGTCGGCAGGCCGTGCCCGTGCTCGCGCACCGCGGTCGCGATGAGCAGCTGCCCTCCTTCGCCGAGCCCCTGCCCGTGACGTCGGGACTGGAGGACGGCTGGTACGTGGCCTGGTGCGACCCCACGCTGCCGGAGGCGGGGGAGCCGGTGGACGCCGGTTGACGACGCCTCGGGCGCGCGCCACGATGCCGGCCGGAGGCACCGTGCCGCGCGCCCTCGTCCTGTCCCTCACAGTCCTCGCCCTCGGCTGCGACAGCACCGGGGGCGCGCCGCAGATCGTCGGCGACGGCACCGGCGACCCGTCCGACTCCGGCGACGGCGGCGGGAACAACGGGGGGAACGGAGGCAACGGCGGCAACGCCGGAGGCACCCCGGGCGGCGTCGACGACACGGGGGGCGATCCCTTCGGCGACGACCCGCTGCTCTGGCACGGCGAGCGCAAGGTGGTCTACACCGCCTTCGGCGGCCGCAAGTGCACGCTCACCCTGGTGGAGGAGGGCGAGCAGCTCTACGGCCCCGGCTACCTCCAGCTCGAGAAGGCCTGCGTGGGCTGCGAGCGCGTCTTCGGCGTGAACCTCGAGGTGAAGGGCGCCTGCATCACCCAGGGCTGGCCCGAGGCCGTCACCCGGGGCCTCGACTTCAAGGCGGGCGGCGAGGTCGACGTCTACAGCATGTCGCAGAGCGGCGCGTCGTGGGAGGCGCGCCTGATGGCCACCGGCACCTGGGACGGCACCACGCTCACGTACGCGTACAAGGACCCGGACATCCTCTACAAGGACGTCAGCGTCTCGGGCACCACCACCTTCGAGTGACCCGGGGCTACTGCACGTACCCCAGCGCCCGCAGTGCCTCCTTCGTCACCGGATCCCGCTCCACGCCCTCGGTGTGGATGGCGCCCGGCACCAGCCGCGCCTCCATCGCCTCCAGCAGTGCGCGGGCGGCGGCCGCACCCTCCGGCGGCGTGCCCGACAGGTCGATCCACTCGCCGGGGTCGGCGCGCAGGTCGTAGACCTCCTCGCGGTCCTCGCCGCTGCGCACCACCTTCGTGCCCGCAGCGCGCGCCATCACCGCGGGACGCCCCATGCCGTGGGGGTCGCAGCCCATCATCCGGGCCACGCCGCGGCTCACCATCGGCGGCGGCGGCACGTACTCGGCGAAGGTGCCGGCGCGGGCCTGGCGCGCCGCGTCGAGGAGGCTGCGACCCTGCGTGGGCGGCGCCTGCAGCCCCGTGGCGTCGGCCACCGTGGCCAGCACGTCCACGAGGCCCACCGGGTCGTCGGCCACCGCACCCGCGGGCACCACCCCGGGCAGGCGCAGCACCAGCGGCACGTCCACCACCGCGTCGAGGAGGAAGGCGCCGTGCCCGATGCGGCCCTGCTCGCCGAGGGCCTCGCCGTGGTCGGCGGTGACGATCACCAGGGTGTCGTCCAGCCTGCCCGTGGCCTCGAGGTGCGCCACGAGCCGGCCGAGCTGGTGGTCCACGTAGCGGATGCCGGCGTCGTAGAGCGCCGTGGCCTCCACGAGGTGGTCGGGGCGGGCCTCCCAGCCGTGGGCGCCGCAGGTCATCTCCTCGCGGTCCGGTCCCTCGCAGGCCAGGCACTGGTAGCGCGCCGTGTTGCGCACCCAGCGGCGGCCCACGTCCCAGGCCAGCGGCGCGTCGAGGTAGCGGCTGAAGAAGGGCTCGGGGACCGTGCCGTAGGGCTCGTGCGCCTCCATGTAGTTGAGGAAGAGCAGGAAGGGGTGGTCGGACGCGTCGAGCCAGTCCAGCGCCGCGTCGGTGACCGCCTCGCCGCCGAGGTCGTGGCGCACGAAGCGGCTGGTGGCCAGCGGCAGGAAGAAGGCGTCGGTGGTGACCTGCACGCCCAGCCACAGGAAGGTGTCGAAGCCCTGGCCCAGCCCGCTCACGCGCGACAGCCAGGGGTTCGCCGAGAAGCCGCCCGTCCGGTAGCCGGCGGCCTGGAGCAGCTCGGCCAGCGTGGTGTGCTGGTCCTCGAGGACGGGGTGGGCGAGGTGGGCCTGGTGCTCGCGGGTGTAGAGCCCCGTGAACAGCGAGGCGTGGCCGGGCAGGGTCCAGGTCTCGGTGGTGGCCGCGTCGGCGAAGCGGGCCCCCTCGAGGGCGAGGTGGTCGATCGTGGGGGTGGTGTCGCGGGGGTAGCCGTAGGCGCCCACGTGGTCGGCGCGCAGGGTGTCGACCACCACGATCAGCACGTTGGGACCGGCGGGCGGCGGCCCCGACGGCGCGGGGGCGTGCGTGGGCAGCGCCACCCAGCCGAGGAAGGCCACCGCGGCGACCGCCGACAGCGCCCGGGCCCACCGCCAGCGCACCCAGGCCGCCGAGAGGCCCACGCCCAGCGCCGCGGCCCCCCAGGGCATGCCCCCGTAGATCCCCCGCGGCAGCACGCCCTCCGGGTTCCACGTCCAGGCCACGATCGTCCACACCAGCGCCATCGCCCCCATCTCGGCGCCGCGCGCCGCAGGCGGCTGGTTCCGCCGGAAGCGATCGGCCAGCGGGATCGTGAGCACGCCGAGCACCGCCCCCACCACCGCGTACTGGGCGGCGAGCACGAGCAGCCGCCCGGCGAGCGCGCTCAGCAGCTCGGCCGCGCCCGCCGTGGCCTGGAGGACCGCCGCGGTCCCGCCCACCTCCACGGCCAGCATGCACACGCCGTGCAGGGCGCCCGAGGACAGGCCGCGGCCCAGGCGGGCAGGGGTCATGGCAGCACCTCGAGGTGGTAGCCGCGGCCCACCAGGGCCAGCGTGGTGGCGCCGTCGTAGCGCGCGGCCACCGCCGTGAGCCCGTCGCGGTCGCCCTCCAGCACCTCCACCTGCACGCCGTCGAGCGTCGCCGCCGCCGGCAGATCGGCCTCGCCGAGGTAGGCGCGCTCCAGGTAGGACCGCAGGTACGGGCCCGACACCGCGCGCACCTCGAGGCCGTCGGACGCCCTGGTCACCGACGAGGCGAAGGCCGGGTCCACGTCGAGGAAGTGGGGGGCGAGCGTCACCACCACCACGTCGAGCTCACGGTGGGGACGGTGCAGGCGCAGGGCGTGGGGGAAGCCCAGCGCCGCGCCGGCGGGCAGGTCGGCCACCACCACCCGACGCGCCGCGGGGTGGGCGTCGATCGCGGCCAGCGCGTCGTCGATCGCGGTGTGGCCCCGGCCCACCACCAGGCCGAAGACCGCCGCCTTCGCCAGGCTGAACACCAGCGCCGTGCCGGCGAGCCACCGCGGCAGGCCCACCGAGCCCACCAGCAGGCAGAGGCCCACGCTGGGCAGGTAGAGGAAGCGCTCGCCCACCGACACGGGCAGCACGGGGAGCAGCGTCAGCCCGAGCCAGAGCAGGCCCAGCCGCGCGGTGGTCGGGTGCGGAGAGCGATGCGCCAGGGAGCCCAGCAGGGCGGCGGCGCACAGCCCGAGCACCACCAGCAGCGGCCACGCGGTGCTCATCAGCGGGAAGCCCACCACCGGGTCCACCGGGGCCGTGAGCACCAGGTCGAGCAGGTACAGCAGCGTGCCGCCCACGGCGTTCCAGAGGAAGTCCGGGTCGCCGGGCAGGTGGACGAAGGGGTGGGGAGGCACGCCCTCGATCACCAGCGACCGCAGGCCGAGCCAGCCCGCCGCCAGCGCGCCCGACAGCAGGGCGGCCCGACGGTCCAGCGCCAGCATCAGCACCGGCAGCACCACCGCCGCCTCCTTCGAGGCCAGGGCCACCAGCGTGCAGGCGGCCCCCAGCAGCAGCCGCCCCCCGAGGAAGGCGTCCACGGCGCCCAGGAAGCCCACGGTCATCAGCAGGTCGGCGCGGGCCGACACCCAGAGCACCGCCTCGGCATGGGCCGGGTGCACGGCGAAGAGCACGGCCGCAGCCAGCGCGCCGGCCTCGGGGAGCAGGCGCCGACCCACCCGCAGCACCAGCCAGGTGGCCAGCACGTGCAGCGCGAGGTTCGTGGCGTGGAAGCCCAGCGGATGCAGGCCCCAGAGCACCCGCTCCGGCCAGAAGGACAGCGAGGCGAGGGGACGGAAGTAGGGGATGGCCAGGTCGGGCGGCGTCCACCAGGCGCCACTGTCGGACCCGCGCAGCACGTAGGCACCCAGGGCCTCGGCGGGCTGCAGGCTCCGCTCGAGGTGGATGTGGTCGTCGCCGAACAGGGGCTGGAGCAGGCCCGGACTCCAGGCCGCCGCGGCGAGCAGCGCCACTCCCAGCGCGGGACGCTGCGCCATCCGCCGTCAGTCCCGGCCCGTGGCGCCCGGCTTGCGGCCGAAGTCCTGCTCCATGGCGAAGCGCACCACCGCCGTGAGGTAGTCCTCCACCGAGGGGGGCGGCAGGTCGGCGAGGAGGGCGGAGGCCTGGGTGGTGTCGAAGAGCGGGTTGCCCTTGAAGTACGGCATGTAGGCCATCGCGCCGCGCTCGATCATCTTGCCGCGCTTCGTCCAGAAGAAGGGCGACAGCCAGGGCCGGATCCAGCGGAAGTAGAAGTCCTGGTCCATGTAGCGGAGCGGACGCGCGCCCGAGGCCTCCTGGATCCAGCTCATCATCTGCAGCATCGTGGGGGCCTTGTCGCCCACCGCGAGGTGGTAGCAGCCGCCGATGCTCGCCGGATCGCCCTGCAGGCGCGCGATGGCCGCCGCCACCCAGTCCACGGGCACCAGGTCGATCAGCGCGTCGGGGTTGCCGGGCACCAGCGTCCAGCCGCCCTTGATGTACGAGCGCAGGGGGCCGTAGATCACGTTGAAGGCGCGGGTGGCGCCCGTCTGCTGCTCGCCCACGATGATGGACGGGCGGTGGATGGCCACCGGCAGGCCGCCGGACTGGGCCACGCGCACCACCGTCTCGGCCCGGCACTTCGACTGCTCGTAGGTGTTGCGGAAGCCCTGGCCCACGTCGCACTCGTGCTCGTAGACCCGGCCGCGACGGCTGCCCGCGATGTAGCAGGTGCCCACGTAGTCGAGGCGGTCGAGGCGGCCGGCGTCGGCGAGGCGACGCGCCACGTCGAGCACGTGCAGCGTGCCCTGCACGTTCTGGACCGCGATCTCCTCGGCGGGCACGTCGAAGCGGATGGACGCGGCGCTGTGGACGATGCTGTCGACGTCGGGCAGCTCGGCCATGCCCAGCCCGGGCTCGGTGACGTCGCCGCGCACGGCCGTGAGCCGGTCGTCCTCCACCCCCACCCGGGCCCGCAGCTTCGCCAGGCGCTTCGCCAGGTGGGCGTCGTCGTCGGCGCGGACGAGCGCAACCACGCGGGTGTCGGGCCGATTCAGGAGGGCGCGCGCCACGTAGGTGCCGAGGTGGCCGGTGGCGCCGGTGACGAGGACGGAGCTGGACACGTGGACGTTGCCTTGACGCGAGAGGAAGGACGCGGGGCTATGCTCGCGGGCCGCATGACTACACCCTCACGACGCATCCTGCTGGCCGGCGACGGCAATTTCCTTGCGCACATCTCGCGCCTGGTCGAGATCGGCCGCGCGCTCGAGGCGCAGGGCGCCGACGAGGTGGTGCTGGCCGCCAGCGGCCCGTACACCCGCCTCGCCACCCAGGCGGGCTTCCGCGTGGTCCCCGTGTCCACGGCCCCCGGCGACTTCACGCTGGAGGTCGTGCGGCAGATGGGGCTCATGCCCACCAAGGCCATCCACGACGTGATCGCGCCCGCGATGCGCGACGACGTGAAGGTCCTCGAGGCCGAGCGCCCGGATCTGGTCGTCTGCGACATGCGGTGGACCATGCGGTCGGCGGCCGAGCGCGTGGGCGTGCCGCTCGTGAGCATCACGAACGCCTTCTGGACCCGCTACTGCCCGCTGCCGCTGCCCGCGCCCCCGGGCCACGCGCTCACGAAGGTGGCGGGCCATCGCATCGCCCGGCAGGTGGCCACGTGGATGAAGCCCGGCCTCACGCGCTGGGCCGCGCGTCCCTTCCGGCAGGCCCGCGCCGAGCACGGCCTGGATCCGGCCGGGGCGCTCGACCTCTACCACCTGGTGGAGGGCGACCTGGTGCTGCTGGCCGACTTCCCCGAGTTCGGTCACACCACGCAGCTGCCCGACCACTACCACTACGTGGGGCCCATCCTCTGGTCGTCGTCGTGGGAGGGCTGGGAGCCCACGCCCTGGCTGCGTGACCGCGATCGCAGCCGCCCGCTGGTCTACGTCACCATGGGCAGCACGGGCGATCCCCACGTCTTCCGCGAGATCGCCGAGCGCTTCGGGCACGGTCCCGTCGACGTGGTGATGACCACGGCCGGCATGGACTTCGACGCCACCGGCCTGCCCCCCAACGTGCACACCCTCGACTACGGGCCCGGCCACCTGCTGATGGAGGAGGCCGCGGTGGTGGTGAACCACGGCGGCAACGGCACCATCAACCAGGCGATCCTCGCGGGCCGTCCGGTGGTGGGCGTGCCCACCCACCTCGACCAGTCCATCAACCTCGCGCAGGTCGAGGCGCTGGGCTTCGGCCACCTCATCGACCCGGGGCGTCGTCTCGGCGCCCGCCTCACGGATGCGGTGCACGCGGTGCTCGCCGACCCCTCCTACCGGATGGCGGCCGAGCGTCTCCAGGCGGCCGCGCAGCGGTATGGCGGCGCCGACGAGGCCGCGCGGCGTATCCTCGGCCTGCTGGAGAGCAGGTCGGTGGCGTGAGCGAGACGCGCTGGAAGACGGGACTGGAGACGCTGGACGCGGACGTGGTGGCCGTGCTCACCGGCCCCGTGATCCACGTGCGCTTCGAGGTGGACCTCGAGCCCTGCGCGCCGCTGCTCGCCGACGGCCTCACGTGGACGCCCGTGATCCTCAAGGCCGGCGCCCTCGCCGCGATGGCGGCCCCGGACCTGCACCGCATGCACGGCACCTGGCGGGTGCTGGAACCCGCCGCCTGCGACGTGGGCGTGAGCGTGGCGGGGGAGGGCCTGCTGGCCCCCGTGGTGGTGCTGCCCGCGGTGGATCGCATGCCGCTGGGCGAGATCGCGGGACTGCTCGCGGAGCGCGCCGCGGTCGCACGGGCCGAGGAGGCGCGCAGCCACGCGCTGGTCAACGCCGTGATCCCCTGGTTCCCGTTTCCCTGGCTGCGTCGCGCGCTGGTCCGGTGGCTGTTCTCGAGTCCGGCCCGGCGCCGGCGCATGGTGGGCAGCCTCCAGGTCACGAACATCGGCCTGTCGGACGCCGACATCGCGTACGTGCCCATGACCGCCGAGCTGCTGCTCGTGGTGGGCGCCATCCGCACGGTGGACGGACGCCGCAGGGTCACGCTCGGCATCCAGGCCAGCCACCTCAAGCTCAACGCGGTCACGGTGCGCCCCTTCCTGCGGCGCTTCCGCGAGGTGATCGCCCAGCCGGAGCTGCTCCGGTGATCCGCGAGCCCCTGCCGCCCGAGGATCGCTTCTTCCTCCTGTTCGACGCGGCGGGTCCCCAGGTCTGCTCCATCCTCCTGGTGCGCACGGAGGGCACGCTGCCCGACGAGGCCGCGCTCCGCGAGGCGTGGGACGTGGTGGCCCGCACCCACCCGCGCCTGCGTGCCCGCCTCGAGGGCGACGCCTGGGTGATCGGGGCGGAGGTGCCCGCGGGGGCGGTGGTGGTGGGCCCGCCCGCCGACGACGGCGAGGCGCTGGTGAAGGCGCTGGCCGCCGAGCGCATCCCGCTGGCCACGGGCCCGGCGATCCGCCTGGTGGTGCGTCCGCCGTGGGTGGCGCTGCACGCCCACCACGCGGTGGGGGACGGCATGGGCATGGCGATCGTGCTCCGCGACCTGGGCGACCACCTCGCCGGGCGCGCGGTCACGGCGCTGGCGCCGCGTCCTGCGGGCGCCGCGCGTCGGGCCCTCTGGGGGCTGCTCTGCTTCATGACCCGGGGTGCCGTGCGCACCCGCGCCGCCGAGCCCCACCGGGTGCACACCCTCACCGGGCCGGCGCCGGGCCCGGTGGCGCTCGCGACCCGGCCGGTGCCGCTGCCGCCCGGGCCCGATCGCACCGCCCGCCTCGTGGCCGCCTGGGCCCGCGCCCTCGCGCGGCACGCCGAGGAGACGGGCCGTCCCTGCGGCACCCTGCGCTTCATGGTGAACCACGGCCTGCGGCCCGAGGCCGGCGGCGGCACCCTCGAGAACCGGTCGGCGGCCGTGCCCGTGTGGGTGCGTCCCGACGAGCGCGGCGACGGGCTCGAGGACCGGGTGCGCGCCCAGCTGGCGGAAGGGGCCACGCACGCGCCCGCCGCTCGCCTGCTCGCGGGGGTGCTGCGCGTGCCGGGGCTCGGCCGGCTGCTCATCGCGGCGGCGCGCCGGCCCCGGGGTGCCGACACCCTGCTGGTCTCGCAGATGGGCCGGGCCGTGGACCGGCTCACGCTGGGCGAGGCCCGGGTGGTGGAGGGGCACGGCCTGGTGCGTCCCGCCGAGGGCGTGGGGGCGCTGGCGGCCGCCTGGGCGGTGGGCGACACCTGGTGGCTCGACCTGTCCTACCTGGAGGGCGCGCTGTCGCACGCCACCGCCCACCACCTGCTCGACCTCGTCGCCGAGGAGCTCACGTGAAGAAGGCCTGGCGGCTGCGCACCGGCACCCGGGTGGAGTCCCTGGACGACCCCGTGGGCGAGGCCCCCGTGGGCAACGTGCCGCTGGCGACGCTGCAGGAGCGCACCCTGCGGGCGCTGGGCTTCCGGGTGATCGACGTGGACGACGTGGCGCAGGTCCGCGGCCGCGGGCTGGTCTTCGTCGACACCCTCTACGTCACCCTGCCGCTGTTGCGGCGCTTCCTGCGCAGCGCCCGTCGACGGCGGGGCAGCGCCCAGCTCGCGCTGGCACCGGGGGCCTTCACCCGGCTCACCACCTTCACGGGGGAGCAGGCCCGCGACGGCGAGGACGTCCTGTACGGCCTGTGGTGGGTGCGCGGTCCCGTGGTCGAGGCCCGTCCGCTGCGTCTGCAGGTGCGGTCGCGCGACGAGACCGTGCCCTTCTCGCGGCGCATCCCCAGCATGGCCGACCAGGAGATCCCGCTCACGCTGGAGGCCGTCCTCGAGATCACCAGCTGGGTCCACCTGTGGCAGGCGAACCTCTACGAGCTGGGCGCCCGCCTCGTGGCGCCCGCCCGGGGTCTGCGCGGCTGGCTGCGCGTGGCCTGCGTGGCCCTGCTGGGCGTGCTCACCTCGGCCAGCCTGCGCCCCTATGCCTGGGCCACCACGGCGCTGTCGTGGTGGGTCTTCCGCGGGCGCGGCTGCCGCATCCACCCGAGCGCGGTGGTGGAGGCCAGCATCCTCGGCCGCAACGTGGAGATCGGCCCGAACGCGGTGGTGCGGGGCTGCATCCTCGGCGACGACGTGGTGGTGCAGGAGCGGGCCGGCGTGGAGGGGTCCATCCTCGGGGATCGCGTGCTCATCAACCAGGACGCGAGCATCAAGGCGGCCCTGGCCTTCCCCGACGCGGTCTTCCGCTTCCTGCAGACCGGGATCGTGGGCCGCAGCACCTTCCTGGGGCTGCTCTGCGTGCCGCTCGACATGAAGTTCGAGGGCACCGTGCGCGTGCGCCACCGGGGTGCGCTGGTCGACACCGGCATGCCCTTCCTCGGCTGCTGCATCGGTCACCACGCGCTGATCTCGGGCGACACCCGGGTGCTGCCCGGTCGCGCGATCCCCAACGGCTGCCGGATCCTCACCGACACGGGGGCCATCGCCGAGGTGCCGTCCGACCTCGACCTGTCGGACTTCGTGGTGGACCGTCACGGCGCGCTCGGACCGCTCCGACCGCGCTGAGCCGGGGGGCCGCGGCCGCACGAAACCCAACGCGACGGGGCGGGTGTGGCGCGCAGGCTGGCGCTATCCGGCGCGCATGCCTCGCCCGATCCTCCTCGTGGTCCTGGCCGCGCTGGTCGGCATGTCCGCGCGCGCCCAGGACTCCTGTGCGCCCTGCCTCCGCACCCTGGCCGCCTGCGCCAACGGGCCGTCGGAGGTGCCCTGTCGCCTGTCGCCCACCGCCGCCGACCCGGTGCTCAAGGCGCTGGAGGTGGCCCTGGACGACCCCGCGCACACCGCCCGCTACTGGCTCTTCGAGGGCTGCACCCGCTTCGAGGTGTACGGAGGCGAGGCCGTGGCCGCCTGTCTGGCCACCGCGGTGCTCGCGAGCCGCACGCCGCGGGAGGAGGCGCAGGGCGTGGTGGCCACCTGCGCGCGGTACGCCGACCCGTCCGCCGCGCGGGACCGCGCCTCCACGCCCGCGGAGGCGGCCTGCCTCGCGGTGGCGGCCGCGGTGGCCGCTCCGCTCGCCAACCTGCCAGGGCAGGTGGCGGGGGCCTGCCAGCAGGCGCGCCGGTCGTGGGTGCGTCCGTGCTCCGCCGAGGTGGCCTGCCGCGTGCTCCGACGCGGCGACGGCGAGCCCTTCTGCGCCGGAGCGCCGTGAGGGCCGCCTACAGCGGCGGCCAGGAGGCCGGGTCCTGGCCGTAATAGGTGGCGAGCTCGGCTTGGAGGGCGGGCTCCTGCGCGCGCAGGTCCGCGCCGCGCCCGAAGCCGGACACCACGCCTCCTCCCCCCGGGTCGTCCCGCGGGCGCGCCGACCGCATCGGCGGTGGGTGGCGGCCCGGGTGTCCGGGGTCTATCCTCGCGTCTGCCCGAGGGGCGCGCGAGGGGGCCATGATGGGACGACGTGCTGCGGCGAGCCTGCTGATCGCCTGGGTGGCGGGCGCGTGCTCCGCCGAGGGCCCCGACGACGCGGCGTGCGCGGGTGCGGACTGCGCCGACGACCGCGCCGACCCGGCGGATCCGGGCTCCCTGGGCACGCCCGATGGGCGCGATCCGCTCGACCTCTCCCTCGACCTGCCGAGCTGGGGCGTGGTCACACCGGGGCAGGGGCGGCCCGCCACGGTGCTCGACCTCGACGCCGACGGCTCGCCCGTGCCCGAGGACTGCGACGACGAGGACCCGCTCACCTACCCGGGTGCCGCACCGCTGGACTCGGTCACCGCCTGCCTCCGCGACGCCGACGGCGACGGCTGGGGTGACGCCGACGCGCTGGCGCCCGTGGAGGCCGGCACCGACTGCGACGACGCCGACGCCGGCATCGCGCCCGATGCCGAGGAGCGCTGCAACGGCGTGGACGACGACTGCGACGGCCTGCTCGACGACGCGGATCCGGACGTGCTCGCCATCGATCTCGTCGCGTCCACGCGGGATCTGGACGCCGACGGCTGGGGCGGGCCCGACCTGCCGCGGATGTCGTGCACGGTGCCCGCCGGCAGCTCCGCCCAGCCCGGCGACTGCGACGACCTCGATCCCTGGACCCACCCGGGTGCCGCGCCGCTGGACGACGCCACGGCCTGCCTGCGCGACCGCGACGGCGATGGGCGGGGCGATGCCGTGGTGGACGAGGAGGCGTCGGTGGAGGCCGGCACCGACTGCGACGACGGCCACGTGGCGATCTCGCCCGACGCCGAGGAGCGCTGCAACGGCGTGGACGACGACTGCGACGCGCTCGTGGACGCCGAGGACGACTCGGTGCGTGCCTCGGACCTCCGGGCCGCCTTCGCCGACCTGGACGGCGACGGCTTCGGGGATCCGCTGGCGCCGCGGGCGGTGTGCGCCGTGGGGGAGGGCAGCTCCGGACTGCCGTTGGACTGCGACGACAGCGACGCCGCCGTCCACCCGCTGGCCCCGGAGGTGTGCAACGGGCAGGACGACGACTGCGACGACCTCGTGGACCTCGACGACGCGATGGAGGCCGAGGACGTGGTCTTCGCCTGGCAGGACGAGGACGACGACGGCTTCGGGGTGCCCGGCCCGTCCACCCGCCTGTGCGCGCTCACCGACGGCTGGGCCGACCGCACCGGCGACTGCGCCGACGACGATCCTGCACGCAACCCCGGCGCCATCGATGCGCTCGGCGATGGCGTGGATGCCGACTGCAACGGCGTGGACGGCATGGACCCGCCGGGCGTGTGCATGGATCCCGCGGACGGCGTGCTGTGGGACCCGGGCGAGCCCCGCGACACCTGGGTGGGTGCGGACGGCGTGCTCACCACGGCGCGCGCGCTGGACTTCGCGAGCACCTCGCCACGCTACCCGCTGCGCGTCACCCGCTGGTCGGCGGACGGCACGGTGCGCACGTCGGTGGACCTCGCCGTGAGCGACGGCAGCCGGTTGCTGGACTGGGACGTGCTGCCCGACGGTGACGTGCTGCTGCTGGGCCCGGGGACCGGCAGCGAGGGCACCGTGGCGCGCTTCTCGCCCCAGGGGGAGCTGCGATGGGCCGTGGGCCTCACCCCGGGGAACTGGCGGCCGCTGGCCGTGGTGGCGATGCCCGACGGGGGTGCCGTGGTGCCGGTGGGCTTCGTGCAGCCCTCGGGGTTCGTGCGCCTGGGTCCCGACGGCGCGGTGCTCTGGGCGCGCACCCTTCCCTCTGGCGTGCTGCGGGACATCGAGGTGGTCGTCGGGCTGGTGAACGGCCGTGTGGTGGCCCTCCACGACGACGAGCTCGCGGTGCTGGCCGCCGACGGACAGACCGTGCACGCCTTCGAGCTGGTGCCCCCCCCGGGGTCGGTGGGCACGGGCCCGAGGCCCCGGGATCTCGTCGCGATGCCCGATGGGGGCTTCACCGTGATCTCGTCGGGGTACGACCCCGACGAGGGGACCACGACCGCGGTGCTCACCCGCGTGGACGGCAGCCTGCAGCCGGTGTGGACCGGCGTGGTGACCGACACCTCCCACCTGGGCGCCGACACGATCGCGCTGGCGCCCGCGGCCTGCGGCCAGGGCGTGATCGAGGGCTTCGGGTGTGCGGCCGAGGGCGTGCGGTGCGCGAAGACCGACCGCATCTGCACCTGCACGCCCACCGGCACGGTGTGCGACACCGGGGCGGCGCGGCCGCGGCTCGCGGCGGGCATGGTCCTGGAGCTCGGCACGGAGGCAGGTCTCGGTGCCGTCGCGCTCGTCGACCTCGACGGCGTCGCGCTCGGCACGCGCATCCCGGCGGCGCCGACGGGCCACCCCGACCACGACCCGCTCGCCCGGCGGCCGGTGCTGCGCACGGGGCCCGCAGGCCGGCTGGCCGTGTCGGCCGAGGCGTCGCCGGGCCCGGTGAGCAACCTCCGCGGCGCCTTCACGCTCGTGTTCGGCGACGACGCCGCCACGCCCACCTGCGGTCCCACCGAGGCGCAGGAGGTGGAGCTGCTGGACGATCCGCACGTGGCCGTGGCCACGATCTTCCCCACGGCCACCACCGCCCTGGCCGTCACCACGATCGTGCCGGACGTGCACGTCCGTCGCGTGCTCGACGAGGACCTCGTGCTGACGCCGCTGTGCGGTGGCGGCGGCTGCACGCCCTGACCGCCGGGCGGCGCGCCTGCGGCGTCGGGCCGGGCTATCGCCACCCCTTCCCGGAGCGCCCATGCCTGCCGTCCGTCTCTCCTACTTCGACTTCGCCGGCGGTCGCGGCGAGGACTGCCGCATCGCCCTGCACCTCGCGGGCGTGCCCTTCGAGGACCACCGCGTGCGCGGCCCCGCCTGGCAGGCCTTCAAGCCCGAGACCCCGTGGGGCGGCATGCCCGTGCTCACCCTCGACGGCAAGGGCATGATCGCGCACTCGAACGCCATCCTGCGCTTCGTCGGCAGCCAGCACGGCCTGCACCCCTCCGACCCCTGGGAGGCCGCGCTGCACGACGGCGTGATGGACGCGGTGGAGGATCTGCGGTGCGTGGTGAACCGCACGCTGGGCATGGACGACGAGGCCAAGCGCGCCTCCCGCGAGGCCATGGCGAAGGACGAGATCCCGGCGTGGTTCGCGCACCTCGAGGCGCTGATCGGCGACGGCCCCTTCCTGTCGGGGTCCACCCTCTGCGTGGCCGACCTCAAGATCTTCGTGGTGCGGCGCTGGTTCACGGCCGGCGTGCTCGACCACATCCCCACCGACGTGGTGGCGCCCTTCGCGAAGGTCACGCGGCTGGCCGAGGCCGTGGCCGCGCACCCGGGCGTGGTGTCGTGGTACGCCCGCTGACCGCGTGACCCGGGCTAGCCGCGGCGCTGCACGTACCAGCGCACGGTCTGCTCCAGGCCGGCCTCCAGGGTCCACCGGGGGCTCCAGCCGAGCTCGCGACGGATCTTCGTGCAGTCCAGCGCATAGCGGCGGTCGTGACCCAGGCGGTCGGGCACCGACGTCATGAGGCGGGCGTGGGGCGCGCCCTCGGGGTGCGCCTCGTCGAGCAGGGCGCAGAGGTGGCCGGCGAGCTCGCGGTTCTCGAGGGTGTCGGGACCGCCCACGTGCCACACGGAGCCCTCGGCGCCGCGCTCGATCACCGCGAGGACGCCGTCGGCGTGGTCCTCGGCGTGCAGCCACTCGCGCTGCTGGCGGCCGTCGCCGTAGATGGGGATGGGCTGGCCAGCGAGCGCCTTGCCGATCACCACCGGGATGAGCTTCTCGGGGTACTGACGGGGCCCGTAGCTGTTCGAGGCGTGCGTGAGGCTCACGGGCAGCCCCCAGGTGCGGCGCCAGGCGTGCACCAGGTGATCGGCGGCGGCCTTGCTGGCCGCGTAGGGCGAGCTGGGGGCGTAGCGATCGCCCTCCACCGCCGCGGGCTGGTCGCCGTCGAGGTCGCCGTAGACCTCGTCGGTGGAGATGTGGTGGAAGCGGGGGACCACCTCGGGCGCGCGGGCGGCCCACACGGTGCGTGCGGCCTCCAGCATCGAGGCCGTGCCCTCCACGTTCGTGGACAGGAAGGCGGCGGGCCCCTCGATGGAGCGGTCGACGTGGCTCTCGGCGGCGAAGTGCACCACGGTGTCGACCGCGTGCGCCTCCATCACCCGGATCACCTCGGCGGTGTCGCGGATGTCGGCGCGCACGAAGGTGTGGTGGCCGGGCACCGGGAGGCCCTCGAGGTTCGCGAGGTCGCCGGCGTAGGTGAGGGCGTCGAGCGACACCACGCGCACGGTGGGGCGCTGGGCCTGGAGGCGGTGCACGAACGTGCTGCCGAGGAAGCCGGCGGCGCCGGTGACGAGCAGGCTGCGGGGGGTCCTCATGCCTCGGCGCCCCGCGCGTGGGCCATGAGCTCCTCCAGCGGCACCACCTGCAGGGCCTTGGCGTGGGTGGACTCCAGCACCACCTCGCAGGCCACGCCGGCCCGGAAGGCCTGACGCCAGCTGGCCGCGCACACGCACCACTGGTCGCCGGGGGCCAGGCCGGGGAAGCCGTGGCGGGGGGCGGGCGTGATGAGGTCGTTGCCGTGGTCGCGCAGGAAGATCAGGAAGTCGGCCGTCACGCGCGCGCACACGGTGTGGGAGCCGTGGTCATGGGCGTCGGTGTTGCAGCAGCCGTCGCGGAACCAGCCCGTGAGCGGGTCGCGGGAGCAGGGGGCGAGGGGCCCGCCGAGCACGTTGAGGGATGCGTCCATGGCCTCGTCCGGAAGGGGCCGGCACCCTAGCCCGGATCCGGCGCGATCGTCCCGGGATCCGCCACGGGCGGCTCGGGTGCGGCAGGAGGGGCGTCGGCGGGAGGATCCTCGCAGCGGGACGCGCGGGTGAACTGCACGAAGCTGTCGACCTGGGCGGTGGTGCCGAAGAAGCTGCCGATGGCCGAGAAGCGCTGCGCCTGGGGCAGCACGCCGGCGTCCACCTCGAAGCCGCGGACGTGGATCTCGCCGTCGTGCACCGAGCCGGTGAGCGGCCAGGTGCCGAGCGTCACGGTGCCGGGCAGCTCGAGGTCGAAGGCCGTGGCCACCGGACGGGCGCCCGGGAAGGTGTGGGCCGAGACCACCCGGCCGCGGCCGAAGCCCTCGAAGACGGCGTCCTCGCGGAGCACCACGGCCTGGGCCTCGTCGTCCCAGATCAGGGTCTCCACCGACGTGGACTGCAGGCGGGAGGCCCCGTCGGCGTCGCCCTCCTCGCCGCCGCGCGGCCGGGGACGTCGGAACGAGGGCATCTCCACCTCGTCCTTCAGCGGCCGGTCCTGGTCGTCCACCGCCACGATGGCGCCCTCCTTCACCTTCCCCCAGAAGGGGCGGATGAGCATCCAGGGTCGCTTGGGGGCGTCGAGCGTGTAGTGGAAGCGGGTCCACTGGTGGTCGACGAAGCGTGCGTCCACCTTCCCGTGCACGGTCTGGTCGCTGTCGCGGGCGCGCCCGAGCGCCGAGGCGCCGCTGTCGAGCTTCAGGCGCAGCGTGAGCTCGCCCTCGATCACCCAGCAGCCGTCGGGCCCGCGATCGAAGGCCCGCGCCGCCTGCACCCACGGATCGTAGTCGTCGAGGTCGAGTCCCTCGGGCGGGGCGGCCCACGCCAGGGTGGAGAGCAGCAGGATCACGGGATCCCCGGGGCGAGGTGGAGCAGGAGGTGCAGATCGACCAGCGGGCCGATGGCCGTGAGGCGGGTGGTGGAGCCCACGCCCACCTGCAGCTTGATGAGCGGGCCGAGGCGGGCGCGGAACGACAGGCTGCCGTGCACGTCGAGCTCGGTGACGCCCGGCGCCGGGCCTGCCGCGCGCGTGCCGGCCACGGCCCACACGGGCGTCGCGCCGGCCTGGAAGACCACGTGGTCGGCGTCCACGGTCATCGTGCCCTTGAAGCCCACCAGGAAGGCGTCGGGCAGGTTCGTGGTGCGGTTCGGGCTGCCGGTGCTGTCGCCGCGGAGCACGGGGCCCAGGCGCAGGCTCACGGGGCCCAGCCAGGGCCCCACGGTGCTGGACACCTCGGCGTCCCAGCCCTGCACGCCGCCCACCAGGCCCGCGGCGCCCGCGAGCGTCTCGCCGCTCCAGCGCAGGCCCTTCTGGGGCACCGTCCACCAGTGCACGGCGATCGTGCCGCCGAGGCGGGCGCCCGCATCCACCTGCTGGTCGGTGGCCAGCACGAGGCCCAGCTCGGGTCGCACGCCCACGCGGCTGCGGAGCAGGGTGCGCTGCGCCACCTCGGCCGCCTCCACCACCGAGTCCAGCTCGGGCACGCGGGGGATCTCGTAGACCTCGGGGGCGGCGGGCGCCGGGGGCTCCGTGGGCGTGGAGCCCTCCTCGTCCTCCACCGGCTCGGGCTCGGCCGGGGCCTCCGGCGCCTCCTCCGGGGGAGGGTCCGAGGCGCCGAGCGCCGTGCCGAGGAGGAGGGCGAGCCACATGGTGCAGGGACTAGCCCCACACCCGGCCCGTGCGCTCCCCGGGTGGCGGAACGTGGCAGGTGCGGCGACGGTGTTGTGGCATCGTCCCGTGTCGGGAGGCGTGGATGGACGTGCAGGGGGATGCGGACGGGCAGCCGGAGCGCTGGGCGCTCGACGACTTCCTGGTGCGCGACGTGAGCGCGCTGCTGTGGGCTCGGGAGCAGGTGGAGGCGCAGCTCGTGCGCTTCCCGCCCCAGCTCGCCGCGCTCGGCTTCGTGGAGCTGGGCATCGACCACACGGGCATGGACCCCGGCGTGGACGGACAGATCCGGGAGAACCACGAGATGGCCTCCTCCATGATCCCGGACGACGCGGCCGACTCGCCCTTCGCCGAGCAGGTGGAGGCCTGGCGCGTGCAGCAGCAGGAGATGGCGGAGGGGTCGCTGTCGTGGCTGTGGGTGCACCCCGAGACCCACGACCTGGCCACCGTGGAGCACGCCCGCGGCGCGGAGTGGATCTCGCTGCGGCGCTACCATGACGACGGCTCGCTGGTGCGCTCCCTGCGCCGTCCCGAAGGCGTCGAGCGGCTGCCCTCCGGCGTGGCCGCGGTCTTCCTGGGTGCGCGCCTGCCGCTGCTCTTCCACGCGGTGTCCTGGCTGGCCGGCGACACCTTCGCGCTGAACTTCTCGCCGCGCACGGGCCTGGGCGAGCACAACCAGGTGGTGGACGTCGACGACGCCGGGGAGCTCTGGCAGGCCCACCGCGCGTGGGCGACGGCGCGGCTCGGCGAGGGGGCCGTCGCCGTGCCCATGGACCTGGAGCTGGCCCTGGCGCTCGGCCGACGCACGCTCCACACGGCCAGCACCTGCGCCGACGCGATGGGCGCGACCACGGGACGTGACCTGCTCGTGGGGCACGCCCTGGTCTACGCGGCGGTGGTGGGCGTGCTCTGGGCGGGCGGCCTGCACGTGGCCGTGGCCGCGGTGGTGGGCCTGCCCGCCACCTTCCTCGGCATGGCGGTGCTGGCCTGGGCCGGGGGCCTGTGGTCGTCGATCACCCTCGGGGGCGCCTTCCTCGCGAACCTGCTCCTGGCGCGCCAGCTCGATGCCGGCCTGCTCGTGCTCGCGGCGGCCGGGGTCGCGCTCGTGGGGTCGTGTGCCGTGGTGGCGCGCGCGATCCACCGCTCGGACGGGCCCGGGCGGCTGACCATCGTGGCGGCGCTGACCGAGCCGCGGCAGCTGCCGCCGGACGAGCTGCGGGTGCGCTACCGTGGGTGACGCACGCTGATCCGTGGAGCGGATCCGGTGCTCCTGTGCAGCCCGGACCGAGGTCGCCATGCTGCGTCGCCCCAGGCTGTCGTCCCTGCTCGCGCTGTGCTGCGGCGGCTGCGTCCCCGTCGTCGACACCGGGGCGGCGCCCTTGCTCGACCGCCCGCCGCCTCCTGCCGATCGGAGCCGTCCGGTGGCCGGCTGCACGGCCACGGCCCGGTGGTTTCTCGAGGAGGACGGCCTCGTGGGGGAGGAGGATCCGGGACGCGGGCTGTCGAGCGTGACCGTGGACCGCTTCGACACCCAGCAGCGGCTCTTCGCCCGCAGCCTCGACGGCGTGCGCGCGCCCTGGCCGGCCTACGAGGGCGATCGCGCGCCGCTCGCCACGTGGACCTTCGAGGGAGCCCCCGCCTGGCCCGCCGAACCCACGGAGGCCCACCAGCGTCAGCGTCGCTGGTGCGATCGGGTGGAGCCCGACCTGGGCGCCGATCTCGCCGAGCGCACCGCCGGCACGCTGGGGGACTGCTTCGCGCAGGCCGCGTGGACCCTGGAGGAGCTCGCGGAGGGCGGCGCGCTGCGTCGGCGGGACACCTGGACGGGCGGGCCCGAGCCCCGGGGCAGCGTGCACCGCACCCTCTGGGATGCCGACGACCGCCTGCGCGTGGAGGGCGACGATCGCGACGCGGACGGGGTGATCGACGAGGGCGTGGAGTGGGCCTGGACGGTGCGCACCGAGGAGCTGGAGCGGCTGGACGCCGGCTTCGCCACCGACCTGCGCGAGGGGGTGACGGTGCTCTGGGAGCGGGAGCGACGCACGGCCCTGGATGGCAGCACGCGGCTCGAGCGCCTGTGGTCGGGGCCTCGCGACCATGCGGTGGAGGAGGTGTGGGAGGTCTTCGAGGACGGGCTGCCCGTCGTCGAGGAGCACAGCACCGACGGCGAGACCACCTGGGTGGTGCACCGCACGTGGGAGGAGGGGCGCCTCGTCCTCCAGGACACCGAGCACCGCGACGGGCAGGGCCGCATGCACCTGGAGCGGGAGGAGCGCGTGCGGGGAGGGAGGGGGGCGGAGATCTGGCGTCGGGGCACCCGCGCTCCGGGCGAGGCGATCGTGTGGACCGAGGAGGTGCACACCCGCCCCGTGGACGCGTCGCCCCAGGCCGAGCCCACCTGGGCGCTGCCTGCACCCTCGGTCGACCTGCGTGGCCGGTACGAGGTGCGCGACGTGGACCCGGAAGGCACCGTGCGCGCCGTGGTGCGGGCCCAGGTGGCCCCGGGTGGGCCGGTGGAGGCCACCGAGGCCTGGCTGCCCCAGCACGACGACTGGGATCGGCGGGTCGGCACCGTGTACTGGGTGCGGGAACGGCAGGGCGGCGGGTGGCTGGAGGGGTGGCTCGCGGTGGAGGAGGTCCAGTGGGCCTGCCCGGCGCAGCTCCCGCCGCGGTAGGCCTCATAGCGTCCCGCGCCTGACCTGATGGCATTCGCCGGCCCGACGCACGCCGGTCCGTCGTCGGCGTCGCTCGACGTAGCGCGAGCTACGCCTTCGCTCCTTCTCCTCGGTCCGACGCGCGCCGGTCTCGGCTCGGTGCCGATCAGGTCAGGCGGGGGCCGCTATCAGCGTCCCGACGCGCTGAAGTGCTGAAGGTCCCGAGCCCGCCGCCAGGTGCCGCCCCAGCCCCAGCCGATGGCGGCGAAGGCCTGCACCACGGGGCCGTCGGGCAGGATGAGGCCGGGTGCGTCGCTGCGCGTCAGCGCCCAGGCACGGCCTGCCTCCGGCGCCACGCGCAGCCCGTCAGGGGCCGCCGGGTCGGGTCGCACCCACGGGTTCCAGAGGGGGTTCAGGTCGAGCGCCCGTCCCGAGGCGTGCTCCGACCACACCTGGGTGCCCGCCACCTTGCGACAGTGGAAGGCCACCGTGTTGTTCGCGGCCATGCTCGCGTCGTCGTCGCCTCCGAAGGTCTCGGCGGGCTGCATCGACGGGATGGGGAAGCCGATCGCGAAGAGGCGCGCGAAGACGCCGAGGAGGTCGTCGGCCACGTCGCGGTGCACCACGAGGCGCCCCGTGGGCGTGCCGCCCGCGCCGTCGTGATGGGGCAGCTCGAGCACCACGAGGGCATCCAGCGGCACGGGGCAGTCCGGGGTCCACACCACGCCGGTCATCGCGGCGCGCTCGTCGGGTCGAAGGGGGCGCGCGGTGCCCGCGGGCGCGGCGTCGGGTGCCATGGGGAGGACCTCCTCGGGGGCCGGGGGCGCCTGGGCCGCCGCGCGCGGAGCCGGGTGCAGCGACAGCCCGCACGCCACGGCGGGGCCGAGGAGGAGGGCACGGCGGCGGCGGGGGAAGGGCATGGGCGGACAGGATCCCAGGACGGGCGTGGACGGTCGCCTCGTGGGTCCGTATCGTGGCCCCTGCATGAGGAGGTGGGATGTCGACCACGGGTGGACTCGCGGATCCGCGGGAGCTGCGGCGGGTGCTGGGCGGCGTGATGGCGGTCGCGCTCGCGGGCTGTGCCGTCGGGCCGGGCAAGGCCGCCGACACCGACAGCGACGTCACCGACGACACCTCCGACACCGGCTTCGACTCCGGGGACTCGGGCGCCGGCGACAGCGGGGACTCCGGCGACTCGGGCGTGGCCGACTCCGGCGACAGCGGGGACTCGGGCCCTGGCGACAGCGGGGACAGCGGAGACTCGGGCGTGGCCGACAGCGGGGACTCGGGCGTGGCCGACAGCGGGGACAGCGGGGACTCGGGCGTGGCCGACAGCGGGGACTCGGGGGTCGGCGACTCCGGGGACAGCGGCGACTCCGGGGTGGGTGGCGACAGCGGAGACTCCGGCGACTCCGCGGCGGCCTGCGCCGACGACCTCGACGCCTTCCCTGACGTGTCGGACACCGGGCAGTTCAACAGCCAGGACTGGAGTCCGTCCGAGGCGGTGGCGGCGAGCGGCTGCGACTGGCCTCCGGGCAACGACTACGTCGGGGCCACCTGCACCAGCGCGTCCTGGGATCCGCTGGCCGAGCTGAACCTCACCACCTCCCTGCCCAACCTCCTGCTCGTGGCCTCCTGGCCCTGGGGCAACACGGAGGAGGTCGGCCGATCGGGCACGCCGTGCGCCGACGCCACCGATCCCTCCGCCTGCATGGCCTTCGCGCTCGACGAGAGCGGCGGTCTGGGCAGCACGCGCCTCATCAGCACGAGCGGCGACACCTACACGGTCTACGACACGCTCTCCGAGCTGCTTCCGCTGCTCGGCACCATCGACACCGCGCAGGAGGCCCTGCTGGTGGCCTGGTTCGCGGGCAAGGGCGACGCGGCCTGCTCCGACACGCGCTTCGCGGCCCGCCCTGACGGCGCGGACTGGGAGGTGGTCACCGTGAAGCTCACCCGCGACTGCACGCCCATCCTGGACTTCCGCGTGCGCAGCCGCGTGACGGCGGCGGGTGTGGTCACCGAGGACGCACGCCAGCTCTGGAGCGCCACGGGTGGCTGCATCGGTCGCAGGCCGCCTGGGCTGCGCCCGGTGGCCGATGACGCGTGTGGCGTGGGGGAGCTGCTCGCGCGCCACGCCGAGCTGGAGCACGCCAGCGTGGCCGCCTTCCACCAGATCCACGCCGAGCTCGAGGCGCTGGGCGCCCCCGCCGGGCTCCTCGCGGAGGTCCGACGTGCGGCGCGGGACGAGCGCCGGCACGCCCGTCAGGTGGGCCGTCTGGCCCGACGCCACGGCGGGACCCCCCGCCCCAGCCGGGTGGACCCCACGCCGCTGCGCGACGCCGAGGCCCTCGCGATCGACAACGTGCGCGAGGGCTGTGTCGGCGAGACCTGGGGGGCGCTGGTGGGCCTGTGGCAGGCCGAGCACGCCAGCGATCCCGCGGTGGCGGCCACGATGGCGCGCGTGGCGGCCGACGAGGTGCGGCACGCCGCGCTCTCGTGGCGCATCCACGGCTGGCTGCTCCCCCGGCTCACGCCGGCGGCGCGGGCGCGGGTGGCGGCGGCGCAGCAGGCGGCGGTGCGCGACCTGCCCGACGACGTGGAGGCCTGCGAGGTGCTCGGGCTGCCCGGGTCCGAGGCCGTGGCACGGCTGCGGGAGGGCGTGGTAGCAGCGCTGGCCGCCTGAGGCGGTGGTCGGTGTGCGTGGGTTGCGGCGGTCGAGCGGACGCTCGAGGGAGGGACCGTGCGTGTTCACCTGCTCGTGTTCGGCGTGGGTCTGGCCCTGGGCGCGTGCGAGCCGCCGCCCGAGATCGAGGGCGATCAGGCCGGCGAGTGCGACGACGGCGTCGACAACGACCAGGACGGCTTCACCGACTGCGTCGATCGGGGCTGCTTCGCGTCGATCCCCTGCGACACCCCCGGGGACGAGACGGACTCGGGCATCGACACGGCCGACACCGCGAACCGCGGCAAGCCGTCCGACCGGGACGGTGACGGCACGCCCGACGAGCAGGACTGCCACCCCGAGGACCGGTCGGTGACGTGCCGGCTCACCTCGCTGTCGGCCGGCTTCGCGCACACCTGTGCCGTGTGGGACGGGCGCGTGCGCTGCTGGGGCGCCAACGACGAGGGGCAGCTCGGCCTGGGCCACACCCTGCCCATCGGCGACGACGAGCTCCCCGCCACCGCGTCGGACGTGGACGTGGGGGGCGCCGCCGTCCAGGTGAGCGCCGGCTACAAGCACACCTGCGCGCTGCTCGCGAACGGCAAGGTCCGCTGCTGGGGCGACGGCAGCAAGGGCCAGCTCGGGCTGGGCTCCCACGACAGCATCGGCGACGACGAGACGCCCGCCACGGTCGGCACGGTGGACCTCGGGGCGCGGGCGCTGTCGGTGGGCGCCGGCCGGCAGCACACCTGCGCGCTCATCGAGGGCGGCTTCGTGCGCTGCTGGGGCCTGGCCGACGTGGGCCAGACCGGGCGCGGCGACACCATGGAGACCGGCGGCGACTCCCTCCCGTCGGCCGCGTCGCCGCTGGCGCTCGGCGGCGCGGTGGCGGAGCTCGCGGTGGGGCTCGTCCACAACTGCGTCCGCTTCACCGACGGCACGGTGAACTGCTGGGGTCGGGGGTCCAGCGGTCGGCTGGGTCGCGGGCACGAGGACGCCATCGGCGACGACGAGACGCCGGCCACCGCGGGCCCCCTCGAGATCGGGCAGCGGGTGCTCCAGCTGTCGGCCGACGGCTCGCAGACCTGCGCCGTGCTCGAGAACCACACCCTGCGCTGCTGGGGGAGCGGCCAGTACGGCCGGATCGGCTACGGCAACACCGACGACATCGGCGACGACGAGCTCCCCAGCGCGGCCGGCAACGCCGCAGGGCTGTCGGACGCCGTGGCCGTGGAGATGGGGGGCTACATGGGCATGGCCCTGCGCCTCGACGGCAGCGTGCGCACCTGGGGCCGGGGCACCGACGGACGCCTCGGCTACGCCTCCGAAGACGACGTGGGCGACGACGAGGTCCCCGACGGCACCGTGCAGATCGGTGGCAGGGCGCGCCTGATCACCGCCGGAGAGCACCACATGTGCGTGGCGCTCCTGGACGCTGCCGAGACCGTCCGCTGCTGGGGACTGGGCGCCGACGGACGGCTCGGGCTCGGCAACGAGCTGAGCGTGGGCGACGACGAGATGCCGAGCGCGATGGCGGGGGTGTCGTACCGGTGAGGCGGGGGCGCCTGATCGATCCTGTGCTCCCCCCGCCCTGCGGGTCCCGTCCCCACCGTGTACACCGGGGTCGGGAAGGGCGTGGAGGAGCGATGCGCAGCTGGATGGGGCTGGCCCTGGTGGCCGCCTGCGGCACGAAGCCGGTCATCCCGTCGGGGGACGACGTGGGGGACACGGGCGGGAACGACACCGTCGACCCGGGTGACACCGTGGTGGAGACGGCCGACACGGGCGTGCCGGTGGACACCGACGAGACCGACGTGGAGACCGACGTCCCGGTGCCGTCGTGGACGATCACGGGCAAGGCGCTGTGCGTCG
Organism: Alphaproteobacteria bacterium; assembly: GCA_020632955.1. Taxonomy (GTDB): domain Bacteria; phylum Myxococcota_A; class UBA796; order UBA796; genus JACKEO01. The sequence continues at coordinate 133,741 of JACKEO010000014.1, forward strand.
ACGGCCTGGACGACCTGGGCAACGTCATCCACGGGGAGCCGGCCGTGCCGCGCACCGTGCGCGTGATCCCCGGTCCCGGCATGTTCTGCCGTCCGCTCGGCGGCGGGTGCGAGCGCACCCAGGACTTCCTGATCCCGCTGGCCGCCGTGGACGCCGACAGCGACGGCACGTTCTCGCTCACCTTCGAGGCGCCGTCGCTGGAGGGGCTCTACCTGTTCACCGACAGCACGGTGGCGAAGCCCCCCGGCAACTGCGGCAGCGGCTACCAGTTCACCGAGATCACCCTCGAGGAGCTGCAGTCCACGCAGGGCTTCGACGACATCGACGTCGACGTGTACAGCGTGTTCTTCCTGGGCGGCTGACGCCGCAGCGGCGGCGCGGTCCCGCGTGCTCGTCTCCAGACAATCCCGCACGCAAGGTGGGTGAAAGCGGACCGACCTGAGCGTTGGCTAGAGTGGCTGCCGCTCCGTGTCGGCCCGCCTCGCGAGGATCCCGATGACCCGCGTTCCCCCCGTCCGTCCCGCGCTCAGGGTCCGGCCGCTGCGTCTCGCGCGCGCCGGAGACCTCCTCGGAGGGCGCTACCTCCTCGAGGATCCCATCGGACACGGGCTGGCGACCACCACGTGGCGTGCGGGGGACGCCCAGACGGGCCGTCCCGTGGCGGTGAAGCTGCTCCGGCGGAGCGCCCTGGAGGATCCCGCCTGGTGGGCCCGGCTCGTGGGAGAGGCGGAGCTCACGGCGCGGGTGCGGCACCCCGGCCTCGTGTCGGTGATCGGCCAGGGCGAGGGCGTCTCGGGTCCCTGGTACGCGATGGTGCTCGCCCGCACCACCGCCGAGGGGGTGCTGCGTCGCGCCCAGGCCGTGTCGGTGGAGCGCGCGATCACCTGGTTCGTGCCGGTGGCCCACGCGCTCGCGGCCGTGCACGCCGCCGGGCTGTACCACGGCTACATCCGGTCCACGTCGGTGCTCGTGGACCTCGCCGACCACGGACTGCTCTCGGGCGTGAGCGGCGACCAGTCGTCCGCCCGCCAGTCGGTGGTGGCGCTCGTCCCGGGCGAGGCGCCGCGATCGGCGTCGACCGGGGGCGCCGACGCGCTCGCCCACGCCCAGCGCCTCGACGTGCGCGCGCTCGCGTCGGTGATCCACTGCGTGCTCACCGGGGTGCACCCCAGCGTGCTGCCGGTGGTGCCCGAGGCCGCCGAGCGATGGCGCACGCTGCCGGTGAGCGTGCGCGCGATGCTCTGCGAGACCCTCGCGCCGCCCGAGCAGGTGGCGCCCGCCACGGCCGCGGCCCTGGCCGCCCGCCTCGACCTCGTCGCCCAGCAGCTGGCGGGCACGGAGCTGCTGCGTCAGTGGCGCAGCTCCCAGACCGATCCGGCAGAGGACCCGGTGCTGCACGACACCCTCGTCCCTCCCTGATCGCGGGGGGCAGCCCGCCCGGGCGTCAGTACGCCCGGGCGAAGATGGCCACGTGCGTGGCGGGCTTGCCGCTGTAGAAGCACACCTGCCCGGCCGCCTCCTCCTGGCCCTCCATCGGGAAGCAGCGGATGGTGGCCTTGGTCTCGTCCTTGATGCGGGCCTCGGCCTCGCCGTCGTCGTGCCAGTACACGCGGAACCAGCCGCCGTCGGACTCGAGCTTCGCCTGGAAGTCGGCGTAGGAGCTCACCGTCTGCGTGCGCTCGTCGCGCAGGGTGGTGGCGCGGTCGAGCAGCTCCTGCTGCACCTCGGCGAGCACGCGGCGCACCTCGGTGACGGCGTCGGCCACGGGCAGCGCGAACTTGCCGCCGCCGGTGCGCTTCTTGCAGAAGGCCGTGCCGCCGGCCACGTCGCGGGGCCCGATCTCCATGCGCAGGCAGGCGCCCTTGCGCTCCCACTCGTAGTACTTGGCGCCGGGCTTGAGGTTGTCGCGGTCGTCGAGCACCACGCGCACGCCGCCGGCCTTCAGGGTGTCGCGCAGGCCCTCGCAGAAGGTCTGCACCTCGGCGCGGCTGGCGTCGTCCTTCACGATGGGGACGATCACCACCTGGGTGGGGGCGATGGCGGGCGGCACCACGAGGCCGTCGTCGTCGCTGTGGGTCATGATCACCGCACCCACGAGGCGCGTGCTCACGCCCCACGACGTGGCCCACACGTGCTCCACCTCGCCGGCCACGTTCTGGAAGGTGACGTCGAAGGCCTTCGCGAAGTTCTGCCCGAGGAAGTGGCTGGTGCCGGCCTGCAGGGCCCAGCCGTTCTGCATCATGGCCTCGATGGTGTAGGTCTCCTCGGCGCCGGCGAAGCGCTCGGCGGCGCTCTTGCGGCCGGGCACCACGGGGATGGCGAGCACCTCGCGCGCGAAGGCGGCGTACACGCCCAGCATGCGCTCGGCCTCCTCCACGGCCTCGTCCCGCGTGGCGTGGGCGGTGTGGCCCTCCTGCCAGAGGAACTCGGCGGTGCGCAGGAAGGGCCGCGTGCGCAGCTCCCACCGCACCACGTTGGCCCACTGGTTGATGAGGATGGGCAGGTCGCGCCAGCCCTGGATCCACTTGCCGTACATGTGCCAGATGATGGTCTCGGAGGTGGGCCGCACGATCAGCGGCTCCTCGAGCTTCGCCTCGGGATCGGGCTCCACCGCGGCCTTGCCGTCGGGGCCC
>JACKEO010000015.1 GCA_020632955.1 Alphaproteobacteria bacterium
CCAAGGACGCCGTGTCGAACAGCAAGCTGCTCGACAACGTCGTCCAGGAGCTCACGCTGATCGCCGGCCAGAAGGCCGTGATCACGCGCGCCCGCAAGTCGGTCGCGAACTTCAAGCTCCGCGAGAACGTGCCCATCGGCGCGCGCGTCACCCTCCGTGGCGACCGCATGTGGGACTTCTACGACCGCCTGGTGTCGGTGGCCATCCCGCGTATCCGCGACTTCCGCGGCTTCAGCGCGAAGGCCTTCGATGGGCGAGGGAACTACGCCCTCGGCCTCACCGAGCAGATCATCTTTCCGGAGATCGACTACGACAAGGTCTCTCGGATCAACGGCATGAACATCGCTTTCGTCACTACTGCCGAGACCGACGAGGAAGCGCGGGCACTGCTCACGAAGCTGGGCTTCCCCTTCGCCAAGTGACCCCCCTCGATCGCACGTTGGAGCGCGTCGATGACCGATCCCATCGCTGACCTGCTGACGCGGATCCGGAATGCCCAGGTTGCCGGGCATCCGAACCTCGTCATTCCCCGGTCGAAGCTCAAGCTCGAGATCGTGAAGATCCTCAAGCACGAGGGCTTCATCGAGGGCTACGTGGATGACCCCGACAAGGGTCACCAGGGCGCCATCAAGGTCTTCCTCAAGTACGACGAAGGCCAGAACGGCATCATCCGCGGCCTGCTGCGGGTGAGCAAGCCGGGGCGTCGTCGCTACGTCGGCAAGACCGACATCCCCCGCGTCCGCAACGGCCTCGGGATCGCCATCCTCACCACGCCCAAGGGCGTCCTGACGGACAGTCAGGCCCGCGTCGCCGGAGTCGGCGGCGAGGTCCTCTGTCACGTCTGGTGATGCCAGGAGAGGTGTGACGTGTCGCGTATCGGAAACAAGCCAGTCACCATTCCCAAGGGTGTCACCATCTCGGTGGCGTCGGGCGCGGTCACGGTCAAGGGTCCCAAGGGTGAGCTCTCCGAGTCCATCCACCCCTCGATCGAGGTCGAGGTCGGCGAGGCCGAGGTCGTGTTCAAGCGCAAGTCCGAGGTCCGCACCGCGCGTGCCGCCCACGGCCTGATGCGCTCGCTCACGCAGAACATGGTCGTCGGGGTCACCGAGGGCTTCAGCCGTCGGCTCGAGGTCCAGGGCGTCGGCTACCGCGCCGACGTGCGGGGCCAGAACCTGGTGCTCAACCTGGGCTACTCCCACCTTGTCGAGTTCCCGATCCCCCAGGGGGTCCAGATCGCCGTCGACAAGGACAACAAGATCACCGTCTCCGGCATCGACAAGCAGCGGGTCGGCCAGGTGGCCGCCAACATCCGCAAGTTCCGCACGCCCGACCGCTACAAGGGCAAGGGCGTCCGGTACGAGGGTGAGACCATCCTGCTCAAGGCTGGAAAGAGCGCCTGACGCGCGAGAGGGTCGGCATGAGTCACACGCATCCCAAGACCACGGCGCGCACCCGTCGCCGCAAGTACGTCCGCAAGCGGATCTCCGGCACGCCCGTGCGTCCGCGGGTCGCGGTCTTCCGGTCGGCGCGGCACATCTACGCGCAGGTCATCGACGACGAGAGCGGGCGTACGCTCGTGGCGGCGTCCACCCTGTCCCCCGAGCTCCGTGACCAGGAGTTCGAGGGCAAGAAGGCGGCCGCCGAGGCGGTGGGCAAGCTGCTCGCCGAGAAGGCGAAGGCCGCCAACATCTCCGCCGTGGTGTTCGACCGCGGTGGCTACCTGTACCACGGCCGTGTGGCCGCGCTGGCCGATGGTGCCCGCGCCGGCGGTCTCGAGTTCTGACGCATCCAGGCATCCGGGAGCCTTCCATGGCCAAGATGAGAAAGGGTCGCCGCGACGAGGAGGAGAGCAACCTCATCGAGAAGGTGATCTACATCAACCGCGTCGCCAAGGTCGTGAAGGGCGGTCGGCGCTTCAGCTTCTCGGCGATCGTCGTCGTCGGCACCGGGCAGGGCTCGGTGGGCGTCGGCTTCGGCAAGGCGAACGAGGTCCCCGAGGCCATCCGCAAGGGCATCGAGCGCGCCAAGAAGGCGATGATCGACGTCCCGCTGGTGGGCGGCACGGTGCCTCACGACATCCTCGGTGCCTTCGGTGCCGGTCGCGTCCTGCTCAAGCCGGCCGCACCCGGTACCGGCGTCATCGCCGGCCCCACGGTCCGCGCGATCATGGAGGCGCTCGGCGTCACCGACACCCTCTCGAAGTCGCTGCGCTCCTCCAACCCGCACAACGTCGTCCGGGCCACCTTCGATGCGCTCCGTCGCCTCGAGTCGGTCGAGCAGTACGCGGTGCGCACCGGCCAGGACCTCGAGCGCGTCCGCGCCAACTACACCGTCCACCACGAGCAGCCGGCCCACGAGCCGGGTGCGGTCTGACGGAGGCGACCATGAGCCGCATCAAGGTCACGCTCAAGCGCAGCACCATCGGTGCCACCGCCAAGCAGGTCGACAACGTCAAGGGTCTCGGACTCCGGAAGATCGGCCAGAGCCGTGAGCTCGAGAACACCCCCGCCGTGCGCGGCATGGTGAAGCAGGTGCTTCACCTCGTCGAGTGCGAGGAGATCCAGGGATGAGCAACGAACTCGCGAGCCTCGCTCCCAACCCCGGCTCCACGAAGGCGCGCAAGCGCGTCGGTCGTGGCGAGGGCTCGGGCAAGGGCACCACGGCGGGCCGTGGCACCAAGGGCGACAAGTCCCGCGGTGGCTACAAGCGTCGTCCCCAGTTCGAGGGCGGCCAGACCCCGCTGATGCGGCGTCTGCCGAAGGTCGGCTTCACCAACGTGTTCGCCAAGGACTTCGAGGTGCTCAACGTCGAGCAGCTCGAGCGCCTGGCGGCCGGCACGGTGGTCACGGCCGAGCTCCTCAAGGCCGAGGGCATCATCAGCCGCATCGGCAAGAACGGCGTGAAGCTGCTCGGCCGTGGTGAGATCGGCGTCGCCCTGCAGATCCGCCTTGCCAAGGTGTCCGCCGGTGCGAAGGAGAAGATCCTCGCGGCCGGGGGTTCGGTCGACGAGAGCCTCTCTTCGTCCGAAGAGGGCTGATCCTCCCGCCCGCCGGTGCCGCGGTCCCGCTGCACGCACCGGCCGGCTAGAGCAGGAGGGTCGTCGGCGACGAGGGTCCCGATAGGGGACCCCGCGAACATCCGGAGCGCGCGTGGCGAACATCATCAGCGACATCTGGTCGATGGAGGACCTGCGCAAGCGGGTCCTGTTCACGCTGGGGATGCTCGGCGTCTACCGGCTCGGCATCTTCGTGCCGGCCCCCGGCATCGACCGCACCGCGCTCGCGCAGTGGTTCAACCAGCAGTCGAACACGCTGTTCGGGCTGTACAACATGTTCTCCGGCGGGGCGCTGACGCAGTTCAGCGTCTTCGTCCTGGGGATCATGCCGTACATCACGGCGTCGATCATCATGCAGCTCCTCGCCGAGATGGAGCCGCGGCTCAAGCGCCTCAAGGACGAGGGGCAGACGGGCCGGAACAAGATCACGCAGTACACGCGCTACCTCACGATCGTGATCGCGGTGGTGCAGAGCTTCTTCATCGCCGTCGGCCTCGAGCAGATGACGGTGGGCGCCACCTCGGTGGTGATCGAGCCCGGCTGGGGCTTCCGCGCGATGACCGCGCTGACGATGACGGCCGGCGCCTGCTTCGTGATGTGGCTGGGCGAGCAGATGACGGAGAGGGGCATCGGCAACGGCGCCTCCATCATCATCACGGCGGGCATCATCGCGGGCATGCCGGCGGGCGCCTTCCAGCTGTTCACGCTCATCCAGAAGGGCCAGCTCAACCTGCTCCAGGTCACGCTGCTGCTCGTCTTCATGTTCGTGGTGATCTACGGCATCGTCTTCGTGGAGCGCGGCCAGCGTCGCATCCCGCTGCGGCACGCCAAGCGCATCATGGGCCGCACGGTCTACGAGGGCGAGACCACCTACCTGCCGCTGAAGGTGAACACCGCCGGGGTCATCCCGCCGATCTTCGCGTCGTCGCTGCTGATGTTCCCCAGCACCATGGCCTCGTTCGCGGACTGGGCGGTGCTGCAGTGGCTCAGCAATGCCTTCTACCCGGGGCGGTGGCTCTACAACGCCACCTACGCCGTGCTGATCGTGTTCTTCGCCTTCTTCTACACGGCGATCCAGTTCAACCCCGAGGACGTGGCCGACAACCTCAAGAAGCAGGGTGGCTTCATCCCGCGGGTGCGGCCCGGTCGCGAGACGGCGGCCTACATCGACTGGCTCCTCACGCGGCTCACGGCGGGCGGCGCGGTCTACCTGGCCGCGATCTGCATCCTGCCCACGATCCTCGTCTCGGACTTCAACGTGCCCTTCTACTTCGGGGGCACCGGGCTGCTGATCCTCGTCGGCGTGTCGCTCGACACCGTCGGCCAGGTGCAGGCCAAGCTCGCCACCAAGCACTACAGCAGCCTCGGCACCTCCACCCAGGGGCCGGGCGGTCGGGTGCGCAACCGTCGTCGGCGCCTGGGAGGCCAGGGCGACTTCTTCGGGTGAGGCGCAGGAACCGCGTCGCCGGACTTGATCCGGTGACACGGATCGTATAAGCGCCGCTGGTCGTTCGACGCCTTCCCAGCGTGAGCCGCATCGGTGCGGCCTCTTCGGCAGGGCAGGCAGGAACCGGACGCGGGAACCCCGACTCGGGGCCGCACGAGAGGATCTCTTGGCACGTATCGAAGGCGTCGACCTCGACGGCAGGAAGCCGGTCTGGATCGCGCTCACCTACATCTACGGGATCGGGCAGACCACGGCGAAGAAGATCGTCGAGGAGGCCCAGGTCGACGGCTCCCTGCGGCTGTCGCAGCTGACCGATCACGAGGTCGCCCGCATTCGCGAGATCATCACCGCGAAGTACCGGGTGGAGGGCGAGCTCCGCAAGGAGGTCGCCATGAACATCAAGCGCCTCATCGATCTGGGCACCTACCGCGGTCTCCGTCACCGTCGTGGTCTCCCGGTCCGTGGCCAGCGCTCCCACACCAACGCACGCACCCGCAAGGGCCCGCGCAAGCCCGTCGCCGGCAAGAAGCGCTGAGTCCAGAGGAACGCACCCATGGCCACCCGCAAGACCCAGAAGAAGAAGGTCAGGAAGAACGTCCCCTCGGGGGTCGCGCACATCCAGGCCACCTTCAACAACACCATCGTCACCGTCACCGATCCCGCCGGCAACACCGTCGCGTGGAGCGCTGCCGGCGTCCTCGGCTTCAAGGGCTCCCGCAAGAGCACGCCCTTCGCGGCGCAGCTCGTGGCCGAGGATGCCTGCCGCAAGGCGATGGAGCACGGCGTGAAGGCCGTCGGCGTCTACGTGAAGGGGCCCGGCACGGGTCGCGAGTCGGCGCTGCGCGCCATCGCGAACTCGGGGCTCAAGATCACGCTGATCCGCGACGTCACCCCGATCGCCCACAACGGCTGCCGCCCGCCCAAGAAGCGGCGCGTCTGATCCGTCAGCCCCCGGTGCCCGCGGCGCCCGCCGCGAGCGCCACGACCCACCGTCCCCCCTCGCTCTTGCCTCGTGGAGCCGGACCCCGTGCCGTGCAGAAGAGGCAGCTGGAGACGTGATGAGCATGGATGAGCAGGTGTTCGGCAACTGGCGCAGCCTGATGAAGGCGCGTCGCGTCGAGCGCGACCACAAGTCGAACGACTCCTACGGGAAGTTCGTGATCCGCCCCCTCGAGCGTGGCTTCGGCACCACGATCGGCAACGCGCTCCGCCGCGTCCTGCTGTCGTCGCTCCAGGGCGCCGCCGTCACCGCGATCAAGATCGAGGGTGTCGAGCACGAGTTCAGCTACATCCCGGGCATCGTCGAGGACGTCACCGACATCATCCTCAACATCAAGGGCGTCCTGCTGCGCACCTCGGCCCTCGAGGCGGTCACCGGCCACCTCAAGGTCACCGGCAAGGCGGGCGAGACCACCGTGGTCACGGCGGGCGACATCACCTTCGACGCGGCCTGCGAGATCCTCAACCCGGATCACGCCATCGCCACGATCACCGAGGGCGTCACCTTCGAGGCCGACCTCACGGTGAAGATGGGCAAGGGCTACGTCCCGTCCGCCCAGAACAAGGACGAGGAGGCGCCCCTCGGCACGATCGCCGTCGACGCCATCTTCAGCCCGATCAAGCGCGTCCGCTACACGGTCACCAACGCGCGCGTCGGCAACCGCACCGACTACGACCGTCTCACCCTCGAGGTGTGGACCGACGGTTCCGTGCTCCCCGAGGACGCGGTGGCCTACGCCGCCAAGATCCTCAAGGAGCAGCTCCAGGTCTTCATCAACTTCGCCGAGGAGGAGGAGCCCGAGCAGGAGGCCACCGAGGAGGAGGAGCAGGAGTTCAACGAGAACCTGTTCAAGCGCGTCGACGAGCTCGAGCTCTCCGTGCGCTCCCAGAACTGCCTCCAGAACGCCGGCATCGAGTACATCTACCAGCTGGTGGAGCGCACCGAGGCCGAGATGCTGAAGACCAAGAACTTCGGCCGCAAGTCGCTGAACGAGATCAAGGAGATCCTCGCGGATCTCGGCCTGTCGCTCGGGATGAAGCTGCACAACTTCCCCAAGCACAAGCTCGGCTGAGGAGGCTTCGATGCGTCACCGCAAGGCCGGGCGGAAGCTCGGCATGAACTCGCCGCAGCGGAAGTCCCTCTTCCGCAACATGGTCACCTCGCTGGTGCTCCATGGGCGCATCCACACCACCGAGGCGCGGGCCAAGGAGCTCAAGCGCTTCGCCGACCGTGTCATCTCGATCGCCAAGCGCGCGCCCAGCGCCGCGGCCATCGAGGCGCTCTCGGGCGACGAGGCCCGTGCGGCGGCGGCCCAGCGCGTGCATGCCATCCGGCGTGCCCGCATCTGGCTCAACGACCGCACCGCCCTCGACAAGCTCTTCGCCGAGGTGGCGCCGGGCTTCGCCGAGCGTCCGGGTGGCTACACGCGCGTCGTGAAGTCCTCCTTCCGCGGCGGCGACAACGCGCCGATGGCGATCATCGAGCTCGTCGGCACCTCGCAGCGCGAGGCCGAGGGCACCGGTGAGGCGGCCCAGGCGGCTGCCGAGGAGTGAGCGCTCCCGGCGGTCCGCCGCCTGCGGCGTTAGACCCCGGGAACGTCGGACCCACCCCCTCCACGTGGCGGGGGCGGGACGGGGAGGGGACGTGACCTCCACACAGACCCAGCTCGCGCGCTTCCGCGCCCTCCTCTCGAAGGAGGGCCTGAAGCTCACGTCGCAGCGCAAGGTCATCGCCGACGTCTTCTTCACCGGCGCCAAGCACCAGTCGCTCCTCGAGCTGCTGGAGCAGGCCAAGGTCAAGCAGAAGTCCATCGGCTACGCCACGGTCTACCGCACGATGCGGCTGCTCACCGAGGGTGGCCTGGCGGTGGAGCACAAGTTCGGCGAGAACCAGGCGCGGTACGAGCCCGTCCACGACGGCGAGCACCACGACCACCTGATCTGCCTCGACTGCGGCGCCATCGTCGAGTTCGAGGACCCGATGATCGAGCAGCGCCAGGACCGCATGGCCGCCGACCGCGGCTTCGAGGTGGTGAGCCACCGCCACGAGGTCTACGTGCGCTGCCTGCCCGGCCAGTGCCGGCGCGACGCCGCCGCATCCTGATCTGGAGACCCGATGTACCTCTTCCTCGTCACCGTCCACGTCATCCTGTCGCTGATGCTGGTGCTGATCATCATCCTGCAGCCGGGCAAGGGCGGGGATGTGGGTGCGGCCTTCGGGGGCGCCGGCGGCTCCACGATCTTCGGCCCGCGTGGTCCCACGAGCGTGCTGCAGCAGGTCACCACGGGCGTGGCGGTGGGCTTCATGGTCACCTCCATCTCGCTCGCCTGGTACTCGAACAAGTCCCTGCTCGCGGGCGGATCGGACGTGCTCGACGAGATCGAGGCCGTCACGAAGGAGAAGCGCGCAGAGGAGGCGGCGAAGACCACCCCGGCGCCCGTCGAGGAGCTGCTCGAGGAGGCGCCCCTCGAGGTGGAGCTCGAGGAGCCCGTGGTCCCCGCCGAGGACGACGCCGCAGAGTGAGCCCACGGTTCGAACGCCGTCACACGGATGTCGCGGATCGTCTCCTGCTCGGATAGAACTGGCCTCGCCACGAGCGAGGCCCCGATGTCCTTCCTGCGCGCCACCTTCCTGCTCCCTCTCGTGCTGGCCTGCGCGCCCGAGGCCACCTCGTTGGGCGACAAGGACGGCACGGATCCCGACGACACCGACGTGTCGGGCGGTCCCGGCGGTCCGGGCGGCAGCGACGACACCTTCGTGTTCGACACGGCCACGAACCCCTTCGACTCGGGCAGCGGCAACGGCGGCGCCAACAACGGGCCCGGCAACAACGGCCCCGACGGCAACAACGGTGGCATCGACACCGGTCGCCCCGGCGGCGGGAACAACGGCTTCCCCGGCGGTGGCACCGGGCTCCCCGGCGGGAACATCGGCGGCAACGCGGGTGGCAACAACGGCTTCCCTGGCGGCGGCACGGGCTGGGGCGGCGGCGGCAACGGCGGCGGCGGGAACAACGGCTTCCCCGGCGGCGGCACGGGCTGGGGCGGCGGCGGGAACAACGGCTTCCCGGGCGGCAACAACGGCGGCGGCGGGAACAACGGCTTCCCTGGCGGCGGCACGGGCTGGGGTGGTGGCCCTGGCGGCAACACCGGCCCCGGTGGGAACAACGGCCCCGGCGGCGGGAACAACGGTCCCGGCGGCGGCAACAACGGCCCCTCCTGGGGCGGCACCGGTGGCGGCTGGGGCACGCCCTTCACGAGCACCCCGGGCGGCCCTGGCCTGGTGCCCGTGCAGCCCCTCACGCCCGTCCTGGGCCCGCAGCCGAACGCCCTCTTCCCGTTCCCGTAGGGAAGGCGCTTCGTCGCGCGTCCACCGCGACGGGTCAGCGCGCGGCGTTCACGATCGCGGCGAAGCTCTCGGCGTCGAGGCTGGCTCCGCCCACGAGGGCCCCGTCGATGTCGGGCTGCGCGAGCAGCTCGGCGGCGTTCGAGGGCTTGACGCTGCCGCCGTAGAGCACGCGGGTCTCGGCGGCCACGAAGGCGGGGAAGCGATCGGCGAGCCAGCCGCGGATCAGCGCGTGCACCGCCTGGGCCTGGTCCGGGGTGGCCGTCTCGCCGGTGCCGATCGCCCAGAGGGGCTCGTAGGCCAGCGTGAGCACGGCGGCGCGGTCGGCCGGGAGGCCGTCGTACAGCGCGGCGAGCTGACGGGTGATGACGTCCTCCACGCGGTCGGCGCGTCGCTCCTCGAGCGACTCGCCCAGGCAGACCATCGGCAGCAGGCCCGCATCGAGGCCCCCGAGCACCGAGCTCCGCACCCGGGCGTCGTCCTCGGCCAGGTCGCGGCGGACCTCCGAGTGCCCGGCCAGCAGCCAGCTGCAGCCCACCTCGCGGGCGAGCACGCTGCTGTTGGTGCCCGTGTAGGCGCCCTGCGCGTGGGGCGAGGCCCACTGGAGGCCCACGCCGATCATGCTGCCGCGCAGCGCCTCGACCACCGCGGGCACGGCCAGGGCGGTGGGGAAGACGGCGACGTCGACCTCGGCCACGTCGCCCACCTTCGCGGCGATCGCTGCAGCCAGCGACCGCGCCGCCCCGGGGCCGAGGTGGAGCTTCCAGTTTCCGGCGAGGAGCGGGCGGCGGGTCACCGCTTCTTCCGCAGGGCGGCGATGCCCGGCAGGTCGCCGGCCCGCAGGTAGGCGAGGCTGGCGCCTCCGCCGGTGGACACGAAGCCCACGCGGTCGGCCACGCCGAAGGTGGCGGCCGCCGCGGCGGAGTCGCCCCCCCCGATCACCGAGAAGCCGGTGGAGGCGGCGAAGGCCTCGGCGATGGCCCGGGTGCCGCCGGAGAAGGAGGCCCACTCGAACACCCCGAGCGGACCGTTCCAGAACAGCGTGCGGCAGCCTCCGAGCACGTCGGCCCAGCCGGCCGCCGTCTCGGGACCGATGTCGAGGCCCATCATCCCCTCGGGGATCTCGCGGACCACCTGGGGGGCGGCGTCCTCGGCGAAGCGGTCGGCCACCACGTGGTCGGTGGGGAGGTGCAGTCGGCAGCCACGCGCCTCGGTCTCCTCCAGCACGCGCCGGGCGGTGTCGAGCTGATCGCGCTCCACGCGGCTGCTGCCCACGGGCAGGTCCTGGGCGGCCAGGAAGGTGTAGGCCATCGCGCCGCCCACGAAGAGGTGGTCGACCTTGCCCGCCAGGCGCTCGAGGATCTCGATCTTGTCGGAGACCTTGGCCCCCCCGAGCACCGCGCCGAAGGGCCGCTTGGGGTGGGTGAGGAGCTGGCCGAGGGCCTCCACCTCCGCCTGCACGAGCAGGCCCATCGCCGACGGCAGGAGCTCGGGCACGCCCACGATGGAGGCGCTGGCGCGGTGCATGGTGCCGAAGGCGTCGTCGACGTAGGCGTCGGCCAGCGCGGCGAGCTCGCGCGCGAAGGCGGCGTCGTTGCCGTCCTCGCCCGCGAAGAAGCGCAGGTTCTCGAGCACGAGCACGGCGCCGGGCTCGGCCTCGTCGACGAGACGCTTCACGTCCTCGCCGATCGTGTCGTGGGCGAAGACCACGTCGCAGCCGAGCAGCTCCGACAGGCGGGCGGCGGCGGGCAGCAGCGACAGGTCGGGGCGCACCTCGCCCTTGGGACGCCCGAGGTGGCTGCACAGCACCACCTTCGACGCCCGCTCCCGCAGCGCCCGGATCGTGGGCAGCGCGGCGCGGATGCGCGTGTCGTCGGTGATCGTGTCCCCGTCGAGCGGCACGTTGAAGTCCACGCGGCACAGCACGACCTTGCCGGAGAGATCGAGCTGATCGAGGGTGGGCGGGGCGGTGGGGGTCACGAGAGTCCTCCGAGGTGGCGGGCGAGGTCGATCATGCGCATCGAGAAGCCCCACTCGTTGTCGTACCAGGCGATCACCCGCAGGAGTCGCCCGTCGATCACGGTGGTCTGCTCGAGGTCCACGATGCTCGAGGTGGGGGTGCCGACGATGTCGGACGAGACGAGCGGTGCGCTCGAGGTCTCCAGCACGCCGCGCAGCTCCCCGGCGGCCGCGGCCTGCAGGGCGGCGTGGATCGTGGCCACGTCGGTGGGGCGCTCCGTGCGCACCACGAGGTCCACCAGGCTGCCGCAGGCCACGGGCACGCGCACCGCGATGCCCTGCAGGCGGCCGTCGAGCGCGGGGATCACCAGCCCGATGGCGCTGGCCGCTCCCGTGGACGTGGGGACGATGTTCAGCGCGGCGGCGCGGGCGCGACGCAGGTCCTTGTGGTGGGCGCCGTCGAGCAGGTTCTGGTCCATCGTGTAGGCGTGGACCGTGGTCATCGTGCCGTGCTCGATGCCGGCGGTGGCGTGGACCACCTTCGCCACGGGCGCCAGGCAGTTCGTGGTGCACGAGGCGTTCGAGACGATCCGGTGGCGGGCGGGGTCGAAGTCCTGGTGGTTCACGCCGTAGACGAAGGTGGCGTCCACGCCCTTGCCCGGTGCGCTGATCAGGACGCGCCCTGCGCCAGCCCGCAGGTGGGCCTCCGCGTCGGCGCGCGACTTGAAGCGCCCGGTGCACTCGAGCACCAAGTCCACGCCGCGCTCGCCCCACGGGAGGCGCGCAGGATCGCGCTCCTGGCTCACCGGCACCAGGCGATCCCCGATGCGCAGGGCCTCGCCCTCCACCGCGACCGGCACGTCCCAGCGGCCCTGCACGGTGTCGTGCACCAGCAGGTGGGCGAGCACCTCGGGGGAGGTCAGGTCGTTGACCTGGACCAGCTCCAGATCGTCGTGGCGATGCAGTCCACGGACGATCGCGCGTCCGATCCGACCGAGGCCGTTGATCGCCAGGCGCATCGTCCCTCCAGGGTGGTCCAGCGCAGGCCGGTAGCTCATGCGGGCCGGGCCGGGCAAGAGGGGAGGGCCGCGCCGTCCGCGGTCACCCCGTCCCCACGGAGAGGCTCGTGGCCTGGCTCCTCCCCAACGTCGCCCTGCCGGACCCTCCCGAGGAGGAGGCCCTGCGCCTGGCGGCCGCCGACCACCTCGGCGTGCCCACCGACCGCATCCTGGCGGTGGAGCTGGTGCGCCGCTCCCTCGACGCCCGTCACGGCCGGCAGCGCTGGCTCGGCGTGCTCAAGGTGGACCTCGAGGGCGTGCCCCGGCGGGACCTCCCCGCCGGCGTGCGGCCCTGGACCGAGCGGGACGACGCGCGCTACGGCCTCGTCGATCTGGCGCCGACGCGTCGCGCCACCTGGCCCGCCGGCACCCGCGCGGTGGTGGTGGGGGCCGGGCCCGCGGGCCTCTTCGCCGCGCTGTACCTGGCGGAGGCGGGCATGCCGGTGCTCCTGCTGGAGCGCGGCCAGGCGGTGGCGGAGCGGGTGGAGGCGGTCAACGGCCACTGGCGCCGTCGCCTGCCGCTCGACCCCGAGAACAACCTGGTGTTCGGGGAGGGCGGCGCGGGCACCTTCAGCGACGGCAAGATCTACACGCGCCGCCGCGACGGCACCATCGGCTACGTGCTCCGCCGCTTCGTCGACTTCGGGGCCCGCCCCGGCATCCTCGAGGAGGGCTGGGCCCACCTGGGCACCGACAAGGTGCGCGAGCTCCTGCCGGTCTTCCGCGCCCGCCTGCGCGAGCTCGGCGCCGAGGTGCGCTTCGGCGCCCGGGTGGACGACCTCGTGGTGGAGCAGGGCCGCGTGCGCGGCGTGGTGCTGGGCGACGGCTCGATCGAGCGGGGACACGCCGTGATCGTCGCCGCCGGCCACTCCGCGCGCGACACCATCGCCATGCTCGTGGACCGCGGCGCGGCCGCCGAGGCGCGCCCCATCGCCATCGGGGTGCGCATCGAGCACCCCCAGGCCGTGATCGACGCTGCCCGCTACGGTCGCGCCGACCGCGGCGACCTGCCGCCGGCCAGCTACCGTCTGGCCCACGAGTCGCGCGCGGGCGTGAAGGCGCGCACCTTCTGCATGTGCCCCGGGGGCATGGTGGTGCCTGCGGCGAACCAGCCCGGCCGCGTGGTGGTGAACGGCATGAGCTTCGCGGCCCAGCGGGCCTTCTGGGCGAACGCCGCCGTGATCGTGGAGGTGGACCCCGCCCGCTACGGCGCGGGTCCGCTGGCGGGCTACGCCTGGCAGGACGCGATCGAGCAGCGGGCCTTCGACGCGGGCGGTGGGGACGAGCACGCCCCGGGCCAGCGCCTGCTCGACCTGCTCGACCGGCGGCCCTCCACCGAGCTGCCCCGTGCCAGCTACCCGCTGGGCGTGCGCCCCACGACGCTCGAGGGCGTGCTGCCCGACGACGTGCTCGCGGGCGTGGTGGGCGCCGTGCGGGCCTTCGACCGTCGGCTGCCCGGCTACGTGGGTCCCGATGCCGTGCTCGTCGCCCCCGAGACCCGCACCACCTCGCCCGTGCGCCTGCTGCGGGACGACCAGTGCGCCTCCACCAGCCTTCCCGGGCTGTACCCGGTGGGCGAGGGCGCAGGGTACGGCGGCGGCATCGTGAGCTGCGCGCTGGACGGCCTGCGGGCCGCCGAGGCCCTGGTGGCAGCGGGCGGCGCGAGCGCCTGAGTGCGCGGGTGTCTAAGCGACGCGCCCCGGCCAGGAGACCTGGCCGGGGCGAGAGCGGGTGATGAGGATCGAACTCACGACACCCAGCATGGCAAGCTGGTGCTCTACCACTGAGCTACACCCGCAGAGCGCCCCGCTTCTAACAACGGCCCCGGACGTGTCAAGGCACCGCGCGGCGCGCGATCCGCTCCAGCCGCTCGGCGGCCTCGGGCGGGGCCCCCTCGGCGGCGAGGCGCGCCTCGGCGGCCAGGTGGGCGCCCAGCGGGATGCGAAGCTCGTCCCAGGTGTCTGGCGCAGGATTCCCGAGGGCGGCGCCCAGCTGGGACCACACCTCGGGGGCCGGCGTGCGCCAGGCGAGGAGATCGGCCGCGATCGGCCCCGCCGACGTGCCCAGCAGGGCGTCCACCAGATCCACCAGCGCCATGCGGAAGAGGGCCGTGTCGTGGCCCACCTCCATCGCGTCCACGGCGTCCTTGAGCGCGATCGCCCGCCACGTGCGGGCCAGGCCTGCGATCTCGGGACCCCAGGCCTCCGCGGCCGCCAGCGTCTCCACCCGGTCGAGGCCCTGGCAGGGAGGCCAGTCGCAGCCCTTGCCCAGGCGCCGGGCGGTGAGCGCCACCAGCGCGCCCCCGGCGGCGCGATCGAGGCCCGCGGCGGGCAGCAGGCGCTCCACGGCCCGGTCGAGCAGGGCGGCGATGGGGTCCTCCACGCCCAGCGCGGCGCCCTCGGCGCGTCGGGTGTCGGCCCACGCACCCTGCTCGGTGTGGCGGTCTGCGGCGGCCCGCTGCAGCGACAGCAGGGTGGCGTGGCGCAGGTCCTCCAGGCCGGCGTCCGGATCGGCCTCGCCGCCGGCGGCACGCGCGGCGAGCAGGCGTGCGGTGCCCGTGCGGCGCAGCGCGTCGTAGGGGGCACCCTGCAGCGCAGCCGCGGCGGGGCCCACCGGCAGGTCGGGTGACGCCAGCCAGCCCGTGAGCGCCCACCGGTCGCCTGCGGCGCGTGCGGCCACCGGGAAGGCCTGGCCCTCGCGCTCGAGGAAGGCCAGGGGATTGGCCGTGGGAGCCGTCGTGCGCTCGCCCACCGGCGTGAGCGACGTGAGCAGGGGCGCCAGCTCCAGCCAGCGGGGCTCGGTGGGGCCGGCGCTGCGCAGGTCGACCACGAGCCGATCGGCCACGCCGAGCCGGTAGCCACGCAGCAGCGGCACCACCACGGTGCCCGGGTTGCCGCCCTCCAGGCGCTGCAGCGCGGCGGGCAGGTCGGCCTGACGCCGCTCGGCGCTCGCGAGCTCGGCCACGGTGGCCGTGAGCACCTCGCCGTCGGCCACGTGGGCGAGCTGGTCGGGGCGGGGCAGGCGCGGCCGGCGGCAGAGCGGGTCGGTGCCGCAGATGGCCTGCACCGCCGCCTCCAGCGTGTGGATCGCCTCCCAGTCGATGCCCGAGGCCGACGGGACGGCGAGGGGGTCGTCGGGCAGCGAGACCGCCGCGGGCAGCGCGCGGGCGCAGCCCACCGCCAGGAGCAGCAGCGGCGTGAGGCTAGGACGCCTTGCGATCGTCGAGCCAGGCGCCGCGGAGGATGTCGAGGTTGCCGGCAAGGTAGTCGACCAGGGAGGCGAGGGTCACGAGGGTGATCACGAGCATCGTCCACCATGGCACGGCAGACAGCAGCCCGGCGTGCTCAGGCAGCGTCTCGTGCAGCACCAGGGCGAGGAAGACCACCTGCGTGCCCACGCCCTGCACCACGGCCTTGAGCTTGCCGGACGGCCGGGCCGCCACCACGACGTGCCGCGTGGCGGCGATCGACCGGATGAAGGCCACCGTGGAGTCCCGGTAGTAGATCGCCAGCACCATCCAGAGGCTGGCGTGGCCGATGGCGTACACCCCCATGAAGAGGGTGAAGCGGCTGAAGGCGTCGCTGAAGGGGTCGAAGAGCTTGCCGAAGTCGCTCACCACCCCGTAGCGGCGCGCGATCCAGCCGTCGGCCAGGTCGGTGATCTCGAGCACCAGCGCCAGCACCGCCGCCGCCAGCACGCCGGACGTGCCGCCCACGAGCACCAGGAAGGCCACCGCCGCCGGTGCCAGCGGCAGGCGGGCCGCCGTGAGCACGTTCGGGTGGATGGGGGGCGCCATGGGCGCGCCCGTATCGCTGCCTCCATCGCCGTCAAGCGCGCTCACGACGCCGTCACCGGGGGCGGGGGACCCCGCCACAGGTAGAGCAGCACGGCGCCCCCCATGAGCAGCAGCGCCTCGGCGCCCAGCACCTGGCCCACCAGCGGCCAGCGCACGCCCCACCAGGGCGCGGGCACCATGAGGATGCCGAGCGCCGTGCCCTCGAAGCTGGTGCCCACCTGGGCGAGCGCGGACGGGGTCCAGGTGCGTCCCCGGGATCGTGCCCAGAGCCAGCCCAGCGTCACCACCGCGTCACGTGCGGGGAGCACCAGGGCGAGCCACGCGGGCGCCCGCCCCAGCCACCACAGCGTGAGCAACGCCCCGCCGGCGAGCGCCTTGTCGCCCGCGGAGTCCAGGAGCAGGCCCCACCGGGTGGGCCCCAGGCGCCGTGCCAGCCAGCCGTCCACCAGATCGGTGAGGGCGGCGCCGCAGAACAGGAAGAAGGCCGCGTGGGCGTGGTCGGACAGCAGCAGGCCCACCACCACCGGGGCGGCGAGCAGCCGCGAGGCCGTGACCGCGTCGGCTGCGTGACGGACCACCGGCGCCTCCCACGGCGAGGGGGATAGACGGTCCGCTAGCGTGAGGCACCCCGATGGTCGAGACCTCGGACTTCCTCGTCATCGGCACGGGCATCGCCGGTCTGTCCTTCGCCCTGCGCGCCGCGCGCCACGGCACGGTCACGATCCTCACGAAGGACGAGCCGGGCGAGTCGAACAGTGTCTACGCCCAGGGCGGCATCGCCGCGGTGTGGTCGGAGGACGACACCTTCGACGACCACGTGCACGACACGCTCGTCGCAGGCGCCGGCCTCTGCCGTCCGGAGGCCGTGGCCCAGACCGTGCGCGAGGGTCCCCAGCGCGTGCAGGAGCTCATCGAGCTCGGGGCCCGCTTCACCCGCTGGGACGACGACCCCTCCAAGTACGACCTGCACCGCGAGGGCGGGCACTCCCGCCGGCGCATCCTCCACGCGGCCGACCTCACCGGCCGCGAGATCGTGCGTGCGCTCACGGAGGCCTGCGCCGCCGATCCACGGATCCGGGTGCTCGATCACCACGTGGCGGTCGACCTGATCACCCGACGCACGCTGGCACGGCGCCGCCAGGAGATCCCGCCGCACGACGACGAGGTGCTGGGCGCGTACGCCCTCGACCAGCGCACCGGCACCGTGGGCACCCATGCCGCCCGCTTCGTGCTGCTGGCCACCGGCGGGGCCGGCCGCCTCTACCGCTTCACCACCAACCCCCGGGTGGCCACGGGCGACGGCATGGCGATGGCCTGGCGGGCCGGCGCACGCATGGCGAACCTGGAGTTCATCCAGTTCCACCCCACCTCGCTCTACCACCACAAGCTGCAGAGCTTCCTGGTGACCGAGGCCCTGCGGGGCGAGGGCGGCACGCTGGTGCTGCCCAGCGGCGAGCGCTTCATGCCCCGCTACGACGAGCGGGCCGAGCTGGCCCCCCGCGACGTGGTCGCCCGCGCCATCGACGCCGAGCTCAAGCGCCGCGGCCTCGAGTGCGTCTACCTCGACATGACCCACCGCAGCCGCGACGAGCTGCAGGGCCACTTCCCGAACATCTTCTCCACCCTGGCCTCGGTCGGCCTCGACATGAGCACCGACCCCATCCCCGTGGTGCCCGCCGCCCACTACGTCTGCGGCGGCGTGCAGACCGATCTGCACGGCTGCACCAGCCTGTCGCGCCTGCTGGCCGTGGGCGAGGTGAGCTGCACCGGACTGCACGGCGCCAACCGCCTCGCCTCGAACTCGCTGCTCGAGGCCGTCGTCTTCGCCGAGAAGGCCGCGGGCTGGTGCGAGGCCCACCTGGCCGCGACGCCGCTGATCGACGACCTGCCCACCTGGGAGTCGGGCCGCGCCGCCGAGCCCGACGAGCTCGTCGTCGTGCACCAGGTCTGGCAGGAGATCCGCTCCTTCATGTGGAACTACGTGGGCATCGTGCGCACGCACCGCCGCATGAAGCGCGCGCGGCGCCGCATCGAGATGGTGAAGGAGGAGATCGAGGCGTACTACTGGGACTTCAAGGTCACCACCGACCTCGTCGAGCTGCGCAACCTGGCCGACGTGGCCGACATGGTGGTGCAGTGCGCCCTGCTGCGGCGCGAGTCCCGGGGCCTGCACTACACGCTGGACTTCCCGGAGTCCGACCCGCGCTTCCTGCGCGACACGGTCATCCAGCGCTGGGTGGACTGACCACCACCTCGGCGTCCTCGGCGGCGTAGGGGCCGTGGGTGGACGTGCGGCCGTCGGGCCAGCGCACCTCCACGGTGACCTCGCCCGTGCCCTGGCCCAGCGGCAGGTGGGCCACGGTCTCGTGGGGACCGGAGTAGCCGGCCGGGCGCCACAGGTCGGCGAGGCGCCGGTGGTCGCCGCGCTGCAGCACCACGCGGGCGCCCACCGCGGGCAGACCGTGGTCGTCCACCGGCCGGACGCGGAGCACCGGGCCCGCCTTCGTCACGTCGTTCCAGAGGATCGACACCCCGCGCCCCGTGCCCACCACCGCGTCCACGTCGAGGTCGCCGTCCAGGTCGCCCACCGCCACCCGGGCAGCGAGCCCCGTGGCCTTGCCGGTGGCGCCAGGGCGGTCCACGAGGTCGTGGCGCGTCATGTGGCCGGTGCCGTCGTTGTGCAGGAGCATGGTGGCGGGGTGCGGGAAGGGCAGGCCGGTGGGGCCGATGCACATGCTCGCGTTGCTGGCGGCCCCCCGGGCGTCGGCGCTCACGCCCACGATGAGGTCGGGGGCGCCGTCGTGGTCGACGTCGGTGGCGGCGACGCCCCAGGTGACCGAGCGCGCCGTGGCCGCCCACCAGCCCAGGGCCTGCCCGGCGTCGAACCAGGTGCCGCACTGGCCCAGGTAGACGCTGTCGGGGCCGAGGTCGGTGATGTAGACGTCGAGCTGACCGTCGCCGTCGAAGTCGGCCTGCGCCACGCCCATGCCGTGGTCGTACACGTCCAGGCCGCGGCCGGGCGCCGGCACGAGGCCCGATGCGGTGCCGCGCAGCAGGCGGTTCGTGGCGAAGTCGGTGGTGAGCAGCAGGTCGGTGTGGCCGTCGTGGTCGAGGTCGCCCACCAGGGCGCCGTACGGGGCCACCGTGGGCGTGGCGAGCACCGGGTCGGGGCACAGGCCCGCCGGCGCGTCCACGTAGGCCCCCTGGCCGTCGGCCACGTAGCAGCGCACAGGCCCGCCCGAGAAGGCGGGCGCGGGCACCTGCAGGTCGCCCGTGTCGACGGCGTCGGGGTCGGGGCAGCTGTCCATCAGGAGGCCGTGCGCACCCCACACCAGATCCAGCGGCCCCTGGTGGTCGAGGTCGATCAGCGCCAGCATCTCGGGCAGCCGGCGCTCGGCGGCCAGCGTGGAGGGCACCGAGAGCACCTCGCCGCCGACCGACCAGGTGCGGCCCGGTCCGGCGAGCACGGCCGTGGCGCCGTGCGAGGTGGCGAGGAGCAGGTCGAGGTCGTGGTCGCCGTCCACGTCGGCCAGGGTGCAGCCGTGGATCAGGCCCACGTCCCCCGGGGTGACGGCCGTGGTGACCGGGGTGGGCGTGGGGGTGCCGTCGCCCCAGCGCACCTCCAGGTCGAAGGACGGACCGCCCTCGTACAGGGCGAGCAGGTCGGTGCGTCCGTCGCCGTCGAGGTCGTCCACGGCCAGGCACAGCGCGAAGCGGCTGCCCAGCACCTGGGCGCGGAAGCCGCCGTCGGACCCCAGCGCCGAGGCCGGCAGCGGAGGGCCGGGCGGGAAGGTGGGGCAGGGAGCCCCCGAGTCGCCGGTGGGCCCCGTGTCGGTGTCGCCGGGCACGACGTCGCTGTCGGGGGCGTCGGTGTCGTCGCGGTCGCCCCCGGGACCCGACGGCGCGGTGCCGCAGGCGGCCAGGAGCAGCGGCAGGAGGAGGCGCATGCGGCAGGATGCCCCGTTTCGCGGGAGGTCGTCCAGCCGACCGTGGCACAGTGTGTCCGCGTCGCCTCCCTCCGGCCTCGCCCGTCCCCCGGTGTCCCGCGGTGAGCTCCCGTCCGCACCCCGCCCACGTGCTGGCCGCGCTCCTGCCCGCGCTGCTCGTCGCGGCCTGGCTGGCCTGGGCGCTGGGGCCCGTGCCGCCGCCCGACTCGGCGCACGGCCGGGCGATGGACGCGGCCGTGGACGCCGCCGACCCGCAGCTGGTGGTGCTCGGCAACTCCGCCACGCGCATGGCGATCGACCCCGACAGCCTGGCGCGGGACCTCGGGATGCCGGGTCGCGTGGTGGCGCTGACCGTGGACGGCTTCGCGTCGGCGGGCTGGCTCGCCCTGCTCCGCCACCACGTGGTCGCGCGCGGTGCCCGGCCCGCGCTGGTGCTCGTGGCGTCCACCGACGGCTTCGCCCTGAGCGCGTTGGGGCAGGAGCCCTTCGCCCTGCAGCGCCTCGCCGAGCACCTGGATCCCGACGACCGCGACATCGCCGACAGGGTGGGGGTGGGGTCGGGCTGGACCGAGCGCTGGCGCCTGCACCGGCTCGCCCTGCGCGCGCGGGTGCTCGACGTCGTGCGGGCGGTGGCGGCGCTTCCCTTCGCGCGGGAGCCCACCTGGACCGAGGCGGTGGCCACGGCCGCGCGGGCCCGCCACGCGGTGCTCGGGCCGCTGGGCGTCGCGGATCCGGCCGCACCCCGGGGGCTCCTGCCGGAGGTGGTGCCCGTGCCGGCGGCGGTGGGCTGGACGGACTCGCTGCTGCTCGAGCTGGTGGCCGAGGTGCGGAGCCTGGAGGCCACGCTGGTGTACGTGCGCCTGCCGGTGCACACCGCCGGGCCGGACGGGGCGGAGGAGGCCGCAGTCCTCCGGGCGCACCTCGAGGCCGAGGGCGCGGTGTGGGTCGACCTCACGGACCTCCCGTTCCCGGAAGGGGACTGGGAGGACCCCACCCACCTCGCGCCCTCCGGTCGGACGCGCCTCACGGCCGAGCTCACGCGACGGCTCACGGCCCGGGGCCTGCCGTGAGCTTCGTCGAACCGGCCTTCCCGGCGCTCCTCGCCGTGGCGCTCCTGGGCGTGGCGGTCCTGCGCGGGCGGGCGCGCCAGCTGCTGCTGCTCGCCGTGAGCCTCGTGTTCTACGGGTGGGCGGACCCTCGCCTGGTGGGCCTGCTCCTGGGGGTGGGACTGGTGGCCTGGGGCCTGGGCCTCGCGGTCGCCCGCTGGCCGTCGCGCCGGCGCCTGTGGCTGGGGCTCGCCGCCCTCGGCACGCTGGGCCCGCTCGTCGCCTTCAAGTACCTGGACCTGCTGGGCACCGCGGCGGCCACGGCCCTGGGGGCGGTGGGGGCGCACGCGGCCTGGGCGCCCACCGGCTGGCTGCTCCCCGTGGGCATCAGCTTCTACACGCTGCAGGGCCTCGCGTACGTGGTGGACGTGCACCGCGGCCGCCTGCCCGCGCGGCGCGACCCCGTCGACGTGCTGCTCTTCGTCGCCTTCTTCCCCCAGCTCGTGGCGGGTCCCATCGAGCGGGCCGCCCACCTGCTGCCGCAGCTCGACGCCCCGCGGCGCCCCGACGCCGAGCGCCTCGCCAGCGGCCTGTCCCTCGCGCTGTGGGGGGCGGTGCAGAAGGTGTGCGTCGCCGACGGCATCGCGCCCTTCGTCGACCGCGTCTTCGCCCTCCCGGCGCCCTCGTGGCCGCTCGTCGTCGCCGGCACGCTGGCCTTCGCCCTGCAGATCCTCGCCGACTTCTCCGGCTACACCGATCTCGCGCGGGGGGCGGCGCGCATGGTGGGCGTCGAGCTCGTGCCCAACTTCCGCCACCCCTACCTGGCCACGAGCCCCCGGGATTTCTGGCGCCGCTGGCACGTCAGCTTCAGCACCTGGATCCGCGACTACGTCTACATCCCCCTCGGCGGCAGCCGGCAGGGGCCCGCGCGCACCGCCCTCGCCACGGTCGCCGCCATGCTCCTGTCGGGCCTGTGGCACGGGGCGAGCGCCAGCTTCGTCCTCTGGGGTGCGTGGCACGCCCTGCTCCTGCTCGCCCAGCGGGCGGTGCAGCCGCGCCTGCCCGCCTGGCTCGTGGGTCTGCGAGGCAGCCACCACCTGGCCCGCGCGCTCACCTTCCTGGGGGTGCTCGTGGGCTGGACGCTCTTCCGCGAGACGCGGCTGGATCGGCTCGTGGCCTACGCGGCGCTGCGTCCGTGGACGGCGTCGCGCGACGACTGGGTGGTGGCGAGCGTGCTGCTCGTGCTCACCACCCTGCTCGCGCTGCCGCTGCTGGCCGCGCTGGCGCTGGAGGGTCCGCTCGCGCGGGTGCGGGGACCCTGGCGCTGGACGCTGCGCACCACCGGCTGGACGCTGGCCCTGCTCGCGCTGGCCAGCACCGTGCGCGTGGGGGAGGGGGCCTTCCTCTACTTCCGCTTCTAGGACACCGCGCTCCTGGAACACCGCGCTCCTAGAACACCGCGTACAGGAAGGGCGCGACGTACTGCACCGCCTGCAGGCCCGACAGCGCGAGGCCCAGCACGCCCAGCACCAGCAGCATCGGGAGCATCCAGAGCCGGTTGTTGCGCCCGGTGAGCTGCGCGAGCTCCCGCAGGGTCTCGAGCCTCAGCCGCCAGGCCGCCAGGGTTCCGATCTCCTCGGGCTCGTCCATCGCGCGCTCCGCTCGCCTGCGTGAGAGTATGCCCCGATGCCCGCGGACCGACCATCCCCCACCAGCCCCTGGACCGGCCTCGCCACCAGCCTCCTCAGCCTCGTGCTGAGCCTGGCGGTGGCCGAGGGCATCGTCCGCCTCGCCGACGGCGGCGCCTTCGCCCAGCTCCGGGCCTTCGCCGCCGACGCCCACGACGGCGTCGTGATGGTGGAGGGCGCCTACGCGGTCCGCCGGCCCGACGGTCGCCACACCACCGTGACCCTGGGACCCCACGGGCTCCGCCGCACGCCCCCCTCCGACGGTCCCACCTGGCTGCTCCTGGGCGACAGCCAGGCCCTCGGGCTGGGCGTGGCCGACGACGAGGCGATGGCGGCCGTGGCCACGGCGCGAGGCCCGGTGCGGGTGCTGCCCGTCGCGGTGCCCGGCTACGGCGTGGGCGATGCCCTGCGGCGCGCGGGCAGCCTGCTCGACGCCCTGCATCCCGACGGCGTGCTGCTGCTCGTGAACCAGGCCAACGACTGGGACGAGGCAGGGCGCCCCGTCGAGACGCGCTACGAGGTGGGGGGCGGCTGGCTGCTCCCGCGCTCGGCGCCGGCCTGGGCCCGGTCCTTCTTCGCCACGCCGCTGTCGGGCTCCCACCTGCTGCACCACGCCGTGGTGGTGCTGGCGGCCGACCTCGAGGCGGTGCCCCCGGTGTGGACCACCGACGCGGACGCCACCGCGCGGGCCACGGCACGCCTCGCCGCCGATGTGCAGCAGTTCGCGGCGGCGCACCCGGGCCTCCCGCTGCGGGTCGCCTACCTGCCGCTCGACGCCACCACGAGTCCCGAGCGCGCTGCCGCCTCGCCCTACGCCGCCCTGCTCCGCGGCCCCACGCCCGACCTGCTCGCGGCCCTGCGCACGGCCCTGCCCGGTCACGCCGTGGTCGACCTCACCCCTGCGTTAGGGGACCCGTCCAGCTTCCTCGAGCACGACTACCACCTCTCCCCCGAGGGGCACGGACGCGTGGCCGAGGTGCTGGTCGCCGCGCTCGCGGAGCCGTCGCCATGATGGACACCAAGCCCGACAGCCTCGTCCTCCGGTGGATCAGCCGGCTGGTCTTCCTGCTGCCGGGCCGCGCCGCCGCCAAGATGGCCGAGTTCTCGCACACCGAGTACGGCAGCGGCCTCGACATGCTCGCCGCCACGGCGCTCACGGGCAGCCGGGCCCGACGGCGGCTCTACTTCCAGCACGCCCTCGACGAGCTCGAGCACGCCCGCCTCTTCCGCGAGCGGGCCTCCGCGCTGGCGGGTCCCCACGGGCGCGCGCTGGCCATCCTCGCCGATCACGCGCGCGTGGTGGAGCACGGCATCCACACCAAGGAGCCGCTGTTCTCCACGATGGAGGAGCCCGAGTTCCTCGCCTTCGTGTGGATCCACGAGCGCAACGGCGAGCGCCAGTTCCGCACCTACGCCGACATCCTGAAGGCCGACGCCGAGACGTCGGCGATGTTCGGGCGCATCTTCGTCGACGAGCGCTTCCACGTCACCTACAGCCGCACCGAGCTCGACCGCCTCGGTCAGCCCGAGCGGGTGCGCAAGGCGGTGTGGGCGATCCGCCTGCGGCGCCTGCGCGACGCCTGGCTGCGGCTGGGCCACGTGATGGGCGAGGGGATGGCCTGGCTGTGGCTCTCGCTGGCCTACCTGCTGCTCGTCGGGCCCTTCTCGCTGGTGGCCTCGGTCTCGGAGCGTCGGGGGGGCGGCCTGGTGGCCGTGGAGGAGGCGCCGGGCCTCGCCGCGCGCACCGCGCAGAGCCAGGGATGACGGCAGTCCTCGGGATCTCCGCGCTCTACCACGACGCGGCGGCCGCCCTGGTGGTGGACGGCGAGGTGGTGGCCGCGGCCAGCGAGGAGCGCTTCAGCCGGGTGAAGCACGACAGCTCGCTGCCCGTGCTCGCGGTCCGTGCCTGCCTGGCCCGCGCCGGCCTCACGATGCGCGATCTCGACCGGGTGGTCTTCTACGAGAAGCCCCTGCGCAAGTACGAGCGCATCCTCGTCAGCCACGTGCTCACCTTCCCGCGCAGCCTGCCGGCCTTCGTGCGCAGCCAGCTGTCGTGGCTCACCGACAAGCTCTGGCTGCGCGACCGCCTGTGCACCGCCCTCGGGGCCCGGCCGTCGCAGATCGCCTTCTGCGAGCACCACCTCGCCCACGCCGCCTCCGCCTTCTACGGCACCGACCTGCCCGAGGCGGCGGTGCTCGTGGTGGACGGGGTGGGGGAGTGGGCCACCACCTCGCTGTACCGGGGGGGCGAGGGCGGCCTGCAGCGCCTGGGCGAGGTGCGCTTCCCGCACTCGCTGGGCCTGCTCTACTCGGCGTTCACGGCCTGGGCGGGCTTCGAGGTGAACGAGGGCGAGTACAAGCTCATGGGGCTGGCGGCCTACGGCGAGCCCACGCGCGCCGACGACGTGCGCAAGCTCATCCGGCTCGACGACGACGGCGGCTTCGAGCTCGACCTGTCGTACGTGGCCTGGCACCACTCCAGCCACCGCAGCACCACCGCGCGCTTCGACGCCCTCTTCGGACCGCCGCGCCACCCGGGCGCGCCCCTCGACCCCACCACGCCGGAGGGCAAGCGCATCGCCGACGTGGCCGCCAGCATCCAGGTGGTGCTCGAGGAGGCCCTGCTCGGCCTGGCCCGTGGCCTGCACGCCCGCACCGGCCTGCCCGACCTCTGCTACGCCGGCGGCGTGGCGCTCAACGGCGTGGCGAACCACCGCCTGCTCACCGAGGGCCCCTTCCGCAGCCTGCACGTGCACCCGGCGGCGGGCGACGCGGGCGCGGCGGTGGGAGCGGCCCTGTGGGGCTGGACCGAGGTGCTCGGGCAGCCACGGCCGGCGGCCGACCTGAAGCCCGGGCTGGGCACCGAGGTCCACCGCGACGCCGTGCGCGCGCTGCTCGACGATCTGAACCAGCGCTACGTCGAGCTGGAGGACCCGGCGCCCCGGGTGGCGGAGGATCTCGCGGCCGGACGGGTGGTGGGCTGGCACGAGGGTCGCTTCGAGTGGGGACCGCGTGCGCTGGGGCACCGATCGATCCTCGCCGACCCCTCGGTGCCCGACATCCGCGACCGCATCAACGCGAAGGTGAAGTTCCGCGAGCCCTTCCGACCCTTCGCGCCCGCCGCGCGGGCCGAGGAGGCCGCGCGCCTGTGCCACCTGCCCCCCGGCGGCGAGCAGCCCGCGCGCTGGATGGTGATGGTGGCACCGGTGCAGGAGGGCGTGGCCGATCGGCTGCCCTCCACCACGCACGTCGACGGCACGGCGCGGATCCAGGTGGTGGACGATGCGCTGGTGCCCGCCTTCGGACGCGTGGTGGATGCCTTCACCACGCTCACGGGCACGCCGGCGGTGCTCAACACCTCCTTCAACCTGCGCGGCGAGCCCATCGTGAGCACGCCCCTGGAGTCGCTGGCCACCTTCCATCGAAGCGGCCTCGACGCCTGCTACATCCAGGGCTTTCGCGTGGAGCCGAAGGCGTGAGCCCCGCGCCGCAGGCAGGCCCGGAGCGTGAGGTGGGCTGGCTCACGGTGCTGCGGAGCACCTGGATGTGGTGGGCCCCGCCGGTGGTGGTGCTGCTCCTGCTCGCGGGGGGGATCGTCGCCTGGCTGCTGGGCCTCGCCACCTCGCCGATCCGGTACGGCACGCTCTGATCCACGCGCCAGGGGGTCGCCCCGTCAGGTAGAACGTGTTCCACCTCGGACTGGAACATGTTCTCGTCTGGTGGAGGAGACGCCGTGACCACCACCCTGCCCGACGCCCCCGGCCCCCGTGGCGACCTGCTGCTGGGGTCGGTGCTGGACTTCAAGACGAACCCGCTGGAGTTCTGCCGCTACATGGCGTCGGCCTACGGCGACGTGAGCCGGGTCCGCATGGGCACGGTGCACTGGTACCTGGTCACGAACCCCGCCGACATCTGGGACATCATGACCACGCGGGCCGAGCTCTTCCCCAAGCCCGCCATCGCGGCGCGGCTGTGGAAGGAGTTCCTCGGCGACGGGCTGCTCACCAGCGAGGGCGCGGAGTGGCGCCGCCAGACCACGATGATGAAGCCGGCGATGCACCGGGAGCGCCTGGCGGTCTACGGCGACGTGATGGCGGAGTACACCGACCGCATGGTGGACGCGTGGTCCCCGGGCGAGCAACGCGACGTGCACGCCGACTTCACCGCGCTCACCCTGCGCATCGTGTGCAAGACGCTGTTCGACGCCGACGTGGCCCGCGACGCCCCCGCGGTGGGCGAGGCGATGGAGGTGCTGCAGGAGGTGATGGTCGAGCACATCCACCTGCCCATCCCGCTGCCCGCCTGGTGGCCCACCCAGAAGAACCAGCGCAAGGTCAAGGCGCTCTCCACCCTCAAGGACATCGTGGGCCGGCTCATCCGCGAGCGGCGCGCCTCGGGCGAGGACACCGGCGACCTGCTCTCGATGCTCCTCGCCAGCCGCGACGAGGCGGGCAGCGGGATGACCGACCAGGAGGTCTTCGACCAGGCGATGACCCTGTTCTTCGCGGGTCACGAGACGAGCGCCAACGGGCTCACCTGGGCCTGGTACCTGCTCGCCCGGCACCCCGAGGTGGTGGCCCGCATGCGGGACGAGCTCGACACGGTGGTGGGCGACCGCGCCCCCTCCATGGCCGATCTGCGCGACCTGCCCTACCTCGACGCCGTGGTGCACGAGTGCCTGCGCGTGATGTCGCCGGTGTGGCTCTTCATGAAGGAGGCCGCGGCCGACACCGAGATCGGAGGCTTCCGGGTGCCCAAGGGCAGCCCCATCGCCATCTGCCCCTACATCACGCAGCGCGACGCGCGGTGGTGGGCCGAGCCCGAGGTCTTCCGGCCCGAGCGCTTCGAGAAGGCCCGACGCGCCGAGCACGTGCGCGGGGCGTGGATCCCCTTCAGTGGGGGCGCCCGCGTCTGCTTCGGCAAGAGCTTCGCGATGACCGAGCTGCGCCTGGTGCTCGCCACGATGGTGCAGCGGCTCGACCCCGTCATCCCCGAGGGCCACTGGCCGGTGAAGGTGAGCGAGCTGTCGCTCCACCCGCGCGGCGGGCTGCCCATCGAGGTGCGTCCGCGGCCGGATCTCCGACGCCCGGTGCGGCAGGCGGGCTGATCCCGCGGGTCAGTCGTTGCCGCTGATGGTCACCGAGCCCGTCACGGCCGCGCCGAGGCCGTCCACCAGGGCCTGGGCCGTGGCGTTCCCGAGGCCCGTGTTGTCGGTGAAGTTCACGTTGCCCACCGATGTCAGGCCCGACAGCGCCCCCACGTCCACCAGCTGGGTGTTCCGGAACACGTAGAGGGTGCCCGTGAGGGTGCGCAGCCCGCCGAGGCCCGTCAGACGCTCGAGCTGGTCGTTGCGCGACAGGGTGAGCGAGTTCACGGTGGCGAGGCGCTCCAGGCCGGCGAGCGAGGTGAGCGAGGACCGCGAGATCGACACGCTGCCCGCGGAGTCCAAGTCCATCGCGGGCAGGCTGCTCAGGCTGGTCACCGCATTGAGCTCGATCTGGTTGGCGTACACGAGATCGGCCAGGCCGGCGAGGTCGGGCGCGTCCAGGTTCGAGAGCTGGAGCTGGCTGGTGATCCGCGAGAGGCCCGTGAGCCCGTCCAGATCGACGTCGTCGAGCTCCCGCAGGTGCACCAGGGTCAGCTCGCTCGGCGCCACCAGCGCGGCGGTGCTCCGCAGGTCGGGCAGCTCCTGCAGCGCCAGCACGCCCCGCGGGGCGAGACGCAGGGCGGGCAGGGCGGAGAGGCCCTCCACGTCCCCGAGGCCGAGGCTGCGCACCTCCAGCCCCGCGAGCGGTGCCAGGCTCGCCACCCGCACGCCGCTCAGGCTCACCGTCTCCAGGGACGTGAGCGAGGGCAACGACAGGCCCGTGAACTCGGGGCGCGCCGATCCGCCCGACAGCTGCAGGGACCGCAGCTGCTCCAGCGCACCGAAGGCGTCGAGCTGCACCCGGCTCCCGCTGGTGTAGATCGACAGGTCCTGCGCTTCCCGCAGGGCGCCCAGCCCGCGCACCACCGAGGTCTGCTGGCTGGGCCCGTAGAGCTGGAGTCCGAGGCTGCCTGCCTCCTCGAGGGCGGGCAGGATGCCGTCCAGCGCGTCGCTCGTGCGACCGGCCATGCGCAGATCACCCGGCACCCGACGCAACGCGGTGAGGCCGGTCAGGCGCGCGGGGGACCCCACCGGCGTCGAGATCGAGGCCGCGCCCACCTCGACGAGGCCGGGCGCCGAGGGCAGGGGGGCGCTGACCACCACCTCGAGGCGTCCCACCTCGGTCAGTGCCTCCAGCGGGCGGAGGTCCACCCCGAGGCTGTCGGTGCCGGCCTGCAGCGTCCCGCCCACGCGTCGCAGGCCTCGCCAACCCGCGAGGTCCCAGGGCAGCGCGGATCCGGTGGAGCCGAGGTTCACGCTCCCGTCCACCTCCTCCAGGGCGCCGAGGAAGCTGCCCACCTCGAGCACCGCGAGGTTCGACAGGCCCAGGTTCCCGCCCACCTCGGTCACGGCGCCGATGCCCCCGAGGTCCCGTGGATCCAGGGAGCCGAGCGTGAGGTCGCCGCGCAGGCGCGGCGCGAGGCGCAGATCGGCCAGCGACACGCCGGGCTCGGGGGAGGAGAGCACCAGGCCCCCGAGCTGCGTCGTGGCGGGCAGGCCGGCGTAGGACGTGGGACCGGGCAACGAGCCCGGCTGCACCACCAGCGTGCCCACCTGGGTGAGCGCCCCGAGCAGCCTGAGGTCGGTGACCTGCGAGGCCAGCGTGCCCTCCTCCACCAGGGTGAGGCGGCCGGTGACCGTGGTGAGGGCGGGGAGCCAGCCGTCCCCCTCCACGCCGACGGGCACCGCGAAGGACCCCACGCGCTGCAGCCGGGCCAGCGAGCTGCCCACCGTGAACGGCGCCACGCCGGCGCCGTCGGGCCGGGCGAAGGGCAGCACCAGCGTGCCGCCCACCACCTCGAGCTGCTCCAGGCCCGCCAGGCTCTCGAGGTGGCCGCTGGTGACGAAGGGGCCGATCGTCCCCACCCCCTCCAGGCGCAGGTCGCCGGCCACGGTGCGCAGGCCGTCGAGCTGCGCCCGGGTCCACAGCGTGTTCGTGACCGACAGGTCGCCCAGCACCTCCACGAGGCAGTCGAGGACCACGTCGTCGTCGATGTCCTCGCCGGTGATCACCAGGTTGCCGTACACGCGGTCGAAGGTGGCGCAGAAGGCCTCGGCCACCGTGCCGTTCGTGATCGTCAGATCACCCCACACGGTGGTGCCGGGGCTGGGGGGCAGGGTGGTGATCGGCGGCACGTCGGTGTCGTCGCCGCCGTCGGTGTCGTCGCCCGTGCCCGTGTCGTCGCCCGCGTCGGCGGAGTCGTCGCTGCCGGGATCCGTGTCGTCGGCGCCGTCCCCGAAGGCGAGCGGACGGCAGGTGGCCGAGGCGTCGAGCCCCTCGCCGGGAGGGCAGGGCGCGCACGCGGCGGCGACGAGGAGGACGGACGGGAACGCGGCGCGCATGGATCACCCCTGCGTGGACGTAGACAGCTCCGGGCGGCGATATCCTGACGGCGGGCGCAGGGCGCCGCCCCGGAGGTCCGGTGGACGACGAGCCCCTCGAGTACGTGATCCGGGACCTGATGACGCGGGCCCGCGCGGGTGCGGCCACGTCGGGCGTGCGGCGCTCCCAGCCCTCCGGGCGCGAGCTCCAGGCCCTGGTGCAGCGGGTGGACCACCTGGAGCTGATCCTCGAGGCCCTGCTCCGCTGGCTGGAGCTGGAGGGGCGCTTCGACCGCGACCTGATCGCTTCGCTCATCGCCCGCGTGGACCTGGCCGACGGCCAGGAGGACGACCGCATCGGTCCGGAGATGCGGATGGATGCCGCGGCCTGCCCGGCCTGCGGCAAGCCCCTGTCGACCCGCCGCGACGCCTGCATCTACTGCGGCGCCCCCCGCCCGGAGGAGCTGCGTACGCCCCGCGGTCACGCGCCCGGCGCGGTGGTGCTCTGCGTCGACTGCGGCGTCGTGCTCCGCGAGGACAAGGCGTTGCGCAGCGCGTCGGGACCGGTGTGCTGGACCTGCTTCCAGGACGAGTGAGGGCCGGGCGATCGACCGGGACGCCTGGTGCCAGCGCGTTCCGCGCCGATCGGCACCGGGGTGATATCGAAGCCCTGCGCAGGTGTACCGTCCGTGCAGAGGTGTAGGCGCTGCGACATCTGCGGTCGTACAGGGAGGGTAGTGATGCTGACGACCTTGGGCCTGCTCCTGGTGGTGCAGACGGCGGAGGCCGGCGCACCGTGTGCGCTCGGGACCCGCCATCGGATCCTCGGCGACGAGCTCCTCCAGTGGGAGGACGACGGCGTGACAGATGCTGCGGATCGCGGAACTCGCGTGCGATCCTTCGTGGCTACGGTCGAGTCCGGAAAGGCGCGCATCACGGTGACGTTCGACTCGCCCTACAAGCCCAGGAGCCCCATCCCTCGCGACCAGATCAGCGTCAGGTTCGTGGACGCGAGCGGCGACGGCGCGACCGCGTGGGTGCTCGAGGACGTGATGGTCGGCAATGGCAACGCGAAGCGTCTGGTGGTTCCTCTGGCGATCGATGCTGAAGGTGGCGCGCGGATGAGCCAACGCGGCGTGGCGGGCGTGGAGCTTCGGTCGGGCGACCAGCGATGGGTGATCGGGATCTGGAAGCACGCGTCACGTCTGCTCGAGGACGTGGGGGCCTGCGCCGAGATGCGGGTGGCACGGCCGCCTGCGCCGGAAGCGCTCCGGGTGCCAGAGCCGGTCGCCGACAGTCCGACGGAGCCCTGAACTCCGAGGGCGGCCTCGGGTGGTCGACCCGAGGCTCTACCGTGTGGGAAGAACGCGCGGCATCCGTGGAGTTTCGGGCGTCACCCGCCCCCGCTCCACGCCACGCCGTGGACCTCGGCCACCCGCCGCGCCTCGTCGGGCCGGCCCGCCTCGTGCCAGGCCTCCACCACCCACTCGGGACCCGCCCGTGCCGCCGCCAGCGCCTCGGCGGCCGCGGCGGCCAGCGGGACGCCGTCCTCGCCGCGATCCCGTGCGAGCCAGGCGGCGGCGCGCAGCGCGTGGGCCCCCGGCAGGCCGCCCGACGCGGCGAGGGCGGCGTAGGCGGGGCCGTAGGCGGTGCGCGGGACCTCCCAGCCGAAGCGCTCGGCCGCACGGAGCAGGGCGTCGAGCCAGAAGCCGTCGGCATGCCGGTCCAGCCCCACCTCCTCGGCGGCGTCCTCCAGCAGCTCCTGCGCCTGCCAGGCCAGGGCCTCGTCGCCGGCCCAGGTGGCGGCGCGGAGCAGGGTGCGGGCGCCATCGAGCTGGATCCACCCCAGGCTGTCCTCGGCGCCCCGGGCGCGGGGGTGGCGCGAGCGCGCGCCGTCGAGATCCCGGGGGTGGAGGCGCGCGTGGCGCTGCACCAGCTCGGTGAGCGGCGCGAGCTGGCCGGTGCACGCCCAGGCCCACGCCCGCTGCGTGCGGCCCCAGGCCCGCAGCACCGCGTCCGGTCGCTCCTCCTGGGCGGCCTCCCAGGCCGTCCAGAGCTGCTCCACCCGGGGGTCGCGGTAGCCCAGTGCGTCCTGGTGGGCGCGCACCACGGGCACGAGGGCGTCGAGCCCCGCGGCGTAGTGGTCGAAGGGACCCACGGTGCGGCGCGTGCCCCACACGCTGCGCTCGTGCAGGGGGGCCAGCAGGGGCGCCAGCGCGTCGAGGAGGGCGTCGTGGCGGCCCTGGTCGTGGCGTGCCTTGGCGAGTCGCCAGCAGGCGGCCTGCAGCAGGGCGGGCTCGCCGAGGCGCACCGCTCCCGCCACCGCCTCCTCCAGCACCCGGCAGCGTCCGTCGTCGTCGCCGTCGGCCCGCGCGTGGCGCGCCCCCTCCAGCAGCGCCCGCACCTCGTCCCGGAGCACGTCGTCCCGCGGCCGTCCGCCGTCGTCGGGAGGGCTCACGGCGGGATCAGAGCGTCCCGAAGACGCGATCCCAGAACATCATGCTCACCCCGAACTTGCGATCGGGGTGGTTGTGGTGGTGGTTCATGTGGTGGGCGCGCAGCTGCTTCATCCACCGGCTGCGCGGCTTGAAGTGGTGGAGCATGTAGTGCGTGCAGTCGTAGTTGCAGTAGCCGAGGGCGAAGCCCGCGAAGAGGCCCATGTGCCAGCCCGGCGCGATGCCCACGAGGGCGCCCAGCTGCGCCAGGCCCCAGAACAGCGTGAAGAAGGTGCCGCCCACGAGCAGGCTCACCAGCGGCGGCATCACCAGCCGGTAGGGATCCTGGTGGTAGACGTGGTGCACGCCGTGCACCATGAAGTGGAAGCGCGGGCCCCACGACGTGGCCGGCTCCCAGTGGAAGGCGGTGCGGTGCAGGCCGTACTCGGTGAAGGACCACACGACGAAGCCCGCCAGCACCATCGCGAGCGACAGGCCGAGCGGCACGCCCTGCATCGTGGCCACCACCACGAGCGCGATGGGCACCGGGATCCAGATCGCCGGCACGGTGAGCCAGTGGGTACGGCTGAAGAAGTCGAGGATGTCGTTGTCGAACATCCGGGGCGACACGTCCGAGGCGCGCATCATGGCCGGCTCCGCGGTGCGGTCGGGGAGGATGGCGCCCGTCTAGCACGCCCGCGCGAGGGTGTCCGGCCGCGACGATCCCTGTCAGGACTGACCCGCTGGTCAGAAGGACGGAGGCGTCAGCGGCGGTCGATGCCCTTGATGTCCGTCTTGAAGCGCGTCCAGCCTGCGTCCACGTCCCCCAGGGTCTCTCCACGGCGCAGCCACACGAGCACCCGGGGCACGCGCGTGCCGGGCATCGTCCCGAAGGGCAGGATCTCCGGGTAGTAGCGATCCGAGAAGTCCTTGGCCCTCATCTCGAGCAGCGAGGCCCGGATCTTGAAGCCGAGCATCGGGCCGTAGAGCACCTTCGCGTCGAGGAAGGTGGGCTTCTTGTCGAGGAAGAAGGCGGCGTCCACGGTCTTGTCGTGGCCCGGCGACCGCAGCCTGCCGTCCCAGGGGATCGCCGCCACCTCACGGCTCACGAGGCCGTTGCGGTCGTAGACGTGCACGTCGGCGTAGTACCCGAGGCTGCCGATGGCGCCGGCCACGATGCTGCTGCCCGGGGGCGCGTGGGCCGCGATGGCCTCGCCCCGCTCCCGCCAGAAGCGCGTGTGCTGGTCCATGAGCATCCACTGCTCGTTCTCGGACCGGAAGCCCTCCTGCTTCTCGCGCACGTCGAGCGCCGCCCGCAGCCTGCGCGGCACGAGGTGGACGTCGAGCGCGGGCAGCACCCCCACCGTGGCGGTGAGCACCGCGGCGAGCGGCAGCCAGCGCAGCGACGCCGGGCGGCGGCTGGCCAGCGCGTCGAGGGCGAGGCCCAGGGTGAGCGCGAACCACGGCAGACCCGGCACCAGCAGGCGGAAGTAGGTCATGTAGTCGCCGCTCACCACCACCGCGTACGCAGGCACGGCCAGGGCGAAGAGGGAGGCGCCCACCGCGAGCGGCCGGCGGCTGCCGCCCAGGGCCAGCGGGATCGCCGGGATGAGCAGCAGGGGTGACAGGTGCGTGGTGGCGTACAGGCCCAGGTAGGAGGCGCCGCGCAGCAGGGCCGCGGGTCCCATGTGCACCTTGGCGTGGGCCGTGTTCGCCACCCAGGCGCCGTAGTAGCCCACCCGCCAGGCCTCGTAGACGCCGAAGGCGGCGAACACCACGCCCACCACGGGGAGCAGGGGACGCAGGGCGCGACCCTCCAGGCGGCGCTGCACGCCCGCCACGCCCACGAGCACGGTGAACCACGCCAGGCCCTCGGTGCGGATCAGCGCGAGGGCCACGCCGGTCAAGGCCGCGAGCACCAGGCGGCCGCGTCCCTCGCCGGGCCGCGACAGCAGCCACCACGTCAGGAGCATCAGCACGGTCTGGGGCATGGTCTCCAGACCCGACGTGGACCACACCGCGAAGGGCGGGAAGGTGGCCAGCACCAGCGTGGCACCCCAGGCGGCCACCGGCCGCACCCGGGCCTCCCCCAGGAGCACGTGGTGGACGAGCACGAGCACGCCCACGCCGCACATCACCGAGATCGCGGGCATCACGGTGACCACGTCCAGGGGGCTGGCCTCCACCGCCGCGGCGATCGCCATCCAGAGGAAGTCGCTGTACCCCTCCACCGGCTGGGCATCGGCGAGGTTGTACCGGGGGCCGTGCCCCTGGGCCCAGTTGCGGCTGTAGCGGAAGGTGATGAAGGCGTCGTCGCAGACGAACCAGAAGCGGTTCACCAGCCAGGCGTAGGGGAGCAGCAGCGCCCCGAAGGCGAGCCAGGCCGTCCGCGTGCTGCGCTCCACTGGGCCTCCGGGCGCCTGCGCGAGGGGCGCGACGCACGGGTCGTGGCTGCGTCCGCGCCGGTCGGCGCCGGTATCGAGCGTCTCCCGGGGCGTCAAAGCGGGCTCGCGGCCCCAGGCGGATCGGATAGGCCGCGCCCGGAGGCAGCATGTCCGGTCCGTGGCGCCTGGGGACCCGAGGGAGCGCGCTCGCACGCGCCCAGAGCGAGGACGTGGCCGCCAGGCTGCGGCGCGTGTCCGGACGCGACGTGGAGCTCGTGGTCATCTCCACCCGCGGCGACCGCATCACCGACCGGCCGCTTCCCGAGGTAGGCGGCAAGGGCCTGTTCACCCTGGAGCTCGAGGAGGGGCTGCGCGATGGCAGCCTCGACCTGGCCGTGCACTCGCTGAAGGACCTGCCGAGCGAGCCGGTGCCGGGCCTCGTCATCGCTGCCGTGCCCGAGCGGGAGGACCCCCGCGACGTGCTCGTGGGCGCCACGCTCGCCGGGCTGCCGTCGGGCGCGCGCGTGGGCACGGGGTCGGCACGCCGCGCGCTCCAGCTGCGGGTGGCCCGTCCGGACCTGGTGCCCGTCCCGATCCGCGGGAACGTGGAGACGCGCCTGCGCAAGCAGGTCGACGGCGAGGTCGACGCGGTGGTGCTCGCCGCCGCGGGCCTCGCCCGGCTGGGCCTGTCCGACCGGGTCACGGCCTACCTCGACGTCGACCGCTGCGTGCCGGCGGTGGGGCAGGGGGCGCTCGGCGTGCAGTGCCGCGCCTCGGACGGCGTGCTGCGCGCGGCCCTCGCCGAGCTCGTCGATCCCGACGCCGTCGACGAGGTGGCGCTGGAGCGGGCCTTCCTCGAGGCGCTCGGGGGCGGGTGCAGCGTGCCCGTGGCCTGCCACGCCCACGTGGAGGGCGAGCGCCTGCGGGTGCGCGCCTTCGTCGGCCGCGCCGACGGCGCCTGGGTGAGCGAGGCCGGGGTGTGCGACCGGGGCGAGGCCCGTCGGGTGGGCCGCGAGCTCGCCCAGCGCCTCACGGAGCGACTGGCCCGTCAGCCCCCGCGCGCGCCCGACCAGCCCCCCGAGGGGCGCCCCGCCTGAACGCGCGCGCCCGGGATCAGAAGCGGTAGCAGCCGCTGGTGCTGCAGTTCACCCGCGCCTGGCCCCCGGCGACGATGTCGACCTCGTAGGCGGCCACGAAGGGCGCGTTCTCGTCGCCGCGCGTGGCGATCGACACGGGCCCGGGCGGCAGCTGCAGGTCGGCCGCCTGGAAGATCATCAGGCTGGGCTTGCCGGCACGGCTCACGAGCACCTGCTGGTCGCCCTGGAGCACCAGCACGCCGAGCTCGGGATCGTTGCTGCGGGCGCCCCAGATGGTGCCGCTCTCGGCCACCTCGTAGTCCTGGCCGCCCAGCGCAGGCATCGACAGCGACATGTCGCCCGGCAGCTTCGACGAGAGGTAGCCGAGCACCACGTCGGTCTCGCCCCGGAGCGCCGCCGTGAAGACGTCGGGGTTGTCCCAGAGGACGAAGCCGCCGGCGAGCACCAGGGTGAGCGTGCCGCCCATGAGCATGGTGGCGACCATGTCGCCCAGGCTCCGGCGCCGCCGCCGCGGCGTGTCGTCGTAGGTGCTGTCGGTGTTGCCCCCCGTGACCACCACCACCTGCGTGGCGCCATCGGCACTGCGCACGGTGATCTGGGAGGCCCCGGACGCCACGGTGGTGGCGGTGGGGGAACGCGCGTCGGGGGCGATGATCGTCTGACCCTGGGTGTCGGCCGTGGAGGGGCGACGGTCGTCGAGCATCGGCGCCAGGGTGGCGCCCGCGGCGCGGCTCACGGGCCCGGTGCGCGTGGCCATGCCCTGGTCGGTCATGCTCAGGCCGGACCAGGGGCCCTCCTTCTTCTTCGGATCGGGCCACGGCCGGCGGCGGCACCAGGACCGCAGCGTCTCGCCGCCCACCATCTCGGCCAGCGACAGGCAGGAGTCGGCCACCTCGCGGGCCGAGGGACGCAGGGTGTGCTCGTAGGCGACCATGCGGCCCACCAGATCGGCCGTGGGGGCACCGAAGCGGGCCACGAGCGGCATGCGCATCGAGCGCCACTCCGCGAAGCGCTCCTCCCGGTTGCAGCGCCGCACGATCTCCTTGGGGTCGAGACCCTCGAAGTAGAGCTCGCGCACCAGCGCCTCGTACAGCGTGCAGCCGAGGGCGAAGACGTCGCGGCTGGGCAGCGCGTCGAGCACCTCGTAGGTCTGCACCTCGGGCGCCATGTACGAGGGCGTGCCGATGGCCATCCGCTCGGTGGTCTCGGTCTCGCGACGGGCGTCCTCCGACTTGGCGATGCCGAAGTCGAGCACCTTCACGGTGCCGTGCGGCGTGATGCGCACGTTGGCGGGCTTGATGTCGCGGTGGACCAGGTTGAGGCGCGCGCCGTCGCTGGTGGGCGTGCTGTAGGCGGCGTCGAGCGCGTCGGCCATCAGCCCGATGACCTCCAGCGCGGCCCGCGGAGGGATGGGATCGTGCCCGAAGATGCAGTCGTGGAGGTCGGCGCCGGGGACGAACTCGGTGACCAGCCCGATGCGACCGTCGAGGTAGCAGAAGTCCATCACGTGGAGGATGGCCGGGTGGTTGAGGGCGGCGAGCATCATGCCCTCGTCCCGCATGCGGGAGACGGGCTGGCTGCGTGGGGACAAGCCGGGATTGAGCAGCTTGACCGCCACCTCCTGCTCGATCCCGTTCACGCTCGTCATGCGGGCGAGGTAGACCTCGCCGAAGGTGCCGGCGCCGAGCAGGGGCCCGATGTCGAACTTGATGCGACCGTTCTCTTCGATCCGGGCGTCCGGCACCCCGCCTCCCCTCGGTCCGGAGGCTGCGCTCCGGGGGCCCGAGTATAGCAACGAACGCGCAGTCGACGAGGGTCGCCTGACACAGACGCGATCAGGCCGGCTGGGGGACGGGTGACGCGCTCTGCGCGGTGAGCGCGACGATCGCTCCTGCGAGCGACAGGCCCACCCCCGCGAGGAAGAGCGGGGTGGGGTCGTCGCCGCGCACGAGCACGGCGGCGAGGATGCCGGTGAGCGCGGGCCCGACGCCGTAGGCCGACGCGAGCAGCAGGGCCTGGGTCGACGCCCGCACCGCCGGGGAGACGCGGGTGGAGGTGGCCTCCACCGCGGCGGCCCACCACACGCCGAGCGCCACCCCGTGCAGCACCTGGGCGGCCACCACCAGGGCCACGTGGGGCATCAGCGCCGTGGCGAGCAGGCGCACGGCACCGGTGACGCCCGCCAGCACGAGCAGCGTCGTGGGCGTGGCGCGGGTGCGCAGCGACGGCGTGGCCTGCAGGGCGAGGATCTCGGCGCCGATGCCGAGCACCATCGCCGGTCCGGTCCAGCCCACGGCCCAGCCCCGGGCCACCAGGAGCGCAGGGAACCAGGCGTCGAAGGCGTTGAGCGCCGCCCCGTGGAGCGCGGCCGCGACGAGCAGACCCACCAGGACGCGATCCTGGGCCAGGGCCGCCAGTGCGGGCCCCAGCCGCGCGCGGGGGGCGCTGCCGCCGGTGCCGAGCGCGCTGGCGCTGCCCGCGGCCAGGAGCAGGAAGCCCGCCGCCACGAGCACGGCCGTGGCGGGACGATCGCCCAGCAGGGCGGCCACCCCCACCGCCGAGGCGAGGTAGCCGACCGATCCCCAGAGCCGCACGCGGCCGTAGTGGCTGGCCGGCGTGCCCGCCTCGGCCAGCGTGCGCACGATCGCGCTGTCGAGCACGATCGAGGCCGGCGCGCGCACCGCGGCCACCGTGAGCAGCGCGAGGCCCAGCACCACGGGGTGGGTGGCCGTGGCCACCACGAGGACGGCCACCGCCGCGGCGCCGGTCATCGTCAGGAAGAGCAGGTCGTCCCGCCGGAGGCGATCGGCGATCAGGCCCGTGCCCGGCGCGCTCACCAGCCGCACCAGGGCCACGCCCGTGAGCGCGGCGCCCACGCTCGCCGTGGACCAGCCACGCCCCAGCAGGTGCAGCGTCAGGAAGGGGACGTAGGCCCCCGACCCCGCCAGCAGCAGGAGGTAGGTCAGCGAGAGCCGGCCGGGACCCGAGGCCGGTCCCGCCGGGAGCAGGGCGACCATGGGCGTGCCGCGTCCTCCGCGCGCCCTGATCACACCGCCGGGGCGGGGCTTCCACGGCCCTGCTGTCCGCCGTCAGCCCACGCCTGCGGTGCCCTCCCGGAGGTGGCGCGGCAGCGCGAAGGCGCAGCTCGGACAGGTGGCGCGCCGGCGGTGCAGCTCGGGCTCCTGGGGCACCAGGCAGCGGCTGCAGCGGTAGCTCCCGAAGCGGCCGAGGGTCTCGCGGACGAGGTCGGCGAGGCAGGCGACGAAGGCCGGCTCCACGCCCAGCGCGGGGGCCCGCCCCACGTGGGCGATGCCGGCCTCGTGGGCCTGGGCCACGAGGTGCAGGTCGAGCTCGTCCAGGGTCTCGATGTGCTCGCCCACGAAGCTGACGGGCACCACGAGCAGCCGGCGGGTGCCCGCCGCGCCCAGGTGGTCGACCACGTCGCGCACGTCGGGCGACAGCCAGGCCACGGGGCCCAGGCGGGACTGCCAGGCCAGGGTCCAGGGGTCGGTCCAGCCCAGGTGCGCCACCACCCGCCGGACGCTGTCGCGCACGTGCTCGGGGTAGGGGTCGCCGGCGCGACGGTCCAGCCAGGTGCCCTCGCGCACCCACGAC
Organism: Alphaproteobacteria bacterium; assembly: GCA_020632955.1. Classification (GTDB taxonomy): domain Bacteria; phylum Myxococcota_A; class UBA796; order UBA796; genus JACKEO01. The sequence goes on from JACKEO010000015.1 coordinate 39,341, forward strand.
ACCGGCAGGCCGTGGGCCGAGAACACGAGGTGCACCGGACCCTCGCCGTCCAGCGCCGCCGCCGCGCGGGTGATCGTGGCACCGAGGGCCTGCACGTACGCGTCGTCCGCGAAGAAGGCGCGGGCGTAGTGCACGGGCAGGTCGGGCCGTCCGAGGGCGTGCAGCGCCTCGGCCACCGCGTCGTACGCGGCGCCCGACGTGGCGAAGCTCCAGTGGGGGAACAGCCCCAGCACCACCACCTGGGTGACCCCCTGGGCCAACAGCTCCTCCAGCCCCTCCCGCATGGACGGGGGCGTGAAGAGCATGCCCAGCGCCATCGGGGGCGCGTCGGGCCCGAGGGCTGTGCGCACGGCCTCGAGCTGACGACGGCTCTCGTCCACGAGCGGGCTGAACCCGATGCGACGGTAGGCCTCGCGCACCCTCCGGGCGCGCAGGCGGGCGAGGCGACCGGCTGCGGCGCGCGCGAGCCCACGGGGCCCGGGGAGCACGTCGGCGAGCAGGGCCGCGAGGAAGGGCTCGAGCTCGTCGTCGTTCCGGGGACCGCCGAAGTTGACGACGAGGACCCCGGGCGTCACGCCGCCCCCGGCGGGCGCCAGGCGCGCACCGTCTCCAGCATGGCCTGCACGCCCTCGATCGGCGTGGTGGGGAGCAGGCCGTGGCCCAGGTTGAAGACGTGGCCCCGGCCACCGCCGGCCTCCAGCACCGCGCGGGTGCGGGCCACGATGGTGTCGCGCGGGGCGTGGAGGAGCACGGGGTCGAGGTTGCCCTGCACCGGCAGGTCGCCCAGCGCGCGGCGGGCCTCGGCGAGGTCCATCCGCCCGTCGACGCCGTAGGCCTCGGCGCCCACCTCGGGCAGCGAGGCGACGAAGGGGGCCGCGTCCTTCGCGAAGTAGATGCGAGGGGCGCCCCGCACGTGCGACAGCGCCCGCGCCGCCGCGGGCAGGGCGAAGCGGCGGACGTCCTCGGCGGGCAGCGCGCCCGCCCACGTGTCGAACAGCTGCACGGCCGCAGCACCCGCCTCCACCTGGGCCTGCAGGTGCTCGCCCACCACGTCGGCGAGCAGGTCCAGCAGCTGACGGGCGGCCTCGGGATCGGCGTAGAGGAAGCGCTTGGCGTGCACCCAGTCGCGGCTGCCGCTGCCCTCCACCATGTAGAACAGCAGGGTGAGCGGGGCGCCGGCGAAGCCGAGGATGGGCACCTCGGGCCGCGCGGCGCGGAAGCGACGGATGGTCTCGGCGGCCACGGGCAGGTGGCCCTGGCCGCGTCGCAGCGCCGCGATGCCGGCCCGGTCGCGCACGGGGTCGGCGAGCACCGGGCCGTGGCCCGCGGTGAACTCCACCGGCTGGCCCAGGGCCTCGGGCACGGTGAGGATGTCGCTGAAGACGATGGCCGCGTCGAGGGGGAAGCGATCCAGCGGCTGGATCGTGACCTCGCAGGCGAGATCGGCGTCGCGGCAGAGCTCGAGGAAGCTCACGCGGGCGCGGACCTCGCGGTACTCGGGGAGGTACCGGCCGGCCTGGCGCATCAGCCAGGCGGGCACGCGGTCCACGGCCTCGCCGGCCAGGGCCCGGGCGAGCCGCTCGTGGGCGGTGGGGGACATGGGACCTACGGGGAGGGCGGGTCGGTGACCGCGGGCGGGTCGGCGAGCGGGTCGGCGCGGTCGGCGTCCACGCCTTGCGGGAAGTGGCGGCCGATGGCCTCGCCGTGCTCGGGCCAGGCCGTCTCGGCGCCCACCACGAGGCGTCGGCGGACCTCGGTGAACCGGGCGATGGCCCCCCCGGGCACGTGGCCGCCCAGCTCCACCACCCGCACCCACCGCAGCAGCTCCCGGTCGGCGGCGTCGACGAGCCGCGCCAGCTCGCGGCGACCGGGGGCGTCGAGCTGCACCTCCTCGGCGAAGCGCTCGGCCCGCCCGCGCAGCTCGTCGACGATCGCCTCGGCCGCCTCGGCCATGCGGCGGGCCTTCGCCTCGCGCTCCGCCTCGGCCGCGGCCATCCGCGCCGACAGCGGGAGGCGGGCCTCGTCGGCCGACAGCAGCCGGGCCCCGACGGCCTGGTCGAGCGCGCGCGCCTGCACCCGGGGAGCGACCGGTGGCGCGGTGGTCGACGCGGGACGCGCGACGAACACCAGCAGGCCCAGGAGCACGGCGGCGGCGACGAGCGAGAGCACGAGGGGGAGGGAGCGGCGCACCCGGCCTCCTTGGCGTGGCGGGTGGGGGGCGGTAGGCCCTATCACGCTGCGGTGCACGGGGTCCGTGCCGCCCGGAGGTGCAGTGGCCCATCCCCAGCTGCTCCCCTGCGCCGTGGACCTGCCGTGGGCAGGGCTGGACGCGGTGGAGGAGGGGCCGGCCCGTCCGCGGCCCGCGGCGCTGGAGGAGGCCGCCACCCTCGCGAGCCCCACGGGGTGGGTGGAGCTGGACGGGCCGGCGCCCGGGTGCCACCCGGAGCTCGAGGCGATCGTGCGGGCGTTGGTGGCGCGGGGCCTGCGGGTGAAGCTCGTGACGGGTGCGGAGGGCCTCACGCCCGAGCGCGTCGGCGTGCTCGCGGCGGCGGGGGTGGAGCGCCTCCGGCTGCGGGTGCACGCCGCCGAGGCGGAGGTCCACGCGCGGGTCACCGGGCGGGACGACCACGGCCTGCTGGTCGAGCTCGCCGAGGCGGCCCGTGTCGCCGGGGTGCTGGAGCTGGCCGCGGTGGCCTGCGCGCCCGGCGTGGAGGCACTCGGCGCGCTGGTGCGCTGGGCGGCGGCGCGGGAGGCGCCGCTGCACCTGCACGGGCTGCGCCTGCCGCCCGGGGCGCCGCCGCGGTGGCGCGGGCTGCGTCCGTCCCGGGATCGCCTCCTCCTCGGGCTCGCCGGCGCCCGCCGCGAGGCCGAGGCGGGGGGCGTGGAGCTCGTCTACCACGACCTCGCCGGGCCCCCGCCGGCGTGGCCCGGCCCCTGCGCGCCCGTGCGCCTCGGGCCCCCCCTCTGGCGGGCGCTGGCCGCCGACGTGGTGACGCCCGACGTGCTCGGGGGCTGCGCCGTCGCCGACAGCACGCCCGACGAGGTCGCGCAGGCCGCCGCCCTGGCCGGCGGGGTCGCTGAGCTCGGCCTGCAGCTGGCCGCCTGGGGCTGCCCCCCGGTGGACCTGCCGGAGGTGCTGGGCGGCGTGCGTCCCCGGGCGGCGTTGCCCGACGCGGTCGCCGCCCTGGTGCACGCCTCCGACCTCGAGCCCGCCCCCCCGAGCCTCCCCGCGCCGGGGCGACGGGTGGCCGTGGTGCTGCCCGCCCTGCGCGACAAGGTCTTCGTCCTCCACACGGTGCCGGCGCTGGTGGAGGCGCTGCGGGCACGGGGGGCCGAGGTGGGGTGCTGGTCGGCGTGGGAGGCCGGCGCGGACGACCTCCGCGTCGATCGCCGTGCCGCCGACGCCGTGGCGCGCGCCCGGGCCGCGGAGGAGGGGCTCTGGGCCCGCCTCGATCTGTCCGATCGCGATCTGGTGCTGGTGCCCGGCTACGACGCCCTGGTGCGGGTGATGGACCACCCCACGCTGCCGGCCCACGCACGCGTGGTGGTCACCGACTTCCACCTGCTGCACGGCATCGACGCGGCGAAGGCCCGCTGGCTCGGGCCCGGGCAGCGGTCGATGGAGACGCGGTGGTGGCCGAGCGAGCGCGTGATCGTGCACGCCTGCTTCCCCGGACACGTGCGCCTGTACCGCTTCGCCGGCGTGCCCCTGCGCCAGGTGGCGTGGCGGCCCTACCCGCTGCCCGTCGCCGGGGACGCGGCACCGGTCGGGGAGGCCTCGACGTGGCTGGCGGGCGGCAACCAGCGCCGCGACTGGCGCACCCTCGCCCTCGCGGCGCAGCGCCTGGGGTCGCGCGCCCGCGTCGACCTGTACACGCGCCACGCGCCACCCGCCGCGCTGCCGCCCGCGCTGGCCTACCGGGGCACGGTGGGGCTCGACGCCTTCCGCGCCGCGGTGGCGGGCAGTCGCGGGGTGGTGCTGCCGGTGGGCTTCGATCCCGACGTGGCCTCGGGCATCACCGTGGTGGCGATGGCGCTCGCGGCAGGGCGGCCGGTGGTGGGCAGCCGCACGCCGGGCCTGCGCGATCACGTGCGCGACGGGGTCAGCGGCCTGCTCGTGGATCCCGGGGCGCCGGCTGCCCTGGCGGAGGCGGTGGCGCGGGTCGACGCCGACCCCGCCCTGCATGCGGCCCTCGCGGCCGGGGCCCGCGCGGCCGGCGGGGTGGCCGACGTGGGGCGGTGGGCCGACGAGCTGCTGGAAGGGGTGCACAGCGGTCGCGTCGTGGGGCACACTGGAGGACCGTGGGTCCCCTGGCCGCCAGCGCCGGGGGAGGTGATGGGTCACGACGCAGGGGAGGGTCCATGAGCCCGATTCAGGTACGCATCGCCGCCGTGCTGGTGCTGTGGGGCTGCGGCGCCGACATCATCACCACCACGCAGCGCGACCAGGTCGACCGCAAGTACGGCACGATCGTGGTCACGCCCGAGGCCGTGGTCTTCGGTACGGTGCTGCCCGGCGAGCAGCCCACCGGCGAGATCTTCGTCACGAACACCGGCAAGCAGGTGCTCGACGTGGAGTCCATCGAGGTGCAGGGCGGCGGCGGGGCCTTCACCCTGCTCGACGTGCCGCGCCTGCCCTTCGAGGTGGAGCCCGGGGGGCGTCAGGGCTTCCGCGTGGCCTTCCAGGCGCGCCGGGGCGACCTGTCCGAGGGCCAGGTGCTGATCCGCGCCGACGCCGACAACGCCAGCGAGGTCCGCGTGCCGCTCAACGGCATCGGCGGCATCCAGGACATCCTGGTGGAGCCCGCGTCCTTCGCGTTCGGCGACCACCCCGTGGGCTGCGCGTCGGTGCAGCGGGCCACGGTCACCAACGTGGGCTCCGCACCGCTCACGGTCTCGCGCATCGACCTGGCGGGCGAGGGCCAGATCTCCCTGGTGTCGGTGCCTGCGCTGCCGCTGGAGCTCGCGCCGGGCGCCTCGAAGCAGTTCTCGGTCTTCTTCGAGCCCTCCTGGGTGGGCCAGCACGCCGCCACGCTCTCGATCGACAGCAACGACCCCGAGGGCCTCGTCACGGTCGAGGCCACGGCCAGCTCCAGCCCCGAGCGGCAGGTGGTGGATCGCTTCGGCGTGCCCGGCACCTTCCCGGTCGACGTGATGCTCGCGGTCGACCGCTCCTGCTCCATGGGCGACCAGGGCGAGGACGTGGGCACGGCGGTGGGCTCGCTCATCGACCAGCTCGACGCTGCTGGCGGCGACTGGCACGTGGGCGTGCTGCTCGGCACGGGCGACGACTGCTTCGTCGACGGCTGGATGGACGCGAACACGCCCGACTGGCGGGCCCAGCTCCAGACCCGCGCGGCCCACGTGCCCGGCGACATCTTCGTCACCCAGGACGGCCAGTCCATGCTCACCGAGGCGCTGCTCGAGGCCACGGCGCTCGCCACGCTGCTCGACGTGCCCGGCGACTGCAACCAGCGCTTCCGCCGTCCCGGCGCCGTGCTCCAGGTGATCCTGGTGAGCGACGAGCGCGACCAGTCCTCGGGCTTCCTGTCGCGTCCCAACACCTACTGGCGCAACTGGGTCGACCAGCTCCGCACCTACGCCGTGCTGCCCGAGCTGCTGCGCATCCACGGGGTGGTCGACGAGGCGGCGGAGTGCGGCGACGACATCGATCCCGCCTCCTCGGGCGCCGAGGGCTACCTCGAGGCCGTGGCCGAGACCGGGGGCAGCCTGGCCGACGTCTGCGACGCGCCCACCGAGGCCATCCCCGACCTGCTCGACGGCTTCACGGCGCGCGTCTACCACTTCCCCCTGAGCGAGGCGCAGCCCATCCCCGAGACGATCACGGTCGATCTCGACGGCGTGCGGCTGACCTCGGGCTGGCGGTACGAGCCCGCCCTGAACGTCGTCGTGCTCGACGACGCCCCGCCGCCCGACGCCGAGATCGTGCTCACCTACGCGGTGGTGGGCGACTGCGGGGCCTGAGGCGGGGGACGCGACGAGACGCGCGCCTCACGCGGGCGCGTCCTCCGTCACGCGGCGCCACGCAGCGGCCTGCCGGGACCGGTACACCCACTGGCCGTGCTGCTCGAAGAGGAAGTCGAACCAGGCGAAGCGCGTGCCCATCATGGTGCGCTGCCGGGTGAGCGTGGTGGTGAGGCGGATGGGCGGCCCGATCTCGCCCATGCGACCCCACCGGGCCTGCTCGATGTGGGTGCCGTAGCCCACCCAGCCCTCGCTCACGCGCAGGCCCAGGGCGGTCACGGCGTAGATCTGGCCCAGCGTGCCCGTGGCCTGCACCGCCACGGCGGCAGGGAGGTGCTGCGGGTGGCCGGGCACCACGCGCTGGGCGGGCACGAGCGGCAGGGCGGTGGTGTCCATCTCGGCCACGAGCACGCCGGCCTCCGGATCGAGGGACAGGACCCGGTGCACGAACCAGGCCTCGGGGGCGTACAGGGCCTCGGCGGCGAAGGCGGCGAGGACGTCGTCGGGCACGGGGCCTCCAGGCGGCAGCGGCCGTGTTACCCGCCGCGACCCGTCGGGGCAGCCCCCGCGGGCGGAGGAGCGATGTCGCGACCCGACGTCAGCGCGCTGCTCGAGGCCTTTCGCGCCGATCTCGCCGCGGCCGGGGATCCCGAGGCCCTCGAGCAGGTCCGTCGCACCCACACGGGCAAGGCCTCGCCCCTCAAGGCGGCGCTGAAGGGCCTGCGCGACGTGCCCGCCGAGGAGCGTCCGCAGGTGGCCGCCGCCCTGAACGCCGCCCAGGCCACCGTGGAGGCCGAGCTCGAGGCCGCCCGCCTGCGCGCCGAGGAGGCCGCCCTCGAGGCGCGGGTGGCCGAGGAGTGGCAGGACCTGTCGATGCCCGGGCTGGCCGCCCCCCGCGGCATGCGCCACCCCGTCAGCCAGGTGGAGGCCATCTGCCTGCAGACCATGCGGCGCCTGGGCTTCCAGCTCGTGGAGGGGCCCGAGGTCGAGTCGGCCTTCTACAACTTCGACGCCCTCAACATCCCCGAGCACCACCCCGCCCGCGACATGCAGGACACCTTCTGGGTGGATGGCGGCCTGCTGCTGCGCAGCCACACCACCACGGTGCAGGCGCGGGTGCTCGAGAAGCACCCCCCGCTGCCCATCAAGGTGGTGAGCGCGGGTCGCGTGTACCGGAACGAGGCCGTGGACGCGACGCACCTCGCGATGTTCCACCAGTTCGAGGGCATCTGGGTGGACCGCGGGCTCACCTTCGCCGACCTGAAGGGCACCCTGGCCTTCGTGGCCCGCGCGCTCTTCGGCGCCGACCGCCGGGTGCGCTTCAAGCCCAAGTTCTACCCCTACACCGAGCCGTCGGTGGGCGTGGACGTCTCCTGCGGCGTGTGCGGCGGCAGCGGCTGCGACGCCTGCCACGGCGCGGGCTGGGTCACGATCCTCGGGGCCGGCATGGTGCACCCGAAGGTCTTCACCACCTTCGGCTACGACCCCGCCGAGGTCTCGGGCATCGCCTTCGGCTTCGGCACCACGCGTCTCGCGGCCCAGTGGACCGGCATCACCAAGGTCCGCAGCCTGTACGAGCCCGACCTGCGCACGCTGACGCGCCTGCACCGGGGAGCCTGAGCATGCGCACCTCCCTCGACGTCCTCCGGCGCTTCGTCGACCTGCCCGCCGATCCCGCCGCGGCCCGCGTGCTGCTCGACGAGGTGGGCCTGGAGGTCAAGCGCATCGACCCCGACCGCCCCGGTGTGCCCGTCACCCTCGAGCTCCTCGCGAACCGCGGCGACCACCACGGCCACGTGGGCCTCGCCCGCGAGGTGGCCGGTCGCACCGGCGGCGACGTGCGGGAGCCCCGCTGCCTCGACCTGGTGGTGGGGGAGGGCACCCACCCCGTGCAGGTGCAGACGCCGCTGTGCCCGGTGTACGCGCTCACCGAGCTGCGGCGCACCGCCGAGGTCGGGCTCGACGCCGAGGCCCGCGCCCTGCTCGAGGCCTGCGGGCTCAAGCCGGTGCACCCGGTGGTCGACGCCACGAACGTGGCCAACCTCGAGCTGGGCCAGCCCACCCACGCCTTCGACGCCGACACCCTGGTGGGGCCCGTCACCGTGCGGCTGTCGCGCGCGGGCGAGCGGGCCTGGCCCCTCTTCGCGCCCGAGCCCGTCGACGTGCCGGAGGGCACGGTCGTCATCGCCGACGACGAGAAGATCCTCGCGCTGGCCGGCGTCATCGGCTGCGAGGAGAGCAAGACCACCGCGGCCACCACCCGCATCCTCCTCGAGGCCGCGGCCTTCGACCCGGTGGCGGTGCGCAAGGCCAGCCGCGCGCTCGACGTGCACACCGACAGCTCGGCGCGTTTCGAGCGCGGCGCCGACTTCACGCTGCCCCTGCGTGGTGCCGGTCGGGTGGCCGCCCTCCTCTCCGCGGGCTGGGCGGTGCACGGCACCACCTCGCTGCACGCGAGTTGGGCGGACCCGGCGCGCCTGGTGCCCTTCGAGCCGGCCGCCTGCCGCGCCTTCCTCGCCGTGGACGAGGACGACGCCTCCCTGTGGGCGCGCCTGGGCCGCTACGGCTTCGTGCGCGAGGGGGCGGGCGTGCGCGTGCCGGCCCACCGGCTCTGGGACGTGGAGCACCCGGCCGACCTCTACGAGGAGATCGCGAAGTCCATCGGCTACGACGCCACGCCCACCACGCTGCCGGCCATCGACATGGGAGCGGTGCCCTCCCACGCCGAGCAGGTGTGGGACACGGCGGCCGAGGTGCTCGTGGGGGCGGGCTTCTACGAGGTGGTCACCGACGGCTTCCACGGGCGGCAGCTCGTGGAGCAGCTGGGCTTCGGGGAGGGTCACCCCCTGCACGCCCACGTCGAGACGGCCAACGCCCTCGATCGGGCCTACTCGCTGCTCAAGAACGAGACGCTCGGGCAGGCGCTGGAGGGCGTGGCCCTCAACGTGCGCATGAAGCACGACGAGATCAAGGCCTTCGAGCGCACGCGCACCTTCCACCCCGACCCCGGCGCCCCCAACGGGGTGTGCACCGAGCGCACGGTGCTCTGGGCCATCGCGGCGGGGCACGAGCGTCCGCGCACCTGGGCCGGCGCCGCCCGGGAGATCGACGCCCACCTGCTGGCCGGGCTGGTGGACGAGCTGGCGCTGGCGCTGCGGGTGCCGTTCGCCGTGAGCACCGCTCCGGGCACCCACCCGCTCCAGAGCGCGCTGCACCCCGGTCGCCAGGCGCTGGTGCGGCAGGGTGACCGCGTGGTGGGCATCGTGGGCGAGGTCCACCCCGCGGTGGTGGCCCGCTTCCGGCTCAAGCGCGTGCGCCCCGTCTACCTGGAGATCGACGGCGACGCGCTCCTCGCCGAGCCGGTGCGGGCGGTGTTCGCCGAGCCGCCCCGCGTGCCGCCGGTGGAGCGGGATCTCGCCTTCACGCTGCCCCGCGGCGTGGAGGCGGCGGCCCTGTGCGCGGCGCTCGAGGCGGGGGCGCCGGACTGGCTGCGCCGGGTGGCGGTCACCGATCTGTACGCCCACGTGCAGGACGGCGCGCCCGTGCGCACGCTGACGGTCACGCTCACCTGGGCCAACGACGAGGGCGACCGCACCGCCGAGGCGCTGAACGCCGCCACGGAGCAGGCCGCGCAGGCCGCGCTCGCGGCCCTCGGACCCCGTGGGGTGACGCTGAGGGCGTAGGCGGGCCCCCCACGGGGCCTACCGGTCGGCCCGCCGCCGCAGCGTGACCACCCGTCCGGTGGCCGCCCCCTCGAACCGCTCCACCACGCCGTCGGGCCAGGTCACCTCGAAGCCGTCGACCTCCGCGAGGCTGCCGAGGCCCACGTGCACCTCGGGCGGTCCCGACGCGAGGATGCTCGTGCCGCCGGCGTGCACCCAGCGGGTCCAGGTCCGCTCGCCCGCGATCACCCGCACGCGTGCGCCCACCGCGAAGGCGTTGGCGCCCGCCTGGCGGGGCCGGATCACCAGGGAGGCGAGGTGACCGCAGCGCGCCCGCTGCAGGGTGGCGGGGCCGGTCAGGTCGGCGCGGAGCAGGTCGAGCCACCCGTCGCCATCGAGGTCCACGGCCAGCACGGCCCGGGTCTGGCCCGGGTGGTCGAAGCCCCAGGCCTGCCCCACGCGGGTGAAGCCGGCGGGTCCGTCGTTGCGGAAGATCTCGTCGGGCTGGGCGGGCGGCGTCCGCTGGTTCCAGATGTGGCCGAAGCCCTCCACCACGTCGAGATCGCCGTCGTGGTCGAGGTCGCCCAGCTCGGTGGCCCAGCCCACCACCTGCAGCCGCCCGGCGTCGCCGCGCACGCCGGCGGCCTCGTGCACGTCGTACCAGCTGCCGCCGGCGCGCTGGAGCAGGCGGTTGTTGCCCCACCCGGCCACCACCACCTCGGGGCCGTCCCGGCCGTCGAGATCGCCCACCCCCAGGCCCATGCCCTGCAGGCCCACCTCCAGCCCGGAACCGCTGGCGTCGGGCACCAGCACGCCCTCCCGGTTCCACATCACGCGGTTCGGCCGTCGGTTGCCGAAGTCGTTCACCACGTAGAGGTCGAGCCAGCCGTCGTCGTCGAGATCGTGCCAGCCGCCCAGGAAGGTGTAGGAGGTCTGCACGTCCTCCGACAGCCGCTCCGAGACCTCGTGGAAGGTGCCGTCGCCGCGGCCCAGGTACAGGTGGCTGGGGGGACCGGGCTCCCGGCCCACGCCGTCGAGGCCGCCGTGCGTGGCCACGAAGAGGTCGAGGGCGCCGTCGCGGTCGAGGTCGGCGAAGGAGCCGGCGGCCGTGCGCCCGAGGGGATCGCCGGCCACCCCGGCCTCCTTCGTCACGTCGACGAAGCGGCCGTCGTCGTTGCGCCAGAGGGCGTTGGTGCCGCCGTAGCGCGCCACGAAGAGATCGAGGTCCCCGTCGTCGTCCACGTCGGCCGCGGTGGCCGAGACCACGAGGTCGCGATCGAGCGCAGGCAGGCGGTCGTCGGCCAGGGCCAGGCGGCCGTCCGGGGTCTGCAGGTACAGGCGGGAGGCCACCAGATCGGGGAGGAAGACGTCGTGCCGCCCGTCGCCGTCGAGATCGGCCACGGTGAGGCCGCCCCCCGTGAACAGGGTGCGTCGCTCGGGGTCGAAGGGCTGGGCACCCCAGTCGCCCTGGGTGTCGGCGGGCCGGAGGGGACCCACGGCCTGGCGGGCGTCGGGATCCGCGCAGGTCCAGGGTGCGGCCGCCTCCACCGGGGACCGAGGGGCCGGCGCCGATCCCGTGTCGGTCTCGGCGGGGAGGCCGAGGGGAGGGCGGTCGGTGTCGCGGTCGACGGTGTCGCCGGCCCGCGTGTCGTCGTCGCCCCCCTCGGGGGCCGGCGCACAGGCGGCCAGGACCAGCGCCAGGGTCCTCACCGCCGCTCCACGCGCACCCGTCGGCGGACCTCCAGGTCCTGCAGCACGTCCTCGCGTCCATCGGGCCAGGTGATCTCGAGCCGGTCGAGGCGATCGACGGCGCCCAGGCCCACGTGCACCTCGGGAGGGCCGGAGGTGCCGTAGCCGGTGCCCCCGGCCCGCACCTCGCGCACCCAGCTGCGCTCGCCGGCCACGAAGCGGAGGCGGGCCCCCACGGCGTGCACGTTCGGGGCCGGCTGGTGCAGCTCCACCTCGAGCCACGCGCCCGCGGTGCAGGTGCCCAGGTGGATGCGCGTGGGACCCCGCAGGTCGGTGCGCACCAGATCGAGCATGCCGTCGCGATCCAGGTCGACCCAGAGGGCGCCGCGTCCGCGACCGGCGTCGTCCACGCCCCAGTCCGGCGCCACGTCGGTGAAGGTGCCGTCGTCGCCCTGGAGGAAGAGGGCGTCGGGCTGGGCCAGCGGGTTCTCGTGGTTCGAGCGCACCTGCAGATGGCCGAAGGCGATCACCGCGTCGAGGTCGCCGTCGTTGTCGGCGTCGCCGAGGTCGGCCGCCCACGCCACCCGCTGCCCGCGGTCCCAGTCGGGCCGGAGACCGCGGGCCTTGCCCACGTCGCTCCAGCCGGGGCCCCCGTCGTCGCTCGCGTAGAGGCGGACCACGTCCCAGGCCGTGACGAGGAAGTCGACGATGCCGTCGCCGTCGACGTCGCCCAGCGCGAGCCCCATGTTCTCGGCGTTGGACTCGAGGCCCTCGGGCACCGGCAGCTGCAGGCGACCCTCCACGTTGCGCAGCAGCAGCGTGGGCACCCGCCAGCCGAAGTCGTTCACCACGAAGAGCTCGAGCCAGCCGTCGCCGTCCACGTCGGTCCACGCGCCGCCGAAGGTGTGCCCCAGCTTCAGCGGGTGGATGACGCTCGCGTCGGGCAGGTAGGGCACCACGTCGGCGAAGGTGGTGTCGGCCCCCTGCACGAAGAGGCGGTCGGGGTCGCCGTCGGGCAGGCCCTGGTCCGACGACAACGCGCCGTACGTGCCCACGAACACGTCCAGATCGCCGTCCCGGTCCCAGTCGGCCCAGGCCGAGCCCATGCTGCGGCCCTGGGGTGGGCCGGCCAGGCCGTAGGCGGCGGTGGCGTCCTCGAAGCGCCCGCTGCCGTCGTTCCGCAGCAGGGTGTCGGGACCCTGGAAGGCGGTGACGAAGGCGTCGAGATCCCCGTCGTCGTCCAGATCGACCAGGCTCACGCCCGCCGTGCGCTCGGGCAGGGGAGGGAGGTCCCCGGAGCGGTCCACGAACACCGGCGCGTCGACGGGGCCCTCCTGGACCCACAGCTGCACGTCGGGGCCGCGGCGGGTGACGATCAGGTCGAGCCGCCCGTCGCCCGTCAGGTCGCCCACGCCGAAGCCGCCCCCCACGAAGAGCGCCGTGCTGTCGGGGTCGTGGGGCTGGTCGCGCCAGGCCTGCCCGCCGTCGAGCAGGCGCATCGGGCCCGAGGTGGCCGCGCAGGTGCGCTCCGGCCCCACCTCCACGCGCAGCGAGCCGGGGGGCGCCGTGTCGTCGGGGACGGAGTCCGACGGGGGATCGGTGTCGATCACCGGATCGGTGTCGGCCGTCTCGGCCACGCGCGTGTCGTCCTGCGTGTCGCCCCCGTCGTCGGACGGAGGCGTGCAGGCGACGAGCAGCACGGCGAGGGCGCGACCGGACATGGGCGGGGGATCCGACGACGGCAGCACGATCTAGCACCCCGGGGCTCCGTCCGCGCGGGCTTGCCGTCGGCCGTGGCGTGTCCAGGAGGGGACGCCGTCCGGAGGCACAGTGCGCTTCGACCCCGCCGCGGCCCCGCTGCTCGACCCGGTGCGCGCGCCCCTGGAGGCGGGCGCCGTCCGCCTGGGGGTGGAGGCCGACGTCGAGGTGCGGCTCGGCGAGGTGGAGGGCTTCTGGGCGTTGCAGGACGACGCCGTGGTGCTGGCCTCCGCGCTCGCCACGCCCGACGGGCACCCCGACGATGCCGGGGGGCTCGACCGCTGGCGGCGGGCCGCGGGCGCGGTCCTCGAGGCCCTGGTGGTGCGCAGCCTGCCCGCGCGGGACCCCTGGTGGCTGGCCCTGGGCCTGGCGATCCACCGGGTGGACGCCGCGCTGCCGGAGCTGGGCCTCGCGCCGTCGGCGTGCGCCGCGGCGGCGGGTGCCGACCTCGTGGCCTCCCCCCGGGGCGGTCTGGCGGTGCTGCGCGCGTGGGCCCGTGCGGGGCTCGACGCGGAGGCCGAGGCGCTGCGGGCGCTGGCCGAGGGGGTGGACGTCCAGCGCTTCGTGGAGGCCGGCGTCGCCGTGCTGGGCGCCGAGGCGGGGCCCCCGGCCCGCGACGTGCCCACCGCCCTGGGGCCCTGGTCGTGGGCGCGCCTGGAGATCCCGCCCCACCCGCGCGGCGGTCGGGTGCGGGTGCAGGGACGCGGCGGCGTCGTGCCCGCGTGGGCGCGCGCCGGGGAGGTCTTCCGTGGCGTGGCGGGTGCCTGCGGCGAGGGCTGCACGCTCGTGCCCGAGCCCGGGGGCCCGGTGGGGGACTGGGAGGTGCGCTCGGCCCAGGGCGGGGTGCAGGTGCTGGGCGCGCGCGGCGTGGTCTTCCGCTTCCGCGCGTCGGGGCGGCTGGAGGTGCTGCTCGCCGACGCCTACGTGGGCTCGGTGGCGGAGGTGGAGGCGGCGCGCCGTCTGGGCACCTCCGGCGTGGTGCACGGACGGTGGACCGTGGACGGGCCGCGGCGCGTGCGGCTGCACGACGTGGCGCCGGCCGGCGTCACGCTGCACGGTCGGCAGGACGGCGGGTTCGCCGTGCCGGGCGAGGGCACCGGGCTGGCCGCCGGCATCGCGGCGATGCAGGAGTCCGCCTGGCGCTGGACGCTGTCGGGGGAGGGCCTGGTGCTGGAGGGGCGGATGGGCGCGGCGCCGGTGCAGGTGCGGCTGGCCCGCGCCGTGGTCTGAGAGCGCCCCCCACGACGGGCTCGCGGGCGCGTTACGCCGCGCCGGTGAACAGCGCGTCGACCCCCGCCGAGGACCTGGGCGGCCCCCGACGGCGGCGTGGCCTGCTGGTGCGCCTCCTCGAGGGCGTGGGCGCGGCCGTGCTCGGCGTCTTCCGCGCCTGGATGGGCGTGATCGAGGAGGTCGGGCGCGCCGCCTGGATCGGCTTCTGGGGGCTCGCGAACGCGGTGATCCCGCCGGTGCGGCTGCGACTGATCGCCCAGCAGATCGAGTTCATCGGCGTGCAGTCGCTGCCCATCATCCTGCTCGCCTCGATCTTCACGGGCGCGGTCTTCTCGCTCCAGAGCTACCGCGCCTTCGTCACGTTCGGGGCCCAGGCGATGGTGGGCGGCACCGTGGGCGTGGCGCTCACCCGCGAGCTCGGCCCCACGCTCACCGGCCTGCTCGTGTCGGGTCGCGCCGGCTCCGCCATCGCCGCCGAGCTGGGGTCCATGCGGGTCACCGAGCAGATCGACGCGCTCGAGGCCATGGCGGTGGATCCGGTCAGCTACCTGGTGAAGCCCCGGCTGGTGGCCGCCATCGTCGCCATGCCGATGCTCACCGCCATCTTCGACTTCGTGGGCATCGCGGGGTCGTACGTGGTGAGCGTGCACGTGCTCGGCCTCACCGAGCCCGAGTTCATGGTGCGCCTGGCCGACTGGGTGGACTGGGAGGACATCTGGACGGGCCTGTTCAAGGCCTTCGTCTTCGGCCTGATCATGGGCACCGTGGCCTGCTACAAGGGCTTCTACACGCGCGGGGGGGCCAAGGGCGTGGGCATCGCCACCACCACCGCCGTGGTGGTCAGCTCGGTCGCCATCCTCGTGGCCAACTTCTTCATCGCCTGGGCGCTCCCGTGAGGGCTCCGTGAGCGGCAGCGGCAGCGCGTCGGACTTCGTCGACCCGGTCACCGGCCAGCCGGGGGCCATCGTCTACCAGGGCGTCCACAAGGCCTTCGGCGACCACCACGTGCTGCGGGGGCTCGACCTCGTGGTGCCCGCCGAGCGCATCACGGTGGTCATCGGGCGCAGCGGCACGGGCAAGTCCGTCACCATCAAGCACATCATGGGGCTGCTGCGGCCCGATGCCGGGCACATCTGGGTGGGCGACGACGAGCTCACCACGATGAGCGACCGGGAGCTCCGCCACATCCGCCTGCGCTTCGGGATGGTGTTCCAGCACGCCGCCCTCTTCGACTCGATGGACGTCTTCGAGAACGTGGCCTTCCCGCTGCGCCAGCACGAGCGGCTCCGCGAGGCCGAGGTGCGCGCGAAGGTGGGCGCGCTGCTCGACGCGGTGGGCCTGCGGGGCGCCGAGCGCAAGATCCCGTCGGAGCTGTCGGGCGGCATGCGCAAGCGGGTGGGGCTGGCGCGGGCGCTGGTGCGCGATCCCGCCTACCTGCTCTACGACGAGCCCACGACGGGCCTCGATCCCATCCTCACCGCGGCGATGGACAAGCTCATCGCCGACACCCAGCGTGCCCACCCCGGCCTCACCTCCCTGGTGATCAGCCACGACATGCACGCCGTGCTCTCCATCGCCGACAAGATCGTCATGCTGGTGGACGGGCGCGTGGCCCACGAGGGCACGCCCGACTGGTTCCGCCAGAGCGACGACGCGCTGGTGCGCCAGTTCCTGTCGGGTTCGCTCGACGGGCCGATGAAGGTCTGACGCGGCGCTCGTGCCGCCCGAGTCCCCCACACCCGTCCATCCCGGTTAGCATCGCGCCGCCTCGGAGACGCCGCCCCGCCCATGCAGAGCTGGACCAACGAGCTCAAGGTCGGCGTGTTCGTCGTGGTCGCCCTCGCGATCGCGGGCTTCGCCTTCGTGTGGAGCTTCGACGGCGTGCGCGACGACGAGGCGCTCTACCGCATCCACATGACGGTGGAGAGCGCGTCGGGCCTGTACGAGGGCACGGCCGTGCAGCTCGCGGGCGTCGAGATCGGCAGCGTGGAGGGCATCGGCCTGGCCGGCGACCGCGCGCGCGTCACGCTGCGCATCCGCGAGGCCTACCAGCTCCCGGTCGACACCACCGGCGAGCTCAAGGCCACGGGCCTGCTCGGCGACTACTACGTGCGGCTGTACCCCGGGGTGGAGGACGCCTTCCTGCAGGACGGCGCGGTCATCCCCGAGCGGTCGGTGCCGGGCGACATCGACACGGTCACGCGCAACCTCGAGACCATCTCCGAGGACATCGCCGCCATCACGAAGCTGCTGCGCGAGATGGTGGAGAACCGCGACAACCGCGACCACGTCGAGTCCACGCTCGCCAACGTCGACGCGCTCACCGCCGAGCTCCGGTACCTGGCGGAGCGCAACTCGGCCGACCTGGACGCGATCATCGACTCGGTGCGGCGCCTGTCGGAGTCCCTCGAGGGCTACACCGACGACATCGCCGCCGACGTGGACGAGGAGATGGACAAGCTCAAGGTCCTCACCGACGAGCTCACCACCTCGGCCGAGAACGTCAGCTCGATCACCGGCAAGGTGGACCGCGGGGAGGGCACCCTCGGGGCGCTGGTCAACGACCGCACCACCATCGACGAGATCAACGAGACCGTCGACCAGGTGGGCAACGCGCTCGGGTCCCTCTTCGGCCTGCAGCCCGAGCTCTACTTCATCACGCGCTTCTACGGGGGCACCGAGCCCTCCGACACCACGCTCTTCCCCTTCGGCAACGAGCTGGCGTGGTCGAACTCGAACACGGTGGGCGTGAACCTCCGCGCGAACAACGACTTCTGGTGGACCTTCGAGCTCGTCGACCACCCGCAGGGCACCGTGACCCAGCGGGAGGTCTACCGCGAGGCCACCGACACCTACGAGATGCGCTGGATCCGCGAGCGCGGCTTCAAGTTCAGCTTCTTCGTGAACAAGCGCTGGGGTCCCGCCGCCTTCCGTCTCGGCCTCAAGGAGGACGGCGGCGGTGTCGGCGTCACCTTCTTCGCCTGGCGCGACCGCGTGGAGATCGCGGCCGACCTCTTCAGCTTCCGCTTCGGCAGCTACCCGGCGGTGGCCTTCTCGGGCGTGCCGAACACCCGTGCCTACATCCGGGTCCACCCCGCGCGGGGCTTCTTCGTCGAGGTCGGCGCCGAGCAGATCGCCCTGGGCATCGCCGCGGCTGCGCAGGGCACCGGCTTCTTCTCGGGCTACATCGGCGGCGGGTTCATCTTCGGCGACGACCGCATCCGCGGAGTGTTCACCTCGCTGCCCTCGGGCGCGCTGCGCTGACGTCGGCGCGTTCGCCGCAGCCGGCGAAGGCACCCCACCACGGGCGAAGGCGGCATCTCGGCGAACGCGCGCGTGCCGCGCCGTCCATGACGTCGGGTTTTCCCGATCCCCCTGCGGATGCGGTTGAGTCCGCGTTGCACGGATGGTAGGGGACCCGGGCAGCCCGGCACGGAGTGTGGTGGTGGCGTCCCCGAAGGACCGGATCGACAAGGAGGACGCCCCCGCGGCGCCGTCCAGCTTCTTCGACGACGACGACGAGTTCGACTGGTTCGACGAGGACAGCGACGTGGTGGACGCCGAAGAGGCACGCCAGCGTCGCGCCGCGATCGAGGCCGAGGCGGGGGGCCTGCGCGCCACGATCATGCCCGCGGGCATCGAGGAGGAGGCGGAGGGCCTGCGCCGCACGCTCATGCCCACCGGCTTCGAGGACGAGGACGAGATCCCCACGGTGGCCGACGACGAGACGCCCACCGACACCGGGGAGGACGAGGCGATCGCGGCAGGGGAGGCCGCCGCGCAGGCGGCCCGCGCCGCGGTGGAGGCCACGCCGAAGCGCACGCCGCGGGCGCCTCCGCCGCCCCCCCCGGTCTACGTCACCCCCCGCAAGTCGAACCGTCCCGCCCGCTCCGGCGGCTACCTCGACAGCATCCTGCCCCGCACCCTCGAGCCCCCGCGCCTCGCCACGGCGCCGGTGCCGGTGGGCAGCGGGCCCGAGGTGGTGGAGGCCATCGGCGTCGCGGGCACGCGCGAGCGGGTGTTCGAGCTGCCCACGGGCGACGAGGCCTGGCGCGAGACGGTGGCGGTGCTCGAGCTCGAGGCCGCGGGCGACCCGGAGCGCAAGGCCGGGCTCCTCGCGCAGTCCGCGTGGGTGCGGCTCCATCGCCTCGACGATCGCGAGGGGGCCCGCGCGCGCCTGGTCGAGGCCTCCGAGGCGGGCCTCGAGGCGGGGGTGGCCTTCCGCGCCGATCTGGCCGAGGCCAGCGTCGGGCACGAGGACGAGGCCGAGGCGTGGCGCGCACGCGCCGCGGATCTCTCGGGTGCGGCGGCGGCCGACGCGCTCCGCCACGTGGCGGCTGCCCTCACCAGCCGCGACGACGAGCGGGCCGCCCTCGAGGCCGCGCTCGCGGCCGACCCCGACGACCTGCTCGCCGTGGAGCGCGTGGTGGCGCTGGCCCGTGCGGCGGAAGACGGCGAGGCGCAGCGCGACGCGCTGGTGCACCTGTCCACGCGGCTCGATCCCAGCTCCACCCCGCCGGTGTCCACCGAGCTCGGGCACGTGCACGCGCGCCTCGGCGACCACGACGCGGCGCAGGCGGCCTGGCGCGCCGCGCTCGCGGTCGACCCCGACCTGGGCTCGGCCTGGACGGCGCTCGAGGCCTCGCTGCTCGACGCCGACGATCACGCCGGCCTGGCCGCGCTCTACGGCGAGGAGGCCGGCCGTCGGCCCTCCGAGGCCGGGTGGTGGTGGTGGCGGGCGGCGGGCGCCTGGCGTCTGGCGGGGGCGCAGGCCGAGACCGATGCCGCGCTCGACAAGGCGATCGCGGGCGGCTCGGTGCTGGCGCGGGCCGATCGCGAGGCGTGGCTGGCCGCCGACGGGCGCTTCGACGAGCTCGACGCCGCCGTGCGCGACGCCCTGGGCGACCAGCAGCCCCGCCTGGAGCGGGGGGCCGCGCTCTACCGCCTCGCGGTCACGCTCGAGCGCGGCAACGGCGCCCCCGCGCTGGCCCTGGCCGCCTACCGCGACGCGGCGGCGCTGGGCTTCGTGCCCGCGGCCGACGCCGTGGAGCAGGCCCTGGCCGCGGCGGGTCCCAGCCCCGAGCTGGTGCGCGTGCTCGAGGATCGCCTCGCCGCCTACGACCTGCCCCGCACCGTCGACCTCGTCGCGCTCGCGCTCGCGCAGGAGTCCCTGCAGCCCGACAGCGCCGATGCGCTCGCCCGCTTCCAGGAGGCGGCCCGCAAGGACGATCCGGAGGCGCTCCGGGGGCTCGCCCGTGTGGCGCGCCGACGGGGCGACACGGCCGCCCTGGTGCCTGCGCTGGAGCGTCTGGCGGGGCTCGACGCCGATCCGGGGCTGCGCGCTGCGCGCGCGCTCGAGCTGGGCGATCTCGCCCGCGCCGCCGGCGATGCCGAGGGGGCCGCCGCCGCCTACGCGCGTGCCATCGCGCCCGAGCTGGGCGAGGTGGTCGCGCTGCAGCGGCTGGTCGACACCCTGGTGGAGCTGGGGCGGCGCGCCGAGGCCGCCGAGCGGCTCGTCGACCGCGGCGAGGCCGTGTCCGACGAGGCGTGCGTCCCGTGGATGCTCGCCGGGGCACGGTTGCGCCTCGAGGACGGCGACGTCGAGGCCGCGCTGGCGGTGCTCGACCGGGTGGTGGAGCGGGTGCCGGGGCTCACCCTGGCCGACGTGCTCCGTCGGCGCATCGCCGGCGCCCGCCGTCCCGAGCTGGCGCGCGAGGCGCTGGAGCAGGCCGGCACCGAGGACGCCCGGCTCGCCCTGGCCACCCTGCAGGTGCTCGACGACGAGGCGCCTCCGGCCGAGCTGGCCGGTCACGTGGCCGAGACCCTCCGCGATCTGCACGCCGCGCGCACGGGGGACTGGGCCGAGCGGCTCGTCGGTGCCGTGTCGGGCGAGCGCTACCTCACCGCGGTGATCGCGGCGGCCCGCGCCGGCGACACGTCGGCGCTCGACGCCCTCGAGGAGGCCGACGGCGCCCCGCCCAGCGTGGCGCTGGCCCGTCTCGCCGAGTCCGACGATCGCCCGCTGCTGGCCTTCCGGTGCGCCGACGGCGCCGATCTGTCGGAGCGGGAGCGCGAGCGGCTCGCCGTGGCGGCGTCCAGCAGCGCCCGCGACGCCCTGGCCCGGGTGCGGCGTCGCCTCGACCAGGCCGGCATGCCCGTGGGCGCGCTGGCCGAGGTGGCCGGTCTCGCCGCGGCCGCCAACGACCACGACACGCGCCGTCGTGCCCACCTCGCCGTGGCCCGTCGGTCCTCCGCGGCCGCGGAGCGTGCCGCCCACGCCGTGTGGGCGGCCACGCTGTCGAGCAGCGCCGCGGCCCACGAGGACGCGGCGGCCGCCTGGCGCATCGCCGGCGAGAGCCGTCCCGGCTCGCTCGTGGCCTTCGACGGCCTGCGTGGCGAGCTCGTCGCCCTGGGTGACGCTGCGGGGCTGCGTGCCCTCTTCGCCGCGGAGCGTCCCGAGGACGGCCGCGGTCTGGCCGCCGCGCTCGACGCGGTGGAGGATCCGGCAGCTGCCGAGGCGTGGTCCGAGCTCGCCGCGGGCGGCGACCTCCTCGACGCCCTGGCGCGCGAGCATGCCCTGGCCGCCGCAGGCCGCTGGGACGAGCTCTTCGACGCCTGGACGGCGCGCCTCCAGCAGACCTCGTCGGCCACGGAGCGGGAGCGCCTGGAGCGCAAGCGCCGGTGGGTGCTGGCCGACAAGCTCGCGCAGACCGATCGTGCGCTGAACCTGTACGAGCAGCTCCACGGCGAGCACCCGGAGGATCTCGAGATCCGCGAGAGCCTCGCCCGGGTCGCCGGGGCGCGCGGCGACGTCGACCGCGCCCTCGAGATGCTGCGGGGGCTGGTGGCGCAGGCCGCCACCTCGCGCGAGGCCGCGCGCTACGAGCGCCGCATCGCCGAGGTGCACCTGGCCAACGGCGACGAGCCCGCGGCGCGGCAGGCCCTCCTGGACGCCCTCGACCACGACTCCGAGGATCTCGACGCGCTCGTGGCGCTCCGCGACGTCTCGGAGCGCACCCACGACTACGACACCCTCCACACCGTGCTCAAGCGGCATGCGGCCCTGGTGCCCAAGGCCGAGCGCCTCGAGCTGCGCCGTGAGCTGGCCCGGGTGGCGGAGGACAAGCTGGCGGCCCCCGAGCGGGCCATCGAGGCCTGGCGTGCGGTCCTCGAGGACGCCCCGCGCGACGACGAGGCCCTACGCCACCTCTTCGAGCTGGGCGATCTGCAGGACGATCTCGAGCTCATGACCGAGGTCGGCGAGCCGCTGGCCACCTACGGGCGCGGGGCGGATCGCGGCGAGGTGCTCCGTCGGCTGGGCCTGCGCAGCGAGAAGGCGGGTCGATCGGTCGACGCGCTCCGCTACCTCGAGGCGGCGATCGATCAGGATCCCCCCGACCGGGAGGCCGCCGAGCGGCTGGTGGCGCTGCACCGCAAGAGCGGCGACCACCTGGCCCTGGTGCGCGTGCTGAAGGTCCAGGCCGCCCTCGAGCCCGAGGTGGCCCAGGCCGTGGGCATCCTCCGGGAAGCCGTCCGCGTGGAGCTCGAGCAGCGGCACGATCGCACGGCGGCCCATGGCGTGGTGCAGCTCATCCTCGAGCGGTCCCCCGACGATCTGCCGGCGCTCAAGCTGCACGCCGCCCTGCTCCACGAGGCGCGTCGCCTCGAGGAGGCGCTCGTGGTCCACGAGCAGCTCGAGCCGGCCCTTCGCGAGGTCGAGGACCTCGACGACTACGACGTGCGCGTGGAGCTCACCGCCTTCTTCCACCGCTTCGGCGAGATGCTCCAGTCGCGCGGCCGCACCGACGAGGCACGCCTGCGCTACGAGCGCGCGCTCGAGCTGAACGCGGCCCACCTGCCCACGCTCGAGGCCGTGGGGCCGCTCTACGTCGCGGCGGAGGACTGGGAGCAGGCGGGGGCGGTCTACCAGCGCCTGCTCGAGCTCACGGGCGGGCAGGGCGATCCGGAGCAGGTGGCCCACATGTTCACCATGCTCGGGCTCGTGGAGCAGCACACGGGCCAGCTCGACAAGGCGTCCCGGCGCTTCAACCGGGCGCTGGAGGCCTTCCCGAACTTCCCGGCCGCGCTCAAGGGGCTCGCGCACGTCTACCGGGCCCGCGGCGACTGGAACAACGTCCTGCAGGCCTACAACCACGTCATCTACAATGCGACCCAGGTGGACGACATCGTCGAGGCGTACATGACGAAGGGCCGGGTGCTCGACGAGCAGATGCAGCGGCCCGACAAGGCGCAGCAGCACTACGAGCGCAGCCTCAACGTGAAGCCCGATCAGCCCGTGGCCTACCTGCGGCTGATGGAGCTGGCCCTGCGGCGCCAGGCCTACGAGGAGGTCGCCGACTACGCACGTCGCGGCCTGCAGGCGAGCGAGGAGGGCTCCGCGCACGACGCCGACCTGCTCCTCGGCCTCGCGCTGGCGCAGCACGAGCTGGAGGCCTCCCGTCAGGCCGGCGAGAGCCTCGCTCGCGCCCAGGAGCTCGGCGCCGACTGGCTCGCCACGCTCGGGGCCGATCCGCTCGCGGACGCCGCCGCGGTGTGCAGCCTGCTGCACGGACGGCTGCCCGCATGAGCCTCTGGATCCTCGCCCTGCTCGCCTGCGGCGACGCGCCGTCCAATGCCCCCGAGGCCGCGCCGGTCCCGGCGGGCGACGACGAGGCCGCTGCGCTCGTGGAGCCGCCGGTCAGCGACCCCGACGACATGCCCGTGCCCTCCGAGCGGGTGGTCACGCCGCAGGGGGAGCCGGTCGACGACGCCGACGGCTACGTGCCCGACCTGGTCACCCCCACGCTGCCTCCCGGGCTCGTCGTGGAGGCCGTGTACGAGCCCGGGGTGCTCCTCGAGGACCGCATCGCCGATCTGGCGGCCGCGGCCCGCCTCGACGGCGTGCTGCCTGTCGTGGAGCTGTGGGGCGGCTGGTGCGGGAGCTGCCGGCGCCTGCACGAGTCCATGGCCGATCCGCAGATGCTCGATGCCTTCGCGGGCACGCGCATCATCCGGGTCGACACGGTGGCGTGGAAGGAGGCGATGGTCACGCTGCAGGTGGGCAACGCCGACCAGTTCTCGATCCCGGCCTTCTACGTGGCCAAGGCCGACG
This sequence comes from Alphaproteobacteria bacterium, assembly GCA_020632955.1. Classification (GTDB taxonomy): domain Bacteria; phylum Myxococcota_A; class UBA796; order UBA796; genus JACKEO01. The sequence continues at coordinate 62,777 of JACKEO010000015.1, forward strand.
GCGCCCTGGGCTCGTCCATCGACGGCCACGCCTGGCGCGAGAACGTCCCGGAGAACATGGCCCCGCCGCTCAAGCGGTTCTTCCGCCAGCACGGCGCGCGGTAGCGTCCGGCCGGGTGCCGTCGACGCGGCGAGGCCGCCACGACGGCGCGATCAGGCCCGCGCGGGCACGAGGCTCACGGCGGTGCCGCCCATGGCCGCGCCGGCGAGGACCAGCAGCACCATCGGGCCCACCCACGGCAGCACGGCGCCCAGCGTGAGCACCCCCACGGTGCCCACCACCGCGGGCACGGGCCCCGCAGCAGAGGGCACGAGGCGCTCGCTGCCGATCTGGACCAGGGCGCCGAAGCCGAAGGCCCATGCCGCGAGGAGGGTGCCACCGAGCAGGGCCGCGAGCGGCACCGTGGGCGCGTGGCCCAGCAGGGAGGGCAGCACGGCGGGGACGACGCCCACGAGGAGGCCCCCCGCGGCCAGGGAGGCCACGGGGCGCTCGACCAGCGCGCGGGCCGCACGCTCCACGCGCGCGGGACGCCACGCCCGGAGCAGCAGCACGAGGGCGGCGGCGAGCAACGCCGGCACCAGGCGGAGCGCGAGCCGGCCCAGGGGCAGGGGACCGTCGACGAGCAGCGCGCCGGCCGCGGGGGAGCCCGCCAGCGGACCGCCGTGGCCCGCCACGCGTCCGCCGGGGTCCACCGCCACGTCGCCCCCCAGGGCCACGGCCTCGCCGCCCACGGAGCCCGTGCCGCCCACGTGGAGCTGGCCGCCCAGGCTCACGGCGTGCCGCAGCACCGTGCCCATCACGCGCACGTCGGCGCCCAGCCCGATGGCATCGCGCACCACCGAACCGGAGGGCACGACGAGCTGACCGCCCACGCGGAGGAGATCCTCCGCGGGCAGGGAGGCGGACGTCGCGGGTGCGCCGGCCACGGCGAGGCGCAGGCGGACGAGCGCGGCCTCCTCCGCTGTGGCCAGCAGCGCGTCGAGCGTGGCGGTGCGCGCGGCGGGGGACAGGGCGGCGACCAGCTCGTCGCGCAGCGCCTCCTCCCGGGCCTCCAGCTCGGCGAGCCGCGACCTCAGGTGCTCGAGGGCGACGGCGCGCTGGGCGGGCGGACCGGTGGACAGCCGCTCGGCCCAGCCGTCGAGGGCCTCGAGGCGGGGATCGGCGGTGAGGGGAGCGGGCGCGACCACCGACCCGGACCCGTCGAGGCCCACCTCGGGAGGCGGGCCGGGCTCGGCGAGGGCGAGGCAGGCGAGGAGGGCCAGGATCACGCGGCCCTCTCCAGCGCGAGGGCGGGCGCCTCCCGATCGGCGGGGAGCGCCAGCAGCGCCACCACGGGCAGCAGGCCCACGGTGCCCAGCGCGAGCCACGGCCCCAGCGCGCCGTCGATCACCAGGTCGGCGAGCGCACGCAGGCGCGCGGCCCAGCCCACCGGGCCCGTGGACAGCACCGACAGCATGCTGGCGGTGACGGCGAGGGCTGCCGCGAGGCCCAGGCCCAGCAGGCGCTCGTCGGTGGCCCGCCCTCGCGCCTCCACCTCGGCGAGCGCGGCGGCCACGAGCCCTTCCGGCACCACAGGGTCGTCGACCGCGGCGAAGGCCCGGGCCAGCGGATCCGCCTCCCGTGCGCGGTTGGCGCAGGCCGGGCAGGCGTCGAGGTGCAGGGCCACGTGCGCCGCGGCGTGCTCGCCGAGATCACCTGCCACGAAGCGGGCCAGCAGGGCGTCGTCCACGTGCGTGCTCACGCCACGCCTCCCCGTCCCTCGTAGGCCGTGCGCAGCTTGCCACGGGCGCGGAAGATGCGGTTCATCACGGTGCCCAGGGGCAGGTCGAGCACCTCGGCGATCTCCGTGTACTTGAGGTGCTCGAAGTGGTAGAGCACCAGGATCTCCCGGTACATCGGCGGGATCTCGGCGAGGGCCTCGTGCAGCCGCTCGGCCCGCTCGGCGCGCGAGGCCTCCTGCAGCGGGGTGGGGGAGGTGTCGGCCACCTCGCGGCTGGGCTCGTGGGTGCGCAGGCGGCGGCGGCGCAGGTGATCGATGCAGGCGTTCCGGGCGATGCCGTAGGCCCACGTCGAGAAGGAGCGCTGGGGATCGTAGCGATCCAGCGCGCGCAGGAGCTTCACGAGCACCTCCTGCGACACCTCCTGCGCGTCCTGCTCGTCGCGGAGCATGCGCAGGCAGAAGCGATGGAGCGGCGCGGCCCACCGGCTCGCCACCCACGAGCGCGCCGTCGGATCACCGTCGGCCGCCAGGGCGATGTGCGCGGACTCGTCGTGGGGGGCGTCGTGCAACCTCAAGGCGATCAGCTTCGGCCTCCTGTCGTCGCTGTGACGTCCGATGCTACGAGGGCTGACGGGACGTTATTTCACCTCGTCTCCCGCGAGCGTATCCTGCCTGCTCCCCCCGGCGGCCCATGGACAAGGACCAGAAGCTCCGGCGCTACCGTCGCAAGAAGTACTCCGAGATCGTCGACTTCCCCGTGGAGATCGTGGGCAGCGACGGCACCACGCGGCAGTACGACTTCGAGGAGTCCGTCCGGCTCTACCAGCGCCGCATGACCTTCGCGCCGCTGCGCTACCGCGACGACGACCTCGTCACGGCGGAGCTCGGGCACTGCCGGTCGCGCATCGAGCAGCTGCGGCGCTCCTACTTCCACCTGCACGGGTGGACGACGCCCGAGGGGCAGCAGGGCCCCGAGCACGCCGCGCCCGATCTCGCCGGCGAGCTGGCCGCCTTCCTGGCGCGGGTGCTGCGTGTGAGTGGGCGCCTCGACGTGCGGTTCACCGCGGTGGCCCACGACGGTCCCGCGAGCTGCTGGTTCGTGCGGGTGCCCTCGATGGCGGGTGGCATGCTGCTGTACGTCTTCGAGTTCGCCCGGGAGGGTGCCGAGGACGCCTGCCACGCGGCCGTGCGCGACCTGCGGGCCCACGATCACGCCACGGGCGACGTGGAGCGCCTCGTGGCCTCCCACCACGTGGGCGACGGGGGCTTCGTGCTCTCGGGGCGCGCGTCCGAGGTCGACGCCATGGTGCCCTGGTCGAGCGCCGGCGAGACCACCGAGCTGGAGCCCACGCCCTGGGACGAGGTGGAGGGCTTCGTGCGCCGCGGCGACCTGCCCGCGGCCCTGCTGCGCTGCCGCTCCGTGCTCGAGGAGCAGCCGTGGCATCGCGACGCCTACGCGATGGGCGCCCTGCTGGCCGTCCACCTGCGTCGGCCCGGCGACGCCGAGGATCTCGCCTTCGTGGGCTCGCGCTACTTCCCCGGCGACGCCCTGCTGCACCAGGCGCTCGGGCTGGCCCACCTCCACCAGGGGCGGGTCGCCGACGCGGCCCGCGACCTGGGTCGCGCGCTCGAGCTCGACGACGAGCTGGTGTCGGCCCGGTCGCTGCTCACCCTCGCGCAGGTGCAGCGCGGGGCCTGGCTCGCGGCGTGGCGCATCTCGCGGCTCGGCCCCGTGGAGGGGCAGGGCGGTGACGTGGCGGCCCACCAGGAGCTCGTGGGCGTGGTGCGACGCTTCCTGCTGCTCCTGCTGTCGGCCACGTCCGCGGCGCTGTCGGGGCTGTGCATCGTGGCCGTGCTCGGCCCGCGGGGCATCCTGCCGCTGCTCGCGGTGATCGCGTTGGGTGCGGCCGGCATCCTGGTCACCCGGCGGCGCTTCCTCGCCGTGCGCGACCGGCACCTGCTCGAGGATCCCGCCTCGGCCCTGCTGCGCGTGCGCCGCACGCGGGCTCGTCGCTCGGCCACCTGATGGCTTGCCGCCGGGGCCGGCGCGATTAGGTCCGGGGGCCGCGCGGGTCCCCCCGCCGCCCTGGAGTGGTGATGCAGAGCGCCGAGGACGAGGACCAGGTCGAGACCCCCGACGAGGCGGCCGAGGCCGAGGTCCCTGCCGACGATCCGGTCGTGCTGGCCGAGCAGCGTGCCGCCGAGCTGGCGCAGAAGCTCAAGGACACCGAGGCCCGTCTGCGCGCCGTGTCCAAGGCCTTCACCGACCAGAAGGGCGAGATGGCCGAGTTCCGCCAGCGGGTGGAGCGCCAGGAGGCGGTGCGGCTGCAGCGCCGTGAGTTCGAGGTGGCCCAGACCTTCTTCGAGCCCGTGCAGAACCTGCGGCGCTCGCTGGCCTCGGCCACCGACGTGCCGCCGTCCTTCCTGGAGGGCCTGGCGCTGGTGCAGCAGCAGTTCGACGAGGCGCTGCTGCGGCTCGGGCTCGAGCGCGTGGCCGGCGTGGGCAGCGCCTTCGACCCGGGCGTGCACGAGGCCATCGGCACGGCGCCCGTCGACGATCCGGCCCACGACGGGCTCGTGCTGATGGTGCACGAGGACGGCTTCCAGGTGGGCGGCAAGGTGCTGCAGGCGGCCAAGGTCGTGATCGGCCGCCACCTGCCCGCGACGCCCGGCGAGGCCTGAGCTGGGCACGCGGGGCCTCGCCGTCGCGCTCGCGGCGGCGGCCGTGGTCCTGGCGCTGGTCCTCGTCCGCCTGTCCGACCGGGATCGCTACCTCGAGAGCGCCGGCGACGCCGTGGTGTGGGACGTGCTCGCCCGCGAGGTCACGCGGGTGGATCTGCCCGACGGCGTCCTCGAGGTGGGGCCGCCGCCGCGGGTCCAGCGCGACGGTGACGTGGTCCCCGCCGACCCCGAGGCGGTGCGGCGCCTGCTCGACGCCCTGGAGGAGGCGCGTCGGGGCCTGCCCGTGGACGGGCCCGCCACCCTGGCCGGCGCCCGCCGTGCGATCACGGTGTGGCGTGGCGGGCGCGCGGACAGGATCGAGGTGGGCGAGGCGGCGCCGGTGGGCGATCGGACCTACGTGGTCACCGGCGACGGCCGGCTCGTGGCCGTGCGCGGCGCGCTCGGGCGGCAGGTGGCCGCCGGTGCGGGCGGGCTGCTCGGGGACGGTACGTGAGCTGCGGAGGGTCAGGCGCGTGAGGAGGACCGGCACGGTGCGGTGGATGGTGTGGACGCTGGCCGCGGGCGTGGCCCTGGCGGCGCCGGAGCCGGTGGCTCCCCAGGTGGACGTGCCCGAGGAGGCGCGGGCGTTGGCGCTCCCGCTCGACGGGCCCACGCTCGATGCCCTGAGGGCGCGGGACGCGGCTGCGGCCGTCGAGGCCCTCGCGCGGCTGCCGGTCCAGGGCCTGCACGGCGACCAGGTGGCCGATCTCGCCTTCGTCCGCGCGTGGGAGCTGGTTCGCGCCGATCGCGCCGCCGAGGCGGTGCGCCTGCTCGACGCGGTGGGCGCGGCCCCCACGCCGCCGCCAGCCCACCGGGCGCTCCTGCAGGGCGAGCTCCTCCGCGCGGCGGGGCGGGCGGTGGACGCCCTGCCGTCCCTCGCGTCCGTGCCGGAGGACTCCGCCGTGTGGGCCCGGGCGCAGGTCGTGCGCGCCGAGGTGCTGCGCGAGCTCGGCCGCACCGCGGACGCCGCGGCCGTCCACCGCGCGCTCGTCGCGCGTCCCGATCCCGCGCCCGGCAGCGCCGTGGCCCTGCTCGCCCTGGCGCGCCGCAGCGAGCCCGGTGGCGAGGAGGGCGAGGCGTGGCTCCGCCGGCTCTGGGCGGCCTACCCGGGCACGCCCGAGGCACGCACCGCCACGGAGCTGCTGACGGCGCGCCAGCCGGGGTGGGTGCCCACAGACTCCGAGCGCCTCCAGCGTGCCCGCGCACGCATGGAGGACGGCGCCTACGACGAGGCCGTCGAGCTCCTCGCCCCCCTCGCGGGGCGGGTCGGGGATGGCTCGGTGCTGGGCTGCCAGGTGGCCTACGTCCTCGGCCGGAGCCACGTGAAGCGCAACCGGCTCAGCAAGGGGCTGGAGGTGCTCGAGCCCACCCTGGAGGCCTGCGCCGGGGTGGCGGAGGGCGAGGGCGAGAAGTCGGCCTACCTGGCGGGGCACGCCGCCTTCCGCCGGAAGGACCACGACCGCAGCGAGCGGGCCTACGCCGCCCTGGCGGTGCACCACGCCGCGAGCACCTACGCCGACGACGGCCTCACCCGCGCGGGCATCGCCGCCCTCGAGCAGGGCGCGGAGGACCGGGCCCTCCGCTACTGGGCCGAGGCGCTCGAGCGCTTCCCCGACGGCGACACGGTGCCGGAGGCGGCCTTCCGTCTGGCCTTCACCCGCTACGAGCAGGGCCGTACCGACGAGGCCCTGGAGGTGGTGGACCGCCTCGCCACCTGGGACCAGGCCCTGGACGAGGTGCACGTGCCGGCGGCCCGCTACTGGGCGGCCCGATGGCGGGCCCTGCCCGACGTGGCGGCGCCGCGCACCCTCACCTCCGACGCGTCGCGGCTCGCCGAGGCCAAGGCCCGGTGGACCCTCCTCGCCGCGGAGCTGCCCCACCACGTCTACGGGGCGCTGGCCTGGGCGCGGCTCGCGTCCCTGGATCCGGCCACCACGCCGTCGGCCACGCGTCCGGTGGCGCCCCTGCACCCGGCGTGGCGCGTGTCGGAGGACTTCCTCGCGGCCGCCGACGAGGGCCTCCGTCTGGCCCGGCTCGGGCTGGTGCCGGAGGCGCTGGCGGCGTGGGGCGGCCTCGATCTGGCGCACGCGGCGCCGGAGGAGGTGGCGCTGATCGCCTCGGCGCGGGTGGGGGCGGGGGACTGGCTCGCCGCACACCAGGCCCTGCACGCGTGGCTCCGCGAGCACCCCGTGGGCACCCTGGGCGCCGCGCAGGCGGCGATCGTGCGTCTGGCGTACCCGGACGCCTGGTGGACGGAGGTGCGGCAGGCCGTGGCGCCCTACGCCTGGGACCCGCGCTTCCTCCACGCGCTGAGCCGGGAGGAGTCCACCTTCGACCCCCGCATCGTGTCGTTCGCCGGCGCGCGTGGCCTCGCCCAGCTCATGCCGGCCACGGCCACGGAGGTGGCGCGTCGGCTGGGCCGCGAGGTCCGCACCGACGAGCTCTTCGACCCGCTCACCAACCTCACGCTCGGCGCCGCCTACCTCGACAGGATGCTCGCCCGCTACGGCGGCAACCCCTGCCTGGCGCTGGCCGCCTACAACGCGGGTCCCGGCAACACCGACGCGTGGGTGGAGCGCTTCGGCGATCGGCCGCTCGACGAGCTGATCGAGCGCATCCCCTTCCGGGAGACCCGTGGCTACGTCAAGCGGGTCACCGGCACCTGGCAGACCATGCGCTTCGCCTTCGACCAGGAGCGGCCGCCCTACGTGGAGCTGGGACCGTGGCTCGACCGGGTGGTGCCCGAGGGCGTCAGGTAGCGCCGTCCTCCCCCAGGGCGCGCACCAGCCGGGGCAGGCTCACGTCGAAGCGCCAGGAGGTCCCGCGGTGGGTGCCCGGGTGCTCCTCGTGCTCCACGGCCACGCCCCCCTCGCGCAGCGCCGACACCAGCCGTCGGGCCCCGAGCTGCAGCAGGTACTCGTCGCGGTCGCCGGCATCGACGTGCAGCAGGGCCAGCGTCGACAGCGAGGCCCGCACCTCGGGGCGGGTGGCGAGCACCACGGGATCGTGCGCCCGCCACGCGTCCAGCACCTCCGGACGCAGCGCCCCGGTGGCGAGGTCGAAGGGCAGGCGGGCCGGGAAGGGCCTCGCACCCGGGTCGGGGCTGTAGGCGCAGGACATGGCGATGACGTTCAGCGCGGCGAACCACGTGCCCGGCGGCCTGTGCTCGGCCCAGAAGCGCTCGACGAAGCCCTCGGCACCCACCTGGTGCAGCGCCGTCAGCGCGGGCACGAGGTCGCCCAGGTAGCAGACGTCGAAGCCCGCGTCGGCGGCGTGCAGGGCGGCGGCGCGGAAGACCTCGGGCGCGCGCACGGCCAGGTGGAAGGCCCCGAGGCCGCCAGACGAGCGTCCGGCCACCGCCCAGGCGCCCGTGGTGCGGAAGGCCTCGTCCACGTAGGGGCGCACCACGTCCACCAGGTAGGTCTGGTAGGCGCCGATGCCGGGGGAGTCGAGGTACTGGCTGCCGCCCACCGAGGTCATCGTGTCGGGCATCACGGCGACGAAGGGCGGGCAGCCCGCGTCGATCAGGCGGTCGATGCGGGTGGAGAGCGGCAGGTCCTGCAGGCCGCGGGCGAGCAGGCCCTCGCCCGTGCCCGCGAAGCCGGGCAGCACCATCACCACCGGGAAGTGGCGCTCCGGGTCGGAGTAGCCGGGGGGCGTGTAGACCAGCAGCTCGCGGTCCGCGGGGTCGCCCCAGGGGTTGTCGCGCAGGCAGGGCGCGTGCACCCAGCGCCGGTGGACCGTGCCGCGCCGCGCGGGGGGCAGGGTGGGGAAGGGCTGGGGCACGGGGCCTCCGGGGCGCGGGGGAGGCGACAGGGTATCTGGTGGCCATGACCGCGCACGCGCCGAGCGACTGGGACCGACTGGGAGGCGAGGCCGGCGTGCGCGCCATCGTCGACGCCTTCGTCGCCCGGGTGCACGCCGACTTCGTGGTGGGCTTCCTCTTCGAGGGCCGGGATCTGGCGCGCATCGCGCAGCACGAGCTGGAGCTGGCCTCGGGCCACCTCGGGGGTCCCCTCCGCTACGCCGGTCGGCCGCTCGGGCAGGTGCACCGCCCCCTGCGCATCAACGGCGGGCAGTTCCGGCGCCGCATGGCCATCCTCGCGCGGGTCCTCGAGGAGCGCGGCGTCCCCGAGGAGACCGCGGCGCGCTGGCTCGCGCACGACCGCAAGCTGGAGCGGGTGGTCACCGACGGCACCGACTGCGTGGGGTCCCCCGTCTCGTCCTGACCGGAGCGCGGGGGCCGTCCCAGCCCGGCCCGGGCGTCCGCTGATCGACGCCCTGCGGTCCGCGGACGGAAGCTGTCCGATCCCGGGTCGCCCCGGGGGGAGGCGACGTGTAGGATTCCCGACCCGCCCGCGGCGCGCATGGCCTTCGCCCACCTCCACGTCCACTCGCAGTTCAGCCTCCTCGACGGCACGGCCGATCCGGGCGATCTCGTGGCGCGCGCAGGGGCGCTGGGCATGGACGCCCTGGCGCTCACCGACACCTGCAACCTCTACGGGGCGGTGCCCTTCTACAAGGCGGCCAAGGCCGCCGGCATCCGGCCCATCCTGGGCGCCGAGCTCCACGTGCAGCCCGAGGGCGTGGCGCACGCCGACCGTGACGAGGTCGACGGCGGCTACCAGATCGTGGCGCTGGTCGAGAACCCCGTCGGCTACCGCTCGCTGTGCGCGCTGATCACGCGGGCCATCTTCGACGGCATGGGCTTCAAGCCCCGCATCGACCTCGACCTGCTCCGCGCCCACGCCGACGGCCTCATCGTGCTCACGGGCGGGCGCAAGGGGGCCGTCGGGCGCGCCCTGCTCTCGGGCCACCGCGACGAGGCGCGCGCGCGGCTCGCCGCCCTTGCCGGCATCCTCGACGCCGACCACCTCTTCGTGGAGCTGTGCGATCACGGGCTCGACGGCGAGCAGGAGGTGAACGCCGCAGGGCGCGCCTTCGCGTCCGAGCTGGGCCTGCGCACCGTGGTCACCAACGCGGTCCACTACGTGGCGCCCGACGATGCGCCCGTGCACGAGGTGCTCAACGCCATCGCGCTGGGCGCCTCCCTGGGCGACGCCCGGCGTCTCCAGGCTCCCACCGATCAGGCCTACCTGAAGACGGAGGCCGAGCTCGCGGCGCTGTTCCCCGACGACGCCGACGCCCTGGCCCGCACCGCCGAGATCGCCGCGCGCTGCAGCTTCGACTTCACCCTCGCCAAGAAGGCCGAGGACTACCTCTTCCCGGCCACCACGCCGCCCGAGCCCGCCGCCGAGCCGGGGCAGCCCGCGCCCGACACGCCCGCGAACTGGGTCTACTTCTACGACGCCTTCCCCCCGCCGCTGTGGTTCGGCCTGGGGCTCGCCGAGGGCGAGCGTCCGCCGCACCCGCCCGGCGCGGGCACGCTGGAGGGCTACTGCGCCTGGTATGCGCGGGAGGGCCTCCGGGTCCGCCTGATCGACGTCGATCCTGGCGAACACGACGCCTACCTCGAACGGCTCGAGTACGAGTTCACCGTCATCCACCGCATGGGCTTCGCCGCCTACTTCCTCATCGTGGCGGAGTTCATCAACTGGTCGAAGGATCACGACATCCCCGTGGGTCCAGGCCGAGGATCGGCGGCGGGCTCGGTGGTGGCCTGGGCGATGGGCATCACCGACATCGACCCCATCCGCTTCGACCTGCTCTTCGAGCGCTTCCTGAATCCCGAGCGCCTGTCGATGCCCGACATCGACGTCGACTTCTGCCAGGACCGCCGCGAGGAGGCCATCGAGCACGTGCGCGCCAAGTACGGCGCCGAGCTCGTCAGCCAGATCATCACGTACGGCAAGCTCAAGGCGAAGGCGGCGGTGCGCGACGTCGCCCGCGTGCTCGACCTGCCCTTCGGCGACGCCGACCGCATCGCCAAGCTCATCCCCGACGACCTCAAGGCCACGGTGAGCAGCGCCCTGGAGGAGTCGGAGCAGCTCGCGCGGATGTACGAGGGCGACCCCAAGGTGCGGCGGGTGCTCGACACCGCCCGGCGGGTGGAGGGGCTCTGCCGGCAGACGGGCGTGCACGCCGCCGGCGTGGTCATCGCCGATCGCCCGCTGGTGCAGGTGGCGCCGCTCTACCGCGATGGTCCCGACGGGGGCCCGGTGGTGCAGTTCGACATGAAGTCCGCCGAGAGCGTGGGCCTCATCAAGTTCGACTTCCTGGGCCTGAAGACCCTCGACCAGATCCGCGACGCGGTGCGCATGGTGCAGGCCAACCACGGCGTGCGCCTCGACATGGCCCGCATCCCCCTCGACGACGCCGTCACCTTCGAGCTGCTCCAGCGGGGCGACGCCCTCGGGGTCTTCCAGCTGGAGTCCAGCGGCATGCGCGAGCTGCTCGCGCGGCTCAAGCCCACGGTCCTCGACGACGTGGTGGCGCTGGTGGCGCTCTACCGCCCGGGGCCCCTGAACTCGGGCATGGTCGACGACTTCGTCGACCGCAAGCACGGCAGGCAGGAGGTCAGCTACCCGCACCCCGTCCTCGAGCGCATCCTGCAGCCCACCTACGGCACCATCGTCTACCAGGAGCAGGTCATGCAGATCGCCCAGGTGATGAGCGGCTACAGCCTGGGCGAGGCCGACCTGCTGCGGCGGGCGATGGGCAAGAAGATCGCGTCCGAGATGGAGAAGCAGCGCGGGCGCTTCGTGGCGGGCGCCGAGGAGCGCGGCATCGACGGGCAGCGGGCGTCGGAGATCTTCGACCTCGTCGCGAAGTTCGCCGACTACGGGTTCAACAAGAGCCACTCCGCGGCCTACGGGCTGGTCTGCTACCAGACGGCCTGGCTCAAGGCGCACTACCGGCCCGAGTACATGGCCGCGCTGATGTCGATCGAGTCGGCCAACACCGACAAGCTGCTCGGCTACATCCAGGACTGCCGCCGCGCCGGTCTCGACGTGCTGCCCGTGTGCGTGAACGCCTCGGCCGCCGACTTCAGCGTGCCCACGGGCGCGGCAGGAGACGGCAAGGCCATCCGCTTCGGGCTGCACGCGGTGAAGAACGTGGGCGGGGGCTCGGTGGCCGCGCTGCTCGCGGCGCGGGAGGAGGGCGGTCCCTTCGCCGACCCCCTCGACCTCTTCGAGCGGGTCGACCCGCGGGCGCTCAACCGCCGCGTCGTCGAGAACCTCGTGAAGGCGGGTGCCTTCGACGTGTTCGGCGTGCCCCGGGCGCAGCTCTTCGAGGCCATCGACGGCATGCTCGCCGAGGGAGCGCGACGCCGCGCCGATCAGGCGGCGGGGCAGGGCCTGCTCTTCGGCGGCGCCGGTCCGGCCGAGGAGCGGCCGCCCTTCCGCTACCCGCCGGTGCCCCCGTGGTCCCTGGTCGACCAGCTCGAGAAGGAGCGCGAGGTGCTGGGCCTGTACCTCACGGGTCACCCGATGGAGGCCTTCGGCGAGGAGGTGCGGCGCCACGCCACCTGTGCCATCCGCGAGCTGGCCGAGGTGGAGGCCGACAGCGAGGTGCGGATCATCGGGGTGCCCGCGGAGCTCAAGGTGGTGAAGACGCGGCGCGGCGACCGCATGGCCTTCGTGCGCCTGGAGGACGCTGGCGGGTCCGTCGAGTGCGTGTTCTTCGCCGAGCCATGGCTGCGCTCCCAGCGCGCGCTCCGCTCCGGCGAGCCCGTGCTCGTCACCGGCCGCCTGGAGCACGGCGAGGAGGAGAGCAAGGTGCTGGCGTCCACCGCCGAGCCGATCAGCGAGGTCCGCGGCCGCACGGTGCGCGAGGTCTGCATCGACGTCGACCACGGCGCGCTGGCCGAGCCCACCGTGCGCAGGCTGTCGGCCCTGCTGCTGCAGGAGGCGGGCGATCGTCCCGTGCGCCTGCGGGTGCACGCCCAGGGGCGCTTCGACGCCGGGGTGGCGCTCCGCGACGTGAAGGTGCGCCCGAGCCAGGCGCTGGTGGAGGGGGTGCGCGCCATCTTCGGCGACGGCGCCACGGTGGCGCTGCGATGATCGCGCTGCTCCTCGCCGCGCTGGCGCTCGCCGGCCCCTTCGCCGACGTGCGTCGCCCGCTGGGGGGCGGCGCGTCCGTGAACTGGACGCGCCTGCGCCTCGAGCTCGCCGTGGCCGAGGCCGATCCCACCCTGGCGCTCGACGCCCGTCCGCTCGAGATGCGGGCCATCCGCCGCATCGACGACGAGATCGCCCGGGCCCTGGAGGCCGTGCCGCTCCGGCCGGGCGTGCGGTTGGGGGAGGGGGCCGACGTCGCGGCGAGCCGCATCCGGCGCTCCTGGCACGTGGCGGAGTCCCGCTACTTCGACAGCGGCCGCATCGAGGTGGTGGGCGCGGTCGACCTGCAGGACGTGCTCGCCCCCTGGAGCACGGCGCGATCGGTGGTCCTCCCGGCGGCGCTGCCCTCCGACCCCACCGGCGTCGTGATCGATGTGCGCGGCCTGCCCCTGCTGCCCAGCTACGCGCCGCAGGTGGTCGACGAGGCCGGCGAGCTGCTCTACGACGCGGTGGTGTGGAAGCACCTCGCCTTCCAGACGCCGCCCGCGGTGTGGGTGTCGGATCCGGCCGCGCCCGAGGCCGGGGTGGCCGGCGCCCGCGCGTGGCTGGCGGTGGCGGCGGCGGCGCGGGAGGGGGTGGTGGTGCTCGCCGCCGCCGACGCCGCGCGCTGGCGCGCCGAGGTGGCGCCTGCCGTGGCCCATGGAGCCGGGTCGATCGTGCTCGTCGTGGATGCGCAGCCCTGATCCGGGGGCGGTCTTGACCGACGCCCGCGGCGTCGATAAATGCCGAAGGCTTCCAGGCGCGTAGCTCAGTGGGAGAGCACCGCCCTGACACGGCGGGGGTCAGCGGTTCAAGCCCGCTCGCGCCTACTCCAGCTCTCCACCGGCAGACCGGCACACGCCGGTCTGCCGGCTCCGTTTCCAAGGTCTTTGGCCGTCGCGTGCCCCCTGCGGTACACTCCACGGCCCCAGGCTCCACGCCAGCCCACGCCCGTCCAGGAGACCGATTGCGCCGACGCCCGTCCCGTCGTCCACGCGACCTGCCACGTCCTACGTCGAATGAGCCTCGCGTCAACGACCGCATCCGGGTCCCCCGGGTCCTCCTGATCGACGAAGAGGGAAACAAGCTCGGCGAGTTCATGACGGAAGACGCCGTCCGACTCGCGCAGGAGCGTGGGCTCGATCTCGTCGAGGTCAACCCGAACGCCCGCCCGCCCGTCTGCCGCATCGTCGACTACGGCAAGCTCAAGTACGAGAAGAAGAAGAAGACGGCCCAGGCGCGCAAGCGGCAGGTCCAGGTCCAGCTCAAGGAGATCAAGGTCCGTCCCAAGACCGATGATCACGACATGGACTTCAAGGTCAGCCACGCCAAGCGCTTCCTCGATCAGGGCAACAAGGTCAAGGTCACCGTCCGCTTCCGCGGTCGCGAGATGGCCCACCGCGAGATCGGCGAGGAGCAGTGCCTCCGCATCGCCGAGGAGTGCAAGGGCCTGTCGGTGATCGAGTCGCGTCCTCGCATGGAGGGCCGCCAGATGTTCATGATCCTGGCGCCCACCAAGAAGCCGAAGCCCCGCCCGATCCGCGACGACGGCTCGCCCGACGACGATCTCGACGAGGAGTAGGTCGAGCGCCCCAGCCCTGCCGGCACACCGGCGGGGTGGGGGACTGGCTGCCTCGTCTGCCCTGCGTTAGCCGCGCGGGACGTCGTGCGCCGGCTCGCCCACGTGGTCCTGCAGGGCCCGGGTGACCCGGGGGGACGGCCTCCCCTCCGCACCTCTGGAGACTCCCATGCCGAAGATGAAGTCGCGCCGCGGCGCCGCCAAGCGCGTCAAGATCAACAAGAACGGGAAGGTCCGCTTCAAGCGCGCCTACCTGCGCCACTGCCTCGCCAACCGGCCGAAGTCGGCCAAGCGCAAGCTGCGTCACGCCGGCACCCTCGGCGAGTGCGACGCGAAGCACGCGCGGGCGATGCTGCCCTACCAGTAGGGTAGTCCCAATTACGGCCCTGCGCGCAGGGGCTGATTGACCCAATCCAATGACGGCCCTGCGCGCAGGGCCTGATTGCGATGACGGCCCTGCAGGCAGGGCCTGATTGACCTGACTACGGCCCTGCGCGCGGGGCCTGGACCCTCCGGAGACGCGTCGCGCTCCGGTCCGGTCGCCGGCCGTCCTGATCCCCACCGGGGCAGGGCGCGCACCCCACCCCCCTCTCGCCGTCACCGTCCGCCCCTGCGGGCTGGGAAGCGGTTCCACCAAGGAGACACACGATGGCACGCATCAAGCGCGCGATGATCCGCCGCACGCGGATCAAGAACCTCCGTCGCCGGGTCCGCGGCTTCTTCATGGGTCGCCGCCGGCTGCGGCAGGCGATCGAAGCCCGGATGAAGGCCGATCGCAACATGTTCATCGGCCGCAAGCAGCGGAAGCGCGACTTCCGCCGCCTGTGGACCCAGCGCATCAACGCCGCGGTCCGTCCGCACGGGCTGTCCTACAGCCGCTTCGTGCACGGGCTGAAGGTCGCGAACATCGACATCAACCGCAAGATGCTCGCCGACCTGGCCGTGCGTGAGCCCGCCGCCTTCGAGGCGATCGTGGGCGCGGCCAAGCAGGCGCTCTCGAGCTGACCCCGCGGCGCCCGCGTCCGGTTAGGGATCGCGGGCGTCCCCGGAGGAAGGCTGTGCGTCCAGATCAGCGTGCGTGGGCCCTCGCAGGGTTCGCCCTCCTGGGGGCCTGCGACACCGGCCCCACCACCCAGCTCGTCCGCCGCCAGTTCAACGGCGAGGACGAGGTGCCCCTCCAGGTCACCGCGAAGGGGCCCGTGGGCGAGGCGCGCGAGGTCGATCTCACGTCCACCACGGGCGAGACGGTCATCGGCACGCTCACCATCGATCCGGGCTCGGGTCCGGTGGGCACGGTGCACCGCGTCACCGTGCGCGTGGGCGCGGCGTGGGCCGACCGCATCGAGGAGGCGGAGCTCGAGGCCGATGCCGGCGAGCGTGGAGCGCGCACGCTGGCCTTCGAGCCCGACTCGGCCGACGAGCGCCTGTGGGTGCTGAACCTCAAGAGCGTGGGCACGGACGGCGAGGCCCGGAAGGACGTCTTCCGCGTCTACCTGTACGAGCTCGTGGAGGAGCTCGTCGTGGAGTGACCACGGCGTGCTCCGCAGGGAGGCTGCGGTGGCGGACGAGGACGATCCCCCCATCCCCGACAAGCTCTACTTCCGCATCGGGGAGCTCGCCGAGATCGTGGGCGTGGAGCCTCACGTGCTCCGCTACTGGGAGCAGGAGTTCCGCATCCGGCCGGAGCGCTCGCCCTCGGGCCAGCGCATGTACAAGCGTCGCGACATCGGGCGCTTCCTGGCCATCCGGCGCCTGCTCCACACGCAGGGCTTCACCATCGCCGGCGCACGCCGCGCCCTTCGGGGGCGGTCGGGGGCACCGTCGGCCGCCTCGCCCGTGGTCGATGTGGCGCAGCTCGAGGCGGCCCGGAAGGAGCTGGAGCAGCTCGGATCGCGGATAGCGCGCATGCGCCGTCGGGTCCGGCGCGCCTGGGCCCCCTATGTGGTCCACGACGAGGGCTCCGACGGTTGACTCTGGCCCGCCCCCCGCAATAGGGGGCGCCGGTTCGGGGCGTAGCGCAGCCTGGTAGCGCACCAGCTTGGGGTGCTGGGGGTCGCTGGTTCAAATCCAGTCGCCCCGATCCGCTTCGGAGGCCCGCCGGAAACCCCACTTGCCGGCGGGCCTCTTGCGTTCCGGGGGGAGACGCGTTCCGACGGACGGAGGGTCCCTGGTGAGCCCCACGCCGTCGCCCAGCGTCCGGGATGCCCTGGTCGAGGCCCTGGTGCCCGGCGTGGCGCTGCGTGGACCCCAGGCGTCGGCGCAGGCGTGGCGCGACTTCGCGGCGGCCGCGCCCCTGCACCTGCGCGTGGGCTGGTGGGCGGCGACGCTGGTGCTCGGCGTGGTGTGGCCCCTCGCGCTGAGCGGGCGGCGGCTCGCGCACCTGTCGCCCGCGGCGCGGGAGGTTGTGCTGCGGCGGGCCGCCGCGCTGCCCGGGCTCGCTGCCCTCGTGGAGGTGGCGCGGGTGTGTGTCTGCCTGGTGGCGCTCGACGACGACGCCCTCCGCGCGGCGCGCCCGTGAGCCGTCGCGACGGTCGCGCCCTGCGGGGACGCGAGGAGCTCGTCGCCGACGTGGTGGTGGTGGGCAGCGGGCCGGCGGGTGCCGTGGTGGCCCGGGAGCTCGCCACCGCGGGCCTGGGGGTGGTGGTCGTGGAGGAGGGTCCGTGGATCGAGGCCGCGGATCACCCCGCCGACGCGCTGGGGGCCATGGCCCTGTCGTACCGGGGGATGGGCGCCCAGGTGGTGCTCGGTCGTGCCCTCATGCCGCTGGTGCAGGGGCGACGCGTGGGGGGGAGCGCCGCGATCAACGGGGCGATCTGCTGGCGGCTGCCCCGCGACGTCCACGCGGACTGGGTCGCCCAGGATCCGGCGCTCGCCGACGCCCTGCCCTGGACGGAGCTGGAGGAGGTGACCGATCGCGTGGAGGCCGAGCTGGGCGTGGCCCCCACGCTCCCGGAGATCGCGGGCCCCAAGAACCTGCTGCTCGCTCGGGGAGCCGACGCCCTCGGGCTCGCCCACCGTCCCATCCGGCGGAACGTGCGCGGGTGTGCGGGCCTCGGACGCTGCCTGCAGGGCTGCCCCGCAGGCCACAAGCAGTCGCCGGAGGTGGCCCAGCTCCCCGAGGCCCTCGCCCGGGGCGCCACGCTGCTGCACGACGTGGAGGTGGTGGGCCTCGCCCACGCCCGCGGGCGGGTGCAGGGCGTGGCCGCGCGGGCGGCGGGCGGCGGCACCGTGGTGGTGCGGGCGCCCCGGGTGGTGCTCGCGGCGAGCGCGGTGCAGACGCCCGGCCTCCTGCTGGCGAGCGGCCTGTCGCAGGGCCCGGTGGGCCGGCACTTCCAGTGCCACCCGGGCGTCTCGATGGCGGGACGCTTCCCGGAGGTCGTGCGCGCCTGGGAGGGAGCCACCCAGGGCCACGAGGTGATCGGCCTGCGGCGCGAGGGCCTCAAGTTCGAGGCGCTGGGCCACCCCGCGGGCGTGCTCGCCAGCCGGGTGCCCGGCGTGGGGCGCGCCCTGGGGCGTGCCGTGGCCGACCTCGACCACTGGGCGGACTGGGGCGTGGCCGTGCGCTCGCGCACCGAGGGACGGGTGCGGCGCGTCCTCGGCCGCACCGTGGTCACCTGGTCCCCCTCGGCGGACGACGTGCGGCAGTTCCGACGCGGCCTGCAGGTGCTGGGCGAGCTCTTCCTCGCCGCCGGCGCCGAGCGGGTGGCGCCGCACGTCGCCGGTCTGCCCGCGACGCTGGCCACGCCCGCGGAGGTGGCGGCGCTGGCGCAGGGTCCGCGCCGCGCGTCGGCCTACCAGGGGGCCATCACCCACCTCTTCGGCACCTGCCGGATGGGCAGCGACCCGCGTCGCGCGGTGGTGCGACCCGACTTCCGCCACCACCACGTCGACGGCCTCTGGATCGCCGACAGCAGCGTCTTCCCGTCGAACACGGGGGTGAACCCCCAGGTGTCGATCATGGCGCTGGCCACGATCTGCGCGCGGCGGATGCTCGCGGCGTGACCGTCAGCCCTTGGGCGGCAGGGACCGGGCGTGCGCGAGGCCGGCCGCCACCCAGGCGTCGAGGTCGCGCTGCGCGTCCAGCCCCTCGGGCGCCACGTAGACCATGCCCTTGAGGGAGCGGCCGGTGAAGTCCATCTCGCGGGCGTGAGGGCGCGCGAGCGCGGCCTCGTGGGCCTCCTTGCCCACCCGCACCATCATCTCGTCGCGGAGGATCCCGCAGGTCATGTGGCCGCCCACCATGAAGCAGACGCCGCCGAACATCTTCTTCTCGACGTGGTCGCCGTGCTGGGCGTGCAGGGAGCGGCGCACGCGCTCCGCCAGGTCCTCGTCGTAGGCCATCGCGGGGTCCTCCGGGGCCGCCAGCCTGCCACAGGGGGACGGGCTAGGTCAGCCAGCCGGGGGACGCGCCGTGGCCTTCCACGATCACTTCTCGTCGCTGGCAGGCACCTACGCCGTCTACCGGCCGGTGTACCCCGACGCGCTCTTCGAGCTGCTCGCGCGTCACGCCCCGGCCACCGACGCCGCCTGGGACGCCGGGTGCGGCAGCGGCCAGGCCAGCGTGGGCCTCGCCGCCCACTTCGCGCGGGTCGAGGCCACCGACCCCTCGGCGGCGCAGGTGGCCGAGGCCACGCCCCACCCGCGGGTGCACTACGGCGTCGCGCCGGCCGAGCGCAGCGGGCTGCCGCCTCACGGCGTCGATCTGGTGCTCGCCGCCGAGGCGGCGCACTGGTTCGACGTGCCCGCCTTCGAGGCCGAGGTGCGACGGGTGGCGCGTCCCGGGGGCCTGCTCGCGATCGTGGGCTACCGCCTGCTCGAGGTGGACGCGGCGGTGGACGCGGCAGTGGGCTGGTACGCCTACGAGCGGGTGGGGCCATGGTGGCCTCCGGAGCGCGCCCTGCTCGACGCGGGCTACGCCACGCTGCCCGTCACGCTGCCCGAGGAGCGGCCCGAGCCCGTGACGATGACGGCCGCGTGGAGCCTGCACCACCTGCTCGGCTACCTGGGCACCTGGTCGAGCACGAAGCGCTGTCGGGAGGCCACCGGCATCGACCCGATCCCGGAGGCCGCCGACCGCCTCGCCGCGGCCTGGGGAGCCGAGGCCGACACGGTGCGCACGGTGCGCTGGCCGCTCCTCCAGCGCTGGTTCCGTGTGCCCTGACCGCCGAGGTCAGCGACGGACGAGGTCCGCGGACAGGTCGGCGCCCAGTCCGTCGCCCGCGCCCTTCAGGTGGGCGTCGAAGAAGGCGGGCACCGCCACCTCCAGGACGGCGTCGGTGCGCGCCAGCGGCAGGAAGGCGCCCTCGCAGGCCGGGTCCTCCACGCGCGGCGTCACGTCGGGGCAGCCGTCCACCGCCAGGGCGCGCAGCCCGAACAGGTAGAGGCCGTTCGCGTCGTCGCGGGCCTCGAGCTCGTCGGCCAGGGCGCCGAGGTCCACCGCGCACAGGTCCGAGAAGGCGAGGTGGCCCGCTCCCGGGATCGACCAGTAGCCGTCCGAGGTGGAGGGCCCGACGGCCTGCAGGTCGGCCTCCGCCACGATGCCGTCGCAGGAGCCGCCGATGACGCCCGAGGGCAGCGAGCGGGTGAACGTGCCTGCCCCGGCGAGGGCCAGGGCCGCGTCGATGCGGGGGTCCTGGCTGGCGAAGGCGCTCGTGCTCCCGCCTCCCGCGGAGTGCCCGAAGAGGCCCCAGCGGTCGGGATCGACGGGCAGGTCGAGGCCTGCGGCCCCCTGATCGAGCCAGTCGGCGAGGGCCGCGAGATCGTCGAGGGCGGGATCCTCGCCGTCGAAGTCCGGCGGGAAGGCCAGCTGGCAGTCGCCCGCGGGCGGGTCGAGCAGGCAGGGCACGATGTCGCCCAGCGTGCGGCCCGGGTGGTCGGTGGACACGACGACGTAGCCCTGGGCCGCCGCCTCGGCGCAGAGGCTGGCGGACTGGGTGCGGAAGCCGCCGAAGCCGTGGGAGAAGAGGAGCACGGGCCAGCCGTCCGGCCCGGTGGGCTCGGCGGCGGTCGCGTCGCGACGTGCGGGGTGGTCGAAGGAGGGCAGCGGGAACTCCGGCCCCACCCGGTCGGTGAAGGCCGCCGGCACGTGGTCGACCAGCGCGATGGTGTCGGTGCCGACGGGGTCGGAGGACGGGTACCACACCTCGACGAGGCGCTCGCCCACGGGGATCGTGCGCACGCCCACCCCCGCGACCGCGTCGGTGTCGGTGCCATCGTCGGCGGGCCCGCCGGCGCAGGCGGCGAGCAGCAGGAAGGGCAGGGCGCGCGTCACGGGACCTCCACGATGCGTCGTCCTACCGCCGCGTCGCGGGACAGGGGAGCCGCGGCACGTGAGGATGCGTCGGAGACGGGAGGCGGACATGGCGCGGCGGGACCCTCCCGAGCTCGCGGCCGCCTCGCAGGTGGAGGCCGTGCTCGGCCCCACCAACACGGGCAAGACCCACCTGGCGCTGCAGCGCATGCTCGCGCACCGCACCGGGATGATCGGCCTGCCGCTGCGCCTGCTCGCCCGGGAGGTGTACGACCGGGTGGTGGCGGCCAAGGGCTCCGACCAGGTGGCGCTCGTCACGGGCGAAGAGAAGATCGTGCCGGCCACGGCGCGCTTCTGGGTGTGCACCGTGGAGGCCATGCCCGTGGACCGCCCCGTGGCCTTCCTCGCGGTGGACGAGATCCAGCTCGCGGCCGACCCGGCGCGGGGCCACGTCTTCACCGACCGCCTCCTGCACGCGCGCGGCCTCGCCGAGACCTGGTTCCTCGGGTCCGACACCATCGCGCCGCTGCTCCAGCGGTTGCTGCCGGAGGCCCGGATCCGTGCGCAGCCGCGCCTGTCGCGCCTGTCGTACGTGGGGCGGCGCAAGCTCGTCGCCCTGCCCCCACGCACCGCCGTGGTCGCCTTCGGCGTGCAGCGGGTCTACGAGATCGCCGAACGCCTCCGGGCCCGTCACGGCGGCGCCGCGGTGGTCACGGGGGCCCTGTCGCCGCGCGCGCGCAACGCCCAGGTGGCCCTCTTCCAGGAGGGGGCCGTGCGCCACCTGGTGGCCACGGACGCCATCGGCATGGGGCTCAACCTCGACGTGCACCACGTGGCGCTGGCGGGGCTCCGGAAGTTCGACGGCCGCGCGATGCGTGGACTGCGCCCCGACGAGCTGGCGCAGGTGGCGGGGCGCGCCGGACGCCACCGGCGGGACGGCACCTTCGGGGAGACGGCCGGGGTGCCTTCCCTCGAGGCGGAGGTGGTGGAGGCGCTGGAGGCCCACGCCTTCCCCCCGCTCACCCGGCTGGTGTGGCGCAACCCCGACCTCGATCCCTCCTCGCTCGACGCGCTGCTCGCCAGCCTGCAGCGGCCCCCGCCACGCCGGGAGCTCGTGCCGGTGCGGGCGCCCGACGACACGCGGGTGCTCGAGGTGCTCGCGCGGGACCCCGCGGTGCGGGCGCGCGTCACCGACCCCGCGGGGGTGCGCCTGCTCTGGGAGATCTGCGGCATCCCGGACTTCGGGGGGGTGCTGCCCGAGGCCCACGCCGGCCTGCTCGCCCAGATCCACGCCCAGCTCCTGCTCGGCGACGGGCGCCTGCCGTCGGACTGGCTGGCGCGTCAGCTCGACCGCCTGGATCGCCCCGAGGGTGACCTCGAGACGCTGACGGCGCGCATCGCGGGCGTGCGCACCTGGACCTTCGTGGCCAACCGGAGCGCGTGGACGGACGACCCCGAGGGCTGGCAGGCGCGCACGCGGGCGCTGGAGGACCGCCTCAGCGACGCGCTCCACGAGCGGCTCACGGCCCGCTTCGTCGACGACCGCGCCTCCGTGCTGGTGCGGGCGGTGGCCTCGCCCGAGGCGCCCCCGGTCGTGGAGGCCGACGGGGCCGTGCACGCCGGCGGCGAGGCGCTGGGACGCCTGGACGGCCTCGGCTTCGTGGCGAGCTCCGGAGGGGGCAGCGCGCCCACGCGCCGCGCGGTGCGAGCCCTCGTGGAGCCCCTGGTGGCGGCGCGCCTCGAGCGCCTGCTCTCGTCACCGGACGAGGCGCTCGACGTGGACGAGGACGGTGGGGTGCGCTGGGAGGGGGCAGCCCTCGCCCGGCTGGTGCGCGGGTCCGACTGGCGGGTGCCGGGTCTTCGCCTGCTCCGGCACGAGGGCCTGCCCGGCGCGGCCCGTGGACGGCTCGCCGCCCACCTCGAGGGGTGGCTGCGCCGGTGGCTCGCGGCGCTCACGGCCGAGCTGGACGCGCTGACGCCCTGGGCGCCGGCCGCCCGCGGCCTGGTGCACGCGCTGGCGCGGGAAGGGGGCGCGCTCGACCTGCACGCCGACCCCTTCGGCCTCGACGGGCTGGCGTCGGCGGACCGCCGCGAGCTCGCGGCCCACGGCGTGCGCCTCGGGCGGCGCTGGGTGGTGCACCCGCCCACCCTGGATCGCGCGCCGCAGCGCCGCCTGCTCTGGCGGGTGGGGCAGGGGAGCGCCCCGCCACTGCCCGGCACCGGGGTGGAGCCCTGGCGCGCCCGGTGGCCTGCGCCCGTGGCCCGTGCCCTCGGCTTCGTACCCGCGGCGGGCTGGATGCTGCGGGTGGACGTGGCCGAGGCCGTGCTCGCGGGGGAGCGACCCGCCTCCCGCGAGGTGCGTCAGGCGCTCCGCGGGCTGGTGGGCGGAGGCATCGGGGGGCGCCCCCGACGGTAGCTACCGGGCCACGTCGGCGAGGAACTGCTGGTGCACGTCGGGCTCGCTGGTGCCGCGCTCGTCGCGGCAACGCACCCACGACCCGTCGGACCGCATCTCGCGGGAGCGGCCCACGTCGTCGAGGTAGCGCTGCAGGTAGACCTCGCGGAGCCAGCGCTTCAGGCCGGCGTCCTCCACGGGCACGAGCAGCTCGATGCGGCGGTGGAGGTTGCGCCCCATGAGGTCGGCCGAGCCGATGTAGGTGCGCGGCTGGCCCCCGTGGTGGAACCAGAAGACCCGGCTGTGCTCGAGGAAGCGGCCCACCACGCTGCGCACCCGGATGGTCTCCGACAGGCCGGGCACGCCCGGCACCACGCCGCAGATCCCGCGCACGAGGAGGTCGATGCGCACCCCGGCGCGGCTGGCGGCGTACAGCGCCTCGATCATGCGCGGCTCGATCACCGCGTTGCACTTCGCGATGATGTGGCCGCGTCGGCCGGCCTCCGCCTCCCGCGTCTCGGCCTCGATGAGCTCGATGAGCGCCGACGCCATGAAGCGAGGCGCCACCAGGGCCTTGCGGTAGGCCGGCGGGCGCGCGAAGCCGGTGATGCGGTTGAAGAGGTCCACCACGTCGGCCGTGAGCTCGGCGTCGCAGGTGAAGAGGCCCAGGTCGGTGTAGAGCCGCGCCGTCACCGGGTTGTAGTTGCCCGTGCCGATGTGGGCGTAGCGTCGGAGCTTCTCGCCCTCCCGCCGCACCACGAGCACCAGCTTGGAGTGCACCTTGAGCCCGGGCACACCGTAGATCACGTGCACGCCGGCCTCTTCCAGCCGGCGGGCCCACACGATGTTGTTCTCCTCGTCGAAGCGGGCCTTGAGCTCCACCACGGCGGCCACCTGCTTGCCGTTCTCCACCGCCTCCAGCAGCGCGCCGATCACGGGGCTGTCGCCCGAGGTGCGGTAGAGCGTGTGCTTGATGGCCACCACGGCCGGGTCGCGGGCGGCCTGGCGGACGAACTCGGCCACCGGCACGAAGCTGTCGAAGGGGTGGTGCAGGAGCAGGTCGCCCTCCCGGATGCGCGTGAAGAGCGTGTCGCCCTCCAGGCCGGGGAGGATGCGGGGGACGAAGGGAGGGAACTTCAGGGCCGGGCGATCGAGGTCGCACAGGCGGGAGATCTTGGCCGGGGCGATGAGGCCGGTGACCTTGTAGGTGTCCTCGTCGTCGAGCCCCAGGCCGGCCTGGAGCTCCCGCACCAGGTCCTTGGGTGCGCGCGCGTCCACCTCCAGGCGCACGGCCTGGCCGAAGCGCCGCTTGCGGAGCTCCTCCTCGATGTTGCGGAGCAGGTCGTCGGCCTCGTCCTCCCGGATCTCCACGTCGGCGTCGCGGGTGACCCGGAAGGCGTACGGGACGCCGAGCTCCATGCCGGGGAAGAGCGAGCCGAGCTTGGCGGCCACCAGGGTCTCGATGGGCATCAGGCGCACGGGACCCGTGCCCGTGGCCTCGTCCACGATGACCAGCCGCGGCAGGTGGTCGGGGATCTTGATGCGCGTGAGGCGCCGCTCGCCGTCGGGCGCCACCACGTCGACGCCCAGGTTGAGCGACAGGTTCGAGATGAACGGGAAGGGGAAGGCGGGCGAGATGGCCAGCGGCGTGAGGGTGGGGTGCACCCGCTCCTCGTAGATGCGATCCCAGCGGGCGCGATCGGCGGCCGGCAGGCGCTCGTAGGGCACCACCCGGATGTCCTCGGCCTCGAGCGCCGCGAGCACCTCGCCCAGGCAGCTGTGCGCCAGCTCCAGCGCGTGGCGCACCTCCACCGACAGCGAGGCGAGGCGCTGCCGCGGGGACTGACCCTGGTGCGACAGCACCTCCACACGCGCCGCGACCTGCTGCTTGATGCCGCTGACGCGGATCATGAAGAACTCGTCGAGGTTCGTGTGGAAGATGGACAGGAAGCGCACGCGCTCGAGCAGCGGCGTGGCCGGGTCCAGCGCTTCCTCCAGCACGCGCTCGTCGAAGCCGATCCAGCTGGCCTCGCGATCCACGATGGGCGGATCGCCCAGCGCGAGGCGGGGGAGGGCTTCAGCGGGCGGGGCCTTCGACACGGAGCCTCCTCGGACCGGGGGAAGCTAACCGCGGGGCCCGCCCACGGCGTCGCGCTCAGCGTCCGGGGAGGGCCGCGAGCGCGTCGTGGACCTCGCGGACCAGGTCCTCCACGATCTGGCCGATGGGCTTGACCTCGTGGATCTCGGCCACGCCCTGGCCGGCGCTCCAGATGTCCTTCCAGCGCCGCGCGCCCTCGGGGGTGCGGTCGGGCGTCATGTCGTCGGGGATCGTGGCGCGGAGGAAGTTGGCGGGGATGCCGCTCACGGCGGCCGTGTAGACCACGTCCTCGGGGTCGGCGTCGACCACGGCCTGCTTGTAGGCGGGCACCGCACCGCACTCGGTGCTCGCGAGGAAGCGGGTGCCCACGTAGGCGAGCTGGGCGCCCAGGGCGAAGCTCGCCAGGATCTGCTTGCCCGTGCTGATGCAGCCTGCGGCCAGCAGGGGCACGTCCACGTGCTGGGCGAGCCAGGGGTAGAGCACGTACGGGCTCACGGCGCCGGCGTGGCCGCCTGCGCCCGCGGCCACGCCGATGAGGCCGTCCACGCCGGCGCCGGCGGCCTTGAGCGCGTGCCGCTTGTTCACCACGTCGTGGAAGACGAGCGCCTTGGCGGCGTGGGCGCGCGCCACCGCGGCGGTGGGGTTGCCGTAGGACGTGAGCCAGACGGGCACCTCGTAGCGCTCGAGCAGGGTCAGATCGGCCTCGGTGCGCTCGGGTGCCGTGAGGCCCAGGGTCACGTTGATGCCGAAGGGCCGGTCGGTGCGCGCCCGGATCCACTGCAGGTCGGCCTCGAAGGCCTCCGCGGTGCGCGCGTTCAGCGACGGCATGCTGCCGAGGATGCCCGCCTCCGCGCAGGCCACGATCATCTCGCGGTTCGACACGAGGAACATCGGCGCGGCCACGATGGGGTGACGCAGGCCCAGGCGGCGCGACAGCGGCGTGGAGAGATCGGGCACGGCGGCTCCGGGGAAGGGAACGGGGGGCGTAGCCCGGCGGACGCGTCGCAGCGCCGGGTTAGGGGCGCCGGCCGGAGGTCCGGGTGCGCGTGCTGGTCTCGAACGACGACGGGTACGACGCCGGTGGGGTGCACGCGCTCGCCGAGGCCGCCGCCGCGCTGGGCGAGGTCTGGGTGGTGGCGCCGCTCACCGAGCAGTCGGGCCAGTCCCACAGCCTGTCGCTGTCGGTGCCCTTGCGGGTACGCGAGCACGCGCCGCGCTGGTTCAGCGTGTCGGGCACGCCCGCCGACTGCATCTACCTGGCCCTGCACGAGCTGATGCCCGAGCCGCCCGCGCTGGTGCTGTCGGGCGTGAACCGGGGCTCCAACCTGGGCAACGACGTGCACTACAGCGGCACGGTGGCGGCGGCGCGCGAGGCCGCGCTCGCGGGCCTCCCGGCGGTGGCCGTGTCGCTCCACCTCGAGCCCGAGGACCGGGACTGCCACTGGGACACCGCGGTGCAGGTGGCCCTGCGGGTCGCGCGCATGGTCCTCGACGCGGGCCTGCCGCCGCGCACCCTGCTGAACGTCAACGTGCCGAACGTGCCGCCCGACCAGCTCCTCGGGGTGCGCGCTGCCACGCTGGGCGTGCGCACCTACGAGAACCGGGTCACGCGCCGCGAGGACCCCTGGGGGCGGCCGTACTACTGGATCGGCGGCGCCCACCTGGCCTTCGAGGGCCGCGCCGACAGCGACGGCCCCCTCGTGGAGGGGCGCTGGGCCACGGTCACGCCCCTGCACTGCGATCTCACCGACCACGCCTTCCTGGACGCCCTGCATGACCGCTTCGACGGCTGAACCCACCCCGCCCGCGGGGGGACTCATGGGCGGGCTGCGCCGCCTCTACGCCTGGGTGCTCTCGTGGGCCCAGAGCCCGTGGGGTCCCGCCGCCCTCTTCGTGCTGGCCTTCGTGGAGTCCAGCTTCTTCCCGATCCCCCCCGACCCGCTGCTCATCGCGCTGTGCCTCGGCGCGGTGACGCGCAGCTGGATGTTCGCGCTGAACTGCACCATCGCCAGCGTGCTCGGCGGCATGCTCGGCTACGTCATCGGCATGACGGCTTTCGACTGGGTGGGGCTGCCGATCCTCGAGTTCTACGGCAAGGTCGACGACTTCGAGCGCTACCGTGAGCTCTTCCGCGCCCAGGGCGACCTCGCCGTCTTCGTCGCCGCGCTCACGCCCGTGCCCTACAAGCTGGTCACGATCACGGCGGGTGCGGCCGACATGAACGTGCCGGGCTTCGTGCTCGCCAGCATCGTGGGCCGGGGTGCCCGCTTCTTCGCCGTGGCCGGCCTGATCTGGTGGCGCGGCGAGCAGATCGCCGGCTTCATCGAGCGCCACTTCGAGAAGCTGTCGATCGCCTTCGCCGTGCTGCTCGTGGGCGGCTTCGTCGCCTTCCGCTTCCTCTTCGACCACTGAGCCGGAGCCCCCGATGTCCCACACCCTCGCCGAGGCCGTCCGCCGCACCATCCGCGACGTGCCCGACTTCCCCAAGCCCGGCATCCTCTTCAAGGACATCACGCCGGTGCTCTCCAGCCCGCGCCTGCTGCAGGACGTCGTGAACTGGACGGCGGGCACCTACGCCGGCGTCGACGTGGACCTGGTGGTGGGCATCGAGTCCCGCGGCTTCATCTTCGGCGCGGCTGTGGCGCCCCAGATCCACGCGGGCTTCGTGCCGCTGCGCAAGCCGGGCAAGCTCCCGTGGACCACCCGACAGGTCAGCTACGACCTGGAGTACGGCTCGGCCACGCTGCAGGTCCACGAGGACGCCATCCAGACGGGCGACCGCGTGGTGATCGTGGACGACCTGCTCGCCACCGGCGGCACGGCCGTGGCCGCGGTCGACCTCGTGCGCCAGCTCGGCGGGCACGTGGTGGGCTGCTGCTTCGTGGTGGAGCTCGACTTCCTCGAGGGGCGCGCGCGGCTGGACTGCCCGGTCGTGTCGCTGGTGAACTACTGAGGCCTCCCTCGCGACCCGGGGGACGAGGGGAGCGCAGATGTCCGACGAGATCCGCCTGGAGCGTCAGGGCGCCAAGGGCCGCTACGTGATCACGGCCCCCACCGGGGAGGAGGCCGAGCTCACCTGGACCGGCTCCGGCGACGACCTGCGCATCCTCGACCACACCGGGGTGCCCGACGTCTTCCGGGGCCAGGGCATCGGGCTGCGCCTGGTGACCCGGGCGGTGGAGGACGCGCGGGCCGGGGGCTTCCAGCTGCTGCCGCTCTGCCCCTTCGCCGCCGCGCAGTTCGACAAGCACCCCGAGTGGGCCGACGTGCGCCGCCGCTGAGCTCGGCGCTCAGGGTGCGTGGGGCGCCAGCAGGGCCTCCCACGCCGGCCGCACGGGATCGTGGACCGAGGGGGCCGCACGGGCGGCCAGCGCTGCCCAGCGTGCGGGGTCGAAGCCGTCCGCGATGAGCGTCGTGGCCCAGCCCGCCAGCGCGAGGGGCCAGGCGGCCTCGTCCAGGGGCGCGGGATCCAGCGCGCGCCGGTAGCCCTCGGTCACGGTGTCGTCCGCGAGGCCCCAGGCGGCGAGCGCCCACGCCACCCGACCGGCCCGGAGGGTGTGATCGTCGTCGTGCGTGGCCTCGGCCTCCGCCATGAGGGGCGCGAGGTGGGCGCCGAGGCGGTCGAAGCGCAGGGGTGCGAACAGGCCGCGCACCCAGGCCTCCACCGCCGCGTCGTTGCCCCGGTGCGCGGCGTGGAACACGGCCGTGAGGCGCGCCCCGGCACACGGGCTCACGGCGTGGTGCGACGCGGGGCCCAGCACGAAGGCCCAGCCCTGTCCGCGGCGTGGTGCGAGGGTCCAGATCGGCTGCACGCCGCGCGCGTCGGCGAAGACCTCGAAGCGTCCGCCGTCCTCGGGGCGTCCCTGCCCGTCGAGCGCCACCACCAGGCGCACGGCCTCGTAGCCGAGGCGGGGGTGGTCGGTGTGCACGCGGGCCAGATCGCCGGGCTCCATGCGCTGCAGCGTCACGGTGGTGGACGGCGCCAGCGGCGCGCCGGTCCACGCCGCGAGCGCCCGGGCCACGGCCGCGCGAAGGTCCGGGTCCACGCGGTCGGTGACCTCGGCGATCCAGCACCGGTAGAAGCTCTCGTGGCGCACCCAGGGCAGCGTGGACGCCGTGAGCACCGTGAGCCGCGTGAGGTCGTCGTCGGGGAGGGCCGCCTCCGTCCACCAGAGGGGGAAGGGGGCCTCGACCCGTTGAGCGTCGGCCGGCAGCGCGTGCCTCACGCCCCTGCGGCCGCTCCGGGCCCGGCGCGGAGCCAGGCCACGAGCCGGTCCACCTCGGCCTCCAGGTCCGCGCGGGAGCCCTCGTTGTGCACCACGTAGGAGGCCACCCGCTCCTTGTCGGCCAGGGGGAGCTGGGCGGCGAGGATGCGCGCGGCGTCGTCGCGGGTGCCCCCGTCGCGGTCCACCACGCGCGCGAGCTGCGTCTCGGGCGAGGCCGACACCACCACCAGCGCGTCGTACATGCGCCACGACCCGCTCTCCACCATCAGCGCGGCCTCCACGGCGGCCAGCGGGGTGCCCTGGCTGGCGAGCGCGGCGAGGGCCTCGCCCACGCCCTGGGCGATGCGCGGGTGCGTGATGGCCTCGAGCCGACGTCGCGCCGCGGGATCGGCCATGATCAGCGCCCGCATCGCGGGGCGGTCGAGCCTGCCGTCGTCCTCCAGCACGTCGGGACCGAAGGCCTCCACCACCTCGGCGAGGCCCGGGCTCCCCGGCGCCACCACGGCGCGCGCCACCTGGTCGGCGTCGATCACCGGGATGCCGTGCCGCTCCCGCAGCAGCCGGGCCACCGTGGACTTGCCGGTGGCGATGCCGCCCGTGAGTCCGAAGGTCCTCACGGCTCGCCGATCTTCTCGATGTAGCGGAAGATCGTGCGCGCATCGACGCCGAGGTCGCGCGCCGTCTGCGCCTTGTTCCAGCCGTTCAGGTCGAGGACCTTGCGGATGTAGTCCACCTTGAACTGCTCCTGGGCATCGGCCAGCGACACCACGTGGCGCTTGGTGGCGTCGGCCAGCCCCAGGTCGTCGGGGTTGAGCAGGGCGCGGTCCGACATGATGACCGCCTTCTTGATCACGTTGGCGAGCTGCCGCACGTTGCCCGGCCACGCGTGGCCCTTGAGCGCCGTGAGGGCCTGGTTGGTGAAGCCCTGGGTGCGGGCGCCGTACTGCTCCCGGAAGCGCTGCAGGAAGTACTGGGCGAGCAGGGCGATGTCCTCGCCGCGATCCCGCAGGGGCGGCAGCTCGATCGAGACCTCGTTCAGCCGGTAGTAGAGGTCCTCGCGGAAGTCGCCCACGGCGATCATCTCGGCGGGCACGCGGTTGGTGGCGGCCACCACGCGCAGATCCACCGGGCGGGGCTTCACGTCGCCCACGCGCTCGATGCAGCGCTCCTGCAGCACCCGCAGGAGCTTGACCTGCAGGTTGGTGGGCATCTCCCCGATCTCGTCGAGGAAGAGGGTGCCGCCGTTGGCTGCCTCGATGCGGCCCACCTTGTCGAAGTCGGCGCCGGTGAAGGCGCCCTTGGCGTGCCCGAAGAGCTCGCTCTCGAGGAGGTTCTCGGGGATGGCGCCGCAGTTGATCGCCACGAAGGGACCGCCGGCGCGCCCGGACTGCGCGTGCAGCTCACGCGCCACCAGCTCCTTGCCGGTGCCCGTCTCGCCCAGCACCAGCACCGACAGGTCGGTGGGGGCCACCTTCTTCACCACCTTGTAGACCTGCCGCATGGACGGGGCCGAGCCCACGAGCTCGCCGTGGTCGGCCTTGTCGAGCTGCTTGCGCAGGCTGGCGTTGTCGTGCTTGAGCTGGTTGAGCAGCAGCGCGTGCGACACCACGGTGCTGGCCTGGGCGGCGTAGATCGTGAGGATCGTGAGGTCGCGCTCGGTGAACAGGCCCTGCACGGCGTCGTTGCCCAGGTAGATCACGCCCAGCAGGTCGTTCTGGTGGATGAGCGGCACGCACATCACGCTCGACAGCTTCAGGTCGACCACCGACGTGGCCCGCCCGAAGTGGGTGTCGTGCAGCGCATCCGACACGATCACGGGCTCCAGCGTCTGCACCACCCGGTCGACGATGGAGTCGGAGATGCGGGACAGGTCGAGCACCTCGTCGGAGACGTTGTGCACCGCGGCGAGCTGACGGTCGCCGTCGCGCAGCAGGATGATGAAGCCCTTCTCGGCGCGCGTGACCCGCACCAGGCCCTGCAGCAGCGTGGCGAAGAGCCGCTGGGGCGTGGTGTCGCGCATCATCTCGGACGAGATCTGCACCAGCTCCTCGAGCAGCGAGAGCGCCACGCGCTCCTCCGTCTGCTCGGCCACCGGCTCGCCCTCGCGGAACACCACCTTCCACGCGCCCAGCATCAGCTCCGTGCCCGGCCCCAGGCTGGCCTGGCGGGTGCGTCGGCCGTCGACGAAGAGGGAGGCCTGGCGGTCGTTGCTGGCCACCGACCAGGCAGTGCCCTGGCGCAGCACCGTGGCGTGGCTCTCGGCCAGGCCGGCGTCGTCGAGCACGAGGTCGTTGCCGCGCGCGCGCCCGATCGTCGTCAGCACCTTGTGCAGACGGTGCGTCCGCCGGTCGTCCCGGACGGTGTGGCGCACGTCGAGCCAGGCCATCGACCCTCCTGAGCGGGGAGGCTTATCATGAACGGCCCCCGGGGCGGCGCACCCCGTGGTGGCGCGGCTCAGCCGCCCACCGTCTCGTCCGAGGCCACCTTGCCGTCGACCAGGGTGACCACGCGGCGCACGCGCTTCATCACGCGCTCGTCGTGGGTGGACAGCAGGAAGGTGGTGCCGTGGCGCTCGTTGAGGCTGCGGATGAGGTCGAGCAGCCGCTCGGCGGTGGCGGAGTCGACGTTGGCCGTGGGCTCGTCGCCGAGCACCACCGCCGGGCGTGCCGCCACCGCGCGGGCGATGGCCACCCGCTGCTGCTGTCCCCCCGACAGCTGGTCGGGCCGACGATCGGCCAGGTCGCCGATGCCCAGCTCCTCGAGCAGCGACGCCACGCGCGTGCGCTGCTCCGCCTCGGGCACGCCCTGCAGCGCCAGCACGCTGGCGGCGTTCTCGTGCGCCGACATCACGGGCACGAGGTTGTAGGACTGGAAGACGAAGCCGATGCGATCCCGGCGCAGCGCGGCGCGCTCCCGGGCCGTGAGCGTGGCCAGGTCGACGCCGTCCACCCGCACGGTGCCGGTGGTGGGCACGTCGAGGGCGCCGGCGAGGTGCAGGGCGGTGGACTTGCCCGACCCCGACGGGCCCACGATCGCCGTGAGCTCCCCAGGGTGCACGACGAGGTCGAGGCCGCGCAGCGCGCGCACCTCGACGTCCCCCTGGTGGAAGACCTTGGTGACCCCTTCGAAGGACAGGACGGGGGGGGAGGTGGTCATGCGAGGTTGATCGCCTCCACCGGCTCCACGCGGCCGGCGCGCCAGGCCGGGTAGAGCCCGGCGAGCAGGGTGGCGCCCACCACGAAGATCGCGATGAGGGCG
The DNA here is from genome assembly GCA_020632955.1 of Alphaproteobacteria bacterium. Lineage (GTDB taxonomy): Bacteria > Myxococcota_A > UBA796 > UBA796 > JACKEO01. The sequence goes on from JACKEO010000015.1 coordinate 95,024, forward strand.
AGGTTCTCGGGGAAGATCCCGATGCGGAGCTCCGGGGGCATGCCCACGCCGGCCACCTCGAGGGCCTCGTCGGTGCCCGTCATCGCGCTCACGTCGATGGGGTGGGTGGCCAGCCAGAAGTACAGCGGCGCCGTGACCACGCCGCCGGCCACGACGCCCACGAGGCCGAGCCAGCCGCTCTCCCACACCACCAGGCGGAAGAGCTGCATGGGGCTGTAGCCGATGGCCAGGAGGATCCCGAACTCGCGGGTGCGCTCCAGCACGCTCACGAAGAGGGTGTTGAAGATGGAGGCGGCCACCAGGATCATGATGACCAGCTCCATGAAGCGCGCGCCGCCCACCTTCATCGCGATGAAGGCCGACAGGTCGGGCTGCACCTCGTCCCAGGTGAGCGCCGCCACGCCCTCGGGCAGGCCCGCGGCCACCAGGGCGTCACGCATCGCGCGCACGCGGCGGGGGTCCTTGGCGAAGAGGGCCACGGTGGTGGCCTCGTCGGGCGCGTAGCCCAGCACCTCGCGCACCGTGTCGAGCCCCAGGATCACGATGCCGGCGTCGGCGCTGGGGGCCCCCGTGCTCACGAGGCCCTTCACCCTGCCCACGCCCGAGACGATCTCGCCCTGCTTGTCGACCAGCGTGTAGACCACCTTGCCGCCCAGCTCCACCTTCAGCAGCTCGGCGAGGCGCCGGCCCAGGAGCAGGCCGGGGTCGTCGGGCCCGTCGATCCAGGAGCCCTCCACCAGGCCCTTCGACAGCTGGAAGGTGTGCTCGTCCTCACGGGTGGGGTCGACCGCCATGAAGAAGACGCCCAGGTTCCGCCCGGCCGTGGCCGCCATCGCCTGGCCCTGGATGCGCACCATCGCCTTGTCGACGTAGGGATCGGCCTCCGAGACCTCCACGAGGGCGTCGGTGTCCTGCACCGTGCGGGTGAGGGTGGGGGTGTCGTTGTACTCGGGGTGCTGCAGCGAGACGTGACCGCCGCCCATGCGCGCCGCGATGTCGATCATGTCGGCGAAGTTGCGGTCCTGCAGGGCGGTGAACATCACCGCGAGCAGCAGGCCGAAGCCGATGGAGGCCAGCGTGAGCAGCGTGCGCCGACGGTTCCGCCAGAGGTTGCGCCAGGCCAGGACGGCGAGTCGGGGTCCCATGGGGTGCTCCTGGGCGGGGGGCCGCCCGGCCTACTGGTAGCGCATCGCGTCGATCGGCCGGAGCCGGGCGGCGCGGATGGCGGGGATGAGGGTGGCGAAGGCGACGATGACCAGCAGCAGGACGACGGCCGTGGTGAGGTTCTGCAGGTCGTAGGAGCCGGTCCACACCTCGGCCATCGCCAGGCCCATCACGGCCGTGCCGCCCAGCGCGCCCACGTTGATGCCGTGCACCGTGAGGTACCAGGCGAAGGGGGCGGCCAGGAGCGTGCCCACGGCGATGGCGAGCACCGTCTGGATGGCCGTCTCGGTGACGATGAGCGCCAGCACGGCCCAGGGACCCATGCCCAGCGCCTTCATGACGCCCAGCTCCCGCACCCGCTCGAACACGGCCATCAGCACGGCGTTGAGCACGAGGATGCCGATCGCCAGGTAGATGATGAGGAAGACGAAGACCATCACGGAGCGGCTGGAGTCCAGCATCGTGGCGATGGTGGGCAGCAGCTCGCGCCAGGTCTGCACCACGGCCGGCCCGGCCGCCGTCCGTGCGCGCGCCGCCGCCTCGTCGAGGGGCAGGTCGGCCGGACGGCGCACGATGATCTCGTGGGCCCCCCGGGGCAGCACGAAGAGCTCGCGGAAGGTGGTGTCGAGCAGGAAGATGGCGGCACGGTCGGTGCCCTCGCTCACCGGGCCCAGGATGCCCCGCACCGCGAAGAGGTCGTTGGCCACGCTGCCGTCGGCCGCCTGCGAGAGCACCACCAGCTCGTCGCCCAGCCCCACGCCCAGCGCGCGTGCCAGGCGGCGGCCGATCACCACCCCCTTCGGCGCGTCGGCGGCGAGCCACCGCCCCTCGCCCAGGCGCTCGGGCAGCTTGAGCGCGCGCGCGTCGGCCACCGGGTCGAGGCCGCGGAGCACGACGCCGGCAGAGGCCTCGTCCGACGCGGCGAGCCCGCCCGACAGCAGCCGCACGGTGGCCGTGAGGCCCGCCTCCTCGAGGGCCGCGACGAGGGCGGCCGGATCCTCGATCACCGTGGACAGGCCGGGCTCGTCGTCCCAGGCCTCCGGGTGGATCTGCAGGTCGCCCACCTCGAGATCGAGGACGTCGCCCTCCATGCTGTCGAGGTAGCCCTGCACCAGGCCCGAGTAGAGGATGGTGGTCCACAGCGCGAAGGCCATGGCGGCGATCGTCACCAGGCTCCGACGGCTGTTCCGCCAGACGTTCCGCCACGCGATGCGCAGGAGGGTCATGCCGGCCTCCGCAGGTGTCTTGGCGCGCCACGGACCCTGCGTCCACCGGGGAGCCCCGCGGGCCGCGCGCCGTCGATCGCCCTCAGAAGGTCCAGCCCACCTGCACGGCCATCCCGTCGGCGCGCGGCACGACGGCCACGCTGGGCGGCCCCAGCTGGTCCTTGCGCCAGCTCAGGCCGCCGTCGACCACGGACGTGAGCCAGGTGGCGTAGAAGGCGCCGGCGGCCGACATGCTGAACGCATCGCGCAGGAGCACGGCGCGATCCCGCAGCTGCGTGGCCACGTCGGGCGGCAGGCCCGGCTGGTGGTACAGCGCCACCTGCTGGTCGATCACCGCCCAGGCCGCCACGGAGGTGGCGGCGAAGCCCACCTGGAGGATGGCGTACACGGTGCCGCGCACCGGGCGGCGCTGCTGGAACTGGGGCACGCCGAAGGGGGCGTAGCCCCACCAGGGGAGGGGCCGCGGACGGGTGTAGGCCGGGCGGGCCTCCCGTTCGGTGTTGAAGGTCTCGATCACCACGGCCGGGTGCTCGTAGGGACTCACCCGGTAGTCGGCGTCGCGGGCGAGCACCTTGCTGAAGTAGGCCCGCGCCTCGTCACGACGCCCCTGCAGCAGCTGGATCTCGCCCAGGTAGATCCACGACTCGGCCCAGATCTCGAAGGGGACGTCGGCATCGGGGGCGTTGGCCCGGATGAGCACGCCCAGGAACTCGGAGCGCGCCACGTCCACGTCGCCCATCACGTAGCGCTCGCGGGCCCGACGGAACTGCTCCGCGACCTCGACCTGGGCATCGGCGGGCACGGGCGCCCCCTCCGGCTCCGCAGCCCACGCAGGTGATCCGAGCACGAGGGTCAGCAGGAGGGCGTGCAGCTCTGTCCTCGCACGACGGCCGAAGCACCTTAGCACCGGGCCCCGGGGTGCGCCGGAGCCTCGGAGAGTCGCGGAAAACACGACTTCACCTGAAAGGAGTACCGTCGCGGACGATTCCGGTTAGTCGCCAGCTTGCCCTAGGGGTGGGGCCGTCTGCGTGGCTGGGGGTAGAAGCAACCATGCGTGGGCTGGAACACGAGAGCGTGTGGCCGGAGATCGTGCGCCGCCGGGATGAGCTCCCGCTGGCGAGACTGGCGGAGATGGCAGGATGCAGCCCGGGAGAGGTGGCCTCCGCGCTCGTCCGCACGGGCGTCGTGCACGAGGCGGTCGACGACGCCGGGCAGCTGCCGCCCGAGCCGGGTGACCCCCGGGTCGTGGATGCCGGCGGTGAGCGTCTGGCCCATGGCGCGGTGGATCCGTCGGTGCGCGAGGCCCTCGCCCGCCTGCGTCCGGGCTCCAAGGACATGCAGGTGGCGGCCTACGCCGACCTGCTCGGTCGGGTGCCCGACGCCGAGGTGGCGCGGCGCGCGGGCGTCAGCATCCGCACCATCGCGAGCTTCCGCGCGCGTCACGCGATCCCCGGGTACGCCGGGCCGCGACGTCCCGCGACGCGACGGGCGTCCGCCCCCCGGGCCGCGCCCGAGCCCGGCGACGTGGCGTGGCGGGTGGTGCTCCGAGGCGACGAGGGCGACACCAGCGGCGTGGTGGTGGCCACCGATCTCGCGCAGGCCGCCGCCCGCGCCGAGGCGGCGGGGCGTGGCGAGGTGGTCTCCCTCGAGCGCATCGGCCCCGTGCTGGGCTGACCCGGCAGGAGCTGCGCCGATTCGGCCCACGAGGCGCGTACGCCGACACGGGCGCCGCGATCACGGCGTGTCGGCCACCCTCGGCACCCGCAGCGCGAACCGCCCGGTGTCGTCGGTGAGGCCGAAGCCCACGGGCACGCCGTCGCTGTCGACCACCCGCAGGATGGCGGCGGTGAGCGGCTCGGCGCGCGGCTCGCCCAGGTCCGCCGTGACCCTGCCCACCAGGAGCACGCCCTCGTCCAGGGCGAGATCGATGTCGTTGCCGGGTCGCTCCACCCGGATCCGACGGGGGGCCAGCTCGTCGCGGAGGGAGGGCGGCTGGATCACGCAGTCCAGGGGACCCTCGGGGAGCTCCCAGGCGAGCACGCCCTCGCCGTCGGTGGCGCCGGTGAAGAGGCGGTGGTTGCCCAGCGGCTCCACGCACACCACCGGCGCGCCCAGCAGGGGCAGGGCGTCGGGGTCGGTGAGCTCGAAGCGTGCCTCGACGACGCCGGGCACCTCGAAGGAGCCGAGGTCGACGTCGGCGAGCACCTCGAGGGCGTCGATGCGGATGGGCGCGTAGGGGTCGCCGTCGCGCGGCAGCGTCTCCACGGCGTAGGTGCCTGCGGGCAGGCGGGCGTCGAGGAAGCCCCGGTTGTCGGTGACGCCCTCGAGCTGGAAGGTGGCGCCCGCGCCGTGGTCGGCGAGGGAGCTGGCCACCAGGCGCACCGCCATGCCCGACAGGCCGCCTCCCTTCGGGCCCACCAGCCGGAGGGTGGCGACGGCCTTGGTGGTGGCCCGGAAGCTGAGGTCCACGCGCAGGCCCTCGTCGTCCACCTCGTGGAGCTCGGAGATCAGCGTGGGCTCGCGGCTCGCGGGCGGGCCGGAGGACACCACGGCCCAGGCGCCGGGGCGCACGTGGATCTCGTACCAGCCGCCGTCGTCGGTGGGCGCCACCGAGGTGGCGAGGCCCTCGGCGCTCACGGCGTGGACCGGCGCCCCCACCACCGGCGAGCCCTCGGCGTCGCGCACGCGTCCGTACAGCGGCACCCCGCGTCCGAGGTCGAGATCGACCACCGCGTCCGCGAGGAGGAGGCGGCTCTCGCGGTGCACGGGGAGCAGCGGATCGTCGGGCACGAACTCGAGCACGTAGGCGTCGCGGTTCACCTGCACGTCGAAGGAGCCCGCCGCGTCGGGCGCGGCCACCCAGGTCTCGTCCACCGACTGCTGGGCGAGGCGCATCACGCCCGTGGCGGGCACGAGGCGTGCGGGCAGGTCCGCGGCGCCGAAGCCCGTCACCAGCTCCCCCTGCACCGTGCCCGTGAGGCGCACCGCCGGGGCCACGAGCAGCTCGAAGCCGCTGCCCTCCTCGAACGGGCCGAAGCGATGCGGGAGGATGGGACGGTCGGGCGCGGGCTGCACCGTGGGGTCCACCTCCAGCACGAAGCCGCCCGGGACGCGCGGCGGATCGCTGGGCTCGCTCGCGTCGGTGTCGGAGGCGTCGTCCTCGTAGCGGAGCGACGTGACGCTGCCGCAGCCGGCGAGGAGTGCCATCAGGACGAGGGGGCGCAGCGACCTCACGGTGTCACCTCGAACTCGACCTCGACGGTGTTCTCGGGCGTGCCGTCGAAGACGAAGGCGCGGATCAGGGCCGGGGAGGGAAGCCGGGAGGTGTCCTCGATGCGCACCCGGCACACCTGGTCCGACCCCACCGCGTAGCGGTCGAGCGTGTACGGCAGGTTGTCGAGGTCGGGCCATTCGAAGAACAAGGCGTCTCCATCGGGGTCGGAGGCGATCACGCTCAGCACCACGGTGCCGCCACTCGCGGCGAGGCGGAAGGGCACGGTGGTGGGGAAGAGGATCTCCGGCGGCTCGTTGACCAGGATGGGCGGGATGGGCTTGACGTAGAAGCAGGCCGCCAGCGGCAGGAAGCAGAGCGCGTGCCAGATCGGCGAGGTGGCGTGGGGGACGCGACCGTGGGGGGCAGGGGCCGGGAGGGGGGGGCGGTGGACACGCCCGGACCACGACATCCCGATCACAGGTCGCCCGGGCTCGGGAAGGACACGTCGGGCTGGCGGAAGGAGTCGTAGGGCTGCTCGTGCAGGGCCCTCCCGCAGCGCACGCCCACCACGTGCGGCGCGCGCACGTCCACCACGACGAGCCGGCGGCGCAGCGCGCCCACCGTGCCCATCGACGTGCCGTCGAGCAGCACCTCGCAGGCCTCGGCGTACTCGGACGGGAAGTGGACCGACGCCGGCACCAGGTCGACGTGCTCGACCAGCTCGCGACGCTCCCCCGGGGCCAGGTCGACCGTGATCAGCTTGGGGATGAGGCCCACCCCGCGGATCTCCACCTCGTGGACCCCCGGGCTCAGGGGGAAGCAGCCCGCCTGCCTGCTGTGGAAGCGCATCTCGCCGTTCACGTAGATCTCGGCGGGCGCCTCGGGGGTGCGGATCTCGACGCAGGCCGGCGCGGTGGAGACCGGGGCGGCCTCGGCGCTGCCGTCGGCCGAGGGGGCCGTGGTCCGCGCCGTGTCGGTGGGCGTGGCGGCGGCCACCGCGGGGGCCTCCTGCACGGCAGGGGCGCGCGGCGCGCGGGGGCGTGGACGCTCCGCGGGGGCCGGCGTCTCCGGGGACACCACCGGCGGGGGCGTGGCGGGCGAGGGGACCTCCACCGCCGACACCTCGGGCGGCAGCACCACGCTCACCGGCGGAGCGGCGGGCGGCGCCCCCAGGGCCGCGACCGCCTCCACCACCGCGGGCTCCCGCGGCTCTGCGTGCCCGCTCTCGGTGTCGCGCGTGAGCCACCCCATGCCCGTGAAGGCACCGAACAGCACGACCAGCACCGCGCTCGCGGCCCACACGAACCACCGCCGTCGGCTGTCGCGTTCGTCGACGCCGTGGAAGCGCTGCAGCAGGGCGAGCGCCTCGGGGTGGTCGGGCTCCATCGTGAGCAGGCGGTTGATCAGGCGGAGGCCACCCAGGTGGTCGCCGGCGGCGAGCAGGTCGCGCCCCTGCTCCAGCAGCCGCAGGCCGAGGAAGACCTCCAGCTCGCGCTCCAGGGCGTCGGCGTCGTCGAGCACCCGGGCCAGGCTCCAGCGAGGCTCCTCGGGGTCGAAGCCCACCTCGTCCAGACAGGCCCGGAGCGCGGCCACCACCTCGTCGGCGGAGGCGTGCCGGTCGTCGGGCGCGGGGGACAGCAGCCGCTCGATGACGTCGGCGAGCGACGGGGAGATGGTGGGCGCCAGCTCGGCCACGGGCGCGCGGTTCCCCTCGATGATGTTCTTGAGGATGAGGCTGGGGTTCGAGCCCGAGAAAGGCAGGTGCCCGGTGACGAGGAAGTAGAGCAGCGTGCCCAGGCTGAAGAGGTCGGAGCGCACGTCGAGCTCCTCCTCCCGGGCCTGTTCCGGCGACATGAAGGCCGGCGAGCCCACGAGCGCGCCCGTCATCGTGACCTGCGTCTCGTCGAGGAAGCGCGCGATGCCGAAGTCCATCAGCTTCACGCAGCCGTCGCGACGGAGCATCACGTTGTCGGGCTTCAGGTCGCGGTGGAGGATGCCGGCGGCGTGCGCGTAGGCCAGCGCCTCGGCCAGCGACAGGCCCATGGCGGCCACCACCTCCGACGGCAGGCGTCGGCAGCGGTGCATCAGCTCGGTGAGGGTCTCGCCGTCGACCAGCTCGGTGATGATGTAGCAGTCGTCGTGATCGACGCCCGAGTAGTCGAAGATCTCGAGGATGTGCGGGTGGCGCAGGTGCTCGATGGCGCGCGCCTCGCGGGCGAAGCGCACGCGGTTGCGCGTGGACGACGAGAGGTGGGGGTGGAGCACCTTGATGGCGACCTGGCGCTTCAGGGTGGCGTGACGGCCACGGTAGACCGTGGCCATCCCCCCCTCTCCGATCTTGGAGAGCACCTCGTACTTGTCGAGGTTGCTGCCGATCACCTGCTCGCCCCCGCGGCCCGTCGGTGGCCAGCGCGCATCGTAACCGCAGCGGACGCGGCCCGCGGGTCGGTCATGCCAGGGACGGGGCGCCGCTCGCGTCGATCAGGCCGTCCTCCTCCAGGCGGCGCAGGATGAAGCTCGCCGTCTCCTCGATGGCGCGGTTCGACACGTCGATCACCGGCCAGCGGTTCCCCCGGTAGATGCGCTCCGCGTGCTCCAGCTCGGCGAGGATGTACCCCATGTCGCAGTAGTTGGTGTCGGCCGGCATCTTCATGGCCCGGAGGCGCGCGGTGCGGATGCGCTGCAGCGTGCCGGGGTCGATGGTGAGCGCGAAGATGCGGCGGGGGTCGCAGGCGTAGAGCTGCTCGGGCGGCTCCTGCTCCAGCACCAGCGGCTGGTTGGCCACGCGCAGGCCGCGGTGGGCCAGGTAGGTGGACAGCGGCGTCTTGCCCGTGCGCGACACGCCCACGAGCACCACGTCGGCCTCGGCGAGCAGGTGCGGCTTGCGTCCGTCGTCCACCGCGAGCGTGAACTCGATGGCGGCGATGCGCTGGTAGTACCGCTCGTCGGCGCGGTGCAGCAGGCCGGGCTCGCCGCGCGGGGCCTCGTCGAGGAAGCCCTCCAGCGAGTCGAGCAGGGGGCCCAGCACGTCGACGTGGCGCACGCCGTAGGCCTTGGCGTACTGCTCGGCGGTGGAGCGGGCCTCGCGCCCCACGAGGGTCCAGATCACCAGGGCGTCGGCCTTCTGCGCGTCGCGGAAGACGTCCTCCAGCCCCTCCTCGCGCACCAGGCTGTACGTGCGGGTGAAGGCGCCCGCGTCGCCGAACTGGCGGAGGGCGGCCTGCAGCACGCTGCGGGCGGTGTTCCCGGTGCCGCCCGACACCAGGAAGACGGGCCTGCGGGGGGGCTTCGGATCGCTCATCGGGCCTCCGGCGAGGGCCGGGCCGGCCTATCGCGCCTGCCCTCCCGCGGCGCGCTAGGACCCCCGCGGAGGTGGGCGTGGGCATGCTCGACGGGGTGCGGATCCTCGACCTGTCCCGGCTGCTGCCCGGGCCGGCCTGTGCGTCGTGGCTCCGGGGCCAGGGTGCCGTGGTCGACCGCGTGGAGGCGCCCGGGCGCGGGGACTTCACCCGCCACATCCCCCCGTACGTGCCGGTGGAGGGTGGGGAGGTCGGCGCCTACTTCGCGGCCACCTCGCGCGGCGTGCGCAGCGTGGCCGTGGACCTGCGGCACGCCGACGGCATCGCGCTCGTGCGGCGCCTGGCCCCCCGCTACGACGTGCTCCTCGAGGGCTTCCGTCCGGGCGTGCTCGAGGCGATGGGGCTCGGCCCCGACGTGCTCCACGCCGAGGCGCCGGGCCTCGTGATCGCCCGGCTGTCCGGCTACGGGCAGACCGGTCCGTGGGCGTCCCGGGTGGGGCACGACGTGAACTACCTGGGCCTGTCGGGGGCGCTGTCGGCCCAGGCGGAGGGCCCCCGCGGCCTCGCGCTGCCCACGGTGCAGGTGGCCGACATGGCGGGCGCGCTGGTGGCGGCCGCGGGCATCTGCGCCGCCCTCGCCGAGCGGGCGCGCACCGGGCGCGGGCGGGTGCTCGACGTCTCCCTGGCCGAGGCCGCGCTGTGGGTGGCCTCGCCGCTGCTCGCGGGGGCCACGGGGGAGGGCGTGGACCCGGGTCCCGGGGAGCACCTGCTGTCGGGCGGCCTGCCGGTGTACGGCACCTTCCGCTGCGCCGACGGCCGCTGGCTCACCCTGGGGGCGCTGGAGCCCAAGTTCCAGCAGGCCCTCGTCGCGCGCCTCGACGGCGATCTCGGCGTGCTCGACCATCCGGTGCTCGCCGCGCGCCTGGCCACCCAGCCGCGCGACCACTGGGTGGAGGCGCTGCAGGAGGTGTGCGCGGGGCCCGCGCTCGCGCCCAGCGAGGTGGCCGACCATCCCCAGCACGCCGCGCGGGGAGCGGCGGTGCGCCAGGGCGCGATCACCTGGGTGCGTCCTCCGCTCGGGGAGCTGCCCGACGGCGGCGTGCCTGCGCTGGGCGCCCACACCGACGTGGTGCTCGGCGAGGCCGGGGTCGACGCCGGGCCGCTCCGGGCCGCGGGCGCCGTGGCCTGATGCCCACCCACCTCGACCTCGCCGCGCTCGCCCTGGCGCACTGCATCATCCTCGGCATCGCGTGGCTGCGCTACCGCTGGATCCCGCACCGGCGGGCCCTGCGTGAGGCCGGGGGAGGTCCGCGAGCGTCGCGGTGACTTGCCCGGGTCGGGCTGGTGGATACGGTGCCGGTCCCTCCCGACCCGGACCAGCCCTCCATGGCCTTCGAGACCCCGTCCGACCAGGAAGAGATCGAGCTCCCGCCCGAGCTCGACGTCCCGGTGCTCGCCATCCGCAACACCGTGATCTTCCCGGTGCTCGCCTTCCCGATCAACGTCGGGCGGCCGCAGTCGGTCAAGGCGGTGGAGAAGGCGCTGGAGTCGCCCGACAAGCTGCTCGGGATCGTGGCCCAGAAGGATCCGAAGACCGAGGACCCGCTGCCCGACGACCTCCACCAGGTCGGCACGGTGGTGAAGATCCTCAAGATGGTGAAGGTCCCCGGCAACAAGCTCAACGTGATCATCCAGGGCATCGCGCGCGCGAAGGTCGACGCGTGGACGTCCACCGACGATCACCTCGCCGCCCGGGTCACCCCGCGCCGCCCGGCCGACACCGACGCGCCGGAGTCCGAGGCCCTGATGGCCACCCTGCGGGAGCTGGCCCAGAAGATCATCGACCTGTCGCCGCAGATCCCCGCCGAGGCCACCTTCCTGGTCCGGTCGATCGACAAGCCGGGCGTGCTGGCCGACATCGTCGCCTCCAACCTGAACATCCCCCCCGAGGAGAAGCAGGACCTGCTGGAGACCTTCGACACCAAGGACCGCATGGAGAAGGTGATCGCCCTGCTCCAGAAGGAGATCCAGGTCCTGGAGCTGTCGAACAAGATCCAGACCGAGGTGAAGGGCGAGATGGACAAGGCCCAGCGGGAGTACTTCCTGCGGGAGCAGCTCAAGGCCATCCAGAAGGAGCTCGGCGAGGTCGACGAGCGGCAGGAGGAGTTCGAGGAGCTCAAGCGGTCCATCAAGCGCGCCAAGATGCCGCGCGAGGTGGAGGAGGTCGCGGTGAAGGAGCTCAAGCGCATGGCGCGCATGAGCCCGGGCGCCGCCGAGTACACCGTGAGCCGCACCTACCTCGACTGGCTCACGGATCTGCCCTGGTCGAAGGAGAGCGACGACCGCCTCGACGTGAACGAGGCCGCCCAGATCCTCGACGAGGACCACTACGGGCTGGAGAAGGTCAAGAAGCGGATGATCGAGTTCCTCTCGGTCCTCAAGCTCAAGAAGGACCTCAAGGGCCCCATCCTCTGCCTCGTGGGTCCCCCCGGCGTGGGCAAGACGAGCCTCGCCAAGTCGGTGGCCCGCGCGCTCAACCGCGAGATGGTGCGCATGAGCCTGGGCGGCGTGCGTGACGAGGCCGAGATCCGCGGTCACCGCCGCACCTACATCGGCTCGATGCCCGGCAAGGTCATCAAGGGGCTGAAGAAGGCGGGCACCCGCAACCCGGTCTTCGTGCTCGACGAGATCGACAAGCTCGGCAGCGACTACCGGGGCGACCCGTCGAGCGCGCTGCTGGAGGTGCTCGACCCCGAGCAGAACGACTCCTTCATGGACCACTACCTCGACGTGCCCTTCGACCTGTCGAAGACCCTGTTCATCGCCACGGCGAACGTGCCCGACACCATCCCGGGTCCGCTGCTCGACCGCATGGAGCTCATCCGGGTCAGCGGCTACACGCACGCCGAGAAGCTGCAGATCGCCAAGCGCTACCTCTGGCCCGAGAACCTCGAGGGCCACGGCCTCACCGAGGAGCACATCGAGCTCACCGACGAGGGGCTGCACAAGGTGGTCGAGAACTACACGCGGGAGGCGGGCGTGCGCTCGCTGAAGCGCGAGCTCGCCGCCATCTGCCGCTGGGGCGCCAAGCAGGTGGCCAGCGGCGCTGCCAAGGAGCGCATCGTCGTCGACGCCGAGCTCGTCGAGGAGATCCGCGGCCCCATCCACTACTGGAAGGACATCGCCGAGCGCACCAGCGTGCCGGGCGTGGCCACCGGGCTCGCCTGGACGGCGGTGGGCGGCGAGATCCTCTTCATCGAGGCCACGCGCATGAAGGGCAAGGGCGGGCTCACGCTCACCGGCTCGCTGGGCGACGTGATGAAGGAGTCCGTGAGCGTGGCGCGCAGCTACCTCCGCTCCGAGGCCGCGTCCTTCGGCATCGCCGACGAGGTCTTCGAGCAGTTCGACCTGCACGTGCACGTGCCCTCGGGAGCCATCCCCAAGGACGGCCCCAGCGCGGGCGTCACGATGATCACGGCGCTGGCCTCGCTGCTCACGGGCATCCACGTGGATCCCACCGTGGCGATGACCGGCGAGATCACGCTGCGCGGGGCGGTGCTGCCCGTGGGCGGCGTGAAGGAGAAGGTGCTGGCCGCCCACCGCGCGGGCATCAGGACGGTCATCCTCCCCGACAAGAACCGCAAGGATCTCACCGAGGTCCCCGACGAGATCCAGGAGGAGATGCGCTTCGAGTTCGTCGGGCGCATGGAGCAGGTGCTCTCGCTCACGCTCGGCGCCGAGGCCCTCGCGGCGGCGCGCGAGAAGCTGGCCGCGGCCGGCGGCACCTGATCCTCCGTGATCGAGGCCGCCCTCGTCCTCCTCGCGGTCCTGCTCGTGGTGGGGCTGGGGGTGATGCTGGTGGCCCGCCTGCTCAAGTACGTCCTGTGGGTCGTCGGGCTGGCGGTGGTGGTGCTCCTGCTGCTGCTCCTGGCCGAGCGCTACGGTCCGCGGCCGGTGCAGCGCGAGGTGCAGGAGGTGCGCACCGAGGTGGCGGCCGAGGCCGGCAAGGCGGCGAAGGCGGCCGAGCAGGAGGCGCGAGCCCAGGCGCGCGCTGCGGGTCGCGAGGCGGCGCAGCTCGCCGAGGACGCCCGACGCAAGGCCACGAAGGCGGCGCGCGAGGTGGGCGCCCAGGCCACGAAGGCGGCGCGCGAGGTGGGCGCCGAGGCCGAGCGCGTGGTGCGCGACGCGGGCGCGGAGGCCCTCGAGGCGCTGGAGCCGGCGCGCATCCACGTCACCGAGGCCTTCCGCGTGCCGGGGGCAGGGGAGCCGGCGCCGCCGCAGCCCTCGTCCCCCGAGGGCGCCCCGGTTAGCGAGCCGCCGCCATGACCCACCGCCCCCTCCGCAGAGTCCTCGTCGCCAACCGTGGCGAGATCGCCGTCCGCGTCATCCGAGGCTGCCACGAGGAGGGCCTGCAGGCCGTCGCCGTGTGCTCGGAGGCCGATGTCGACGCCGTGCACGTGCGCGCCGCCGACGCCCACGTGGTGGTGGGCCCCGCGCCGTCCGCCGAGTCCTACCTGGTGGTCGACCGCATCCTGCAGGCGGCGCGCGACAGCGGCTGTGACGCGGTGCACCCGGGCTACGGCTTCCTCTCCGAGAACGCGCGCTTCGCCCAGGCGGTGATCGACGCCGGGCTCACGTGGATCGGTCCGCCTCCCGACGCCATCGTCGCCATGGGCAGCAAGACGGGCGCCCGGCAGCGCATGGCGGCGGCGGGCGTGCCGCTGGTGCCCGGCACCCTCGAGGCGCTCACCGATCTCGACGAGGCCCGCCGCATCGCGGTGGACATCGGCTTCCCCGTGATGCTCAAGGCCGCGGCCGGTGGCGGCGGCAAGGGCATGCGCCGGGTGGACGACGAGGCCTCCCTCGACGCGGCCCTGGCCGCGGCGCGCTCCGAGGCCCGCAAGTCCTTCGCCGACGACGCGGTCTACGTCGAGAAGCTGGTCGAGCGCGCCCGCCACGTCGAGATCCAGGTGCTCGCCGACGCCCACGGCCACGTGGTGCACCTCTTCGAGCGCGACTGCTCGGTGCAGCGTCGCCACCAGAAGGTCTTCGAGGAGACCCCCTGTCCGGTGCTGCCCGACGACGTGCGCGCCGCGATGGGCGAGGTGGCCTGCCGGGCCGCGGCGGCGGTCGACTACGTGGGCGCCGGCACCTGCGAGTTCCTCCTCGCGGCCGACCACCGCTCCTTCTACTTCCTTGAGATGAACACCCGCCTGCAGGTGGAGCACCCCATCACGGAGCTGCTCACCGGGGTGGACCTGGTGCGCGCCCAGCTCCGCGTGGCGGCGGGTGAGCCCCTGTGGTTCACGCAGGACGAGCTGGAGCGGCACGGCCACGCGGTGGAGTGCCGCGTGTACGCCGAGGACCCGTACGCCGGCTTCCGTCCCGCGCCGGGCCACCTCGCGGGCTACCGCGAGCCCGCCGGGCCCTTCGTGCGGGTGGACGGCGGCGTGCGCGAGGGCGGCGAGGTCCCCGTGCACTACGACCCGATGGTGGCCAAGCTGGTGGTGTGGGGCCGCGACCGCGCCGAGGCCCTGTCGCGCTGCCGACGCGCGCTGCAGGACTACCGGGTGGTGGGCATCCCCACGTCGATCCCCTTCTTCCTGGCGCTCTTCGACGACCCGGACTTCCAGGCCGGGCGCTACGACACCGGCCTGCTCACGCCGGCCTGGCTCGACGCGAACCTCCCGGCACCCGAGGCGTCCGACGCGGCCTTCGTCGCCGCGGCCGTCGCCGCCTTCGAGGCCCAGGCCAGCCTGGGCGCCGGCGAGGCGCCGGCGGCCGAGGCGGGCTCCGCGTGGGTGCGCGCCGCGCGCTGGCAGCACGCCCACAGGAGGCCCTGGTGAGGCTCGACGTCACCCTCGGCGGCCGCAGCCGCTCCGTCGACGTGGTCCGCACCGACGGCGGCTGGCGCGTCTGCCTCGACGACGGCCCGCCGATCGAGGTGCGCGGGCGCGCCCTCGACGCGGTCACCTGGCAGCTCGCGCTCGGGCAGGCCGAGGCGCGCCGGCTGGAGGTGGCCCTCGACGGCGAGCGGGCCTTCGTGCTCGACGGCGTCCAGCCCCTGCAGGGCACCGTGGTGGACCCCCGCGCCCACCTGCTCGATCTCGCCGCCGGCGCCGGCCAGGGCGAGGTGCGCACCCAGATGCCGGGGGCGGTCGTGCGCATCCTGGTCGAGGCGGGTGCGGAGGTGGCCGAGGGCGCGGTGCTCCTCGTGGTCGAGGCCATGAAGATGGAGAACGAGTTCAAGGCGCCCTTCGCCGCCCGCGTGGTGGCGCTCCACGTGGAGGCGGGCGCTGCCGTCGAGGCGGGCGCGCTGCTCGTCCAGCTGGAGCCCCTCGAGGCCTGAGGCCGCCGGCCGGGCGCGCGTTGCGGTGCGCGGCGCGGGCGGGGTAGGGGCCCAGGAAGGATCGGTGAGCACGCGATGTTCGGCTTGGGTCTCGGCGAGCTGCTCCTGATCGGTGTGGTGGCGCTCCTCGTGGTGGGGCCCGAGCACATCCCGCCGCTCATGCGCGACATCGGGCGCTTCGTGGGCCAGATGCGTCGCGCGGCCGACGATCTCCGCCGGGCCTTCGTGCTCGAGGCCGACCGCATGGACGAGGAGGACCGCCTCCGCAAGCTCAAGGCGCGCCGGGAGCAGGCCGATGCCGCGCGGAAGGAGGCCGAGGCGCAGACCGGTGGCCTGGCCCAGCCCGCGCCCGAGGTGGCGGCGGGCGCGCCCGCCGACGCGCAGACCGGTGGCCTGGCCCAGCCCGCGCCCGACGACAGCGAGGTCCCCCCGGGCATGACGCCCGAGGAGTGGGCGAGCTACCCCAAGCACATCCGGGACCGGGTGCTCGCCCAGCGGCGCGCCCGGGACTCCGACGACACCTGACGGAGGTCTCGGTGGACGACGACGAGCCTCCGAAGCCGCCCGACGCGGCCGCGCCCGCGGATCCGCCCGGCAAGGCGCACCGCGACGCGGAGCTCCGTCGGCTGCGCGAGGAGCGTGAGGCCGAGCGCCTGCAGGCCCAGCTCGACGAGCTCGAGGCCTCGCGCATGCCGTTGATGGACCACCTCGTCGAGCTGCGGAACCGGGTGATGTACGCCACGGGCGCGCTCATCCTCGGCAGCCTCGTGGGGCTGGCCTACGCCCAGCAGTTCTTCGACGTGCTGCGCATGCCCTTCGTCGACGCCTGCCAGGACGCCGGCCTCGTCTGCAAGATCGTGCTGATGAAGAACCCCTTCGAGGGCGTCTTCACCTACTTCAAGCTGGCGCTGCTCTCGGGCGCGCTGCTCGCCTCGCCGGTGGTCTTCTACCAGGTGTGGGCCTTCGTGGCGCCGGGCCTCTACAAGACCGAGCGGCGCGTGGTCTTCCCCCTGGCGGTGTCGTCGGCCACGCTCTTCCTGATGGGCGCGGCCTTCTGCTTCTACGTGATGCTGCCCTTCGCCTTCCCGTTCTTCATCCAGGTCCTCGGGCCCGAGATCGAGTCCACCATCTCGGCCGACGGCTACCTGTCGTCGCTGGTGTCGATGCTGCTGGCCTTCGGCGCGTCCTTCCAGCTGCCGGTGGTGATCTTCTTCATGGCCAGCGCCGGCCTCGTCGATCACCGCGACCTGCTCAAGGGCTTCCGCTACGCGGTGGTGGCCATCTTCGCGTTCGCCGCCGTGATCACGCCGCCGGACCCGCTCACGCAGGCGCTGCTCGCCATGCCCCTCATCCTGCTCTACGGCGTGGGCATCGGGGTGGCGTGGCTGGTGTCGACGAAGAAGCGGCCTCCAGCGCCGTAGGGGCCCGCAGCGCTACCGCGGGCTCTTCAGCAGGCCCGGGAACTGCACGCCGGCGCGTGGATCGACGCCGTCGTAGCGCAGGGAGGCCTGCCCCAGGCGCACCGTGAAGGTCATGTCGGGCAGGTAGATGCGGCCGTCGGGCTCGATGAGCCCCTCGGGCGGGTTGGGGAAGGGGCCCGCCACCCGGAAGGCCTGCACCACCGCGCCGTCGAGCTCGGGGCTGCTGGACTCCAGGGTGACCTCGACGAGCTCGAGCGCGCCGTAGCCGTCGAGGATGACCTCCACGCCGGTCATGTAGGACGACTTCACCAGGCGGACGCCCGGTGGCAGGTTGTCGACGTTCTGCTTCCAGTAGAAGTTCACCAGGCGACGGATGCGGTTGAGGTAGCTGGCGTAGAGGTACTCCTTGGCGTTGAGCGCCACCTCCTCGCCCTCCTTCTCGTCCAGGAGGTCGTTCTGGGGCGCGCCGCGCACGTCGGAGGCCTCGTGGGCGGAGGGCACGGGGGCCTGCAGGCCCTCGCGGTTCGTGACGGCCCACGGGGAGGGCAGGGACGACAGGTCGCCGTCCCGGGCGGGGTCGAAGCGGTCGTTGCCCACCTGGGCGCCGGTGGAGGGCTTGTCGACGTCGAGGTCGACCAGATCCTCCTGCTCGAGCTTCTGCTCCTCGCTCCACTGGTTCGACAGCACCTCGGGGTTGACCTCGAAGAGCTCGGTGCGGCTCTCCTCGGGCACGGTGTGGTCGTGCTCGGCCAGGTAGTCGGCCTCGTCGGGCTCCTGCTCGTCCTTCGGCTCGGGGAGCTCCACGATCTGCCCGTCGGGCTCGGGGTCCTCCTCGTCGGGGGGCTGCAGCGCGTCCTCCTCCTCCTGCGGCTGGACGATGACCAGGCGCAGGGGGGCGGAGCGGTGGTGGGTCTGGGCGAAGAGGGGCACCATCGCGTCGCCCACGGCCCCGACCACCACGTGCACCAGCACCGCGGGCAGGAGGAAGGGCCAGAGGCGGGAGAGGCCCGAGCGCGGCGCGCGGGCGCGCTCCTCCCAGGCGGACCGCGGCGCCTGGCGTTCCCGCCCGCCGCGCACGCGACCGCCGCTCCGCACCGGCATGGATCGTCCCTGGCTTCGCGAGGTACGGGACACCACTCCTCCAGCGGTAGCATAGCGCCCACCGCGTCGCCGCCCAGGCCCCTTCGCGCTGCGCGCGAGCTGGCCCACCCCCCCGGAGCGCCCCCTGCCGCCGCGCCCCTCCGGCCGCCTCGACCTCGCCGTGGTGCCCGCTGATCCCGACGCCCGCCCGGCATGGTCCGGGGCGTGGGAGACGGGCATCGCGCGTGGGTGGTGGGGGGCCGACGGGTGGGCGGGCCCCCAGGCCGGGCAGCTCGTCGGGGGCGGCTTCGTGCGTGTTCGCCGGGAGGAGGGGGCTCGCCCGCACTTCGTGGCCAACGGCCAGGGGGGCTTCCAGGTCCGCTGTCCTCGCACGGGAGCGCCCGTCGTCGAGGGCTTCGGGTCCGCGCTCACCGCATGGCGGGACGGGGGGCCGCGACGCCTGGACTGTCCGGCGTGTGGGGAGGTGCACGACCTCGCGCGGCTGGACTTCCGTCCTCCCGCGGCCTTCGCCTGGGGGGTGCTGCACCTGGCCGACGTGGGGGCGGCCCACCTGGAGGAGGAGGCCGAGGCAGCGCTCAGCGCGGTCCTCGGCCCGATCCGGGTGATCGCGCGGCGGGTCCCTCGGGGTTAGTCCGGCGCCCTCCAGGAGTGTGCATGTCCGCCATCCGCCACCAGGTCTCGGTCGACGCCTCGAGCAGGACGGTGTGGACGGCGCTCACCACCGAGGCGGGGGTCACCGGCTGGTGGGCCGAGACGGCGCGCATCGACGCCCGCGACGGCGGTCGCATCGTGCTCTCCACCCGCATCGGCGACGCGCTCGTCGAGGAGCGCGGCATCTTCCACCAGGTGCGTCCCACGCGTACGCTCGAGATCACCTGGGACTCGGTGGGCACCAGCCCCACGCGCGGCGCGAAGCTCCAGCTCCAGGTGGGCCGGGGCGACGGCGAGACGAAGGTGCACGTGGTGCTGTCGGGCGGCGAGGGCCTCGAGGACGAGGAGACGCGCGCCCAGGTCGACGAGTTCTGGAAGGGGGCGTTGCTGCGCCTCCGCGACGTCCTCGAGGCCTGATCGCGGCCCCAGGCACGGCCGATCCTTCGTTGCTTGGCGTCGTCCCTCGGTCACGTGTGTCGTGACACGCTCGCTCGGTCCTCTGCCTGCGCGCCTCGTCTCGGCCGCGCCTGGAACCGCGGTGTCGGCCCCAGGCCCGGCCCCCCAGACGCGAAGGCCCGGGTGACCGTTGGGGCGGTCACCCGGGCCCGGGCGTCCGAGGACGCCCTCTCCACGCAGCGCTCAGCGCAGCGCGAGCTTGGTGTCGCTGCCGGTGGTGCGACGGCGTGCGGTCTTGCCGCCCGTCTCGAAGGCACCCCAGTAGAGCAGGCCGAAGCCCACCGACGTGTCGGTCCCGGCCACGCTGAAGAGGGCCGCGGGCGTCAGGCTGTGCATGCCGTTGTTGTCCAGGTACACGGTGACGCCCGGGTTCACGCCCACGCCCCAGCCCACGTCGTCCTCGCCGTCGCCGTCGAGGTCGCCGGCGTTGATGGTGACGGACGGGTTGACCTCGACGAAGGCCGAGATGCGGTCGTTGATGATGTACTCGGGCACGAGCACGCCGAAGACGCCGCCGGCATCGAAGCCCGCGTTGCCCACGGTGAAGGCCCAGCCGGCGTTGTACGTGAAGGCGAAGTGCTCGTAGGCGGCGACGCCGTGGTACTCGAGCGCCAGGTCCACGCTCTCGTTCAGGTTGCCGCTGTCGTCGAGCGGCGTCCAGAAGACGTGGAAGCCGAAGATGGCGTAGTCGTTGATGATGCCGCGGGGCATCACCTCGAGGGCCCCCAGCGAGGCGCCGGCGGGGCCCACGCCGCTGCCGAAGGCGGCGGTGGCGCCGAAGAGGACGTCGAAGTGGTCGGTGGCGCCCACCCACACGTAGGGCGACACGCGGAAGGTGCCGTCAGGATCGACGAAGAAGTAGGGATCGAAGACGACGGTCTTGTCGCCGGTGGCGGTGCCCCAGGGGGTGAAGCCCCCGGCGTGCGCCACGGGAGACGCCAGCGTGGCCAGGGCGAGCGCGGTCCATCCGATCACCTGCTTCATGTTCACCTCGTCGAGTCGGTCCCGGGGGACCTCGTGGGTTGGAGCGCGGCTTCCCGCGCGAAGGTCGCCAGCGTGGGGCTGCCGGCGAGCGGGCGCGCAAAGCACGCCGCGTGCCATTCCCGTGTCACGATGCAAGGCAGACTTCTGTGGAGGGGGCGCAGCGATCCACGACAGGCACCTACGAAAATGTAGGAAACTCAAATCATGAACTACATGGACGTAGGAATGTGACCCCGTCGCTCAGACCGGGTGCGACCGCTGCGCGGCGAGGTAGGGTGGCGGCACGGAGGCCGCATGGAGACGGACGACCCGCGGGCGTCGCTGGGCGCCAGGTCGGTGAGCGAGCGCTGCGCCGCGGCGCGGGATCTGGCCCGCCACGGCGGGTGGGACGACCTGCCCGAGCTCGTGGCGCGCGGCTGGACCGACCCGAGCATGCCGGTGCGTCTCTACGCGGCGGCGGCGGCGGCCGACATCCTCGGGCGTCGGCGTGGCGCGGTGGGCCAGGACACGCTGTCGTCGGAGGAGGAGGCGCAGACCCTGCGGTGGGCCTTCGGCGGGGATCCCGGCGAGAACCCGTCCATGCTCATGCTCGCGGCGCCGGTGCAGTCCGAGGACTGCTTCCGCCGGCTGGCGCGGGTGGTGCGCGATCCGCGCAGCGACGTCCGTCTGGGCGTGGTCACGGCGGTGCGGCGCATGGCCCTGTCGGCCACGGCGGAGCGCGAGCGCATCGGGGCGGCCATCCAGGGCTGGTTCGCCGACGAGAAGGTCCCCGACGACACCCGCGGGGAGCTCGCGCGGCTGGTGGGCGAGGCCGGCTTCCACGGCCTGCGCGATCAGGTGCTCGCGGTGCGTCGCCGCGGCGAGGCCGTGGCCGAGCTGGCCGACGAGGCCCTCGACCGCCTCGACCGGCGCAAGGATCCCGCCACCTGGCGCGGGGTGTGGCGGTCCGACGGCCTCGACGTCTTCGAGCTGGCCCTCGGGCCGCGCGACGATCGGCTGGCGGTGAGCGACGGGGGCTCCTGGTTCGAGGGCGGCGGCCCGCGGGTGCTCGCCGTGGGCCCCGAGGGCGCCACGCTCGACGGTGCGCCCGCGGCGCTGGTGTGGGCCACGCCGCTGGGCACCCACGCACCGCTGCTGGCGCTGCAGGCCGCCGGGCGCACCTGGTGGGGCGTGCCCGCCGAGGAGGCCCCCGACGTGCTGGAGGCGCGCTGGCAGCAGCTCGCGGGCTTCGACGTGGCGGGGCGTCGTGCGTTGCGCGCGTGGGCGGACGGTCTCGAGGGCGCGGCGGGTCAGCGGGCCCAGATCATCGCCACCTGGCTCGCCGGCGATCTCGAGGCCGCCCTGGAGCTGGTCGACGGCCCCATGCGGCGCAAGCGCCCCCGCATCGATCTGTTCTGGTGGCGCGGCCGCGTGCTCGCCGACCTCGGGCGCGCCGACGAGGCACGGGAGGATCTCGCCGCCTTCCTCGACAAGGCGAAGGGCGACGCGCCCTTCGTGCCGGAGGCGCAGGCCCTCCTGGCCGAGCTCGGCTGACCACGGGCTGGCGAGGGCTCCGGGGCCGGCCGGCGGTTAGGGCTGCGGCCCCCGCGGAGACCCCATGACCGAGCCCGCCCTGCCGCCCGCCTACGATCCCGCCGATGCCGCCCAGCGCTGGACGCAGGCCTGGGTCGAGGCCGACGTCTTCCGAGCCGACCCCGCCGCGCCGGGCGAGCCCTACAGCATCGTGATCCCGCCGCCGAACGTCACCGGTCGGCTCCACATGGGTCACGCGCTGAACAACACCATCCAGGACGTGCTCATCCGCTACAAGCGGATGGACGGCTTCAACGTGCTCTGGGTGCCGGGCACCGACCACGCGGGCATCGCCACCCAGTGGGTGGTGCGTCGTCAGCTCGAGGCCCGCGGCATCGACATGTTCGAGCTGGGTCGCGAGGCCTTCCTCGAGGAGGTGTGGGCCTGGGTGGAGCAGACGCGCCCGGCCATCCGCGGGCAGCTCGAGCGCCTCGGCGTGAGCGCCGACTGGTCGCGGGAGCGCTTCACCCTCGATCCGGCCCTGCAGGACGCGGTCACCGAGCACTTCGTGCGCCTGCACGAGCAGGGCCTGGTGTACCGGGGCGAGCGCCTGGTGAACTGGGACTGCGTGGACCAGACGGCCGTGAGCGACCTGGAGGTGGAGTACCGCAAGGACGCCAAGGGCCAGACGGTGCTGGAGGAGGGCGAGCTCTTCTCGTTCGCCTACCCGCTGTCGGACGGCTCGGGCGAGATCGTGGTGGCCACCACCCGCGCCGAGACCATGCTGGGCGACACAGCGGTGGCCGTGCACCCCGACGACCCCCGCTACACGCACCTGATCGGTCGCACCGTGCGCCACCCCTTCGTCGACCGCGAGATCCCCATCGTGGGCGACGCGGTGCTCGTGGATCCGGCGTTCGGCACCGGGGCCGTGAAGATCACGCCGGCCCACGACTTCAACGACTTCGAGGTGGCGAAGCGGCACGACCTGCCGATGATCAACATCCTCGAGCGCGACGGCCGGCTGAACGCCCAGGGGGGCCGCTTCGCCGGGCTCGACCGCGCCGAGGCCCGCGAGGCCGTGAAGGCCGCCCTCGACGAGCTGGGGCTGCACCGCGGCGTGCAGGAGCACCAGCTCGCCATCGGGCGCAGCCAGCGCTCCGGTGCGGTGATCGAGCCGATGCTCTCCACGCAGTGGTTCGTCACGATGCCCCCGCTGGCGGGGCCCGCCCTCGCGGCCGTGGAGCAGGGCTTCACCACCTTCCACCCGCGCACCTGGGAGAACACCTACTTCTCGTGGATGCGCGACATCCGCGACTGGTGCATCAGCCGCCAGCTCTGGTGGGGTCACCGCATCCCGGCCTGGACCTGTGCCGCCTGCGGCGAGCTGCACGTGGCGCGTCAGGCCCCCGAGGCGTGCCGTGTGTGCGACCACGCGGTGCTCGACCAGGACCCCGACGTGCTCGACACGTGGTTCTCGTCGGCCCTGTGGCCCTTCTCCACGATGGGCTGGCCCCACCGCACCGACGATCTCGCGCGGTACTACCCGGGCGCCGTGCTCGTCACGGCCTTCGACATCATCTTCTTCTGGGTGGCGCGCATGATCGTGGCGGGCACCCACCTCATGGGCTCGGTGCCCTTCCGCGACGTGTACATCCACGCGCTCATCCGCGACGAGCACCGCCAGAAGATGAGCAAGACCAAGGGGAACGTGGTCGACCCGCTGTCGGTGATCGACGAGCGCGGCGCCGACGCCTTCCGCTTCACGCTCATGGCCCTGGCGGCCCAGGGCCGCGACATCGTCTGGGACCCCAAGCGCATCGACGACAGCCAGCGCTTCGTGATGAAGATGTGGCAGTCCCTGCGCTTCTGCTTCCTGGTGGGGGAGGGCTACGACCCCGAGGCCCCCATGGAGCCCGGCGTCTACGAGGACTGGATCCGGGCGCGCACCGCCGAGGCCACGGGCCGCGTGCGCGAGGCCCTCGACGGCTACGCCTTCAACGAGGCCGCCCGTGAGCTGCACGCCTTCGTGTGGGGCGAGTACTGCGCCTGGTACCTGGAGCTGGCCAAGACCACGCTGTACGACGACGGGGCGAGCCCCGCGCGCAGGAACGCCACGCAGCACGCCCTGTTCACCACGATGCGCGCCATCGTGCGCCTCGCCCACCCGCTCATGCCCTTCCTCACCGAGGAGATCTGGTCGCGCCTGCCGGGCACCCAGGGCTTCGTCACCACCGCTCCCTTCCCCCGGGAGGAGGAGTTCGGCGGCGCCGATCCGCAGGTGCTCGCCGAGGTGGCCCGCGTGCAGGGCGCCATCACCGCGGTGCGCAACCTGCGGGGCGAGATGCAGATCGCGCCGCGCGTGCGCCTGCAGCTGCTCGTGGGCGACGCCGACCTCCGCGCGCTGCTCCAGCGCCACGCGGCCGCGATGGCCTTCGGCGACCTGGCGGGCTGCTCCGTGGAGGCGCTCGGCGAGCGTCCCGCCACCGCCGCCACGGTGGTGATCGACGGCGTGGCCTGCCTCGTGCCCCTCGAGGGCATCGTGGACGTGGCCGCCGAGGTGGAGCGGCTGCGCAGCGAGATCGCCAAGGGCACCAAGGACGTGGCCCAGCTCGAGGGTCGCCTGGGCAACGAGGCCTTCGTCGCCCGCGCGCCCGCCGAGGTGGTCCAGGACTTCCAGGACAAGCTGGACGCGGCCCGCACCCGCCTCGAGCTGCTCCGCGCCAACCTCGCCATGCTCACGGATGCCCCATGAACCTCGCCGACCGCATCGCCGCCGCACTGGACGAGGACCTCGGTCCCGGCGATCTCACCACCGAGGCCTGCATCGACGCGGCCGCGATGGGCAAGGGCACCCTCATCGCCAAGCAGCGCGTCGTGGTGAGCGGCCACGCGGCCGCCAAGGCGGCCTTCGAGGAGGCGGCCCGCCGCTACGGCGCCTTCCTCGTCTACCAGGCGCAGGTCCCCGACGGCAGCGTCGTGGCCCCGGGCACGGCGCTGGCCACCGTGAACGGCAGCCTCCGCGCCATCCTCGTGGGGGAGCGCCTCGCGCTCAACCTGCTCATGCGCATGTGCGGCATCGCCAGCCACGTGCGCCGCACGCTGCAGGACGTCCCGCACACCACCTTCCGCGCGGTCGACACCCGCAAGACCACCCCCCTCTGGCGCGACCTGGAGAAGGCCGCCGTGCGGGACGGTGGGGGGCACAACCACCGCTTCGGGCTCTTCGACGGCGTGCTGATCAAGGACAACCACATCGCGGCCGTGGGCGGCATCGGGCCGGCGGTCGAGCGCGTGCGCTCGCGGGTGCACCACCTGGTGCGGGTGCAGGTGGAGGTGGGCGATCAGGCCGAGCTCGCCGAGGCCCTCGATGCCGGCGCCGACGGCGTGCTGCTCGACAACATGGACGACGCGGCCATCGCCGCCTGCCTCGATCTGGTCCGCACCCGCTGGCCGGAGGCCTTCGTCGAGGCCTCGGGGAACATGGACGCGGGGCGGCTCGCCAGCCTGGCCGAGGTGGGGCTCGACGTGGTGAGCGTGGGCGGCTTCGTGCACCAGGCCACCTGGGCCGATCTGTCCCTGCGGGTGGCCTCCTGATCGATCCGGACCACCTCCAGCAGCTCGCCCGGGCCCGCGGCATCCGGGTGCCGGTGTGGGTCCCCGAGACCACCTCCACCCAGGACGCCGTCCGCACCTGGGCGCGCGCCCGTCGACCCGCCGGCTCGGCGCTGGTGGCCGAGCACCAGACCGAGGGGCGCGGACGCCTCGGCAGGAGCTGGGTGGCGCCGGCCGGGCAGGCGGTGCTGCTGTCGGTGCTGCTGCGCCCGCAGCTGCCGCCCGACCGCCTGGGCCTGCTGCCGCTGGCCGCCGCGGTGGGCGTGCGCATCGCCACCCACGGCCGGCTCGGCATCAAGTGGCCGAACGACCTGCTCGCGCCCGACGGACGCAAGGTGGCGGGCATCCTCGCCGAGTCCGAGATCGAGGCCGGCAGCGTGGCCTGGGTGGTGGTGGGCGTGGGCCTCAACCTCCGTGGCGTGCCGGCCGAGGTGGGCACCGCGGCCTGTCTCGACGAGCTGGGCCCGCCGCTGCGCAAGGAGGACCTCGCCATCGACGTGCTCGCGTCGGTGCAGCGGTGGACGGCCCTGGTGGAGACCGCGCCCGAGCGCGTGCTCCAGGCCTGGCGGCGCGGCAGCGTCACCCTGGGGCGCCGCGTGCGCGTGGGCGCGCAGACCGGGGTGGCAGAGGACGTGGCGCCCGACGGCGCCTTGTGGCTACGCAGGGACGACGGCGAGCGCACCCGCGTGGTCGCCGGCGACGTCGAGATCGAGCCGTCGTCCTGGTCCGAGGAGCCCGAGGCATGATCGCTGCGCTGCCCTTCTACGAGATGCGGATGGTGGAGGGCGGTGTCCGCGTCATCCTGGGCGACTTCGCCACGGTGGTCCCCACGGGCCCCATCCCGGTGGACCCCTGGGCCACCCTCGTGTGCCTGGGTGTGCTGCTGGGTCTCGAGCTCGCGCGCGCCCGGGGCATCAAGATGGGCCTCGACGTGCGCGACGTGGTCGACGGCATCGTCTTCATCGTGCTGTTCGGCTTCCTCATCGCCCACGTCTTCACCGTGGTGGCCTACTTCCCCGAGCGGCTGTCGCGCGACGGCGTCATGTCGCTCCTGCGCGTGTGGGAGGGCTTCAGCAGCACGGGCGGCTTCCTGGGCGGCATCGCCGGCATGTGGCTGTTCTACGGGGTGATCCGCCCGCGTCCCGGGCTGGTGCTGCGCTTCGCGGATCTCTTCGCCTACGGCTTCCCGCTGGGGTGGTTCTTCGGCCGCCTGGGCTGCGCCGTGGTGCACGACCACATCGGGCAGCCCACCGACTTCGCCCTCGGCGTCGCCTTCCCCGTGGGCCACTACGCCGCCGGCGTGCGCCACGAGCTCGGCCTGTACGAGATGCTGCTCACGGTGCCGATGATCGCGCTGTACGCCTGGCTCGGCCGCAAGGACCAGCCGCCGGGCACCTTCCTCGGCATCTTCTTCATCTTCTACGCGCCCGTGCGCTTCGGCCTCGACGCGCTGCGCAGCGTCGACCTGTCGAGCTCCGACGCCCGCTACCTGGGGCTCACGCCTGCGCAGTACGGCATGATCGCCGCCTTCCTCTTCGGCGTCGCACTGGTGGCCTACGCGCGCCGCCGGCCCTTCGCGCCCTGGGCGCTCGACGGGCAGCCCGACCAGGCCGCCCGCGCCGCCGCCGGGGAGCCGTCGCCCGAGGCCGCCGCCGGTGGCTGACACGCCCCCCGACGTCGAGGTCCGCGGCATCGGGGAGACGGTCCGCCTCCTGACGTGGCTGCTGCTGGTGGGCGTGGCCCCGGTGTGGGTGCTGCTCACGGTCTCGCTCGCCCAGATCGGCGCGGGCCAGCGCGTGATCCTGGAGGACGGGGAGGGGGGCGAGCTCGTCGTCCAGACGCAGGGGCTGGGGATGGTGGGCGCCGGGCTCACGGCGGCGGGCTGGATCCTCGCCATCGCCGCCGTGGTGCTGCCGCTCGCGCTGCTCCTGGACGCGCTGCGTCGCCGTCGCCTGGCCGCCCAGGTGACCGTGGGCGACGTGCTGCCCGACGCGCTCGTCGCCGGGGCCACGTGGCAGGTGGAGCGTCACCGCGTGGCCGCCGAGGACGCGCCGCCTCCCATTCCCGCGCCGTCGACGACTCCGCCGTCGGCCCTGCCCGCCGTGGCTCCGCCCCCGGCGCCGCCGGCCGACCCGGGGGAGGGGGCGCCCACCGATCCGGGGACCGACCCCGACCTCGACGCACTCTTCGGCGGTCCGCCGCCTTCCCGGGAGGAGCCGTGACCTCGCTTGCCCTGGCCGTCGTCGCCCTGCTCGTCACCCACTTCAGCGCCTCGACGCCCGTGCGACCCGCCGTGGTGGCCCGCGTCGGCGAGCCGGCCTGGCTGGGGCTCTACAGCCTCGTGGCCTTCGCCGTCTTCGGCTGGCTCGGCTGGGCGTGGGCCCACGCGCCCACGGTCTGGATCTGGGCGCCCACGGTCACGGCGCTGCGGGTGCCGTCGGTGATCATGCCCCTGTCCGTGATCCTCGTGGTGGCCAGCCTCACCACGCCGAACCCCGCGATGGTGGGGGCCGACCGCATGCTCGACGCGGCCGAGCCGGTGCAGGGGCTGCTGCGCATCACCCGTCACCCCATGCTCTGGGGCTTCGCGCTCTGGTCGGTGGCCCACATGGTGGCGAACCCCGACGTGGCCTCCTGGTGGCTCTTCGGCGGCATGGCCACCCTGTCGCTGGGCGGCACGCTGGCCCAGGACGTGAAGAAGGCCCGCGATCTCGGCGACCGGTGGACGCACTACGCGCAGGTCACGTCGAACGTGCCCTTCGTCGCCATCCTCACGGGCAGGCAGGGGTGGCCCACCGACCGCCGCCTGGTGCCCCAGGTGCTCGGCGGTCTCGCGATCTACGCCATCCTCGGGCTGGCCCACCCGCTGGTCTTCGGGGTGACGGCATTCCACTGATGGCGCCCCCCGCGGCGCGCTACGGCGTGCCGGTGTCGCCCGTGAAGCAGTCGCCGGCAGGCAGCGGGTAGGTGACCACCACCTCCTCGCCGGGCTCGGGGATGGCGGGGCCGTGCAGCTGGATGGCGTTCTCGTTCGCGTCGTAGGTGTAGCCGTCGGGCTCGCCCCAGCTCACCTGCTGGCCGTTCACCCACACCGTGAAGTCGGTGGGGTTGGACGAGGCCGGCGTGCGCGAGAGCGGGAAGCGGAACTCGAGCCCCGCGGCCACGTAGGCGAGCTGGTTGAGGAAGGGGGCCACGTCGAAGGTGCAGATGTTGGCCCACACGCCGCCCGTCTGCTTGATGGCGGTGTGGTAGCTGGGCGCCCGCGTGGCGCTGCGGCTCGAGAAGAGGCCGCCGCCGCAGGCGTTGCCCACCGGGTTGGCCTTGCCGTCGGGACCCACCATGCCCGAGAAGCTCACGTCGTCGGGGTCGGGCTTGAGGCCCTTGAGCCAGGTGACGTACTCGCCGGGCTTGCTGGCGAAGATGCCGCCGAAGGTGCCCGTGGAGCCGTCGTCCTCGTCCGACAGCACCACCACGGCGAGGGTGGCGTCGCTGCGCACGAGGTCCTTGTTGTTCACCTTGTTCTTGTGGGTCTCGAGGGCGGCGTGGCTCGCGTCGAAGCCCATCTCGGAGTCGGCGCCGCAGCTCGTGCCCGTGTCGTTGGCGCACGGGTACTGGGCCAGCGGGTCGTTCATCTGGTCCTTGAAGGCCTTGACCGGATCGGGGGTGGCGTTCGAGATGACCGGGCCGAGCAGGCGCCCCTGGGTGCCGCTGGAGGACATGTCGGTGGTGGTGATGCCGATCTGGTAGTCCAGGCCCAGGTTCACGAACTGGCCGATGAAGTTGTTGATCGCGTTGACCACGCCGTTGCGGTTGTCCTCCATGGAGCACGAGGTGTCCATCACCCAGAGGATGTCGACGTCGCGCTGGCTCTCCTGGGTGAAGAGATCCTCGTTCTGGAGGTACTCGCCGCCCTCGCCCTTGAGGTTGGTCTTCACGTTGGGCTCGTCGGGGTCGTTGGAGACCACGCGCACGTTGGCCTTGTCGAAGAGGCCGAGGTCGAGCGGCTCGAAGGCCACGCCCACCTCCACCTTCTCGCCCGGCTGCAGGGTGATCGGCTGGGCGTTCGTGAGCCGGAAGGACTGGTAGCCGCCGCCACGGAGCGCGATCTCAGAGACCTCGAGCGGCGCCTCGCCCACGTTCTTGATGGTGATGGGCTTGGGCTCCGACCCGCAGCCCACCGGACGCTGGCCGAAGCGCAGCTCCAGGGGCTCCACCTCGATGTCGGGCTGATCGAGCGCCACGCCCGGCGTGTCGGTGTCGGGCGCCGCCGTCTTGGGGGTGGTGACGATCTGCACCTCGCTGCAGCCGGCGAGGACGAGGGCGAGGGAGGCGACGCGCCGCATGGGGATCCCAGGAGAGCAGGGGGAACAGGACAGGGCAGGCTAGCACGCGCACCCGGGCGGGTGTCAGCCCTTCGTCACGTCGTCGTGGCGCGACCGATCCCGACCTGCGCGCCCCCGCGGCCCATGCGGTTAG
>JACKEO010000016.1 GCA_020632955.1 Alphaproteobacteria bacterium
GGGCGAAGCAGGCCGCTGCGGTGGGCGTGCGGGAGATGACCACGGTCTGCTCGGGGCGCACGACGGACTTGCCGTTGCTGCCGGCGATGACGGTGGAGGTGGCCGTCTTGCTCTTGATGGACATGCCCGCGATGTCGACCTTCACGAGACCCGGGTTGTAGATCTCGATGTACTCGCCGTTCACGTCGGCGCAGGGGTTCGCGGGGTCGGCCATGATCTCGGTGATCACGAGGTCGCCCTCGCCGAGGTCGTCGACCGGGGTGGCGAGCACGCCGGTGTCGATGGGCGTGGAGTCCACCTCGCTGTCACCCTGCGAGTCGCTGTCGACGTCGGTGTCGATCACCGGGCAGACCTCGCTGGTGCCCGGGTTGCCCAGGTCGGTGATGCCCTGCGTGGTGCCGTTGATGGTGGCCTGCGCCGAGCACCAGCGGTCCTCGCTGTCGTTCTCGAAGGACGCGTCGTACAGATCCGGGCTGGCGTACGTGCTGTCGTAGGACAGGGCCTCGCCCGGGGTGATCGTCCAGGTGCTGTAGTCCACCGTGTCGAGCGGGCCGCTGGCGTTGCCGATGATGATCTTGCCGCCGTCGTTCATGCGGACGCCGGTGTACGACGCGCCGAAGCCGGGGCCCCAGTAGCAGTAGTCGGAGGTGACCGGGTCGAGCCAGAGGATGGCCTCCTGGCCGATGTCGACCTCGAGCGACTCGGTGAGCGTGGTGGTGTCGGTGCCGTTGGAGATGGTGAGCCCGATGAGGTCGATCTTCATCGGCACGAGGCTGCGCACCCCGATGTACTCGCCGCGCTCGTCGGAGCAGTCGGTGGGGCTGATCATCAGCTCGGTGATGACCAGATCGCCCGTGGCCAGCGCGTCGACGCCGGAGGGCGGCACGTCGGTGTCGGTCTCGATGTCGTCGGTCTCGAAGGTGTCGACGCCGTCGGAGGACTCGAAGGAGTCGTCGGGCGGCGAGGTGTCGATGTCGGTCTCCTCGGCGGTGTCGAGGACCTTGATCTTGTGGAAGCCCAGGGTGGTGGGCGGCGCGGTGCCGTCGGGCATCGCGGCGCGCTCCCACTCGGCCGGCGTGAAGGTGACGTTCGAGGCCGTGACGCTGTCGACGCGGCGGGCGCGCTGGTCGACGTAGCCCCACGTGGACAGGTTGGCGCCGGCGAGGTCGCCGTACACGTCGACGACGCGGCGCTTGTACTCGAGGGTGTAGGCGTCGTCGCCGTCGCCGCGGATCTTCGCGCTGACGCCGTCGGGCGCCTCGCCGTAGGCGCGGAAGTACTTCACGCCGTTGTAGTTCTCGGTGGTGGCGATCACGAGGGCGTCGCCCTTGGCCAGCGAGTCGCGGCCGGTGATCTGGCGCAGGTTCACGTAGAGCGGATCGCCGCTGCCGCTCTCGCGGTAGGCGATGGCCCAGTAGTTCAGCGGCACGCGGGTGGTGCCCGGGTTCCACACCTCGATCCAGCGGCGGGGCTTCTCGGCGCCGCCGGGCAGATCGTCGACGACCTCGGTGATCACCAGGTCGTCGGGCACCGTGAAGTCGGTGTCGCCGAGGATGAAGGTGTCGAGCGGGATGTCGGTCTCGCCGGAGTCGCCCGAGTCGCCCGGGCCGGTGTCGCCGGAGTCGCCCGAATCGCCGGAGTCGCCCGAGTCACCGGAGTCGCCCGAATCGCCGGAGTCGCCCGAATCGCCGGAGTCGCCCGAGTCGGCCACCCCCGTGTCGCCGGAGTCGCCGGAGTCGCCCGTGTCGGAGCCGGAGTCGCCCGTCTCCTGCGTGTCGCCGGTGTTCGACGTGTCGTTGGTGTCGGTGACGCCGGAGTCCGTGTCGTCGGTGTCCTTCTCGGCGGGAGGACCGCAGGCGACGAGCGCGAGCGTCAGGGCGGCAGAGGTCGTGAGTCGCATGGCCTGGCTCCGGACGGAACGTGGGGCGCGGGCGCGGCGCGGGGCCGGGCACGCGTGACGCCGGCATCCTACGTTGCCACGACGCGATCGGAAAGGGCTTCCTGGGTCGTGCGCGGCGAAGCCGTCTGTCCGCGATCCAGCGTGCGGCGTCAGGGCCACCTCGTGAGGGATCGGAGCGGTGGACCACCCGGCGACGCGGGGCCGAGCACCACGACGGATCGGCCTCGCGCCCACGGCTCGGCGAGCGCCGCGGCGAGCCGGGGGAGCAGGGCGGTCTGCCGGACGCCCGGGTCGACCTCCGCCACGAGGCAGCGCACCCGATGGCCGCCCGCCGTGAGCCGGAGCGCGGCCTCGGCGGTGGTGCCGGACCCGCCGAAGCCGTCGAGGACCAGGGCCTCGGCCCGTGGCGCGGCGATCTCGAGGAGCTGCGTGACGAGCGCCAGGGGCTTGGCGTACGCGAAGTCCAGTCCCCGTCGGGCCTGCACCGCGTCGTCGGCGCCCGCGTGGGCGATCACGGACGGCACACGCTCGCGCACCACCTCGTCGAGGAAGGTGGCCTTGGTGGGCTGGGTGCGATGGTCGGCGCCGAAGCGGAGGCGGCCCTCGGCGGCCAGGCGCTGCAGGGTGGCGGGCGGCGCGCGCCATCCGCGACGGGGCACGGGGCACGGCTCGCCGGTGACCGGGTGGCGCACGGGGTCGAAGTAGGTGGGGGGCGCCGGTGTCTTGCGCGGCCAGGCCAGGCTCACGGGGCGCCACACCCGCCCGTCGGGGTCGAGGTTGCGGTAGGCGCGGGTGCCCTCCGACAGGCCCGGCTCGGCCCTCAGCCAGGCGCGCCAGGCCGCCTGGGCGGCGGGCAGGTCGCCGGGGTGCTCGGCCACGAGGGCTGCGGCGCGGGCGAGGAGGCGGTGGACGTCGGGCTTGGTGCGCCAGAGCCCGCCGCGGGCCCACAGCGCGTCGCGATCGCGCACCGCCCACACCAGGTGCTCGTGGCGCATGGCGAGGCCCCGGGCGTCGCCCTTGGGGTTGCGCTTGTCCCACACGGCGGCGCCGAGGTGGCCGTCGCCGAAGCGTGCGCGGACCTGTGTCTGCAGGGCGGTCACGCGGTGCTCGTCGATGTGGAGCACGGCCTGGCCGTGCGGCGCGAGGGCGTCGTGCACGAGCGCGAGGTGCTCGGCGACCAGGGCCTCCCAGGCACCGGGCGGGAAGGCGTCGTCGTACGGCAGATCGGGGCTGCCGGTGGCGTAGGGCGGATCCTCCACGACGGCGTCGAGCGCGATGCCGTCCCGCGCCAGGGCGCGCAGCAGGTGACGGTTGTCGTCGGCGACGACCACCACGTCCGGGACCGGCGCCGTGCCGAGGGGATCGCGGGTGTCGGTGCCGCGCCGGTCGAGCACGCCCTCCTCGCTGGCCACGAGGCGGCGCGTGATCGTGTAGGCGCGGGGGGCCTCCCAGGCGCGCAGATCGGCGGCCACGGCGTCGGCGAGGGCGTCGAGGGCCTCTTCGAGGGTGACCAGCGAGCGTGGCGTCGGGGCGTGCCCGCTACGCACGGCGCGGCCGACCACCTCGTCCGCCAGCCGACGGGCGTGCTCCGGCAGCGCCGTGTCGATCCACCGGGCGGCGCCGGACACGGTCCCCTCGACCCAGCGCGCCTCGCCGCGAGCGCGGAGCGTGGTGCGCGTGGTCTCCACGGCCTCGACCCAGGCGGCGTGCACGTCCACGGTCATCCCTGCCGGGCCAGGAGGAGGCCCTTGTAGTCGCGCTGGAAGCCCGCCGCCGTGAGCTGGGCGAGGGCGGGGTGGCGGGCGGCCTCCTGCCCGTCGACCTTGAGCACGTGCAGGCTGCGGAAGCCCAGGCTGCCCCGCAGCGCGCCCACGGCCGCCTCCAGGCGACCGTCCTCGGCCAGCGCCGCCTCGAAGACCACCATCGATCGGGCGCCGCGCCCGAGCCAGAGCAGGGGTTCCCCGTCCACGAGGACCACCCGGGCCCCGGCCTCCCGGCGCGGGCGGGCTCCTCCGGCCACCGCGGGCCAGGGGAGCAGTCCGCCCCAGGGCTGGGCCGGGTCGGCAGCGGCCAGCACGCGGGTGTCCCCGCCCTCGTCGCGGTGGGAGCGCAGGCGGTCGACGGCTCCGGCCAGCGCGAACTGCGCGCCCCCGAGGCCGTCCACGAACCAGCCGCGACGTGCCCGACCGGCCTCCTCGAGCGCGCGGAGCACCGGGTAGATCGCGCTGAAGCCCCCCGGGAGGTCCTCGGCCTGCGCCACCGGCGCGCCCACCACCCCGTGCCGCTCGAGCAGGGCCATGGTGCGGGCGTGGGCCCGCTCGGTGACGGAGGCCGGCGTGCCCACCAGGTGGGCGACGGCCGACCAGCGCCCCCCGGCCACGGGCACCCGCCGCTGGCGTGCCCCCGACGGACCCGCCAGGCTGCGCAGCGGCACGAAGGTGTCGTTCGTGACCCAGCCGGCCCACACCAGGTCCCACAGGGCGGCCGTGAGCTCGGCGGTGTCGGCGCCGGTGGCCACCTGCAGCTCGGTGGTGAAGCTCGCACCGCGCTGCATGAGGTGGTCGAGCACGGCGCGCTGCAGCGGGGGAGCGGGCGGGGGACCGTCGGGCGGATCCACCAGCAGGCCCACGCGCTCGCGCCGCACGAGGGCCACGCGTCCGTCCTTCGGCCCGAGGGGGCCGCGACCCACCCACACCAGCTCCCCCAGGGCGCCGAGCTGGTCGAGCATCGCGGGCTGGTAGTCGGGCACCCGGGCGGGGAGCACCTCGGCCTCGAGCACCGAGAAGGGCAGCGGGAGGCCCTCGAGCTGCGCCACCACCTCCCGCAGGCGCGGCAGGCCCCGTCGGGAGGACCCGACGCCGTGCCAGGCGGGCAGGAAGCGGGCGAGCACGGGCCCGTCGACCGGCGCCACCTCGTCGCGCAGGCGGGCCAGCGCGCGGCGGCGGAGCTGGCGCAGCACGTCGGCGTCGCACCACTCCCTGCGGGTGCCGCCCGGGCGCAGCTCCCCGTGCACCACCAGGCCGCGCGTCTCGAGGGTGCGGAGCAGGGCGGTGACGTTCGCCGGCGTGAGGCCCCAGCGGACGGCCACCGCCTCGGCCTCGAAGGGGCCGTGGCTGCGTGCCCACCGTCGCAGCAGCCCGTCGAGCGGGTCGTCGGTGGGCTCGGCGAAGGCGGCGGGGAGGCCCGGGGGGACGGGCACGCCGAGCGCGTCGCGGTAGCGGCCGGCGTCCTCGGCGGCGATCCAGCGCAGCGCGCCGCCCACGCGCACCGCGACCGCCTGCCGCCGCGCCTCGAGCTGGAGCAGCCAGGGGCCCGGATCCCCCTCGGTGCGGGCGGCGATCTCGGCCTCCGTGAGGTCGCCCAGGCGGCGCAGCAGGTCGTGCAGGGCGTCGGCGTGGCGGGCGCGGCGCTCCGGCGCCGTGTGCTGCAGCTCCGCCTCGACCTGGGCCAGGGTCTCGGGGTCGAGCAGCTCCCGCAGCTCCTCCTGGCCCAGCAGCTCGCGGAGGAGCGTGCGGTCGAGCGACAGCGCCGCGGCCTTGCGCTCGGCGAGCGGGGCGTCCTGCTCGTAGAGGTAGGCGGCCACGTACTGGAAGACGAGGTTCCGGGCGAAGGGGCTCGCCGACGGCGTCTCCACCTCGTCCACGCGGATCGCGCGCTGCCGGATGCCGCGCAGGATGCCGACGAGGCCCGGCAGGTCGAACACGTCCTGGAGGCACTCGCGGTAGGTCTCGAGGACGATGGGGAAGCTGGGGTGGCGCTGGGCCACGGCCAGCAGCTCCGCCGCCCGGCGCCGCTGCAGCCACAGGGGGGTGCGCTTCGCGCCGCGCCGACGGGGGAGCAGCAGGGCACGCCCCGCGGCCTCGCGGAAGCGACCGGCGAAGACCGCGCTGTGCCGCAGCTGGCCCACCACCAGGTCCTCCACCTCGTCGGGATCGGGCAGCAGCCGGTCGAGGGAGGGCAGGGCCTCGCCGTCGACCACCCGCAAGGCGATGCCGTCGTCGGACCAGAAGGCCTGCACGTCGACGCCCTCGCGGTCGGCCATCAGGGCGTCCAGGGCCAGCGCCCACGGGGCATGCACCCGGCTGCCGAAGGGGGTGAGCAAGCAGATCCGCCAGTCGCCGAGCTCGTCGCGGAAGCGCTCCACCACCACGGTGCGGTCGGTGGGCACGGTGCCCGTGACGGCCTGCTGCTCGCGCACGTAGGCGAGGAGGTTGCGCGCGGCGAGGGCGTCGAGGGGGGCGTGCTGCTGCACCCACGCCTCGGCCTCGTCGTCGGGCTGCGCGGTGAGCTCGCGCACGAAGGCGCCCACCGCGCGCCCGAGCTGCACCGGCCGACCGGGACCCTCGCCCCGCCAGAAGGGCAGGCGGCCCGCCGCGCCCGGAGCGGGGGACACGAGCACCCGGTCGCGCCCGATCTCGTCGATGCGCCAGCTGGAGGCGCCGAGCACGATCACGTCGCCGCTGCGCGACTCGAACACCATCTCCTCGTCGAGCTCGCCGAGGCGCGGGCCGTCGGCACCGAGGACCACGGGGAAGGTGCCGCGGTCGGGGATGGTGCCGCCGTTGAGCACCGCCAGCAGGCGGGTGCCCTTCCGGGGACGGAGGACGTCGGCGGCGCGGTCCCACGAGATCGCGGGCGACAGGTCGGCCAGCTCGTCGCTCGGGTAGCGCCCCGAGAGCATGTCGAGGACGGCGCACAGCGCGTCGCGGGAGAGGTCGGCGTAGGGGCCCGCGCGGCGCACCAGCGCGTGGAGCGCATCGACGGCGATCTCGCGGTCGGCCACGATGGCGGCCACCTGCTGCGCGAGCACGTCGAGGCAGTTGCGGGGGGCGTGGGTGGGCTCGAGATCCCCCTGCAGCATGTGCCGGCCGACCACGGCGCACTCGAGCAGGTCGCCGCGGAACTTCGGGAAGATGCGCCCCTCGCTCACGGCCCCCACCTGGTGGCCGGCGCGACCCACCCGCTGCAGCCCGCGCGCCACGCTGCCGGGAGAGGCCACGAGCACGACGAGGTCGACGGCGCCCATGTCGATGCCCAGCTCGAGGCTGGAGGTGGCGACGAGGGCGGGGATGCGCCCTGCCTTGAGCTCCTCCTCGGTCTGCGCGCGCTGGGCGTGGCTGATGCTGCCGTGGTGGGCGCGCACCAGGGGCTCGCCCGCCAGATCGTTCAGGGCGGCCGTGAGGCGCTCGCACAGCAGGCGGCTGTTCACGAAGACGATCGTGGAGCGGTGGGCGCGGATGGCCTGCACGAGGCGGGGGTGGATCGACGGCCAGATGCCGCCCTGCAGGGGCACGCTGGTGCCGGTGGCCGTGGGCAGGGCACCGCCTGCGGGCAGGCCGAAGGGGTCGTCGTCGACCGGCGTGCCCAGCAGACGCTCGGGGATCGGCGGCGCCTCCATGTCGTCCACCGGCACCACGATGCGCAGGTCGAGGCGCGGGGGCTCCGTGGTGTCGACCACGGTGACCGTGCGATCGCCGCCGAGGAAGCGCGCCGCCACCTCGAGGGGCCGCTGCGTGGCCGACAGCCCGATGCGCTGGGGGTCCACGTCGGTGATCGCGGCCAGGCGCTCCAGCGACAGGGCCAGGTGCACCCCGCGCTTGGTGCCCGCCAGCACGTGGATCTCGTCGAGGATCACGGTGTGGACGGAGCGCAGGGTGGAGCGCGCCGCGCTGGTGAGCAGCAGGTAGAGCGACTCGGGCGTGGTGACGAGCACGTCGGACGGGCGACGTCGCTGCCGCGCCCGCTCGCGCTGGGGGGTGTCGCCGGTGCGCACGTCGATGCCCACGCCGCGCACGGGCTGGCCCGCTCGGGCGGCGGTGCGGGCGATGCCGGCGAGCGGGGCGCGCAGGTTGCGGTCGATGTCCTGCGCCAGCGCCTTGAGCGGGCTGATGTAGAGCACCCGCACCCCGTCGGGCGCGTCGGGGTCGTCGTGGAGCAGGCGATCGAGGGCCGAGAGGAAGGCGGCGAGCGTCTTGCCCGAGCCGGTGGGGGCCAGCAGCAGGGCGTGCTCGCCGCGCAGGATCGCCGGCCAGCCCTCGGCCTGCACCCGGGTGGGCGCGCCCAGCGCCTCCCGGAACCAGGCGGCCGTCGCGGGGCCGAAGCCCTCCAGCACGTCTCCAGGCGCGTCCACGCCGTTCCTCCGGTGTCACCGTGGCGGTGCACGTCGGGGCCTATCCGGCGCGGCGGACAGGACGTGGCCCGTGACACAGGTGAGGCGCGCGGTCCCGGACCCGACGGTGTAGGCTCGGTCGGGGAAGGAGGGCGAGGAGGCGTGATGCGATCCCTGGGTGCGGCGCTCGCCGTGGTGCTGGTGGCGTGCGAGGGCGCGGCCACGATCGACAAGGCCGGCCTCGACACCGATCTGGCGGGCGTCGACACCGACGTGGGGGTGCGTGAGTCCCCGGCGCCGCCGCCCCCCGACAACGATGGCGACGGCTACGCCGCCGACGTGGACTGCAACGACCAGAACCCGCTGGTGCACCCGGGCGCCGCCGAGGCCTGCAACGGCACCGACGACGACTGCGACGCGGTGATCGACCAGTCGGAGTCCCCGATCCCGGCGGGGCTGGGCCCCCTGCGTCGCGACGAGGACGGCGATGGCTACGGCGGGGGCGACGTGCTGCGCTGGGTGTGCGCCGACGCCGCCGAGGGCTGGACCCTGGAGGAGGGCGACTGCGACGACACCGACGCGGATCGCCACCCGGGGGCGGTGGAGGTCTGCAACGGGGTGGACGACGACTGCGACGACCTCGTGGACGACGACGACGCCGGCCTGGAGGCGGCCGACCACCCGGGGGCCGTGCAGGGCTACCCCGACGGCGACGGCGACGGCTTCGCCAGCAAGCGCCCCCGCTGGGCCTGCGCGGCCCCCACCGAGCCCTGGCCCACCACGCCGGGTGCCGACTGCGCCGACGACGACGCGTCCACCTTCCCGGGGGCGGCGGAGGCCGAGTCCGCCTCCGCCTGCCGGCGGGATCACGACGAGGACGGCTACGGCGACGCGATGCCCCCGGCCGGCGTGTCGGCGGGCAAGGACTGCGACGACGACGCGCCGCTGATCCATCCCGGGGTCGAGGAGGTCTGGTACGACGGAGTGGACGCCGACTGCGACGGGCGCTCCGACGACGACGCCGACCGCGACGGCCACGACGCCCAGGCCCGCGGGGGCACCGACTGCGACGACACGGATCCCACCATCCACCCCGGCGCCACCGACATCCCCATCGACGGCATCGACCAGGACTGCAGCGGCCAGGACGCCCCCTGCCTGCCCGGCGACCTGGAGGCCTGCCCCGCCCAGGACTGCGCCGACGTGCAGGCCCAGCGCCCGGGTGCGCCGTCCGGCGTCTACTGGATCCTCCCGGAGTTCACGAAGTTCGAGGCGTGGTGCGACATGGACCACGACCTGGGCGGCTGGACCCTGGTGATGGTCAAGGCCAACGACAACACGAACACCTTCACCTGGTACAACCGCGGCCTCTGGGACAACCGCAACCTCGAGGTGGGGTCGATCGACCGGCGCACCTACGACATGCGCTCCCGGGCCTGGTGGGAGGTGGAGGGCACCGACCTGCTCTTCGTGCACCAGCCCGACGGCGTGTGGGCGGCCTACCGCGACGTGGCGCTCGCCCCGGTCACGGTGGGGCGGTTCGTGCAGCTCCGGTCGGGCAGCTCGGGCACCTGCTACGGGAACAGCGGCGGCTTCCGGATGACCTCGGGCACGATCCGCGTGCAGGACGATCTCTGCAGCACCGACCTCTTCGTGTCGCCCCAGGACCAGGACGGCTTCAGCGGGTGCAGCAACGGCGCGAACTTCACGCCACGGCAGGACACGTGGGGCTTCGCCTGGAGCGCCGACAACACCAACGGCTGCCCGCTCGACGATCCGGGCCGCATGAGCAACCTCGGCCCGTCGAGCGACCAGCCGTCCCAGGAGGACGGCTCGGTGGGCTTCGGCCGACCCCTCAAGCTCAACGTGGGCGCGGTGCGCACCCGCATGGAGGTCTACGTCCGCTAGCGGCGCCCGGATCCGGTCAGCGGATGCCGTGCAGCAGGCCCTTCTCGGGCACGCTGTAGACCGGCTCCTCGCGCAGGCCGGCGTCGGCGAGCACGCGGTTCGCGGCACGCAGGCCGGAGGTGACCGCCGCCTCCATGAGCCACACCGGCTCGCGCAGCTTCACCCAGTCGCCGGCCAGCGACAGGCCCGCGACGCCCGAGGCCACGCCGGGGCGGCGCTGCCACATGCCCACGAAGAAGGGCGTGAAGTCGTCCTTCACGTGCATCACCTCGCGCACCACCCGCGCCTCGGCGAGCTCGGGCAGGTAGTGGCGCATGTCGTCGAGCAGGGCCTGGCGGATGGCGGCCTCGTCCTGCAGGGCGGCGGGCACGCTGTAGGCGTGGAGCTCCAGCACGCTGCCGCCGTGCTCCGCCACCCACGCCTTGGCCCAGCGCTCGTTGCGGTGGATGCTGGTGATCGAGTCCAGCGCGCGGATGCGGTCGGTGGACACGAAGCCGGGCAGACCGGGTCGAAGGTCGCGGTCGAGGTGGATCCGCAGGACGGCGTAGCGGTTCCGGGGCTGGATCGCGGCCACGTCGTCGCGAAGTCCGGGGGCCTCGGCATCCACCAGCTCGGCGCTGCCGTCGAGCACCCGGCGGGCCCCCGGCAGGTCGGTGGCGAGCACCACGTGGTCGTAGGGGCGTCCGCCCACGCGCAGGCGCCCGTTCTTCTGGCGCGTGACCCCGTCCACGGGGCTGCCCAGGCGCAGGTGCACCCCCAGCTCCTCGAGGCGGGCCTGCAGGGGCGCCCAGATGGCCTCGGCGTGGTCGTCGGTGGGGTAGCGGTAGAGCAGGCCCCGGTCGTGCGACAGGAAGTAGCTGTGGAAGCTCTTCGCGAGCTCGGCGGTGCTCATCTGCTCGGGCTCGGCGAAGAACACGCGCGTGAAGCTGCGGAAGATGAGGCGCATCCGATCGGGCAGGCCCGCGGCGTCGGCGAACTCGGCGTACGACTCGTGGTCGAGGCGCTCGTGGGTGTCGATCGGGTGGTAGTTCAGCAGGTCGTTGAGCCGGTCGACGCCCGGGTTGTCCCAGACGAGCTCCTTCGGGTCGAAGAGGCCCATCTGCGCCAGGTGGAGCAGGTTCAGGCCCGGGGTGCGGTGCAGGCCCGCGAAGCTCATGCTCCGGCCGTCGCGTCCGAGGATCAGGTAGTCGGGGGTGGTGGCGAAGCGCTGCGAGATGCCCAGGCGGGCGAAGAGGCGATCGAGGTTGTGGTAGCTGGGGAAGAAGGCGTGGTAGCCGTGCTCCACCGGCCAGGTCACGCCGTCGTCGAAGGTGTGGGTCCAGCTCGCGAGCTTGCCGCCCAGCTGCGGGGCCGCCTCGTGCAGGGTGACGTCGAGACCGCGCTCCGCGAGGGTGATCGCCGCGGCCACGCCGGCCAGGCCGCCGCCCACCACGCACACCTTCGGACCGTCGCCGGTGCGCAGCGGACGCA
This sequence comes from Alphaproteobacteria bacterium, assembly GCA_020632955.1. GTDB lineage: Bacteria > Myxococcota_A > UBA796 > UBA796 > JACKEO01. Next base: position 11,388 of record JACKEO010000016.1, read on the forward strand.
GCGTGTCGACGTGGTTCACGCGCACGCGGTAGCCGCCGAGCCGCCACCGCACGAGGCGCTGCGCCAGATGGTCCAGCAGCCTGAGGAGGGTGTGCCGGAAGACCCACGCCACCGCGGCCAGCAGCATGGCCAGCCCCCAGCTCCCTCCGGATCCTCCGCGTCGACCCATCACTCCTCCCGCACCGCGCGCGCCTATCGCAGGGGGCGAGGCACGACCCTTGCTAGACACGTGCCGTTGCAGGATGTGTCGTCCGTGCCGTAGGTGTGCGGCGGGAACGGAGGTGACGGTGGCGAGCGAGCGTGACGCCGACATGCAGCTCACGGGCTTCTCGGTCCTCTGGGCCCTCGCCGTGCTCTTCCACCAGGGCGCCCACCGCGCGGCCTCCCACGACCCGGCCCAGGCCCTGGTGGCCCTGGCCGCCCTGGTGCTGCTGGTGCGTCCGGGCGCCACGCTCGCGCTCGTGGCGATGGCGGGAGCGCAGCTCGTGGCGCTGTTCGTGGAGGCGCCGTGGTTCTCGAACCACTGGCTGCTGCACGGCTTCGTCAACACCGCGCTGCTCGTGGCCTGGCTGATGGCGGCGAGCCGGGTGCAGCAGGCCTCGCCCTCGCGCGCGGAGGTGGTGCGCACCTTCGCGCCGGTGGCCCGCTGGATCCTGCTGATCGTCTACTTCTACGGCACCTTCCACAAGATCAACACCGACTTCCTCGACCCCGCCACGAGCTGCGGCGCGTCGGTCTACCTGCGGCTGCAGGCGGCCTGGGCGCCCTTCCTGCCGAACGCGCACTGGGCCGTCGCGGCCACCACCTGGGGCACGCTGGTGCTCGAGGGCTCCTTCGTGGTGCTGCTGCTCGTCCCGCGGCTGCGCTGGCTGGTGCTGGGCCTGGCGCTCGTCTTCCACACGGCGCTGGGGCTCGATCTCGAGGTGCCGTACTACGACTTCTCGGTGGTGCTGTACGCCCTGTTCTTCCTCTGGCTGCCGGAGGACTTCGCCTCCACGGTCGCCGATCGCCTGCGCGCGGCGGGGGGCTGGCGGGCCGCGGTGGCCTCCGGCACGCTGCACGCGGGTGTGCGCACCGTGGTGGCCGTGGCCTTCCTCGGCGTGTTCGTCGACGAGGCCGTGCTGGGCGTGTCGGTGGCGCCCACGCTCGCGGTGGTGGTGCGCTGGATGTTCATCGCCTACGCCGCGATCCTGGCGCTGCTCGGCGTGGTGGCTGCCCAGGCCGGGGCCGACATCCCGCCGCAGCCGAACCCCGACATCCTGCGTCTGCGGCCCGCGGCGCTGGCGATCCTGCCGCTGCTGTACCTGTTCAACGGCATGTCGCCCTACCTGGGCCTGAAGACCGAGACCTCGCTGGCGATGTACAGCAACCTCCGCACCGAGGGCGGTCACCTCAACCACCTCCTCGTGCCCGCACGCCTGGATCCCTTCGGGTGGCAGGACGATCTCGTGCGCGTGGTGGCGAGCAGCGATCCCCACCTGCAGCGCATCGCGCAGCCCAACCTGCGGATGACCTGGTACGAGTTCCGCGACTACCTGTCGGGGCGGCCGCAGGCCTCGGTCACCTACGAACGGGGGGGCCAGACGGTGACGGTGGCGCGCGCCGGCGACGTGCCGGACTTCCGCGACCGCACGAACGTGCTGCTGCGCAAGCTCGTGCGCTTCCGCACCGTGGACGTGAGCGAGCCCAGCCGCTGCACGCACTGACCCTCCGCGTGGCGGGGGGCGCGCTCAGGGGACCGGCAGCTCGCGGCGGACCTCGGCGAGGACGTCCGCGACCGTGGAGGCCGTGGCGTCGAGCTGGGCGTCGGTGTGCGTGGACGACAGGAAGAAGCGCAGGCGCGACGCGTCGTCGGCCACCGCCGGGTACACGATGGGCTGCACGTTGATGCCGCGCTCCAGCAGACGCTGCGACAGCACGAGGGCGTGCAGGCTGTTGCCGGTGACCACGGGGATCACCGCGGAGCCGCCGCGCGCGGGCCCGGTGTCGAGCCCACGGGCCACGCAGGCGGCGTGGAAGCGGGCGGCGTTGGCCTGCAGGCGCTGCACGCGCTCGGGCTCCTCGAGCATCAGGCGGAGGGAGGCGAGGGCGGCCACGCCGTTCGCGGCCGTGAGGCCCGCCGAGTAGACGAAGCCGGGGGCGGTGTAGCGCAGGTAGCGGATGAGCTCGGACGAACCGGCGATCCAGCCGCCGCAGCTCGCGAGCGACTTCGACAGCGTGCCCATCCACAGGTCGATCTCGCGCCCGTCGAGGCCGTGGTGCTCGCCGATGCCGCGGCCCGTGGCACCCACCACGCCGAAGCTGTGGGCCTCGTCCACCATGAGGAGCGCGCCGTGGCGCTTCTTGAGCTCCACGAAGCGCGGCAGGTCGCAGAGGTCGCCGTCCATGCTGTAGACGCCCTCCACCACGATCAGGCAGCGCCTGTGGCGGGGGCGGAGGTCGCGGAGCTGGGCGGCCAGGTGGTCGGCGTCGGCGTGGCGGAAGGCGCGGCGCACCGCCCCCGACAGCTTGATGCCCTGCAGCGCCGAGTCGTGGATGTAGGCGTCGTGGAGGACGAGGTCCTCGGGCCCCACCAGGTGGCCGATGGTGGTGACGTTGGTGGCGTGGCCGGCCGTGAAGAGCAGCGCGGCCTCGGCGCCTTGCGCAGCGGCCAGCTCCGCCTCGAGCTCTCCATGGAAGGGCCGTTCGCCGCTGGCCACCCGGCTGGCGCTCACCGAGGTGCCGTAGCGGTCGACCGCCTCGTGGACGGCCGCCAGCACGCGCGGATCGCCCGACAGGCCGACGTAGTTGTAGGAGCTGAAGTTCACCAGCTCCCGGCCGGCCACCACGGTGGTGTTCCGCGCCGTGCCCTCGTGCACGTGGAAGTAGGGGTTCTCGAGCCCGAGCGCGCTCACGCCCTCGAGGCGCACGCCGAGGTCGGCGACCTCGGGCCAGCGGGCCACGTCGGCCACGTCGGCGGGCGGGGTGTAGCCGTCGTCCTCGGCCACCCGGCGCAGCTCGGCCACCACGTCCTGGGCCACGAGCACGGCGTTGCCGGCGGCGTCGCGGAGGACCACGGTGGCGCTGAAGCGGTCCTCGCTCGCCTCGCCGAACCACACCTCCGCCGCGTGGGCGGTGGCGGGCGCCAGCGGCGCGAGCAGGGAGAGACGGCCGATGGACACGGGCGTGCCGGCACGGCGGTAGCGGATCCAGGCGACGTAGGCCGCGAGCTGCAGCGCGCTGTCGAGGGCCAGCGGGTCGACGACGAAGGCCTCGCGCGCGGTGCCGGGCGACCACGCGCGCGGCTGGCCGGTGCGCACCACGCCCACGACGAAGTCGTCGCCCACGCGCTCGATGCGCTCGATGCCCTGCAGCTTCGGGCCGTGGAAGGTGACGTGGTCGTAGAACTCCCGGAGCGACAGGGCGGGGGCTGCGCCGCCGCGCGGGGAGGGCGGGACCTCCGGCAGCGAGGTGAGCGCGCGCACCGTGGCCGTGTCGTGCACCGTGCCATCGGCGCTGCGCAGCAGGGCGCGCTCGCCCTCCACCTCGAGCACCAGGTCGACCGGCGTCGACACCGTGACCCCCGCGAACAGCGTGAGGTCGCGCACCTCGAGCGGGGTGGGGCGGGCCGAGGCCCAGGCCAGCAGGTCGGCGACCGCGGCCAGCGGCAGCACGGGCGTGCCCTCGATGGCGTGGTCGAGGAGGTAGGGATCCGCGGTGGTGTCGAGGTGCAGCGGCACCTGGAGCTGGCGGGTGGTGTCGGGCACCCGGCGCCCGCGGACGAGCACGCCGGCGGGTGCGGCGAGGTCCTGGACGAGGGCCTCCAGGCCGGCCTCGCGACCCACGAAGTCCACGCCCTGGGCGCGCATGCGCTGGCGGACGGGTGCGGGGATCGTGTCGGCCATGGCCGAGCCGGTCCACGGGCCGTACTCCGCGATCGTGGCGCGGGGCGTGGTGGCGACCAGCGCGGCGAGGCTGGCGTTCGCGGCGGCGTAGGCGGCCTGGTGGCGGTTGCCGAAGCGGCCGGCCCAGCTGCCGAGGGCCGTGGCGCGCCGCAGGGTGGGGCCGCAGGCGGCCAGCGCGTGGAGCCACCCCGCCACCTTCACGCGGTGGGCGGTGGCCAGGGCGTCGGCCGAGACGTCCTGCACCGGGCCATCGGCGAGCACGCCCGCCGCGTGCACCAGCACCGTGATCCCGCGGTCGCCGACCGCGGCGGCGAGTGCGGCCGCGTCGGTGACGTCGGCCTGCACCACCTCGACCTGGGGGAAGGCGGCCAGGCCCGCGTCGGGCCCGGGCGCCGACCGTCCGAGGAGGAGGACGCGACCCGCGCCGAGCGCGGCCAGGCGCAGCCCCAGATCGAGCCCGATGCCGCGCGTGCCGCCGGTGACCAGCACCACGTCGTCGGAGCCCACCGGCGCGGTGGCGGTCGGGTCCGCGGGCGGGTGCCACGGCGTGAAGGACGGGACGAGGCGTCGGCCGTCGTCGCGCCGGACGTCCACGCTGCGATCGGCCGACTGCAGCTCCTCGCGCAGCGCGTCGACCGCCTCGAAGAGGGCGTCGGCCGCGAGGTGGAGGACGCGGGCGGTGGGCCACTCCCGCGCGAGGCTGCGCAGGGCGCCGGCGAGGCCCTGGGCCCAGGGGTCGTCGGGCCGCGTGAGGGCGACGACGTCCGGCGTGCGGCCGCGCCGCGCGTGGGCGGCGAGCACGGGGAGGAGCTCGGCCGCGGGGCAGGGCAGGGGCACGGTGCCGCCGGCCACCTCCACTGGCGACGGGCGGTCGGGCTGGTCGACCCACACCAGCACGCTGGCCTCGGCCTGCGCGGCCTCGTCGGGTGGCAGGGGGCGCACCTCGCGGCCGCTGCGTGCGAGGCGGTCGGCGACCGCCAGCGTGGCGTCGTCGCTGGGTCCCGAGACCACCCACGGACCCGCGGGCAGGGGACGCTCCGGCAGATCGGGGAGGGGGGCCGAGCGCCAGCCGAGGGTCCACCCGGCCAGGGGGGCGTCGTCGTCGGGGGCGGCCACGGCACCACCGCTCTGGACGAAGGCGACCAGCGCACCCACCGTGGGCTGGTTGATGAGCAGCTCCTGCGGCATCGGACCCACGCCGGGGAAGCGCTCGGCCAGCCCCGTGGCGAGGTCGCCCATCATCAGCGAGTCGAAGCCCAGGTCCTCGACGAGGCGGGAGCCCTGCTGGAGCGATCCGCGGGGGTAGGCGCTCACGCGCGCCACCACGTCCAGCACGCCCTCCACCGCGTCGTCGCCGTCTCCGGCGGGCGCGGCGTCGGAGGTGGTCGACGTGGCCGTCGCCGGGCCCGCTGCGACCTCCTGCGCCGGCCGGTTCGGAGCGGTGGCGGGCTGGGGCGGCGTTCCGCGGTCGAGGACGAGGCGCTTGGTGGGCTCGTCCTTGATGGCCCAGTAGACCTCACGGGGCAGGGGCGTGGGCGGCAGGCTGGCCAGGGGAGCCTCGGCCGCGAGGGCCCGCGCGTCGAGGTGGGCGCCCAGCACCCACAGCTCGGCCAGCGTGGCGAGCAGGCCGGCGCCGCCGGGGTCGTCCTCCAGCGGAGCCAGCGTGAGGACCGCCCTCACGCGCGCGCCCACCGTGCCCCGCGCGAAGCTGGCGAGGGGCCCGCCGGCGCCCACCTGGAGGAGCACGTCGACCCCGTCGTCCACCATCGCCTCGAGCGCCGCCGTGAAGCGCACGGGGCTGGTGGCGTGCCGCACGAAGACCTCGCGGGCGTCGCGGGCGTCGGCGTAGGGGGCTGCCGAGATCGCCGACACCACGGGCACCGTGGGATCCTGCAGGTGGATGCCCTCGAGCCACGTCGTGGCGTCGAGGCCGTCGAGCACGGGGGAGTGGAAGGCGTGGCTCACGTCGAGTCGCGTGGCGGCCACGCCCGCGGCCTCGGCGGCCTCGACCACGGCGGCCACGGCGTCGGTGCGGCCGCTCACCACGGTCTGGCGGGGGTGGTTGAGGTTGGCCAGCACGGCGCCGGGGACGAGCAGGGCCTCCACCTCGGCGGCCGGTGCCCGCAAGGCGGCCATCGCGCCGGGGTCGCCGGGCAGGGCCGCCATGGCGAGCCCGCGTCGGGCGACGAAGCGTGCGGCCTCGGCCTCGGTGAGCACGCCGGCCACGGCGGCCGCGGCGAACTCGCCGAGGGAGTGGCCCGCGACGGCGGCAGGCTCCAGCCCGACGGCCCGGAGCAGGCGCGCCAGGGCCAGGCCAGCGGCCAGCATGGCGGGCTGGCAGTGCTCGGTGGCGGTGAGCTGGGCTGCGGCCTCGGCCTCGTCCACGGCGGTGGCGCGGGTCTCGGGCCAGAGCAGGTGGGTGAGAGGCAGCGTGAGCGTGCCGTCGAGAGCCTGCTGCTGGTCGTCGAGTGCGGTGGCGACCTGCGGGAAGCGGGCGGCGAGGCCCTGGAGCATGCCCAGGCGCTGGGCGCCCTGCCCCGGGAACAGGAAGCCCACGCGCGGGGCCGGGCCCGCCTCGCCGATCACGGTGCCGGCGGGGAGCGTGCCGCCCTCGGCGAGGGCGTCGAGGGCCGTGAGGAGGGCCTCACGGTCGGCCACCACGAGCCCGGCGCGCCAGGCCTGGCGCCGGCGGCCTGCCCAGGCGCGCGCGACGCCGGCGACGCTGGCCGTGGGGTCGTCGCGGATCGCCTGGGCCGTGCTGCCCGCGAGCGTGCGCAGGGCGGCCTCGGAGGGCGCCGAGAGCAGCACGAGCTCCGGCTGGGCGGTGGGTGCGGGTGCCGCCGGCACGCCCTCGAGCACGGCGTGCCCGTTCGTGCCGCCGAAGCCGAAGCTCGACACGCCCGTGAGCCGGCGCTCCGTGGTCCAGGGCACGGGCCCCCGGGGCAGCGTGAGCCCGTCGCCCTCGAGGTCGCCCAGCTCGGGCTTGGCCTTGCGGAAGCCCGCGAGCGGAGGGTGGGTGCGGTGGTGGATCGACAGCGCGGCGGCCAGCAGGCCGGCGATGCCTGCCGCCGACATGGTGTGGCCGATGTTGGCCTTGCTGGACCCCAGCACGACGCGGGCGCCGCCCAGGGCCTCGCGCAGCCCGTCGAGCTCGGTGGCGTCGCCCACGCTGGTGCCCGTGCCGTGCGTCTCGACGTGCTCGGCCAGCCGGGGCTCGACCTCGGCGTCGCGCCAGGCGTCGCGCACGACGGCCACCTGGCCCTCGCGGCGCGGGGCCATCGGGCCGTCGCCGCGGCCGTCGTTGTTCACCGCCACGCCGCGGATCACGGCGTAGATGCGGTCGCCGTCGCGCTGCGCGTCCTCGAGGCGGCGGAGCACCAGCATGCCCACGCCGTCGCCCTGCACGAAGCCGTCGGCCTCGGCGTCGAAGGGGCGGCAGACGCCGGAGCTGCTCATCGCGCCGATGCGCGAGAAGGCGACGTAGTGCTCCGGGTTGAGCTGCAGGTAGGCGCCCCCGGCCAGGGCGGTGTCGATCTGGCCGGTGCGCAGGTGGGCCACGGCGTCGGCCACGGCCACCATCGCCGACGCGCAGGCGGCGTCGAGCGTATAGGCGGGGCCGGTGAGGTCGAGCTCCTGCGCGAGGATGGCGGCGGCCATGTTCCCCAGGGCGCCCGGCGCCGAGAAGGGGCGCACGGGCACCACGTTCTCGACCGCGGCGGCCAGCGCCTCGAGGTCCTCGGGCACCTGGCCGAGCTGGCCCGAGGCCATCAGCAGCGCCATCGTGCGCGCGCCCTGCAGCACCCGGTACTCGTGGGCGGTGATGCCCACGTAGACGCCCGTGTTCCGGGGCAGGTCGGCGGGTTGGCGGCCGGCGTCCTCGATGGCCTGGAGCCCCACCTCCAGGGTCATGCGCTGCTGCGGATCCATGACCTCGACGCGGCGCGGCGGGATGCCCAGCGCCACGGCGGGGAAGCTGCGGACGTCGTCGAGGAAGGCGCCGGCGGGTGCGGTGGTGCGATCGGGATCGCGCGCCGTGGCGGAGCTGAAGGCGGCGGCGTCCCAGCGGTCGGCGGGCACGGGACCGAAGGCCTGGCCGCCATCGCGGAGGAGACGCCAGAAGGCCTGCAGATCGGGGGCCCCGGCAAAGCGACAGGCCATGCCGACGACGGCGACAGCACGCATGGGGCCTCGAGGGAGGAGCGCGGCGGGCGCAGCGGGAGGGAGGGGACGGACGGCCGGCGGATCAGCGGCCGAGGAGGCTCGTGCGGGCGCGGGTCCACACGCCCTTGGCGAGGTGGCGTGCCACCGTGACGGTGCTGCCCTGCGCGCCCATGGTGCGCTCCCCCTCGCTCGCGAGCTGGCCCGTGAGGTACTGGCTGCGGGTCTTGCGCCGCTGCAGCTTGCCCGAGGAGGTCTTGGGGAGGCTGCCCGGGCTCACGCACACGACGTCGGCCGGCGGGCTGCCCAGCTCCTTGCGGACCACCTTGCGGACCTCGTCGACGATGCGCTCGTCGTCGCCGCCCTTGGTCTCGCACACCACCACGAGCTCCTCGCTCTCGGCGCCGGGGCGGCTGAAGGCCACCACGTTGCCCTTGCGCACGCCGGGCACCTCGGCCACCACCCACTCGATGGCCTGCGGGTGCAGGTTGCGGCCGTTGAGGATGATGAGGTCCTTGAGGCGGCCGGTGACGTAGACCTCGCCGTCGAGGACGTAGCCGAGGTCGCCCGTGTGCAGCCAGCCGCCCCGGAAGGAGGTGGCGGTGGCCTCGGGGGCCTCCCAGTAGCCGGGGCAGACCGAGGGGCCGCGCAGGCACAGCTCGCCTTCCGTGCCCTCGGGCAGCCGGCGTCCGTCCTCGTCGAAGACCGCGATCTCGTGGTCGAGGAAGGCCGGCCCGCAGCTCACGTGCTCGAAGACCGCGCGGCCGTCGACGGCCGGGGCCACCTTGCCCTCGGCGAAGGTCTCGGCGTCGACCACCTGGGTGCGGAAGGGGCGCACGATGGGCTTGAAGCTGATGGCGAGCGTGGCCTCGGCCATGCCGTAGGCGGGGAGGAAGGCTTCCGGCTTCATGCGGCTGGACGTGCTGAAGGCCTCGATGAAGGCGCGGGCGGTGTCGCCGTGGATGGGCTCGGCCCCGCACCCGAAGGCGCCCATGCTCGACAGGTCCCAGCCGGCACGCTGCTCCGGCGTGGTCTTCCGGGTGACCAGCGCGTAGGCGAAGTTCGGCGCGAAGCTCACGGTGCCGCGGTGGCGATGGATGGCGTCCATCCACACCGAGGGCTTCTTGATGAAGCGCATGGTGGGGATGAAGACCGACTTGATGCCGTGCATGATCGTGGAGATCACGAAGCCGATCAGGCCCATGTCGTGGTAGAGCGGCAGCCACGCGACGGCGACGCCGGTGCCCTCCATGTGCAGGCCCTGGTTGACCATCGCCTCGCAGTTCGCCGCCAGGTTGGCGTGCGTGACGATGACGCCCTTGGGGTCGGACGTGGAGCCCGAGGTGTACTGCAGGAAGCAGATGTCGTCGGCCGTGATGGTGGGCCACGTGGGGGCGCCGGTGGCCTCGGCCAGCGACTCGGCCTTCACCAGCTTCTCGAGGGTGGGGACCTGGTCGACGAGGCCCCAGAGCAGGTTCTGGAGCTTGCCGGAGGCCACGAGCACGCGGGAGCCCGACAGCGACAGGACCCGGGCGGTGCGCTCGGCGTAGGCGTCGAGCGCGGAGAAGGACATCGGCGGGTAGAGCGGCACGGGGATGACGCCCACGCGCACCGCGGCGAGGAAGGTGAGGACGAAGTCCTCGGGCTCGATGATCACGATGCCGATGCGATCGCCCTGCTTCAGGCCGAGCTGCTGCAGGCCCGCGGCGCGGGCGGCGGTGCGCTGCTCCACCTCGGCGAAGGGCATCCACGTCTCGGTGCCCTGCATGTCCTGGAAGACGTAGCCCTGCTCCGGGAACTTCGTGGCGATGCCGGCCACGGCGTCGGCGACGGTGTCGAACAGCGGCATGGATCCCTCCTCGACGCGCGCGACCGGGGGGACCGGTCGGGGAGGGCGGACCCCGGGGAGGCGGTGGGTCCGTGCGCGCGTCGCCGAGCCGTGTGTACGACGGCCATCCGCGGTCCGCAAGTCGTCCTGCTTCGCCAAAACGACCGTTCAACGCGGGACGTCTTTCGACCGACCGGTCGGAAGGTGGCGAGATCGGGCGGGGGATGCCTGCGATGCCGGCCCCTCCGCCGCGTCCCGATCGGCCTGGGCCGCCTCCCGCGACAGGATCGCCCGCCCACCGCCGGAGGTGCCGTGCGCACGACCGTTGCCCGTCCCGGCCTGGGGATCGTGCTCGCCACGGGGTGCGCCCGACGCACGTCGGTGGAGGTGGCCGACGCCTGCGCGGGCTTCGGCGAGGTGGCCGCGGCGCGGGCCTCCTCGATCGTGTTCGTGCCGGTGCGCGCCTACCCGGGGGTATTCGAGGGCATCGTGGCCCGGCTGGTGGATGCACCTGGTGGAGGGCGGGCACGTCGGCATCACCGGGGAGGTCGGCTTCCTCGACAACGCGCTGTACCTGCTGCTCGAGGCGTCGGGGAGCTGACGGCCACGTCGGTGCTCATGCCGGCAGCTCGGTCACCCCCGCCAGGGCCTCCACCTCGGCGCGCAGCGCGGCGTGCCGGGTGGCGAAGCGCTCGTGGGCCGCGGCCATGCGGCCGTGCATCCGGCTGTCGGCGGCCTCGAGCGCCTCGTCCACGGGCTGCCGTGCGTGCGTCGCCGCGTCGGCGTCCGCGATGTCCGCCTCATGGGCCGCGATGGTCTGCACGTGCAGGTCGAGCTCGGCCTCGAAGGCGTCGACGCGGGCCAGCGCCTCGCGCAGCAGCGCGCGCACGTCGGCGAGCTCGGACCGCCAGATGTCGAGATCCTCGAGCCACGCGGCGTGGTCGGCGTGCTCCACCTCGTGCTTCTGCTGGAAGTCGCGCATGGCGACCCTCCCGGGTGTGGGGGATCGCACGGTGCCGACGGACACCGCGGCCCACCCTCCGGCAGGAGCACGCCGCGTGCCGAAGGGCGCGGATCAGCCCCCGGCGGGATCCAGCGTGCGCAGCGCCGCGGCCAGCTCCACGGCCTTGCTCTTCTGCAGGTTGTGGCCTCCGTCGGGGAAGCGGAGGCGCGGCCCGGCGGGGGCGCGCGCCGCGAGCTCGTCGGCGAGGGGCAGCGGGATGAGCGGGTCGTCCTCGGCCCACGCCAGCAGGACGGGGCAGGTGAGCGCCTCGACGTCGGCGCCGTGCTGTGCGAAGTCCTGCTGGGCCGCGTCGAGGGTGGTGTAGCTGCGCTCCGCGTCCGACAGCCCCCGGGGGAAGCCGAGGGCCGCGTAGCCCCGCTGCTGCACCGGTCCGAGCAGCACGCGCCCCACACGGGACCGCAGGGCCACGGCCGCCAGGTGCATCGCCCGCTCCGGGTAGTGGGCCGTGGCGCCGGGGGCGCAGATCAGGGCGAGGGCGCGCACGATCAGGTGGTGGCGGGCCAGGCACCGCCACCATGGCGCCGGACGAGTGTGTCCCACCAGCGTGAGCGGGGCAGCGCCAGCGCGTCCATGAGGGCGAGGACGGCCGCCGCGCGCGTCGCGAGGTCCTGGCCCCGGCACGCTGCGGGCGAGTCCCCGGAAGGCCGGGTCGAGGCGCAGCGCGCCCAGGGCTCACCTCGGGGCGAGCCAGCGAAGTCCTGAGGCGGCGGGCAGCCCGGCAGGGCGAGCAGGGTGGGGCCCACCGCCCTCGTCGGTGAAGGCTGGCGAGGGGACCCACGGCGGTGTCGACGCGGCGGACGGGCGGATCGGAGGGGGCGGGGTGCATGGGGCTGTCTGCTGCTGGCGCCTGCGCCGCGCTGCCCAGCGACGGTCAGTCCTCCGTGGGGTGTCGCGCGGCCACGACGAGCTCCAGCAGCAGCGTGAGGACCGTCCCCGGGCGGTCGATCCGGGGTGGTGGCCTGAGCCCGGGAGGACGTGGAGCCGCACCGCACTGCTCAGGGCGAGGGGGGGCCTGCGCCGCGCTCCACTGGCCCGGGGAGGTGATGCCGGCGTCCACGGCGGGTCGGGTCACCACCACGACGCGCAGGTCGCCGCGCAGGGCGGTGCGGCGGCGAGGGCGGCCTGCCTGCGGGCGCCCGGAGCTCACCAGGGACCGCACCGCCTCCAGGGTCGCGGGTGGTACTTCAGCGCGCGCGCCTCGCCGCGCCGGGGCTCGGGGTGACGGTCGAGGTCGTAGGTCGAAGCCAGGCCGTGCAGGCCCACGTGGGCGAGCAGCTCGGCCAGCGTGGCCTTGCGGTGCAGGGCGCGGGCGCCCGCGTCCATCGACGGTGCGGCGAGCAGCTCGCTGTGCAGGGCGTCGAGGAGCAGCAGGCCCACCACCGCGTCGGGGTGCCGCCGGGCGAAGAGCTCGGCGGTGAGCCTGGCCTGCGACCCGGCCACCACCACGTACGGGCCGGGCACGTCCGCCGCGGCCAGCAGGGCCTCCAGATCGGTCGCCAGCGACGCGGCGTCGAGGGCGTGGGGGGCGTCGTCGCTCCAGCCCATGCCGGCGCGATCGTAGGCGCACACCCGGGTGACGCCGGCCACCGCGTCCTGGAGGTCGAGGTACTCGAGGATGCCGCTGGTGCCGCCGGCCTCGAGGATCACGGTGGGCGTGCCCTCGCCCACGCAGTGCAGGTGCAGCCGGCGCCCGCCGACGTCCACCAGGCGACCGGGCGGGGGGAAGCGCGTCGCGTCGCGTCGCACCGCCCGATCCTCGCGCACGAGGGCGGCGAGAGCACCACCGCGAGGAGCAGGGCGGCGAGGGCGAGGAGGACGCGCATGCGCGGGGAGCTTCCCACGACCCGTCAGCCGCGGGGGCCCAGGCGAGGCTGAGGCCCAGGCCGGCGAAGAGGCGTCCGATGTCGGGCACGCCGGTGGCGGTGGGCGGCAGGGGCACGAAGACCTGCAGATCGAGGCCCACGCGGCGCAGGCTGGTGCGTTCGGGCTCCCAGGGGCGCACCCGCAGGGTGGCGAGCAGGCCGCCGCTGAACACCACCTCGGCGGCTTCGTAGGTGACGGGCGCGTCGAGCACCGCCAGGGCGCTCGTCTCGCGGAAGGTGACCACGTCGATGCCGGCGAGCAGGTGGAAGGCCCCCGACACCTTCGTGTCGCCCGTGTGGGCACCCACGGCGACCATCGGGCTGGTGTGGAGGTTGTAGGCGGGCTGCAGGCCGTTGCGCACCCAGTCCGGCGCGCCTGCGTACACGGGCGTGGTGAGCAGCAGGGTCCCGCCCACCTCCAGGTGCCTCACGGGCTCGGCGGTGGCCGTGACCGCAGCACCCATGCGCATGCCCACCGCCACGTTCGCGTCGAGGTGCACGGGAACGAGGGGGTCGGCCTGGGCCAGCGCGGCGAGGAGCAGCGGGATCACGGGGCCCCCAGCACGAAGCGCAGCCCGGCCTCGGCGCCCACCGGGAAGAGGTCGGCGTGCGCGAGGCCGGGCTCGAGCTGCACCTGCAGCGCCAGGCCCGGGTGGTCGCGGGCCGCGAGGCGTGCGCCGAAGGCCTCGGTGAGCCCGGCGAGGGCGTGATCCTCCAGGGTGCCGGCACCCAGGTGCACGCGCGCCGGGAGGTCGTCGTGGGTCTCGGCCCAGGCCGCCTCCCGCGCGAAGAGCAGGCCGTCGGCGAAGACGAGGGAGGGGCTGAGCGCGATGGCGTTCGCGAAGTGGTCGCGGGCCTCGAACAGGCCCCACGCCGCGGCGAGCCCGCTGAAGGAGTGGGCCCAGAGGGTGCGGCTGTCGCGGCGGGGGGGAAGCGGTCGTCCACCACGGGAGCAGTCGTCGCCGAGGTGAAGGAAGAAGCGGCGCGATGCTGCCGTGCCCCGGGCACGCCTCGCCGGGCGGGGCCGGTCGCGGCTGCGGCGTTGCTGCCGCAGCCGACCGACACGAGCAGGGCGGGTCGGCTTACGCCCCGTCCAGCAGCCGCGCGAGGATGCCGTGGTGCCGGTAGTCGTCGCCGTCGAAGAGAGCACCAGGGGGAAGCGGGCCCTTCCGCTCCGGCGGCACGAGGGTGTCGAAGACCTTTCACCGCCTCGGCCTGCAGGGTGTGGGTCTGCATGAGGGGTCAGCGGCAGGTGCAGGCGCCCAGAGGAGCATGGAGGGGCGGCGAGGCACGGTACGCGGGGAGAGGGGCGGGGGCGCGAGGCTACCACCGCTAGATGCACCTGCCTGCGGACTGCCCAGATGGGCTTCGGACGACCTCAGGCCTTCAGCCTGGCTGGCGCGGCACCACGCCACGGCACCGGCTAGGCTGATGATCCCCAAGCAGTTGGGTAAATGCGCCTCCTACGCGGAGGCCCGACGACGCGCTGCGCTCGGCTGGATCGACAGCCAGAAGCGCAAGCTGGACGACGACCACTCCAGGCTTCACCAGGGCCCGCGCGCATCTGGTCGAAGGTGAATCGCGAAGGTGAGGCCGCTGGGCGTGGACGGGAGGACGCCGGGCAGCGCGAGGACGCGGCGAAGGCCGACGGGCCTGGCGACCTCGCCGGGCGGACTGTGACGGTGCCGGACGACCCATGGGCGGCGCTGCCGCGGTGCCCGGGCGACGGAAGCCTTCGGCGCTCAGGTCGGCGGAGCGGTTCGCGATCCTGCACGGCATCCACGCGGCGAAGCGGCCGGAGACGCGGGCGCGGAGGATCGCGAAGGCGGTGGAGGGGTTAAAGAGCGCGCCCCTGATGGACGAAGCGCGAACTCTGGTTGACGGCGCCAGACGCACGAGCCGAGCGTCGTCGGGAAGAGCTGGCGCCTGGAGCAATCCAATCTGATATCGCGATATCAGACTGTTCGGAGGTGGCCGGTGGCTCAGCCCATCGTCAGGAACTGGAGGACGACATCGTCGACGCGCTTGGCGCGCGCGCGGCCGCGCATGGCTGTTCGGCAGAGGCGGAAATCGCGAGATCCTGCGTACGGCCCTCCTGGGACCGACCGCTGGAAGCTGTTGTGGACTGGATCACGCCAGTGCCGGAGGACGGCCACGACGAGGGACTTCGAGCGGATCCCGTGACCCGCTGCGGGAGTTCGAGCAGAGCTGGCTGCTCGACACGAACGTGGTGTCCGAGGTCCGCAAGGGTGCCTGTGGAGGCCCGGGCGTGGTCTGCTGGCGCGCTTCAGCGCGTCCTCCACGTTCCCCACCGTGCGGCCATCGGGTGTGGGCGTGGCGGGCCACACCTGCTTCGCCTCCAGGTCCACGGCGAAGTGGGGGAGACGCAGCCACAGATCCTGTCGGCCCTTCACCCGCGTGGCCTCCGTCGCCCGATGCACCCCGGGCTCTGCGATGACGAGGCTGGACGGCCACGAGCGCCAGCAGGCGCCTGCGAGGGCGCTGACGTTGGCGCGCTCGCTGTACCAGAACGGGAGATCCTCTCCCTGGGCCGCGAAGTCCGAGAGGAGACCTCGCCATCCACGGAGGATCCGCCGCCAGGTGTCCGGGTGTTCCAGGCTGCCGCCGAGGCGGATCTCTCGATGTCGTGGCACGCTTCCCCCCGCCGTGGACGAGCGCCCCCGAGAGGATTCGAACCTCCGGCCTGCTGATTAGGAATCAGCTGCTCTATCCAGCTGAGCTACGGGAGCGTCCCGCCGCCCTATCCCCGCCACCCGTCCGCGGCAGCCCGTCGCTCCGGGGATCGTGGCCCCGCGGACCCGGTCGATTAGAGCCGTCGCCACCACGGGAGGAGCCATGGAGCTCACGCGGAAGAAGGTGGCCATCAGCGGCGGGTCCAGCGGCATCGGGCTGGCCGCGGCGAAGCTCCTCGCGGCGCGGGGCTGCGACGTGGCCCTGCTGGCCCGCGGGGCGGAGCGCCTCGAGTCCGCGCGGGCCGAGGTGGCGGCCGTCCCGGGGGCCGGGACGGTGATCGCGGTGTCGGTCGACGTGACCGACGACGCCAGCGTGGCCGTGGGCGCCGCGGCGGTGATCGAGGGGCTCGGCGGCCTCGACGTGGTGATCGCGAACCAGGGCTACGCCCGCTGCGCCACGGTGCTCGACGCCCCGATCGACGCCTACCGCGAGATCCTCGACACGAACTACCTGGGCCACGTGCGGCTGGTGAAGGCCTTCGCGCCCCACCTCGTGGCGCAGAAGCAGGGCGCCATCTGCCTCGTCACGTCGATGCTCGGCTTCATGAGCTTCTACGGCTACAGCGCCTACTCGGGGTCGAAGTTCGCCATCGCCGGCTTCGCCGAGGCGGTACGGCAGGAGCTGCTGCCCCACGGGGTGGAGCTCACGGTCTTCTACCCGCCCACCACCGACACCCCGGGCCTCGAGGCCGAGAACCAGGACAAGCCCGCGCTCACCTGGGCCATCGAGGGCAGCAGCACGCAGTACACCTCGGAGCAGGTGGCCACGGTGATGCTCCAGGGCGTCGAGACGCGTCGCTTCGTGAACATGGTGGGGGCCGAGGCCTGGTTCATCTACCGGGCCAGCCGGTGGGCGCCGTGGCTGGTGCGGTGGATCCTCGACAGCGCGCTCTGGAAGCACGTGAAGCAGAAGGGGCTCGCGGGCTGACGGGCGCGCCCTGCGTGGAGCCTGCGCCCGTCGCGCGCCCCCGCCCCGTCCGGTGCCGTTGGCGGTGGGCCGACGACCCCGGTTAGACGCCGCCTGCCCCCGACGACGCGGGGCCGAGGAGGACGGCGTGGCTGGGAGCTGGACGACGCGGATCGAGGATCTGACCCGCGCGAGCCTCGCGCGCGCCGTCGGCGAGCTGGCGGCCTGGGCCGACGAGGCCGTGGCCGCCATCGCGTCGGGCCAGATGGGCGCCGACGACCAGGACCGCCTCCGCGCCCTGTGCGTGGCCATGGTGGAGGGCGACGAGGGCAACGCCCGTGCGCGCCTCGGCGCCGGCGAGGTGCTGGCCGCGCTGGGTGACCCCCGCCTGCGCACGCCCGCCGATCCCGACTACTGGGTCACCCTCACCCTGGGCAGCGGCGACCCCTTCGCCATCGGGCGCTTCCCCGTCACCAACCAGGAGTTCCGCGCCTGGGTGGAGGCCGGCGGCTACGACGACCGCGCCGCCTGGAGCGACGACGGCTGGGCGTGGAAGGAGGAGACGGCCGACACCTGGCCCTCCCTCGCCGCCCGCGACAGCGTGCGCGCCTTCGTGGTGGCCAACCAGCCCGTGGTGGGCGTGTCGTGGTTCGAGGCCGACGCCTACGCCCGCGGCGTCGGCGCGCGCCTGCCCCGCTGGTACGAGCGCGTCTGGGCCGTCCGCGGCGCCGAGAAGCGCCCCTACCCGTGGGGCGACCCCTTCCGCGAGGGCTACGCCAACACCAAGGAGGAGGTGCTCGAGCGCCCCTGCGCGGTGGGCCTGTACGTGCGCGACGTCACCCCCGAGGGCGTGCACGACCTGGCCGGCAACGCCGCGGAGTGGACGGGCGAGGAGGCGGGCGAGGAGCGCCTGCTCCACCCCGGCAGCTACGATCAGCCGTCGCTGGCCTCGTGGGCCAAGGCGCTCACGTCGGCGGCGCCCAGCGCCCGGTGGGGCGCCCTCGGCTTCCGGCTGGCCCGCGACGTCGAGGCCTGATCACGGCCTTCTGGCCTGATCACGGCCTTCCGGCCTGATCACGGCCTTCGGTCGGCGTCGCACGCCGCCACGGCGGTGCGCAGCGCGGTGACCACCTCGTCGTCCAGCAGGCCCCACCAGGTCCGCTCGTGCGCGAGCCGCGCGCCCAGATCCGTCCCGGCGCGCACGGGACAGTCGGCCTCGGCCAGCCAGGCCGCAGGCAGGGGCTCCCGCAGCGCCGCGAGCTGGGCGTGGCCCAGGGCCCACCAGGGCGCGTAGACGGCGGGGAGGTCGTCGGGCGGCCCGTCGGTGCGGTCGAGCTCGAAGGAGGCGGCGCGACCGCGCGCCCAGGCGAGCGCCTCGCCGTGGGGGTGCAGGTCCAGCCGCGTCCAGTCCAGGCCCGGCCAGACGAAGATCTCGCCGAGCACGCGGTCGGCCCAGGCTGCGCCCACCGTGGCCACCACGAGGCGGGCCAGCGCCGGGTCGGTGCCGCCCCGCGCCCGCCAGGCCTCGGCCTCGGCGAGGAGGTCGGGCACCCGGTCGTCCGCGGTGACGCAGGCCAGCACCCAGGCGTCGAGGAAGCCGGTGATCAGGGCGGCGTCCGCGTCGGGTGGCGGTGGGGCGTGGGCCCGGAGCCGACAGCCCGCGTCGCGGTGGTCCTCGAAGCGCGCGCGTCCTGCGGCGACCGCCTGCGTGAAGCGGCAGGCTGGTGCGTCGTCCGGGCACTGCCACCGCGCCACGATCGCCTCGTTCTGGCGCATCGGCGTGCGGCGGAACCACACCCAGGTGGAGGCGGGCTGGGTGACGAGCCAGGGAAGGGAGGTGCCGAGCCCCGTGGCCACGAGCCTGGTGCGCTCGACCGTGCCCGGGAGTGCGGCGGCCAGGGCGAGGGCCAGCGCCGCCCCCCGGTGTCCGCGACGGACCAGCAGGGCTGCAGCCAGGGCGATCACGCCGGGCAGCCAGCCCAGGAAGGGCACGGCGTAGCGGAACAGCACGAGGCGCTCGCCGCCCAGCCCCGCCAGGGTGCCCAGCCGCCAGGGCGCCACCGCGTAGATCGCCAGCCAGGCGAGCGGCAGCCCCACCACCAGCTCGGCGCGCCCGCGCCCGGCCACCACCGCCACCCCCAGCGCGACCGCGGCGGCCGCCGCGAACACCGCCCCGTCCCAGGGCCACCAGAGCGACTCCAGGCCGCCGAAGATCGGCCCGAGCTGCGGCAGGCTGGTGAGCAGCCGCAGCTGGCGCACGGGATCCACCGACGAGGCCACGCTCGTGGGCGGCACCGCCACCAGGCCCACCCAGGCGGGCCCGAGCAGGCCCTGCACCAGGCGGAAGAGCGGCAGGGTGACCATCCCGGCGGCGAAGGCCCCGGCCTCCCGCCGGCCGCGACGCAGGGCGAGCCAGGGCAGCACCACCAGCGGCGCCACCAGGGCCGTGGGCACGAAGGCCACGGCGAGGCCCGCCAGCGCACCCGCACCCAGCGCGCGGCGAGGGGAGGGAGCGCCCGACGGCAGGGCCGCGAGCACCACCCAGCAGAGCAGCCCGCCCTCCAGGTGGTTGCCCCACGACACCACCTGCGCCGCCGCCAGCTCCCCGGGCGGGAAGGCCATCAGCCAGGTGGCGAGCGCCCCTGCCCAGGCGCCGCCGAGGTCGGCGACCACCCGGTACAGGCAGGCCACCGCCAGGCACGACAGCGACAACGGCACCAGCTTCCAGGTGAGGATCACGTCGGGCAGCACGGCGAACACGGCCTGCGCCCCGGTGGCGTACACCACGCACCCGCCGCAGTGGGGCAGGTCGATCAGCGACCACACGTCGGACCACCGCCCCCACGCCAGGGCGTGGCCGGTCGCAGGCGTCATGCCCTCGTCGTAGTGGAGGTGGGCGTAGGCGCGCGTGGTCAGCGCGAGGAGCTGCACCACCAGGTAGGCCAGCGCCGCCACGGCAGGGCCACGCCAGCGGGCAGGGGACCCGTCGGGCGCGTCGGCGTCAGGGGGCGCGTGCTCGGCCACGGGGACCTCGGAGGCCCCTCCGTAGCGTGGACGGCCTCAGCCGACCCAGCGGTAGCGCGTGGAGCGCTTCTTGCCGCTGCGCTCGACGATGCCCTCGTCCACCAGCTCGAGCAGCAGACGGCGCACGGGATCGGCCCGCAGGCCCGTGGCCTCCTGGGCGTCCTGGCTGTCGATCTCGCCGCGATCCTGGAGGACCTCGCGCAGGGTGGACCGCGCCTCCTCCAGCTCGGCGGAGCGCTGGTCGCGCTGGGCGATGCGCACGGCCTCGGCCGGCACGTCGGCCACGTAGCGCTCGTGCACGTGCCGCAGCCCGGGTCCGCGGCCCACGCTGTGGACCACGCCCGAGCCGTCGAGGGCCTCGCGCAGGGCGGGCCACACGGCGTTGTGGAGGTTCATCGCCGCGAGGATGTCCTTGCGGGACGCACCGCGGGGGCTGTGCTCGAGGAAGAGCAGGGTACGCGACACGAGCGGGGCGAGATCGAGCTCGACCGTGTCGGCGCGTCCACGCCTGGCCTGCTGCATGCGGTCCGACACCCTGACCTCCCGGGCCCACCGGGGCCTGCGATGTGCTTCATCGGTCGCGTGGGGGGGCGCTTGAGGGGGATGGCGATCGCCTCCGTGGCCCCACGATGCAGATCGGGGCTACGTCCGCGATCCGGAGGACCCGTGTCCCTGACCGTCGACGAGCGCAGCGCGCTCCTGGAGCTGATCCCCACCCTCGCCCCCGGGGGGGACGCGGCCGAGGCCGTCACCTTCTTCCGTGCCCACGAGGCCGGCTGCCTCGACGAGCTGGGTGCCGTGCCGGGCTTCGACCAGGTGCGCGCCGGCGTGCTCCGCCTGCTGCCGGCCGTGCTCCCGGACGCCGATCTGCGCGCGCCCCACCTGCTCGCGGTGGACGAGGCGCTGAAGGCCTACGTGCCGGCGCAGCTCGATCGCACCGACGCCCTGCGGCGCCACCCGGCCTGGGTGGCCCTCTGCGCCCTGGAGCTGGCGGGCCAGCGCGGCGAGGCCGCGGCCGACGGTCGTGCGCGCGCGGTGCGTCTGGCCGCCGCGGGCTTCGAGCGGGTGTCGCCCGGCGAACCGCGGGGCGACGGCGAGGTGCTGTGGGCCGTGGCGGAGGTGGCCGCCGAGGCCGGCTGGGACGACCACACCGAGCCCCTGCTGGAGGCCGCGGCGCGCGCGCCCTTCGCCGATCCCGACAACCTCGGCCGCGTGCGGCTGGTGCAGGTGCTGCGCCTGCTGGCCGTGGACGAGTCGGCGGCACCGGGCGTGGTGGACGGGCTGCTCGCCGGGCCCGCCCTCGACCCCCAGACGCGCACCCACCTCCTGTGGATCGGCGCCCACCTCGATCGGGAGGCCGGGCGGCTCGACCGCGCCATCGCGCGGCTCGAGGAGGCGAAGGGGCTGGTGGACGAGGCCGACGAGCCCGAGATCGCCGCGCGCATCGCCTCGGCGCTGGTGGCCTGGGGCGTGGACGCTCCGCCCGCCGAGGCCTGATCCGCGCCGTGGTGCGGGGCTGCCCTCAGCCGCCGCCCCACCGTGGGCCGGCCGTGCCCCGCTGGCCGTCCGGCGTGCCCGTGGAGGGCTTGTCCACCAGCGTGAGCACGTCCATCGGGCAGACCTCCACGCAGACCCCGCACTGGATGCAGGCGCTGTTGGCGTTGTCGAGCACCTCGCGGTCCTCGGCGAAGCCCTGCACGTCGATGCCCATCTGGCACCAGGTGGTGCACTCCCCGCACGAGATGCAGCGCTCGTCAGCCACGATGGCCAGCCGCCCGAAGCGCCGCGACAGCAGCTCCATGTAGGCGCGCAGGGGGCAGAAGAAGCGGCACCACACCCGGTTGCCGAGCAGGGGGTAGAGCGCCACGCCGAGGAAGCTGGCCAGCCAGAAGTCCACCACCAGGCCGTACCAGCCGGTGGCGAAGGCCCGGGCGCTGCCCAGGCGGGACTGCTCGGCCTTCACCACCAGGGGCCCCGGCGGAAGGCCTGCCAGGCGCAGGCGGTACTCCCCCTCGTCCACGCGATCGGCGTACACGGTGCGGTCGCCCGCGGTGATGCCGCTGGTCCACCCGCGGCGCACCCAGCTTCCGTCGGCCTCCCGCTTGTCGAGCGAGAGCAGGAGCGCCCCGTCCTCCACGCGGGCGGCGCCGATGCGGAGGTCGCCGGGCTGCGCGTCGTCGGCAGGAGCCTCGAAGGCCACCGTGTCGCCCTCCACCCGCACCTCGGCGTGCAGGTGCTGCTCCCAGCCCACGAGCTGCCAGGCGTCGCCGAGGATCAGCAGGGTGACGGGCACGGCGAGCGCGAACACCAGCAGGCCCGCGCCCTCGGCGGTGCGGGCGCCCTCGCCGCGGGGGGCCCGCCAGCGGAAGCGGTCGCCCAGGGTCTCGGCGAGCCCCCCGCACCCGCACATCCAGGAGCAGAAGCGCTCGCCCTGGGACCGCACGTAGGCCGGGATCGCCACGAAGCTCACGAAGGCGCCCAGGCCCAGCCAGAGCCCTGCTGCGGGCACGTCCGGGGTCTTGGCGAGGCTCCAGATCGACAGCGGCCACGGCACCGACAGCGTGTAGAGCTGGCTGGCGGCCGTGGTGATCGCCGGGGCCACCAGCTCGGGGACGCCGAAGAGGAAGACCCACTGGAAGCCGATGAGCGACAGGTAGCGCCGCGTCTGCTCGGGGCTGCGCCACCGCCGGATGGCCACGATCCCCGCGACGAGGATCGTGAGGCTGTAGACGCAGGTGCCCCAGAAGCCGGCGTCGAGCACCCGCACGCTGCCGTCGGCGGTGGGCAGCCAGGGCACGGGCACGGTGAGCGCGTCGTGCACCCACGCGAGGCTGCGGGGGCCGAAGGGGAACCACGGCTTGTGCTGCTTGAGCACGTAGAAGCACCAGACCACCGCGACGAAGGCGGCCACGCCGAGCAGGTCGGTCCAGGGCAGGCCGCGACGCGTGCGCACCCCCAGCCGACCCAGCAGGTCGAGCGGCGGGTCGGTGCCGAGCAGCGCGTAGACGGCCTCCGCGGGCACCTCCTCGGGCCCCCGGGGTCCCTCCACCGTGAGCCCGGCGGGCAGCACCCGGGTGGGTCGGGTGCCGAGGCGCAGGGAGACCCGACCCGCGCGCACCGCCTCGTCCACGGCCCGCCGGGTGCGCGCCCGCGGACGCACCAGCCGGTCGCCGCGGTGCACCAGGGTGACGTGCGCGCCGCCCTCCGCGAGCTGCAGGGCCGCCTCGGCCGCGCTGTCGCCGCCGCCCACCACCGCCACGGCCTGCCCGGCGTGCACGGTGGGATCGGGCAGGTCCGCGTGCACGTGCGGAGCGTCGGCGCCCTGCACCTGGAGGCGGCGCACGCTGCCGCGTCGACCCACCGCGAGGAGGACCCGACGGGCGCGCACCGTCACCGCGCTGCCGTCCCCCTGGGTGCCCTGCACCACGAAGACCTCGCCGTCCCGGCTGGCGTCGGTGACCTCCACCCCCTCGTGGACCACCAGGCCCCGGGCGTGGAGCTCCTCGCGCCACCGGGCCACGAGCGCCTCCTTGGGGGCGTCCTCGAAGGGAAAGGCCTCCGGGGTGGGGACGCCCCGAGGCTCGGCGTACAGCACCTTGCCGCGGGGGAAGGCCTCGAGGGTGCGCAGGGTGCGATCGCGCTCCAGCACCACGTAGCGGCGTCCCGCGCGAGCCAGGGCGAGGCCGGCGGCGCAGCCTGCGGGCCCGCCGCCGATCACCACCACGTCGAGCAGCTCTGGATCCACGGGCAGGGCGTCGAGCTCGGCCGCGAGATCGGCGCCGATCTCCCAGCCCTCGCGCAGGGCCGCCTTGAGCAGCGGCGCCCCCGCGAGGTCGCCCGCCACCCGCAGGCCGGGCACCGAGGTGCGGCCGCCACGCCCCACCACCGGGCCGTCCCGCAGGCCCACCCAGGGCGAGAAGCGCTCCGCCCAGAGGCGGTGGACGCGCGCGGCGAGGGATCGCGGGGATGCGGGCACGGAGCCTCCGGCAGGGCAGGGTACGCGGCGCAGGGCCCGGAGGTCACGCCCCCACCTGCGCGCGCCCCGTGGTAGAGGCGCGGCCATGAAGCCTCACGCCTACCCGACCGGCACCGGCTGGATCGAGGTGATCGCCGGCTGCATGTTCTCGGGCAAGACCGAGGAGCTGCTCCGTCGCATCCGCCGCGCGCGGATCGCGCGGCAGCACGTGGTGCTGGTCAAGCCGTCGATCGACGTGCGCTACGGCGCGGAGCACGTGGCGGGCCACACCGAGGGGCGCGAGGCCGCGATCCCCGTGGCCAGCGCGGCCGACATCTACGCCCACACCTACGACGCCGAGGTGGTGGGCATCGACGAGGCCCAGTTCTTCGACGAGGGCCTGGTGGCGGTGTGCGAGCGGCTGGCCGGAGACGGCGTGCGGGTGGTGGTCGCGGGCCTGGATCTCGACTTCCGCGGACGCCCCTTCGGGCCCGTGCCGCAGCTCATGGCGATCGCCGAGTACGTGAGCAAGACGCTGGCGGTGTGCACGGTGTGCGGCGGGCCCGCAGGGCGCAGCCAGCGCCTGGTGCAGCGCGACGCGCGCGTGCTGCTGGGCGCCACCGACGCCTACGAGGCCCGCTGTCGTCGTCACTGGGATCCCGACCAGTTCGACGTGGAGCAGGAGACCCTGCCGCTGCCCGGGGGCCCCGGCGGGCACGGGAGCGGGTGAACCTTCCGTCGAGGGGTTCAGGGGAGTGTTGAGGCAGCCTCCGGTGTCGGGTAGGGTGGCGGCCGATCGCCCGGTCCCCGTGCCGCGGGGAGGTTCCTTGCCGCAGTCCCGTCTCGCTCCTCTGCTCGCCTTCGTCCCGGTCCTCGGCCTCGTGGCCTGTGGCCCGCCGGAGTCGGAGTTCGTGCCCGAGTACAACCGCCTCTGGTGCGCCCACCAGTGGGAGTGCCTCGACAAGGCGCAGCTCACCTTCGACGGCGTCAAGAGCGCCGAGGAGTGCGAGGAGAAGTCCATCGCGGGCCTCGCCGACTGGGGCAACGGCTGCGTCTACTCGTCCTCGGCGGCTGCCGAGTGCCTGATCGACCTCGCCGCGCTCACCTGCCCCGCGCAGGAGGGTGCCCTCGCGTCGCAGCCGATCACCTGCACCGCCGTCTACCTGGACTGCGCGGACGCGGGCGACACCGACGCCGGCGACACCAGCGACAGCGGCGATGCGCCGAAGGACTCGGGCGAGGAGCCCGCCGACACCGATCCCAGCGACACCGACGCCTCGTGAGGGGTCGGGTGGAGGACAGGTCCATGGCGACGGCCTGGGTGCGCGGCCTCGCGTTGGCGGCGCTCTGCCTGCCGGCGGTGGCCTCGGCCGCCTCGACGAAGGCGTCCAGCGAGCTGGAGGAGCGGGACGGCACGAAGCACCCGGCCTCCCTGGCCTTCGACGGCCTGCTCACCACGGCCTGGGCCGAGAGCGAGGCGGGCACGGGCGAGGGGAGCTGGCTGCGCCTCGATCTGGACCGGGCCACCGAGGTGCGCTCGATCTCCATCTGGCCCGGTGACCTCCGCCGGGGGCAGCGGTCCCTCAGGGAGAACGGGCGCCCCCACACGGTCACCGTGCAGCTGCTCGACGGCAAGGACGTGGTGGCCGAGCAGGAGGTGCGCGTGCGCGACGGCGCCGAGCACGGCCCCCAGCGCATCGACGTGCCGCTGCAGGGCACGGCCCGCGCGGTGCAGCTGCGCATCGACAAGGCCTACGCCGGCTACGTCTACAACGACACCTACATCACCGAGGTGGCGCTCAACCTGGTGGACGGGCCGCAGGCCGACACCAGCCGCCTGCAGGGCTGGCTCGCCTCGAAGGCGGGAGTGGCCGCGGCCCAGAAGCAGGAGGAGGCTGCCATCGAGCTCTTCGGGCGGATCTCCACCGCCGAGCTCGGCGACCGGGAGGCCCTCGACACGCTGCTCGACTGGGCTGGCGACGGTGCACCCTTCCTGCGCGCCCGGGTGGCCTCCGACGTGCCGCCGGGCTTCCGCGTGGCGGCGCTCGTGCCCGATGCCACGGCGATCCAGGCCCTGCTCAAGCTCAAGGACCCCAACGCCATCCCGGCGCTGGAGCGCGCGGCGCTGCGCAGCGTGGGCGCCGAGCAGGCGAAGCTCGAGGCCTACGTCAGCTACTACGAGGCCTTCGGCGAGCTGAAGGGCGGGGGCCGCCGCAGCCTGCCGCTCTGGGGCACCGAGGGCTGGGAGCGTGGGGCGCTGCGATCCTTCGGCGAGCCGATGGGCGTGGGGCTCGGCGAGGACGGCTCCATCTACGTGGCCGACGTGGCGAACCACCGCATCCAGGTCTTCTCGCCCGAGGGCACGGTGCTGCGCGAGATCGGCCTCGGCAAGCCGGGCATCACCGACGCCTGGTTCCAGGGCAGGCGTCGCCACTACGTGGCCGGAAAGGAGCCCAGCACGAAGGAGGGCGGCTTCTCCACGCCGCTCGACCTCGACGTGATCAAGGGCTCGGCAGGTGACGAGCTGCTGGTGATCGACGCCCAGGGGCGCATCCAGTGGATGGACGCCGAGGGCCGCGTGCTCAAGGCCTGGAAGGTGCGCGGCGAGCTGGCCCCGGTGCCGGGCGTGGGCGGTGCGGCCCACCTCCGCCTCGTGAAGAA
Organism: Alphaproteobacteria bacterium; assembly: GCA_020632955.1. Lineage (GTDB taxonomy): Bacteria > Myxococcota_A > UBA796 > UBA796 > JACKEO01. The sequence goes on from JACKEO010000016.1 coordinate 37,444, forward strand.
GAACGTCGTGGTCTTCTGGGGCAACGAGGCCATCGTCTTCGACCTCGAGGGCAACGAGACGGGCCGGTGGACGGTGGACGCCGGTGCGCCGCTGTCGGTGCTGGTGCAGCGCAACGGTCGGCTGGTGCTGGGCTTCCGGTCCGAGGCCGCGAACTACGGCCTCGACGGCTACCGCTACGGCACCGTGCTCACCGAGGACGACCTGCCGCTGGGCCGCGAGGCCTGGGACATGGTCTACGACGACCGCGGCAAGCTCTGGGTGGTCACCGACAACGGCTGGGCCGTGAAGTTCAAGGCGCCGGGCCGGGAGGACTACCGCGTCCGCTGGATCGACATCGGCGTGGTGTGCCCGCGGGCCGCCGTGCGCGACGACCAGCTCACCGTGGTGGCGAGCGGCAAGGTGCACCGCGTCGACGCCCTGCAGACCCGGCTCGACGCCGAGGCGGCCGCGGCCGAGGCGGAGTGAGCCGCGCCCCGCTGGCGCTCGGTCTCGTCGCGGCCCTGCTCGCGACCGGGATCGGCTGCGGGGGTTCCTCGGCGCCTCCCGTGCCGCCGGCCGAGGCGCGCACGCCGGTGCCCACGGTGCAGCCGGTGCGTCCGCCTGACGCCACGAGCCCCTACGCCCGCGCGCTGCCACCCTCCCTCGACGCCGTCCGGGAGCGCCTGCGCGGCTTCGTCCGCACCCACGGCCTCGCGGAGCCCGGCAATGCCTGGGTCCTGGGGCACGCGCTGCTGGCGCTGGGGCCCGACGCCACGCTCGCGGACGGCACGCCGGTGGTCGACCACCTGTTCCGCACCTGGGCCGTGGCCAGCCCCGTCCCCGGCGGGCCGCTCCTCGACTTCCCGGGCAGCCTCGACGGGGTGCCGGTGCAGCCGCACGACGGGCTGTTCCTCAAGGTCTTCGCCGACCTGGGCGTGGACCCGGCGCGGCCGGTGATCGCGGCCGGTGAGCCCGCCACGGTGGGCGACCTCTACCGCAGCACGCTCTACCGCACGTGGGTGAGCGACGACGCTCTCTGGGCCTCCACGCCGAACGACACGCCCTGGGTGCTCCAGGCGCTGGCGAGCCAAGCGCCGGCCGGGCTGGCGTGGACCGCCCTCGACGGGCGCGCGATGACGCTGGACGCGCTCACGCACCGCGTGGTCGACGAGCTGGTGCGGCAGTCCGCCGAGCTGCACCGCTGGCAGGCGCGAGGGGAGCCCTACCGCAAGCGCGGTCAGGGCATCTTCGGCTTCACCTGCGGCGGCGCCCACCTCCTGCAGGGGGCCGGCGAGGCGGTGGGTCGGGGCTTCGGCGCCCCTGGCGATCGCGAGGCCGTGGCCGGCGAGGCGCAGCTGCAGCTCTGGCGGCTGGAGCAGGAGCTGGGCGTGGTGGACGCGGCCCTCGAGCAGGCGCCCCAGTTCGCGCTGCTCCTCACGGTGCAGCGCCTCAAGTTCCTGGGCCACCACCTCGAGACCGTGCACCGGCTCGCGGCCGTGGGCCTGGTGCCGGCCGGCGACGCCACGGTGCTGGCCAACCTCGAGCGGGCCGAGGCCGAGCTGGAGCGCACGGTGGGGATGCTCGATCGGCTGGGCGCCCTGCAGGACCCGGCGGCCGTGCGGGCGGCACGGGAGCAGACCTGGCTGGACCTGATCGGCGACAGCGCCCACGCGGTGCGTGGCCTCGACCTGGCGGCCGGCGCGGCGGGCGTCCCCGCGCAGGTCGCCGCGCCCCCCGCCGAGCGATAGGGCGGGCGGGTCCGAGGCGGCCAGGGGGCCGCCGGTGGCCTCGCGCCACGGGAGGAAAGTCCGAGCTCCACAGGGCAGGGTGCCGGGTAACGCCCGGTCGGGGTGACCCGAAGGAAAGGGCAACAGAAAGCAGACCGCCAGGATGCCTCGGCATCCTCCACGCACGGCCTCGGCACGGCGTGGGTGTCCGGCGACGGGCGCGGCAAGGGTGAAAGGGTGCGGCAAGAGCGCACCGGCGTCCCCGGAGACGGGGGCGGCCAGGCAACCCCCACCCGGAGCAAGACCAAGCATGGGAGCGTTCGAGGGCTGCCCGCCCGAGCTCCTGGGTAGGTCGCTCGAGGTCGTCGGTGACGGCGACCCTAGAGGAATGGTCCCCGCCCGCTCAGGGGCGACCCCGAGCGGGGACAGAACTCGGCTTACGGCTGCCTCGGACCCGTCGCCCCCTCGGGGGCGGCGGCACCCCCTCCGCCTCCGGTCACCGTGAGGCGTGAGGCTCACGCGGCCGTGGGTGGCGGCGGGGCCGTGCGTCGGTGATGTCGGGTCACGGCTGCGGGGGCGGTCGTCACCCGGGGGACCGCATGACCATCCGCAAGGGCGCCGACGGCTACCACCACCCGGCCGACGAGGCCGAGCTGATCGCGCTGATCCAGGCCGCGCGCGCCGAGGGGGCGAAGCTCCGCGTCACCGGCGCGGCGCACTCGGTGTCGTGGGCGATCTACGCCGAGCGCACGAAGCGGAACGTGGTCGACCACTTCCGACCGCCCCCCAGGGCGTCCTACGCCGTGCGCCTCGACCGCATGCGCAGCTGGACGGTGGTGGACCGGCGGCGGCGCATCATCGAGGCCGACGCCGGCCTGCACCTGGGTGCGGCGCCCTGCGACCCCGACCTCGAGGCCCGCGACGGGCGCAATGGCCTGCTGCAGCAGCTCTGGGACCAGCTCGGCTGGACCCTGCCCGACCTGGGCGGCGTCACCTTCCAGACCGTGGGGGGCTTCTTCGCCACCGGGTCGTCGGGCGGCTCGCTCACCTACGACGTGGGCTCGGCTGTGGTGGGCCTGAGGCTGGTGGACGGCACGGGCACGGTCCACGATCTGGACCGCACCGCCGATCCCGACGCCTTCGACGCCGCGCTCGTGAGCATGGGCCTGCTCGGCGTGATCACGCGGATCCGGCTGAAGTGCGTGCCGGCCTTCGACATCACGGGCCAGGAGGCGATCTCCACGGTGGACGACGCGAAGGTGGATCTCTTCGGCGAGGGGGAGCCGGGGCAGCCGCCCCTGGAGCGCTTCCTGAAGGACGTGCCCTACACGCGCCTGGAGTGGTGGCCGCAGCGCGGCGCGGAGCGGCTGGTGGTGTGGCAGGCGCAGCGCGTGCCGTGCGTGCCGGGCTTCCGTCGGGTGCCCTACCTGGAGTTCACCAGCCACCCGGCCCTGGCCGAGCTCGCGATCGACCTGTTCTACACGCTCATCGGCAACCTCGACGACATGAAGCAGGCCCGGGGCAAGCTGGCGCGCGACTACCGCCACCTGCCGGAGCTCATCGCCTACTTCCAGGGGCTGCCGGAGCTCACCACCGTCTCGCGGGTGCTCGCCCGGGCGGCAGGGGCCGTGCTCGCGCTGGGCGGCGAGGCGCTGCTCACGGTCCTCACGCCCTTCGCGCCCCTGCTCAAGCGCAAGCTCCCCGACATGTTCAAGCCCATCCTCGACGTGTTCGTGCCGCTCGACAGCGCGAAGAAGGGCGAGGCGAAGGGGCAGCCGCAGGTCTTCCAGGACCACGCCTACCTGGGCCTGCCCATGGACAACGGCGCCAGCGACATCCTGCTCACCACCGCCTTCACCGAGGTGTGGCTCCCGCTGGGCCGCGCGCGTGACGCGATGAACGTGCTGCGCCGCTGGTTCGAGGCGGCACCCACCAGCGCCGAGGCCCTCACGCGCACGGGCACCTTCTCGTGGGAGCTGTACGCCACCAGGCCGTCCACCGGCTGGATGTCGCCGTCGTACAGCGACGGCGACGACGTGTGGAAGGACGGGGTCTTCCGCATCGACCCCTACTGGTTCCAGCACGACGAGGCCGACCCCACGCACGGCTTCTACGAGGGTCTGTGGCGCCAGCTCCGGGAGGCCGGCATCCCCTTCCGCCTGCACTGGGGCAAGTACCATCCCGACCTGAGCCACGGCGATCCCGAGGGCTGGGTGGACTTCTTCAAGGGGCAGTACCCGCGCTGGGACGACTTCCTCGCGCGCCGCGCGGCACTCGATCCCGACGGCGTCTTCCTCACGGCCTACTGGAAGGACCACCTGGGCCTGTAGGACCGCCGCCCGCGAGCACCTCCAGGGCCACCGCGACGCCGCCCAGGGCCTGCCGGGCACGGGCGAGGTGGTCGTCGCCGGCCCCGTCGCGCGCCAGGGCCACGTGGGCGGCCGCCTGCTCGAGGCGCTGACCCTGGGCTGCGGCCGCCTCCACCGCGCGCTCGAGCTGCCGGCGACCCTGCGCGGTCCTCCCGCGGGCGAGGGCGAGCTGGCCGGTGATCCGCTGCAGCGCGGGGCGGCCGAGGGGGAAGGTGCGCGCGTAGCCGCCCAGCGCCTTGTGCACGGCGCGTGCGGCGCCGATCGAGGACGCGTCCTGGCGGGCCGACGCGCAGGCGGCGTCGGCGAGGATCGTGAGCTGGGGCAGCAGGTAGACGAGGGTGGGGGGCACCTGCGCGAGCGCGGCGAGGCCGTCGGCGAGGGCGGCGGCGCGGGCAGGCTCGTCGTCGTCGAGCTGGGCGATCCAGGCCCGCACCGTGGCGTCGTTGAGCGCGTGCTCGGCGTTGGTGGGGTCGTCGTGGGCCGCCACCTCGGCCTGCTGGGCGCGGGCCGTCGCCACGTCTCCCTGGAGTCCTGCCAGCCAGGCCAGCACGACGTGGCCATGGGAGAGCACGTAGGCGTTGCGCTGGGCGCGCCCGTAGGCGAGCCGGGCCTCGAGGTGGGGCCGGGCGGCGTCGAGGTCGCCCTGCGCGAGGCAGGCGTACATGTGGAGCGAACGCACCTCCGCGGCGCCGTGGGCGTGCCCGAGGGTCTCGAAGGCGCCGAGGCCGCGGTCGTAGGCCTCACGCGCCTCCGCGAGGCGACCGTCGCCGTAGCGGTACATCCCCCGCACCTCGCCGATCCACCCCAGCGCCGACCGGTCGGTGAGCTCGTGCTCGGCGCGGTCCGCCCGCTGGTCGTAGTCGCGGGCCACGCCGCCCAGGCCCACGAGCTGGGCCAGCAGGGTGGCACCGGCCTCGATGCGGCCCAGCTGGGGCGTGAGGCCGTGAGGCTCGAGGGCGTCCAGGCCGAGCAGCAGGCTCTCCACGAAGCCCAGGTTGTCCTTGAGCACGTAGGAGACCTGCCCGATGCGCTCGGTGGTCATGCCCAGCAGCTCCCGCCGCTCGGGGGTGAGGTCGGGGCGCCCGCCGCCGCGCGCCAGACCCCAGCGACGCAGCGCGAGGCGGACGAGGACCCGGAGGAGGCCGAGGGCGCGGGGGAGCAGGCCGGTGGGCACGGGCACGCCCATCCCGCCCAGCGCCCGCCGGAGGTGGTCGCGCGCCTCGGGGAAGCGTCCCACGCCGTACATGGCCTCGCCGAGCAGGCGATGCAGCTCGGTGAGGACCTCGAAGTCGACGTGGGCCCGTCCGTCCTCCACCAGCTCCAGGCAGGCGCCGGCCAGGGTGGCCACCTCGTGCGGGGACCCGAGCTCGTGGGCCGCCCGTGCCGCCCGGACCAGCCACGCCGCCTGCGCCTCGGTGTCGCCGGCCAGACCGTGGTGGTGGGCGATCAGGGCCTCGCAGGGCACCCGCTCGGTCTGCTGGAGCCGCTCCAGCCAGGCGGCCACGGCGCGGTGCAGCAGCCGTCGTCGGTCCAGGGGGAGCATCCCGTACGCGATGTCGCGCGTGAGCGCGTGCTTGAAGGCGTAGGTCAGGTCGGGATCGGCGTGCTCGACGGAGGTCAGGTCGACGCGGGCGAGCTCGTCGAGCACCTCGGGGAGCTCGTCGCGGTCGCGGTCGACCGGATGGACCTCCTCGATGGCGCGGTAGGCGAAGCTGCGCCCGATGACGCTGGCCACCTTCAGCGTGAGCTGGTGGCGGGCGGGCAGGCGGTCGATCCGGCTCGCGACCACGGCCTCCACGGTGGCGGGGATGGCCAGGGCGTCGGTGTCGCGCACCTCGTCCGCGAGCACGGCGCGATCGCCCTCCACGTGGAGCACGCCCGCGTCGCGCAGGGCGAGGGCGATCTCGGAGGCGAAGAAGGGATTGCCCTGCGCGCGCTCCGCCACCACGTCCAGCAGCAGGGCCGGCACCTGACGCACGCCCAGCGTGTCGGCCAGCAGGTCGGCCACGGCGGCCGGAGGCAGGCCCCGCAGCACGAGGTGGTCGACGCCCAGGCGCTCGAGCGCGTCGCGGGCCGTCGCGCCCTCGCGGTCCAGCGGACGGGAGGTGAGCAGCAGGCCCAGGGCGGACACCTGGGCCGCCACGGCTTCCAGCACCGACCAGCTTGCGGCGTCCATCCAGTGCACGTCCTCGATCACCACCAGCACGGGCCGATCGTCGTGGGCCGCGCGCAGGAGGCCGGCCAGCAGGCGGGCGAGGTTCTGGGTGCGGACCTCGCCCGCCATGCCCGCCGTCAGCTCGTTGTCGGGCAGGTCGAGCAGGCCGAGGCCGTGCAGCAGGGGCAGGCGGTCCACGAGCTCGGGCGTGGCGGCGAGCCGCGCGGAGAGCACCTCGGGCGTGGCCACGCGGCCTTCGCCGACCAGCGTCGCGAGGAGCTGGCGGGCCAGGGGACGGAGGGCCTGTCCGGCCGAGGCGCGCTCTCCGGGGTCGTTGGCGCTCGAGAGCACCGCGAGGCCGCGGCTCCGCGCGACGCCCAGCACGTCCGCGAGCAGGCGGGACTTGCCGATGCCGGCCTCGCCCTCGAGGACCCAGCGCACCGCACCACCACCCTCGAGGCGCCCCAGCGAGATCACGAGGGCATCGCGCTCCTCGGCGCGGCCCACGAGGCTGCCTGCCCGCGCGCCGGGCTCCACGAGGTCGGCCCGCGCCGCGGGCGCGCCCACGCGGTGCACGGTCACCCCGGCCTGCTGGCCCTTCAGCGTGCGCGGGGGGAGACGCTCGAGCACCACGGCGCCTGCCGCGCCCCGGGCCGTGGCCTCGTCACAGAGCACCTCGGCGTCGGCCGCCGCAGCGAGGCGCGCGGCGAGGTTCACGGGGTCGCCGATCACGGTGTAGTCGCGACGTTCGGGGGTGCCGACCGGCCCGCAGAACGCCCGCCCGGACGCCACGCCCACACGGCAGTGCACCCCGAGGGTCGACAGGTCGTCGAAGGCCTGGCGCGCGGCGAGCAGCGCCCGACGGGCCGAGTCCTCGTGCACGGAGCCGGGTGTGCCGAAGAAGGCGATGGCGGTGGCGCCCTTGTCGTCCACCAGCAGCCCACGGAACCAGGCACCGCGGGCGCGGAAGATGGGCCCGAGCGCGTCCACCACCGCTGCGGCGCGGGCGAGCTGGGCCGTCGCGTCGGCGGGCCAGTCCGCCAGGGCGACGAACACCGAGGTGGTCTGGCGCAGCTCCCCGAGCCAGGCGTCGTGGCCGGCGGCGAGGCGCTCGCGCGCGGGGAGGGGCACGAAGGCGCGGAGCAGCTCGGGGGGCAGGGCGGGCGCGGACTCCGGTCCCGGGGCGAGCTCGTCGGACCAGGTGCGGGCCGGAGGGCTCGGCCAGCCGGTGCCGTCGGGGTCGGTGCGCCCGGGCAGCAGCTGGACGACCTGGGCCCAGGCCCCGGGGTCGACGCAGATCTGGCCGGCCCGCGTGCGGTCGAGTGCTGTGCCTGCCGCGGCCACGGGGGGGCCTGCGAGCGCTACCAGCCAGTCCCCCGAGGCCTCCGGCGTGAGCAGCAGGCGGGCCTCGCCCGCGGCGATGCCGGCGTGCAGCGACAGGCCCTGGTCGTTGCTCGCCTCCACGGCCGTGAGCGCGTGGTGGGCGGCGACGATGGCCGCGTCGATCGCCTCGGCCAGCTGGTCGGCGGGGGCGGGCCAGCGCACGATGACCGCGTCGCCCGCGAAGGTGACCGCGTCGCCCCCGCTCGCCGACACCACGCCCAGCAGGGCGGCGAAGGCCTGGTCCAGCGCGCGCACGAGCCGATCGGCGCCGTCGGGACCCGCCGAGGCCAGGCGGGCCGCGAGGCGGGAGAAGCCCGACAGGTCCAGGATGGCCACCGCACCCCACACCGAGGCCGCGGTGGGCGCCCGGTCGGTCGTGGCCAGGTCCGCGAGGCGGCGCCGCACCACCCCCGGGACGAAGGGCAGCTCCGGCGCCGTGAGGCTCACGCCGCGCCCGCCCGCCGGCCGTGGGACTGGTGGTAGGCGTCGACGAGCGCCGCGAGGGACGTGTCGAAGAGCCACTGGAAGGCGGGCTGGATGAGCGGCGCCGCGGGGGCGAGCCACCAGGGGTAGAGCACGCCGATCCGCCAGACGAAGTGGGTGCGGCCGTCGCGGGGGATGGCCTCGCAGAGCTCCACGAGCTGCTCGGCCATCGGCCAGGTGCAGCCCATCCCGCTCACCACCACGCGGCTCCCGGGGCCCGTGGCCACCGTGTGCAGGCGCAGGGTCATGAAGACGAAGCACTCGTCGAGACGCGCGTCGGGCAGCACGTCGGGTGGCGTGGACCAGATCATGCCGAGGAAACCCGGGATGCCGGACTTCAGCGAGCCGTTCCAGAGGGTCTCGAGCACCTCGTCGGGCGGGCCGTCCACGTCGGCCACCATCTCGAAGACGTGGTCGGCGCGCTCGAGCAGGCGCTCGTCGCTCGGCAGGTACCGGCACCACACCGGCCAGTGCCACCTGGGTGCGCTGGGCATGGACGATCCCCCTCGGTGCCGCGGGCGAGCGGAGGCTAGCACGGAGGCGGGGCGCGGGGGATGCTCCGGCCCGGCCGGGTGCGGTACGGTGCGGCGGGAGGTGCGATGGCGCAGGGTGTCGTGAGCTTCCGGCCCGCCCGGGCCGAGGACGTGGACGCCGTGGTGCCGATGATCGACGCCTCGGGGCCGCAGGCCTTCGCCTGGGTCTTCCAGACGGGGCCCTCGTGGGGGGCCTCCGACTTCCTGCGGGCGGTCTTCCCCACCGGGCAGGGCCAGTGGGGGTTCCAGCACCACCTGGTGGGCGAGCGCGACGGCGAGGTGGTGGCGGCGGGTGCGGCCTACACGGGCGCCGAGGCTGCCGGCTTCCTGCTCACCAGCGTGCGCCAGTTCCTCACGGTGTGCGGGCCGCTCGCGACCCCGGGGGTGGCGGCGCGGGGGCTCTGCCTGGAGCGCATCCTGCCACCGCCCGGGCGCGAGGTGCTCTACCTGTGCCACCTCGGCGTGGTGCCCGAGGCGCGGTCCCAGGGCATCGGTTGGCAGCTCGTGGACGCGCTCGTCGCCTGGCGCGGACCGGAGCGGGTGCTCGAGCTGGACGTGGCGCTGGACAACCCGCGGGCGGAGGCGCTCTACCGGCGCCTGGGCTTCACGCAGGTGTGGGACAGGCAGAGCACGCTGCGGAACCGGTGGGCCGACGTGCCGGGGCACCGCCGCATGCGGCGCGACCCTGCGTGACGGTGCGTGAGTCTACGTGAGCCTGCGGAGGAAGGTCGGGATCAGGCGGTGACCGCCTCGGCCTGCGAGCGCAGGAACAGCCACCGTCCGCAGCCGTCGCAGGTGACGAGGCGGCCCTGCTTCAGGTCGTTCCGCAGCTGGTAGGGCACGACGTGGCGGCAGGCGGTGCACGCGTCGCCCTCGAGCACGGCGAGGGCCGTGCCGCCTCGCTGCGTGTGCAGGCCGGTGTAGGTGCCCTGCACCTCCCGAGGCAGCGCACGCACGCGGCTGCCACGGTCCACCTCGAGGCGCGCCTGCTCGTCGGCGAGCCGGGTGTGCTGGGCGTCGAGCCCCGGGCCGTCGGCCGCGCGCCGGGCCTCGGCCTCCGCGAGGGCCGCCTGGGCGGCGGTGCGCTCCGCGCCCACCTCGTCGCGGGCCTCCATGTCCTCCAGCGCGGCGGTCTCGTGCTCGTCGAGGAGCGCGTCGCAGCGGGCGATCTGGCGCTCGGCGGCCTCGGCGCTCCCGAAGCCCTGCGCGAGCGCGGAGCGCGCCTGGTCCCTGAGCGCCTCGAGCCGGCGGATCTCGTCGGTGTGCTTGCGCTCGTCGGCGCGCAGCTCGGCGAGGCGGGCCTCGGCGGCGGCGAGGCGGGCCTGGGCCTCGGTGCAGGCGGCGTCGAGGGCGGCCTGCTTGCGGGCCACGTGGCGGAGCTGGTCCTTGAGGGTGGCCAGGCGGTCGTCGAGGGTGGCCAGGGGGAGCAGGCTCGCCAGGTAGGGGTCCACGCGGCCTCCGTGCCGAGGGTGTCCCCCCAGTGTGACACGCGCGGGCCGGAGCGGGAAGGGACGCGGGGCGGGGGAGGCATTAGGGGCGAGGGGTCGGGCCCATAGCTCAGTTGGTCAGAGCACGCGGCTCATACCCGCAGGGTCCCAGGTTCGAGTCCTGGTGGGCCCAGACGCCTCTTGCCGGGTTCGGGTGAGCGTCGGTGGTGGGGCTTCGCGCGGCGGGCTGATGCTTGGACGTCTCTCCGTCGGGCTCGCTTCGCTCACACGCCCTCCTACGAGACGCCCTGCGCCGCCCGCCGCGCGAAGCCGCGCACCGCGACGGTCCCCGATCCGGCCGGGGCGACCGGGTCCGCCAGGCGTCGAAGGGATGGCTTGGGGCGGGCTGATGCTTGGACGTCTCTCCGTCGGGCTCTGCTTCGCTCACACGCCCTCCTACGAGACGCCCTGCGCCGCCCGCCGCGCGAAGCCGTGCACCGCGACGGTCCCCGATCCGGCCGGGCGACCGGGTCCGCCAGCGTCGAAGGGGCTGGCTTGGGGGGCGGCGGGCTGAAGACGGTCGCGCAGGGGAGACTCCCACCAAGCGACCAGGTGGGCAGATGTCGCCGTGGAAGCCGAGGCCGTCGAGGGCAGGGGCGGCGCGGCTTCGCGCTGGGCGAGGTCGGCGAGGACGAGGTCGAGGACCGGGAGGGCGAGGAGGGGGGAGGAAGGGGACGAGGCGGCGGAGGCGCGGCTGGGCGCGGGTGGCGTCGGCGTCGAATGCCAGGGTGGTGGCGGTGGCGAGCAGGGCTGTCGTGGCCAGGGCGAGGAGGACGGCGAAGGCGACGAGCGCGAGCGTGGGCGGGCGGGACGCCGAGCGGGTCCCAATGGCGACGGGAGGAGGGAGCTGCGGCCCCCGGCGCCGCCCAGCAGCGCGAGCAGTCCGCCGGGGAGCAGCGCCAGCGCAGCGCCGCGGGCCGGCGCGAGGGCGGCACATCGCGGGCGTGAGGAGCGTGAGGCCCAGCGTGAGGACCGTGAGGAGGAGGTGGGCACCCGCGAGGACGCGCACGGCGAGCTCTGGCGCGCCGAGGGTGGACATGGCGTGCCTCGGGAGGGGGGAGGGTCAGATGTCGAGGTTCATGCTGCTCGAACTCCAGCTGGAGCTCGCCCAGCTGGGGCGCGAGCAGGCCGGCGAGGGTGGAGGCGGCGCCCACGGCGAGGAGGGCCGACGCGAGGACCAGGGGGGCGAGGAGGCGGAGTCGCTGCGGGCGGGGCATCGCGGCGCGTCGCGGACGACGCACGGTCTGGGCGAGGACGCCGAGGATGGCGAGCTGGGCGGCCGTGGCCCAGCCGAGGAGGGGCGTGGAGAGGGCGAGGAGGTCCTCGGGGGACGCGAGGAGGGGTGCCGCCAGGCCTGCCAGCGCGAGCGCCACGGCGGCCGCGAGGAGCGGCAGGGACCACGCGGAGGGGGAGGAGGGCTCCTGGACCGCCTCGTCCCGGGCGGCGGGCCACAGGAACCACGCGCCAGCGGCCAGCAGGGGAATCGGAGCGATCAGGACGGCGAGGGCGAGGTAGCCGACGGGCTGCATGGAGGACTCCGGGCTGGGTGGGTCTCCTTCACCCCTGTGTGTGCAGATCCTGCGCAGGCCGCGTGGCGAAGCAGCGGAAGGGCGAGGGCCCGGCGAGGGACGGACGCCGCCGACCCGTCACCTGCCGAGGAGCGGCCTGTACTCGGGCGGCAGCACCGCGCGCAGCCGGGGCGCGGCCACCAGCTCGTGCAGCGGAGGCGCGAGGTCGTCGACCGCAGTCGCGGGAGGCGGGGGCGCGTGCTCGACCTCTGCGATCGCGGTGGCGAGGGCGAGCAGCTCCGGGTGGACGCGGGGCGCGTCGATCTCGGCGTGCCGGAGGGGGCGGACCGGATCGCGCACCGGACCTGCCAGTGCCGGCACGGCGGCGTCGCCGAGACGGCGGGCGGTCGCGCCCGCGAGGCCGATGCCGGCGAGCCCGAGGCCCACGACCACCAGCGGGGGCAGACCCGACAGGAAGGCCACCATCACCATCAGGCCCACCACGGCCAGCGAGCCCAGGGCTGTCGCGGTCACCACGCCCGCGCGCACCAGGGAGGCCCGGGCGGAGGGGACGAGGGCGGTGCTCGGTGTGCCCGCCTCGGGTCGTGCCGTGGCCACGGCATCGTGCAGCGCCGCGCGGGCCAGGAGCCGCAGGCGGTCGGCGTCCGCGTCGGGACGCGCGCCCCACAGGCGCACGCGCACCCGCGGCTGCCCGCCCCGGTCGAGTGCGAGCACCCAGGTGTCGACGTCGCACACGAGGACCACGTCCTGGCGGCGGGGGCCGGTGGGCACCGCTGCCACGTGCACCACGAGCGCCGTGCCGTCCGACGACCACGCGCTCCCCACCTCGCGCAGCGCCCGCCCGGCGAGCTCACGCAGCACGCGCAGGTTCGGGCTGGAGGCGGAGGAGGTCATGAGACCGTGTCACCCGGCGGGGCTGGGTGCGGTGGAGGCGAGGAGCGGCGCGAGCACCGGAGGGAGCGTGCCGTGCGCACGTGACCGAGGAGCGCAGGGCAGCGACGAAGCATCGACCGTGCCCAGCCCCGCCGGATCAGGTCTCGATGAAGGCGGCGAGCCTCTTGCTCCGACTCGGGTGCCGCAGCTTCCGCAGCGCCTTGGCCTCGATCTGGCGGATGCGCTCGCGGGTGACCTCGAAGTCCTGGCCCACCTCCTCGAGGGTGTGGTCGGAGGTCTGGCCGATGCCGAAGCGCAGGCGCAGCACGCGCTCCTCGCGCGGCGTGAGCGTGGCGAGCACCTTGCGGGTGGTCTCGGACAGGGAGCCGTTGATCATCGAGTCGGCGGGGGACTCGATGTTCTTGTCTTCGATGAAGTCGCCCAGGTGGGAGTCCTCCTCCTCGCCGATGGGCGTCTCGAGGCTGATGGGCTCCTTGGCGATCTTGAGGATCCGGTGGACCTTGTCGACCGGGATTTCCATCTTGTCGGCGATCTCCTCCGGCAGCGGCTCGCGGCCGAGATCCTGCTGGAGGTGCCGCTGGGTGCGGATGAGCTTGTTGATCGTCTCGATCATGTGGACCGGGATGCGGATCGTGCGCGCCTGGTCGGCGATGGCGCGGGTGATCGCCTGGCGGATCCACCAGGTGGCGTAGGTGCTGAACTTGTAGCCCCGCCGGTACTCGAACTTCTCGACCGCCTTCATCAGGCCGATGTTGCCCTCCTGGATGAGATCCAGGAACTGCAGGCCGCGGTTCGTGTACTTCTTGGCGATGGAGACCACGAGGCGCAGGTTGGCCTCGACCAGCTCGCACTTCGCGCGCTCGGCCAGCGCCTCGCCCCGCTTGAGCTCCTGGGCGGCGACGCAGAGGGCGTCGCGCGTCATGCCGATGGACTCCTCCACCTTCGCGATCTTGCGGATCTCGCGGCGGACGCGGCTGTCGAAGTCCTTCCAGCGGTGCTCGGGGATGCCCGTGCGTCGGATGACCTCCTCGCCGCCGGTGTCGCGCTCGCGACGCACCTTGCGGATGGAGGGACGCAGCTCCTTGACGGGCAGGCGCGCGTCGCGGGCCACGGCCTCGATGTCCTTCTCGCAGACCGCGACCTCGACCCAGGCCTCCTGGATGCGGCGGGAGATCTCGGCGATCTGGAGCTTGGAGTAGTCGATCGTCTCGATGAGGGCGTAGAGCGTCTTGCGCGCCGACTCGGTCTCGGCCTCGAGCTCGGTCTGGCGCTTGCGGCTGTTCGCCTTCTCGCACTCCGCGACGAGTCGCTGGTAGGCGGCGAGGGCCTTGCGGCAGTCGTCGAAGGCGACGGGCAGGCGACGGTTGTCGGTGGTCTTCGTGGGCTTGGCGCGCTTGCCGCTGCGCTGGGCCTTGGCGATGCGCTCGTCGTCGGCGTCGATGAGCTCCTGGATGAACTCGACCGCCGGCGTGGAGGCGAAGACGATGTGCTTGACCGCGAGCTCGCCTTCCTCGATGCGCTGGGCGATCTCGATCTCGCCCTCGCGGGACAGCAGCGACACCGAGCCCATCTTCCGCAGGTAGACCCGGACGGGATCGTTGCTGCGCGTGGGGTCGGCCTTCTCCTCGTTCGGACGCCGCGCCTCGGCGGCACGGCGCTTCCGCTCCTGCACGACCTCGATGTCGAGATCCGAGAAGAGGAGCATGACCTCGTCGATCTGACGTCCCTCGAGCAGGTGGGTGGGCAGCGCGCTGCTCATCTCCTCTTCGGTGACGTACCCGCGCCGCTGGCCGAGCTGGATGAGCTCCTGGACCTCTCCGCGGATGTCCTTGCTGTCGGTCATCGAGACGTCGACTCCTCGTTGAGGATCATGAGGCGCACCCGGCCGGCGGACGTCGCGTGGGAGTCGTCGAGAGCTTGGCTTCGAACAGGACGATCACCTTGAGTGCGACATCGTGGCCCGCGGACTGCGCGACGCGGCCCGTGCGGTGGTGCCAGGCTTGGCAAGACCTGGACAACTCGGCGGTAACAGGACGTCACGCTGCGGGCCACCGCAGAGCGTGCGGGAAGGGCCGGGGCAAGGCGGTCCTCGGGCAGCGGGAGGGCCTACGGGAGGGCGTCTGCGGGCTCGTCGTCGGGCTCCAGCAGGGTGATGGCGAGCTCCAGATCCGCGGTGTCGAGGGCGCGATCCAGCGAGCGCCGGCGCAACGAGACCACGTGCTTGCGGGTGCTCGCCGCACGGGCGCGGTCGAAGTCGCGGGCGCGCGCGGCGTCCGCGGCGTCGGCGGTGGCCAGGGCGAGCTCCTCGTCCCACTGCGGACGGGCCATGCGGGCGAGCACCTCCACCACGGCCCGCGCCGCCTCGTCGGGCGCGTAGAGGGCGGACCGCGCGGCGATGGCGGCGAGCGCGCGCATCACGCCGGGGTCCTCCTCGTCGTCGAGCACGGCGGCGAGGGTCTCGCCCTGGAGGAGCCGCGACACCAGGCGGGCGAGGACGGCGTCGGTGGCGATCAGGCCCGGATCCACCCGCCGGACCAGGTCGCCCACCTCCTCGGCCCGGTGCACCAGCAGCCAGAGCAGGTGCACCGCGTCGACGTGCGGACGCCACCCGGCGCGCGGCTCGGGCCGCGGCGCCTCGTCGGGCGCGCGGTGGGCGTGCGCGCGGGCCCAGGCGAGCAGCTCGCCCTCGTGGATCCTGAGGACGGGCGCGAGCTCGGCCACCTGGCCCGGCGTGAGGCCGTGCAGCATCTCGGCGAGCTCGTCGCGCGCACGCGCCTTGCCGGCCGCCGTGAGGCCGTAGGCGGCGACCTTGCGCGCCGCCACCCACGCGAGGAGGGGCTCGGCGCGCGCGAGCAGGCCCGCCATCGCCTCGGCGCCCTGCTCCCGGAGGAGGTCGTCGGGGTCCTTGGCGTCGGGGATCTGCAGACGCAGACCCTGGATGCCGGCCTGCTCGAGCAGCGGCAGCGTGCGTTCCGCGGCGCGGGTGCCGGCTTCGTCGGCGTCGAGCAGCACGACCACCGTGCGGGTGAGGCGACGCAGCTTCGCCACGTGCTCGGGCGTGAGCGACGTGCCGCAGGTGGCCACGGTCTCGCGGAAGCCCGCCTGGTGCATCGACAGCACGTCGAAGTAGCCCTCGACGAGGATGACGCGGTCGGCCTGGCCCACCGCGCGGCGCGCGGCGTCGAGGCCGTACAGCACGTGGGACTTCTGGTAGAGCTTCGTCTCGGGGCTGTTGATGTACTTGGGCCCGTCGCCCTCGAGCAGCCGTCCGCCGAAGGCGATGACCCGGCCGCGGTCGTCCCGGATGGGGAGGATCACCCGCGCACGGAAGGCGTCGTACGAGCCGTCGCCCCCGGGGCGCGGCTTGGCGAGGCCGGCCTCCACGACGAGGCCGGTGGGGAAGCCCTTGCGCTGCAGGTGGTCGAGGGTGCGCGTCCAGCCCTCCGGGGCCCAGCCCACCCGGGCCTCGCGCGCCAGCTCCGCCGACAGGTCGCGGCGCTGGAGGTAGGCGCGGGCCTGCTCGCCCTCGGGGCCGGTCCAGAGCTGGGCCTCGAAGAAGGTGGCCGCCTCCTCCAGCACGTCGTAGAGCGTGGCCCGCTTGCGGAGGTTGTCGCGCTCCTCGCGGGACAGCTCCCGCTCCTCGATCGTGACGCCCGCGGGCCCCGCCAGCTCCTTCACCGCCTCCACGAAGGACAGGCCCTCGATCTCGGCGAGGAAGCGGAAGACGTCGCCCGACGCGTGGCAGCCGAAGCAGTGGTACATCGCCTTGGACGGCACCACGTGGAAGCTGGGCGTCTTCTCCTGGTGGAAGGGGCAGAGGCCCACCCACGAGTTCCCCCGTCGCTGCAGCTGCACGTGCCGCGACACCACCTCGACGATCTCGGTGCGATCGCGGATCGCCTCGACGATCTCGCGGGGGATGCGGGCCATGGCGGACCTGGGGCTGGCGGGGGAGCGTAGCCTGCCCGGGGGGTCAGGGGGCGGCTGCGCGCGCCGCGGCGGGCTCCGCGGGCAGCGCGGCCTCGGGGGCCACGTGGTCCTCGACCCGCGCGATGCGCGCGCCCACGCCCTGCAGCTTCTCGACGAGGCGCTCGTAGCCGCGGTCGAGGTGGTAGATGCGGTGGATCTCGGTGGGGCCCTCGGCGGCGAGGCCCGCGAGCACCAGGGCCGCCGACGCCCGGAGGTCGCTGGCCATCACCGGGCCGCCCAGCAGGCGCTCCTGGCCGTGGACGACGGCTGTGTGGCTGGAGGCCTCGATGTGGGCGCCCATGCGCAGCAGCTCGGCCGCGTGCATGAAGCGGTTCTCGAAGATGTGCTCGGTGAGCTCCGACGTGCCGTCGGCCAGCGTGGCCAGCACCATCAGCTGGGCCTGCATGTCGGTGGGGAAGCCGGGGTAGGGCTCGGTCTCGAGCGTGAAGGGCCTCAGGCGCGCGGGCCCCTGCACCCGCACGGTGGTGGGCGTGGTGTGCACGGTGCAGCCCGCCTCCTCCAGCTTGGCGAGCACGGCCGTGAGGAGCGTGGGGTCGGTGTGGGTGACCTCCACGTCGCCCCCGGTGACCGCGGCGGCGCACAGGTAGGTGCCCGTCTCGATGCGGTCGGGGCAGATGGCGTAGGGCCGGCTGGGGGGCGACAGGCGGGCCACGCCGTGCACCGTGAGGGTGTCGGTGCCCAGGCCCTCGATGTGCGCGCCCAGGGACTGCAGGAAGCGTCCCAGGTCGACCACCTCGGGCTCCCGCGCGGCGTTGCGGATCACCGAGGTGCCGTCGGCGAGGACGGCCGCCATGAGGATGTTCTCGGTGCCCGTGACCGTGGGCATGTCGAGCTGGATGTCGGCGCCCACGAGGCGGCCCGCGCGCCCGTGGATCGTGCCCCGCTCGAGCTCGAACCGGGCGCCGAGGGCCTCCAGGCCCTTGAGGTGCTGGTCGATCGGGCGCACGCCGATGGCGCACCCGCCGGGGAGGCTCACGCGGGCCTCGCCCTGCCGTGCGAGCAGGGGACCGAGGACGAGCACGCTCGCGCGCATCTTCCGCACCACGTCGTAGGGCGCCTCCGAGAAGGCGATGCGCGTGGTGTCGAGGCGCACCGCGTCGCCGTCCACCAGCGAGGGGCAGCCGATGCGGCCCAGCAGCGACAGCGTGGAGCTGGTGTCGGCCAGCTCGGGGACGTTGACGAGGCGGTGCTCCCCGGGTGCCAGGATGGTGGCGATGAGGATGGGCAGCGACGCGTTCTTCGCGCCGGAGGCCCGGAGGCTGCCCTTCAGGGGCACGCCACCGCGGATGACCAGCTTGTCCATGGATCGACCGGGGGAGGGGCCGCAGGGCGGCAGGCGGGGAGGATGCGGGCGGAGGACGCGCGGACGGCGCCGGGGCGGACAGCCTACTCCTCGGCGACCCGTGCGTGCAGGGCGCGCAGCGCCTCCATCTGCCGTCGGGACGCCCGCCAGGGGATCTCCGGGTGATCCAGGGCGAAGTTGATGCGGTGCACCATGCCGCGCACGCTGCCCACCTGGCCGTTCGACAGGCGCGCCCGCTGCAGGGCCTCCCGGAGCACCACGGCGAGCTGCTCGGGCCGACGCGCGCGCTTGTGGCCCACGCGGTTGAGCAGCGCCACGGCCTCCACGACGGCGGGCTCCAGCGTGAGCAGGTCGGCGGGGTCGTTCGGCCGGACGTGCCGGTCGAGGCTGGCGGTGGTGCGCTCGGCGCGCCGGCCGGCCACCACCCGGCCCGGGGCGGGCAGGCCCTCGGCGCGGGCGGCCTCGAAGATCCGGTGCGCGATCACCGTGGCGGCCATCGCGAGGTTGAGGCTGGCGTGCTCCGCGGTGGGGATGCGGATCAGCGCCTCGCAGCGGTTCGTGGCCTCGGCGGGCAGCCCCAGGTCCTCGCGACCGAAGAGCACGGCGGTGACGCGCCCCGGATCGTCCAGCAGGGCCTCTGCGGCCTGATCGGGCTCGAGCACGGTCTGCCCGTGGCGGCGGTGACGGGCCGTGGTGCCCAGCAGGCGGTGCACGCCCACGAGGGCCTCGTCCAGCGTGGACACCAGCTCCAGCTCGCCGACGAGGTCGTGGGCGCCGGGTGCCATCCAGCGCACCCGCTCGGGGTCGAAGCTCGGCGCGGGATCGACGATCACCAGGCGGCGCAGGCCGAAGTTGGCCATCGCCCGCACCACGCCGCCCACGTTGCCGGGCTGCTGCGGCTGGACGAGGACGAAGACGACCTCGCGGGCGAGGCGATCGGCGAGCGGCAGCGTCACGCGCAGCGCCGGCGTGCGACCGGGGTGGTGCGCATCGGCCGCTACCGCTTGGTGCCGCCGAACACCCGCTTGAACCAGCCGACGACGCCGCCCTCCTCCTTCTTCTCCTCGGGGACGGGCGCAGCGGGGCGTCGCATCTGGGAGCGGAGGTTGTCGATGCTGGGGCGGGCGGGCTCGGGCTCGGGCTCGGCCAGCGGCGGGAGCGCGCTGGCGGCGGCGGGCGGGGGCAGCGTGAGGGGCGGGGGGGCCCCATCGGCGGTGCGGTCGGCGGCGGCCACCGAGGCGCCCATCGGCATGTCGAGGGTGGGCACGTCGGCGGTCTTGTCGTCGTCGGACTTCTTCTTCGCCTTGCGGGACTTCTTCTTCGGCTTGTCGCCGTCGTGGTCGAGCCGGATGCGGCTGGCCACGGACTCGCCGGTGTCCTTGTCGCGCGCCGAGAGGTTGAGGATGCCCTCGGAGTCGATGTGGAAGGTGACCTCGAGGCGCACCTCGCCCTTGGGGCCGCGCCGCAGGCCGTAGAAGACGAAGGACCCGAGGAGGTCGTTCTCGTCGCAGTCGTCGGACTCGCCCTGGTACATCCGCAGGACCAGGGTCTTCTGGTCCTCCTTGGACGTGGTGAGCACGCGGGTCTTCTTGGCCGGCAGGTGCTCGTTCTTCGGGAAGAGCACGTACATCATGCCGTTCGGCTTCGCGAGACCGATGGCCATGGGGAGGACGTCGAGGAGGGTGACGTCCTTCTCGGGCACGCCGCGGGCCGACAGGGACTTCGCCATGATGGCGGCGCCCAGCGCGACGGCCTCGTCGGGGTGGACCTTCTCGGAGGGGGTGCGGCCGAGGAAGCCCTCGAGCTCGCGGCGCACCATCGGCATGCGCGACTGGCCGCCCACGAGGAGCAGCTCGTCGATGTGGGTGCGGTCGGTGCCGGCCTCGAGGAGGATGCGCTCGCAGGTGTCGATGGACCGGCGGACCAGGTCGCCCGTGAGCTCCTCGAGGCGCGCCCGGGTGAGCTCCACGTCGAGATCGAGGATCTCGCCGTCGTCGTCGGCGATCTGCTCGATGTGGATGCGGGTGACCTCGTCGGCCGACAGCGCGATCTTCGCCAGCTCGGCCGCGTCGCGGATGCGCGTGATCGCGCCGCGGTCGTAGGACAGGTCGATGTCGTGCTGCTCGAGGAACTGCTTGAGCACCCACTGCATCACGCGATCGTCGAAGTCGACACCACCGAGGAAGGTGTCGCCGCCGGTGGCGACCACCTCGAAGACCTTGTCCTTGATGTCGATGATCGAGATGTCGAAGGTGCCGCCGCCCAGGTCGTAGATGGCGACGCGCTGATCGAGGGTGCGGCCCAGGCCGTAGGCGAGCGCGGCGGCCGTGGGCTCGTTGAGCACCCGCAGCACGTGGAGGCCCGCGAGCCGGCCGGCGGCGCGCACGGCCTGGCGCTGGCGATCGTTGAAGTAGGCGGGCACCGTGATGACGGCCTGGTCGACCTCCTCGCCCAGGGCGCGCTCGGCGTTGTCCTTGATGCGCATCAGGATCGCGGCGCTGATCTGCTCCAGCGTCATGACCTGGTCGGACACGCGGACGAGCACCTCGGACTCGGCGCCCTCGAGCAGCTCGTAGGTGAACACCTGCTGCATGCGCTCGACGGCCTTGCTGCCGAAGGAGCGCCCGATCAGCCGCTTGGCCGCGGCCACGGTGTTCGACGGGTTCAGCGCGGCCTGGGCGCGTGCCTCCTCGCCGACGAGGCGGTCGCCGCTCTTGTCGATGGCGAAGACCGACGGGATGGTCTTGGCGCCGTTGGGGTAGGTGATGACCCGCGGACCCGACTCATCGACCACGGCGGCGCACGAGTTCGTCGTACCGAGGTCGATGCCGATCGCACGTCCCATGCCGACTTGCCTTCCGCCCGGGGGGGTCCGCCGATCCGACCTCCCCCCCACAGCCACCGCGGGCGCGGTGGGGTGCGGGCCGGACCGGCGCGGCGCCGACGGGCATAGCACATCGGTCGCGGGGGTCCAAGGGTGCGACGTGTCGGGCCGGTTGCCTGCCCGCGGACCGCGATCAGGTGGGGCTGGAGGTGCCCTCGCCGTCGGGCCCCAGCTCGAGCCGGACCCGTCGCACGGCGCGGTCGGTGGCCTCGTCCACGCGCAGCCGCGCGGTGCCCACCATCACCTCCTCGCCCGTGGCCGGGATGCGCCCCAGCTGGGCGAGCACGAAGCCCGCGACCGTCTCGTAGTCGCCCTCGGGCAGCTCCACGCCGGTGCGGCGCAGCAGCTCGTCGAGCTCGAGGTTGCCGGGCATCACCCAGCTCCCGTCGTCGAGCTCGATGATCGTGGGGCGCACCACGTCACGCTCGTCCTCGATGTCGCCCACCAGCTCCTCGAGGAGGTCCTCCAGGGTGACGATGCCCACGCAGCCGCCGTACTCGTCCACCACCACGGCGAAGTGCTCGCCCTCGCTGCGCATCTCGGCGAACAGGGCGTCGGCGCGCTTGGCGTCGGGCACGAAGCTGGCCGGGCGCACGTGCTCCCGGAGCGGGGCGCCGTCCTCCACGAGGAAGAGCAGGTCGGCCTGGTGCACCACGCCCACGATGTGGTCGATGCGGCGGCTGTAGACCGGCAGGCGGCTGTGCTGGGTGCGCACGGCGATGTCGGCGGCCACGCCCACGGTGGCGTCCTCGGCCACGGCGACCACGCGGATCAGCGGCGTCATGCACTCGGCGACCGTGAGCTCCTGCAGCGAGAGCACGCCGCGGATGAGGCGTCGCTCCTCGGGGTGGATCGGCCCGGGCTGCTCCTCCTCGAGCAGGTCGAGCAGCTCCTGGCGCGTGAGCTGCCCCTCGCCGGCCGGCTTGCCGATGACGCGCAGCAGCACGACGTTCCAGGCCCGCACCACGGCGAGGAAGGGGCGGAAGGCGGTGCGTGCCGCGGTGAGCGGCCAGGCGATCCAGGGCGCCACGCGGTCGGCGTGGTGCTGCATCACGGTCTTGGGCAGCGCCTCGCCGAGCACCAGCGTGATCGGCGTGAACAGCAGCGTGGCGAGCTCGGCGTCACCGAGCCCGCGCGTGAGGATGAGCGTGGCCGCCACGGTCGACCCGCTGACCGTGCAGAAGTTGGTGCCGATGAGGCAGGTGGCCAGCAGGGTGGGCTCGTCGGAGAGCAGGGCCAGGGCCTTGGCGGCGCCCTGCTCCCCGCGCTCCGCGGCGGCCTGCAGGCGCACGCGGTCGGCGTTGACCATCGCGATCTCGGAGCCCGAGAAGAAGGCCTCGATGGTCACGAAGACCAGGATCAGCAGCACGCCCGTGGCGAGACTCACGACGCCACCCCGTCGTCGAGGGGCACGAGCCGCAGCTGGACCACGCGGCGGCCGTCGGTCTCGGTGACCTCGAGGCGGTGGCCGTCGAGCTCCACGTGGTCGCCGGTGGCGGGGATGCGCCCGAGCGTGTGGGCCACGTAGCCGCCGAGCGTGTGGTACTCGCCCTCGGGCACGGCCACCCCCGTCTCCTCGGCGAAGTCCTCCAGATCCACGCTGGCGCGCACCAGCATGCTCTCGTCGCCGTCCACCGTGTAGTCGCGCTCCTCCTCCTCGCTGTACTCGTCGGCGATCTCGCCCACGAGCTCCACGATGAGGTCGTCGAGCGACACGAGGCCCACCAGCGTGCCGTGCTCGTCGACCACGAAGGCCATGTGGATGCGCCGGCGGATCATGTCGCGCATCATCTCGTTGGCCGGCTTGGAGGCCGGGACGAAGACGGGCGCGAGCAGCAGGCGGCGCAGCTCGTCGGGACCGCGGAGCGGGCGACGCCGGTGACGCAGCAGGTCCTTGACCAGCAGCACGCCCAGCAGCGCGTCGGGGCTGCCCTCCCAGATGGGGACCCGCGAGAAGCGCGAGGCCTGGCAGGCGGTGAGCAGCTCGTCCCAGCCCACGTCCACGGGCAGGGAGAAGATCTCGCGGGTGGGCGTCATCAGGCGCGAGACGGGCAGGTCGTCGAGCTCGAAGACCGCCTCGATGATCTCCCGCTCGTCACTGCCCACCACGCCCTGCTCCGCGCCCCGTTCCACGAGCACCAGGAACTCGTCCTCCTGCAGCGGCCGCTCGCCCAGCGCCTCGGTGACCCCGAAGAGGCGGGCGAGGGCGCCCACGAGCCCCCCGACCACCCAGCGCAGGGGGGCGAGCACCACGAAGAGCGCCCAGAGCGGCCACGCCACCAGCTCCACCCAGCGGCGGTTGTAGCGGAAGGCGATCACCTTCGGCGTGACCTCGGAGAGCAGCACGAGCGCCGGCGTGACGCACACCACCACCAGCCAGGGGCTGTCGGGTGCGAGCACCGCGACCACGGCGGCTGCCAGTGCCGCGATGGTGACGTTCGTGGCCTCGTTGCCGATGAGGATCGTGGTGATCAGCCCCCGGCGGCGCGAGAGCAGGCCGTGGACCGCGCGATGGGTGGGCGAGGTGCCCTCCGCGATGCGACGCCGCTCCATGTCCTGCAGCGAGAAGAAGGCGGTCTCGGTGCCCGAGAACAGGAAGGACACGAGGATCAGGCCCGCGAAGACCAGCACCACGGGGAGCCAGGAGGCGGAGGGGTCGGCGGGCAGCAGGGCGGTCATCGGGTGCCGGCGGTGGGGAAGTGCGCGAAGGCCGTCGGCGGCCAGTCGCGGCCCTCCAGGCGTGCCCCGTGGGCCTCGGTGACGTGGCCGATGGCGGTGAGGCGCAGATCATGGGCCCGCGCCAGCGCGAGCAGCGCCGCGCGGTGCGCGGGATCCGCCGTGAACAGGAGCTGGTAGTCCTCGCCGCCCCGCGTCTGGTGCGCCAGCGCGTCGGGGCCGAGGTCCGGGTGGCCGGGGAGGGCCTCGGGACGGACCACCGCGCCCACGCCGGAGGCTGCGCACAGACGTGGCAGGTCGCGCGCGAGACCGTCGGACAGGTCCATCGCGGCCGTCGCCAGGCCGTCGGCGGCGAGCTCGAGGGCGAAGGCCAGCGGTGGCTCGGGTCGACGCAGGGCCGCCAGCGCCTCGGGGGGAGGCCGATCGGCGCGCCAGCCGAGGCCGGCGAGCCCGAGGGTGCCGGTGACCCAGACGGTGTCGCCCGGCCGCGCGCCCGCACGACGCAGGGGCGGGGGACCGGCGCGTCCGGCGAGCGTGAGGGTGACCACGCGAGGCCCCGCGGTGCGGACGGTGTCGCCGCCGACGAGGCGCACGCCCCAGCGATCGCAGGCGTCGGCCAGCCCCTCGGCGAAGGCCTCCACCCACGGAGCGTCCACGGCGGGCAGGGCGAGGGAGAGCACCGCCCAGCGCGGCGGCACGCCCATGGCAGCCAGATCCGACACGGAGACGGCGAGGGCCTTGAAGCCCACGTCCTCCGGCGCGAGGCGGTCGTCCCAGTGCACGCCCTCCACGAGCGTGTCCACGGTCACGGCGGTGCCGTCCGACAGCACGGCGGCATCGTCGCCCGCGTCCACCACGGGCGCGGCGCCGAGGCGCTCGGGGTCGGGGCGTGCGCCGAGGAGCGTCGCGATGACGCGTTCCTCGTCGTCGTCCTGCGGAGGGGGAGGTTCCAACCTGGTCCGGGCTCGGCGCGCGGCGCCTACTCCTCGATCGGCACGAAGCCGTCCTTGGCGACGGAGAATAGCCGAATCTTCGGGTCCGCGGCGCGCGTCGTGGGAGAGATGGCCGAAAGGCCCGTGACGGTGCCCTCCACGGTGGTGCCCAGCAGGGCCTCCAGCGCGGCCTGTCGGTGGGGGGGCGCGGATGCCATGGCGGCGCCCACGAGGTGGGCCGTGTCGCGGGCGAGGACCTCCACGGGCGTGGGCGTGCGACCGACGCCCTCGCGCCAGGCGGTGACGAACGCGCCCCAGAGATCCTGGAACGCCCAGGACAGGGAGGACTCGGGCGGGAGGAAGACGTCGGTGAAGATGCCGCCCTCGAGGTACTTGCCGCCGCCGGCGACGAGCTCGGGGCTGGTCCAGCCCGACAGGCCCAGCAGGGGCACGGTGCCGGTCTCGTGGGGGTCGAACACGCCGACCGGGATCTCCTCGAAGGCGAGCGCCGAGCCCACCAGCGTGACGCGGCGCGCCTTGTCGGGGACGAAGACGGCGTCGTAGTCGACCACCGGGGGCGTCTCCTCGTCGGGACGGCGCGCGAGCTTCACCGCCAGCGCGCGGAAGTCCTTGGCGTCGGTGGCGTACGTCTCGCGGGCGGTGATCGTGCCGCCGCGGGCCTGCACCGCCTCGACGAAGCGATCGGCCGCCTCGCTGCCGTAGGAGCTGTCGGGCGCGAGCACCACGAAGCGCGTCCACGCGCGACGGTCCATGGCGTAGGCGACGAGGCGGTCCACCTGGTCGCGGATCGTGAGCCAGGAGCGCAGCGCCCAGGGGTGCTCGTCCGGACGATCCAGGGCCTGGCTGAGCACCACCAGGGGCACGCCCACGTCGTCGGCGGCGTCGACCACCGAGGGGGTCTCGTCGGTGAGCAGGGGACCGAGCACGGCCACGACGCCCTTCGCCTTCACGAGGTCGGTGAAGGCCGTGAGCGCGCCCTCGGCGGTGCCCCCGGTGTCGGCCACCACGAGGCCATCGGTGCGTCCGGCGGCCGTCCAGCCGCGGCGCAGCGCCTCCTCGACCTGCCGTCCCACGGCCTCGAAGCGCCCCGACAGCGGCAGGAGCACGCCCACGCGACCGGGCACCTGGGCCACGCCCTTCGCGGCGTCCTGCAGACGCATCGCCCCACGCAGCACCTCGCCGGTGCCCCCCGCCGACATCGCCTCGGCCGCGAGCCGCGCGGCCTCGGCGCGGTCGTCGCGGGCCAGGGCATCCCGTGCGCGCACCAGCGGCGGGGCCTCCGCCTCGGGGGTGGCGGCGTCCTCGCCGCCTGCCTCTGCCCAGCGTGCGAGCAGGGCCTGGCGTGCGGTGAGCTGCGACGGGAGCACGCCGGCCGCCGGCGCCGTGCGGAGCGTGGCCACGTGGCGCGGCTCGGTGGCGCGCGCGGTGGGGCCGGCCTCGACGAGGGCGAGGCCCAGGCGGGCGGCGGCCTCGACCTCCCCGGAACGGCTGGTGGCGAGGGACTCGCGGAAGGCGTCGACCGCCTCGTCGACATGACCGGCCAGCCGGTGGTGCTCGCCGAGGTGGAGCCACAGCTCCCCGCGGTCGGGGCGCCGGGCGACCTCCACGGCGTCGGTCAGCAGCGCGATGGCGGCGTCGCGATCCTGGGCGGCCAGGGCATCGGCCCGCGCGATGACCTCGGAGGGCTCCTCGGCCCCGGCCATGCCCACCGTGAGGAGGGCGACGAACAGCAGCCCCATCACCTGCGCACCGCCACGGCCTGGTCGAAGGCGGCGCGGCGGGGGTGACGCTCCGCGGGCAGGGTGTCGGCCCAGGCGGTGAGGCGGGCTCGCTCGGCGTCGTCGAGCTCGACGGGGACCTCGAGCACCACCTCGAAGTGCAGATCGCCCCGTCCGGGGCGCTGGTGGCGCGGCAGGCCGCGGCCCGAGAGGCGGAAGACGCGTCCGGCCGGTGTGCCCGGGGTGACCCGGATCGTGGTGGTGCCGTCGAGGGTGGGCACCTTGACGTCGCCGCCGAGCGCCGCCTCGCGCAGCGTGAGCGGCAGGTCCACCACCAGATCGTCGCCGCGACGTCGGAAGAGCGGGTGCTCGGCCACGTCCACCAGCACGATCAGATCGCCCGCCGCGCCGTCGCCGGCGGGCTCGTGGCCCTTGCCCGCCACCTTGAGCTTGCTGCCGGTGGAGACGCCGGGCGGCACCTTCACCCGCAGGCTGTCCTCGCGGCCCGTGCGGCCCTCGCCGCGGCAGGTGGCGCAGGCCTCGGTGACCACGAAGCCCCTGCCGTCGCAGTGGTAGCAGCGGGTGCGGAAGAGGCGGGCGCCCGACGAGCGGCCGCTGCCCTCGCAGATCGGGCAGGTGTGGCGGCCGTCGCGACGCGCGCCCAGGCCCTTGCAGTCCTCGCAGCGCACCTGGCGGGGCACGAGGACCTCGCGGGTGGTGCCGGTGGCCACCTCCTCGAGGGACACGCTCACGGTGTAGCGGACGTCCTCGCCGGGCGGGTTGTCGCGGCGGCCGAAGAGGTTGTCCCACATGCGCCCCACGACGGCCTGCAGGTCGTCGGGCGACGGGGCCTGGCCGTCGGGCTGGTAGAGCGGTCCGAGGCGGTCGTAGCGGGCGCGCTCGTCGGGGGACGACAGCACCCGGTAGGCCTCGTTCACGTGCTTGAACCGCACCTCGGCCATGAGGTCGCCGGGGTTCCGATCCGGGTGCCACTTCAGCGCGAGCCGGCGGTACGCCCGCTTGAGCTCGTCGGCGTCGGCCTCTCGGGGCACGCCCAGCACGTTGTAGTAGTCCCGGTGCGCCACCTGCTGCCCTGCCACGACGGGCTCCTCTACCGAGTGCTCCGGGCCGGGGCCACAGGGGCCAGGGCCTGCACGAGGGCGCCGGTCACGGCGTCCGCGACGAAGAACCCCTCGGCGGCCAGTCTCGTCCGACCGTCGACGACCTCCAGCAGGCCCCCCGCGACGAGCCGTGCGACCGCCTCGGGTCGGGGGCGATGGCCGGTGGTGCGCGCCAGGAGGTCGAGGTCCACCCCCGCGCTGCCCCGCAGGCCCGCGACCAGGGCGTCGGCGGCGGCCTCGTCACCCTGCGGGTGTTCCCAGGTCACCGGGGGGCGGTCTGCCGCGAGCCACGCCGCCGTGTCGGAGACCATGGTGGCGCGGCGGCCGTCCGGCGTGAGGCCGTGCGCCGACGGACCCACGCCCAGGTAGGGCCGGAGCGCCCAGTAGCCGGCGTTGTGGACCGCCTCGTGCCCGGGGCGGGCGAAGTTGGACACCTCGTAGCGGACGAGGCCGGCGGCCCCGAGGCGATCGACCAGGTGGGCGTACATCGCGCGCCAGGTCTCGTCCTCGGGGGTGGCGAGGCGCCCGGCGGCGGCGGCGCGCGCGAACGGGGTGCCCTCCTCGAGGGTGAGGCCGTACAGGCTCACGTGCGGCGGACCCAGCTCGAGCAGCGCCTCGAGGTCGCGCTCCAGGTCGGCGAGCTCCTGATCGGGCAGGGCGAACATCAGGTCGGCCGACCAGGTGGGGACGGCGTCCGCGACGAGGGCGGCTGCGCGCTGGGCGTGGGCGGGGGTGTGGGCGCGACCCAGGTGCCGGGCGTCCGTGGGATCGAGGGTCTGAACGCCGAGGGACACGCGCGTCACGCCTGCCCCCACGGCGGCCTCCAGCCAGGCCTCGTCCACGTCCTCGGGGTTGGCCTCGCACGTCACCTCCACCGTCTCGGGCGCGACGAGCCCGTCGAGGAGCCGCGCCAGCGCGGGGGCGGGCAGGCGCGAGGGCGTGCCGCCCCCCAGGTAGACCGTGTGGGGCGTGCCCTCGTAGTCCACGCGCAGCGCGGCCACGTCCGCGAGCACGCGGTCCACGAAGCGGTAAGCGGGCAGGTCGCCGCGGTCGGGGTCCACGTGGAAGGCGCAGTAGGGGCAGCGGATCCGGCACCAGGGGACGTGGACGTACAGGCCCCAGGGCGGGGTCACCGACCCTCCCGCGGCAGGCTGCGCACCTCGAGGAAGCCGGCGTCGAGCACGCGGGCGACCTCGTCGCGGACCTGGTCGGGGGTCACGGCCTCGAGGGCGGCGCGTCGGGCGTCGCCCTCTGGCGCCAGGCCGCGCCAGAGGCGCGCGGCGAGCCGGGAGGCCTGGTGCTCCACGCGCTGGGCGGCCAGCACCTCGCGGCCTGCGATCACGGCCCGTGCGCGGGCGAGCTCGTCGGCGTCGGGGGGGCGCTCGACGAGCTGGGCGAGGGCGCCGCGCAGGGCGTCGGCGGCCTCGTCGGCCCGGCGCGGGTCGGTGGCGGCGCCCAGGTGGAGGAGTCCTCCGCCGGCGCGTTCCTCGTCGCGGATCCAGAGGTCGTAGGCCAGCCCGCGCACCTCCCGCAGCTCGTGGAAGAGGCGGCCTCCCTGGCCATCGAGGACGGCCACGGCCACCTCGAGGCCCCGGCGGGGCACGTCCTCGACGGGCACGCCCTCGCCCAGCAGGGCCACCAGCGCCTGGCGGGCGCCCGCGCGCACGGTGTGGACGCCGGGCGCCAGGGCGGGCCAGGCGGGGGCCCGCAGGGGCGGCTTGGGGTCGGGCAGGTCGTCGAGCCAGCCCAGCGCGTCGATCACCTCCTCGCTGGAGAAGCGCCCCGCCACGGCCACCACGGGGCGCCCCCGGGCGAAGTGCTCGGCGTGGAAGCGCTGCAGGGAGCGGCCGTCGATGCGCGCGAGCGTGGTGGGCGTGCCGCCGTCGGGGGTGCGCCACGGGTGACCCGGGAAGCGCAGGCGCATGAGCTCGTCGCCCACGACCTCGGCTGCGCGATCCCCGCGGGTGCGTGCGTCCTCGAGCAGCTCGGCCCGCACGAGCGCCCACTCGGCATCGTCGAGGTGGGGATCGCAGCAGAGCTCGCCCAGCAGGTCGAGGAGGTCGACGAGGTGGGCTGCGGGCGCCGTGGCGCTGACGTGGAGGCCCTCGGCGCTCGAGGTGGTGGTGAGCTCCACGGCGAGGTCGTCGAGGGCGTCGTGGAAGGCCTCGCCGTCGAGCCGGCCGGCGCCCCGGTGCACGGTGCGGCTCCATGCCGCGCCGAGGCCGGCCATGCGCTCGGGCACCCGCAGTGCGCCCCCGGGGACCGTGAGGCGGACCGCCGCCACGGGCGCGTCGAGGGGCAGCAGGGCGACGCGGACGCCGGCCACGGTGCGCTGGTCGAGCCCGGCGCGCGCGGGGCTGGCCGCCAGTCGGGGAGCCCGGAGCACGGCGAGGAGCGCGTCGTCCTCCACCTCGGGGTCGAGCACGCCCAGCACCACGCGGTCGGCCGGGAGCCAGGTGGCCGCCACCCTGCGCACGTCGTCGGGGGTGACGGCGGCCAGGCGGCCTCGCCACACCTCACGGTGGTGGGCGCTGCCGTGCACCGTCTCGTGCAGCAGCAGGTCCTCGGCGAGGCCCGCCGCCGTCTGCTCGCCGAAGTCGAGATCGGCGACGAGCATCTCCCGCGCCCGCGCCACGAGGCGTCCTCCGGTGCTGCGGGCGAGGCGCGCCAGCAGGTCGAAGACCCTGCCGAGCGCGACGACCGTCTGGCCGGGGAGGGGACGGAAGCCCAGCGAGAGGCTGGTGCCGAGCGGGGCGACCGCCACCGACGCCCATCCCGCGAAGCCGACCTTCGGCTCGTGGTCGAGGGCCTCGGTGATGCGGTCGCCGCAGGCTTCGCCGAGGATCGCGGCGAGGACGTGGAGGGCGGCGAGATCGTCGTGATCGGCAGGGGGGCCGCGCCAGGCCAGCTCCACCGCGCGGTCGTCGAAGTCCCCCTCGGGTCGCGCGATGCAGGCGCCGGCGAGGGGCGGCGGCGGGTCGGGGAGCTGCCGCGCGCCCCCCTGCGCCCAGTCTCCGAGCTGGCGGTGCACCTCGGCGGTGACCTCGTCGGGCGGGGCGTCGGCCACCACCACCACCGTGAGGCGCCCGGGCGTGAGCTCGCGTGCGCGGAAGGCGACGAGGGAGGCCCGGTCCAGGGTGGACACGTCGTCGGCCGAGCCGGTGACCCGTCGCCCGTACGGGTGGTCGCCCCACAGGGCGCGCTGCGTGGCCTCGGCCAGCTCCTCGTCGGCGTCCTCGGCGTAGGCGGCGATCTCCTCGAGCACCACGGGGCGCTCGCGCTGCAGCTCGTCGGGATCGAGGATCGCCGCGCGCGCGAGGTCGACCACCACGTCCAGCGCACGCTGCCAGGCGCCCCCCGCCACCTCGGCGTGCAGCACCAGCTCGTCGTGGCTGGTCCACGCGTTCAGGTCGCCGCCGAGGGCCTCGACGTCCCGCGCCGCCTGCCCGATGCCGCGCGCGGGCGTGCCCTTGAAGAGCATGTGCTCCAGCAGGTGGGCGGCCCCGTGCTCGCCGGGCCGCTCGTCGGCCGCGCCGGCGGCGAAGCGCAGGTAGACGGCGGCGGCCTCGCCGGGGCGCTGCAGACCGACGATCGTGGCGCCGCCCGCCTCCGCGGGGAGCTGGCGTCGCCACGGCACGGCAGCGGAGGGGACCTGCGGTGCGGGCGCGGGATCGCGCACGGGCGGGGCTACTCGCCGCGACGCAGGGTGTCGGGACAGTCCGGACGCGCGAGGACCACGTACTGGCCGAGCTCGTCGAGCCAGAACTCGCCCTCGAAGGGCCAGACGCGCTTGCCCTTCCGCCGGAGCTCACGGACGCGCTCCTCGCCGCCCATGTCGACGTCCTCGCCGCGCGCGGCGGCCTGGCCGAGGAGCTGCGACTCCAGGGTGAGGAGGTCGATGCGGGTGAGCTCGAGGCCCTGGAGCATGTCGTCGAGCTGGGCCTTCGCCTGCCGGGCCAGCTCGAGCACGCGACCGCCCTCCGTGGCCACGCGCGCGTCGAGGCGGGCCTGCAGGGCCGTGCGGGCGCGCTCGCCCCAGGCCCCCGACAGGCGCGGCAGCTCGGCGCGGCCGGCGTCCACGGCGGCGAGGGCGTCGCGGAAGCGGTCGTCGGACCGCAGGCGACGCAGGATCGTGGCCGGCAGCTTCGTGGAGCCGCCCGCGAGGTACGCCCGGCCGTCGTCGAAGGCCCCTGCGGCGTCGAGGCTGCCCAGCGTGGCGGCCAGCTCGTCGCGCAGCGGCGTGTAGCGGGCGGCGAAGGCGTCGATGGTGCGCGTGGTCTCGGGGAACTTGCACATCAGGTAGAGCGCCTGCGCACGCAGCAGGTCGGCCTCGGGCAGGTACCAGCTGCCGTACATGGGCGCGCGGTGGGTCTGCAGGAGGGCGATGGTGCCCGCGGGATCGTCCACGCGGAAGTGGGCCCAGGCGCGCTCGAGCAGCGCCTCCGTCCACCAGGGGTCCTCACGGTCGACCCGCGCGTAGAAGGCCATGGCCTGGCCGTAGTTCCCGCTGGCGTAGAAGGTGCGCGCGGTGTTGAGGGCCAGCGTGTTGACGTAGTGCTCGTCGCGGCCCAGCGCGCGGGCCTTCTCGTAGCTGGACGCGAGCGGACCGAGGGCGTCGGCGTAGCGCTCCTGCTGTGCCAGGGAGACGCCGCGGAGCACGTCGGCCTCGAGGACGCGCGGGTGGTCGGCCGGCACGAGCGCGAGGAGGTTGAGCACCGTGCCCCAGGACCCCTCGTCGAAGGCGGCGCGGGCCTTCAGCAGGGCCAGGGTGCCGCGGGTCTGCCCGTCGACGGGCACGCCGAGATCGCTGCCGAGCAGGCCGCCCGCCCAGACGTCCTCGGACAGGTCGTCCACCCGGCTGATGGCCTTGGCGTAGGACGGCGACACCGCGGCCGGCGCCAGGGCCACGCCCTGCAGCCAGGCGGTGAGCGCGGCGTAGGGCAGACCGCCGGCATCGAGCGCGTCGCCCAGCGTGCGCCACGCCGAGGCGTGGGCGTCGGCGCGGCCCGCGTCGTCGAGGACCTGGGTCGCGGCCGTGGCCGCCTGCTGCCAGCTGCCCTTGGCGAGCGAGGCCACCGCCGACACGAGCGGATCCGGCGCCGACGGGGGCGCCTCCGGCTCGGCGGCACCGGCCGCCGCGAGCAGGGCGAGCAGGGCGAGCAGGGTCACCGGCGGCTCCCGAACCAGGTGATGCCGAGCGTGACGCCGCCGTTCTGCTTGAACCACCAGGCCGAGCTGGTGGGGCGCCACTCGACCATCAGGTCGTCGCGGATCTCGACGCGCACGGCCAGATCCTCGCGCACGAAGAAGCGCGCGCCCACGCCGAGGCCCACGGTGGGGGCGCCGGTGATCTTCGTGTGGTCGATGACGCTGTACTCGAGGGTGCCGCCGCCGCGCGCCGAGAAGAAGACGTCGTAGTGGACCACCTTCTTCCCGCCCGAGGCCATCTTCGCGTAGATGGGGGCCCAGGTGACGCCGACCAGCGCGCTGGCCAGGTAGCCGTAGGCGTCGGGGGCGACGTTGTAGGGCGGGGCCTCGAGCTCGGCGTAGCCCAGCGTCTCGAAGCCGTAGCCGCCCCCCACCATCACCGAGAGCGACAGCGCCTCGCTGAAGTGCTTGTCGATCGACAGCTCGGCCTTGGGGGCCGTGACGAGGGGGTCGAAGGCCAGCCAGCCGAGGTGGCCGCCGATCTCGAGGCGGCCCGTCTTCGGGTAGAGCACGTCCTGGACGACCTGGATGTCCTCGTTCTTCAGGCGCCCCACGTCGACCGTCTCCTGCGCCGAGGCGACGGAGGCGAGGCAGAGCAGGCCCGAGCAGGCCAGGGTCACGGGCGAGGGGAGCGCGGAGGTCATGGGGATCCCGAGGCGGAGCGCGGTCACTGGACGTCGACGGGGTTGCTCGTGTCCGGCAGGTACCAGATGCGGACGTCGGCGTTGAGCGG
Organism: Alphaproteobacteria bacterium; assembly: GCA_020632955.1. Classification (GTDB taxonomy): domain Bacteria; phylum Myxococcota_A; class UBA796; order UBA796; genus JACKEO01. The sequence goes on from JACKEO010000016.1 coordinate 70,570, forward strand.
GGGCACGGCGTCCCCCTTGAGACGCACGGAGTTCCGCGCGTCGTCGTAGTACCAGCCGTCCTCGTACACGATGCGCTGGAGCAGCTCGTCCTCGCGCTGGGTGGCGGGCGGCACGAAGCGACCGTTCACCTCGACCACGATGGTGTCGGGCAGCGGGACGGACGCGAGCGGGAAGGTGTCGGCCAGGCCGCGCAGGAGCAGGCCCACGTCGGTGAGCGCCTGTGCGAAGGGCGCGTTCTGGCAGGTGCCGTCGATCTCGCTGGCGATGGGCACGTACACGCCGCTCGTGGACTCGACGATGCCCCGGTAGCGGTTGATGCCCCAGTCCACCGCGAGGTCGGAGCAGGTGCTGTCGGGACCGATGAGGGCCCACGACATGCGCCGGCCGAAGAGGTCGAAGAGGGCGAGGTAGTCGTCGACCAGCGGCGTGCGCTCGGCGAGCCGGCGGGACTGGTCGCCCTCGTCGGAGATGATGATCGGCACCACCACGCTGCTCGCACCCGTCTCGGGGTCGGTGGGGCGGAGCCAGCCCTGGTTCCGGGTGTTCGCGGCGTCGAAGTAGTCGACCGGCTGCGCGTTGGGATCGTCGGGCGGCGGGGACGAGCGGTAGCGGCCGATGTCGGGCCAGAGCCAGAAGGGCTGCTCGCAGGCCTCGCGGGCCTCGTCGGACAGCTCGTCGCCGAGGGCGTGGCACATCGCCATGAAGACGGCCTCGATGCCCTCCTCGGCCGCACCGGTCTGGTTGTTCGCGCAGTTGCCCGGGCCCGGGGGAGCGCCGCCGTCGCACGTGACGCCCGTGGAGGGACCGTCGGTGATGCAGGCGGCGTCGCACAGCAGGTTGCGGCTGAACTTGCGCGGCACGTTCGTGGTGTTCCGCGTGAGCACCGCCGGGTCGCCCTGGAGCAGGCCGCGATCCTCGCCCACCTCGGTGGTGGTGATGCCGATGCGGTAGTCGATGTTCGCCGCGCGATCGAGCACGTACCCGAGGTAGCGATCGACGTCGTCGGTGAGCGTGGGGTCCTTCGGCGGCTCGGTGCTCGCGAACTGCTTGATGAAGACCTGGATGTTCTCGGCGAGCGCGGCGGCCTCGTCGGTCATCGACGCGGAGTTGTCGATGACGAAGAGGATGTCGGCGTCGTTCGTGAAGCTCTGCTGCTGGCTGCCGGCGACGACGAAGGTGGCGTAGCGGTTGCAGCCCGCGGAGAGGGCTGCGCAGGCGATCAGGGCATGGACGGGACGTGCGCGCATCGCGGCGCCCTAACCACCGTTCCGCAGGTCCCCGACGCGATCTGACGGTGGCTTGACCCGTGGGGACGGAGGCTCAGCCGGAGCGTCCGGCGACGGCGCGGATCCCGTGGAAGGCGAGGATCGCGGCGCGCGGCGGACGGGTGCCACGGGACAGGTGCTCCCGGAGGGCCTCGCGCCAGAAGACGTCGATGCCCTCGGGCACCTCCTCGAGGCGTCCGGCAGCGACGAGCTCCCCCAGCTCGACCACCGCGCGCGGGGCCGTGTCGTCCGGGTAGGCTGCCTGCAGGCGGGACCAGGCCCGCTGCACCTGACGCGCGAGGCGCGATCCGGCGCGAGGACGGCTGGGCGCCTCGTCGGTGGGGCGCGGCGGCGCGGCGCGGCGTCGGGGCGACTCCGGGGCCACCATCGGCTGGGTGCGCGCGGCCTCGGGCGCGTCGTCGCGGGCGGTGGGGATCGCGCTGAGGGCGGCGTGCCGATCGGTGGCCGCCTCCTCGGGCTCGCCGTCGTCGAGGGGCTCGACCTCCACCTCGGGCTCGAGCTCGGGCAGGCCGTCGAGCGGCTCCACGCCCCGCCGCGCGAGGAACTCGGCCACGTCGCCGTTCTCGCGTTCGTACTCGAGCAGGCTCTGCAGGCCGCGCACCTTGGTGCGCCCGAGCGTGCTCCGGGTGTCGATCACCCGCACGCGCCCCGAGGCGTCGCCGTGTACGTGGATCTCGGGGCTGATGATGACGTCGATCTCGAGCACGGCCGCGTCGACGTGCACGGCCTCCGTGGCCACCAGCGCACGTGCCTGGAGGCGCACCGCCCCGACGTGGATGACGGCGCCTCGGACGTCCTCGAGCTCGGCGTCGCCCTCGATGCGCACGGTGCCTCCCGCGCGGACCGAGCCGGTGGCGCCGGGGATGCGCAGGGTGACGTCGCCGTCGGACTCGACGCGCGCGAGCCGGCGTCCGAGGGTCTGCTCCACCACGACGTCGCCGGTGTGGCGGATCGCGATCGAGCTGCCGCCGATCGCGATCTGGGCACCCTCGGGCAGGACCAGGGGCTCGGGCATGGGGATCTCCGCGGCTGCGGTGGGAGCCTACCTCGCCGGGACGAGGCGGTGCAGGCCCTCGGCGGCGCGGGCGTCGCCCGGCGACAGCTCCAGCGCCCGCGTGTAGGCGGCGATGGCACCCCGGGCGTCACCCCAGGCGCTGCGTGCGTCGCCCAGGTCGATCCAGGCGAGCGCACGATCGGGTGCGAGGCGCGTGGCGTGCTCGAGGGCGGTGATCGCCAGCCGCAGCTCCCGCGCATCCAGGAGCACGCCCCCCACCGCACCCCAGGCGAAGGCGTTGCAGGGCTCGACGGTGAGCGCCGCCCGGTAGTGCTCGAGGGCCTTGGCCGGGTCGCGCGCCACCCGCGCCTCGTCGCCGAGCGCCACCTGATCGTTCGAGGCCGCGCGCACGGCGCCGCGCGGCCTGCAGGGGGTGGGCGGGGCCGGCGGGAGCTGGACGTGGGCGAAGGCGGATCGCGCGGGCGGCGTGCGCCGTGCGACCGGCGCCGCCGTGGGCCCTGGCGGCGCCGGGAGCGGGGTGGCGGTGGCCGGGAGCGGGGTGGCGGTGGCCGGGAGGGGCGGTGCGGCGCGGGGAGAGGGCGCCGGCTCGGGTGCCGGCGCGGGGCCGGGCGCCTGGGGGGCCACGATGATCGGGGGGCGCTCGGTGCGGGTGGGGGGCGTGCGTGCCCCGGCCGCCGACGGACCGCCGCCGGAGACGTCGCTCCGGACCGCCACCACCACCTCGCGCGGTCCCACCACCACGGCGGTGTGGGGGGTGCGCGCCGCGTAGAAGTCCACGGCGGTGGGGGGCAGGCCGTCGGTGCAGCGCGAGGCGACCGCGCGACCGTCGGTGCCCACGTCGACGCAGACGGCGGAGGGCAACGGGCAGGTGGCGACGAAGCAGGCGTACGCGCCCGGCTCGAGCACACCCACCACCGCACCCGGCCGCGCCTCGGGCACCACCGCCCGCTCGCGCCGCTGGAAGGCCACCTCGCCGCCGCAGCTGACCTCCCAGAGCCCCGTCACCAGCTCGCCGTGCACCTGGCTCTCGGCCCCCACGAGCCGCAGGTTGTGGGGGCAGGGTTCCACGCCCGCCTCCCGGCAACAGGTGGCGTAGGCGTCGTCGTCGGCGCGCGCCGCGGCGAGGAGGAGGGCCAGGGTCAGCACGGAGGCGTGTCCTCCCCAGGGCTCGCGGGCGCGTCGGGTCGCCAGGGGGCGCCGCCGCCCAGCGCGATGAAGGCCGGGCGTTCGCGGGCGGCGACGCCGCCGACGTAGCGGAGCACCCGCTCCAGGGTGTGGGCGTCCAGCATGCCGCCCGGCAGCGTGGCCGACACACCGATGGTGCCGTCCTCGAAGAGCTGGAAGGCGCCGACGAGCAGGTCGCGGTTCAGCGAGGTGAGGTGGTGGAGCAGGGCCACGGACGGCGTGACCTCCACCCGCGCCAGCGCGACGAGGCGCAGCCAGGTGGCGCCGTCCTCGACGAATCCCGAGAGCAGCACGGGCACGTCGTCGACCTGCACCGCCGTCACGCCGCCCGGGCGGTGGGCGGTCTCGAGGCCCAACGCACCCAGGAAGGTGCCGAGTCGGTCGTGGAGATCGTCGAGCGGGTCCATCGCCTCCGGTGTGCCGCACCGCTCGCGCCGTGTCAACGCGGGGACGTGGGGTGGCCGCGGGTGCGTGCCCTCCGGCGAGGGAGGCAGGGTGCAGGGCGTGGCGCTGGGTGGCTTCATGGGCGTGGGGAAGTCGAGCGTGGGGCGGGCCCTCGCGGCGCGCCTGGGCCTTCCCTTCGTCGACACCGACGCCGTCCTGGCGCAGCGTCACGGCCCCGTGGCCGAGCAGATCGCCCGGTCCGGGGAGGCCGCGTTCCGCGCGCGGGAACACGCCCTGGTGGAGGAGCTGGCGCGCGGCCCCGAGGCCGTGGTCGCCACCGGCGGCGGGCTGTGGGTGGATCCGCGCAACCGCGCCGCGCTGCGCAGGTGGGGGAAGCTCGTGGTGCTGCAGGCCCCGCTGGAGGTGCTCGCCGCCCGCGTGGGCGCCGGCGAGGGCCGCCCGCTGTGGGACGACGACGTCGCCGCGCGCTACGCCGCCCGCCAGCCTGCCTACGCCGACGCCGACCTGGTGGTGGACACGGTGGGGCGCACGATCGACGGGATCGTGGAGGAGATCGCGGCATGGCGCGCCGGGTCGTGAGCGTCGCGCTCGCGGAGCGCAGCTACGAGGTGGTGGTCGCGCCGGGCCTGGAGGGCCTCGGGGAGGCCGTGGCCCACGCCACGGGTGCCCGGCGTGTCGCGCTGGTCACCGATGACGTGGTGGCGCCGCTGTGGGCCGTCCAGGCGGAAGCGTCGCTGGCGGAGGCAGGGATCGCGTCCACCCGGCTGACCCTGCCCGCCGGCGAGGAGCACAAGCACCTCCAGACCTGGGCGACGCTGGTCGACGGCCTCCTGGCGTCCGGCGTGGATCGTCGCACGCCGGTGGTCGCGCTCGGCGGCGGCGTGGTGGGCGACCTGGCGGGCTTCGCGGCGGCGAGCGCCCTGCGTGGCCTGCCGATGGTGCAGGTGCCCACCACGCTGCTGGCGATGGTGGACAGCTCGGTGGGCGGCAAGACGGGCTTCAACCACGCGCGGGGCAAGAACCTGGTGGGGGCCTTCCACCAGCCGCGCCTGGTGTGGGCCGCGCTGGAGACGTTGGCCACGCTGCCGGCGCGCGAGCGGGGCGCGGGGCTCGGCGAGGTGGTCAAGACGGCCCTCATCGCCGACGCCGCCCTGCTCGCGCGGCTGGAGGTCCTCGCGCCGGCGCTCGCGGCCGGGGAGCCCGACGCCCTCGGGGAGGTGGTGGCGCGCTGCGTCGCGATCAAGGCCGAGGTGGTGGCGGAGGACGAGCGGGAAGGGGGACGCCGCGCGATCCTCAACGCCGGGCACACGGCCGGTCACGCCCTGGAGGCCGCGCTCGGCTACGGCACGCTGCTCCACGGCGAGGCCGTGGCCCTGGGGTTGATCGCCGAGCTCTCCTGGGCCCGGGACGAGGGCCTGCTCGAGGAGGCCGACCTGCCGGAGCGCGTGACGCGGCTGGTGGGCGCGCTCGGCCTCCCGGTGGTCGCTCCGGCTGCCGACGCGAGCGCGCTGGGGGCGGCGTTGGAGGTGGACAAGAAGAGCTACGGCAATAGGTTGACGCTGCCGATCACGGTGGCTGCGGGGCGAACCCGCCTCGTCAGCCTGGCCCGCGCCCGCCTCCCCGAGCTCGTCGCCTCCTGGACCGCATGACCGCTCCGGCCCGCCCGCTCGCACCGCTCCTCGTCGCCCTCTCGGCGGCCGCGGGCGGCTGTGCGCCCTCGGATCCCGCGGGCGTGCGCCTGCTGGTGCCGGCCGACGTCGAGTTCTCCTGGAAGACGGCCTACAACGACGAGGGCGACGGGCTCGCGGCCATCCTCCCCGTCGACGTCATGGTCTACGAGGGCGTGTCCGGCGTTCCGGTCGGTGGCAGCTGGGTCGAGCTCTGGAGCGAGGGCGCCACCCTCGTGCCCACCGACCGCGTGGAGCCGGGCGACATGTGGTGTGCGCGGTGCCTCTGGGACGCCTACCGCGACGAGTTCGTCGAGCTTCCCGACGACGGCGCGCCGGCGGGTCGCACCACCGAGGTGGCGCCGCTCCTCGTCGAGACCGACGCGGCCGGGCTCGCCCGGGTGTACGCGGTGGTGGATGCGGTGGGCGTGGGTGCCGAGGGCTTCGAGCCCGTGCGGGTGCACGTGGCCCTCGAGGAGCAGCCGGTGGCCGCCCGCGCCGAGGGCTTCGAGCACACGCTCCTCCTCGTCCCGCGGTAGGCGATGGCCGGCGATCCACGGCGTCCCGGCATCGAGCTCACGCCCGTCGACCGCATGGACGATCGTCTCGCCCGGCTCGATCGGTGGGCCGCCGATCCGGTGGTGCACCGCGTGGTGGAGGAGCTGGCGGCGTCGGGTGCCTGGTCCGAGGCCCTGGAGCGCGCCCGGGCGGGCATCCGTGCGGGCGTGGATCGCGATCGGGTGCTCCTCCACCTCCTCGAGGGGGCGTTGACCTCCCGCCGCGCCGACCGTGCCCAGAAGGCGCTCGGGCAGCTGACGGCCGCGGGTCGGGCCAGCCCGGAGGGGCGGCGCGCCGCGGCCCGGGTGCTGGAGGCCGAGGGCAGGGTCGCGGAGGCGGTGGTCGTCGCCGAGCAGCTGCTGCTCGACCACCCCGACGACCCCTGGGCCGGTCCGTGGCTGCGACGCCACAAGGGCGGTCCGGGCCTCACGGGGGCCGGCCCCCTCGAGACGGAGCGTCGGGTGCGCGCCCTCGTGGCGGCGGGCTTCCCCGGGCGGGCCCTGCGCGTCGCGCGGCGCATCCGGGTCGCCCATCCGCACGACGAGCTGCTCGGCGTGATGCTGGTGGAGCTCGCCGACGACGTGGCGGTGGGGCGGGGCGCGGAGGATCCGCTGCTCGACGGCCTGCCGCTGCCGGAGCTGGAAGACGGCTCCGACGTGGAGCTGGAGTTGGAGCTGGAGCCATGACGGTGCGGCGCGTGCTGGTGCTGCAGGGGCCCAACCTCGATCTCCTCGGGCAACGGGAGCCCGAGCGCTACGGTGCGGGCACGCTCGCGGAGCTCACGGCCCGGCTCGACGGTCTGGCCGCCGAGCTCGGCGTGAGCCTCGAGCACTTCCAGTCCGCGCATGAAGGTGCGCTCGTGGAGCGCGTGCACCAGGCGGCCCGCGACGGGGTCGACGCCGCGATCGTGAACGCAGCGGCCTACACCCACACCTCCATCGCGCTGCGCGACGCCTTCCTGGGCACCGGCCTGCCGTTCGTGGAGGTCCACCTCTCGAACGTCCACGCGCGCGAGCCCTTCCGCCACGGCAGCCTGCTCGCCGATGTCGCGGTCGGCGTGATCGTGGGGTTGAAGGCCGAGGGCTACCTCCTCGCCCTGCGTGCGCTGGCGGGCGCGGCCTGACGGTCGGCAGGGGCACGTCCAGACGCCGTGAGACCCGCCGGACGGGAGTGGAAGCCCCCCGTGCCATGGTTAGGGCTCGGGTCCGGAGGGAGCATGGATCTCGACGAGCTGGCCGCCCTGCTCACGCTGCTGGAGCAGCACGACGTGGCCGAGCTGTCCATCCGCGAGGACGGCCGCACCGTGCGTGTGCGGATGGGGCGGCATGCTGCGCCCGTGGTGACGATGGCGCCCGCGCCTGCCGTGGCCCCCGCCACCACGCCCGCGGCGAGCCCCGCTCCCGTGGCGGCGGTGGAGGAGGGCGCCGTGGTGGTGGCCCCCATGGTGGGCACCTTCTACGAGGCGTCCGAGCCCGGGGCCGACGCCTTCGTCGCGGTGGGGCAGCGCGTGGCCGTGGGCCAGACGCTGTGCATCATCGAGGCGATGAAGCTGATGAACGAGATCGAGGCCGACGTGGCCGGCACCGTGGTGGCCTGCCTCGTGCCGAACGGCACGCCCGTGGAGTACGGGCAGCCCCTCTTCCGCATCAAGCCGGACGGACGGTGATCCGCAAGGTCCTCGTCGCCAACCGCGGAGAGATCGCGCTGCGCGTGGTGCGGTCCTGTCGCGAGCTCGGGCTGCGCTCGGTGGCCGTGTATTCCGAGGCCGATCGCGCCAGCCTGCACGCGCGCTTCGCCGACGAGGCGGTCTGCATCGGCCCGGCCCAGGCGGGGCGGTCCTACCTGCACGTGCCCGCCATCCTCGCGGCGGCGGAGATCACCGAGGCCGACGCCATCCACCCCGGCTACGGCTTCCTTGCCGAGAACGCGGCCTTCGCCGCGGCGGTGGAGGGCGCGGGCCTCGTCTTCGTCGGCCCCACGCCGGAGCACCTGCGGCTCTTCGGCGACAAGGCGCGGGCCAAGGAGGCCGCTGCGGCGGCCGGCCTGCCGCTCCTGCCGGGCAGCGCGGGCACCGTGGCCGACCTCGCGGCGGCCGAGGCGGCCGCAGAGGCCGTCGGCTACCCGATCGTGCTCAAGGCGGCGGCGGGCGGCGGCGGCAAGGGCATGCGCATCGTCGAGCACGCTCGGGAGCTCCCGCGCGCCTTCCGCCTCTGCACCGCGGAGGCCGACAAGGCCTTCGGCAACGGGGCCCTGCTCGTGGAGCGCTTCGTCCGCACGCCGCGCCACGTGGAGGTCCAGGTGGCCGCCGACGGCCGCGACGCCGTGGCCCTGGGCACGCGTGACTGCACACTGCAGCGGCGCCACCAGAAGCTGGTGGAGGAGGCGCCTGCCCCGCAGCTCCCGCTGGCGCTCGAGGCCACGCTGCTCGAGGGGTCGGCGCGACTGTGCCGCTCGGTGGGCTACCGCTCGCTCGCCACGGTGGAGTTCCTGGTGGACGGCGACGAGGCCTTCTTCCTCGAGGTGAACCCTCGCATCCAGGTGGAGCACCCGGTCACCGAGGTCACCCTGGGGATGGATCTCGTGGCGCTCCAGCTCGCGCTGGCCGACGGCGAGCCCCTGCCGCTCACGGCACCACCGCCCGTGCGCGGTCACGCCATCGAGATCCGCATCAACGCCGAGGATCCGTGGACCTTCGCGCCGTCGCCCGGTCGGATCGAGGGTCTCCACCTGCCGGGGGGCCCCGGCATCCGCGTGGACGCCGCCGTGCACGAGCACGCCGTGGTCCCGCCCTACTACGACAGCCTCGTGGCGAAGATCATCGCCCACGGCGCCGACCGGCCCACGGCGATCGCGCGGGCGAAGCGCGCCCTCGACGAGCTGGTGGTGGAGGGCATCCGCACCACCGCACCGGTGCAGCGCGCCCTGCTCGACACCGACGCCTTCCGGGACGTCACCATGCACACCCGCTACGTCGACGAGTGGCTCACGCGCCGCGCCGACGGTTGATCCTCCGCGCTACTCGTCGACGACCGCGAGCACGAGGTCGGCGATGGCGGCGTGGCCGGTGCCGTTGGGGTGCTCGCAGGTGAAGTCGGTGTAGGTGGCGGCGCCCGGCCCCCGGTAGCAGCGCCGCGTGGTGTCGTCGGTGTTCCAGCCGTGGCCGCAGAAGGCCTCGCCGAAGAAGACCATGTCGGTGCCGGTCTCCACGGCCAGCTTCAGGTAGCGCGCCTGGGCGTCGGCGATGACGCTGTGCAGGATGGGCTCCCGCAGGGGCGGCGACAGGTTGATCAGCTCGGCCCCGTCGCAGGCGGCCATGTCCTCGGCGCCGTCGGCGTCGGAGAAGTCGAAGGTGTTGGTGAACACGACGAAGACGCCGTTGGGGAAGCGCCCGGGCTCCTTCACCCAGCGCACGGCGGCCTCGAGGCGCGAGACGGCCTTGTCGTAGGCCTCGCGGAGCTTGTCGTCCTCCACGCCGGCGTTGATGTCCTCCAGGAAGGAGAAGATGTCGTTGCCGCCGATCGACATCACCACGAGGGTGACGAGGTCGCGATCCTCCTCCGGCATGCAGGTCTTCATCTGCTGGTGCGGGGGGTCGATGAGGTCGTCGGTGCGCGCGCCCCACTTGGAGCAGTTCGCGAAGTCGCCCGAGAAGGTCTCGAGGGCGTTGCCGCTGATGGGGTCGACCAGGGTCCACCGCGGGCTCGGCGGCTGGAGGCCGAAGCGCGTGGCCAGCTCGCGGGCGAGGCGGTTGCGGTACCACTGGCCCGCGGGCGTGGGCGGCGTGCCCATCGTGATGGAGTCGCCGATGAAGACGACGCGCTGCACGCCCTGGATGTCCTGGTGGTTCGTGCCCTTGCAGTGCTGACCCAGGGTGGCGCCCGCCGACGCGTAGTCCACGGGGGCGGGGCCGTCCCAGAGCGCGCCGAAGCAGCACTCCAGGGTGGCGGGACCGGTGCAGGTGGGGGCGCCGAGGTCGGTCGTGGCTGGAGGGTCCGTGTCGGGAGCGTCCGTGTCGTCGGAGGTGTCGGCGCCGTCGGTGTCGGCCGTGCCGTCGGTGTCGGGCGCGGCGCTGTCTGCCGGCGTGTCGGTGTCGGGCTTGTCGCCCCCGTCGGCCTTGTCGTCCTCGACGGCGGGCGCGCAGGCGAAGAGCATCGCCAGCGTCAGCAGGGACAGGGAGCGCATGGGACCTCCGCCCCCGGAGCCTACGGTGGAAACCCGCCGATCCGGTGTCAAGCCCTCGCCATGGGCTCGCGGACCGCGATCAGGCCGCGCCTCCACGCCCCGAGCGAGCGCCCGGTTCGTCGACGGTGGAACCCTCCGGTGAGCGGCCGCGCGGTGGTTCGCGTAGGCCGAGCGTCAGGGTGCCCGGCGCAGCCGGGCGGGTCCCCTGCAGCGAGCGCCGGAGCGATCCACCGCGATCAGGCCGCGTGGTCGCGTCTTCTACGACCTGACGCGACGAGGAAGCGGGCGACGAGACTCGAACTCGCGACCCCGAGCTTGGGAAGCTCGTGCTCTACCAACTGAGCTACGCCCGCAGTCCGGGCGCCCTATCCGCGTGGAGGGCGTGCCGGCAAGACCTCGCCCACCAACGCCCAGCGCAGGCCGCGCACGGAGACGACGAGGGCGTCGGCGTCGAGGTGCGCGAGCACCTCGTCGAGGAGCAGCGCCCCTGCGGCGAGGTAGTCGGCGCGCTGCGGGGCGGCGGGCACCGCGGCGCGCCGGGCCGCCGGATCGAGGGGCAGGAGGCGCTGGGCCGTCTGCCGCAGCCAGGTGCGCTCGAGCAGGCTGCCGTGGACCCGGTCGGCGTCCCACACGGGCAGGCCCAGCCGCACCGTGGCGAGGGTGGTGACCGTGCCGGCGACGCCGATCACCACGTCGGGCCGCGGCAGGGGCGGCAGGCGGGCCAGCTCCGCACGCACCGCGGCGACCAGGGGGGCGACGCCCGCCGCATCGTGCACGTCCGTGCCCAGGAAGGCCTCGGTGAGCCGCACCGTGCCCACCTCCATGCTGCCGCCCGTGCCACGCTCCAGCCCGCGACCCGCCACCACCTCGGTGCTGCCGCCGCCGGGGTCCACCACGACCACCGGCGCGTCGCCCACGGCCCACGGCGAGCCCTGCAGCGCCCCCGCGAAGGTGAGCGCCGCCTCCTCGTCCCCCGACACGATCCGGAAGCGCAGGCCGGTGCGCTCGGTGACGCGCGCGAAGAAGGCCGGCGCGTCGCGCGCGCGGCGGGAGGCCGAGGTGGCCACGGCGCGCACCTGATCCGGGGGCACGCCCAGCCGCAGCGCCGTGGCGGCGTAGGTGGCCAGCGTGTCGAGGGCCGCCGCGGCGCGGTCGGGGGCGAAGGTGCCGCCGTCCCCCAGGCCACGACCGAGGCCGACGACCGTGGCCTCGTCGGCGATCACGGTGCCCGCGTCGTCCACCACGAGCAGCAGCGCGCTGTTCGACCCGAGGTCGATGGCGGCGGTGGGCACTCAGCGGCTCCAGACGGGCTGGCTCCAGCCGGCGTCGTCGGTGAGCGCCACCTGGTGCCGCCCGTTCGCGGTGGACAGCCAGATGCGGCGTCCGCCCTTCCGGGTGGACGTGAACACCAGGTAGCGCCCGTCGGGGCTCCAGCTGGGGTCCTCGTTGTCGCCCTGGTCCTGCGTGAGCCGGTTCACGCCGGTGCCGTCGGGGCGGATGGTCATGATGTCGAAGCGGCCGTCGCGGCTCACGAAGGCGATGGCGCCGCCGTCGGGGCTCCACACCGGGTCCGTGAAGAAGCCGCGGAGGTTGGTGACGCGCCGCGGCGTGCCGCCGGCCACGTCGACCACGTAGATCTGCGAGCCACCCGAGCGCTCCGACGCGAAGACGATCTGGGTGCCGTCGGGCGAGAAGTGCGGGGACACGTCGATGCCGCCGCCCTGGGTGAGGCGGCGGATCGTGCGGCCCGTGCGGGCGTCGAGCAGGAAGATGTCGGTGTCGCCCTGCTCGGAGCGGGCCACGGCGACCAGCGAGCCGTCCGGCGAGAAGGAGGCGGCGGTGTCGACGCCGGGCGAGGCGGAGACCGTGCGGACCGCGCCCGTGCCCAGGTCCTTGGCGTAGACGTCGGCGTTGCCGCGGCGGTAGCTCGTCCACGCCAGGGTGCCGTGGTCGGGCGACCAGGCCGGCGACAGGTTGATGGACCCGTTCCGCGTGACGGCCTGGGCGCGGGCACCGTCGATGCCCACGAGCCAGATCTCCTTGTTGCCGGTGCGATCCTGCACGGCAGCGAGGACGTCGCCGAAGAAGCCGCGGAGCCCCACGAGCGCCAGCAGCACCTCGTCGGCCGCCTGGTGGGCGATGGAGAGCACCTCGGCCGGGGTGCCGCGCAGGCGCTTGCCCGCGAGCTTCTCCTGCCCGAGCACGTCGTAGATGAAGACATCGAGGCACATGCGCTGGCCGGCGGGATCGCAGCTGGTGTCGCCCGCGGGGAGCACGCGGAGCTTCACGAGCGCTGCCGTGCGGAGCATGCGCCACGGGTCGAAGGGGAAGGACCCGGGCTCCACGCCCATGCCGCGCTCGATGTGCGCGTCGAGCGGCACCATCTCGAAGTACCCGGTCATCGCCAGGTCCTTCTCCACGGTGTCGCGGAGGAGGGCGGCCTTCTGGTCGGGGTCGCCGCGGGGCATCACGGGGGCGGCGATCGCCAGGGTGAGCTCGCGGGAGCCCTGGACGGGGATCTCGAAGCGCGCGGCCCAGGCGGGCAGGGCGAGGAGCGAGGCCAGCACGAGGAACAGGGGGCGCATCAGGGATCCTCGAAGCGGATGACGAAGTCGTCGGCGCGGCCGTCGCGGAAGCGCTCGGGGGGGAGGGGGAGGGAGACCACGGCCTCGGTGGCGGAGAGCGCTGCGCGGTCCCAGAACTCGTTGCCGCTGCTCGCCTGGATGCGACGGTCCACCACGCGACCCTCCCGGTCCACCTGCACCAACACCCTTGCGCTGTAGCCCTTCCCCTTCACCGCCGGGATCGGACGGAAGTTCTCGAGGAAGATGCGCGAGATGCGCGCCACGTAGGCGGCGAGCTCGGGATCGCTGGACATCGCGCCGGTGGTGCCGAGCGCCGGAGCGCCTTCGATGCCCTCGGGGCTGGCCGCGTCGCGGTCGACCTTGCCCTCCGGGGCATCGAGCTCCTCGAGCAGCTCGTCCATCTTGTCGAGCTCATCGAGGTACTGCTGCATCTTGCGCGGATCGGCGGGCGGGGTCTTCGGCGCGGGGTCGGGCTCCTTGGAGGGCACGGCGAGGTCGGACTGCCGTGGCGGGGGCTCCACCGCCGGGGCCTGATCGCGCGGCGGCGCCTGGGGCACCGGACGTCGACTGGCCTTCTGGGGCAGCGCGCTCTTCGGCAGCGACACCAGGGCCACCTCGATCGTCTCCTCGGGGGCGATCAGCGGCCTGCGAGGCTGCAGGTCGAGCTGCGCGAGGGCCCAGAGCGTGAGGGCGCCGGTGACATGGAGACCCACCGCGACGACGATCCACGGCGTGAGGTGCTCCCGCGGGACGTCGAGCAGCGAGTGGTGGGCGCTCACCCGCCGCCCCCGAGCTCGCCCACGCCCGGCTCGAACACCAGGCCCACGCGCACGATGCCCGCCTTCTTCGCGATGCCGAGCAGGGCCGCGATGTCGGCGTAGGGCACGGCGCCGTCGGCGCGCAGGAAGGCCGGCTGATCCGGGTTGGCCTCGGCGATCGCGGCGAGCTTGGCGGGCAGCTCCTCCGGCGTGTACGCGAAGTCGCCGATGTAGATGGTGTGGTCGGCGGCGATCGACAGGATCAGCTGGTCCTGGTCGGGCTCCAGCGGCGGGGCCTCGCTCGTGGGCAGGTCGACCTCCACGCCGACCGACGCGTCCATCATCGGCGCCGTCACCATGAAGATGATCAGCAGCACCAGCATGACGTCGACGAGCGGCGTGACGTTGATCTCCGCCATCGCCCCCTTGCGGCCGGCCGACATGCCCATGGTGCCTCCCTGGGCTCAGCGTCGCCGGACGAGGTTGAGGAAGTCCGCCGAGAAGTTGTCCATCTCGGTCTCGAGCAGCTCGATCCAGCTGGAGAGGTGGTTGAAGCCCACCACCGCGGGGATCGCGGCCACCAGGCCGACCGCCGTGGCCACCAGCGCGTGGGCGATGTCGGGCCCCACCACCTGGATCGTGGCCGTGACGCCGGGCTCGCCGAGCTTGAGGAAGGCGCGGAGGATGCCCCACACCGTGCCGAACAGGCCGATGAAGGGGGCGGTGGCGCCCGTGGTGGCGAGGAAGGTGATGCGGTTGCGCAGCCGGGTGGACTCGTGCTGGGCCGTGCGCCGCAGCGCCCGCGCCACGTTGTCGGCGCCCTCGGAGGCCGTGGCCTGGGGCATGCGCGCCAGCTCACGGTAGCCGGCCTGGAAGACGGCGGCGACGGGGCTCTGGGGCCACTGGCCGGAGTCCTCGTAGGCGCCGTCCATGCGCTTGGCCTGCCAGAAGGCGTCGAGGAAGGCGGCGCTGGAGGAGGAGGCCTGGCGGAGGCGCACGGCCTTCTGCGCGATGATGGCCCAGCAGGCGACGCTCATGCCGAGGAGAAGCAGGAGGACCAGCTGCACGATGGGGTCGGCGTCCAGGAGGATGTCGACCATCGAGGGGCCTGCGGCGGAGTCATGGGTGGCCGCCAGGTACACCTCCATGGACGGGTTCACGCGCTCCTCCGGGTCGACAGGGCCTGCGCCGGGCTAACGATCCGGATCGGAGGCGTCCACGACGGCGGACGCCCGAAGCCGCCAGCCTGTCGCCTCGCTCGCCGGAGCCCCCATGAGCAGCCCACCCCGCAGCGCCGTCCTGCGCGCCCGCACGGTCGTGCGCGAGCTGATCGAGCAGGCCGATCGTGCGCTGGCGCCCGGGGTGTACGTGGCCATCTCGGTGTCGGCGGTGCGCACCCGCACCTGGCTGCGAGGGCGGGGCCTGCCCTTCCTCGATCCCGAGGCGCCGGCGCCACGGCACCTCGACGTGGCGCGCACGGCCGACCACGTGATCGCGCAGTCCCGCAGCACCTCCGCCGCGCTCGGCGCGGTCACGGGCGTGGCGGGCTGGCTGGGCATCCCCACCGAGGTGGCCGGGTGGGCGGTGGCGCACCTGCGGCTCGCCCAGCGCCTGTCGGTGGTCTACGGCTTCGACCCGATGTCCGACCGCGGTCACGCGGCGGTCAGCCGGGCGCTGGCGGCGGGCCTCGAGGTGGACCTGCCCGAGGAGGGCGTGGTGGGCACGCGGGTGAGCGACGTCGTGCGTCCCGCGCTCGACCTGGCACCGCCGGATCTCGCCACGCTGCGGGGTGCGCTGGTGCGCCGGGTGATCCGCTCCGCCGTGCGGGTGGCGACGCGCCGCGCGGGTCGGGTGGTGCCGGTGCTCGCGGCCGGGGTGTCGGCGGTCGACAACCACGCGATCACGGCGGAGGTCGGGGAGCGGATGAAGGCGGTGCTCCAGCGCCTCGCCGAGGCGCCGGCCCCCGACCACGCCCGCCTGGTGGAGGCGATCGAGGTGGGGTCGGGCGAGGCGTGACCGGCGATCCGCTCCCGCTGCCCGTCGTCGACCTGCGCGACCGGATCGCCCTCGGACTGGCCCGCGGCGCCAGCCTGTTGCACGCCGAGGAGCGCGCGGTGGCCGAGCGCGTCCTCGGGCTCGAGGGGGCGCCGGCGCTGCTGCTCGCGCGCCTGTCCGGCCGGCGGGTGGACGTGTTCCGGGTGCCCGACCTGATCGCGGCCGGCGTGGACGACGTCCCCGGGGCCCTGGCAGCCCTGGCGTCGATCGCCCTCGTGGACGACGAGCTGTCGTGGACGCGCCGGGCGGAGGTGGCCACGCGGGAGGTGCTGGCCCAGGGGTGCGCCGCCCTGGGCCTTTCGCAGGGCGGGCGTCGTGCCGAGCTGGCGGCACGCCTCGACGGGCACGAGGACTGGGACGAGGCGCCGTGGGTGCGCCTGGTCGCGGCGCCGATCCTCCTCCGGCTCGAGCGGATGGGCACGTTGCAGGTGCGGCCCGACCGCAGCTCGGCGGTGCTCGCGCGCATGGGACGGCTGCGCTGGCCCGACTACCCGACGACCGGGTTGTCGAGCCTGCTGCCGGATCGCGCCGCCTGGGACCGCTGGGAGGCGCTGGTCGACCTCGACGGCGCACCGCCCGTGGAGGCCGCGCTCGACGCGCTGGCCTGGCCCGCCTGGCCGCCGGGTGGCCTCGATCGTCGCGACGCCCTGGGACACGACCTGCGTGAGCACGCACGCGCCGAGGAGCGCGCGGGGCGTCTGGAGGAGGCCGCGGACCTGTGGGCCCGTCTCGAGTCGGTGGGGCAGGGCGGACGCGACCACGTGGTGCGGCGGGCGCGGTGCGTGGAGCGGGCGGGGCGGGTGGAAGAGGCGCTGTCCCTGCTGGAGGAGGGACGGGACGCGGGCGACGGCGCAGCCCGGATCGCGGTCGCGCGGGCGGGACGGCGGGTGGCCGCCTCCCTCGGCCGGGCCTGGGTCCCCGATCCCCCCCTGGCCACGCCCGTGCGTCGCACCCTGCGGCTCGATCGCGTGGCGGACGGCGGACGGCGTCCTCGCTACCGCGTGGACGGGCACGCCCGACTGGTCGAGGACGCCGTGGTGGCCTGCCTCGCGCGGCAGGGCCGGCGCGCCGTGCACGGCGAGGGCAGCACCTGGTCCACCCTGGGGGCCCTCGTCTTCGCCGACGCCCTCTTCGCGCCGGTGCCCGGCCAGCTCCCGGTGCCCTTCCTCACCGGGCCGCTCGACGGGGGCACGCCGGCCTTCGCCGCCCGTCGCCCCGGGCTGGTGCAGGCGCTCCTCGACCGCATCGACGCGGGGGAGGCGCCCGCGCTCGTGGCCCAGGGCTGGGCACGCCTGGAGGGGGCCCTCGTGGCGGGCGTGAGCTGGGACCTGGCCACCCGGGACGAGCTGGTGGGCATCGCCGCGGCCCTCGGTCCGGCGGGCCTGCGGGCCGTGCTCGTGCCCTGGCTGCGCTGGGGCTGGCGGGCCCTGGGCGGTCTGCCCGACCTGGTGGTGCTGGACGGTCCGGAGGTCCGCGTCGACGGCCTGCACCCGGGCGCCGTGCCGTCGGGCGTGCACCTCGTGGAGGTGAAGGGGGAGCAGGACAGCCTGCGGGACGCGCAGCGGGTGTGGCTGGATCGCTTCGCGCGTGCCGGTGTGTCGGCCGAGGTGTGGTGGATCGTGGGGGGGCCCGGCGCGGCAGGCCGCGGCGTGGGCTGACCCCGGTCTGCGTGCGTCGCGATCCCTCGACCCGCGTGCTCCAGCGCGGCACGGGGGCGCAGGAGGTGGCCGTGGGCTGGAGCGTGCAGGACATCCCGGACCAGACGGGGCGGGTGGCGGTGGTCACGGGCGCGAACAGCGGCCTCGGGCTCGAGACGGTGCGGGCGCTGGCGTCGAAGGGTGCCCACGTGGTGCTCGCCTGCCGTGACCTCGCGAAGGGCCAGGAGGCGGTGGCCGAGGTGCGCCGCGAGGCGCCGACGGCAGGTCTGGAGGTGCGCGCGCTCGACCTCGCGTCGCTCGCCTCGGTGCGCGCCTTCGCCGACGCGCTGGCCCAGGCCCATCCCCGGGTGGATCTGCTCGTGAACAACGCGGGCATCATGGCCATCCCGCGGCGCGAGACGGCCGACGGCTTCGAGATGCAGTTCGGGACGAACCACCTGGGGCACTTCGCGCTGACGGTCCGCCTGCACGGCGTCCTCGAGGCGGCGCCGGCCGCACGCGTGGTCACGGTGGCCTCGATGGCGCACCGTGGCGGCCGCATCCGCTTCGACGACCTGATGCACACCCGCGGCTACGCGCGGTGGCGGGTGTACGCGCAGTCCAAGCTCGCGAACCTGCTGTTCACGCTCGAGCTGGATCGACGCCTGCGCGCCGATGGCGCCACCACCACGGCCTACGCGGCCCACCCGGGCTGGGCGGCCACCAACCTGCAGCGGCGTGGGCCTCAGCACGACGGCAGCGGCCTGCTCGAGCGGCTGTCGGACGTGGGCAACGCGCTGTTCGGGCAGTCGGCGGCCGAGGGCGCGCTGCCCCAGCTCTTCGCGGCCACGGCGCCCGACGTGGAGCCGGGCGCGTACTACGGACCGGAGCGGATGTCCGGCCTGTGGGGCGCGCCGCGACGGGAGCTGCCGCGACCGCAGGCGCGGGATGCCCAGGCCGCCGCGCGCCTCTGGGCGGTGAGCGAGGAGCTCACGGGCGTGGCCTGGCCGCCGGGCTGATCACAGGAAGGTGGCGTTGCGGCCTTCGCGGCGGATCTGGCCCACCCAGCGAGCCAGCACCGGGATGCCGATCAGGCCCGGGCCCACCCACGCGAGGAAGGCGGGGCCGCCGTGGGCCGCAGCGAAGGTCATCGCCCAGGCGGTGGCGAGCGCGACGACCGCCCCCCCCATCGCCCCCGCGTGGAAGGCGAGGGCGGCGTGGGGCTCGTCGGGCGGTGCGCGCAGGCGACGCACCTCCGCCGCCGAGGTGGCGAGCAGCAGCAGGCCCATGCCGGTGCCGAAGGCCGTCCACCCGATGGGGCCGTGCTGCACGGTGAGGGCCACGCCGATCACGAACAGCAGCACACCGAGCGCGCCCAGGGCCTGGGCCGCGCGCAAGTCCACCGGGGTGGGCGGCGCGTCGGCCGGTCGCTGCACCGCCCGGCGTCCGGCGTGGACCAGGTAGGCGGCCACGGCGAGCAGCAGCGTGGTGGCGGCATCCCCCAGGTAGACGAGCGGCAGCACGAGCACCGCGGCCAGCGCCAGGGCCAGCGCGTGCACCACGCGGCCGGCGGTGACGTGCAGCCCGCCGCCCTTGCGCACGGACAGCGCGAGGAGGCCGGCGACCACCGCCACGAGGCCCGTCCAGCGCGCGAGGAGGACGAGCAGGCCGAGCATCGGACTCCCTCCTGCCGGCTAGCGGCTGGGCGCGAGCGCCGGCACCGCGGCGGCGGTGCGGGCGCGCAGACGCCGGGGGGCGAGGTGGCGCGCCACGCCGCGGATCACGGCCCGATCCCCGCCGTCGACGGGGAGGAAGGCCAGGCCGGTGGCGGCACGCAGCGCCAGGTCGAGGTTGGCGAGGCGCGCGCCGGCACCCGTGAGGAGCACGCCGTGGTCCACCACGTCAGCCGCGACCTCGGGCGGGGTCTGCTCGAGCACGCGGCGCACCGCCGAGCCGAGGGCCGCCACCGGCTCCACCAGGGCTTCGGCGAGCGCCTCGGCGTGCACCACCTGGGCGCGGGGCGTGCCGGCGCGCAGGCAACGACCGGCCACCGTGCTCGTGGCCGCCTCGGGCACCAGCGCGGCGCCGAGCTCGCGCTTGAGGGCCTCGGCGGTGGCCGGGCCCACGAGCAGGCCGTGCGTGCGCACGAGGTGGCGGATCACAGCGCCGTCGAAGACGTCGCCCGCGATGTCGAGGGCGGCGGAGGACACCACCGCGTCGCTGCACACCACGGCGATCGACGTGGTGCCCGAGCCCACGTCGACGATCATGTGGCCGGCCGACCCGCCCGGATCGATGTCGGCGCCCAGGGCCGCCGCGAGCGGGGCGGGCATCGTGGCCACCTCGTGGGCACCGGCGGCCTCCACCACCTGCCGCAGCGTGCGGGCCTCGGCGGGGGGGAGATCGGGATCGATGGCGAGCGTGACCCGGCGCCGCCCCCACCGCCGGGCGTCGACCTCCCGCAGGAGGTGGCGCACCAGGGCCTCCGCCACCTCGGGGGCCACGATCCGGCCGCTGCGCACGGGCCGCACCACCTCGAGGCCGTCGGGCGTGCGCCCGAGCATGGCCAGCGCGTCCTCCCCCAGCGCCACGATCTCGCGCCGTCCGGAGCGCCGCTGGCGCAAGGCGACGGCCGCCGGCACCTCCGTGGCCGTCTGCTGGCCCTGGAGCGCCGCGCGGACACAGGACGACCCGAGGTCCAGGCCGAGATCGGCGGACAGGAAGGAGGTGAACATGGACGCCGGGGTGGCGGGGAGGGAGGGCGTGTGCGGCGCGCGGGGAGCCCGCCGGCAGACTCCATCTAGCCACACCAGGGGGGGCGGTTCAAGGCGCGCTGCGGGTGTTAGGTCAGCGGCCACCGGAGGATCGCGTGAATCCCATCCGTCTGCTCGCCGGCGCCACGTCGCTGCTGCTCGTGGTCGCCGCCTGCGCGAAGGTGCCCTACACCGGGCGCCAGGCCTTCGTGCCCATCCCCGATGCCACGATGAACCAGCTCGGGGCCCAGGCCTACGCCGACGCGCTCGCCGAGGGTTCCGTGGTGAAGAAGTCCCCCGATCTGGCCCGGCTGCGCGCGGTGGGCGGGCGCATCTCGTCGGTGGCCCAGCGCGACGAGTACGCCTGGGAGTTCAGCCTGATCGAGGCGGAGACGATCAACGCCTGGTGCCTGCCCGGCGGCTACATCGCCTTCTACACGGGCATCCTCCCGGTCCTGCGTTCCGAGGCCGGCATGGCCTTCGTCATGGGGCACGAGGTGGGGCACGCGCTGGCCCGCCACAGCGCCGAGCGCATGACCCAGTCCCTCGGGGTGGCCGGTGCGATCACCCTGGTGGATCTCTTCCTGTCGGGTGGCACGGAGCTCACCGAGACCCAGCGCGGCCTCATCGTGGGGGCGCTGGGCCTGGGCGCGGAGATCGGCGTGATGCTCCCCTTCAGCCGGTCCCACGAGAAGGAGGCCGACATCGTCGGGATGATGCTGATGGCCGAGGCCGGCTACCCGCCGGTGGAGTCCATCGAGGTGTGGAAGCGCATGGAGGCGGTGGCGGGCAAGGGTCCGCCGGCCTTCCTGTCCACGCACCCTTCCAACGACGCCCGCATCGACAACCAGAAGGAGTGGATGCCCGAGGCGCGCAAGAAGTACCAGCGCGCCAGCCAGGTCGGCAACGCGCTCCAGGCCGTCTGGTAGGCCACGGCGGCCGGGTCCGACGCCCCCGGCGGGCCATTGCCCCTGCGGAGTGGTCGGCATACCCGGCGGCGTTCACGGAGATCGGACGATGTCCCTGCTGGACCGCATGCGCTCGGGAAGCGACTCGACCGCGATGCAGCTCGTGTTCTTCGCCGTGGCCGCGAGCTTCGTGTTCCTCGGCCTCGGCGTCACGGGCAACACCACCACCACGGTGGCGAGCGTCAACGGCGAGCCGATCTCGGCGATCACGCTGGGGCGCGCCGTCGAGTCCGCCGAGCGGCAGGCCTCCCGCGACCGCGCGATGTCGGAGGACGAGCGCCGCGATCTGCGGGAGCGGGTGCTGCAGGATCTGATCCGGGAGCGCGCCCTGGTGCAGGAGGCCGTCGCGCTGGGCCTCCAGGTCTCCAACAAGGAGATCGCCGAGGAGCTGCTGCAGATCCCCTTCCTCACCGACGAGGAGGGCACCTTCGACAAGCGCGCCTACCAGAACTTCCTGCGCCGCATGGGGCTCACGCGGGCCGACTTCGAGGAGCAGATCCGCGAGCAGCTGCTCGTGCGGAAGCTGTCCGACCTGATGAAGCTGGGCGCCAGCGTGTCGTCCACGGCCGCAGAGCGCGACTGGCTGGAGCAGAACACCCAGCTGGACGTGTCGTTCGTGCGCATCCGTCCGAGCGCCATCGCCTCGCACCTCGAGCCCGACGACGCGGCGATCGACACCTACCTGTCGGAGCACCCCGACGCGATCACCGCCCGCTACGAGCGGGATCTGGCCGCGAAGTACGACCAGCCCGAGAAGGTGGACGTGCGGCTCGTGCGCCTCGCGGTGCGCGACGACGGCCTCACCCTGGCCGAGCTCAAGACGCGCCTCGACAAGGTGCGCGCCGAGGCGGAGGGGGGTGCGGATCTGGCGGCGCTGGCGCGGCGGTGGTCGGAGGACCCGTCGGCGCAGCGGGGCGGGCTCCTGGAGGAGGTCGTGGTCCGCGACCTCGACGATCGCGCAGCGGCGGCCCTCGCCGACCTCGGGGATGGTGATCTCTCCCCGGTGGTGGTGGGCGACGACGACGTGCGCTTCTACCGGCTCGAGGCGCGGGTCGAGGCCCGCACGCTGTCGAAGGACGAGGTCGCCCGCGACATCGCCACCGCGCTGTGGCGCGAGGAGCAGGCCCCCACCCGGGCGGCCGAGATCGCCGAGCAGGAGATCCTCCCCGCCTGGACCGCCGCCGAGACGCCGCCCAAGGAGGTCCTGCAGGCCTACGGGCTGTCGGTGCAGTCCACCGGCCTGGTGAGTGCCGTGGGCGGGAGCGCCAGCCTCTTCCGTCCGCCGGCCGACCTGATGAAGGCCGCGCGGAGCGCCCAGCCCGGCGAGGTGCTGGGCGAGGTCTTCGAGGACGACGGCGTGGTGTGGGTGGGGGCGCTGAGCGCGCGCCAGGATCCCGACACCGCGAAGCTGGAGGAGGACGCCGACGAGATCCGCGAGCAGGCGCTCCTGCGTCGGCGGGTGGCCTTCTACCAGGCCTGGGCCGACGACGTGGTCGCCCGCGCCTCCGTGACCCGTTGAGCGGCCGCGGGGGGCGCTGAGCACACCGTGGCCGGCGCCCTCCAGCGACCCGGCGCCGGCCTGCGTCGACTCCGTCGGCGCTTCGTGGACGCGGTGCGCGACGCGGCCCCCGCGCTGGCGTGGCGCGCCCTGAACCCCCTGGCGCGCGAGGCCTTCCTGGCCGCGCCGCCTCCGCCGCCGCTCACGCGCCATGCCTACACGGCGCGGGACGGCCGCACGGGGGTGGTGCGGCAGGTCCCCCTGCGACCCGGGGCGTCCGGCGAGCCGGTGGTGCTGCTGTCCACCCTGGGCGTGGGTCCCGACGTCTTCCGGTGCGGGCCGGCGCCCACGCTCGTGGACCGGCTCGCGGAGGCGGGCTTCGGCGTCTGGCTCGTCGAGCACCGCGTGGGGGAGGGCGACCACCCGGGCGATGTCGACGGCGCGGCCGAGGCCGACCTGCCCGCGGCCCTCGCGCTGGTGGCCGAGCGGAGCGGCTACGGGCGCGTCCACGTGGTGGGCCACGGTCTGGGTGGGCTGATCGCCCTGGCCTGGGCGTCGCGGTGGGGGGCCGAGCGCCTGGCCTCCCTCGCGGTCCTCGGGGCGCCCGTGCGCGCGGTGCCCCCGTCGGCCTGGGCGGCGAGGGTGGTGCGGTGGTCGCGGGCGATCCCCGGGTCCTGGACCGTGCCGGGGCGTGCGCTCGCACGCTGGACCGCCGTGGTGCGGGGCGAGGGAGCGCCGCGTCGTTCCGGCCTGGTGCATGCGGGGCAGGACGTGCCGGTGGCGCTGCTGCACCAGCTGGCCGCCTGGTGGGCCGCCGGGGCGCTGGTCGATCGTGGCGGCTCCCTGGAGTACGGCCACGGCCTCGCCCGCCTCGCGGCCCCGCTGCTCGTGGGGGCGGGGTCGGGAGACGCGCTCTGCCCGGAGGCGTCCGCGCTCGCGGTGGTGGACGCCTGGCGGGGAGGACAGGTCAGCCGGCTCCCGCTGCCCGCGGACTTCGACCACCTCGACACCGCGCTCCACCCGCGGGCTGGGGAGGAGGTCCACGCGCCGCTGGTGGCCTGGCTCGTGCGTCAGCGCGCCCGGGCGTGGCGGGAGGACATCACGGAGCTGGGTGTCCGACCGCGTCCGACTTGACGCGTCAACCACCTGTGCTAGCGTGCTGCCGGAGAGGTCGATGACCAGCCGCGAGACCGTCGCGAAGAACTTCGTCGCCCGGTACGGCGCCCACGGGCTCGAGCGCCTGCTGGACGCCCTGGCCCGTGGCGAGTCGGGGCAGGCGCTGGCCGCGGAGTTCGACGTGAGCCGCGAGCGGGTCCGGCAGTGGAAGAACACCTTCGGACAGGCGCTCACCCTGTACCAGGTGCACCCCGACGTGCTGCGTGTGCTGGCCGACGAGGTGGGCGTGGAGCGCTGACCGTGCGCGGTCGGCGCTGCCGGATGCGCTAGCTCGAGCTGGACCCGCGCCCACGACGGCGACGCCGTCCGCCGCCCCCGCGTCCGCCCGTCGGGGCGTCGTCGGTGCTGTCGAGACCGTCCGCAGGCGCGACCTCGTCGAGGATCGCGAGGATGGCGTCGCCGTGGTCGCGGACCTGCCAGTCACGGATGCCCGGCACCTGGCGCAGCTCGGCCAGGTCGAAGGGGCGTGCGCGCGAGATGGCCTTGAGGTCGGCGTTGGAGGCCAGCGAGTAGGGCGAGTACAGCCGGGACGAGTTCACGAGCCGGTTCCGCCACGCCTTCAGCGCCTCCTGCACGCGCTCGGCGTTGCGACCGCGCAGGCGGGCGGGCGCGGCCTCGTCGTCGTCGTCGTCCTGGGGACGGCGGCTGCCGGGGCCGGGGAGAGGGTCGGCGTCTGCCAGGCCGTCGCGCACGGCGCGCACCAGGCCGTCGGCGTGCCGACGCTTGAGCGCGTTCTTGCCCGACAGCAGCCGGTCGAGCTCGCCCTTGTCCTGGGGACGCTTGCGCGCGACCTGGAGCAGGATCTGGTCGCCGATCACCTTGAAGGCCGGACGATCCAGCTTCCGCGCCTGGGCGTCGCGGTAGAGGTAGAGCTGCCGCAGCACGCGCTGGGCGGTGGTGTCGAGCTCCTTGGAGCCCCGGATGCGCTGCCAGCCGTCGCGGTCGAAGGGGCGCTCCGGCCACTCCTTCGACTCGAGCAGCAGGCACTCCTCGGCGTGGTGCGGGAAGCGCCCGGCCTTGTGGAGGCGGCGCAGCAGGATCTCGCGGAGCGCCGGCAGGAAGTGCGTGTCGCCGCGGGCGTAGTCGAGGTGCTCGGGCTCCAGCGGCCTGCGGGACCAGTCGTGGCGCTGGTACTGCTTGTCGATGGGGAAGCCGAAGAAGCGGTCGATCAGATCGGCCAGCCCCTTGCGCTCCATCCCGAGGAACTCGGCGGCGACCAGCGTGTCGAAGAGGTTCCGCGTCTGGAAGCCGAAGTCCCGCTTCATGCAGACCAGATCGTAGTCGGCGCCGTGGAAGATCTTGCAGATGCCGGGATCCGAGAACACGGGCTCGAGGGGGTCGAGGCTGTCGACCGCGAGCGGGTCCAGGATCACGTCGCCGTGGGCATCCGTGAACTGGATCAGGCAGACCTTCTCCCGGTAGCTGTACATGGAGTCGCTCTCGGTGTCGACGCCCACGATCGGGGACGCCGCGAGGCGCTCTGCGAGCTGCCGGACCCCTTCCTGGGTGTCCACGTACAGCAGGGGAGTAAGGTCGAACATGGCGGCCGGGGCCGGCCCCTCCTGGGCGACGACGTGGCTGTCTAGCGGCTGCGGGTGGCCTTCTCAAGCCACCGCGACCGCTTTGGTACCCCGGCGACGCGACGCTGGCGTCAGCAGCGTGCGATCGCGTCGATCTCGACCGCGACGTCCTTCGGCAGGCGCGACACCTGCACCGCCGCCCGCGCGGGTCGCCAGCTGCCGAAGGCCTCGGCGTACACTGCGTTCATCGCCGCGAAGTCCTCGAGGTCGCGCAGGTACACCGTGCAGCGCACCACGCGATCGAGGCCCACGCCCGCGGCCCGCAGCACGGCGGCGAGGTTCGCGAGCACCTGGCGCGTCTGGGCCTCGATGCCCCCCGCCACCACGAGGCCCGTGGCGGGATCCAGGGGGATCTGACCCGAGCACCACACCCAGCCGTCGACCACCACGGCCTGGCTGTAGGGACCCACCGCAGCCGGGGCGTCCGGCGTGGACACGGGACCGAGCGGGGGAGAGGCCACGACCGCGATCAGTCGAAGAGGTAGCGGATGCCGAGGCTGCCGTAGAGGCCGTGCGAGACCGTCTTGCGGAAGCGGACGCCGTACGACACGTCGATGTAGCCCTCGACGGTGCGGCTGAAGAGGTAGGACAGGTTGGGACCCGCCTGCGCCAGCGCGAACTCGGTGTGGTCGTTCGTGAGGAACCCGGCTCCGAGGTGCACGGCCACGGCCAGCTTCAGGCGGTCGGAGGCGCCGCGCACCACGCCGAAGGTGAGCCCCACCGTGCCCACGCCGATGTGCTTGATGTCTTCCCGGAAGGCGGTGACGGCCGCGCCCGAGTCGAGCAGCTCGGCATCGCCGACCGGGTTCAGCTGCGGCGTGTCGAGCATGTAGAAGGCGCGGAACACGCCCTGGATGAGGTTGTCGCGGTCGCCGAGGACGAGCTCGAGGCCACCGCCGGCGTTCCCGATGATCTGCGGGTCGAAGACCTGCTCCCAGTCCTGCTGGTTCGGGATGCGCGCGCCCGTCCCGCTGTTGGTGCGGGAGTAGTAGTACGCGACCTCCTCGGTGTGGAAGCCACCCATCACCAACGGCCCGATGCCGCCAGCGTACGCTGGCATCGAGGCGAGGAGGGCGGCCGCAGCCACAGCCACACGCATGGACTCTCCCGGGGCGACGTGCCGGTCTACTCCATGCCGCGAGGCCGATCAAGCCGCGACGGCGCGGATCCGGCGGACGGTGGGCACTTCCACGCGATCCTCACGACTCAGGGCGACGAGTCGCCGGAGTCGCCGGAGTCGCCCGAGTTCCCGGAGTCGCCGGAGTCGCCCGAGTTCCCGGAGTCGCCCGAGTTCCCGGAGTCGCCCGAGTTCCCGGAGTCGCCCGAGTCGCCGGAGTCGCCCGAGTTCGCCCGAGTCGCCGGAGTCGCCCGAGTTCCCAGAGTCGCCCGAGTCGCCCGAGTCGCCCGAGTCGCCCGAGTCGCCGGAGTCGCCCGAGTCCCCGGAGTCGCCGGAGTCGCCCGAGTTCCCGGAGTCGCCGGAATCGCCCGAGTTCCCGGAGTCTCCCGAGTTCCCGGAGTCGCCCGAGTCCCCGGAATCGCCCGAGACGTCTGTGTCGGTGTCCGCGTCGGTGTCGGAGGTGTCGAGGCCGGGGATCGTCAGGCGCGTCGCGTCCGGGGAGCTGCCGAAGCGGTTGAGGACCACCACCCGCCAGCTGCCCGGGCCGAGGTCGGGCACCGTGAAGACCACGGCCTCGTCGGTGCAGGCGTCGCAGGACGTGGCGCAGGCCTCGCAGCGGTCGCAGGCGAGGCAGCCCGCCTCCACCTTGCAGAGGTCGCAGGTGGTGCACGAGGAGGCCTCGGTGCGCTCCACCCGCAGCACCTCGGCGTCGACGCCGCCCACCCGCACGCGGGTGTCGTGGACGGCCGTCGCCGGGCGCACGCCGAGCCGGACCTCGTCGCCCGGCGCCACCACGCCGAGATCGGCCTCCACCTCGAGCAGGCAGCTCTCGTAGATCACCTCGACGTCGCCGTCGCAGGCAGCCAGCAGCAGGCAGGCCAGGGCCCACGATGGGAGGTGGAGACGCACCGTCACAGCTCCGTGGCGAGATCCTCGAGGCGCGCCTGGCCGGGCGTGTAGGCCGTGGCCTCCGGCAGGGTGCCCTCGAGGAAGGGGTAGGAGCGCCCGCCCTCGGCGACGCGCTGTCCGGTCTCTTCGTCGATCGAGGCCCACTCGAGCGAGGAGGAGAGGGGGAAGGCCCGATCCGTCCGGTCGCGGAGGGCCTCCTGCATGTACTCGATCCAGATGGGCAGCGCGACGCGTCCGCCCGTGCTCGAGGCGCCGAGGGAGCGGGGCTGGTCGAAGCCCACCCACACCGCCGTGACCACGTCGGGGGTGAAGCCCACGAACCAGGCGTCCTTCTCCTCGTTCGTGGTGCCCGTCTTGCCGGCCACGTGCACGCCGAGCGCGCGGCGGGCCTCGGCGCCGGTGCCGCCCGTGGCCACCGCCTCGAGGAGCCACACGGCGAGGCTGGCGAGGTCCTCCGGGATGACCTGCACGGGCTCCACGGCCTCGTGCCGCTCGAGCACGTTCCCGTCGCGGTCGGTGACCTCGTCGACGTACCAGGGCTCGATCCACCGGCCCCGGTTGGCCAGGACCGCGTAGGCGCGCGCGAGCTCCTCCATCGTGAGCGAGGCCGACCCGAGCCCGATGGACAGATCGCACTGGCGGCACAGCGTGGTGCCGTCCTCGGCCACCGTGGCGTTCGGGCAGCGCACCTTGGGCTGCTGCGGGATCCACGGGCAGAGGTGGTCGGTGTCGGGCGAGGGCGCCGCCCCCTCGGGGAGCAGGTGGCGGGGCAGGCCGCCGATGCCGAGCGCGCGGGCGAAGCCCCACACCACGTCCTCCGACATGCCGGGATCGACCGCGTCGAGGATGCGCACGGTGGGCGTGTTGCGCGACATCGCCAGGGCGGTGCGCAGCGTGATGTAGCCCATGTAGTCGTCGCTGTAGTTCGACGGCTTCCACACCTCCTCGTCGCCCCCCATGGCGATGAAGGGACCGTCGAGCACCGTGGACGCCGTGGTGAGCTTCCGCGTGGAGAGCGCCGCCGTGTAGACGATGGGCTTGAAGGTGGACCCCACCTGCCGGCGGCTCTGCACCACGCGGTTGAGCTGGGACCGGGAGAAGTCGGCGCCGCCCACCATCGCGCGCACCGCGCCCGACACGGCGGCGTCGTCGGATCGCTCGAAGGACAGGAGCGCAGCCTCCACCTCGGGCACCTGGCGGAGGCGGAGCGCCAGCAGCGCGGCGTCGGCGCCCGGCGTGCCCTTGAAGTCCTTCGCGACCGCGTCGTCGCGGGTGGAGGCCGCCGCGATCTCCACCTGCACCACGTCGCCGGGGCGGAGGATGCCGCCGTCGGGCGTGCCGTCGCCGTCGTCGTCCACCGCGTGGGTCAGGTCGTCCTGGCTGCGGTAGCGCCACGAGCGGTCGGTGTTGGGCGGGTAGACCCAGGTGGACCAGGCCAGCGGGACGATGCCCTCGTGCCTGCCCAGCGCCACCCGCGCCCAGCGCGGCGCGACCTCGAGCACCAGCCCCTCGCGGACGGACCCGGGGGCGAGGGCCGTCTCGCCGGCCTCGTCGAGCGCGCGTGCGTGCGCCTCCCGGCGGGCGCTGCGCGCGGCCTCGCCGTCGAGGTGCTCCACGGCGGCGCGCCGGAACCCCAGGCGCTCGTCCATCGTGCGCACGCCGTCGGTGACCGCCCCCTGGGCCTCGGCCTGCAGGCGAAGGTCGCAGGTGGTGACCGCACGGAGGCCGTCGGCGAGCACCTTCTGCTCGCCGTACCGTTCGACCAGGTAGCGGCGCGCGTACTCGGTGAAGTGCGGCGCCACCTCGCGGAAGGTGTTGCCGCGGGGCACCACCGCCAGCTCCTCGGCGCGCGCGGCGTCGGCCTCGGCTGCGGTGACGAAGCCCTTGGCCACCATCTGGTCGAGCACGTAGCCCTGGCGGCGCTTCGCCGCGGCGAGATCGGTGTGGGGGTTCCAGGCCGACGGGCGCGGCGGCAGGCCCGCGATCGTGGCGGCCTCCGCGAGGCTGAGCTCGGCCACCCCCTTGCCGAAGAAGGTGCGCGCCGCCGCCTCCACCCCGTAGGCCTGCGAGCCCAGGAAGATCTCGTTCAGGTACAGGTAGAGGACGTGCTCCTTGTCGTAGGCCTCCTCGATGCGCCAGGCGAGGAAGGCCTCCTTGATCTTCCGGGTGATGTTCCGGTCGGACGTGAGCAGGAAGTTCTTGGCCACCTGCTGGGTGATCGTGGACCCGCCCTGGGCGACGCGACCCGCCTTGAGGTTGCGCCCCATCGCCCGCACGATGCCCATGTAGTCGATGCCGTCGTGGTCCCAGAAGGCGGCGTCCTCGGCGGCCACGAAGGCGTCCTGCACCTGCTTCGGGATCTCCTCGAGGGGCAGCACGTAGCGCCGCTCCTCGTAGATCTCGCCGAGCAGCGTGCCGTCGGCGGCGTGCACGGTGGTGACCGTGGCCGGGCGGTAGGCGCGGAGCACCTCGGTGCTCGGCAGGTCACCGGCGTACACCGCCTCCAGCACGCGGAAGCCCACGAACGCGGCCACCGGGGTGAGCAGCAGCAGGGCGCCGGCCGCCAGGGCCAGGCGACGGCCCCAGCGGCGTCGACGCGGAGGGGGACGCGGCCGCGGGTCGGTCCAGGGCGTGCTGCTCGGATCGGTGACCGGGTGGGGCGTGGGCGGCACGGGGGGCGGCGTGCGCGGATCGATGGTGGTGACGTCGAGGCTCGTGGGCGGCAGCTCGGGGGGCGGCGCGCGCGACGCGATCGTGGGGGCCTCGTCGGCAGCCTCGGGCGCGGGCCGGACGGGCGGGAGGCTCGCGGCCCGGCGCCGTGGCGGACCGAAGTCCACGGGCGGCTCGTCCGGCGTGGCCAGGGACGGCGCGTCGCCGCGCGCGGCGAAGGCCTTGCCGGCATCGCGGAGCCGGTCGACGAGGCCGTCGGGGTAGACGACGCGCACCGACTCGCCACAGGCGGGGCAGCGGACGGCGCTGTCGGGGACCGGGAGGGGTTCGTCCAGCCGGAGCGACACGCGACAGTGCGGACAGGGGAGCGAGAGCGGCATGGCGTGTCGGCCGGGATGCGGCGGTTGGCGGTCCTATCGTCGGGGTCACGCCGAGTCGACAAGCGGTCCCGGCTCGTCAGCGGGCGCGCGCGCGTGTTGACGCCGGTGCGGGCACGACCCTACGATGGAGGAGCGGCCGTGTCCCGGGTGTCCTGGAGGCGGTCGCCATCCCCGAGGAGACGCGATGCCCTCCTTCCACAGACCTGCTGCCGTGCTGGTGTCGGCGTGGGGTCTGGGGGTGGTCGGGCTGCTCACCTTCGGCATCCCGGTGAAGCCCGGGTCGGCGCCCATGGACGCGGTGGCGTCCACCCGGCGCGACCACGACCTGTCGCGGCTGCGGGTGGTGCACGATGCGCTCGCGCCCATCGGCGAGACCTACGTCGAGCCGGAGCGCATCGACCCCGAGCGCATGTACGTGGAGGCGCTGGAGGCGGTGGAACGCCTGGTGCCGGAGGTGATGTTCGACCGGGAGGACGGGGTGGTGCGCGCCCAGGTGGGCTCCCGTCGCGCCACGCTCGACGTGCCCCGCATCACCGACCTGCGCGCCCTGGAGCGGGAGCTGCGCCGGGTGGCCACGCTGCTCGAGTCCGACCTCGACCCCGACGACATCCCCGACCCCGATCCCGACGTGGATCCCTTCACCCTGGTCGAGTTCGCGATGGGCAACGGCCTGCTCGCCACCCTCGATCCGCACTCCGCGCTGCTGCCGCCCGAGCAGTCCCGCGAGATGGACGTGGAGAACCGCGGCGAGTTCGGCGGACTGGGCATCAACATCGAGATCCGCGACGACCGGCTCACGGTGGAGCACGCGCTGCCGGGCAAGCCCGCGGCCACCGCCGGGGTGCGGTCGGGCGACCACGTGCGGCGGATCGATGGCCAGTCCACGATCAACCTCACCCTCGACGAGGCCGTGGAGCTGCTGCGCGGGCCCGTGGGCGCGCCCGTCACCCTCGAAGTGGTGCACGAGGGCGAGGCCGTGCCCGCCGAGGTGGTGGTCAAGCGCGGCAACATCAAGATCAACGAGGTGGAGGGCCACGCGCTGCCGGGCGGGGTGGCCTACGTGCGCATCCCCAGCTTCCACTCCTCGGTGCACGCCGACCTGGTCTCCCAGCTCAAGCAGCTCGCCCGGGGGGAGCCCGACGGCCTGCGCGGGCTGGTGCTCGACCTGCGCGACAACCCCGGCGGCTACCTGAACCAGGCCATCGCGGTGGCCGACACCTTCCTCGACGAGGGCGAGATCGTCTCCACCCGGGGCCCCCACGACCGCCGGCCGCAGACCGAGCTCGCGCGGGTGGCGGGCACGGAGGACCCGTACCCCATCGTGGTGCTCGCCAACGCGAACAGCGCCTCGGCGAGCGAGATCGTGGCGGGCGCCCTGCGGAACAACCAGCGCGCGGTGATCGTGGGCGAGCGCACCTTCGGCAAGGGCAGCGTGCAGAACCTCCACACGCTGCCCTACGACTCGAAGCTCAAGGTCACGATCGCGCACTACCTCACGCCCGGGGAGCGCAGCATCCAGTCCGTGGGCATCCCGGCCGACATCGAGCTGCTGCCGGTGGTGGCGGGGGAGCGTCGTCTCGAGGGGGTGCTGCGGCCCGACGCGCTCGTGTTCGGTCGGGAGCGGGTGAAGCGCGAGGCCGACCTCGACGAGCACCTCGAGCGGCTCGACGGCGAGGACGAGCAGCCGATGTACGTGGTGCGCCACCTCCAGGCGTGGACGAGCCGCGTGGGCGGCCAGGGCCCGCCGGTGCCCGCGGAGGATCCGGAGCTCGCCTTCGCGCTCGACCTGCTGCACGTGAGCTCGCGTCCCTACCGGGGCGACATGCTCGCCGCCGCGGGTCCGCTCATCCGGCGCTGGGCCAGCCGTGGCGAGGCCGAGATCCAGGCGGCGATGGAGGGGCTCGGCCTGGACTGGCGGGAGGGTCCGCAGCCGGCAGCGCCCGATCTCGAGCTGACGCTGCAGCTCGGGCCCGACGGCACGCTGCACGCCGGCACCACGCGCGATGTGCGGGTGTCGGTCACCAACCACGGCGCCGAGGCGGTGCACCGGCTGGTGGCCGTGGCCCGCGACCACGACCGCCTCGACGGCCTGGAGTTCCCGCTGGGCCGGGTGGGTCCGGGCGAGACGCGGTCCTGGGCGCGCTCCGTGCGCGTGGAGGACGGCTGGCCCGACGAGGTGGCCGACGTGCGCTTCGTGCTGCGGTCGGCCGACGGCGCCACCCTCGGCGAACAGCGGGAGCGGGTGACGGTCACGGGCCTCCCGCGTCCCCACCTCGCCTGGTCGTGGACCTTCGAGGAGGCCGACGGCAGCGTGGCCGTGGGCGACGAGGTGCGCGTGCGCCTCAGCGTGGTCAACCTCGGCGACGGCGCCAGCCGCGGGGCCATCGGGCGCATCCGCAACCGCTCCGGCCAGGCGCTCGACGTGCTCGTGGGCACCGTGCGGGCCGGCACGCCCCGCCACCCCGACGGCAGCGCCTGCCTGCCCTCGAAGCCCGGCGTGGAGGCCGGCCACGTCTACGGCGCCGTCACGGGCGTGCGGGTGGTGTCGGGCCTGGCGCCCGAGTGGCCCGAGG
Source organism: Alphaproteobacteria bacterium (assembly GCA_020632955.1). Classification (GTDB taxonomy): domain Bacteria; phylum Myxococcota_A; class UBA796; order UBA796; genus JACKEO01. The sequence goes on from JACKEO010000016.1 coordinate 103,528, forward strand.
ACTGCGTGCGCGTGCTCGACCCCGGGGAGCGCTGGGAGGGCACGTTCGCCGTGCGCGTCCTGGAGCCCCTGGGCGTGGGCTACCGCCTCGACCTCACGGTGGAGGACGAGCGCACCTACGACCACGCCGCCATCGTGCGCCAGGGCTTCTTCGGGTACTACGGCCAGGAGCAGACCCTGCGCTTCGGCCTGGGGGCGCTGCCCGCGTCCTCGCCGCTCTTCGAGCCGCCCCGCATCTCGCTCACGCGCGTGCCGGAGCTGGTGCTCGACGGCGACCGGCTCACCATCTCGGGGCGCGTGAGCGACGACGAGGGCCTCGACCACGTGCTCGTGTTCGTCGACGACGACAAGGTCTTCTTCGAGGGCAGCGCCCCCGGCGAGGCCCTGCCCACGCTGCCCTTCACCGCCAGCGCCACGGTGTCGCCCGGCACCCACACGGTCACCGTGCTCGCCCGCGACCTCGACGGCTTCTCGTCGGCGCGGTCGCGTGTGGTCCACCGCCCGCAGACCTCCTGGCAGGCCCAGGTGATACCCAGGGACGATCGCTAGATCGGGGTCCGGGCGTGCTGATCCTCCGCGGGGCGAGACACCACAACCTCGCGGGCTTCGATCTGGACCTGCCCACCGACGCCCTGGTGGTGGTGGTGGGGCGCTCGGGGTCGGGCAAGTCCTCGCTGGCCTTCGACACGCTGCACGCCGAGGGGCAGCGTCGCTACCTCGAGGCCCTGTCCTCGCACCTGCGCCAGGTGGTGGGCTCGCTGCCGCGCCCGCGGGTGGACGTCATCCACGGGCTGCCGCCCACCATCGCGCTCGCGCAGGACGGGGTGCGACCGGGGGGCGGGTCCACCGTGAGCACGCTGGCCGAGGTGGAGCCGGTGCTGCGGGTGCTGTTCGGACGGGCGGGTACGCTGCGCGATCCGGCCACCGGCGAAGCCGTGCACGCCACCCCCCACGACCGCATCGTGGAGGCGCTGCTCGCGCTGCCGGAGGGCACGCGCCTGCACCTGGAGGCCCCGCTGGGCACGGGTCGCGAGGCCGTGGCGGTGCTCGACGAGGTGCGTCGCGCCGGCTTCTCCCGCGTGCGCGTGGACGACGAGGTGCTCCCCCTCGATCGGGTGCGACCCGACGACCTGGAGGGGGCGGCCCGCCTCCGCATCGTGGTGGACCGCATCCGCGTCGGACCCGATCGTCGGGACCGGCTGCACGACGCCGTCCGCACCACCACGCGCGCCGGCGGTGGGGTGCTGGTGGCGGTGACCGAGGAGGGGGAGCAGGTCTTCACCGATCGGCCCTACAGCTTCGCCACGGGACGCACGCTGCCCGAGCTGCGGCCCGCGCTCTTCCTCGCGCCCGGTCCGGAGCACTGCGCCGCCTGCGCCGGCACGGGGCGCGCCGACACCGGCGACTGCCCCACCTGCGAGGGCACGGGACTGGGCGAGGTGGCGCGGGCCGTCACCGTGGCCGAGGACTGGACCCTGCCCCGGGTGTGGGCGACGCCGCTGGCGGAGGTGCGGGCGGCCGCGTCCGGCTGGCCCCGAGACGCCGTGTCGGCCCCGCTCCTCGACGAGCTGGGCGCGCGGCTGGGCGCGCTCGACGAGGGCGGCCTGGGGCACCTCACGCTGGGCCGGGCGGCGGGCACCCTGTCGGCGGGGGAGCTGCAGCGGGTGCGGCTGGCGCGCCAGGTGGGGGGCGACCTCACGGGCGTGCTCTACGTGCTCGACGAGCCCACCCTCGGCCTGGACGACGCCCAGGTGACCCGCCTGGTGGGGCTGCTGCGCACCCTGCGCGACCGCGGCAACGGCCTCGTGGTGGTGGAGCACCACCCCGCGGTGGTGGCGGCCGCGGACCTGGTGGTGGAGATCGGGCCGGGCCCGGGGCGCGAGGGGGGCCGCCTGTTGTACGTGGGCCCGCCGGAGGGGCTGGCGGGGCAGGACACGCCGACGGGGCGCTGGCTGTCGGCTCCGGACCCGCTGCCGGCACCGGAGCGCGAGGTGTCGGACTGGCTCACGCTCGAGGGCGCGCGGGGCGGGGTGCTGCGCGGCGACACCGTGAGGGTGGCACGCGGCGGGCTCACGGCCCTGGTGGGTCCCAGCGGAGCGGGCAAGACCCTGCTCCTCGAGGCCCTCGACGCCCACCTCCGGGCCCAGGTGGGCGGGGAAGGGGATCCGGGATCGGGTCGTCTCACGGGAGGCACGGGCCTCGCACGCGTGCTGCGGGTGGACGAGGCCGCGGCGGGGCGCAGCCGTCGCAGCGTGCCGGCCACCTACGTGGGCCTGTGGGACGTGGTGCGCGACCTGCTGGCCGCCACGGCGGAGGCCCGCCTGCGCGGGCTCGAGGCCCGCATGTTCAGCCTCAACGTGCCCGGGGGGCGCTGCGAGGGCTGCGCCGGTCTCGGCGTGAGGACCGTGAGCCTGCACGTGCTGCCCGACGTGGAGGTGCCCTGCGAGGTGTGCGAGGGGCGCCGCTTCGCGCGCGACGTGCTGGAGGTGACCTGGAAGGGGAGGAGCGCCGCCGCCCTGCTCGAGGCCACCGCCGACGAGGCGCTGCCGCTGCTCGCGGGTCACCCGCGCCTGGAGGAGGCCTTGCGCGCCCTGCGGGACGTGGGGCTGGGCTACCTGCCGCTGGGCCAGCCCTCACCCTCGCTGTCGGGCGGCGAGGCGCGACGGCTGCGCCTGGCCCGGGAGCTGGTGCGGGCCCATCGCCGGGGCGCCGCCGACACGGTCTTCCTCCTCGACGAGCCCACGGCGGGGCTGCACCCGGTGGACGTGGCCGAGCTGGCGCACCTGCTCGCCCGCCTGGTGGACGACGGCGCCACGGTGGTGCTCGCGACCCACGACCTTCGCCTCGCTGCGGCGTGCGACCACGTGGTGGCGCTGGGTCCCGGGGTGGGCCCGCAGGGCGGCGGCGTCGTGGCCCAGGGGCACCCCGAAGCGGTGCTGGCGACTACCAGCGCCCGCTGAAGCGCACCACGCCCAGCTTCTCGGCGCGGGCCATCACGCGGTCCACCACCTCGCCGTCCTCGGCGCGGCGATCGTAGCAGGGCAGGATCAGGCCCAGATCGGCGGCCTGCTCCAGCTCCTCCTGGCCCGGGTGGCGCAGGTAGAAGCACTCGTTGCCGTACTGCTCCTTGCTCACGTCGAGCGTGGGGATCGGGGCGGGCCTGCGCGGGTCGCGGCGCGCCATGCGGTCGGTGTCGAGGCAGTCCCAGAGCGTGTTCGCGGCGGCGTCGCGCTTCGTGAGCGGCTCGAAGCCGAAGACGTCGCCGAGGTGGGCGAGCACGCTGGTGTGGTCGAACTGCGTGTGGATCGTGGCCTGGCGGGCGTAGGGCCCCACCACGAGCGCGGGGATGCGGAAGCCGAGCTGGTCGAAGCCGTCGGCGGCGTGGTCGTCCTCGGTCTTCGGCGGCGCCACGTGGTCGAAGAAGCCGCCGTGCTCGTCGTAGTCCACCACGAACAGGCACCTGTCCCAGTGCGGGCTGTCGGCCAGCGCCTGGTACACGGTGCCCACGAGCGCCTGGCCCAGCATGGGCGGGTGCGGCGGGTGGTCGTCGTTCGTGGTGAAGGAGGGCTCGACGAAGCACACGGTGGGCAGACGGCCCGCCGCGGCGTCCTCGAAGAACTCCTCGATGGGACGCAGCCGGGGGTTGTCGACGAGGCCGCCCACCCGCTGCAGCAGCGAGGCGAAGGGCAGGTTGTGGAAGTAGACCTTCCACTCCACGCCGGCCTCGGTGAGGCGGTCGAAGATGGTGTCGTGGGTGAAGGGCACGCGACCGAAGTCGTTGGTGGTCATGCCCTCCGACGTGGCCGTGTAGGCGTAGATGCGGTTGGGCCACGTGGGCCCCATCACCGAGGCGAACCAGCGGTCGCAGAGCGCGTAGGCGTCGGCCAGCGCGTAGTACACCGGCAGGTCCTCGCGGTTGTGGTAGCCCATGGCCTCGCGGCTGTAGGAGGCCGTGCCCTTGCCGTGCTCCTTGACGAAGCCGTCGCAGGCGCCGTCGTTGAACTGCCGACGGCTCGAGGTCCAGCCGTGCGGCGGATCCTCCAGGCAGCCGGACTCGTGCAGGCGGAAGGGGGCCACCGGGGCGCCGTCGGCGTCGGGGTTGGTCATCGAGGTGGTGAGGCCGTCGACGTCGTCGCGGCCCTCCTCGAGCGCGAGCGCCCCGAAGTAGTGATCGAAGGTGCGGTTCTCCATCATCAGCACCACGTAGGTGTCGATGGCGGTGCGCGGGTCGGTGTCGACCGGGGCCGTGTCGCGGGTGTCGCCGGCGACGTCGGTGTCGTCCGGGTCGGCCTCGCCTCCCGGCCCGCAGCCCGTGGCGGCGGCGGCGCCGAACAGGCCGAGGCTCTTGAGGGTGTCGCGGCGCGTCGGTCCTTGGCTGGAGCCCATGGTCCGGTCCTCCGTGGTGCCGCCAGCTTGGTCCCGTGGGGTCGGGTCGGCCAGCGGAAATGCGTGACGACTTGGTCAGGATCCGTGATCGGGTGCGTGGCTCCGCGCCTACAGGTGGACGCCCACGCCGAGCGCTCCCGCCACCGCCTCGAGCACGGCCTCCGAGGCGGAGGGGTGGGGGTGGATCGCGTGCACCAGCGAGGCGGCCGTGGCCTCCGCGCTGCGCGCGACCACCAGCTCGGCGACGAGCTCGCTGGCCTCGGCGCCCACGATCGTGGCGCCGAGGATCTCCTCGGTGCGGGCGTCGACCACCACCTTGGTGAAGCCCTCGGGGTGGCCCATGCCCTGGGCGCGGCCGTTCGCGGCGAAGGGGAAGCGCCCCACGCGCACCTCGCGCCCCTGCTGGCGGGCGGCGGCCTCCGTGAGCCCGAGCGAGGCGAGCTGCGGCTGGCAGTACGTGACCGAGGGGATGCCCAGCAGGTCGACGTCGGGCACCGCGAGGCCCGCGATGCGCTCCACGCACACGTGGGCCTGGCGCATCGCGAGGTGGGCCAGCGCGGGGCCGTGATCGCAGACGTCGCCCACCGCGTACAGCCCGGGCACGCGGGTGCGGAAGCTGGCGTCCACCTGCACGAAGCCGCGGGCGTCGGTGGCCGCGCCCAGGGCCTCCAGGCCGAGGTCGCCGCTGTTCGGGCTGACGCCCAGGGCCACGAGCACCACGTCGGCCTCGAGCGTGTCGCCGCCGGCCAGGTGGACCACGCAGCCCTCGCCCCGGCGCTCCACGCGCTCCACGCGCACGCCGGTGCGGAAGGCCACGCCCTGGGCCGTGAGCCCCTTCCGCACGACGGCGGCGGCCTCCGAGTCCTCCAGGGGCAGGATCTCGGGCTGGGCCTCCACCACGGTGACCTCGCTGCCGAGGCCGCGCCAGACGTAGGCGAACTCGCAGCCGATGGCGCCCGCGCCGAGGATCACGGCGCGGCCGGGCAGCTCCTCGCGCACGATGGCCTCGCGGGAGGTGAGGATGCGCTCGCCGTCGGGGACGATGCCGGGGAAGGTGCGGGCGCGCGCGCCCGTGGCGATCACGATGTGGCGCGCCGTGACCTCGCCGCCGTCGGGCCCGTCGAGGGCCACCCGTCCAGGGCCGACGAGGCGCGCCGTGCCCTGCAGGGCGGTGACCCCATGCTTGCGGAAGAGGCCGCCCACGCCCTTGCGGAAGCGCTGGGCCACCTTGCGCGAGCGGGCGATCACCGCGGGCATGTCGACGCCCGGAGCCGATGCCGTGAGCCCGAAGTCGGCGGCCTCACGCACCAGCCAGGCCACCTCGGCGCTGCGGATCAGCGCCTTGGACGGGATGCAGCCCCAGTTGAGGCAGACGCCGCCCAGGTGCTCCCGCTCCACGCAGGCCGTGCTCAGGCCGAGCTGGGCGGCCCGGATCGCGGCCGGGTAGCCTCCGGGTCCGGCGCCGAGGACGAGGAGATCGTAGTCGGGCACGACGGCCTCCAGGGTGGAGAGGCTAACGAGGTGGTCGCCGCATGGGGGGCAGGGGGGCACATCGGGACAGTCCCGATGCGGAGCACCCGTGGCGCTACAGCAGTGCCACCCCCGGCGCCTCGACGTAGCGCCGCAGCAGCTGCAGGAAGGCCGCCCCCGTGGCGCCGTCGATCACACGGTGGTCGCAGGTGAGCGTGGCCTTCATCCGCCAGCCGGTGCCGAGCACCCCGTCGCGCACCACCGGCACCTGCTCCACCGCGCCCACCGCGAGGATGGCGGAGGCGGGCGGGTTGAGGATGGCCGTGAAGTGCTCGATGCCGAACATGCCGAGGTTCGACACGGTGAAGGTATTGCCCTGCCACTCCTCGGGCTGCAGCGTGCCGTTCCTGGCCTTCGACGCCAG
>JACKEO010000017.1 GCA_020632955.1 Alphaproteobacteria bacterium
AGCCCGCGTAGCGATCGGTCTCGATGACCTGGTACGGGATCGGCATCTCGTCGTAGGCCCACACGTGACCGAGGTGGCCCCAGGCGAAGGCGTTGGACGACAGGAGGAGCGCGGGGAGCGCGAGCAGCGTGCGCATCAGCGGAGCCTCCGCTCGGGGGAGTTGATGCGCAGGAGCTTCTCGCCCGCGATGCCCGGCACCGGCGTGCCGTCCCAGCCGGTGGCCAGGCGGTCGCGGATCTCGCCGAGCAGCACGTCGAGATCGGTGCGCTCCTCGGCGACGGGGTGCGGCAGGAAGCGCGCGTCGTTCGCCACGCCCACCTGCGGGTGGAAGGCGTTCGCGTAGTAGCTGTGGGTGCCCGGCACGCGGCGGATGAGGCGCACGCCGAGGAACTTCGCCACGGGCACGAGACGGCCGGTGCGCTCCTTCTGGTCGAGGAAGAAGAGCGCGGGCTCGCCCGGCGTGAACTGGGCGGCCGCCGACACGGTGACCGTGAGATCGCCGTGGGAGCCGCCGAGGCTGCTCACCACCAGCTCGGCCGGGGCGTCGGGACCCTTCAGGGTCTCGTCGACGCGCACGCGGGCCATCGTCCAGACCAGGTCGTCGTCGGTGCGCTCGGTCCACACCTCGAGGACGCGGCCCCGCACGATGTAGGTGGACGCGTCCACGAACTGCGCCGTGGACATCTGCGCGAAGGTGGTGGCCTCGCCGCGGCCGGGCACGGCCAGCGCGGCGGCCGCGAGCCAGCCCGCGAGGGCCCACCGCCCGAGGCGTGACGTGTTCGTCCAGTGCGTCATCTCAGCGCTCCCGCGGCGGACGTCCGCCGCCGTGACGCCCGCGTATAGCACGGCTCCCGCCGGCCACGCGTCGCGGGCTCGTCAGGTGGTGATCCGGGCTGCACCCGATCAGGGTGCGGCCTCCCAGTCCACGGGCTCGTCGGCCAGGCGGACGACCACGTCGCCGCCCGCGAACAGCTCGGCGTGGTCGACGTGGGAGGTGGGCAGGTCGACGCCCCCCACCGACCAGCCGGTGGGGTAGCGCACCTCGGCCGAGGCCCCCGGCGCCCGGATCACGAAGACCTCGCCGGGCACGGGCTCGATCTCCACCCGCTCGAAGAGGGGGCTGGCCAGGGCGTAGGTGGTGGTGCCCGCCACGGGGAAGAGGCCGATCGAGGCCCACAGGTACCAGGCCGACAGCGTGCCGGCGTCGTCGTTGCCGTCGAGGCCGTTGGGTGCGGTGGAGTAGCGGTGACCCAGCACCCAACGGGAGGCGTCGGCGGTGAGCGAGGACCGCCCGGCGAGCGAGCCCAGGAAGGCGACGTGCATCACCGGCTCGTTGCCGTGCCAGTAGTAGTCGTCGGGGATCTTGTCGTCGGGCTCGTCCTGCACCTGCTGCCAGTACTCGGCGTAGCGCGCGAAGAAGGCCTCGCGGTCGCCGCCGTGCTGCACCCCGATCATCCCCTCGACGTCGTAGGGCACGTACCAGAGGTAGTGCCAGGCGTTGCCCTCCACGTAGACGGGCGCCCAGCCCAGCGGCTTGTCGTCCCACTGGAAGGCCCCGGTGCGCGAGCGCCCGGTGAAGAAGCCGGCCTCGGCGTTCCAGAGGTTCCGCCACGTGGCGGCCTGCGTGCGCACCTTGGCGACCTCGGCCTCGGGGCGCCCGAGCGCCTCGCCCCACAGGGCCAGGGCGTGGTCGTTCCAGGCGTACTCGAGGGTGTCGGAGACCGAGCCCCCGCCGTCCTCCACGGGCACGTAGCCCAGCGTCTGGTAGTCCCCGAGGCCCCCGCGACCGGCCTGGGGCACGGGCCCCGTGGCCACCGCGAGGGAGGCCTCGTAGGCGGTGTCGACGTCGAAGTCGCGCAGGCCCTTGAGCCAGGACTCCGCGAGGATCTGGATGGCCGGCGAGCCCACCATGCCGCCGGTGTAGCCGTGGGCCAGGGGCCACTTCGGCAGCGAGCCGCCGTCCTGCACCATGCGCACGAGGCTGCGGTCGACGTCGAGCTGCAGGTCGGGCCAGGCCAGCGTGTACCAGGGGTGGGTGGTGCGGAAGGTGTCCCACATCGACAGGTCGCTGTACTGCGGGCCGTCGGTGGTGTGGATCTGCTGGTCGAGGCCACGGTAGCGCCCGTCGACGTCGTCCTGCCGCGAGGGGAACTTCAGGCTGTTGTAGAGCGCGGTGTGGAAGACGCGGCGCTCCTCGTCGGTGCCGCCCGCCACGCGCACGGCGCCCAGGCGCGCGCGCCAGGCCTCCTCGGCGCGGGCCCGCTGGGTGTCGAAGTCGACGCCCTCGAGCTCGGCGGCGTGGTTCTTCCAGGCGCCCTCGGTGTCGACGTACGACAGGGCCACGCGCAGGTCGACGGCGGTGGTGCCCTCGGGGAAGGCGAGCCAGAAGCCGCTCGTGGGGCCCTCGACGCGCTGCAGGCCCTCGCCCGTGGCGGCCGCGGGCGCATCGCGGGAGGTCCAGCCACCGCCCCCCACGGGGGCCGGGTCCACGGTGGCCGCGAAGTGCGACATCAGGCCGTCGAAGCGACGCGAGTAGCTGCCCTTGACGCGCTGGAAGCCCTCGAAGGCCCCGCTGCCCGGGGTCCACTCGGCCCAGGCGTCGGCGATCTCCACGTCGGGGAGGGCCCGACCGAGGTCGAAGACGAGCACGGGGCTGGCGCCTGCGGGGAAGGTGACCCGGGTGTGGCCGCCCCGCAGCGTGGCCGTGAGCTCCACGGTGCTGTCGTCGTCCTGCAGACGCACCCGGTAGTAGCCGGGAGACGCCTCCTCCTCGTCGTGGGAGAAGGCCACCATGCGGCCCTGCGCGTCGGTGTAGGCCGGATCCCACCCGTCTCGGGGCAGGAAGGCGAGGCTGCCGTAGTCGTTCACGCCCATGCCGTGGGCGTGCGCGTGGCTGAAGTCGCGGACGTGGGTGTCGTTGTACCAGTAGCCGCCAAAATGGTAGAAACTGGGTTCTGCGTTGTTCCGGCGGGTGTCGGGCCCCAGGTGCACCATGCCCACGGGCACGATGGCGCCCGGGTTCAGGCCCGCGATCTCCGCGCCGTCGCCCCCCGTGGCGATGAAGGGGTCCACCAGGGCCAGCGGATCGTACGCGGGCACCGGCGACGCCGAGGGATCGAGGACGCCGTCGGCGGTGTCGTCGGCATCGCCCGCGGGAGGCGCGCCGCAGGCGGCGAGGAAGGCGAGGACGGAGAGGTGGCGCACCGGGACCTCCGGAAGGTCGCGGATCATAGCGCCCCCGGACCCCGCCGGCAGGGTGCCGGCTCAGGCGGGCAGCGCCTCGGGACCCAGATCGGCCAGCCACGGCAGGGCCGCGTCCTTGTCGGAGAGCAGCGGCGCCTCCACACCCCAGGGCACGGCCAGGGTGGGGTCGTCCCAGCGCACGCCCCCCTGATCGTCGGCGTGGTAGACGTCGGTGAGCTTGTAGTGGACGTCGGCCTCGGCCGACCGCACCACGAATCCGTGGGCGTAGCCGGCGGGCACCCAGAGCTGGTCGCCCGAGCCGCCCCGCAGCACCACCGCCACGTGCTGCCCGAAGGTGGGCGAGACCGGCCGCACGTCGGCCACCACGTCGAGGATCTCGCCGGCCAGCACCGTGAGCAGCTTGCCCTGGGGGTGGCGCCGCTGGAAGTGCAGCCCGCGCAGCACGTGCCGGGCCGAACGGCTCACGGTGTCCTGCACGAAGGGGGGCATGCCGAGCTCCCGGTAGGCCCCGTCGCGCCAGCTCTCGTAGACCAGCCCGCGGGCGTCGGGGAAGACGCGGGCGTGCAGCAGGAGCACGCCCTCCAGCGCCAGGTGCTCGACGTTCATGCGCCCTCCTCCACCAGGCGCTCCAGGTAGGCGCCGTACTCGGTGGCCCGGTAGCCCGCGGCGCAGGCGAGCAGGGCCTCGTCGTCGATCCAGCCCTGGCGCCAGGCCACCTCCTCCGGGCAGCCCACCCGGTAGCCCTGGCGCGCCTGCAGGGTCTGCACGAAGCCCGCCGCCTCGTGGAGCGACGCCGGCGTGCCCATGTCGAGCCAGGCCACGCCGCGGCCGAGGCACGAGACCTCCAGCTGGCCGTCGGCCAGGTAGCTGCGGTTCAGGTCGGTGATCTCGAGCTCGCCGCGCGCCGAGGGCGCCTGGGACGCCACCCGCGCCGGCGCCGTGCCGTCGTAGGCGTACAGGCCGGGCACGGCGAAGCGGGAGGGAGGGTCGGCGGGCTTCTCGACCAGATCGACCACGCGCTCGCCCTCGAAGGCCAGCACGCCGTACTGGGTGGGGTCGGCCACCGGGTAGCCGAGCACGTGGGCGCCCCGCTCCAGCGCGGCCATGCGGCGCAGCACGGCGGTGAGCCCCTCGCCGTACAGGAGGTTGTCGCCGAGCACGAGCATCGAGGCGCGCCCCGCGAGGAAGCCCTCGGCCAGGGTGAGCGCCTGGGCGATGCCCGCGGGACGATCCTGCACCGCGTACGCCAGCTCGGTGCCCCACGCGCTGCCGTCCCCCAGCAGGTCGACGAAGGCCTGGTGGTCGCGCGGCGTGGTGATCACCAGCGTGCGCCGCACCCCCGCCAGCATCAGCAGGCTCAGCGGGTAGAAGACCATGGGCTTGTCGTAGACCGGCAGCAGCTGCTTGCAGACCGACGCCGTGAGCGGCCTCAGCCTCGATCCCGTGCCTCCAGCCAGCAGCACCCCGTCCATGCGCGTCCTCCGTCTCGGCCGCGTATCCCGAGACATCGCGTGGATGACGGGAGCGGGCCGCCGGGCGTATACTGCAAAGCCGTGGAGGTGCGTCGTGCCGGCGCACGACACGGCGCACCCGGACCCCGCCCCGAGGGACGACGTCGATGGCGCACGCGCTCTTCAACAAGGAAGCGAAGACGAACAGCCCCCTGGCGCCCACGGCGGCGCCGGTGGAGCTGGGGCGTCAGAACCAGGTCTTCAACGCGATCCGCGACACCCGCCGCAACGTCGAGATCAACATCGGCAAGGCGTGCAACAACCGCTGCGTCTTCTGCATCGACGGCCTGCCCAAGCGCGAGGATCGCTCCTACATGGCGTGGGAGGAGATGGAGCGGGAGCTGCGCCACTGGCACGAGGCCGGCACGCGCTCGGTGGGCTTCCTGGGCGGCGAGCCCACCACCTACCCCCACATCGTCCAGGCCATCGGGCTGGCCCGCGACCTCGGCTACACGCGCATCGCGCTGGCCACGAACGCCACCAAGCTCCGCCTGCAGCACTTCACCGACAAGTGCCTCGAGGCCGGGCTCACCCGCGTCACCATCTCCATGCACGGCCACACGGGCCCCCTGGAAGACAAGATCACGCGCGTGCCGGGCGTCTTCGAGAAGAAGTGCGACGCCATCCGCTACCTGAACCAGAAGAAGAAGGAGGGCTTCCTCGCCGACGGCCTGTCGGTGAACATCGTGCTGAACGGGTGGAACTACCGCCACCTGCTCCACATGATGAAGTTCTTCTACCTGGACCTCGAGCTCGACGACCTGCGCATCAACTTCGTGCGGCCCGAGGGCTACGCCGAGGGCGATCCCGACATCACGCCCCGCTACCAGGCCGTGGTGCCCCTGCTCCGCAAGGCGCTCTACGCGATGGAGACGGCCAAGGAGTTCCGGGGCAAGACCTTCACCTTCGGCGGCTTCCCCCTCTGCGTGCTGCCGCCGGTGCTGCGCGACAACGACGCCCTGCTCAAGAAGTACATGGGCGAGTACCGCGATCTCTCCACCGACTGCTCCGTGCGCCAGGACGGCGACGGCTTCGGCATCGAGGAGATCAAGGACGGCCGCTCGCGCTTCAACTGGCAGGACCGCAAGCGCTTCGACCTGAAGCACGCCCCCGACGCCTGCCACACCTGCACGAAGGTGGCCCTCTGCGAGGGCGTGTGGAAGGGCTACGTCGACATCCACGGCCAGGGCGAGTTCCAGGCAATCTAGCCCGAGAGGCGGCGTGCGCGGGACGCGCTGGCGCCGCCGAAGCCCACCTTGAGCAGGGCGGGCAGCACGATCAGGTTCGAGAGGATGGCCGCGGCGATGATCACGCTGCCGAGGCGTCCGAAGGCCGCGTTCGAGGGCGAGGCGCTGTTGATGTTCGCGGCGAAGCCCACGAGCAGCATGAGCGCGGTGATGGTGATGGCGCGACCCGAGTGCATCACGGCCGACTCGATGGCCGCGTCGACCGACAGGCCCGCCTGCCGCTCCTCGCTGAAGCGCGCGAGCACGTGGATGGCGGAGTCGACGCTGACGCCCAGCGCGATGGTGAAGACCACGGCGCGCGCGGGCTCCAGCTCCCAGCCCAGCAGGCCCATCACGCCGTACCCGGCCACCAGCGGCAGCGCGTTGGGGGCCAGCGAGAGCAGGCCGAAGCGCAGGCTGCGGAAGAGCACGGCGATGATCAGCCCGATCACCGCGAAGGCCGAGATGAGGCTGTTGCGCAGGTCGCGCGTGACCGTGTGGATGCCCCGGGAGGAGACGAAGGTGTCGCCCGTGAGGTGCACCTGCACGCCCAGGGGCTGGAGCGCCTCGGAGAAGCCGCGCTGCAGCTCGTCGCCCAGCGCGAGGAAGCCCACCGCGCCGATGTCGCGCGCCCGCACGATCACGCGCGCACGGGCGCGGTCGGGGCTGACGAAGGCCGACACCATGCCGGCGCGGTCGGCCAGGTCGTAGAGCCGACGCACGGTGCCCTCCTCGGTGGGCACCTTGTCGGGGCCGCCCACGAGGCTGCTGGTGGCCCGGAGCAGCGAGCCCGGCCCGACCGACGCACGCACCTCGTCGTGCACGTGCACGCCCCGCTCCTGGGCATCGAGGACCTCGAGCACGTCGGGGCGACCGAAGGCACCCTCGGGCCCCACGAGGTCGAGCTCGAGGGTGAGCACGCCGCCGAGGTGGTCGTCGACGATGTCGTTGGCCACCGACACCGGGTGGTCGTCGTCGAAGCTCTCGGTGACCTTCCAGTCCGTGACCACCATCGTGCCCGCGCCCACGGCGAGCGCCGTGACCACCGTGGCCCCCACGAGCGTGATGCCGGCGTGACGGGTGGTGAGCACCACGCAGCCGTAGAGCAGGGAGCCCAGCAGCCCCTGGCGCCCGTGGGGCAGGCGTCGCGCCCCCGGACGGGTCCAGGTGAGCGCGAGCGGCACGATGAAGAGCACCGTGAGGTAGGCCATCGCCACGCCCACCGCGGCGTAGAGGCCGAAGTAGCGGAGCACCGGCATGTCGGTGGTCATCAGCGACAGGAAGCCCACCACCGTGGTGAACGAGGTGAGGAAGCAGGCCACGCCCATCACCGCCATCGTGCGCGCGATGGGGCCGTGCACGTCGATGCGCAGGGCGTCCTCGGGGGTGGCGGCGGCCTCCCCCTCCTCGTGGAAGCGCGACACGAGGTGCACGGCGTCGGCCACGGCGATGGCGGGCACCAGCGCGAGGAAGACCTGGTTGAGCAGCCCGAAGGGCTCCCCCGTCCACCCCATGATGCCGAGCAGCATCAGGTTCGGGATGCCTGCGGCAAGGGCCGGGATGAGCACGCCGTGGCGGTTGCGGAAGAGCAGGATCAGCAGCGTGCCCATGAGCACCGCCGCGATGGGCACCGCCACGAGCTGATCGCGCACGATCACGCCGAGCACGTCGGCCCGGATGGCCGGCACGCCGCCCAGGTGGAAGGACACGCCCGGCACGCCCCGATCGTGCAGCACCTCGCCCACGCGCAGCACCACCGGCTGCACCGCCGTGAGGTCGCCCGACGCCACGCCGAGGCGCACCAGCACGGTGGCGTAGCGGCCGTCGTCCGACAGGTAGGAGGGCACGATGCGCTCGTCGTCGAGCACGCTGCGCCGGAAGGCCTCCATGCGCTCCGGCTCGGCGTCGGCCGGAGGGATGCTGCCGATCAGCGGCACAGGGATGAAGGACCCGGCCGGGCCGCGCCGCACCCGCGGCACCCGCGTGACGCTCATCACGTCGGCCACGCCCTCCACCTGCGCCAGCTCGTCGGCCAGGGCGTCGAGGGCCTGCATGCGCTCGCGGTCGAGCAGGCCCTCGGGCCCCCCGTCGGCCACCACCATGAGGAGATCGGCCGCGTCCCACCGGTCGCGGTACTCGGCCAGGTAGGTGGTCTCCGGATCGTCGGCGCCGAAGAAGGCCTCCACCCGGAAGTCGGCCTTCAGGTGGAGCACGCCTGCGCCCACCGCGAGCAGGACCACCGCGAGGAGCGCGTAGGTCACCCCCTGGCGGCGCAGGATCGCTGCCGTGAACCTGCCGAACAACCCCGCTCCCCAGGATCGGGCGCCACCGACCTGACGGCGCCCGGCCCTCCCTAACGACCGGCGATCAGCGCGTCCCGCGCGGGAGCGTCGCCGGCAGCTCCTCGGGGGCCGGCGACGCTCCCCAGACGGCCAGCCACAGCCCGCCGCCGAGCACCACGAGGCTGAACAGACCGCACAGCCCGCCCCACACCCAGTAGGGCAGCCACAGCACCTCGGCGATGCGGGCCACGTCGCTGGGCATGGGGCCCGCCTGGGTCTGCGCGACGGGCACGAAGAGGTAGTCGGACCGGGAGAAGACCGACAGCGAGAGCTGCACGCCGAGGAAGGCGGTGACGAAGCGCGCGCCCTCGGCCTTCAGCCGCACCACCACCGTGACGAGCACGAAGGCCAGGCCCACCACGTAGACCACGCCGAAGACGTTGCGCACCCAGATGGCCGCCACGGCGAGCAGGAAGGCCGACGCGAAGCTGAGCGCCGCACGCGAGGCCTTCGGGGACCGCGCGGCGAGGAAGCAGGCGGCCGCGACGAGGGAGGGTCCGACGAGGCCGCCGGCAGAGACCAGCGCATCGGCCAGCACGCCCTCGTTGTCGGTGTACGCGACGCCGGACGCGTCCATGTAGATCTCGAGGTGCCCGAAATGGCCGCCCAGCGCCACGGCCGTGAGGCCATGCCCCAGCTCGTGGGCCAGGGTGGACAGCCACACCAGCGGGAGCACCACCAGCTCCCCGTTCGGGATCAGGTAGAGCATCAGCGTGAGCGCTGCGCTGACGCCCAGCGCGGCCGTCACTCCTCGATCGAGCCGCCGGACCACGCCACCAGGGGCGCGATCGTCACGAAGGCCCCGCCCTGGGCCGTCTCCACCACCACGTAGGCCTCCGGGCGTCCCGCGCGGGCGGGCACCTTGAACACGCGCGCCGGGTGGGCTCCCGTGAAGCTCCACCCCATCTCCTCGCGCTGGAGCGTCCAGGTCTTCTCCGGGGGGATGTCGAGGTAATCGGCCAGACCTTGCGGTATTTCGATCGCTTCCAACGTGCCCTTCGCGGCCTTCGCCGTGTCGCCGAGGATGCGGCCGAGGGCGAGGCGCTCGGACGGCTGGGAGGGCCGCAGGGCACCGACGAACACGCCGTCGGCCGACAGCGTCACGCGGGCGAGGGACTCGCTCTCGATCGAGCCGTCGGCGATCGTGCGGCTGTTGCGGACCACGATCGTGACGCCCAGCCAGGTCTCGGGCACGGTGGGCACGGGGAAGGCCTCGCCCGGGAGATCCGCCAGGTCGCAGACGTAGCGCACCGCCTCGGTGGTGCAGTCCACCTCGCGGGTGACGCGGGCCGCGAGCTCGACCGCGAAGTCGAGCGGATCGGCGGGCGCGAGGTCGACCTCGGGGGCGACCGGCTCCTCCGTCGCGGGGGACGGGGACGGAGCACCGCCTCCGCAGGCGAGCAGGCCGGCCAGCAGCCAGGGCGACACGGGACCTCCTTCAGCCGTCGGACCGCTCCCTATCGTCCACGGCCTCGGCGTCGACCACCGCGCCGAAGCTGCCGTCGCGCAGGCGCACCGACACGCGGTCGCCGGCACGCACGGCCGCCGCCGAGCTGACCGCGCCGTCCGGCCCCACCACCACGGCGTAGCCTCGCTCCAGCACCCGCTGGGGCGACAGGGCCTCCACCTGGGCGAGCGAACGCGCCACGGCCGCCCGTCGGTCACGCAGGAGCTGCTGCACCGCGAGGGCGAGCCGTCGACGGAGGGCCTCGGTCTCGTGGCGACCGCCCGGGGGCACGCGCCGCCAGGCCGCGAGGGCCCGCCCCTCCAGCGCGCGCAGCTCGGCCCGGCGCGCGGGCAGGCGTCGGGCGATCACGGCCGCCGCGCGGGCCACCAGCTCGTCGGCGCGGCGCCGCACCTGGGCCAGCCGCTCGGCGGGGTGCCGCAGGCGGCCCTGCACCCGCACGAGCTCGCGTCGTCCGTCACGCAGGCGTCGCGCCACGGCGGCCTCCAGCGCGAGCGCCCCCTCGTCCACGCGCTGCCGGAGCACGCCGCCGTCGGGCAGCACGAGCACGGCGGCCGCGGTGGGGGTGGGCGCCACGGCGTCGGCGACGAGGTCGGCCAGCGTGGTGTCGATCTGGTGGCCCACCGCGCTCACCACCGGCACCGGGCAGTGGGCCAGGTAGCGGGCCAGCCCCTCGTCCTGGAAGGCGCGGAGGTCCTCCTTCGACCCGCCGCCGCGGGTGACGACGATCACCTCGCACCGGCCGTCGTCCACCAGCAGCTCCACGGCCTGCACGATCGAGGCGGGCGCGCGCTCGCCCTGCACCTGGCAGCCCGCGAGGAGGATGCGCGTGGCCGGGTGACGCTCCCGGCTCACCTCGAGGAAGTCCTGCAGGGCCGCGCCGGTGAGCGAGGTCGCCACGCCCACCACCCGCGGGTGGGCGGGCAGCGGTCGCTTGCGGCGCGGTTCGAGCAGGCCGTCGGCCTCCAGCCGGGCCTTGCGTCGGGCGAGCTCGGCCGCCCAGGCCCCCTCCCCCGCCGGCGCGATGCCGTGCACGTAGAGCTGGTAGGCGCCCTTCCCGCCGTACACCCCGAGCCGCCCGCGACACACCACCCGCTCGTCGCGCTTCGGCCGGTGATCCAGCGACCGCCAGGTGTCGGCCCAGCACACGGCGGCGAGGGCGGCGTCGCCGTCGCGCAGCGTGAGGTAGGCGTGGCCCGACCCCGCCACGGTGAGGTTGCTCACCTCCCCCTCCACCTCCAGCGCCGGGTAGCGGGCCGACAGCAGCGTGGTGAGCTCCTGCGTGAGCTGCCGCACGGTGACCCGCCTCACCGCATCACCCCGAGCGCCCGCAGGACGTCGAGGCGCGCCGGTCCCAGCGCGGGCTGGGCCTCGAGGCGCCGCAGGGCCGCCAGATCCGGACCGAGGAGGCTGCGCGCCTGCTCCAGGGCCTTGGCCTGCTGGGCCGCCACGTTCCGCTCCTCGCCCGGATCCTCCGCGAGGTCGTACACCTCGGCGTCGTCGAGCGCCGGGTCGAGGACGACCTTCACCTCCTCCTGGCGCAGCCCGAGCAGGAAGCGACCGTCGCCGGCCCGCCCCACGAGCGGCGTCCACACCCCCTGGTCGCGGCGACCGTCGAGGAAGCCGAGCAGCTCGATGCCCTCGGCCTCGTCGTTCCGGTCCAGGCCCACCCAGGCCAGCACCGTGAGCGGCAGGTCCACCAGCCGCACCTGCACGTCCACCGCGGGCACACGGGGACGGCCCGGGGCGCGCAGCACCAGGGGGACGTGCACCAGGGCATCGCCGAGTCCGGCGCGGGGCGCGTCCGCCTGCCCGCCGTGGGTGCCCACCACCACCACCAGGGTGCGGTCCAGCACCTCGGCGCGCTGGAGCGCCGCGAGCACCTGGGCCACCGCGGCGTCCACCTCGGGCAGGCCCTGATCGGCGGTCTGCTCGAGGTGCACCCACGCCACGAAGGGCAGGTGGGCGTGTCCGTCGAGCCACTGACCGAAGCGGGCCACGGTGGCCAGGGCCGGTCGGCGCACCCGCCAGGGCCCGAGCACCCGCGCCACCAGCGGCGGCCGCGCCCATGCCGGCGCCACGGCGTCGTCGAAGACCCGGAAGCCCTGGTCGAGGCCCACCCCGGTGGCCACCGCCGACGACAGGAAGGCCGCCGTGGCGTAGCCCTCCGTCTCGAGGCGCTCGACCACCGTGCGAAGGCCCGCGGGCAGCGCACGATCGTCGGCCAGGGCCGAGTGGCGCAGGGGATGCAGGCCCGTCCAGAGCGCGGCCAGCGACGGCACGGCGTCGGCGGAGGGCGCGACGGCCTGGGTGAAGGAGGTGCCCGTGGCCACGAGCTGGGCGAGCGCCCCCCCGGCGGGCAGCGGGCCGTCGGCCACCGACAGCCCGTCCACCGACACCACCACCACGTCGGGATCGCCGTCGAGGGCGAAGCTGCCGCCGGTGTCGCGGGTCTGACCCCCCAGCACCGCAAGGCCCACGCAGAGCACCGCGGCGCCCAGGGCCACCGGCAGGAAGGGCATCGTGGACCGGCCCAGCTCGCGACGGGCCAGCCAGAAGCGTGCGTTCAGCGTGAGCGTGGCCACGCCGCCCACCGGCACCAGGGCCATGGCCACCGCGGCGTTCGTGCGCCCCTCGCCCAGCAGCGCCGCGATCCACGGCGCCAGCTCCACGGCCACGAGCCCACCGCCGGCGAGTCCGAGCTGCAGGGCCACGTTGCGGTATCCGGGCGCCTCGCGGCGCAGCGTGTGGACCGGGCCGGCCAGCAGGCCCAGCAGGCCGCCCACCAGGGCCAGCACCAGCACCGTCACGAGCCCACGCACGAGGTCGTCCACCACGTCGGGCAGGCCCCGCGCGCCCAGCGTGCGCACGAGGGCGTCGAGTCCACCGGCGACCGCCCCCAGGGCCGCCGCCCGACCGGCCCCCCACGTCCAGCGACGTCCGATGCTCCAGCCTTCCATGCGCTCCTCGGACGGGCCCCTGGCGCACGCGCCGGTGCCCGCGGTCGACCCGCCCGATAGCCCGCCGGGGGAGGTGCCGATGGCCAGCGAGGCAGCAGAGCGCACGATGGAGGCGATCGTCGTGGAGGACGGCGTCTGCGTGCTGCGCCGGGTGCCCGCACCCGCGCTGCCGCCGGGGTGCGTGCGCATCTCCGTGCGCGCCGCCGGCGTGAACCGCGCCGACCTCGCGCAGAAGGCCGGGCGCTACCCACCCCCGCCCGGCGCCAGCCCGATCCTCGGGCTGGAGGTGAGCGGCGTGGTGACGGAGGTGGCCGACGGCGTGGAGCCCTGGCGCCCCGGCGACCCGGTCTGCGCCCTGCTGGCCGGCGGGGGCTACGCCACCGAGGTGGTGGTGGACGCCCGCCACGTGCTGCCGCTTCCTCCCGGGGTGGACCACGTGGGCGCCGCGGCGGTGGTGGAGGTCTTCGCCACCGCCTGGCTGAACCTGCAGGGCGAGGGTGGACTGGAGGGCCGGACGGGCGCCCGCGTGCTGCTGCACGCCGGGGCGAGCGGCGTGGGCACGGCCGCCATCCAGCTCTGCCGGGTGCTGGGGCACGAGAGCTTCGTGGTGGTGGGCAGCGACGAGAAGCTCGCGCAGTGCCTCGCCCTCGGCGCCAGCGGCGGCGCCAACCGGCACGCAGGACCCTGGCTTCCGCACGCACGGGCGTGGCGGGCGGACGGGGTCGACCTGGTGCTCGATCCGGTGGGGGCCGACACGCTCGCCGACGACCTCGAGGTGCTCGGCACCGACGGGGTGCTCGTGGTGATCGGCCTGCTGTCGGGACGCCAGGCGCCGCTCGACCTCGGGCGCCTGCTCGTGAAGCGTCTGCGCATCCAGGGCTCCACGCTGCGCAGCCGCTCCGATGCCTTCAAGGCCGAGCTGGTGGCCACGCTCCGCGCCCGGGTGTGGCCCCACTTCCTCGACGGCACCCTGCGCCCCCTCGTGCACGCCACCTTCCCGCTGGCCGAGGCCGAGGCCGCCCACGCCCTCCTCGCGTCGAACGCCACCACCGGCGCGCTGGTGCTCGAGGTGCCGCTCCGCGGACGCTGACCCCGGCCCCCGAGGGGGCGGCGGCGGAGCGCCCCCCGGTGCTCCGCCGCCGCTGCCTCGAGCCGCCGGACCCTCCCCCCGGAGGTCTCGGCGCGTCCCGAGGCGCGACCGCCGGCCACGCCCCCCAGCGTGACCTGCGGCCGCGGGGCCCTCGTGGCCCCGGAGGAGGGAGTCGCCTCCCACCTCCCGTCCAGTTGCCCGGACGAACGCACACCAGCAGACCGCGTGCCAGTCGAGGATCGACTTTCTACCGTGCGTCGACGCGGAAGCATGTCCAGGATCCGTACTCTTCACGACCGGTTTCCGGACAGCTCGGTGAACCGCGCACGCCGGGGTAGGGGCAGTCCATGTGGTGGCTGCTCGCGAGCTCGCTGGCCCTCGGGGCCGAGGGATGGGACTGGCGCTTCGAGCTCGGCGGCGAGCTCGACGCCCGCCCCAACGCCATCGTCGAGGTGGGCGCCCGCAAGGGAGACGTGGCGCTGGAGCTGCTCACCAGCCACCTCCGCGCGAGCTGGACCCCCAGCTGGTCGAACGGCAAGGCCTGGATCAGCGTGGACGTGGAGCCCGGCACGGCCGGGATGTTCTTCGAGCGCTGGGTGGACGGCGAGCCCCGCGGCGACCTGTCCACGCTGGCCTTCGCGGCCGGCGCCACAGGCGGGGTGCAGCGCTTCCTGCCGCTGGGCTTCTACGTGGGGCTCGAGGGGCAGTCCTCCTTCTGGTGGTTCGTGGGCCTGCCCGACGTGCGGCCCGAGGACGTGCCGACGGCCCGCCCCTTCCACACCGCCGACGCCGTGGTGGGCTTCCACCGGCCCTGGCTGCAGGTGTGGGTGCGCGGCGGGGTCGACTGGACGGGCGGCGCCCCCTCCCCCCACGTCGAGGGTCGCCTGGCCACCGACATCCCCCTGGTCGCGCGCCCCCTGCTCGTGGTGCACACCGGCTGGGCCGACGCCACCGACGAGGTCAGCCGCACGCGCGTGGGCGGCAACAACCCCTACAGCATCCCCCTGGCGGGGGCGTCCTGGGCCGAGTTCTGGGCCGAGGACTACCTGGCGATCCGCCTGGGCGTGGAGGGCGGACCGGTCCACGCCGAGCGCAACGCCTGGCGCGTGCGCCTCGCCGCCGACGTGGTCTGGGCCGACGCGATCCAGGGCCTGGGCTTCGGCACCACCGCCGGCTTCGGCCTCGTCGACCGTGGCCGCTTCGTGGAGGCGGCGGTGGGCTGGGCGCCGTGGCTGCGCAGCCCCGGCCAGCCCCTCGCCCTGTCGGCGTGGGTGCGGGCGGGGGTCACCTGGGGCAAGGGCCTCAAGCCCCGCACCTGATCGCGCCCCATGCCCGGGTCAGCTCCCCGGCACCTCGAGAGGGCTCGTGTCGAGCAGCTCCAGGTCCTTGTGCTCGTTCGTGGCGTAGGCCAGCGACCATGGCGTGTTCGCCAGCACCACGGGCCGCCCGTCGCGGTCCTCCACCACCAGGTAGTCCGAGCGCTGCTTCATCCAGTCCACGACGGACTCGGGCGCCACCACCCAGCGGGCCACGCGGAA
The DNA here is from genome assembly GCA_020632955.1 of Alphaproteobacteria bacterium. Lineage (GTDB taxonomy): Bacteria > Myxococcota_A > UBA796 > UBA796 > JACKEO01. Next base: position 15,337 of record JACKEO010000017.1, read on the forward strand.
GGGCTGGCCCTCGAGCTCGGCCTTCACGTTGTACTCGTTGCGCAGGCGCTCCTTGAGCACCTCGAACTGCAGCTGGCCCACGGCACCCAGGTAGGGATCGACCGCCCCCAGGCCCTCGCGGAAGAAGAGCTGCACCGTGCCTTCCTGAGCGAGCTGCACGAGGCCGTTCTGCAGGTGCTTGCGGCGCGTGGGGTCCTTGAGGATCACGCGGCTGAACAGCTCCGGCGCGAAGCGCGGGATGCCCTGGAAGGTGACGGGCGCGCCCGCGTACAGGGTGTCGCCGATGCGCAGCTCGCCGGGATCGTACAGGCCGACGATGTCGCCGGGCACGGCGTCGTCCACGATCGAGCGCTCCGACGCCATGAAGGTGTGGGGCTTCGACAGCTTCAGCGTCTTGCCCGTGCGCGCGACCACCACCTCCATGCCGCGCTCGAAGGCCCCCGACACCACCCGCAGGAAGGCGATGCGGTCGCGGTGCTTCGGGTTCATGTTCGCCTGGATCTTGAAGACGAAGCCCGAGAAGTCGGGGTCGGAGGGCGCCCGCTCCCCCGTGACCGCCACGCGGGGGCGCGGCGGGGGCGCGTGCTCCACCAGGGCGTCGAGCAGCGGCTGGACGCCGAAGTTCGTCATCGCCGAGCCGAAGAAGAAGGGCGTGACCTCGCCCGCGAGGAAGCGCTCCACCGACCAGGCGTCGCCGGCCTCCGACAGCAGCTCGTGGTCGAGGAGCAGGGTCTCGTAGGCGCGCGGTCCGAGGCGGGCCTCCAGCCCCGGATCGTCGAGGGCCATGCGGGTGACGGGCACGATCTCGGTGCCGCCGGGCACGCGCTCGAAGAGCAGCACCTCGTCGGTGAGCCGGTCGAGCACCCCCACGAACTCCGAGCCGCTGCCGATGGGCCAGTTGAGCGCGAAGGTGTCGATGCCCAGCGTCTTGCCCACCTCGTCCATCAGGTCGAGGGGCTCCTTGCCCGGACGGTCGAACTTGTTGGCGAAGGTGACCACCGGCAGCTTGCGCATGCGGCAGACCTCGAAGAGCCGCAGCGTGCGCTCCTCGACGCCCTTGGCGCTGTCCACCAGCATCACGGCGGAGTCCACGGCCGCGAGCGTGCGGTAGGTGTCCTCGCTGAAGTCGGCGTGACCTGGCGTGTCGAGCAGGTTCATCCGCCGGCCGCGGTAGTCGAACTGCAGCACCGAGCTGGTGATGGAGATGCCCTTCTCCTTCTCCATCTCCATCCAGTCCGACACGGCGTGGCGGCTGGCCTTCCGCGCCTTCACGGCGCCGGCCATGTGCAGGGCGCCGCCGTACAGCAGCAGCTTCTCCGTCAGCGTCGTCTTGCCCGCGTCGGGGTGCGAGATGATCGCGAAGGTGCGCCGGCGGGCGATCTCGGCCGCGAGGTCCATGGGGGGCTCCGGGGGACGCCCCGGTAGCGCGGAGCCGCGGCTCAGGCCGGCGGCGCCCCCACCTTCGCGCGGATCCGCGGCCCCCCCAGGTGGCGCACCACGTCGGGGGCGACGCAGGCGTTGTCGCCGTAGTCCACCTCCACCGTCCCCACCGCCACGGCCGCGGCGTACGCCGCCTCCCAGCAGGGCAGGCTGCGCTGCCCCACCGACAGCAGGAAGGAGTTCATCGCGTCGCGGACCAGGTTCTCCTCCCCCTGGAGCGCCTCGCGGGCGTGCGCCACGAAGGCGAGCAGCCACGCCTCCTCGCGCGTGCGGACCTTCGGCGCGATGGCCCCGAGCAGCAGCCAGCCACAACGCCGCAGCGCATCGTCCGGCGACGGGGTCCACGCGTCCACGAGATCGGCGGCGTGGGGCGCCTTCGCGAGCGGGCCGGAACAGAGCGCGTGCGACACCTGCCAGGCCCCCGCGCCGCGCGCCCAGCGGGTGGCGCCCGCGAGGTCGAGGGCGGCGGGGTCGAGCACGAGACAGGCGAGCACCCGCGCGTCGAACAGGTCCGTGGCCCAGAGGGCCTCGGCCAGCGCCGCGTCGCGCCCGAGCTCCTTCGCCAGCGCGCGCAGGCGGGTGAGACCCCAGCCGAAGGAACGCAGCGAGGGGTCGCCCACCCGCGCCCAGGCCGCCACGCCCCGGGCGTCGGCGCCCGCTTCCAGGGCGGCGAGCACCCCCTGGACCCGACTCACGCGCCGCCCGCCAGCGCGGCCGGCGAGAGCGCGCCCAGCTCGGCGTAGAGGTGCACGTTGGTGACGAGCATCTTCTCGAACACGCCGAGGTGCAGGCTCTCGTTGGGCCCGTGGGCCGTCGACAGCGGATCGAGGACGCCGTTGAGGATCAGCGGCAGGTCGCTGAAGCGCTGGCCGAACATCGCGACGAAGGGGATGGACCCCCCGATGCCCACCTGCACCAGCGGGCGCCCCCAGCCGGCCACGTAGGCGCGGTCGGCCGCCTCGAAGGCGGGGCCGCGGGGCGTGTAGAGCCACGACCCGCCCCAGCCCGGCACGGTCTCGAGGCGCACGATCACCCCGGCCGGCGGGTCCACCAGCAGCACACCGCGCAGGATGGCCAGCATCTCGTCGGCCGTCTGCCCCGGCGCCACGCGCACCGACAGCGTGGCGGAGGCGCGCCGGCGGATGGCGTTCTTCTTCTGCGACGGCGGCGGCAGCGTGGTGGCGATCACGGTGACCGCCGGCTGCCACCAGAGCCACTCGGCGATGGAGCGATCGCGGACCGGGAGCGGGTCGACGCGATCGAGCAGGTGGGCGCCCTCCCGCACCGTCTGCGCATCGATCGGCACCTGCTGCGCCGCCGCCTTGCGCGCGTCGTCCACGTGGACGCGCCCGAAGCGCAGGCGGCCGTCCTCGTCGGTGAGGCGGGCCACCAGCCGGAAGAGGGCGATGGTGGGGTCGGGCGCCATGTTGCCCCACAGACCCGAGTGCACGTCGGCCCCCAGGGCCTCGCACACCAGCTCCACCTCCATGAGGCCGCGCAGCGACACGGTGAGGCCCGGCACGTCCACGCCCGGGTTCTCGCAGTCGGTGAGCACCATCACGTCGGCCTCGAAGGCGTCGGGGTGCTCGTCCATGAAGCGCTCGAGGAAGGGGCTGCCGATCTCCTCCTCGCCCTCGATGACCAGCTTGAGGTTGCAGGGCAGGCCGCCCGTCTCGGCCAGCCAGGCCTCCACCGCCGCCAGGTGGGAGACCCAGCCCCCCATGTCGTCGGCCGCGCCCCGCGCGAACAGCCGATCGCCGCGCTGCACGGCCTCGTGCGGCGACGTGGTCCACTCCGGCTCGCCCACCGGCTGCAGGTCGAGGTGGCCGTAGATCAGCACCGTGGGCACGTCGGGACCCGCGTGCAGCCACTCCGCCGCCACGAGCGGCATCGCCACGCCCTCGCCCGGGGTCACGTCGAGCACCCGTGCGCGATCGAGGCCGAGGGCCTGCAGGTCGTCGCGGATGCGCTCGGCGAGCCGCCGCACGTCGGCGTGGTGGGCCGGCTCGCAGGAGATCGCCGGCACGGCCAGGTAGGCCTTCAGGCGCTCGAGCGTCCGAGGCAGCGCCTCGGCCACCCGCGCGGCGACCGCCGCCGTGGTGTCGACGTCCACGTCCACCCTCCATCCTCCCCGCGGACGTAGCCGCGCGACCGGTGGGCGTCACGTCCACGCCCGCCGCCCCGCGGGAGGGTCCACCGGGCGGCGGGTGGATAGGGCGCGTCGCGGGGTGACCGTGGCGCGTGCGTGGGTCGAACGTAGTGTTCTGTTGGGGCTGATCCTGCTCGGCGGGTGGCTGCGGCTGGGCACCCTCGACGACGGCATCTCCCCGGACGAGTTCGCGAACCTCTGGCACGGCGGCCTCGAGTCGGCCTGGGCCATCGCCGTGGACCCCGAGTCCGGCGTGAACCCGCCGCTGCTGCGCCTGCTGTTCAACCCGCTCCTCCCCGAGCCGTGGACCTTCACCCTGGGGAGGCTCTTCTCGTGGAGCTGCGGCGTGGCGGCCATCGGGCTCGCCTTCGTCGTGGGACGGGGGGCCAGTGGCGGCAGCAGCCTGGCCGGCCTGGCGGCTGCGGCGCTCGTCGCGCTGGACCCCCAGGCCGTGAAGATGTCGGGCCGCTTCCGCGCCTACGCCGCGTGGGTGGCCACCATGGGCTGGCAGCTCGTGGCGCTCGAGGCCTGGATGCGTGCCCGCCGCGCCGAGGACGCCGAGGCCGCGCGCCGCTGGGCCCCCCACGTGGTCGTGAGCGCGCTGCTCCTGCCCCAGTGGCACTACGTGGCCATCCCCGTGCTGCTGGCGCTGGGCGCCTTCCTGCTCGCGCAGCGCCCCTTCCGCCGGGGCGTGCTGCTGTACGTGCCGGCGGCCGTGGCCGTGGCCCCGCTCGGGCTGATCGTGCTCGGCGAGACGGGCGCGCGGGTGGAGCACGGCACCCCCCTGCCCCGGCTGTACGCCCTGCTGCTGTCGCTGGACCTCCGGGGACTGCCCTCGCTGGTGCGCACCGCGCGCCCCTGGCTGCCCGAGGCCCTGCGTCCCGAGGCCGAGCACGCGGTGATCGCCGTGCCCCTCGGGGTGGCCCTGCTCGTGGCCCTGCTGTGCTGGCGCCGCTGGAACGACCTGGGACGGGCCTGCCTCGTCGGCGCGGTGGCCGTGCTCCTCACCGCCCTGGCCTTCAGCCGGGTCCAGCTGGTGCGCACGCCCACCGTGCTGATGCTGCTGGTGTTCGCCGCCCCCCTGCTCGCGGCGCTGCCCAGCCGCCTGCCCTGGCTCGGTCGCCAGGTCTGGGGCCCGCCCATGCTGCTGCTGGCGCTGGGCGCGCTGGTGGGTCCCGGCCTGCCCGGCGACCTCGACGCCACGCGTCACGAGGAGGTGTACGCCGGCCTGCCCCGCTTCGCGGAGGAACACCGGCGCTGGGACGCCGAGCGGGGCGATCTGCCCGTGCGCACCTGGCCCGCCTACACCTACGTCGGCCTGTACTACTACCTGACCGGGCGCCACGTGCGGTTCATGGACGGCTACGGCCCCTCGGGCTGCGGGCCCACCGAGGACGGCTGCTTCGCGGTGGACGGCGTGCGCTACCTGGCCATCCGCGAGGGCGACCGGGAGGCCCCGCGGGGCGCGCTCGTGGCCGCCTTCGGCCGCCCCCCGGACGGCTTCGCCGACGGCTGCACCTCCCTGCACGAGGAACGCTGGTACCGTGTGTGGCGATGCCCGGCGGAGCCCGTCGACGCCGCGCCCGACGCGTCGAGGGCACCCTGACCGGGCCTGCCTCGCCGGCCGAGCGCGAGGTGCCCACCGCGACATCGATGTCGCGATCCGCGGGACCCTTCGACCGGGCCTCGCCCATCCTCCGCGTTCGTCCGTGATCGACCTCCCTGGCACGCCGGTTGAAACAGGCCCCCCAGCCCTCGGCCGGACGCCCGTGCCCTTCCCTTCCTGCCGCGTCGGGGGCCACCGGGGGGCGCGCGTGGGAGTTGGCCCACGCCGTCCCCCGGTTCTCTCTCCCCCCAGGCTCTCCCGGCCGACACCGGCTACCGGGCAGGCACGGGAGGGCGGGTGCACCAGGCGCGGGCGCTGACGGAGCGGGACGCGGTCCTCCACGGCGTGCTCGGCATCACGGCGCTGCTCGGGCTGCTGCTGGCGTGGCCCACGCGCCCCGACCTGCTCCTGCGCGAGGCGTGGCCCTGGGCCGCTGGTGCGGGCGCCTCGCTGCTCGGGCTGGTCGCGCCGCTGCTGCTGGCCCGCGGCGGCCGGGCGCCCGCGCGTGGGGTGGCCACCACGGGCCTGCTCCTCCTCGCCGCGCTCGCCACCCTCCAGCGCCCCGACGCGCCCGCCTTCGGCCTGCTCGCCCTGCTCGGGACGGGGGTCGTGCTCGTCCGCACCTGGGACCTCCTCGCGCCCCGACGCTGGAGCGACGAGACGGAGCCCACGGCGCCCCGCACCTCCGCGGCCGCGCTCACCCTCCTGCCCGGCGTGCTGGTGGTGCTCGCCTCGGGCCTCTCCGGACCGCCCGTGCGGGCGGCCCTGCTCGCCGGCGCGCTGGTCGTGGGCGTCGTGGTGGGGTCCGAGGTGCGCTCGGGTCACGCCCGTCCGCTCGCCGTGCCGGTCACGGCCCTCGCCCTGGCCCTCGTGGCCGGCCTCACGGTGCTGGGGCGCGGCGGACCCGCGGTGGCGCTGGTGCCCCTGGCCGCGCTCGCCGCGGTGCGCCGCGAGACCCGCGACGAGGACGCCGGCAACACGCTCCTCGACCTGATCCTCGCGTCCCCCGCACGCCTGCTCGTCACGAGCTTCGCCGCCATCTGCGCCGTGGGCACCCTGCTGCTGTCCCTGCCGGGGTCCACCACCGGCGCCGGGGCGGCCTCCCTGGTGGACGCCGCCTTCACGGCCGTCAGCGCCACCTGCGTCACCGGGCTGGCCGTCCTCGACACCCCCACCGACCTGAGCGCCGGCGGCCAGGTGGTGGTGCTCCTGCTGATCCAGGTGGGCGCGCTGGGCATCATGACCTTCGCCGCGGCCGCGGTGGTGTGGGCCGGGGCCCGGCTGTCGGTGGCCCAGGAGGCCGTGGCGGCCCAGGTGCTGGGGGGCGAGGCACGGCGCGACCTGCGCGGTGCCCTGCGCCTCGTGCTGCTCGTCACCTTCGCGTCGGAGGCGGTGGGCGCCCTGCTGCTGACCCCGTGCTTCGTCGCGCACGGCGACGGCTGGGGCGAGGCGGCCTGGCGGGCCGTGTTCACGTCGATCAGCGCCTTCTGCAACGCCGGCTTCGCCCTGCAGTCCGACAGCCTCGTGCCCTACGCCGCCGATCCCCTGGTGCTCGGCATCGTGGGGCTGCTGATCCTGGTGGGCGGCCTCGGGCCCGTGGTGCTGGTGGGGCTGGCCACCCTCGCGCGCGGCGGCCGCGCCACCGTCCACGTGCGCCTGGTGCTCGTGGCCACCGCCCTGCTCCTCGTGGTGCCCACCGTGCTCATCGCGGTGCTGGAGTGGTCCGCCACCCTGGACGGCGCACCCTGGGGCGTGCGGCTCGCCAACGCCGCCTTCCAGGCGATCACGCTCCGCACCGCCGGCTTCAACAGCATCGACCTCGCCGCCGTGCACCCGGCCACCTGGACCGTGATGGTGCTCTGTATGTACGTGGGCGGCAGCCCGGGCTCCACGGCGGGCGGCGTGAAGACCACCACGGTGGCGGTGCTCCTGCTCGCGGTGGTCACGTCGGTGCGGCGTCGCGAGGAGGTGGTGGCCTTCGGGCGACGCATCCCCACCCGCGTCGTCTACGAGGCCACCGCCATCACCACCATCGGCGTGCTGTGCGCGGTGGTGGCGCTCGTGGCCCTGCAGCTCACCCAGGCCCTGCCCCTGGAGGTGGCCCTCTTCGAGGTGGTGTCGGCGCTGGGCACGGTGGGCCTCACGGTGGGCGGCACGGCCCAGCTCGACGACGTGGGCAAGGTGATCGTGATGGCCTGCATGTTCGCCGGACGCGTGGGTCCCCTCACCCTCTTCGTGCTCCTCGACGGCCAGGGCAGCGGCCGGGCCCCCCGGCACCCCTTCGAGGCGGTGCCCGTCGGCTGACCCCCACGGTCGCCACAGCGGGTATGACCCTCCGGGAGGACGGACGATGGCGCGACAGCAGGCCCTGGTGATCGGACTGGGACAGTTCGGCATGGCGGTGGCGCGCGCGCTGGTCGACAACGGCGTCGAGGTGCTGGCCGTGGACCGCCGCGCCGACCGCATCCAGGCGGCAGCCGCCTTCGCGACGAACGCCAGCCAGCTCGACGCCACCGACGAGGCCCAGCTCGCCGAGCTCGCCCCCACCAGCCGCGACCTGGTCATCGTGGCCATCGGCGACGAGTCCCGCGAGGCCTCGATCATGGTGACGGCCCTGCTGCGCCAGATGGGGACCCGCCGGGTGCTCGCCCGCGCCACCGACGACCTGCACGCCCGCATCCTCCGTCTCGTGGGGGCCCACGAGGTGGTCCACCCCGAGCGCGCCTTCGGCGAGCGCCTCGCCTCCCGCCTGTCCTTCCGGGGCATCCTCGACGTGCTGCCCCTCGGCGCCGACCTCGCCATCACCGAGCTGCAGGCGCCCCAGGCCTTCGTGGGGAGCAGCCTGAAGGAGCTCGGCCTCCCGGGGCGCTTCCAGGTGACCGTGGTGGCCCTGCGTCGGCAGCAGGAGGGAGCGGGTCGCCTGCTGCTCCCACGGGCCGACACGGTGGTGCAGGCCGACGACGTGCTCGTGCTCGTGGGGCCGCCGCGGGCCGCCCACGAGCTGGCCGACCGGATCTGACGTGCGCCTGTCCACCGAGACCCGGCTCGGCCTGGGTGGCCTGCTGGCCCTGCAGCTCCTCACCGCGCTGGCGGCCATCGGGCTGCTCGTGCGGGTGTCCTCGGCCGTGGAGCGCATCCTCGAGGAGAACGTGGCCACCGTGGCCGCCGTGGAGGAGATGCTGGGTGCCCTCGCCACCCAGGACGGCGACCGCGCCACCGTCCGCTTCGACGACGCCCTGGTGCGCGCGGAGGCCAACGTCACCGAGCCCGAGGAGCGCCCCCTGCTCCAGGCCATCCGCGCCTCGAAGGACCGGGCCCTGGCCGGCGACGCCGAGGCGCGGGCCACCGTGGCGCGCGACCTCGAGGCCCTCAGCCTGGTGAACCGCAGCGCGATGCAGCGACAGGACGATCGTGCGCAGCGCCTGGGCCGCGCGGGCGCCTGGGCCGCCGTGCTCGCCGGCCTGCTGGGCTTCGCCCTGTCGGTGCGCGCCTACCGGCAGATCCGCGACCGGCTCGTGGGGCCCTTCCTGGAGGTGGACGCCACGCTGAGCGCGTGGCGGGCCGGCGATCCCCACCGTCGCTGCCTGCCGCTGGAGGGCCCGCTGGAGGTGCGTCGCGTGGCCCAGCACCTCAACCAGATCCTCGACCGCCACGACGAGGACCGGGCGCGGCACACCACGCCGGCCCACACCGAGCGGCCCGCGCTGCTCGCCCTCCTCGACCGCCAGGACCACGCGATCGTCGTGGTGGGACGGGCCGGCGAGGTGGTGGCGGCGAACACCCGGGCGCACGCCCTGGAGGGCCCCGAGAGCGCCGGCGTGATCGCGGCCGCCGTGGCCGGCGGGAAGGAGGTGCCCGGCTGGCACGTCACCGAGGTGGACCGCGGGTGGCTCGCCGAGCGCGGCGCCGTCGTCGAGGAGGAGGACTAGCCCGCCGCCCTCGGCGCACCGCCCGCCGGCGGACGACACAGCAGGCGCGCGAGCCGATCGGCCTCGGCCTGCCGCGCGACCGGGTCCGCCCCGCCGAAGCGCACCTCCACGTGCAGCCAGGCCAGTCGACGCACCGCCACCGCCGCCTCGCCGGGCAGGCGCGCGGCCAGCCAGTCACCTGCATCCAGCGGCCCCAGCTCGGCCGGCGGCACGAGCCCACGACGCGACAGGGCGGTCCGCGCACGCACCCACGCCCCGGCCACGCCCTGGGGACGTGCACCACGCCACGTCCCCGCGGCGCCCGGGCGCAGGCTGCGGGCCGCGGGGAGCAGCACCACGAGCCCCAGCGCCACCGCGACCCCCACGGCCGCACGCCAGGGGACCCAGGCCGCCACGGCCGACCACAGGCCGCGCTGCGCCTCGCGGTCGAAGCCCACCACGTGACGGTCCCAGGCGCGCTCCAGGCGGGCCAGCACCGGTTCCCTGGACGCCAGCGCGGCCCCCCCCGTGGCAGGACGCGGCAGCGGCGGATCCACGGCCGCCCGCGGGGGGGCGGCGCCCGGCGTGGGATCCACCGCCACCCACCCCTGCCCGTCGAGGTGCACCTCCACCCAGGCGTGGGCGTCCGAGCCGCGGAAGACCCGGGCCCCGCCCTCCGACACCCCGCCGACGAAGCCCGTGACCACCCGCGCCGGCACCCCGTCCAGGCGGGCGAGCACGGCCAGGGCCGCGGCGAAGAGCTCGCAGTGGCCGGAGCGATGGTCGAAGAGGAAGGCCGCCAGCGGATCCTCCCCGCCCGGCGGCACCGACCGCGTGTACCGGAAGTCGGCGAGGGCCTCCACCAGCGCCCGCACCCGGTCCACCGGCGCCGCGGCCGTGCCCGTCCACGCGATCGCCAGCTCGGTGAGCCGGGGATCGAGCCGCGCGGGCAGCGCCAGGGCGCGCTCGCGCTCGTAGGGACGGAGCCGCGGCGCGCCCAGCGGCCGATCGAGGCGCACCTCGGCCGTGTAGGCCACACGCCCCTCGCGGGGCCCGTGCCACCCCTCCCCCACGTCCTGGTCGAAGCTGGCGCGGTCGAAGCGCACGATGCCGCCGGGCACCAGCACCACGCCCGCGAGCGAGGCGTGCTCCACTGTGACCGTGCGCCCCGGACCCGCGCTCCACACGGGCGCCGGACGGAGGGGGGCCGCCGCCGTCCACCGCTGCCCGTCGAAGTCCTCCAGCGCCGCCGCGCGCAGCACGACGGGCTCGTCGCCGCCGTCGAGGAAGCGCACGCGGGCCACCTCGGCCGGGTCCTCGCGCAGGCGGGAGGGCGTGGCCAGCCTCACCTCGTCCGACAGGCCCACCAGGCCCTCCGCGGCGGCCAGACGCACGGAGGGACGCCGCGGCAGCACCACGAACAGCAGCACCGCCAGCGGCACCACGACGCCCGCGTAGACCCAGCGCGCCCGGCCGGCTCCGCCCGCGAGGGCCCGCGGCAGCGCCAGCCCCCACAGCGCCCAGGCGGGCAGGAAGCCCGGGCTGCGCGTCCCGGCCGCGGCGGCCACCAGCAGCAGGGTCACGAGCAGGAGCAGCACCCGGTCGGCGCCCGGCCACGGGGGGAGCAGGCGCTGGTGCAGGGTGAGGCCCACCACCCCGAGCCCCACGGCCACCTCCACGCCCAGCCCGGCCGCGAAGGCGCCCACCACCCCCAGCCCGGTGCAGACCGCCAGGACGTGCCGCACCGCCGCCGGCAGGCGGTCGCGCACGGCGGGACCCACGATCGCCACCGGGATGGCCAGCACCGCCAGCACCCCGTCCGGACGCCCCGTCATCGCCAGCGCCGCCAGCCCGGCCACCACGAGCAGGGTCTCCAGCGCCTCGGTGATCGCGGGCCGCCTCATGGCGCCGCCTCCCCGATGGCCGCGAGTGCCGTGAGCAGCTCGCGGCGCCAGGCGTCCCCCACGCGCGGGGGCCAGGTGCTGCGTCCCACGCGCAGGCCCACCGGACGACGGGCGGCCACGGCCGCGAGCACGCTCCCCGTGGCCGCCGAGATCGCGGCCTCCAGCGCCTCGCCCTCCAGCGGCGGCACCTCCACCCACACCGGCGCCGGCGCGTGGCCCTGCCGCACCACCACCATCGGCGCGCCCACCCGCGCCGACGTGGGCCAGTGCACGTCCCGCGGGCGGTCGCCCACGCGGTAGGGGCGGAGGTGGTCGAGATCGTCGGGATCCACCGCCCGCTGCGGACGCCCGTGGCGCTCGGGGGTCTCGGGTGCGGGCGCCGCGGGACGGGGCCAGGCCCACAGGCTGGCCGGCAGGTCCACCTCCGCCCAGACCTCCAGCAGGCCGAAGGGCGCCGTGGTCGACAGCCGCACGGCCCCGAGCCGGTGCAGGCCCCGCCGGGCGAAGCGCCAGGTGGCCCCCACCTCCACCACGTCGCCGCGGGCGACCTCGGCCACCATCGCGTCGCCGCCCCCCCCGGTCTCCTCCAGCCGCAGGTCGAGCAGCGGCCAGACCCCGCTGCGCCGCACGCGCCACCGGCCGTGCGCGGGCTGGCCGGCGTGGAGCTCCTCCGGCAGCACCCGCTCCACCGCCACGCCGCGCAGGGCCACGATCGCGCCGCCGAGGGCCACGAGCACCAGCGCCAGCAGGCCCGCGGCCACCAGGTGGAGCAGGTTGTCGCGCGACAGCATCGCCACGCCGATCAGCGCCACCGTGAAGACCCCCACCGCCACGCCGTCGCGCGTGGGGCGCAGGCCCCGGCGGCGCGACCCGCCCATCAGGTGGGCGGGGCCAGCTCGCGCACGAGCGCGGCGATCACGGCCTCGGCGTCCTCGGCGGCGCCGCGCGGCACCACCCGGTGGGCGAGCACCGGCACGGCGAGCCTGCGGACGTCGTCGGGCACCACGAACTCCCGGCCGGCGACCAGCGCGCGGGCACGGGCGGCGCGGTGCAGCGCCTGGGCGCCGCGTGGCGACACGCCACGGAGCAGGCGCGCATCGCGCCGCGTGGCCCACACCAGGTCGAGGAGGTGGGCCTCGACGCTGGCCTCCACGCGCACCTGCTCCACCGCCTCGCCGGCCGCGAGGATCTCCTCGGGCGTGGCGATGGCGTCGGGGAGCGCGGCCCGGCCGTGGGGCTGGTGGAGGATGGCCTGCTCGTCCTCGCGCGAGGGGTAGCCGAGCGACAGGCGCAGCAGGAAGCGGTCGAGCTGGCTGTCGGGCAGCGGGTAGGTGCCGTGGACGTCGTACGGGTTCTGGGTGGCCAGCACCAGGAACGGCCGCGGCAGGCGGTGGGTGACGCCGTCCACGCTCACCGAGCCCTCCGCCATCGCCTCCAGGAGCGCCGCCTGGGTGCGCGGCGTGGCCCGGTTGAGCTCGTCGGCCAGCACCACGTGCGCGAAGAGCGGCCCGGGCCGGAACACGGGCTCCTGCCCCCCCGGCCCGAGCACGGGCACGCCGGTGAGGTCGCCGGGCAGCAGGTCGGCGGTGAGCTGGATGCGGTGGAAGCTGCCGCCGGTGGCCCGGGCCAGCGCCGCGGCGAGGGTGGTCTTCCCCACGCCGGGCACGTCCTGCAGCAGCACGTGCCCGCCCGCGAGCACCGCCGCGAGCACCAGATCGACCGTCTCCGTGCGTCCGCGCCAGGCCTGCTCGACCGCGGCGCGCAGGCGCAGGACCAGGTCGGGGACGTGCGCGTTCACCGGACCTCGCCCACCCAGGCGCCCTCGACGTCGACCTCCACCTGGCAGCCGGCGGGCACGGTGGGGCTGCTGGACTCCACCACCTCGACCACCTCGGCGCCCACCCAGCCCTCGCCGGCGGCGCAGCCGTCGCCCGCGGTGACCGTGGCCTCGCCGGTGAGCCGCCAGGTGATCGAGCCCACGTCACGGGCCTCGGTGATCTCCCGGGAGGCGTAGGTGAGCGTGCAGGACCGCAGCGTGCCCGTGGCGAAGGCCGAGGCCTCGCCTGCCACCCACAGCTCCACCTCGGCCCCGTCGGCGACGAGCCGGTAGGTGACGAGGCCGTCGTCCCCGCGACGGAGCCCGCCGCAGGCATCGGCCCGCGCCGCCGCCGCCAGCTCGTAGTAGTGACCCGGCTCGGACGGGCCGCAGGCCGTGCCGACGAGGGCGAGGGCGCAGGCCGACAGCGCGCGTGTGCAGCTCATGGCCTCCCTCGGATCGCGGCCTGCCATCGTGGCCCTCGCGGCCCCGTGGGGACGCACCGCGCAGAGCGGTTGCGGGCGCATTGCGCCGCCGTGGACCCGTCCTTATACCCGGGGTCCTTTCCCGCGCCAGACGCCGGCCAGGCCCACCACGGTCCCGTCCCGCCGTCCCCGCCCGGCTCCCCCGTCGGCGCACCCAGCTGGAGACTCCGTGTCGAACCCCGAGGATCGTCCCCTCTACGTCGCCCGTCCCGCCGACCTCGCCGCGCTGCGCGCCCACTGGCAGGCCGCGAAGGAAGGCTCGCCCCGCGTGGTGCGTCTGGTGGCGCCCTTCGGCGGCGGCCGCCGCGCGCTCACCGGTCAGCTCCTCCGCGAGCTCCACACCGCCACCGACGACGCCATCCTGTGGCGCGTGGGCTGCGTCGACCACGAGACGGGCCTGCCCTGGCTGTTGCGCGCCTACGGTGCCCTCGTCGGCCAGATCGCCAGCGACGTGCTGCTCCGCGGCAAGGTGGAGATGGTGCTCAACGGCCAGCTCCCCAAGGAGACGAAGCGGGTGCAGGGCTGGTTCCAGGCCTTCGTGCAGGCGCTGCGCGAGGCCAAGCCCGACGCCAGCGGCCAGATCCAGCTCCGCGTCGCCCAGGACAACCCGCTGGTGGGCCTCCTCGAGGTGGTGCGCGCCGTGTGCAGCCGCATCCCCGTGGTGCTCGAGCTCCAGCAGCCCCACCTCGTGCACAGCGTGCTCCTCGCCCAGCTCCTCGAGGGCCTGATGGAGGAGACGAAGGACGGCGGTCGCCTGCTGGTGATCCTCCACGACGAGCCCGAGGGCGAGCTGCGCAGCAGCACCCACCCCGCCCCGCTCCTCGACCTGTTCGAGCGCCGCGCCGACCGCGTGACCGTGCAGGCCATCGCCCCCTGGGGCGGCGAGGAGACGGCCGCCTACCTGCAGAGCCGCGGCCTCGAGGGCAACGCCGAGCGCATCGCCGCCATCGCCGGCGGTCGGCCCGGCTTCATCGCCGAGCTCACCGACATCCTCTCGGCCCGCGGCCAGCTCGCCGACGCCCTCGAGGGCGTCACCTTCGGCAGCCTCACCCCGATGGAGGTCGACGAGGAGGAGCTCGACGTGCCCGACGCCCCCGCGGCCGAGGGGCAGCGCAAGCACGCCGGCCCCGACGACGCCGGCCAGGTGGCCTTCTTCGCGGCCCTGCTGGGCCAGGCCTTCCCCTCGGCCCTCGTGGCCGAGCTGGGCGGCTACGACAAGGAGAGCATCGACGACCTCTGCGACGCCATGGACGAGCTCTTCGAGGAGGTCCAGTTCAACGAGCAGATGGGCACCTGGGTCTACCGCTTCGCCCACGGCGCCTGGCGTGAGGGCGTGCTGGAGCGCAACGACACCGACGACGGCCACCAGCTCGCCCGCCGCGTGGGCGTCTTCATGGAGCGCTTCCTGGCCCCCCGCGGGCTGGCCTTCGTGAGCCGCACCTGCCGGCTCTACGGCGAGCACGGCGCGCCGCAGCGGGCGCAGGCCATGCGCCAGGTGGCCCTCACCTCCGACGATCCCAACGCCTGGAGCCTGGCGTGGGAGACCCTGCGCTACCTCGACGAGGTGCCCTGGCCCGACGCCCTGCGGCGCAGCGTGGCCACCACCCTGCTCGAGCACCTCGCCGCCAGCGGTCCCCTGCAGGCCGCCGACCGCGTGCACGGCGAGACCACGAAGTGGGCCACCGAGCAGGGCGACGAGGGCCTGCAGGCCTGGCTGCTGCTCAACGGCTCGAAGCTCGACCTGCGGCGGCAGGACGTCTACCGCGCCCGGGATCGCGCCCGCGACGCGCTGGCCCGGTTCGAGAAGCTGGAGGACCGCCTCCACGTGGCCGAGGCGCAGATCCAGCTCGCCGGCGTCGAGCTCGCCGACGGCAAGCCCGAGGCCGCCCTGGAGGCCGCCGAGGGTGCGCTGAAGGCGTCGATGACCGACGGGGCCGACGGCCAGAAGGTGGTGCCGCCCAACGTGGCCGGCCAGGTCGAGATGATCCGCGGCGTGGTCCAGCGGCGCGCGGGCAAGCCCGCCGAGGCCGTGGAGCACTTCAAGCGGGCCAACGAGATCGCCGGCACCACCGGCCAGGGCCCCCTCGCGGTCGACGCCGGCGTGGCCATGGGCGAGGCCCTGCTGGCCAGCCGCCAGATCGACCCCGCCCGCGAGATCCTCGGTCGCGTGGCCATGGCGGCCCGGCAGATCGGCCAGCTCGCCCGCGAGCGCGCCGCCAGCGAGCTGCTCGCCCAGGCCGAGGGCGCCCGCCACAACTTCCAGGGCGCGCTCCAGCTCGCCCAGCGCTGCCTGGCCATCAGCCGCCAGCTCGAGCTGCGGCAGGCCATCCCGGTCGACCTCTACCACGTGGGCTTCTTCCTCCTCACCCAGAACAAGGGCAAGGAGGCGCTGGAGCAGTTCACCCAGGTGGAGCAGGCCCTCGGCGCCAGCGCGGCCCAGCACCCGCTCTACCGGGACCTGGCCTACCACGCCGGCGTGGCCGCCCTGCAGTCGCAGGCCTTCGACCGCGCCGAGACCTGGCTGCAGCGGGCACGTCCGCTGCTCGAGCAGGTGGGCGACACCCGCAAGCTGGTGGGCACGCTCGACCAGCTCGCCGCCCTGCGGCAGCGCGCGGGCAAGGCCGACGAGGCCAAGGCCCTGCTCGCCGAGGCCGTCGGCCACGCCGACAAGGCCCAGCTCAAGGACGAGAAGAAGGCCCTCCAGAAGCGCCTGGAGAGCCTCGCGTAGCGGCAGTGGAGGCGTCCACGCGGGCGCCTCCTCTCCTCCCGACGCGTGACCGCCGCGGCCCGTGCCGCGGCCTCACGCCGAGACCGGGCCTACTTGAGGATCGGGCAGAAGCCGGCCTCGTCGAGCGAGGTGCGCGCCTCGATGCAGGCCAGCGGGGAGGCCTCGTCGACCGCCTCGTTGCAGGCCTTCTTGAGGGCCTTGTCGCCCACGTCGCTGCAGCAGCTCTCGAGGTCGCCGCACGCGGAGTCGACCACGGCGGTCATCGCCGCCTGCATGCCCGGATCGCTCAGGGTGCCGTACTCCACCACCTTCATGTTCTCGTTGAGGATCACGAAGGAGGGCCAGGCGCCGGTGGACGCGACCACGTAGTCGAGCAGCTGGGCCTCGGTGTCGCCGAGCACCATCACGCCGCGGGCGGGGAAGTCGCGCTCCCAGGTGCGCGCGATGCGGGGCTTGGGGGCCTCGCCGTCGACGTCCTCGGACAGCACCGTGACCCAGCTGATCAGGCCGGCACGGATCATGCCGACGATGGGCTGGAAGAGCGGGTCGGTGGTGTCCTTGTCGCCGAGGATGGTGGAGATCTGCTTGCAGGGCCCGCACCACTCGGCCGAGACGTCGACGATGATCTTCCGGCCGTGGCCGGAGAGATCGTAGAGGTCGACCTCCTCGCCGTGCTGATCCTTCTCGATCAGCCGCGGGAAGCGCTTGCCGGTGTCGATCTCCTTGCCCGTCTTGCCCGACGCCACCACGGCGTCCTTGAAGGCCACCGTCTGGCGGGGCCAGCCGCCCTCGTAGCGGCCGGACGCCTTGTCGAGGGGATCGGTGCCGAAGTCGACCTCCTGCCCGTCGGTGAGGCCGTCGCCATCGGAGTCGTCGATCTTGGGATCGGTGCCGACCTCGAGCTCGCGCTCGTAGACGAGGCCGTCGCCGTCCTCGTCACTCTGGGGATCGATGCACCCCGCCCCCGCCGCCAGGACCACGAACCACGCTGCGTGCCGCATGAGACACCCTCCGGACCCCGGGGCAGCCCACCCCAGCGACCGCGCACCTTATCACGGGAACGCCCCTCGCTACGCAGCGAGATGTCGCGGATCGCGCGGGATGTGAGGTTCAGCGCACCACGACGCGCGCGGCCCGCTTCTTGCCCACCCGCACGACGAGCCCGTCGCCCACCTGGTCCGCGGTGAGGACCGCCTCGACGTCGTCCACCCTGTCGCCGCCGAGCTTCACGCCGCCGCCCTGGAGCATGCGACGCGCCTCGCTGCGTGAGGCGACGAGGCCCGCGTCGGCGAGCAGGGCGTAGAGCGGCAGACCCGCCTCGAGCGCGGCCCGGTCCACCTCGTGGGTGGGCAGGTCGTCGCTGGCCGCGCCGGCCACCATCGCGCCGGCCGCGGCGCGTGCCTCGTCGGCCGCCGTTGCCCCGTGCACCAGCGCCGTGACCTCCCAGGCGAGCACCGCCTTGGCCTCGCGCACGGCGGGCCCGTGCAGGGCCTCCAGGGCGGCGACGCGGTCGAGCGGCAGGAAGGTGAACAGCCGCAGGAAGCGGCCCACGTCGCGATCGTCGACGTTCACCCAGTACTGGTAGAAGTCGAAGACCGGCAGCTTGTCGGCATCCAGCCACACGGCACCCGCCACCGTCTTGCCCATCTTCGCGCCCGAGGCGGTGGTGAGCAGCGGCAGGGTGAGCGCGAAGACCTGGTGGGCGTGCTTGCGGCGCACGAGGTCGACGCCGGCGAGGATGTTGCCCCACTGGTCGTCGCCGCCCACCTGCACGTCCACGCCCATGCGCTCGTGCAGCACGAGGAAGTCGTAGGCCTGGAGCAGCTGGTAGTTGAACTCGATGAAGGACAGGCCGCGCTCGAGGCGCTGGCGGTAGCCCTCGGCGGCCAGCATGCGGTTCACGCTGAAGAGCGCGCCGATCTCGCGCAGGAAGGGCAGGTACTGCAGGCCCGACAGCCAGGAGGCGTTGTCGGCCAGCACGCCGCGGGCGGGATCGTCCACGTCGAGGAAGCGCCGCACCTGCGCCGCCTGCTTCGCCACGTTCGCCGCGACCGCCGCCTCGTCGAGCAGCATCCGCGTCTCGGTCTTGAAGGAGGGGTCGCCGATGAGCCCCGTGCCGCCCCCCATCAGCGCCACCACCCGGTTCCCGGCGCGCTGGAAGTGGGCCAGCATCAGGAGCGGCAGGAGGTGACCCACGTGGAGGGAGTCGGCCGTGGGATCGAAGCCCGCGTAGACCGTGACGGGGCCCTCGGCGAGGCGCGCCGCGAGGGCGTCCTCGTCGCTGCACTGCTGGACGAAGCCGCGCGCGTGGAGCTCGTCGAGCAAGGCCATGGGACTTCCTCCGGGTCGGGGGCCCCGGCTCGTACACTCCGGGGTCGTCGGCAGCAAGCGGAGGTGGGCGTGCGGCGCTGGGACCGGAGCGTGGTGGGCGAGGACCTGCTGGCACGCTGCGAGGCCCGTCGCGGCCTCCCGGCGCTCACGCGGCTGCCCGACAGCCCTGCGGTTGCCGCGCCGCCCGAGCGCCCCCACAACCGCGGGGAGGCCCTCCTGCCGCCGGGCTTCGCGGACCTCCCTGTGGCCAGACCCGCGTCTCCCCCACAGCCGAAGCCACCCCCACCGCCCTCGGGCGAGCAAGGCGTTGTCGAGCCCGCGACGCGGCCTGGGGGGAGGTTGTCGCTACGGGCGCGCCAGGGACCCGGGGGCGAACGATGAAGGCGGGCCTGGGGGTGCCTGCGTCGTGCCGACGTGGGGCGGGGTGGAGGGGGTGGGCCTGGGGAAACCACGGAGGGCCACGGAGAGACGGAGGGCGCACGGAGAAATCAGATTGAATCTATTCTTTCTCCGTGCGCCCTCCGTGCATCCTCCGCGAACTCCGTGGTTTCCCACGGCTCGCACGCGCCACGCCCACCCCGTCTCGCCCCGACGCCAGGAGAGGCGACCCGAGCGGAGGCCTCGCGATCGACGCCGAGGCTACGGGACGCCCACCACCGGGGTGGTGTTGTCGCAGTCCTCGTTGATGCCGTTGCCGGGGATGTCGTAGGCGCCGGGCGAGATGTCGGGGTTGCCGTCGTCGCAGTCGCCGGCCTCGGCGGTGTAGCCGTCGCCGTCGTTGTCGTACCAGGACGTGCCCTCGTCGACGCGCCCGTCGCAGTTGTTGTCGATGTAGCGGTCCATGTCCTCGTCGGCGTCCTCGGAGGCACCCGGGTAGATGCGCGCGCCCGGGTGGGGCCCGCTGGGGCGGTCCTCGTCCACGCTGTCGTCGCAGTCGCCGGGGATCGCGCCGGGCTGGGCGATGGTGCACTTGCCCGGGAAGAGCTGCGGCAGGCCCTCGCAGTAGCCGTCGCCGTCGTCGTCGCGCAGGGCGGTGCCCTCGTCGATGATGAAGTCGCAGTCGTTGTCGAGGTTGTCGGCCAGCTCGCGGGCGCCCGGGTACACCGAGGCGTTGCTGTCGTCGCAGTCGCCGCCGTCCACGTCGTCGTAGCCGTCGCCGTCGCCGTCGCCCGTGCCGCCGTCGATGAGGCGGTCGCAGTCGTTGTCGATGCCGTCCGAGCAGAGCGGGTCGGTGTCGTCGGGGCAGTCCTCGATGAGGCCCGGGTTGCGCAGCGGGTCGTTGTCGTTGCAGTCGCCGGGCAGCGAGCCGTCGATGCAGGCGGTGACGCTGTCGCAGTAGCCGTCGCCGTCGTCGTCCACCGCACCCGTGCCGTCGTCGGCGATGCCGTCGCAGTCGTCGTCGATGTTGTTCACCACCTCGGTGGCGCCGGGGTGCACGTTCGGGTCGTCGTCGTCGCAGTCGCCGCCGCACACCGAGAAGCCGTCGCCATCCCGGTTGTAGGCGTCGGGGTCGCCGCGCTCGCAGTCGTTGGCGCGCAGCACCACACGGCGGACGGGCTCGTCGCCGATGGAGAAGATGATGTCGCCCTCGTAGGGATCCTCGCGGAGCGGGCTGTACTTCAGCTGGAAGACCTTCGCGCTGAGCGGATCGACCACGAAGGGAGCCGCCTCGAGCGAGAAGACCACCGAGGGATCGCTGATGCGGTAGTTCAGCACCAGCGGCAGGCCGCTGCGGTTGTCGACGTCGATCTCGGCGAGGCCCTCCTGGCCCACGAAGACCTGCCCGAAGTCCACCAGGTACGGCGTGATCACGGCGTCGGGCTGGTCGGCCTGGGCGCGCACCTGGCCCTTCACGTCCTTGACCACCGGGTGGTCGGTGTTGAGCGTGAGCGCCGCCGTGTGGAAGCCCTCCTTGCGCGGGTAGTAGATCACCGGGATCTCGCCCGTGGTGTCGCTCTCGATGGTGTAGGGGACCTTGAAGGCCGCCACGTCGTCGGGGAGCTCGAGCAGGTCGGCGTCGGGGCGCTCCAGCCAGTCCTTGATGCGGATGAAGTACTCGCGCGCCTCGCCGGTGGCCGACAGCGAGAAGTTGCTGATGGTGGAGTCACCGCGCGTGGCCGTGACCTCGATGTAGGCCAGCGAGGGCGTGCCCACCGGGAACACCCCGAGATCGGTGACGGGCAGGACGCTCGCCGTGCCGATGCGATCTCCGATGGTGAGGTTGTTCGTGCAGCCCGCGGCAGCGACCGCGACGGCGACGAGGAGGGGGCGTGGCATCGACATGGAGGATCCCTTCCCAGGGGTGCGACCGCCCGAGCATAGCGTGCCGGATGCAGGGGTCGCAGCCGCATTCGCGCGGAGGGGGCCACGGGGGCGCGGCAGAGGCGATCCCAGGGCGATAGGGCGGCCCGACGGAGGTCCCCGTGAAGATCCACACGCGCCACGCCTTCCCCGGCACCCTCGAGCAGTTCTGGGCCTCGTGGTGGGACGAGGAGCTCGACGCCCGCCTCACCGCGCGGTCCGACGTGCGCCGCGAGCGCCTGGAGCAGGTGAAGGACGGCGCGATCACCCGCAGCCGCATGCGCTTCCACACGCCCTACGCCCTGCCCTCGCTGGTGCAGCGCGCCATGGGCGCCAGCACGCTGTCGTACGAGCAGGTCACCATGGTGGACGAGGCGGCGGGCCTCGTGCGCTGGGAGGTCATCCCCCCGGTCTACCCCGACAAGGTGAAGGCCACGGGCACCGTGCGCATCCAGGCCCTGCCCGGCGGCGGCGTGGAGCGCCTGCTCGAGGGCGAGGTGGTGGTGGGCGTGCCCCTGGTGGGCGGCACCATGGAGAAGGCCATCCTCGACGGCATCGTGAAGGGCCACGACGAGGACGCCGTGATCCGCACCGCCTGGCTGCGCGAGACCTTCGGGAGCTGACCCCGCGCGCCTGCTGCGCGCCTCAGGCCTGCCGACGCCGACGACCCGCGGCACCCAGCAGGAACATGCCGGCCACGGAGCCCAGGGGCACGCCGTCGCCCTCGGGCGCATCGCAGCAGCCGCCCGCCGCCTCGCCCAGCGACACGCCGGGATCGGGATCGGCGGGATCGCCGTCGTCGACCGCACCGGGTGCACCGCGCCCGCCTGGCAGCGAGGAGGCCGCCAGCCACTCGGCCTCGGCGTCGTCGAAGCTGCAGCCGCCGAAGCCGTAGCCGCCCTCCTCGGGCCAGGTGACGGCGGCGCCGTCGATCACGGCCTCGAACCAGTAGGTGTGGCAGCCGTCGGCCAGGCCGTCGAGCTGCACCGACCAGATGCCCTGGTCGGGCTCGCCGTACTCCACCGCCAGGGCGTGGCGCTGCCCGTCCACCACCACGTCCACCGCACCCGGGCTGCCCACCACGTCCACCGCGAAGGTGGCGCTGCCCCGGGGCTTGCGCGGCAGGTGGATGCCCATGTTCATCGGGCGCACGCCGCGGCCCCGGCTGCCGAAGTCCTGGGTCCACCACACGCCGTCGGCACCCACCCCGAAGTCCTCGAAGTCGGCGAGGAGGATGTTGCTGCGGTGCCCCGAGGAGCACATCCACCCGTCCTCGAACAGCACGGCGTAGGCGTCGGGATGGCCCGCGGCCACGTTCTCGCCGATGTAGGCGCCCTTGTAGTAGGGCGCCAGGCGCCGCTCCATCGGCGTGCCGTCGGTGCTGTCGTGCGACAGCGTGTTGTGCGACCGCATGTCGGCGCTGTGCAGGCGCGCGATCTCGGCGAGGCCGGGGTGCAGCGCGAGGGGCGCCATGGCCTGCTTCTCGGCGGGCTTGAACTCGTCCCAGCAGCTCTTGCCGGAGCGGTCGACCACCTCGTCCTTGAAGGCGGCGGGATCGACGCGCACGGCGTTGGTCCAGAAGTGGACCTCGCGCTCGGCGTGGGAGGGACGCCCCTCCTCGGCATCGCCGTAGCCGGCCCAGGCCGTCGCCAGCAGCACCACGAGCATCCGGACCTCCGCGCAGCCTCCCCCATCATCGGCACGGCGGGCGTGCGCACGAGCGGATGACCGGTTCTTGCAGCGGCTTCACCGCGCGCGGGGTTAGCCCCGGGCGGTCCGGGACCCCGGAGGAGCCCTGCCTGCCCACGTCCACAGGCGCCGCGTGGTGTTCAGCGAGACCGACGCGGCCGGCATCGTCCACTTCTCCCGCTTCTTCGTCTGGATGGAGGACGCCGAGCACGCGCTGCTGCGCTCCTTCGGGCAGCCGGTGCACCTCTTCGACGACGAGGGGGAGCGCCTCTTCCCCCGCGTGCACGCCGAGGCCGACTACCTGCGCCCGCTGCGCTTCGACGAGGAGGCGGCGGTGGAGGTGTGGATCGACCGCCGCAGCACCCGCTCGGTGACCTACCGCTTCGCCATCCGACGGCCCGAGGGCGCGCTCGCCGCGGTGGGCCGCACGGTGGTCGTCTTCGCCCGCCCCACGCCCGAGGGCATGGCGGCCACCCCCTTCCCCGCCGAGCTGGCGCGCGCCCTCGACGACGCGCAGGCCGCCACCCCCGACTCCCCGCCCGAGGTCGACCGATGATGGTGCTCCTCCTCGCGACCGCGCTCGCGGGCTCGCCTCCCTCCGACGATCCCGGCACCGCGCGCCCCGTGCGCCACTGGGACGTCACCGACGTGCGCCTCGACGTGGTGATCGACCCCACGGCCCGCACGGTGGAGGGCACGGTGGAGCACGACGTGCAGCCCGTGGGCCTGCCCGAGCCCTTCGTGCGCCTGCACCAGGTGGCCCTCGACATCGACGAGGTGCAGGTGGACGGCGCCGTCGTCGCGCCCCGCCTGGGCACCTCCACGCTGGACGTGCCCGTGGTCGCCGGCCAGCCCCACACGGTGCGGGTGCGCTGGTCGGCCACCCCGCAGTCGGGCGTGCACTTCCGCGGCCGTGACGACCGCTGGGGCGCGCTGGAGGCCTGGACCCAGGGCGAGGACGAGGACAACCGCCACTGGTTCCCCGCCTGGGACCACCCCAGCGACACGTCGCCGGTGGCCATCTCGCTCACGGTGCCCGACGGCCTGCACGCCGTGGCGAACGGCTTCCTCGTGGGCAAGGCGCCCACCGAGGGCCGCCCCGGCTGGACCACCTGGCGCTACCGCCTCGAGCAGCCCATCGTCACCTACCTGGTGGCCTTCACGGTGGGGGAGCACGCGGTGCACGTCGTGGACGGCCCGGTGCACCACGAGATCATCGCCGCCAAGGGCATCCCCGCCCCGCTGGCCCGCCGCGGCTTCGACCGCTCGCCAGCGATGATGACCTGGTTCGCCACCCTGCTCGACGAGCCCTTCCCCTACCCGATCTACCGCCAGGTGATCGTGCAGCGCTTCCTGTACGGGGGGATGGAGAACGCCACCACCACGCTGATGGCCGACGGCCTGCTCGCGGAGGCCGACGGCCTCGGCCGGTGGCGCACCGAGTCGGTCACCGCCCACGAGCTGGCCCACCAGTGGTTCGGCGACCTGCTCACCTGCCACGGCTGGCGGGAGCTGTGGCTCAACGAGGGCTTCGCCACCTTCTACGCCGCCCGGTGGGTCGAGCACGCCTACGGGGAGGAGGCCTACGCCGCCAGCGTCCTCGGCTGGTCGGAGCCCGCCGCCGGCACCCGCACCCCCATGGCGAACCGCGGCTGGGCCGCCCCCGGAGGCCCCTCCCACACCGCCCAGTACGTGCGCGGTGCCAGCGTGCTCCACATGCTGCGCAGCTGGCTGGGCGACGCCCTCTTCGACCGGGCCATCGCGGCCTACGTCGACGACCACCGCTTCGGCCTCGTCGAGACGGCCGACCTGCGCCAGGCCTTCGAGGCGGTGAGCGGCCAGGACCTGCGCTGGTTCTTCGACCGCTGGGTGCACGGCTGGGGCGCCCCCACCCTCGAGACCCGCTGGGCGGTGGTGGACGGCCGCGTGCGCGTCACCATCACCCAGGCCCCGCCCGAGGCGCCCGCCACGCCCTACACCGGTCCCGTGCGGGTGGACTGGGCCGATGCCGACGGCGCCGTCCACACCGAGCGCCTGCGCATCGCCCCGGGCACCACCACCCTGTTCCTCGACGCGCCCGACGCCGCCTGGGTGGCCGTGGACCCCGTGGGCGGCGTGCTCGCCCACTGGACCCGCCACCAGCCCCCCGCCGCCTGGGCCGCCCAGCTCGCGGGCGCCCCCACCGCGCACGCCCGCCTCGTGGCCATCGACGCCCTGGGCGAGGCCGAGGGCGACGCCACCGCCGCGGTGACCGCGCTCGCCGGGGCCCTGCGGGGCGAGCACCGCCTGCCCGGCGGGGCCGATCCGGACTTCACCCTGCAGCACCAGCCACGCCGCGCCGCGGAGGCCCTCGGGAAGCTGGGCACGCCCGCTGCCCGCGACGCCCTGCTCGCCGGCCTGCCCGGTGCCCCGCCCGAGGTCCGCGACGCCATCGCCGAGGCCCTGGGCGAGCTGGCCCTCGACGACGTGGCCGTGGGCGCCCTCACCCGCCTCACGGTGGACCCCCACCCCGAGGTGGCCGGCACGGCGCTCACCGCGCTGGCGAAGGCCCGCCCCTCCCGCGCCCTGCCCCTGGCGCGCCAGCAGCTCGCCCGTCGCGACGGCAGCCTCATGCACCGCCCGCTCCGCGCCGCCCTCGAGGTGGTGGGCGAGCACGGCGAGCCCGTCGACCTGAACCGCGTGCTCTCCTTCACCGACGACCCCCACGCCGAGGTGCAGCGCGCCGCCGGTGACGCCGCCGTGGCGCTGGCCACCGACGACGACGCCCCCGAGGCCGCGCGGGAGCGCGTGGCCCGCGCCGTGGAACCCTGGCTGCTCGCGCAGGACCAGCGCGCCCGGCACCTGGGCGTGCTGCTGCTGTCGCGCCTCGGCGCCCGCAGCTCCCTGGGTCCACTGTCGTCCTACGCCAGCCTCACCACGATCCCCGAGCACGCCGAGGCGGCCCGCGCGGCCATGACGCGCATCCGCGCCCGCACCTCCGAGGAGGATCCCGACGCGCTGGCCGAGGCGCTGGCCCGCCTGGAGGCCCTGCAGGAGCGCCTGGACGGCCTCACGAAGCGCCTGGAGACCCTCGAGGCCTGGTGACCCGGCTGCGCGGCAGGGCGGCCCTCAGGGACTCCGGACGAGGGCGAGGGCCGGGTAGACCGAGGTGGGCGCCACGCGCTCCCCGCGACGCCAGGCGGTGCCCGGGGGCGTCTGGAAGGCGGGCACGCAGGTCTCGCCCGCCTTCACGTGGAGCAGGCCGGTGAAGAGGTCGCCGAAGCGCCAGGCCTCGCCCACGACGAGGTCGAGGGCGTCGTCGTCCACCGCGCAGGCCCGCCGGCCTCGCACGAAGGCGATGTCGGGCGGGGCGTTGCCCAGCGAGAACACCACCTCGCTGCACGCGGCGTCGGCGAACCAGCTCGCCTCGATCGACAGGTCCACGGCATCCTCCGGCAGGCAGACCCAGGCCCCGTCGGCGGTGGGGATCGGCCGGCAGCCCAGGCCCGCCGCCACGTCCTGGAAGGGCCAGGTGGGGTCGCTCCCGAGCCGCGCGCCGTCCGCATCGCGCCACACGCGGAGCTGCAGGTCCCCGCTCCCCTCGGTCACCGCCTGGAGCCCCGGCAGGTCCACGGGGTCGATCGGGTCCCCCGCCGTCACCCAGCGCCCGTCGTTCGTGACCCGCACGCAGGACGCGCCGCCCACGTAGACGTCGCCGGCCCAGGACCCCGCCGCCTCGGCCACCGTCCAGCCCGCCGACAGGGGCTCCTGGGTGGCGACGACCCGCGCGGGCGCGCACTCCTCCTCCCGCTCGTCGCGGCCCACGGGGGTGCCCACGCAGTCGGCGGCGCCGTAGGTGAGCTTCACGGAGCGCAGGGCCCGCTCCTCGGGGACGCACCGCGGCCCCCCGTCGAGCCGCAGCGGCGCGCAGCCCCCGCCGGCGTCCACCAGCCCGGTGACGAGCATCGCGCCGTCGTCGCCCGTGAGCAGCCGCACCCCCACGCCGGCCGCGCCGAAGCGCAGCTCCTCGCGGAAGCGCACGAAGCCCGTCGGATCGAGGGGCGGCTCGAGCACGGGCTGCAGCGCG
Organism: Alphaproteobacteria bacterium; assembly: GCA_020632955.1. Taxonomy (GTDB): domain Bacteria; phylum Myxococcota_A; class UBA796; order UBA796; genus JACKEO01. The sequence goes on from JACKEO010000017.1 coordinate 41,760, forward strand.
TAGACGGCGCTGCCCTCGGGCACCGGACCCTCGAACTCGCACAGCACGAGCTGGCGGTAGACCGACGGCGGCGTGGCGAGGCTGGCGAGGGGGTAGACCGCGGCCCGCTCCCGCACCCCGCAGGTGACGGTGTCGGGGGCCCCCACCCGCAGGAAGGGCGCCTGCTCGCAGGCGTCGGGCTCCACCACGAAGACGCGCTCGGTGCAGGCGGTGTCCACGAAGCGCTCCCGCGCCTGCGCCGACACCGGCAGGCAGCGCAGCTCGCCGTCGTCGGCCAGCTCCACGGTGCAGGGCACGCCGAGCTGGCGGTCGTGGAAGCGGGCGAAGGCCTGCACGCCGTCCACCTCCCAGGTCTCGACCTGGAGGCGGGTGCCGGCCAGCCAGCTCGTGGAGGGCAGCGGCGGCGGAGGGGGGGGCGGGGGCGTGCCCGTCTCGGCGGTCTCGCCCGGCGTGTCGACCACGGGGCTGTCGGTGGGCACCGGGGGCGCCTCGTCGCTGTCGACGTCGGGCGTGCCGCTGTCGTCGGGGGGCGAGCCCTCCACGACGCAGCCCGCCAGCAGCGCCAGCGCCCACCACCGCACGGCCACCTCCTGCAGACCGGGCATCGTACCGGAGGCGAGGGCCGATCCGCGACGCCCGTGCCTCACCAGTCGGCGCGCACCACCGCGTCGCCCTCCCGGGGACCCGCCGCCAGCACGCGCCGCCCCGCCAGGATCACGCTCGCCCCCGAGAAGGCCCAGGCACCGTCGCGGCCGTAGGTGTTCGCCGCCACGAGCACCGCCCCCGAGGCCCGCACCCGCGCGGCCCAGTAGGGCCAGACGTCGGCCCCCTCGTCCACCCAGTTCGTGGGGAAGGCGAGCACGTCGGGGCGAGCCCGCCACAGCCAGAGCAGGAAGCGGGGGTCGTTCAGGTCCATGCAGATGCCCACCGCCACCCGCCCCACCGGCGTGGCGAGGCAGGTGTAGGCGCCGTCGCCGGGCCGCGCCCAGTGCTCGTCGGCCTCGAAGAGCAGGGTCTTGCGGTAGACGGTGGCCAGCTCGCCGTCGGGCGCCACCACGAGGGCGCTGTTGTAGAGGTGGTCGCCGTCGCGCTCGGGGAAGCCGCAGACGATCCACGCCTCGCGCGCCCGCGCCACCGCGCCCAGGGCGGCCAGGGTGGGCCCGCGCGCCGCCTCGGCCACCGCCTCCACCTCGTCGCGGCGCTCGAAGACGTACCCGGTGGCCGCCATCTCGGGGAGCACCACCAGGTCGGCGTCGGCGGCGGCCTCGTCGGTGAGGGCCGCCAGGCGCTCCAGGCTGCCCGCCAGGTCCCCCTTCGTGGCCTTGAACTGCACCGCGGCCGCGCGCATCGCGCTCCCTCCGGACGCGGCGCTAGGCCACGAAGCTGTCGTGGTAGCCCGGATCCTCGAGGGCCAGGGCCGCGGCGGTGGCCCGCATGGGGGCGAAGCTGTCGATCATCACCGCGAGCTCGTCGGTGCGCTGCGCCCCGACGCTGGCCTCGTAGGCCCCCGGGTGGGGGCCGTGGGGCAGCCCGTAGGGGTGGTGGCTGATGCTGCCCGGGCCCACGCCGCGCCGGCTCGTGAAGTTGCCCTGCACGTAGAAGAGGAACTCGTCGCAGTCCACGGAGCTGTGCGGGTAGGGGCAGGGGATGGCCTCGGGGTGGAAGTCCACCACCCGGGGCACGAAGGAGCAGATGAGCGCGCCGCGCACCGAGAAGGTGCCGTGCCAGTCGGGCGGCAGGTGCACGAGGCCCGCCCGCGGCTGGAAGGCGAGGATCGGGAAGACCCACGGGTAGACGGTGCCGTCCCAGCCCACCACGTCGCAGAGGGCGCGGGGGAGGCGCAGGCCGTGCCAGCGACCGTCGCGGCGCACCACCGCCTGGCGCACGTCGTCTTCGACGGGACCCCGGAAGTCGGGCGTGCGGAAGTCGCGGTGGCAGTAGGGCGCGTCCATGCGGAGCTGGCCCAGCTCGTTGCGCCACTTCGAGAGCAGCCCGAGGTCGTGGCCCAGGGTGGTCTGGAAGAGCTGCGGCACGCCCGCGTCGGGCAGGATGCGGTGGGCCACGCCCTTGGGGACGCACACGTAGTCGAGCGGGCCGTAGCGCAGGTCGCCCAGCGGGGTGCGCAGCGTGCCCGTGCCCTCCTTCACGAAGATCAGCTCGTCGGCCTCGCCGTCGATCACCCACACCGGATCGGGCTCGGTGGGGCGAGCCACCGTGAGGATCAGGTCGCGGTTGAAGAGCAGCGGGGTGCGCGCGTCGACCGCGGGGCCGCCCTCGGGCACCTGCCCGCCCAGGTAGTGCCGGCGCGCCAGCGGACGGTCGGCATCGGCCGCCACGGGGGCCGCCCAGCCGTGCGTGGCCTCCTCCACCCGCGCCTCGTGGGGACGGTGCTGGTGGTAGAGGATGGTGTACGGCCCGTCGAAGCCCTTGCGGGTGAGGCACTCCTCCCAGCGCAGGCTGCCCGCCGCGTCGCGGAAGGCGACGTGGTGCTTGGGCGGGACGTCCCCGCGGACGAGGCGGTCGAGCATCGGGGCGTCCTACAGGCGGCGGTCGGAGGTCTGCTGGCGCTCGATGCTCTCGAAGAGGGCGCGGAAGTTGCCCGCCCCGAAGCCCCGGTCGCCCTTGCGCTGGATGAGCTCGAAGAAGAAGGGCCCGGCCTCGGGATCCGAGAACTGCACCGCGTTCTCCTGCAGGAAGATCTGCAGCATGTAGGCGTGGTGCTGGGCGCCGTCGACGAGCACCTCGAGCTCGCGCAGCGTGTCGATCTCCTCGTCGATGGTGTCGACGCCGATGGTGCGCAGCCGCTCGGGCAGCATGTCGTAGTAGGCGCCCGGCGTGGGCATGAAGCGGGCGCCGCGGCCGCGCAGGCCCCGCACGCACGCCAGGATGTCGCCCGTGACCAGGGCCGCGTGCTGCACGCCGTCGCCCCGGTGCTGCTCGGCGAAGACGTTGATCTGGGACTTCTTGAAGAAGGGACGCCAGGGCTCGTTGTTCGCGAACTTCACGCCGGAGTGCGGGTCCCACATCACCACGGAGCGCAGGCCCGAGCCCGTGGTCTGGTCGATGCTGACGTCGGCGGTGTGGAACTCCACGTCCCAGTACTGGCGGAAGCCGAGCACGTGCTCCATCCAGAGCAGGGCGGGCTTCATCGTCTCGAAGTTCGAGGTGACGTGGTCGATCTCGGTGAAGCCCCAGCGGTTGGACCCCCCACGCGGCTCGGGGTGGCGCAGCACGCCCGGGTAGAGGCCGGCGTAGCCCTTGCGCTCGAAGAAGCGCATCGTGGTGTCGCCGAAGGCCGTGGTGATCGAGAAGCTGGCGATGCTGCCGCCCTCGTCGGTGAAGCGCTGGATGTCGTCGATGGGCGTGCCGCCACGGGCCACCAGCAGGCGCCAGCAGCGCTCGATGTCCTCCACCTCGAAGGCGATGGTGCCCACGCCCTCGGGGTGCTTGCGCAGGAAGCGCCAGGCGCGGCCGCCCTCCCCCACGGGCTCCGAGACCATGAGGCGCACCTTGCCGGCCTCGAAGACCACGGAGCGCTGGTGGCCCCGGGCGACGAGATCGGGGTCGGACTCGCCCACCTCGGCCAGATCGAGCTCGTCGACCAGCAGGCGGCGGAAGCGCTCCAGATCGTGGACGTAGAAGTGGAGCGAGTCGAAGCCGGTGATGCCGAGGGGTTCGGTGGGGCTCACGGGGACTCCGGGGGCACGGCGTCGGGCTGGCGGTCGGGGTGCGCCGCCTGGAAGGCGGGCAGCTCGGCGCAGGCGGCCTCGACGCGGGTGAGCGTGGGGAAGCCCGCCAGATCGAGACCGAAGCGGCGGGCGTTGTAGAGCTGGGGGACGAGGCAGAGGTCGGCCGCCGTCACCTGGTCCCCTACCACGAAGCGCCCGGCGGTCGCCGCCGCCATCGCCTCGAGGGCGTCGAGACCGTCGCCGATGACGTCGCGGGCCCAGCCGGCGCGGTCGCCGCCGAGCTCCTGCACCCGGCGCAGCACGCCCAGGTTCTGCAGGGGCTGGATGCCGGCGTTCACCACCTCGGCGAGCTGGGTGACCGTGGCGCGCTGCCAGGGATCGACGGGCCAGAGGCGCGGCGAAGGCAGCTGGTCGTCGAGCCACCCGAGGATGGCCAGGGACTGGGACAGGTAGCGGACGTGGCCCCCCTCCTCCACCGCGAGCACCGGCACCTGGGCCATCGGGTTGCGCGCCCGGTGCGCCTCGCCCCGGTGCTGCCCGCCGTCGGCCACCAGGTGCACGGGCGCGTAGGCGAAGTCGAGGCCCTTGAGGTGCAGACCGATGCGCACCCGCCACGACGCGGAGCTGCGCCAGTAGCCGTAGAGGGTGAGCCTCACGCCGCCGCCACGCGCTGGTCGATGGCCCCGAAGACGCTGACGCCGTCGGGCCCGAGCACCTCGATGCGCACGTGGTCGCCCACCTTCAGGTAGGGCGTGCGGGGGGCGCCCTCGCTGATGATCTCCTTCATGCGCTGCTCGGCGAGGCAGGCGTAGCCGGTGGACCAGTCCTCGTTGGACACGGTGCCGCTGCCCAGCAGGGTGCCGGCGGTGAAGGCGCGCGTCTTCGCGATGTGGGCGAGCAGGTCGTGGAAGCTGAAGTGCATCTCGGGACCGGCGTTCGCCGTGCACACCACGGTGTCGTTCAGCGTGACCCGGATGGGCAGGTGCACGCGGCCGTCCTTCCAGGCGGGACCGAGCTCGTCGGGGGTGACGGCGAAGGGGCCGAAGGCGCTGGCGGGCTTGCTGGTGAAGAAGCCGAAGCTCTTCGCGAGCTCCGCCGGGATGAGCTGGCGCAGGGTGACGTCGTTCACCAGGGTGAGCAGCTTGACGTGGGCGCCGGCCTGCTCCGGCGTGACGCCGCGCGGCGTGTCGCCCAGGATGGCCACCAGCTCGGCCTCGTAGTCGAGGCCCCAGTGGGGATCGACCATGGGGATGTCCTCGGTGGGGTCGAGGAGCATGCCGCTGCCGCCCTGGTACACCAGCGGATCGGTGCGCAGCGTGGCCGGCGGCTCCGCGCCCCGGGCGCGCCGCACCAGGATGACGTGGTTGATGAAGGCCGAGCCGTCGATCCACTCGTAGGCGCGAGGCAGCGGCGAGCGCAGGTCCTGGGTTCGCAGCGGCGTGCCGGGCAGACGACCGTCCTGCAGGGCGGCGGCCCGCTCACGCAGGCGCGGCTCCACCTCGTCCCAGCGATCCAGCGCCGCCTGCAGGGTGGGCGCCACGTCGGCGGCGTCCACGTAGGCCGCGCCGTCCCGCCGCACGACGATGAGCGCACCGTCCCGGGTCCCGTCCTTCCGCGTCGCGAGCTTCATCCGACCTCCGCACCGTCAGCGCGCTTATGCGCGGACGGCGGGAGGCGGCCACCCCACGACCGTCAGGGGGCCGTGGGGATCGTGATCGTGGAGCGCAGGTCCGGCGGCGTGGAGGTCTCGCTGAAGGCCCACTTGAACCGGCTGACGCTCTTGAAGAAGATCAGGTCGACCGGCTTGATCTCCTCCTCCGTGAAGGCCCCGGTGAAGGACTCGGCGTCGAAGGCGATCGTCTGCCCCGCGCCGGCGCGCACGAAGAAGCGCTGGTCCTCGATGAAGGTGGTGTTGCCGTTCGTGGGCGGCCCCACCCCGCTGTTCGCCTCCTCGGCGTGCGCCACCCAGTTCGTGAACTTGGTGAGCGTGCTGGCCCAGCGGAAGGTGTGGTACGAGACCGGCGGCTTCACCTCGGGACGCCAGATGGCGCCGTCGTTGAAGGCCAGGCCCGACTTGACCTCCCAGCAGTCGGTCCACACGAGCTCCCAGGTGCCCTCGTAGGTGTTCCGGGTGCCCTCGGACTCGATGAGCGTGCCCTCGCCGTAGTACTTGGCGGTGCAGGCGCAGCTGGGGACGTTGTAGTAGGTCTGGCAGACGGTGTTCGCGAGGTTGTCGCCGTCCCAGTCCACCTCGTAGACCATCGAGAAGGACTTCAGGTTGGCGTAGACGCCGTCGCCCACCGACACCGAGGTGTCGCCGACGCCCGTGTCGCCGCCGCCGCTGTCCTTGCCGCCGCTGTCCTTGCTGTCGTTGCCGCTGTCGCCGCCGCCGTCGCCGCACACGGGGGCGCCGAAGCAGTCGGGATCACCGCAGTCGAACAGCTGGTCGCCGTCGTCGTCGACGCCGTTGTCGCACCCGCCCGGGTACTGGCCCTCCGTGAGGGCCTCCGAACAGGCAGCGAGACCGAGCAGGGGCAGGCCGAGGAGCAGGCCGCGCATGGGACCTCCGAACCAGATGACGAGAGCTTCGGCACGGTAGCATGCGAGTTGAGGCCATGCGGGTTCCAGTTGGGTACCGGAGCGCACGCCCTGGGGACGGACGACGCCGGCGGTCGGGTTAGCGGCGCCCCCCGGAGGTCGCATGACCCGCACGCTCGTCCTCGTCCCCCTCCTCGCCCTGTCAGGCTGCAAGGGCATCAACCTCGGCAACCTCCCCAGCCTGGAGGAGCTGCTGCCCAAGGTGCGCTTCGAGCGCATGGAGGTCACCGGCATCGACTTCGAGCACGTCGCCGTGGACTTCGTGCTCGGGATCGACAACCCGAACCCCATCGGCCTCGAGCTGGCGAGTCTCGGGTGGGCCCTCGCCCTCGACGGCGAGCCCTTCCTCGACGGCAAGGGCACCGACCGTCTCGCCATCGCGGCGCGCGGCAGCTCGTCGATCGCCATCCCCCTGTCGGTCACCTACGCCGCGCTCCCCGGCGCGATCCAGGCCCTCACCGGCGCCGACGGCGCGCCCTACGCCCTGTCCACGAAGCTCGGCTTCTCCACGCCCCTCGGCGAGGTGTCGGTGCCCCTGCGCCACGAGGGCACCCTGCCGGTGCTGCGCGCGCCCCAGCTCAGCTTCCAGGCCGTGCGCCTCGACGGCGTCGACCTCCTCCGCCAGTCCGCCACCCTCGCCATCGACCTGGGGCTCACCCACGACCAGGCCTCGATGCTGAAGTTCACCGGCTTCGACTACGCCTTCAGCCTGTCGGGCAAGGCGCTGGTGGAGGGCAAGGTGGCGAAGCTGGCCGAGGTGCCGGCCGGCAAGGTGCAGACGGTCACCCTGCCCATCACCGTGAACCTGCTGCAGGTGGGCACGTCGATCGCGCAGGCGATCACCACCGGCGGCCAGGTGCAGGTGGGCCTCGACGCCACCGTCACCGTGGGCACGCCCTTCGGCGACGTGCCGCTGGCCATCGACGAGACCGGCAAGCTGCGCGTGGAGCGCTAGCTGCGCACCGCGCCCCTCCCCGTCAGGGGGCGGGGACGGGATCCGGCGGGGGCTCGGGCGGGAAGTCGCCGTCGAGCGGACGACGCCACACGCCGCCCCAGCAGTGCAGGTGGCCGTCGGTGTCGAGGCCGCAGGCGTGCTGGTCGGTGACCGACACGTTCTCGAAGGTGACGCCCTCGGGCGCACGCCCCAGGCCCACCGCGCCGATGCCGAGGCCCCAGCAGGCCACGCCGCCGTCCTCCTTCACGCCGCACGAGGCCGTGGAGCCGATGGCCACCTGCGTGAAGGTGGCCATCTGGGGCGCCCCCACGAGCACGAGGCCCCAGCACTGCACGGTGCGCTCGGGGTTGCGGACGGCGCAGTTGTGGTTGTCGCCCGAGGCGATCTGCGAGAACGGACCCGGCGGGTCGTTGAGCACGCCGCTGATCTGGAGCCCCGGCGGGCCCCAGCAGGTGGCCGAGCCATCGGGCTCGATGACGCAGCTGTGGTCGTAGCCCACGGCGAGATCCTTGCGCGGCGAGCCCGCGGGGGGCTGCAGGCCCGCGCCGCCGAGCACCTGGCCCCAGCACGTGACCTGGCCATCGGCCTGGATGCCGCAGGAGTGCGTGCCGCCCACGTCCACCTTCGAGAAGGTGCCGGCGGGTGGCGTGGCCTGGCCCACCCGGTCGTTGCCCCAGCAGGCCAACGTGCCGTCGGTGCGCACGCCACAGCCGTGATCGGAGGTGATGTCGAACTGGGCGAAGGCGCCGAAGGTGGGCGGCGCGGCGCCGTAGCGCGAGCCGAGGCCGAAGCAGAGCGGCACCCCGCCCGCATCGAGGGCGCAGGTGAAGGGCTCGGTGATGACCGTGCCCAGCGCGTCCACGAAGTCACGGACCTCCACCGCCACGTCGGTGTAGACGCCCACGGGGAGCTCGAGCAGGTCGTTGGAGGGGTTGCCCCAGCAGACGCTGCCGCCGCTCGTGTCGACCGCGCAGGCGTGGTCGAAGCCGGCCCACACGGCGAGGAAGCTGCCTGGGGGCGCGTCGGTCTGGCCGAGGGTGTTGGCGCCCCAGCAGGAGAGCTGGCCGCCCGAGGCGACACCGCAGGTGAAGTCGCCACCCGCCGCGATGCTCTTGAAGGTGCCGGAGGGCGGGGTGGCGCGGCCGTCGGGGTTGTTGCCCCAGCAGGCGAGCGTGTAGTCGTCCTTGATGCCGCAGGCGTGCTCGCCGTAGGCCGAGACGTCCACGAAGGCGGCGTCGGGGACGACGAGCTGGCCCAGCGCGTCGGCGCCCCAGCAGGTGAGCTTCTGGTCGATCAGCGAGCGGGCGCAGGAGAAGCTGGCGCCCACCTCGACGCTGGCCCAGTCCGTGCCCTCGGGCGGGGTGGCCTCACCGGAGCCGTTGCTGCCCCAGCAGGCCAGGGAGCCGTCCTCCGCGAGTGCGCAGGCGTGGGTGCTGCCCGCGTCGACCTGGGTGTAGGCACCGGCCGGCGGCTGCACGCGCGGCGGGGTGATGAGCGCCTGGCCACCCCAGCAGCTGAGCGAGCCGTCGTCCTGGTCGATGCCGCAGCCGAAGTCGTTGCCCGTGGCGATCTCGCGGAAGGGACCCGCGGGGGCCTCGGCCCGGCGGCCTCCGTTGCCGCCCCAGCAGGCGGTGTAGCCGTCGGTGCGACGGGCGCAGCTGTAGAAGGTGCCCAGGGACAGGTCGCTGAGCTGCGGCGGCGTGGCGCCCACGCGGGCGGCGTCCCAGCTGGGCGGGCCGCCGTCGGTGCCGTCGAAGGGCGTGACCACGCAGGCCCACACGTCGCCGTCGGCCGTGGAGGCCGAGCCGAGCGTCTCGCTCGTGGACGCGGGCGAGGCCGTGGGCGCGCCCTTCTCGACCCAGGCGTACTTGAAGCTGACCGCATCGCCGTCGGGGTCGGTGGAGGTGCCGAGCACCGTGCACGTGAGGTCGTTGGCCGACGTGACCACGCGGGGCGACACGCGGACCTCCACCGCCGTGGGCGCGGAGTTGCCCACGGTGACGGGATCGCTGGTGCGCTCGGTGACGCCGCCGAAGCCGTCGTCCACCTTCAGGGTGACCGTGATGGTGTCGCCCTTGTCGAAGTGCTCCAGGCCGTCGAGGGTGTCGGCCGCGCCGCCGCCCTCCTGCACCACCTCGCCGTTCACCTTCCAGGTGAAGGTGCGGCTGAGGCGGTCGTTCTCGTAGTCGCTCACCGAGGTGGTGACGCCCACGATGTCGTTCGTGAGCGGGACCTGCGGCGTGATGGTGACCGGGGTGATCTCGGGCGCGAGGTTCGCGATGATCACGGTGGCGTCGCCTCGCGCGCCGCGCTTGCCGTCGGTGACGGCCACGCGCACGTTCCAGGTCTGGCCCCGCTTGACCTGGGCGGCCGGGATCTTGCGCTTCTTGGGGTCGAGGTCGGCCACGGGGGGATCGACCGACCACGTGACGTCGAAGGCGAGCTGGTCGCCGTCGGGATCGGTGACGTCGTCCCAGAAGACCGCGATCTCCTGCCCCTGGATGGGGTTCGGAGGCTCGATGCGCACCACCGGCTTGGAGGGGGCGCGGTTCTCCGTGGACCCCCCGTCGGTGTCGCCGTCGGTGTCGACGGACTCGGTGCCACAGGCGACGAGGACGAGGGGGAGCAGCAGGCGGGCGAGGGACCGGCCCATGGGACCTCCAGCGGGCCGCGCAGGATACCGCCGGGGAGGCGCGCACGGCGTCAGGGGGTCGCCAATCTGCCCCGTCAGGCCGACAGGCGCCCCTGCCAGGCCGACAGCGCCTCGCCGGTGGGCGTGCCCGACGCCGCCACGACCTCCGGGGTGCCCTCCGCCACGATGCGCCCGCCGGCCGCGCCGCCCTCCGGCCCCAGCTCCACCACGTGGTCGGCCTGGAGGATCACGTCGAGGTGGTGCTCGATGGTGACGACGGTGTGGCCCTTGTCGACCAGGGTGTGGAGCACCTTCACCAGCCGCGAGACGTCGGCGAGGTGCAGCCCCGTGGTGGGCTCGTCGAGCAGGTAGATGCGGTGGCCCGGGCGCGCCATGAGCTCCGCCGCCAGCTTCACCCGCTGGGCCTCGCCGCCCGACAGCGTGGTGGAGGGCTGGCCCAGCTCCACGTAGCCGAGGCCCACGTCCACCAGCGCCTTCAGGGCCCGGGCGATGCCTCGCTGCGCCTTGAAGAGGTCGAGGGCCTCGTCGGCGCGCATCGCCAGCACGTCGGCGATGCTCGCGCCCTGCCAGCGCACCTCGAGGGTGTCGCGGTGGAAGCGCCGGCCCTTGCAGGCGTCGCAGGTGACCCACACGTCGGGCAGGAAGTGCATCTCGATGAGGATGGCGCCGCGGCCCTCGCAGGCCTCGCACCGGCCCCCGGGGGTGTTGAAGCTGAAGCGTCCGGGGGTCCAGCCCCGCTCCTGCGCCCCCAGCGTGCTCGCGTACAGCGCGCGCAGCTTGTCCATCACGCCCACGTAGGTGGCCGGCGAGGAGCGCGGCGTGCGGCCGATGGGCTGCTGGTCCACCACCACCACGCCGTCGACGGCCCGACCCACCGCCAGGCCCTCGCAGTCGCCCCCCGCCGCCTCCAGGCCCAGGTGGCGCCGGAGGGCGGGCGCGAGGGTGTCCATCACCAGCGAGGACTTCCCGGACCCGCTCACGCCGGTGACCGCCGTCCACGCGCCGAGGGGCAGGTCCAGCGCCTCGAGGCGGAGGTTGTGGGTGCGGGGCGCGCGCAGCACCAGGCGCCCCTCCCCCTTCCGTCGGCGCGCACGCGCGGGGATGCGCTCGGCGCCCGACAGCCAGCGTCCCGTGAGGCTCGCGGGGTTGGCCGCCAGCTCCGCGGGCGTGCCGGTGGCCACCACCTGCCCGCCGAGGCGCCCGGCCGCGGGCCCCATGTCGAGGACGTGGTCGGCCCGCGCGATGGTGTCGGGATCGTGCTCCACGACGACCACGGTGTTGCCCAGGTCGCGCAGGCCCGTGAGCGTGTCGAGCAGGCGCCCGGTGTCGCGCGGGTGCAGGCCGATGGTGGGCTCGTCCAGCACGTAGGTGACGCCGGTGAGCTGGCTGCCCACCTGCGAGGCCAGGCGGATGCGCTGGGCCTCGCCACCCGAGAGCGTGTCGGCCCGCCGGTCGAGCGTCAGGTAGCCCAGGCCCACGTCGACGAGGAAGCCCAGGCGCCGCACCAGCTCGCCCCGCGCACGCTCGGCGATCACCGCCCGCTCGCCGTCCAGCGGCCACGCCTCCACGGCCTCGCGGGCCGCCGCCACGGTGAGCCGGGACAGCTCGTGCAGTCCGAGGCCCCCGAGGGTCACGGCGAGGACCTCCGGACGCAGGCGCCCCCCACGGCAGGCGGGACAGGCCACCTCGGCGCCCTGGGCCGACAGGCGCACGCCGAGGCCCTCGCAGCCGGGGCACATGCCCAGGCGGCTGTTGAAGCTGAAGTGCCGCGGCGTGAGCTCGGGGAGGATGCTGCCGTGCTCGGGGCAGACCAGCCCCTCGGTGAACCGGAGCGGCTCGCCGCCGTCGCGGGGGTGGAAGTCCACCCGGCCGTGCCCGAGGTGGTAGCCGGAGGACACGGCCTCCGCGACGCGGGCGCGGGCGCTGCGGGACGACACGCGGTCGAGCACCAGGCGCGCACCCAGCCCGAGCTCCGTGATGGCCTCGTGCTCCTCGAGGCGCACCTCGCGCTGCCCGTCCACCAGCAGGCGCTGCCACCCGTCGCGCACCAGCAGGTCGCGACGCTCCTCCGGGTCGTCGTCGGGCGCGAGCACGGTGGTGAGCCAGCCGGCGGCGAGGCCCGCCTCGGCCAGGGCACGGGCCACGCCACTGGGCGAGGTGGCCGCCAGGGTGCGCCGGCAGTGGGGACAGTGGGGCGTGCCCACCCGCGCGTACAGCAGGCGCAGCACGTCGTGGATCTCGGTGACCGTGGCCACGGTGGAGCGCGGGTTGTGCGTGGCGCTCCCCTGGTCGATGGCGATGGCCGGCTGCAGGCCCTCGATGCGGTCCAGGGGCGCCCGCTCCAGCCGTCCCAGGAAGCGACGGGCATAGGTGGACAGGGACTCCACGTAGCGGCGCTGGCCCTCGGCGAAGAGGGTGTCGAAGGCCAACGAGGTCTTCCCCGACCCGCTGGGCCCGGTGATCACCGTGAGCGAGCCGTGGGGCACCGACACGTCGACGTGCTGCAGGTTGTGCTTGCGCGCGCCCCACACCGAGATGGCGGTGGGCATCGACGTGCGCACCTCGGGGAGGGTGTCGGGCTCCGCGGCGAGCGGGGCCACGGCGCCCCCCAGCTCGGGCAGCGCCGCCAGGGCCCGCCCGGTGGGGGTGGGCAGCCGGGCGATGGCCTCGGGCGTGCCCTCGCCCACGAGGCGTCCGCCGCCGTCGCCGCCCTCGGGCCCCAGATCCACCACGTGGTCGGCCCGCTTGATGACGTCGGTGTGGTGCTCCACCACCACCACCGTGTTGCCCTGGTCCACGAGGGCGTCGAGGGCGAGGAGGAGCTTGTCGACGTCGTGGACGTGCAGGCCGGTGGTGGGCTCGTCGAGCAGGTAGAGCGTGCGGCCGGTGCCGGGCCGGTGCAGCTCGCTCGCCAGCTTCACCCGCTGCGCCTCGCCGCCCGACAGGGTGGTGGAGGGCTGGCCGAGCGCCACGTAGTCCAGGCCCACGTCCACCAGGGTCTGCAGGATGCGCGCGAGCCGGGGCACGGCACCGAAGACCTCCAGCGCCTCGCCCACCGGCAGCTCGAGCACCTCGTGGATGGTGCGTCCCTTGTAGACCACGTCGAGGGTCTCGCGGTTGTAGCGCCGGCCGCCGCAGGTCTCGCAGGGCACCTGCACGTCGGGCAGGAACTGCATCTCGATGGTCTTGACGCCCGCGCCCTCGCAGTCCTCGCAGCGCCCGCCCTTCACGTTGAAGCTGAAGCGGCTCTTCGTGTAGCCCCGGGCGCGGGACTCCTCGGTGGCGGCGAAGAGCTCCCGGACGAGGTCCATCGCCCCCACGTAGGTGGCCGGGTTGGAGCGCGGCGTGCGGCCGATCGGGGTCTGGCTGATGCGGACGAGCTTGTCGACGTGCTCGAGGCCCTCCACGGCCTCGCAGCCCACGGGCCCCTCCCCCGCCAGCGCCCGCGTGAGGCTGCGCTCGAGCACCTGGAAGGTGAACGTGGACTTGCCCGACCCGCTGACCCCCGTGATCGCGGTGAGCGTGCCCAGCGGCAGGCGCACGTCGAGGCCCTTGAGGTTGTGGGCCCGCGCGCCGCGCACCACCAGCGCCTCGCCGGTGCCGGTGCGGCGCTGCGTCGGCATCGCCACGGCCAGCTCCCGGCGCAGGTAGCGGGCGGTGAGGCTCTTCGACCGCAGGAAGCGACCAGGGGGACCCTGCGCCACGAGGTGGCCGCCCAGACGCCCCGCGCCGGGGCCGATGTCGATCACCCAGTCGGCGGCGCGGATGGTCTCCTCGTCGTGCTCCACCACGAGCACGGTGTTCCCGCGGTCCCGGAGGCGCTCGATGGCGCGGAGCAGGCGGGCGTTGTCGCGGGGGTGCAGGCCGATGCTGGGCTCGTCGAGCACGTAGGTCACGCCCTGCAGGCCCGAGCCCACCTGGCTGGCCAGGCGGATGCGCTGGCTCTCGCCCCCCGACAGCGTGGCGGCCGAGCGCGCCAGCGACAGGTAGCCGAGCCCCACCTCCACCAGGAAGACGAGGCGCGCACGGAGCTCCTGGATCAGCAGGCCGCCGATCTCCCGCTCGTCCCCCGCGAGCTCCACCGCCTGGAAGAAGGCGTGCGCCGCGTCGACGGTGAGTCCCGAGAGCTGGTCGATGGAGCGCTCGCGGAAGCGCACGGCCCGCGCGATCGGGTGCAGCCGCGCCCCGTGGCAGTCGGGGCACGGGGACTCGCTCCGCCAGGCCTCGAACCCCGGGAACTTCGTGTAGTGCCAGAGGTGGTCGAGGGTGCCCTGGAGGCCCCGCCAGGCGCGCGTGCGCGGACGCCCGGAGCTGCTCAGGTGGGTCCAGGTGATCTCGGGGTCGCCGTGCAGCAGGCGCTGCAGCAGGGGCGCAGGCCAGGTGCGCACGGGCGCGTCGACAGGCGCGCCGAGCTCGCGTCCGATGGCGACGAGGTGGTCGCGCGTGAGCGCGCCGAAGGGCACCTTCCCGTCGGCGTTGAAGACCCGGAAGGCCTCGGCGAGCGGCCTGCCGGCGTCGAGGTAGAGCTCGGGCTCGAAGCCCTGGAGCACGCCGAGGCCGTCACAGGTGGGGCACGCCCCCTGCGGGCTGTTGAAGCTGAAGAGCCGGGGCTCCAGCTCGGGGACGGCCTGATCGGGGTGGTCGGGGCAGGCGCGGCTCGTGGTGTAGGTGCGCTCCCCCAGCCCGTCCACCACGAGGGTGAGCGTGTCCTGGCCCAGGCGCAGCGCGGTCTCCACGGCCTCCACCAGGCGGGTGCGGTCGCTCTGCCGGGGCACGAGCCGGTCCACCACCACCTCGATGGTGTGCTTGACGTAGCGGTCGAGGGTGGGCGGGTCGTCGAGCCGCACCTCCACGCCGTCGACCCGCGCGCGCACCCAGCCGTCCCGCGCCAGGCCCTCCAGCTCCTTGCGGTACTCCCCCTTGCGGGCCTGCACGACCGGCGCGAGCACCTGCACCTTGCGCCCCTCCCCCTCCTCCAGCACCCGGTCGACGACGTGGTCGACCCCGAGCCCCCGGATGGGCGTGTCGCACAGCGGGCAGTGGGGCGTGCCGAGCCGCGCCATGAGCAGGCGCAGGTGGTCGTAGATCTCGGTGATCGTGCCCACGGTGGACCGCGGGTTGCGGTTGGTGGTCTTCTGGTCGATCGACAGGGTGGGGCTGATGCCCTCCACGGCGTCCACGTCGGGACGCTCGAGCTGGCCCAGGAACTGCCGGGCGTAGGCCGACAGGGACTCGGTGAAGCGCCGCTGGCCCTCGAGGTGGAGGGTGTCGAAGACCAGGGAGGACTTGCCCGACCCGCTGACCCCCGTGAACACCACCAGCTTGTTCCGGGGGACGTCGACGTCGACCCCCTGCAGGTTGTGGGTGCGCGCCTGACGCACGACGATGTGGGAGGGGTCCGCCACGAGCGCTCCTGCCGACCCCGGCCGGTAGCGTGGCCCGCTCCCGCTCGCACCGCGCCTCCCGCCACCTCCTGTCAGCAGGCTCTGCGCCCGGGGATGGCGACACCCCTTGACATCTCCTCGACGCCGGGACACCGACTCCAGGCCCGACCACGCTGCCCCGAGGACCCCATGCTCCCCAGCTTCCCCCACGCCCGCTCGCTCCGGCACGGTCCGGTCCTCTTCCTCGCCCTGGCGGCCGGGTGCGCCGCCGGCGACGGCGACGGCACCGACAAGGACGGCACCGACACCGATGCCGACGGCACGCAGGATCCGCAGGTCTTCCAACCGCTGGTCGAGACGCGCACCCTCGAGGAGGGTGATCCCACCTGCGCCTTCGGCGGCACCGAGATCGTGCTGGGCGTGGACGACGGCGCGGGCGACGGCGGCGTCGCGAGCGACGGCACGCTCCAGGACGGCGAGATCGACAGCCGGCAGATCATCTGCAACGGCACGCCCGGCGTCGACGCCGAGGTGGAGAGCACCCTCCCGGCCGATCCCCCCGGCGGCACCCCGGGCACGGCCCGCATCCTGCTGAACGGCGGCGACGCCGACGACAGCGGCGGCGAAGGCGCTCCCCACGGCGAGGGTGGCGAGGGTGGCGCGATCTTCCTGTCCGGCCAGCCCGGCTCCCGCTTCGGCCACGTGAAGGCCTTCACCACGGGCACCGTCGACCCGGGCTTCACGCTGCCCACGGCCACGCTCTCGCTCGGCACCGAGCCCTGGGAGGTGGGCGCCGACGTCACCGTGCCCGTCTACCTCACCGCCACCGACGCGAAGAACGGCGAGGTCTTCCAGCTCAAGGGCAACCCGCAGCTCAACCGCAGCACGGGCGGCGGCGCCAGCGTGCGCATCACCGGCGTCCACGTGCAGCCCGGCGTCACGCTCAAGCTGGGCGACCTCACCGGCACCGGGCAGGCGGCGCTCGAGCTGCCCGAGGCCCTCCGCAACGAGGGCACGATCACCACCGAGCACACGGCCCCGCAGATCCTGGCCTTCGCGCCCGTCGGCACGGTCCGCCTGCCGCTCGGCCTCGACCTCGGCGGCTACCAGGGCCTCGCCGGGTCCCGCATCCTCCTCGATGGGGCGCCCGGCACGAACGCCGAGCCCGCGGGCGCGGCCGGGAGCCTCAGCATGAGCGTGGCACGGGTCACGCCGCGCGGGCTGCGCTTCGGCGTGTTCGTCAACGCGGGGCAGATCGACGCGTCGGGCGCCGAGGGCTCTCCTCCCTCGCAGGGGGCCACGGTGACGATCTCCGCGGCGCTCGGCGTGTTCAACACCGGCCCCATCGACGTGTCGGCCGGTGCCTCCCTCGGCACCAGCGGCCGGAAGGGCGGCATCATCAACCTCCAGTCCGACGGGGGCCCGGTGTTCACGAGCTCCGCGCTCACGCTCGACGGCTCCACGGGCGGCCCCGTCGCCGGCGACGGCGGCGCCACCACGCTCTCCGGGATCATGGTCCGCGTGGGCGGGTCCATCAGCGCGAACGGCGGCACGCCCGACGCGGCCACCTGCCTCGACTGCACGGGCCGCCCCGGCGGCACCGTGACGGTCGGCTCGGGGTCGACCATCGTGTTCGGCGCGGACGTCATGCTGCGCGGTGGCAACGGCAGCGCACGCGCAGGTGGCACCTGGGGCGGCAACGGCGGCACGTTCTCCCTCCAGGTCTCCGAGTCCACCCTCTCCGGCGCCGCCCCGTCGCCCAGCGGCATCGACGTGGGCGGGTCCCTCGACCTGCAGGGCGGGACCGGCATCTCGCAGGGAGGACACGGCGGCGTCGTGGCCGCGGGGCTCTCTGCGCCCTACTCCCCTGCCGCGGAGGTCCGCTTCCTCGGCTACGCCGGCTTCGAGCTCGACGGCGGCAGCGGCTACTACGGCGCCAACGGCGGCCGGTACAACGCCGTGAACGCCTCGTCCCAGATCGGCGACGGCGGCGGTGTCCACAGCGACGTGCCCGTGATGGCGCGCGGTGGCGCCGGCAAGTACGACGGCGGCGACGGCGGCAACGTCTACCTCGCCACCACCCAGGGCCCCGGAGGCGAGGGCGGCGGCGCCTCCTTCGGCCCTGCCCCCGGTCAGAGCGCCACGAACGCCGGCGCCATCGACATCTCGGGCGGGCCCTCCGACGAGTACGGCGGGTCGGGCGGCACCGTGTCCATCTTCGGCCTCGCGGGCGCCAGCAACAGCGGCCTCATCACGTCGAACGGCGGCGCGGCCACGCAGACGCTGGGGGGCGCCGGCGGCGGCGGCCGCGGCTCGCAGGGCAAGCTCCAGGCCGCGGCCGTGCAGGTGGTGGTGCAGCCCGAGTCCTCGAGCGGGGCGGCGCTCGCGCTGTTCTCGGCCACGGGCGAGGCGCGGAACACCGGCGAGGTGCGCGCCAGCGGCGCGGCCGGGCCCACCGGTGGCGACGGCGGCGTGGTGGCGATCGTGGGGCAGCCCGCGGTGAACACCGCCACCTGCACGCTGGCGGGCGGTGCCTCCACGGCCGACATCGGCGCGCAGGGCGGCGAGCTCTCGCTCGACACCCCGCTGGGCACCTCGTCGCAGACCGGCACCGCGAATGTGGCCGGCGGCACGGGCACGCCGCAGGGGCCCCGCGGCTACGTGCTCGTGGACGGCGCGAACGTCACCGACCAGTTCACGCCCTGATCGTCGCCCCCTGACGCGACGCGCCCCCCGGCTGCCGGACGAGCCGGCGGACGGGGGGCGTCGACGTCCTGGCGGCCTTCGCCCGACCCTGCGGGGTCGGGCAGGCGCCGGAGGGGGTCACCAGACCTCGACGCCGTCCGAGGTGCGGGGCACGTCGTCGACGGGGGCGTCGTCGCCACCCAGGTCGAACTGCGGGTCGACCATCAGGCCGGCCACCACCAGCACCGCGCCGAGGAGCATCGCGCCCACCGGGGTGAGCAGGGCCCACATGCGGTTGAAGCTGCCGTAGGTCGAGCCGTTCAGCGAGACGTCGTACAGGTCGACGTACTGGCTCATGCCGCGGCGGAACCAGCCCTTGGCCTTGGCGGGGCGCCCGACGGCGTCGCGCACGGTGCTCCAGCCGAACCAGAGGTTGCCGAACACGGGGATGGGCGACTGGTAGTCCATCGTGATGAGCGCGCCCGAACGGTCCTTGAGGACGGCGTCCTCGCTGAAGCGGCTGCCGGCGTCGGCCTTGCCCATGATGGTGCCCTCGAGCTCCACGGGACGCCCACGCAGGGGCGAGGCGTAGGGATCGCACATCAGCTCGTAGACCGTGGTGGCCTCGAAGTCCGCGAGGAAGGCGTAGGAGTAGGCGGCGCGCGCGAAGGCGCCGAAGCCGAAGGCCGCCACGCCGATGCCGAGGGCCGCGCCGGGGAGCATCACGTACAGCGGGATGCACATCACCGGCAGGATCCAGGGCAGGAACCAGAGGACCACCTCGAAGGCGAAGTCGCCGTACAGCGCGCCCTGGTCGAGCTGCTTGCCGGCCGCGTCGATGGCGTCGAAGCGGAAGAGCCGCGGGCGGTGCAGGCCCTCGGCCAGGTCGTCGAGCGCGCGCAGGCGCTTGCCGGTGAGCGGGTGGGTGGAGTCGAGCTCCACCACGGTGGCCCAGGGGTTGTAGAGGTCGAAGAGGAAGACGGGCTCGATGAGCTCGGGACGGAAGTCGGTGCCGTCGTGGTCGTGCGCCACCTCGGTCTCCACCGCGAGGCTGCCCATGGTCTCGACCGTGCGGATGGCGTTGCCCACGGTGCCGGCCGACTTGGGGTCGGCGATGCCCAGGGCGCGCGTGGACTGGAGCAGGCGGTCGTTGCGCTTGGTGCCCGAGCGCTCCGCCTTCACCTGCAGCTCGGCCAGCCCGTAGGCGATCTTCACGAGGCTGCGCTGCAGCGGACGCTGGTCGCCCAGCTGCTCGGCGGCGAAGGCATCCGCCATGTACTCGCGGGTGCGGGAGAGCCACTGCACCAGGTAGTACCCGATCCACCACGCCACGTAGGCGGCCAGGGCCACCACCCAGAGGCGCGCGTCGCGCTCCTCGCCGTCGTCGGCGTAGCGGGCCCAGAAGTAGACCTCGTACAGGAGCATCAGCAGCACCTGGGCGAGGGTCATCACGAGGAAGTCGTAGTGGCGCACGTGGCCCAGCTCGTGGGCGGCCACCGCGCAGACCTCGTCGTCGTCGAGGAAGCGGAAGAGCCCCGCCGAGAAGGCCACGCGGGCGTTCCAGGGCAGCGAGCCGTAGGTGAAGGCCGTGGGGTTGTCGTCGCGCAGGATGCGGATCTGGGGGACGGGCATGCCCTCGCGCTCGCACACCTGCCGCATGAAGCGGCCCACCACGGGGAAGCGGCGCTCGAACTGGTCGAACTCCAGCTGCTCCACCTCGTAGAACCAGCCCTGGACCAGGTCGAAGAGGAGCGGCCCGAACAGCCAGTTGGCGAACATGAAGGCCACGCCGATGCCCGACAGTCCCAGCAGCTGCAGCGTGGAGGCGCCGGCGAGCAGGGCGAAGGTGAACACCAGCGCGAGGACGCTGCCGAGCAGCAGCCCCAACGTGGCCGTGGAGATGAGCAGGAGACGAGCGGGCATGGTGACTCCCCCGGGGTGCACGACGCTGCGGAGCGCACAGCCTGACACGGGAACGCACCGAGGGAAAGCACGACCCGCGATCCCCGTCAGAGCGGGCGATGCGCCGGACTCCTCGGGCTCGTTCGTCCCGCCCGGAACTCCAGCCCGACGAGGAGCCACGGGGCCACGCGGAAGCCCGGCGCGCGCAGGGGCAGGGTGAACTGGTTGGTCCAGCCCACCTCCAGGTAGGCCGCCACGGGCCCACGGGTGGGCACGGCGAGCGAGGTGGCGTGGAGCTCCCACACGTCGAGCCCCGACAGGGCGTCGAGGTCCCCCTCCCCGCCGAGCAGCGCCACGTCACCCCCGAGGCGGTAGAGCCAGCGGAAGCCGAGCCGCACGGGCCCCAGGGGCCAGTCCAGGTCGTTGCCGACGACGAGGCCGAGGTCGAGCCAGCCCGGGGTTCGTCCCGCGTCGGCGGCACCCGGATCCAGCCAGGCCAGGTCGGCCACCGCGGGCTCCCCTGCGGTGCCCAGCCGGCTGTGCTCGACGCCCACCACCTCCACGCTGGGCCCGACGTACACGCGCATGTCGCCCCAGACGTACTCCCCGTGCCAGCCCAGACCGAGGGAGGCCTGGCCCCGCCAGGCCGCGTGCACCTCCCCCACGTCGACGAGCGCGGACTGCCACCCTCGCCGCTCGGCGACCAGGTCCCAGGCGACGAGGAAGGCGCGGGGGAGGCGGTGATCGCCGTGGGCGCGGGCCTGCACCACGCGCACGCACGGCGCGAGCCCGACCTGCCCCCCGCAGGCCGGCAGCGCGCCCGCGCCCAGCTCCACGGTGTGGGCGTCACGCGCCGTGGCGTCCGGCGGCTCCTCCGGCGCCACCGGGACCGGCGTCGCGTGCGCCACCCAGGCCATGACCACGGTGCCCAGCCAGGGGATCACGCGCCCTCCACGCCCTCCACCCTACGCCTCCCCGGCCGCGTGGCGTGCGTCCCATCGTGTCGCGAGACGGGTTCCGACGCGAAGAATGCGTCAGGTGGGGCACGCTTCTGCCGTCTGCCACGGTAGGGAGCGCGCCGCGCCCGCGCCGAACCCGAGAGGACGCCCATGCTCGTCGTCGCCTGGAGCCTCGCCGCCGCCCTGGCTGCCCCCCTGCCCTACCTGGGTGAGCACGACCTCGGGATCGACGCCCCGGGCCCCGTCCTCGCGCCCCCGACGGCGGCGCCCGTGGTGGGCGGCGAGGTGGCGGAGAAGGGTCGCTGGCCCGACGCGGCCGGCATCGTGTTCCGCGGCTCCTACGTGGGCTGCACCGGCACGCTCGTGGCCCCCGACGTGGTGCTCACGGCCGGCCACTGCGTCGGCGAGATCTCGCACGTGATGCTCGACGGCACGAACTGGCTGGCCGAGGAGGGCGCGGAGTTCATCGAGGTGGTGGAGCAGCGCGCCCACCCCTGGCTCGACATCGCGGTGCTGATCCTCGCCGAGGACTCCGCCGTGCCGCCGCGGGCCATCGCCCAGGACTGCGTGGTCGACGGCTACCTGCGGGAGGAGAGCGAGGTGGTGGTGGTGGGCTTCGGCGCCACCGACGGACGCGGCCGCCGCCAGACCAGCCGCCTGCACGAGGGCACCACCGTGGTGCAGACCCCGGACTGCTCCGAGCGCGAGATCGACGGACTGGTCACCGGCTGCCTGCGCGGCGTGCCGGAGGGATCGGAGCTGGGCGCCGGCGGCAACGGCGTCGACGCCTGCTTCGGCGACTCCGGCGGGCCGCTCTACCTGCCCACCCCGCTCGGCACCTTCCTCGTGGGGGTCACCTCCCGGGCCTACATGGGCGTGCCCGAGCGTGCGCCCTGCGAGTACGGCGGCATCTACTCGCGCCCCGACAGCGTGGTGGACTGGATCGAGGACGTCGCGGGCCACCGCGTGGCCTACCCCCCGTGCAACACCGTGCCCGAGGCCGAGGTCGACGACCTGGTGGTGGCGCCGGGTGCCGAGGGCGAGGTGCAGGTCCGCGTCGAGGACCCCGACTCCACCGGGTTCACCCTCAAGGTGCTGGCGCCGCCCACGCAGGGCACGGTGGCCCTGGGCCCCGACGGCACGCTGATCTACACCGCCGACGCCGACGCCACGGGCCCCGACGCCTTCACCGTGCAGGTGCGCGACGACGGCGACGTGGAGTACCCCAACGCACCGAAGTCCCGCACCGAGCTCACCGTGAACGTGGACGTCCGGGCCTGCGGCTGCGCCAGTGCGCCGTCCGGTCCCGTGGGCGCCTGGATCGTCGGGCTGCTCGCCCTGGCCTGGCGTCGGCGCCGCTGATCCCGGCCCAGGCTCAGGGGCCCTTGCGGCTCACCTGCTCCATGCGCACCACCTCGGTGCCGCCCTGCTCCACCACCATGCGCACGGGCGCGCCCGGCAGGGCGTCGGCGAACCAGTAGGAGGAGGTGCGCACCACCGCGGGGGAGCCCTCGGCGCCCTCCTCGGTCTCGGTGACCACGTACTTCCAGCCCTCGAAGCTGCCGAGGCGGGTCTCGACGGTGGCGCGCTCGCGGGTGGCGCGCTCGCGAGGGAAGCGGGCGTGACCCTCCAGGGTGTCCCAGCTGTCGTGCTTCTGCTCCGACCCGCCGATCGCCTTCCCCTCCGCGGAGAAGGAGGTGTAGCGGATGTCGACGCCCGCGGGCTCCGACTTCGTCACCACCCACTCGTCGCGGGAGAGCACGCCGGAGGGGCCCGAGGTCTCGAGCCGGATCGACAGGCCCTTGGGCATGCCCTGGCGGATCTGCGCCGCGGAGAAGGGCGTGGGGAGATCGGCCGACGCGGGGTCGTCGGCGGGGGGCTGCTCACAGCTCACGGCGCCTCCGGTGCAGGTGCAGGTGGCGGGAAGGGCGTCCACCGCGTCGACGCGCGTGGACCCACAGGTGCACGGCAGGGCGTCGCCGGCCAGCACGGTGCCGGCACACGGCGGGGCGGGGGCGTCGCAGCCGAGCAGGCTCACGAGGACGAGGGAGAGCATCGACCACCTCCGGCAGGCACCCTGCGGCGACCACCGGCAGCCTGCTAGCGCGCCGGGCGACGCTCAGGCACACCGGAGCCGCGCGGCCACGTCCTCGGCGTCGAGGCCGTCCACCTCCACCACCTTGTCGCGCGAGGTGGCGCCCGCCACGAGGCGCACCTGGGCGGGTCGCACGCCCAGCACCTCCTTGGCGAGCCACCGCAGGAGCGCCTCGTTCGCCGCACCGTCCACGGGGGGCGCCTGGAGGTGCACCTTCAGCGCGTCGCCCCGCATCCCCTCCACCGCCGTCCGCCGCGCGCGAGGACGCACCCGCAGCCGCAGCCGCACCGTGCCGTCGGGCTGGGTGGCCAGTGCCGGTCCGGGATCCTCGTCCACCTGGCCTCCGTGGCGGCGCCTTCGCCGCCTCGTCACACGATCGACGACGCGTCGCGGTTAGGACGGCACGCCCGGAGGACTCCATGCGTACCCCCACCCTGCTGTCGCTCCTCGCCGCCTCCTGCGCCACCGTGACCGTCTCGGACGGCGCCGACACCGACGAGGATGCGGGCCTGCCGTTCCGCTGCGCGGTGCAGGAGGACGACGCGGCCTTCACGCCCGACCCCTCGCTCCTCCGCTGGCCCTACACCTCGAACATCACGGTGGACGGCGCCACGGTGCAGTGGGCCACGGCCCCGGGCCTGGTGGCGAAGCTCGAGTGGGGCGAGACCGATGACTTCGGCACCGTGGCCGAGGCCGAGCTCGAGGAGCTGGATCGCCTGGTCGACCCGCGCCAGATGCACACCGTGCGCCTCACCGACCTGAAGCCCGACCGCGGCTACTGCTACCGCGTGGTGATGGACGGCAAGGACCTCACGGGCCCCATGGCCTTCCGCACCGCCCCGCCCCGCGACGTGGACCGCAAGATCCGCTTCCTGGTGCTCGGCGACTTCGGCGGTGGCCCCGGCAGCCCCGCGGGGCCGGTCCTCGACGAGATCCTGAAGCACGTCGACGAGATCGACTTCTGGGTCACCACCGGCGACAACGCCTACGGCAGCGGCACCTGGCAGGAGTGGGAGGACAACATCTTCTCCTTCTACCGCCACCTGCTGCGCCGCGTGTCCTTCTGGCCCACCCCGGGCAACCACGACTACGGCTCGCCCTTCCAGCTCACGCCGATGCTCACGAACTTCGACCTGCCGAAGAACGCGTACCGCGACTTCGACAAGGAGCGGTACTACAGCTTCGACTGGGGTCCTGCGCACTTCGTGATGGCCGACAGCCAGTTCGCCGCCATCCAGATCAACCCCATCGACCCGGTCGACGACATGGCCGTGTGGATGCGCGACGACCTGAAGGCCAGCGCCGAGATGCCCTGGCAGATCGCGGTGTGGCACCACCCGCTCTACATGACCACGCCGGGCCGCTCCGCCGCGGTGCCGGTGCGGGTGCACCTCGCCCCGCTGGTGGAGGAGCTCGAGGTGCCGCTGGTGCTCAACGGCCACAACCACACCTACGAGCGCTTCAGCCACATGAAGGACGGCGTGAAGCTCGAGAAGGGCGGCACCACCTACGTGATCACGGGTGCGGGCGGGAAGTCGCTCTACGACATCGACCCGCAGGACCCGCGCGCCAAGGACGCCGAGGCCAGCTACTCGGCCTACCACTTCATGCTCTTCGAGGCCGACAGCTGCACGCTGCGCGGCCGAGCCATCGGGCTGGAGGGCGCGGTGCTCGACGACTTCACGCTCACCCGCTGCGAGTGACCCGCGGCGGGAGGCGCGCCACCGACGCGACCGCCGCCGCAGCCTGCGCTAGCATCCCGGCGTGCAACGCCTCCGACGCCTCGCCACCGGCATCGATCGGCTGACCGCCGCCTTGGGACGGACGGTCCGCTGGCTCGTCCTGCTGATGGTGCTGGTGGCCGCCTTCAACGCCCTGGCCCGCTACGGCGGCCGCTTCCTCGGCGTGTCGCTGTCGTCGAACGGCTGGCTCGAGCTGCAGTGGTACCTCTTCGGCGTCGTGGTGCTCCTGGCTGCACCCGACGCCCTGCGGCGCGACGCCCACGTGCGGGTGGACGTGCTCCACGGCCGCGTGTCGCCCGCCTGGCGCCACCGCATCGACGCCGCCGGCGCGCTGCTCCTGCTCCTGCCCTTCTGCGTCTTCGCGGTGGTGGTGAGCCTGCCGTCCGTGCGGGCCTCGTGGGCGGTGTGGGAGGGCTCGCCCGACCCGGGGGGCCTGCCGCGGTGGCCGATCAAGACCGTGGTGCCCGTGGCCTTCGCGCTGCTCGGCCTGCAAGGCATCGCCGAGCTCGTGAAGCACGGCCTGCCCGCCGACGAGGTCGCCGACCCGTGATCGACCTGCTCGGCCCCCTGATGTTCGTCGTGGCCTTCGCCCTCATCTTCGGGGGCTACCCGGTGGCCTTCTCGCTCGCGGGCACGGCCCTGGCCTTCGCCGCGGTGGGCATCGGCGTGGGCCTGTTCGACGTGGGCCTGCTCTACGCCTTCCCCGAGCGGGTGTACGGGGTGCTGTCCAACTACGTGCTGCTCGCGGTGCCCTTCTTCATCTTCATGGGGACCGTGCTGGAGAAGAGCCGTCTGGCCGAGGACCTCCTCACCACGATGGGCGCCCTCTTCGGGCCGATGCGGGGCGGCCTCGCGCTGTCGGTGGTGATCGTGGGCGCGATGCTCGCGGCGGCCACGGGCGTGGTGGGCGCCA
This sequence comes from Alphaproteobacteria bacterium, assembly GCA_020632955.1. GTDB lineage: Bacteria > Myxococcota_A > UBA796 > UBA796 > JACKEO01. The sequence continues at coordinate 67,335 of JACKEO010000017.1, forward strand.
GCGTCGTGGCGATGGGCCTGATCTCGCTGCCCGTGATGCTGCGCCACGGCTATGCGCCCTCCCTGGCGGCGGGGGTCATCAGCGCGTCGGGCACCCTGGGGCAGATCATCCCCCCGAGCGTGGTGCTCATCGTGCTCGCCGACCAGCTGGGCGTGAGCGTGGGGGACCTCTTCGTGGGCGCCCTGCTGCCCGGCCTCATGCTCGCGGGCATGTACGCAGCCTGGGTGATCGTGGTGGCGGTGGTGTGGCCCGAGGCCGCGCCCGCCCTGCCTCCCGAGGAGCGCCCCGACGGCCTCGGTGCCCTGCTGGTGCGGGTGGCGCTGGTGATGGTGCCGCCGCTCGTGCTCATCCTGCTGGTGCTGGGCAGCATCTTCGCCGGCGTGGCCACGCCGACGGAGGCAGGGGCGCTGGGCGCCGTGGGCGCGATGGGGCTGGCCGCGCTGCACGGACGCCTCGACCAGGAGGCCGTCACCGGTGCGCTGGACGAGACCACCAAGCTCACGACGATGGTGGTCTTCCTGCTGCTGGGGTCCACGCTCTTCAGCCTGGTCTTCCGCGGGCTCTACGGCGACGTGTGGATCGAGGACCTGCTCACCGGCCTGCCGGGCGGCCGCCTCGGGCTGCTGATCGTGGCCAACCTCGTGGTCTTCGTGCTGGGCTTCTTCATCGACTTCTTCGAGATCGCCTTCATCATCCTGCCGCTGCTGGTGCCCGCGGCGCGCGTCCTCGGCATCGATCTGGTGTGGTTCGGCGTGCTGCTGGGCCTCAACCTGCAGACCAGCTTCCTCACGCCGCCCTTCGGCTTCGCCCTGTTCTACCTGCGCGGCGTGGCCCCGCCCGAGGAGCTGTCCACCGCCGACATCTACCGGGGTGCGCTGCCCTTCATCGCCATCCAGGCCCTCGCGGTGGCGCTGGTGTGGGCCTTCCCCGGGCTGGTCACGGCGCTGCTGTAGGCGTGCAGTCCTCGAGGCCGTCGATCCAGCGCACGAGATCGTCGAGGAAGGCCTGGTCCACCTCGCGGCCGCCGTCCGGAGGCATGCGGTAGGCGTCGGCGGCCTGGATGCGCTGCACGATCACCGAGCCGGCGGCGTCCCCGGGTGCGATCAGCGGCCCTCGCCCCCGCGCGATGCGCCCCCGCGCCTGCACGTCGCAGGCGGCCATCTCGTCCAGCGGGACGTCGAGCCGCAGGTCCAGCTGGAGGTCCGGCGGCCGGAAGCCCCCGGGCCGGTGGCAGTGGGCGCAGTTGCCCTGCAGCCAGGAGCGCACGCGCTGCTCGAGGGGCGCGTCGCCGTGGGGGTCGGCCCAGCCCGCGGCGCGCTCGGCGGCCGACGGCAGCGAGGCCAGCCACCCGGCCTGCCACAGGGCCACGAGCTGGTCGGCACGCACCCCCTCGTGCACCACGGTGCGCGCGAGCTGCGCCGTGCGTGGACCCAGCACCTCCAGCGCCTCGGCGCGGTGGCACACGGGGCAGCTCCGCGCCGACGGGAACCACCAGGGCGCGTCGTCCTCGTCGGGCAGGGTGACCAGCAGGTCGTCGTCCACGCGCACGCCGTCCGCCAGCGCCTCGTCCCAGGCGTAGCCCTGGAAGCGCCACGCCCCGCCGAGCCGTGCCATCACGCGCACCTCGAGCGGGCGATCGTGCACGGCCGCGCCGGGGTGACCGAAGACCTTGAGGACGACGGCGCCTTCGGGGAAGACCCAGGGAGCGTCGGGCACGGGGTCCACCGGGGCGGCCGCGGACGTGGACCAGAAGCGCGCCTTGCGGACCCCCTCGCTGAACAGGGGGGTGGCGAGGTCGTAGGGCACCACGCCCTCGGCGGGCATCCACGGGTCGCCGGCAGCCAGACAGGCCAGCGCCGACAGCCGCTCGGGGAAGGGCGCGTCCGGGTCGGCCCGCAGCACGGCCCCGCAGGCGGGATCGTCGGCAGGCGCGGGCAGCACGTCGCAGGGCGCCTCGGGATCGACGCAGGCCACCGGCAGGTCGGTGTGGCCCACGGCGTCGGTGTCGTGGGCGTCGTCGGAGTCCCGCGGAGCGTCCGGCGCCGCGGGGGCGCAGGCCGTGATCAGCCACAGCGACAGGGCACGACGACGCACGGGGCCGAGACCTCCAGGTGCCTGTCCAGCACGGCTCGTGCCACGGCGCACAGGGCACCCGCGTCACGCCGGCGTGAACACCGCCCGGGCGTACGCGAGCTCTGCGTAGCCGCACCAGGCGTTGCTCCCGGTGCGGAAGGCCTCCCAGTGGTCGCGCACCTTGCGGTAGGCCGCATCCGACGCGGCCTGGTCCGACAGCAGCTGGGCGCTGGCCTCCCGGGCGGCCCGCATCAGGTCGTCGGGGAAGGGGCGCGCCACCACGCCCCCCTCCAGCAGGCGCTGCATGGCCGGCGGGTTCTTCGCGTCGTAGCGCACGAGCATCGTGACCGAGGCCTCGACAGCAGCCGTCTTCAGCACCTCGCGGTAGCCGGCGGGCAGGGCCTCCCACGCCGCCTGGCTCACGTAGAAGGCCAGCGACGGCCCGGGCTCCCACCACCCCGGGTAGTAGTAGTTCCGCGCCACCTTGTGGAAGCCGAGCTTCTCGTCGTCGTAGGGGCCCACCCAGTCGGTGGCGTCGAGGGCGCCGCGCTCCAGGGCCGGGAAGATCTCGCCCCCCGCGATGGTCTGCGTGACCACGCCGAGCTGCTCCATCACCTTCCCGCCGTTGCCCGGGATGCGCATCTTGAGGCCCTTGAGCGCCGCCACGTCGGGCACCTCGGGCACGAACCACCCGCCCATCTGCACGCCCGTGTTGCCGCTGGGGAGGCTGAGCACCCCGAAGTCCGCGAGCACCTCGTTCATCAGCTCGCGCCCGCCCGCCTCCTCCAGCCAGGCCGTCTGCTGCCGCGCCGTGAGCCCGAAGGGGATGGTGGTCTCGAAGGCCAGCACCGGCGCCTTGCCGATGTAGTAGTACGAGGCCGACTGGCCGATCTGCACGGTGCCCTGCTGCACGGCGTCGAGCACCTGGAGGCCCGGCACGAGCTCCCCCGCCGGGTAGCAGCGGATGTCGAAGAGGCCGTCGGTCATGGCCGCCACCCGCGTCGCGAGCACCTCCGCCGCGCCGTAGATCGTGTCGAGGCTGCGCGGGAAGGAGGAAGCGAGCCGCCAGCGCACGCGTTGGCCGCCCGAGACGGCCGGCGCCTGCCCGGCAGGGGTGGCCCCTCCGCAGGCCGTGGCGGCGAGGGTGGCGGTGAGGAAGGAGCGACGGTCCATCGGTGGCCTCCAGCGCGAGGGAGCCTAGCAGGCGGCCGCGCGATCCTCCCGTCCGCGACCTACTCCACCTCGGGCCCGGGCTCCGGGTCCCAGCCCGACACGCGCTGCCCCACGGCTCCCCCCGCCAGCGCCAGGGGGATGAAGCAGAGCGTGCCGCCCACGATCATCCACGTGGGGTGCGGGATCATCAGGAACTGCGCCACGCCGCCGAGCATGAGGAAGGCGCCGACGAGCAGCGGCGCGATCCAGCCGCGCTCTGCCACGTACCCGGCGGCGAGCCCGCCGAGGAAGCTCGACACCGCCCAGCCCACCAGCACGCTCACCAGGGCACCCGTGGGGATGCGCCCCGCGGTCATCGCCGCGCGCAGCTGATCCGGATCGGTGGGATCGAGATCCGCCGGCAGCGGGAAGATCGCGTGACCGAAGGTCTCCATGACCATCATCACGAGACCCGACAGCACGATGCCCGCGATCGCCGCGGCCACCCCGCGCCACACGTCAGTGGGCCTCGGCGCCCGCCTCGGCGTGGTGGTCTGCGCCGCCGCCCATGCCGAAGAGGGGCACGCCACCGAGGACGATCAGGCCCACGACCACCGCGGCCGCGAAGAACACGACCACGATCATCGCCTGCGTGGCGTCGGCGGCGGGGCTGTTGTCGTCGGGGACGAAGGCGTGGTCACCCATGGGACCTCCGGAGCGCGCGCCTCCTAATGCGTTCGGGCCCGGCGCACACCGCGCACTGCACGCGGAAGGGCCACGTCGGGGTCCGTCAGCCCTTCGGGCCGAAGCCGAAGGACACCGTGAGCCCCAGATCGACCACCGTGCCGTACCCGGTGAACCGCGGGTTCGCGTCGAGCTGGACGGACAGGATCCACACGTCGAAGCCGATGCCCGCGAGCACGTCCATCTCGTCGCCGAAGCCCGCCACCTCCGACCGCGCCCAGTCGCGGCTGGCCCGGGAGGTGTCGGTGACGAAGAACCAGGGCTGGACCCCTCCGATCAGGTAGACCACCGCGAGGCGGAGCTTGCCCATGATCGGCACGCCGAGCGACCAGGCCTCGCCCACCCAGGCGCCGTCGCGGGAGGTGTCGTCCCCCCGCACGTCCAGACCCGTGAGGATCGACAGGCCGAAGAGGTTGCTGCCCCGCGTGCCGAAGCGCGGGCCCACGCGGGCCCCGCCCACGAACTGCCAGCCCTGCCAGGGACCGCCGAAGACGTAGCGACCACTCGTGTGCACGTCGCCCTCGGCGCCCGCCGGCAGTCGGAGCATCCAGCCCCACCGCGCCTTGGCCCCGAGCCCGCCGCTCGCCCGCCAGTCCGCGTCCTCGCGCTCCTGGTGCACCAGGATGGGCAGCGTGGGCCCGATCTGCACGCCGTGGTGGAAGACCTTGCCGGGCGTGGCCGGGGCCTTGCCGGCCCAGGCCGCGGGCGCAGCGACCATGCAGGCAGCCAGGACGACCAGGTGCAGCATGCGACGGGTCACGCGGGCTCCCGGGGTGGCGCTCCCACCAGCTATCCGGTGCCCCGGAGCGCGCCCTTCCGCGCGACGACCCGCGACGGGGTCGGGATCGTCCCCGCCCCCCGACACCTCCCGGTTGCCTCGATCGCACGGACGAGGGTTGCCTCGACGCCGCGCGGCCGCGCCGGGTAGGCTCGCCGGCCGTCGTGCCCTGGAGGCCCCGTGCGCACGCTCGCTCCCCTGCTGCTGCTGGCCTGCGCCACCGGGCCCACGGCCACGGACGACACCGACACCGACGCGGCCACGGGCTTCTGCGCCGCCGAGGGCCTGCCCGTGGTGGAGCTCGTGACGAAGGGCGACTTCGGCATCGGCCGCGAGGCCCTCGCGCGCCCCTTCACGGTGCCCACCCTCGGCGGCGACTGGGCGCTCGAGGCCCACTGGACCGGCTGCGACGTCTACCTGTTCGTCCCCGACAAGGACGCCAGCGGCCAGCAGTTCGCGGGCTCGGTCTTCGACGACGACCACCGCAAGCTCCTGCGCGCGTTGCCTCGCAACACCCACGTCTTCTTCTTCGCCGACGAGGACGGTGCGAAGGCCACGGTCACCGCCCTGAAGGAGACCTACGAGGGCGTGCTCGCCAAGCTGCCGGAGGAGGAGGCCGCCCACTGGCGCGACCGCCTCCACTACGTGTCGAAGCGCATCTCGAAGGTGGGCGGCTGGCTGGCCGACCACTGGGATCGCACGGAGTACGGCTTCCTCGTCGACCGGTCGCAGCACCTCCGCGACGTGGGCTCCCTGGGCGATCCCGAGCGCTTCGACCAGTCCGTGGGCTGGTTCGCGCCCAACCTCTCCTTCGCCGCCAACGAGGTGGTGTACGCGAACTTCCTGGCGGCGCGGCAGGCGCGGCTCGACGCCCAGGACGACGTCACCCTCGTGCCGGTGATCACCGAGGAGCTGGTGGGCGGCAAGACCCTCGACCTCACCCTGCCGCCCGCGGCCACCATGGCGGGCTTCGACACCCTGGAGCTCGACGTCACCCAGCGCTGCGCCGGCGAGGACGGCGACCGCGGCCCCCGGGAGTTCGGCACCTGCCCGGCCTGGGACTACCTCGCCTACCTCGACCAGTGCGGCATCCCCGTGGCCGACCCCGACCCCGCCGCCACGCAGGCCTGCCAGCCCAAGGTGGACGGCGACAGCCCCGTGCCCGCCGAGACCCAGGCCTGCAGCTGCACGGCCCCCGGCGGCGCCGTCGTGGAGGCCACCCAGACCTGCAAGGCCGACGGCAGCGGCTTCGGTGCCTGCGCCTGCCCCTGCGTGGAGCTGGGCCGCTGGATCACCACCTACCACCGGGAGGGACGCTGGATCTGGGACGTGAGCCACGCGCTGGCCACCCTGGGCGACGGCGGCACCCAGCGCCTGCGCTACCGCGGCGGCAACACCTACCTCACCTCGGTGGACCTCCGCCTGTCGACGCGCCGTGACCTCGGACGTCCGGCCGAGCGCATCCCGCTCTTCACCGGGGGCGCCTTCAACAAGGCCTACAACGACGGCCGCGATCCGGTCACCGTCACCATCCCGGCCGACGCCACCCACGTGGAGCTGGTGGCGGTGGTGAGCGGGCACGGCTTCGGCAAGGACCTCGCGAACTGCGCGGAGTTCTGCAACCACACCCACCACTTCACCGTGGGTGGCCAGGAGCACGTGGTCGAGCACCCCGAGGCCGACGACCAGCTGGGCTGCGTGGCCCAGGTGGAGGACGGCACGGTGCCCAACCAGTTCGGCACCTGGTTCCTCGGGCGCGGCGGCTGGTGCCCCGGCAAGGAGGTGGTCCCCTGGGTCTTCGACCTCGACGACGACGTCACGCCCGGCCAGCCCGTCACCATCACCTACGAGGGCCGGCTCGCGGGGCAGGCGTACGACCCGACGCCGCGGGATGGAGATGGCTTCGGGGCGCGGATCGATCTCGACAGCTTCCTGGTGATCTGGCGCTGACGGAGGGCGTCGCCAACACCGAACCGGGTGCGCGCACGTCGTCGCCGCAAGCAACCAACCCACGTGGCCAGACACACCACGAGACCGGCGGGTGCGCCCCGACGCCGCAGCGCACACCCGCAGGCCGCCGCCTCCGGCGCGGCAATCCCGGTTTCGGGATCGACGCCCGACACCTGGGCGCGAACGGGCAGGTCGACCACGGGGTTCCAGGGGTCCGTGGACTCGAGTCGCAGCACGGAGCCCGACTCCACCCAGCCCCGAGACACCGGTGTCAGGTCGAGCACGGTCTGGCTCCGCTCCGGCACCACCGCGCGCGAAGACGGTCCGTCACCGTCGTCACGCGCCACCGTCGCCGCAACGTGCAGACTGGCGTCGCCCGCGTTCCTCAGCTCCACCGGAATCGACACGTCATCGCCACTGACGAGCACGCTCCCTACTTCGGTCTCCGACAGGGCCAGGATGGGCATCGGGTGTTCGGCGCGGGTCGGCCCGTAGTCCAAGGGCAAGGACACCCTGATGTTCTCGCCGGGATCGAAACCACGGAAATCCGATGGCACGGGCCCGAGCACGAAGCCGGTGTCGAGCCGGAACTCACCGGCCTCCCCCACGGCGAGCACCCCCTGGATCCGTACGACGTGCAGAGTCCAGATCTGGAGCACCGGCTGCTGGCGGAATCGGACGTCGAGCACGACGGTCGGCGTGGGCTGGCCGAGCTGGACGAGAGGTCCGAGGGTGAGCAGGCCGACTGGAGAGAGCAGGTGGTGGAGGGGCGGGACCTCGACCTGGACCCACAGCGACACCCTGGAGCTCGCCGTGCCGTGGAAGCTCATCGGGTCGGATGGGGTTGCGAGCTGCATCTCGAGGACGCCGGTGTCGACGTGCGCGCCCAGGAATGGAGCCTGCTCGATCGGGTAGGCGTCCACGTAGGCGTCCTCGCCTCCGACCACCGGCGAGAACGCGGGCGACTCGACGCGGGCGACGAAGGGGCCACCACGCAGGCTTCCATGGTCGGTCCTCTGACCGGCAGGTGTGTTCCGATACACGGCGAAGTGCACCGTTGGCGTGACCTCGATGTGCACGACAACGGAACCACTCTCCGAGACGCCCCGCATCTGGGACCAGGCAATTCCGGGGGGCGTTCCCTCCCAGTGGAGCGCGCTGCGGACCCCGGCGGCGAACTCTGCACCGACCACGAGGTCGCCTCCCATGCGAGCCTCCACGTTGAAGTCGCCATCGCCCTGACGAGCGAACGTGTACTCGCTCATCCACCCGGAGAGCTCGTCCGACCACGTGTGCAGCGAAACGGCGGCCGTGCTGTGCCGGTGGGTGTCGATCCCTTGATCCGCGGTGTCCTGCGCGCGGGCGCGCACCGTGGTGACGAGCACGCACGCGACGCCGAGACACACGCGTCGCCACCTCGCAGATGCAACGCGAGGCGCATGGCGTACCCGACACGGACCCCGTCGCTGACGACCGCGTGAGGCCGTGCGAGGGCGCACGGCCTCCTCACGGCGGCACACACTGGCTCCCCTCGTACTCGCCGGCGGGGTCCATGGACACCTCCAACGAACCGCAGCAGGCAGTGTTGCTGCTCACGATGGCCCCACCGGGCGGGGCCGCCGGGCACGAGCCCGGGCTGCCGTACCCGTCGGCGCTGAGGAAGTGGGAGGAGCCACCGGACACCATGACCGCTACGGTGAACCTACACGAGCGACTCTCCGCTCACCAGGAAGGCCCGATATCGAACATGACTTCGACGGCAGTGTACAGCGTCACCGCTCGGCTGCGGTGGGCCACGCGCACGTCGGCGAGCACCCCGAGGCCGAGGACGAGCTGGCCTGCGTCGCCCAGGTGCAGGACGGCACGGTGCCCAACCAGCCCGTCACCATCACCTACGAGGGCCGGCTCGCGGGGCAGGCGTACGACCCGACGCCCCGGGATGGAGATGGCTTCGGCGCGCGGATCGATCTCGACAGCTTCCTGGTGATCTGGCGCTGACGCCGGTCGCGCGGTGCCCGGAGGGAGCACGCGCGTACAACAGGTCTGCAACACGTCCACCCACGCCTTCGTGCCCGCAGACGCATCTGGTACCGTCGTCCTTCTCGCGTGACACCGGGGGAGGCCGCGATGTGGGGACGATGGCTGGGAGGATGCCTGCTCGGTACCGCGCTGCTGGCGGCGCCAGCGGCGCATGGGGCGCGGCTCTCGGCGGCGCCGCAGATCCGCGACGTGGACTGGGGCAGCGACGCACCGGGGGCGCGCGTGATCTGCGGTCCCCGCGAGCAGACGGCGATCTGCACCACGGGACCCTACGAGTCGCTGATCTTCAACCCCCCCCTCCCGAGCGCCACGCGGGGCACCGAGCTGTTCGTGGTGGGCGCCGACGTGCCGTACCTGTCGTCGGACGGCGGGCGACTGGAGCTCCTTGGTGTGGACTTCGCGAACGGCGACTTCGACGACGACGTCGTGTGGACCGGGGAGCTCGAGGTGCTGCTCACCTTCGAGACCGACGAGGGCGAGGTCTTCGAGCACGAGCTCGTGATCCCCTGGTCCAAGTCGGCGAGCCGCGTCGACGACCAGGGCTTCGAGGTGGTGGACCTGCACCTCGGCGTGGAGGCACCCTTCCACCTGGTGTTCGAGACCGGGACCTACGTGTACGACCTCGAGATCGAGCCGTTCTCCCGGTGGGTGACGAGCTCCCGCCTCGAGGTCTTCAGCGACCTCGTCGTCCGCGAGTCGACGTCCATGGCGTTCCAGCTGCGCGCGGAGCTCGGCAAGCGGGCGCGCTGCGAGGATCGCGGCGGCGACACCGACGGCGACCTCGTGTGCGACGACGTCGACCAGTGTCCCGGCGAGGACGACGCCCGCGACGACGACGGCGACGGCATCCCGGACGCGTGCGACGCGGAGGTGGCGGGCGTCGGCGTGGAGCTGACCGCCTCCTTCCCCGACATCTCGATCGACACGGCGTCCGGCACCCCTTGGGGCTGTCCCTACGCGGCGGCGACGCCGGACCCGGACTGCGCCGGCGAGGTGGACGCAGACTACTCCTTCATGGGGTTCCGGTTCTTCTCGGGCTTCTACCTGCGCCACCGCGGCAGGCTCAGCCCGTCCCCCCGCGCGGCGGTCGCCCCGCTGGGCACGCCCTTCCCGCTCGCCAACCTCCGCGCGATCCGCCCGCTCCCGAACGACTTCACGGACTACGAGGCGGAGCTGGACGTCTCGCTGCCCGGCACCGTGCCCGCGGGACCCACGACCATCCGCTTCGGCTTCGACACCACCCGGCTCGAGGGCGACCGCATGCGCCTCACGGTGGTGGACGCCGCTCCGTCCGTCCTCGTCTTCGAAGGCCCCACGCGGCGCTACACCCTCGAGGTGCTGGGCATGGTGCACACGGGCTCCGGCGACGCCTACTACGACGAGATCGACATCGACCCCAGCGCCCGCATCAACCGCGCGAACGCCGCGAGCGGCGACCTCATCGCCGTCCTCACCGAGGAGGTCCTCTGCGACGACGCCGACGGCGACCTCGTCTGCGACGAGGACGACGTCTGCCCCAGCGTGGCCACCCCGGCCGACGGCGACTGGCTCGCCGGTGCGAACGAGGCGAACGCCACGGTGTTCGGTGGCGTGGCCTTCCGCGGCGTGGTCCAGGGTGCCCTCGCCGCGGCAGGTGACGTGCAGCTCACCGACTTCCAGGTGGGCGCCACGGGCAGCCCCCTCGCCGCCTCGGCCGGGGGCACGCTCACCGCGCGACGCGGCACCTTCGGCACCGCCATCGCCGCCACGGCGGTCGATCTCGACGGCACCGTGGCCTTCGCCGACGGATCGGGCGTGGTGGCGGGGCCCCTGCCTGACCTCGACGCCCTCGAGACCCACGTCGGCTTCCTCTCGGCCGATCTCGCCACCCTCCCCGTGAACGGCGCCGTCGCGGTGGCGTCCTGGGGCGCGGTGACGCTCACCGGCACCGATCCGGTGCTCGACGTCTTCGCGCTCACGGCCAGCCAGGTCTCCCGCATGAACGGCCTCACGGTGGACGTGCCGCCCGGCGCCGCGGTGGTCATCGAGGTGTCGGGCAGCGGGCCCACCTTCTCGGGCTTCAGCACCACCCTGCGCGGAGCCGACGCGGGGCGCATCCTCTGGCACCTGCCGGCGGCCTCCGCCGCCCGGGTGCGGGGCGCCACCCTGCCCGGCACGCTGCTTGCGCCCTACGCCGCCGTCGACCTCGACTGGGGCACGGTGGACGGACGGCTGATCGCCGCCAGCCTCACCGGGCGCGGCACGGTGCACGATCGCTCCTTCGCGGGCGAGGTGTGCGCCGAGGTGGAGGTGCCCGACACCAGCCCCCGCTGCGCCGTGGCCTACCGCATCGACAACAGCTGGGGCACGGGCTTCACCGCCACCGTCACCTTCACCAACGAGGGCCCCATGGTCAGCGGCTGGGAGGCGGGCTGGCGCTTCACCCAGGGCGAGCGCATCGTGAACTCCTGGAACGTCAGCACGCGGCAGGCCGGTGCCACGGTCACGGCGAGGGACGTGGGCTGGAACGGCCACGTGCCCACCGGCGGCAGCGTCAGCTTCGGCTTCCAGGGTCGAGGCTCACCGGCCGCGCTGGCGGACGTGACCTTCGCGGGCGCGACCTGCAGGATGCCCTAGGCCCAGGCCCAGGCCCACCACGGCATGCAGGCAAGCTTGCGCCCCCTCCCTCCGTAGGGTGGAGTGCGTTCGGGGAACCCACCATGCCCATCGCCAGCTCGGCGCTCGCCCTCGCCCTCCGCGGCGTCACCCGTCGCTTCGGTGAGGTCACCGCCGTGGACGGGCTGGAGCTGGAGCTGGGCCACGGCCAGGTGCTGGGGGTGCTGGGTCCCAACGGCTCCGGGAAGTCCACCACGCTGCGGATGATCCTGGGCCTGCTCGTGCCCAGCGCCGGCACGGTGGAGGTGCTGGGGCGCACGCCCGACCTCGAGGTGCGCCGCCACGTCGGCTACCTCCCCGAACAGCGCGGGCTCTACGACGAGATGCGGGTGCGCGACCAGGTGGCGTGGTTCGGCGAGCTGCACGGCCTGTCGCGCGCCGAGGCCTGGGACCGCGCCGGCGCCTGGCTCGACCGCCTCGGCCTGGGCGAGCGCACCGAGGCCAGGCTGTCGGAGCTGAGCAAGGGGATGCAACAGCGGGTGCAGCTGGCGGTCGCCCTGGTGCACGCGCCGCCGCTGCTCGTGCTCGACGAGCCCTTCAGCGGCCTGGATCCGGTGAGCCAGGACGTGTTCGCCGAGGTGGTGGCCGAAGAGAAGGCCCGCGGGGCGTCGATCCTGCTCTGCACCCACGAGATCGCCCACGCCGAGCGCGCCTGCGACCGCGTCGTGGTGTTGATGGCGGGCCGGAAGGAGCTGGAGGGGCACGTGCGGCACCTGCGCCGCGAGGCGGCCACGGGCCGCGTGCGCCTCGCCTTCGAGGGAGGGGACGACTGGCTGGACGCGCCGCAGGTCCTCGCGCGGGAGCGGGTGGACGACGGCTGGGAGATCCAGCTGGCCGAGGGCGTGCCCGAGCGATGGGTGCTCGACGAGGCGCTCGCGCGCGGCATCGTGCCCGAGCGCTTCGCGCGCGCCGAGCCGAGCCTCCACGAGATCGTGGTGGCCCGCATCAAGGGCGACTGGAGCGACCGCGACGGAGAGGAGGCGGCCTAATGCGCGCGTCAAGCAGCTTCTGCGTCTGGACGACGGTGTTCGCCGTCGAACGGCGTGCGGTCGCGCATCAGCGCCCACAGGACGTTGATGCGTCGACGCGCGAGCGCGATGACGGCCTGGTGGTGGCGCTTCCCCTCGGCGCGCTTCCGGTCGTAGAACGCCTTGCTCGCGGGGTGACCGAGGGAGGGAAGCGCCTGGTACAGGATGCGCTTGAGGTTCTTTCCCCCTAGCTGCGTGCCGGTAGCGGACGGTGCTGACTGGCGGCATCGGGGCGCCCTGCGGCGGCGAGAGTTGCCGCCGCGATCGAGGTCGCCGACGACGAGGAACTCGGCGGTCAGGCGACGCCTATGCCGGGAGGGGACGACCGCGCCGTGCCCGTGCGCGGAGAGCCTCGAGGTCCTGCTCGATGCGCCTGATGCGTCGACGGCGAGCGTGCGAGCTCGCGGTGCTGGGCGGCAGGAAGCGCTCGCCGGGATGGCGAGCTGCCGCCGTCACCGCGGCCTGCGCGAGCTTCGGCCTGACGCGCCTGGACGCCGCGTGCGACGAGGTGCTCGGACGGCACGTGCCCGCCGCGCGCAGCTCCTCGAAGGACCGACGAGCAGGTCTTCGTGGTGAGGTCGAGCTGGCCAGGCCTGAACGGTGACGAGGAGGTCGCAGGCGCGCGGCGTGCGTTGGTCGACGACGAGCGCCGCCGGACACGGCGAGGCGAGTCCCACGAGCACTCGTCGTTCACGCCGACGGCGCGAGATCGCCCCGCGTGCGTGAGGTCGGCGATGATCTGCGCGTCGCGCGGTCGCTCTGTTCCGCCACTGCGCAGCGCGTCCTGAGACCGGTTGACCGCGAGGCAGGACGCAGACGACTGGCTTCCAGCCTGCAGCAGCGTCGCGGTGAGCAGCGACGCGATGCGCTGACCACGTCGATGGCGACACGACGCCCGCCGTCGAGCGCAGCTGTCGACAGCTGAGCCAGTCCTCCAGAGGAGCGTGGCGGCCGGTGCTTGCCCGACTCGTCGGCACGACGACCCAGTGGTCGCTTGGCGATGTCGATGCCGACGAACTTCATCGGACGTCCGTTGGTTGGCCAGCAGACGGACGACCTCGCCTCAAAGCCTTACAGAGCGATGCTTCGCAGCGCCTAATCAGAGGTCGGCGTCCAGGTGAGCCTGGATTCGCCTCCAGCTTCGTGGCAGCCGCATGACAACCATCCGGCTCACCTCGGCGCCCACCTGCACCTGGCCCACAACGCCGCCGGTCAGCCGGAGCAAGGACGTCCATGGACGCAGGCGCTGCGCGCCCGCCCACAGCCGGCCCACAGCCTTCGGACAGCCTCCGGCCTACCCATCAGCCCTGACAACCCCTGCGGGCTTGCCCACAGCGCCCACGGGCCCGACGAGACGATTCATTCGACATCTGGGGATCTCCCCGGAAAGGTAAGGCCGCATGAGACGCGCCTGGCTGGTGGCGCGCCGCGCCGTGTGGGCCACCCTGGGCTGGCTGGCTGATCGCGGCTTGCCTGCTGCTGCCCGGCCTGATCATCGCCCTGGGCGCCGCCGCCCAACGCGCCGCCCCTGCCGACGAGGCCCCTGTCCGGGTGGTGCTGGTGGACGACGCCGACGGCCTCGCTGCCGACGTGCTGCCCCGGCTCGAGCGCTTCGAGGTGGTGGAGGTGCTCACCGCACCGCCCGACACCCCCACCACGGAGCAGCTCGTCGCCCGCGTGCTGGAGGGCGACCTCGCGGCGTGGATCACGCTGGACGCCGCCACGCTCCTCGACGCGAGCGTGCGCGTGCACGGCGAGCGCTGGCTCCCGGACGAGGCGCAGGCCGACCTCGTGGGCGCCGTGCGACTCGCGGCCCTCGGCCGGCTGGCCGGCCCGGAGGCCGAGCGCACGCTGCGACGGAGCGGCGCCCCGCCGCGCCTGGTCTTCACGGCCCTCCAGCCCGGGGTCGGCGAGGCCGTCACCACCGACCTGCGCGCGGTGCGGACCCTGCTGCGCCAGAGCGCGATCGCCGCCTTCGCGCTCGTCCTGGGCCTCCTCGCGCTCACGCCTCGCGGGGCGACCGCCTGGCTCCGGAGCTGCCGGTGGCTCGCCGGCGAAGCCCTGATGGACTGGCGCTCGCCGAGCCGATCGTGCGGGGCCGCCGGGCGCTCGCGACGGCGTGGCAGCCGCATGGCTCGCCGGCTCGACACGGGGTGCTCCGCGATCACCGTCCGCAGCGGCGCGCCCCAGGCGCCTCGCTCGGGGTCGCCCGCGGAGGGCCACGGCCTGCGGTGGTCATGGTCGCAGCCGTCGACGCGCGGGGACCCGAGCGGCCCCTCGGCTGGCGACGTCGGCCTCGGCGTGGTCGTGCCGGCCCTCGCCATCTTCGTCACCGGCGTGCCCGCGATGGCGCTCCCGTGCCCCCGCCCTCCTTCCTGCTGCCGGTGCTCGGCCCCTTCGCCTTCGTGCACGTCGCGCCTCGGAGGTGGCGTGGTGGCGCTGCTGCTGGCTGCCACGGCCAGCCTCCTGTCGGCCCTTGCCCTGGCGGAGCGCTTCGTGGCGTGGCCGAGCTGGAGGAAGGCGCTGCCCTCGCACGCACGGGTCGCGTCTCGTGAGATCGGCGTGGCTGCTGGCGCGGCGGGACGTGCAGGCGCTGCCGCGCAGTGGCCTGCGCTCCTGCTGATGACCACGATGCCCTCTGCGGTGGGCGCTGGTCCTCGCGCTGGACGCCCTGCCTGGCCGCGCCGCGCCGAGGGTGGTGGTGGTCGATCCGGTGGCTGCCGCGAGCACGCGTCCGGTGGACGCCGTTCGCCCGGAGCTGGTGGAGATCGGCCGACGCTGCGCCCGGCGCGCTGGATGGGCGGGTGCGGAGCGGCGAGCTCGACGCATGGATCTGCGTGCTCCGCGAGGACCCGGACGCGCTGACCTGCCGGTCCGTGGATGGAGCTCGCCCCTGACCGGGCGCTGGAGGAGCTGTCGGACACGCTGGCACGGCACGATGCGGCCGACGTGCTCGCGCTGCGCACGCCGGGGTCGAGCGCACTTCGAGGGAGGCGAGGTCCACTTCGTGTCGGTGGAGGGCGAGGAGGAGGTGATCCTCACCGAGACGTGGCGCAACACCGGCGGGTTCGTGGTGGCGCTGCTCTGACCTTCCTGCTGTCGGTGCCTGTGGGCGCGGCGGGCCTGCGTACAGCGCATCTTCACCGTGCGACGCCCTGGCTCGTGGACGACACCGTGCTGTGGCCGGCG
The DNA here is from genome assembly GCA_020632955.1 of Alphaproteobacteria bacterium. GTDB lineage: Bacteria > Myxococcota_A > UBA796 > UBA796 > JACKEO01. The sequence continues at coordinate 82,944 of JACKEO010000017.1, forward strand.
CGGGTGGTGGGCAGCGCTGGGTGTCCGGCCTCGTCGTCGCCGTGGCGGTCCCCGGCATCGTCTCCTGTCGTCCTCCTCGCCCTCACCGGCAACCTCGACGCGCTGGTGGAGGCGATGCGGCTGGCGCTGGCGATCGACCTCCCTGACGGCAGCCCGTTCCGTCGGCTCGATCCGCGGTCGTGGCCCCTGGGTCGTGGTCCACGCCTCGCGCTGCTGCTCGGCTGTCGGGCGTGCTGGTGGGCGTGCGCGCCAGGCCGGTGCGGATCGCCGCGCCTTACGTCGCGCTGGCGCTGGCAGTGGGGATGTGCTGGGCACGCCCGACAACGAGGTGCCCCCGGCCGCGTGGCTGTCGCTGCTGCCCGTGCTCGGGAGCGTCACTGGCACGTCGGCCACGGTCGAGCGCCCTGCTGTGGCAGAGCGTGGCGCGGCGACAGTGGCGCTCACGCTCGCGGCGGGCGTGGGCTTCGCACGGCTGCTCGGCGAGGCGCACGCCCGCCTGGGTGGCTGGCCGCGCTCGATCGCCCAGCTCCGCGAGGCCTGGACGCGACGGTAGGAAAGGGCTGCGCGCCTATCCGCAGCGCCGCAGCTTCATCTGCACGTCGCCGCACCACTGGGCGTCGAAGCCGCGCACGCAGGTGTCGAGGTAGCGCTCGTAGTCCTCGTACAGCGCGTCGCCCCAGGTGGAGCGGATGCGATCCTCGTGCAGGCGCATGCGGCGCAGCCACTCGCCGGTGGTCTTGCCGTAGTCCTCGCGCTGCATGCGCAGCTCGAGGATCTCCCAGCTGGGACGCACCGCCATCACCAGCTCCTCGAGGCGCGGGTTGCGGCCGCCGGGGAAGATGACGTCGGCGGTGAAGGCCAGATCCTCCACGTCCTTGCGGCGACGGGGGACGCGATCCGAGAGGATGGCCTGGAAGCCGAAGCAGGCGCCCGGCTCCACCCACTTCGCCAGGGTGTCGAAGTACTGACGGTAGATCTCGACCGCGAGGCCCGCGCGCGCCTGGGCGGGCGAGCAGAGGTGGTCGATCATCTCGATGCTGATGAGCGCGTCGTACTTCCGGGCGGGCTCGTAGGTGGCGTAGTCCTGGAGCCAGGCCTTCGCGCCGGGGATCTGCCGACGGTGCACCCACTCGAGCTGGGCCGTGGACAGGGTGATGCCGTGGCACTCCTTCACGCCGCGGGCGCGGGCCAGGTACTCCAGGCAGGAGCCCCAGCCGCAGCCGATGTCGAGCACCAGGCTGTCGGGGGTGACCTCGGCGTAGTCCGCCAGGATCCCCACCTTCTTCTCCTGGGCCTGCTCCAGCGTCTCGTCGCCGTCGAGGTAGGCGGCGCAGGTGTAGTGCATGTTCTCGTCGAGCCAGAGCTCGAAGAACTCGTTGCTCACGCTGTAGGAGACGTCGATCTGCTGCTGGCTGGAGGTCATCGCACCCTCGGGTCCATGAGCGGCCGGAGCGCCAGCTAACCCGACGGACCGCGGGTCGGCGCTACTCGGGCGGCGGGGGCGGACAGGAGTAGGTGTAGGTGGTGATCGCATCGGGGGTGCCGTCGGCACCGGCGTCCTGGACGACCTCCAGCTCGCGTCCGCCCGCGTCGCGCGCCCAGGTGGTGCGCCCGTCCAGCACGCCGTCGGCGTCGTCGTCCACGTCGCGCCGCACCACGAAGTCCCCTTCGTAGACCTCCTCGGAGCGGTAGGTGGGCAGCCCGCCGTGGATCTCCACGTAGACGAGGTCGTGCCCGTCGGCGTCGAAGGTCTGCGTCCACCCGTCGGTGATCGTGCCGTCGCCGTCGAGATCGTCCTCCTGGGAGGTCTGGTGGTCGGCGGCGTCCCACGTCCAGGTCTGGCGGTCGAGCACCGTGCCGTCGCGCCGCGTGCGCGTCTGCTGCTGGAGCAGGGTGTCGCGCAGGTAGGTGCGCACCGTCTGGAAGTCCCACTCGCCGTCGGGACCGTCGCCGCCGAAGCCGTCCGTGCGGTCGACGTCGGGCTGGCCCGCTGCGGTGAAGGTGTAGGTCTCCACGCTGTCCCAGGCGCTGGTGTAGGTGCCGTCCCGATCGCCGTCGCGCTCCACCTTGACGATGCGTTCGGGGTCGGTGGGGTCGTGGGTGAGCCGCTCCGCCAGCTGCAGGCCGTCGGCGAGGGTGTACGACCTCAGCTCGCTCACGACGCCGTCGTAGGTCCACACCTCCCAGGCGTCGAGCTCCTCGTCGGCGCCGTCGTCGCGTTCGTAGCGGAGGGTGCGCCCCTGCGCGTCGAAGGTCCAGGTCTGGAGGCGGTCCACCGTGCCGTCGTCGTCCGCGTCGACCTCGGCGCGTCGCTCCCTGGGGGTGCCGTCGGGCCAGTACGTATGGGTGGTGACCCGGTCGAGGGTGCCGTCGGCGTCGTCGTCGCCCTCCTCGCGCAGGCGGCGGCCCTGCGCGTCCACGGTGACCTCGAAGCGGGAGCGCACCACGCCGTCGGGCAGCGACCGGGCCACGCGGGACAGCTGCACGCCGTCCTCGGTGAACTCGCCCGCGATCTCCAGCTCGTCCTCGCCGTCGCCGTCGTCGTCGCGTCGGATCACGAAGGCGTGGCCCACGGAGGTGTAGCTCTGGCGCCGATCGGGCGTGCCGTCCGCGTCGTCGTCCCAGGAGGTGACCGTGGTGCAGCTGGTGGGCTCGGCGTCGGTGTCGTCGCCGGAGTCCCCCCAGCCGCCGGATCCGCTGTCGCCGCTGTCGGCGGCGACTGCGGTGTCGGTGAGGTCGTCGGACGGCGTGCCCGCCGCGCAGGCCGCGAGCAGGAGGACCAGGGTGGTGCGCATGGGTGGACGCTCCGGGATCGCCTGCCCAGCGTAGCCCGCTGCGGCCTCCGAGGACCCGCTGCCCACGCGGGTCACGACAGCCGCACACGCGCCCGACGGAGGGCGCCGCGCTGCGGTAGGCTGGCGGCGCCACGAGGTGCAGATGCCCGCGTCCCTCCTCCTCCTCTCCGCCCTGGTCGTCCAAGCCCACGCCTGGGACGACACCCGTCCCGTGGTCGCCGCCGGCGAGACCACCCAGGGCCTCGACGTGCCCATCCCGCTCGGCTTCGCCTTCGATCCGATCGTGCGCGACCCCATCTGGGTGGGGCTGGAGATCCGTCTCGGCGGCACCGCCACGGTGGGTGTGGAGCTCGAGGGCGACGGCACGCTCACCTGGGGCGGCGAGCTCGAGCAGGGCACCTTCGTCTGGGCCTACGACGCCGCCACCACCCGCCTCAGCCTCGACAACCTCGCCGAGTTCAGCGTGGTGGTCACCGTGCGGGACGGCGACGCCAACGGCGCCACCCTGCTGTCGCAGACGCTCACCGGCGCCCAGGTGGACTGGGAGGACGATCTCGGCGTGGAGGACGGCGCGCTGCTGCCCGGCGACGACCCGAGCGAGCTCGTGGTGACCGAGGCGGGCGCCGGGTTCACCGGCATCCAGTTCGCGCTCGGGAACTTCATCAACTTCAAGAACGGCTTCACCGGCGAGATCCAGGCCGACGCCACGGTGCACGGCGTGTCGATCGCCACGGCGGTCGACGGCGTGGCCACCGCGGGCACCCCCTTCCAGCCCGGTGAGGGCGTGCCGGGGCTCGACGTGAAGGTGGGCTACACGGCCGACGTCGACCTCGATCTGGCCTGGGTGTTCACCGCCGACCCCACGCTGGAGATCAACCTCGGGCTGTTCACGATCCCCATCCCGATCGCGCTCAAGGGGCAGGAGCTCCAGGCCATCCAGGGCACGGTGCGCGTCGAGGCCGTGGGCGAGGCCCGCCACCCCTTCGGACGCGTGGGCGACATCACCACCGCGCTGCCGCCCGTGGACGCCGGCGCGGTCACCCAGGGCGTGGTGACGGTGCCCAACCCCGGCGAGGGGCCGCTGAGCCTGGAGGTGGTGGGCCTGGAGGGCAAGGACGCCGCGGCCTTCTCGGCCCCCACCACGCCGTGGACGGTGGAGGCGGGCAAGCGCGTGGGCACGAGCCTCGGGGTGACCACCACCACCCCGGGCACGCTGGAGGCCACGCTCGAGCTGGCCACCTCCGACCCCTGGAACCCCACGGTGTTCGTGCCCCTGGAGATGGAGGTGCGTGGCCCGGACGAGCCCGACGAGGACCTGTCGCCCGACGCCCTGCCCACCGTCGACGGCTGCGGGTGCGCGAGCGGTGCCAGCCCCTCCGGTCTGGCTGGCCTGCTCGGGCTGGTGGGGCTGCTCGTCCGACGTCGACGGTCCGCGCGCTAGGCTCTCGCCGGGCGAGCCCGCGGCTCGTCAGGGCGCCGGCGCCCGGTAGGTGAGCCCGAAGCCCGTGGACCGGAAGGGTGCCAGGGCCAGCGGCCCGGGCATCAGCACGCCGGTGGCGGTGGAGAAGATCGCGATGGGCACGTCCACACGGGTGCCCACCCGCAGCGTGCCGCCGTCGGCGAAGAAGCGCGCCACGGCATCCGGTGCGCCGGGGTCCACCAGCATGAGGCCGAGCTGCAGCCCGCTGCGCAGCGTGGTGGCGGTGCGCGGATCGGCCCGCAGCCGGGCCACGAGGCCGTCGTCGGTGAGCTCGCACCCGGCGACCCGCACGGCGAGCCCGCCGAGCACCGTGCTCCCGGTGCCCAGGGCCTCGTCCACCGCCGCCACCCAGGCGCCGGGCTCCACCCACGGATCGGCCGCCCGCACCGCCTCGGCCGCGGCGTGCAGCGCGCGGAGCACCTCGAGGTCGATGCCCTCCACCTCGAGATCGCAGCCCGCCACCACGGCGTCGGGCGCGTGCAGGCGGCCGTCGAGGTGCGCGCGCCGCTGGGCGTCGTCGAGCCGCCAGCCGCTGGCCGCGTCGACGCGCGCGGTACCCCACCCGCCGAAGGAGCCCGGAACGCCGAGCAGATCGAGCCCCGCGTCGAGGTCCACCTCGCCCCCGTCGGCCGAGCACCGGAGGGAGGTGAGGTAGCCGTCGTCGAGGGCCAGCTCGTCGCAGGCGGCGCGCGCCGCCGACAGCAGGGGGTGGCCGGGGGTGGGCGACAGCCGCACGCCGTCGAGGGCCACGCCGCGTCCGAAGGGCATCAGGTCGAGGTCGTCCCAGGCGACGTGATCCGCCAGCCCCGCCTCCGCGACCTGCGCACGCAGGCGGGCATCGAGGCGGGCCTCGTACAGGCTCCAGGCACCCCAGAGCACGGCGACGGCC
>JACKEO010000018.1 GCA_020632955.1 Alphaproteobacteria bacterium
GCTGGATGGGCTTGGCGACGAAGTCGTCCATGCCGGCGGCGAGGCAGGCCTGCCGATCCTGGGGCGAGACCGAGGCCGTGAGCGCCACCACGTACGGGCGGCGCGCCACCTGGAGGCGGCGGAGGCGTCGGGTGGCCTCGAGGCCGTCGACCCCGGGCATCATCATGTCCATGAAGACCACGTCGTAGGTGCGCTGGCCGGCGCGCTCCACCGCCTCGGCGCCGTCGCCCACGGTGTCGACGTCGCAGCCCAGGCGCCGCAGCATCGCCACGACCACCTTGCGGTTGACCTCGTTGTCCTCGGCCACCAGCACCGGCCGCAGGCGATCGATGGGCACGGCGTCCGTGGCGGCGGCGCCGCCGTGCGCATCGTCGCTGCCCACCACCCGCAGGGGGATCTCGAAGGTGAACGTGGAGCCCACGTTGCGCTCGCTGCGTGCCACCAGCCGGCCGCCGAGACGATCGGCGATGGTCTTCGAGATGGCCAGGCCCAGGCCGGTGCCGCCGTAGCGGCGGGCGATGCCGGGGTCGCCCTGGCTGAAGGGCTCGAACAGGCGGGGCAGGTCGATGGCGTCGATGCCGATGCCGGAGTCGGAGACCTCGAGCCGCAGCCGCGGCCGTCCGTCGGCCTGCACCCGGGAGACCACCAGCCCCACGCGGCCCTGCTCGGTGAACTTCAGGGCGTTGCCCAGGAGGTTGACGAGCACCTGGCGCACGCGCTTGCCGTCGGTGAGCACGGCGTCGGGCACGTCCTCCTCGACCACCAGCTCGAGCTGGAGATCCTTGGCCTCGGCCTGGGCGCGGAAGAGCAGGCGGAGATCGTCGCAGGTGGCGCGCAGATCGAGCCGCTCGTCCACGATGACCATCTCGCCCGCCTCGATGCGGCTGAAGTCGAGCAGCTCGTCGATGAGCGACATGAGGGTGCGGCCCGACGACAGCAGGGTGGCGACGTAGCTGCGCTGCTCGGGCGTGAGGTCGGTCTGCTCGAGGAGGCTGGCCAGCCCGAGCACCCCGTTCAGCGGCGTGCGGATCTCGTGCGAGATCGACGCGAGGAAGTTGGACTTCGCCACCGTGGCGGCCTCGGCGGCGTCGCGGGCGTCCTCCAGCGCCTGCTGGGCGGCCATGCGCTCGTCGATCCGGGTGATGCGCAGCAGCGTGTAGTGCCGGTCGCCCAGGTCGATGCCGCGCCAGGCGGCGTCACCCCAGAAGGGGGGCCCGTGGAAGCGCCGGAAGGGCACCTCCATGCGCACCTCCTCGCCGGTGGCGCTGGCCTCGGCGATCTGGGCCACCGTGGCGTCGTCGAGGGTGCGGGCGGGCAGCTCCAGCACGTCGCGGTCGAGCAGCAGGTCGACGTCGGCGGCGAGGAACATCTCGGCGGCGCGCTGGTTGGCGAGCACGATGCTGCGATCGCCGGGGGCCACCACGAGCAGGGCGTCGGTGGCGTTCTCGAAGATCTCGCGCAGCAGCGTGGTGCGCTCGACGATCTGGCTCTGCAGCGTCTCCTCGCCGGCCACCACGATGCCGTGCAGCAGGAAGAGGGGACCCGACGTGAAGGCCACCGTGGCGATGCGGTCGCTGAGGCCGCCGTCGAGCAGCATCATGCCCGCGCTGGAGGCCACCACCGCCGTCCAGTACAGCCGGAAGGACGACAGGTCCCGGAGCACGAGCGCGCCCGCGCCGAGCACCGCCATGAGCTGCCAGAGGTAGACGGGGTGCTCGGGGTTGGCCCAGGCCAGCCAGGTGGACACCACCACCGCCGCGATCGACACGAGGGTGATGGCGAGGTGGATGAGCTGCGCGAAGCGGTCGCGCAGCAGCGACAGGCCCAGGGCCAGGGCGGCGAGCCCGGCCACCGACAGCCGCGGACCCAGCGGATCGACCACCCCGGGCTCGGACCGGGCGAGCAGGACCCACCACACGGGGAAGAGCAGCACGAAGACCGCGAGCACCCACCGTGCGAGTCGCACGTCGGTGGCCGATCGGGTGGTACTGGCGAGGGCAGGGCGGGTGGGCATGGACCGTGTGCGAGGCGGACATCGTACCGGGACATCCCCTCCTTACACGCTGGAGCGGACAGGAAGAGGTCGGTGAACCGGCTAGGCAACCCCGGGACGAGGTGGGCGTGGCACTCGAGCTCGATCTGCTGAACGAGGCCCAGCGTCGGGCGGTCACCGCGCCCGACGGTGCCCACCTCGTGATCGCGGGCGCCGGAACGGGCAAGACGAGCACGCTCACGCACCGCGTCGCCTGGCTGATCGAGCAGGGCGTGTCGCCCTCGGCCATCGTGCTGCTCACCTTCACGCGCCGCGCCGCGCACGAGATGCTCGAGCGCGTGTCGCGCATGACCGGTGGCGCGCGGGGCGTGCGCGGGGGCACCTTCCACGCCTTCGCCACGCGCGCCCTGCGCCGCCACGCCGATCGCCTCGGCTACACGCCGGCCTTCACCATCCTCGACCGCAGCGACGCCGAGGGGCTGGTGGGCATGATCCGCTCGGAGCTCGGCCTCGGGGGCAAGGGCCGTCGGTTCGCCACCAAGGGCACGATCCTCGGCGTGCTGTCCCGCGCGGTGAACACCAGCCGCACCCTCGAGGAGGTGCTCGAGAGCCAGTACCCGCAGTACGCGGGCGACGTGGCCGACTTCGAGGCGATCGCGCGGCGCTACGCCGAGCGCAAGCAGCAGCAGGGCGTGGTCGACTTCGACGATCTGCTCGTGCTCCTCGACCGGCTGCTCTCCACCCACGACGAGGCCCGCCGCGCGCTGTCGGAGGCGTCGCGGCACGTGCTCGTCGACGAGTACCAGGACACCAACCGTCTGCAGGCCCGCATCGCGGCCCGGCTGGCCAGCGTGCACGGCAACCTCATGGTGGTGGGCGACGAGGCGCAGAGCATCTACGCCTTCCGCGGCGCCGACGTGGAGAACATCCTCCAGTTCCCGCGGCTCTTCGACGCCTGCGCGATCACCACGCTGGAGGAGAACTACCGCTCCACCCAGCCCATCCTCGATCTCGCCAACGGCGTGCTGGCCACGGCCGCGCAGGGCTACGACAAGCACCTGCGCAGCCCCCGTCGCGGCGGCGCGCGCCCGGTCCTGTGGGATCTGGCCGACGAGCACGCCCAGGCCGACGTGGTGCTGGGCGAGCTGCTCCGGCTGCACGAGGAGGAGGGCCTGCCCTTCGCCGAGCAGGCGGTGCTGGTGCGCGCCGCCCACCACAGCGCGCTGCTCGAGGTGCTGCTCGCCGAGGCCGGCATCCCCTTCCGGAAGGTGGGCGGGCTGCGCTTCACCGAGGCGGCCCACGTCAAGGACGTCTTCGCGCTGCTCCGCCTCGTGGCCAACCCGCGCGACGTGCTCGCCTGGTTCCGGGTGCTGGGCTGGTTCGAGGGGCTCGGCGCCCGCACGGCCCAGACGCTCGCCGATCGCATCGCCGACGCCCCCGAGCCCCGCCTCGACCCGGTGCCGTGGCAGTCCAAGCGCTTCCACGCCGATCTCGTGTCGCTGGCCGAGCTCCTCGTGCAGCTCGAGGCGCGCCTCCACGACCTGCCCGATCTCCTCGAGACCGCGGTGGCCTGGTACCGGGAGCGGCTGCCCCTCATCCACGAGGACTGGAAGCGTCGGGTGCGCGATCTCGAGGCCCTGGGCCTCCTGGCCGAGCGCGCCGGCACGCTCGAGGCGCTGCTCGCCGATCTGGCCCTGGACCCGGTGGAGCAGGCCGAGGTCCACCCCACCGGGCACGACGACCTGCTCACCATCTCCACCGTGCACTCCGCCAAGGGGCTCGAGTGGGACGCCGTGCAGGTGCTGCAGCTGTCGGACGGAAGCTTCCCCAGCGGCTTCGCGCTCGACGAGCCCGACGAGCTCGAGGAGGAGCGTCGCCTCCTCTACGTGGCGGTCACCCGCGCGCGACGTCACCTGGGCCTGATGGTGCCCCGCTTCGTGCGGCAGCGCCGCGGTCCCGTGCTGGGGCCGGGCTGCGTGCTGCTGGAGTCCATCGACGACCTGGCGCAGCTCGTCGACGTGCGTCGCACGGCCGGGGGTGCCTACACCCTGGGCGTGCGCGGCGCGCCCGACGCGGCGGAGCGCGGCCGGCTGGCGCGCTTCCGCGACGTCTTCGGCGACGGATAGCGCGGACGCCCGGGGGTCAGAGGCGCCAGCGATCGCCGCGGAGGTGCTCGTCCACCTGGTCGCCGCCCATGGCGCGGGCGTACAGCCAGCCCTGGCCCAGCGTGCAGCCCGCGTCGACGGCCGCTGCGTGCTGTGCCTCGGTCTCGACGCCCTCGGCCACGATCGCGAGGTCGAGGGAGCGCCCGAGCTGCGCCACGGCCCGCATGAGGGCCTGGCCCCGCTCGCGCCGCTGGAGGTCGGCCGCGTCGGTCTTGGCGACGTACTCGCGGTCGAGCTTGAGCACCGAGACGGGGAACTCGGCGAGGTAGCGGAGCGAGGTGTAGCCGATGCCGAAGTCGTCGATCATCAGGGGCACGCCGGCGGCCTGGGCCTGCCAGAGGCGATCGCGCCACGGGCCCTCGGTCTCGAAGAGGCCACGCTCGGTGAGCTCGAAGCGCACCTGGCCCGCCTCGATGCCGTGGCGCTCCACGGTGTTCTTCACGAAGTCGGGGAAGTCCTGGCGGATGAGCTGCGCCGCCGCGAGGTTCGCGCTGACCCAGGGGGCGCGGTCGCCGAAGGTGGCCTGCCAGCGGGCCGTGTCGGCGCAGACCTGGTCGAAGACCCACTCGCCGATGGGGATGACGAGGCCCGTCTCCTCCGCGGCCGAGATGAAGGACCCGGCGCGCAGCAGGCCGCGTCGCGGGTGGTGCCAGCAGATCAGGGCCTCGAGGCCCACCACGCTGCGGTCCGACAGGTCGACGATCGGCTGGTACAGCAGGTCCAGCTGGCCCTGCTCCAGCGCGCTCGCGAGCTCGGCCGCCAGGGTGGTCTGCTCGTTGAGGTGCCGCTCCAGGGACTCGTCGAACACGCGCACACGGCCCGTGCCCTCCTGCTTGGCGGCGTAGAGCGCCGCGTCGGCGTGCCGGAGGTAGTCCATGGGGCGCCAGCTGCGACCGCCGGCGGTCACCACGCCGACGCAGGCGGGGAGCTGCACGAGGTGGCCGCGGATGCGGACCGGATCGGTGAGCGCGTGCACCACGCGGTCGGCCAGGCGCTCGGCGCCGCTGCGGGTGTCGCACGAGCTGGCGAGGATGGCGAACTCGTCGCCGCCCACGCGGGCCACGGCGTCGGTCTCGGGCACGGCCTCCTGCAGGCGGGCCGCGGTGACGCGCAGGTACTCGTCCCCGAAGGCATGACCCAGGCGGTCGTTCACCTTCTTGAAGCCGTCGAGGTCCACGTAGAGGAAGGCGAAGTCGGGGACGTCGCCCCGGTCGAGCGCGGCCACCATGCGCTCCAGCTCGGCGGAGATCGCGCGGCGGTTCAGCAGGCCGGTGAGGTGGTCGCGGTGGGCCAGCTCGCGCTGGCGGCGCTCCGACTCGCGGAGCGCGGCGTGGGCGCGCTTGCGCTCGGTGATCTCGTGGTAGTGGCCGACGATGCAGTTCATCGGCTCGATGCCGAGCATGTTGTGCAGCACGCTCTCCACCCACACGACGTGGCCGTCCTTGTGGACCACCCGCTGCTCGATGTGGATGGACCGGCCGGGCGCACCCAGCAGGTAGACGAACTTGCGCGCGGCGTCCTCGAGGTCCTCCGGGTGGATGAGCTCGTACCCGGGGCGGCCGTAGCGATCGTGCAGCGAGTGGCCGGTGATGGCGCAGCTCCGGCTGCTCATCCAGATGGTGCGGCTGTGCTCGTCGTACAGGATGATGCCGCTGTAGGCGCTCTCGAGCAGCGCGCGCACGACCTCCGGCGAGAAGGTGAGCTCCAGCATGTCGTCGGGCGTGGCGCCCGGCGGGAGCGGCGGCAGGGCAGCGAGCGCGGGCGGCAGCGGCGCGGCGTCGGGGAGCACGCCCTGCGACTGCTGCGGCGCGTCGGCCGTCGGCACCTGGCCGGCCTGCGGCGCGTCCGTCGGCATCTGCTGGCTGCCCTGACGAACCTGGGCGCTGTCGACCGAGGGCACCTGCGCGCCCTGCACATCGGTCGGAAGCGTCGGCTTGGACGCGTCGCTCATGGTGTCCTCCCAGCCTGCCGGTCCGGTGACCGACGACGAGAGCGGAATCGGCGATCCACCCCGAGGACTTGAGCGCATTGTTGGGTATCGTATCGGAAGCGGTCCAAGCGAAAGAATCGAGCAGATCGAGCGATACCGTTCTGGATGATGTCGGCGCGGCCTCGACGGCCTTCATCCGGTACCCGTCGATGCCGATTGGCGGGGGCCTGGACTGGAGGTCCCGTGTTGTTTGCCGTGTTCGCGGTGCTGACCCTGGTGGCGCTCGGTGCGGGCCTGATCTACGTGCGTTCGCTGCCCGAGACGCCGGGCTGGACCCATGAGCGGCGGCGCCACGCAGAGCGGCTCGACCACGCCGTGCGCGAGCACGAGCTGGTGGACGCCTCGCTGCCCCCGCTGTTGGGGGCCGATGGACGCAGCGCGCTCGCCCGTGGGGTGCGCGGCGACACCCTGCTCGTCTTCCGGCGTGTCGGGGATCGGCTCGACTGCGACACCGTGCGCTGGTCGGCGGTGGCCGAGGCCTCGGTGTCCGAGGACGTCTACGTGCCGTCGCCCCAGGCGCGCGGGACGACGTCGCCCAAGGTCCGTCGCGTGGAGCTGACGGTGGGCACCCGCACGGTGGGCGTCCCCTCGGTGACCGTGGCCACCCTCGACGGGGACGTGGCCATGGGCAGCGACGCGCACCTCGCCGCGCGCGACCTCGCCCGCGCCTGGCGGGCCCGCCTCAGCTGGGGCTCGCTGGAGGGCGAGTCCTCCGAGCAGCCGACCGATCCCGGGGTGGGGGACGGCGTGGAGGATCGGCGCGCCCGCGCGCTCGCGGAGGCCCGTCGCCTGCTCGACCTGCGCGAGCGTCGCGACGACATGGCCCGTCGCCAGCGCCGCGAGTCGCCGGTGTAGCGGCGCCTGGCGCGGTCAGCGCGCCGGGGGCGTGCTCAGGCGTCGACCGGCGCCCAGGCGCGCCGCAGGATCTCCCGCACGTGCGTGCCCGCCGGCAGCGTGCCGAGGGCGTGGCCCCAGTCGCCGCCGAGGCGGGTGGCGAGGAAGGCGTCGGCCACCTCGGCGGGCGCGTGGCGCACCAGCAGGGTGGCCTGCAACGTGAGCGCGCACCGCTCGACCAGGGAGCGCGCCCGCCAGGCGGGATCCTCGTCGCTCGTCCAGGCCGCCTTCACGCCGTCGATGGCTGCGTCGAGGCGACGGTCGGCGCCGCGCCCCGTCTCGAGCTCGGCGAGGAGGGCGGCCACGGTCTGCGGCTCGCGCCCGGCCGCGCGGAGCACGTCGAGGCAGATCACGTTGCCCGAGCCTTCCCAGATGCCGTTGAGGGGCGCCTCCCGGTAGAGGCGCGGCAGCACGTGCTCCTCGACGTAGCCGGCGCCCCCGAGGCACTCGAGGGCCTCGGCCACCACGGGCGGGCAGCGCTTGTTCGTCCAGTACTTCGCGATCGGCACGGCGATGCGGCCGAAGGCGGCCTCCTGCGGGTCGTCGGCGTGGTCGTAGGCGCGGGCCACGCGGAAGGCGAGCAGGGCGGCGGCCTCCACGTCGAGGGCCAGGTCGGCCAGCACGTTCTGCATGAGCGGCTGCTCGATGAGCCGCGCGCCGAAGGCCTTGCGGTGGCAGGCGTGGTGGATGGCCTCCACGAGCGCGCGACGACCCAGCGCCGCGGCGGCGAAGGTGGTGTCGAGGCGGGTGTGGTGCACCATCGCGATGATGGTGGGCACGCCGCGCCCCTCCTCGCCCACCCGCTGCGCCCAGGTGTCGAGGTACTCGATCTCGCTGCTGGCGTTGCTGCGGTTGCCCAGCTTGTCCTTGAGGCGCTGCACGAAGAAGTTGTTGCGCGTGCCGTCGGGCAGCCACCGGGGGACGAGGAAGCAGGTGATGCCCGCCTCCGTCTGCGCCAGCGTGAGGAAGGCGTCCGACATCGGGGCGGAGCAGAACCACTTGTGGCCGGTGAGGCGCCAGCCCTCGCCGTCGCGCACGGCCCGCGTGGTGTTCGCCCGCACGTCGGAGCCGCCCTGCTTCTCGGTCATCGCCATGCCGAGGGTGGCGCTGCTCTTCTGGTCGGCCGGGATCATCCGCGCGTCGTAGGCGGTGGCCGTGGCCCGGGGCTCCCACACGCGGGCCACCTCGGGCTCCTCGCGGAGGGAGGGCACCACGGCGTAGGTCATCGTGAGCGGGCAGCACACGCCGGGCTCCACCTGGCCCAGCAGGTAGAGCTGGGCGGCGTGGGCGGCATGACCTCCGCGCTGCGTGGTGGTCCAGGGCAGGTTGTGCACGCCGTGGGTGCGTCCCAGGCCCATCATCGTGTGGTAGGCGGGGTGGAAGTCCACCTCGTCCACCCGCTGGCCCCGACGGTCGAAGAGGCGGAGCTCGGGCGGGTGGTGGTTGGCGTCGTCGCCGGCCGCGAGGATCTCGGGCCGGCCGAGCACCTCGCCGAAGGCCAGTGCGCGGTCGACCGCCCAGGGGCCGGCCTCGCGCGCGAGGGCCTCGCGGGCGGCCGTGTCGGCGGCGAACAGGTTCCAGCCCTCCAGCGGAGGGACCTGGTTCGTGACCTCGTGCGTGGGGAGCGAGGTGAGGGGACGCAGGGACATGGAGCCCTCCGGCGCGGACGCGCCCGATCAGGAGGAGGCCAGGGCCTCCAGCGCCGCATGCACCTCGTCGGGCAGCGGCGCCTTGGTGCCGGCACGGTAGTCGAAGGAGAGGATGCGGGCGTCGCCCTCGGCGACCACCACCGCCTTGTGCTCGCTCACCACGCGGAAGACCATGGTGAAGCGATCGGACTCGAGGTCGCGCACGCCGGCGCCCACCGCGACGGTGTCGGGGAAGGCCACCGGCTTGCGGAAGACGCAGCCGGTGCGGGCCAGGATGGGACCCGCGCCGCCCGCGCGCATGGCCGCCAGCCAGCCCACCTGCTCGAAGAGCGCGATGCGCGCATCCTCGAACCAGCGGAAGTAGCGCGTGTTGTTCACGTGCTGGAAGGCGTCGAGGTCGCCCCAGGCCACGGGCACCCGCACCACCACGGGCAGGTCGAACAGGAGGTCGTCGGTCATGCTCGCGGGGTAGCGCGGAGGCGCCCGGCCGGCGACTAGCCCTCCACACCGGAGCGACCATGTCCCTCGAGCTCGACGCCGCGGGCCTCGTGGCCTTCCTGGAGGAGCACTTCCCCCAGGCGCTGGCCACCGGCTTCACCATCGATCACGTCGGCGAGGACGGGGTGTCCGTGGGCCTCGTCACCGACGATCGGCACCTGCGTCCGGGGGGCACGGTGATGGGTCCCGTGCTCATGAGCCTGGCCGACACGTCCACCTACCTGGCCATCCTGGCGCGGGAGGGTCCGCTGGCCCTGGCCGTCACCTCCAGCCTGGAGCTGCACTTCCTGCGGCGTCCCCGTCCGGGGCACCTGGTGGCCCACGCGCGCCTGCTCAAGCTCGGGCGCCGGCTGGCGGTGGCCCAGGTGGACATCCGCGCGAACGGCGAGGCCGCCCCCGTGGCCCACGGCACGGTCACCTACAGCCTGCCCCGGTGAGGAGGACCACGTCTCGGAGGTTCGCCTCAAGCCTGCGGAGGAGGCGCCGATCGGGAGGACCTGAGCAGGAGTCCCGATGCGGCGCTTCCTCGTCGACGATCGCGGCGTGACCGCGGTGGAGTACGGCCTGATCACCGTGGCCGTCGTGCTGATCGCCCTCATCATGATCGAGGCGACGGGCGATGCCATCGCCACGATGGCGAACGACGTCCGCAGCCACCTCGTCGGCGGCACCCCGGGGAGCTGATCCGGTCCGGCCGTGCGTCGACGGGCGCGCGGCGACGGATCCGGGGTAGGCTGGCCCGGAGTCCGGAGGTCTCGTGCGCCGCGTCCTGCTGCTCGCCCTCGTCGCGGGATGCGCCTCCTCTCCCGACGTCGAGAAGGGAGACGGCGTCCCCGACACCGACGATCAGGACTCCACGGTCCCCGACACCTCCGACACGGGGGACACAGGTGCCACGGGCGACACCTCCGATCCCGGCGACTCCGGCGACACCGGTCCGGCGGACTCCGGCGACAGCGCCGCGCCCTGCGCCGCCGACGCGAACGAGCCCTTCGACCTCGCGTCGCCGCTCGTGCGCACGCTCGTCGACGGCGTGCCCACCAGCCTGTCGGGCGTGCTCGACGGCGTCGGTGGCGCCGACAGCGACGCGGTGCGCGTGGTGCTCCAGGCCGGCTGCAGCGTCACCGTGGCGGCCACCCCGTCGTCGAGCGTGCCCTACCGCTTCCGCCTCTACGACGGCGGCGGCGCCCCGCTGGCCGATCTCGTGCGCACCGGCGCGCAGACACGCACGGTCACCGACCTGCTCGCCGGTGGCGCCGTCCTGCTCGAGCTCGTCGTGGAGACCCCGGGCACCTGCATCGCCTACGAGGTGGTGGCCACGATGACGTGCCCTGTCGGCGACTCCGGTGACTCGGGCGACAGCGGCGATTCCGGTGACTCGGGCGACTCCGGTGACTCTGGCGACTCTGGCGACAGCGGCGACTCGGGTGACAGCGGCGACACGGGTGACAGCGGCGACTCCGGGGACACGGGCGACAGCGGTGACTCCGGGGACACGGGCGACAGCGGGGACTCGGGTGACTCCGGCGACAGCGCCCCCTGGGTGCCCGACACCGCGTGGTGCCAGGGCGACAGCGGCCCCGGCTGCGATCAGTGGCCCCCCGACACCGACACGGGACCCTGGCCGGGTGACTCCGGGTGGCTCGACTCGACCTCCCCTCCGTGACCGCGGTGGCGTGCGTCTGAGGGGCTGATGGGACGTCCCGACGGGCCGGGTCGCGCCTGCGATGCGCGCGCCGCGCCCGCCGTCGATCCCGTCCGCGCGCGATTCTCCCGCGGGCGGGATCGGCGCTTCCGCGATCGTCACAGAGGACGATCTGCGGGTTTCGCTCGGGGTTGGCGGGAATCTACGGACAGGACTTCGGAAAGTTCCTCTCGCCTGTGATTTCCTCGCCCTCCCCCCAGGCAGCCTCAGGTTGCCACAAGACCGTGCCGATCAGTCCGATCCACAGCGACGGGAGGCGGTACCGATGAAGCTGTCGCGCAGGCGATTCCTCGGCGGAGCAGCGGCCACCATGCTGGCTGCGCCGTTCTACCGGCTCCTCGAGCGGGAGGCGTACGCCGCCACGGGTACCGGCACCGCACGTCGGCTGGTCGTGTTCTTCTCGCCCAACGGCACGGTCCACCACCTGCGGCGTCCCACCGGCATCGGCACCTTCTTCGGCTTTCCCGCAGGGTCGGTCCTGGAGCCCTTGGAGCCCATCCGCGAGCACCTCGTCCTCGTGGACGGCCTCGACTTCTGGGAGGCCTCGAACCACGAAGGCGGCATGCGCGCCATGCTCACCGGCAACGGCACGGCGGGGCATGCCACGGGCGGCCGGTCGGTGGACCAGGTGGTGGCCGGGGCGATCGGGGGCAGCTCGCGCTTCGCCTCGCTCGAGTTCGGCGTGCAGACGAGCGCCTGGGGTGGCGGGGTCCAGACCCGCATGAGCTACAGCGGCGAGGGCGCCTTCGTCACCCCCGACGACGACCCGCTGCACGCCTGGCAGCGCCTGTTCGGCACGCTGTCGCAGGACGCCCAGAGCCGCAGCCTGCTGGCGATGCGTCGTCGCAGCATCCTCGACCTGGCGCGGGCCGATCTCGAGGACCTCCACGCACGCCTCGGCGCGGTGGAGCAGACCAAGCTCGAGGCCCACCTCGCCTCGCTGGAGCGGGTGGAGTCGGGGCTGGTGGAGGCCACGGCCTGCACGCTCCCCCCCACGCCGGAGGTCACCGGCGGCCTGCAGGATCACCACAACTTCGGCGCGGTCACCAAGGCGCAGATCGACCTGATGGTGGCCTCGCTGGCCTGCGACATGACCCGCGTGGCCTCCCTGCAGCTCGGCCACACGGTGAGCCCCCACGTGATCTACGACGCCGGGGTGAGCGAGGGGCACCACACGCTGTCGCACGCGGGCGACGCCGACGACGCCGGCATCGACGGCCTCCGCCGCGCCGAGCGCTGGTTCGCCGAGCAGTTCCGCTACCTGGTGGAGCGGCTGGCCGCGACGTCCGACCCCGAGACGGGCGGCACCCTGCTCGACGGCACGCTCGTGGTGTGGGCCAAGGAGATGGGCGACAGCCGCCTCCACGTCTGCAACGACGTGCCCTTCGTGCTGGCCGGCTCGGCGGGCGGGCGCTTCGAGACCGGCCGCTACCTCCGCTACGGCGGCGAGTCCCACACCCACCTCCTCGTGTCGATCTGCCAGGCCATGGGCCTGTCCACGTCGACCTTCGGCAACCCCTCGTACGGCTCGGGCGCCCTGCCCGGGCTGGTGTGAGGTCGACCATGCGCTCCCTGCTGCTCGGCCTCCTCCTCCTGGGTGCCTGCGACGATCTCCGGCCCACCGCGGCCGACGCGCCGACGCCGGCCGGTCGGGACGACGGCGTGGCGGACCCTGCCGACGCTGCCGATGCCCCGGCCGACGACGGAGACGGCGGGGGCCTCGTGCCCCTCGATCCCGAGGCGCCCGCGGTCGAGGCCTGCGCCGACGACGCCCCCTTCTTCGCCGAGCAGGCCTGGCCCCAGGTCTTCGGGGAGCACTGCATCGCCTGCCACCGGGAGCGGGGTCCCGCGCGTGACACCCGGCTGCTGCTGGACGAGGACGATCTCGACGCCACCCGCGCCGTCGTCTGGGGCGTCGCGCGTCTGGTGGAGCATGGGCAGCCGCTGCTGCGGGCCAAGCCCACGCTCACCCACCCGGATGGCCACCTCGGTGGCGAGGTGCTGCTGCAGGGCTCGCCCGAGCTGGCCCTCCTCGACGAGGTCCTCGACCGCGCCGCCGGCCGGTGCCCCGCGCCCGCGGGCGACAGCGGTGGCGACACGGGCCTGCCCGGCGACACGGGCCTGCCCGGCGACACCGGCACGCCCGGCGACACCGGCACGCCCGGCGATTCCGGGGACACCGGCGACACCGGTGATTCGGGGGACACCGGCGACACCGGCGACACCGGCGACACCGGCGACACCGGTCCCGTGGGCGACACCGCGCCGCAGCCGCCCGGCCTGTGCGAGGACGAGCGCGCCTGGTTCGACGACACGCTGATGCCCGAGGTGCTGGGCCGCACCTGTGCGGGCTGCCACCGGGCCGGCGGGGCGGCCTCCGCCACCCGCCTCGTGCTCCCGGCCGCGGGCGGGTCCACCGACGCCGTGTACGCGGCGGCGCTCGCGCTGGCGCGCATCGACACGCCGGCCGGCGGCTTCCTGCTCGCCAAGCCGATGGATCTGACCGTCGACGGGCACGGTGGCGGCCGCCAGGTGCGTGCGGGCACGGCCAGCCACGACCTGCTCCGCGACTTCGTCCTGAGCGCCCGCGGCGAGCTGGCCTGCGGCACGCCGGGGGACTCGGGCGACAGTGGCGACGTGGGCGACACCGGCTCGGTGGGCGACACCGGCTCGGTGGGCGACAGCGGCACCGTGGGCGACTCGGGCGTGGTCGTCGACCCCGACCCGGCCTGCGGCGATGTGCCGGAGCTGCCCCGTCGCCTGCGCCGCCTCACCCCCGTCGAGTACGACCGCACGGCCGAGGACCTCCTGGGCGTGCCCTCCAGCCACGGCCAGGCCTTCGCGTCGGACGTGGTGGTGGACGGCTACCGGAACCACGCCGACGCCCTGCAGGTGGGCGGGCTGCTCGCCGAGCAGCTCGCGAGCGCCGCCGAGGGCCTCGCCTTCGATCCGGGGCTCGACCTCGACACCCTGATCCCCTGCGACCGCGCCGAGATCGGGGAGCGCGACTGCGCCTCGGCCTTCCTCGTCGACTTCGGGCTGCGCGCCTTCCGGCGTCCGCTCACGGTGGCCGAGCACGATCGCTACCTCGCCTTCTTCGACGCGGTGCGGGCCGACGAGGGCTGGGCCGACAGCGTGCGCTGGGTGATCGCGGCCCTGCTGCAGTCCCCTGGCTTCCTCTACCGGGCCGAGCTCGGGGCCCGCGTGGGCGACGACTTCCAGCTCACCGACCACGAGCTGGCGAGCGAGCTGTCCTACCTGGTGTGGTCGTCGATGCCCGACGACGAGCTCTTCGACCTCGCGGCGCAGGGCCGGCTTCAGGACCCCGAGGTGCGGCGCGACCAGCTGGCCCGCATGCTCGCCGATCCGCGGGCCGAGGGCGTGATGTGGCGCTTCGCCTCGTCGTGGCTGATGCTCGACCGCCTCGCGATCGTCTCGCGCAGCACCGAGGTCTACCCCGACCTCACCGCCGCCGTGCGCGCCGACATGGCCGGCGAGACCGAGCGCTTCCTCGAGGGGCTGTTCGCCGGCGGCGGCAGCCTCGACGACCTCTTCCGCAGCGAGCACACCTTCGTCACGGCCCGCCTGGCCACCTACTACGGGCTGCCCTCGGGCTCGGGCGCCGCCGACGGCGCGGGCTTCCGCGAGGTGTCCACCTCGGGCTCGCCCTACGGCGGCCTGCTCGCCCAGGGCTCGCTGCTCACCACCTTCGCGAACCCCACCGACTCCAGTCCGGTGCACCGCGGGGTGATGGTGCGCGAGCGCCTCCTGTGCGACGACCTCCCGCCCCCTCCGGCCAACCTCGACATCAGCCCGCCCGACGTGGACCCCACGGCCACCACGCGCGAGCGCTTCGAGCAGCACCGCGCCGATCCCTCGTGCGCCGGGTGCCACGACCTCATCGACCCCATCGGCTACGGCTTCGAGCACTTCGACGGCGCCGGCCGCTACCGGGCCGAGGAGCACGGCCTGCCGCTCGACGTGCGCGGCGAGGTGGTGGACCTCGACGGTGGCGACGTGCCGTTCGACGGCCTCGACGAGCTCGCCGGCCGCCTGGCCGGCAGCCCCCAGGTGCGCGCCTGCTACGTGCAGCAGTGGGCGCGCTACGGCTTCGGCGGCCTCGACGAGGCGCAGCTCGACTGCCGCCTGTCGCACCTCGACGCCACCTTCGCAGGCGAGGGCGGGCGGCTCGACGACGTGCTCTTCGCGCTGCTCGGCGACCCCGCCTTCGGTCGCCGCGTGGGCGCGCCGGGTGAGCTGGACGCACCCGGGGTGGTCGACGTGGCCGTGCCTCGCGACGACCAGCCCGATCGCGATCCCGGCGATCCGGGCGACACCGGGGAGCCTCCCGTCGACACCGGCTGGGCACCCACGGGCGACGTGTACGCGGTGGTCACCGTGGTGAACGACTGGGGCTCGGGCTTCTGCACCGACGTCCAGGTGCACAACGACGGCGACAGCGCCGTGGCCTGGCAGGTCTCCTTCGACCCCGGCGGCCGCATCGACAACATCTGGAACGCCCAGGCCGCGGGCCAGGGCGGCGGCACCACCTTCACCGGGGCGTCCTGGAACGAGATGGTGTGGCCGCAGGCGGTGCAGTCCTTCGGCTACTGCGCCTCGCGCTGATCCCAGCCGGGCTGCGCCACCGAGGCCACGTACACCCCCAGGCCCGCCGTCGTGACGCCGGCGAGCCAGCCGCAGGCCAGCAGCCACCACGCGGCGCGTCGCCCCGCGGCGGTGCGGCCAGCCGTCGTGAGCACCACAGCACCCCCCACCACCAGCGCGAGGCAGGCGGCGGCGAGGTGCTCCTTGCTCTCGAAGCGCCAGAGGGCGGGGTGGTCGATCGCGCGGAGGCCCGGCTTCACGTGGCCCCGGTAGGTCGGGTAGAGCCACCAGCCCAGGCCGAAGGGCAGGGCCACCATCGCGGCCGCGATCCACGTGGTGCGCAGCGTCCACCTCGCCAGGCCCGGACGCCGCCGCAGCGTGATCAGCGGGTGGGCGAGCACCGCGAGGCCGAGCACCGCGAGGTGGCCGTGGATCGAGGCCCAGAGCGCGTAGGTCTCGGGGTTCACGGCACGGCCAGCAGGGCGACGAGGCAGGGCAGGGCGACCACGGGGACCAGCCAGGCCCGCGCGAGCCACCGCTGGGCTGCTTCGGGCGTGGCGACGGTCCCGACGACGAGGGCCACCACCAGCGCGTGGAGCAGCGCGGCACCGCAGCGCCAGTAGTAGGGGATGTGCTCCTGCGCGATCAGCGCGCCCGGCGCAGGGCCCTCCTGGGCGGCGTCGACGAGGCGCTGCACGGTGTAGGACAGCGCGCCGGCGAGGCCCGCCGCGGCCGCTGCGAGCCCGAGGACCGGGCGGTCGCGTACGCTCACCCGGCCTCCGCGGCCGCGCGCACGCGAGGGCACTCGGGATCGGGGGCGAGCGGGTCGCCCGTGAGGTGGGCGGCCACCACCCGGCACCCGCCGCGGCAGCTGGCGCGGAAGGCGCAGCTCGCGCACGGCTCGGGCGGGGCGTCGGCGCGGGCGCGCCAGGTGACGAGGGTGGGGTCGGCTTGCCAGTGGTCGCCGGGTGCGCCCTGCGCCGCGTCGTCGTGGGCGAAGGAGCACGGGGCCCAGGCGCCGTCGGCGCGACGCGACAGCAGGCTGTGGCCTCCCGGGCAGCCCGCCACGCCCAGCCGCTGCAGCGCCTGCGGATCGGGTCCGTGGGCGGCCACGAAGGGCACCAGCGCGCAGTCCACGCGGAAGGTGAGTCCGGTGCGGGCCTCCAGCGCGAGCAGGCGGGGCCACAGGGCCGTCTGCTGGTCGGGGGTGAGGACGAGATCCTCGTAGGCCTCGGCGCCGCGGCCCGCGGGCTTGAGCCGCAGCCACTGCCACTCCACCACGCCGTGCGCGACGAGGAGGTCGGCGAGCTCGTCCAGGGC
The DNA here is from genome assembly GCA_020632955.1 of Alphaproteobacteria bacterium. Lineage (GTDB taxonomy): Bacteria > Myxococcota_A > UBA796 > UBA796 > JACKEO01. The sequence continues at coordinate 16,820 of JACKEO010000018.1, forward strand.
GTCGAAGGAGGCGCGGGTGAGCACGGTGTTCACGCCCACCCGCACGCCGGCCTCCACCAGCAGGTCGACCGCGCGCAGGGCGGTGCCGGCCCCGTCCCAGCCGCGGGTGCGGCGGTAGGCCTCGGGCGGACCGTCCAGGCTGACGTTCACCTGCCCCGCCACCGTGGCCAGGGCGTGGGCGAGCGGGCGGGTGAGCCCCAGGCCCGAGGTGGTGAGGTTCGGCACCATCCCGAGGTCCCGGATCCGGTGGGCCAGCGCGGGGAGGTCGGGCCGCAGCAGCACCTCTCCGCCCCCCAGGGCGATCTCGAGCACGCCGAGGCGTGCCAGCGTCTCCAGGTCGTCGTCGAGCGCCTCGCGGGGCGGGTCGGCGCGGTCGGGCCCGGCGTCGAGGTAGCAGGCCGTGCAGCGGACCGGGCAGCGCTCGGTGACCGCGACGTGCACCTCCGTGGGCGCCGTGAGGGCGCCGGCGGGCGCGGGGGCCCCCCCGACGAGGGGAGCGCCCCGCGCGATCGCGGCCTGGGCGGTGGGCCCGTCCACGAAGAGCAGCGCAGGGGGATCGTGCCAGGCGATGACGCCGCCGTCGGGCTCCAGGCGCACCCTGGGTGCCGCGGGGTCGTCCGGGGAGGGGTCCTGCGGCGTCGGGTCCGGCGCCTCCCCGTCCCCTGCGTCGGGATCCGGCGGCCTGTCGTCCCCTTCGAGCCAGCGGGCGAAGCGCTCGGCGAAGGCGTTCACCACCACCGCCGCGGCCGTGGCGGTGACGAGGGCGAGGCCCACCACGCTGCCCGTCGCCGAGCAGTTCGGTGCACGGCCGCGACGCACGGCGTGGATCACGGGCGCGGGCGGGGTCATCGCCACACCCAGCCGATGCCCTGGGTGCTCTCGAGGGCCAGCCACGCGACGGCGACGGTGGCGAGCGCCGAGCCCAGGGACACCAGCGCGCGCCACGCGGCGGCTGCCGGTGCCGTGCGGCCGGCGAGGGTCAGCAGGTGGATCGCGACGAAGCCCAGACCCATGCGGGGCAGCGCGGCGCCGGCGCCCTCCGACCAGCCCTCGGCGAGCAGCCACGCCGCACCCGTGCCGCCCACGAGCGGCACGAGGCCGGCGGGCATCGGCCAGGCCCTCCGGCGTCGGATCGCCAGCGGGGTGGTGACGACGAGGAAGGCGCCCAGCGTGACCCACGACGCGGTGGTGAGGCGCGCCTCGAGCTGCCGGCGTGCGACCTCCTCCGCAGGCCCGCGCCGCGTGCCCCCGTCCGCCACGCGCACCTCCGCCTCCACCTCGAGGGCCTCGGCGTGGCGCCCGAGGGTGGCGAGGGCCTGGGCGCGCGTGAGGACGAGGCGCTGGCGCACGTGGGCATCCAGCGCGTGGCGGTCGGGCCAGGCCGCGTCGGTGAGGCGCAGGGCCTCGGTGGCGTCCCGTCGGCGGTCCAGGCTGTCGAGGGCGAGCCACAGCGTGGCCTCCGCCGCCACCATCGGACCCACGCCCTCGGCCGCCAGCAGGTCCACCACGCGACGCCGCGCCGTCTCGGGGTCGAGGTGGCGGTAGGCGCGTCGCGTGGCCTCCAGGGCGTCCCAGGACCTCCAGGACCCGTCCGCGTCCCGCCGCAGGTCCAGGAAGGCGAGCCGCTCGCGGCAGCGTGGGGCCCGCGGACCCTCGGGCAGCGCGGCGATCGCCTGCGTGCAGCCCTCCCAGACCACGCTGGCCGTGCCGGTGGACTCGGCCCGCAGCGACCGCTCGGCCGCCTCGAGGTGCGCCTCGAGGGGGTCGTCGCCGGTGGCGCCGGCCGCGGCCAGCCACGCCGTGAGCAGCGCAGCCGCGGGCACGCCGCTCAGCGCCGCTGCAGGACGACGAAGCGGACGGGGTCCTGGCCTGCGATCGGCGGCGAGGGGTCGCCCACCGGCAGCAGGCGCTCCTCGTCGACACCGAAGGCGGTCAGGTAGCCGACGATCTCCTCGGCGCGGCGCAGGCGCCACCCGCCGTCCTGCGAGGCCGCGAGGTCGGGGTCGATGCCCACGCGGACCTCCAGCGCGAGGATGTCGTCCTGCTCCGTGAGGATGCGCGCGATCGACTCCAGCACGGGCAGCGAGCTCGAGGTGACGCCCACGGCGTCGTCGCGGAAGCCGATGGGCTCCACGGGGAGGATCTCGTCGCCGCCCTCGGTCAGCGCCGCCAGGGCCTCGTCGGGGCAGCCGTCCTCGTCGGCGGTGCCGTTCACGGTCTCGGGCGCGTTCATGCAGTCGCCGAAGGCCGGGAACACGGTGTCGGTGACGAGCCCGAGCTCGTCGCGGTGGCCGTCCTCCACGTCGGGGATGCCGTCACCGTCGTTGTCGGGGTCGGGGCAGCCGTCCTCGTCGCGGAAGCCGTCGCGGTCCTCCTGCTCGGTGGGGCAGGCGTCGTCGGCGTCGGGCACGCGGTCGCCGTCGTCGTCGAGGTCGGGACAGCCGTCGTCGTCCTGCCGGCCGTCGAGGTCCTCCGGCTCGTCCACGCACGCGTCGATGCTGTCGGGCACGCCGTCGCCGTCGGCGTCGCCCTTCCGCGCGCGGGGGGCGCCGTCGTCGGCGTCCATCCACACGGGCGCCCGCGGGGGTCGCGCCACGCCCACGAGGGCCCAGGCGCGCACGTTGGGCGTGCCGAAGCCGCTGGTGAGGCCCGGCGACAGGCCGAACTGCAGGTAGACGGGCAGGTCGCGGGGCAGCCACATCGCACCCACGTCCAGCTCCATCGGGGTGCCGTTGAGGGCCGAGACGTCGGGCGGCAGGGCGCTCCGGTCGGCGAGGACGTGCGCGCCGGTCCAGGTGACCTGGACCTCCCACACGTCCTCGGCGACCGGAATGCCCGCGCCGAGTGCCCACCGCAGCTCGCTGCCTGCCACGGTGGTGCCCACCACCTCGCTCCACGTCTGGTGGTGGTACCCGATGTTGCCGGCGAGGTGGACGAACTGGCGACGCCAGGAGAGCGCGGCGTCGAGCCCGATCTGCGCGGCGCCCGACCCCATGAAGGCGCCGCGGCTCCCGGTGGGGAACTGGAAGCGGGGGGCCACCGAGAACGACAGCGGCATGCCGTCCCGCTGGCGGACCGGTGCGAAGGCCACCGCCACGGCGATGTCGCCGATGCCCACGGTGGCTCCCGTGCCGCCGAGCGCGGTGGCGAGCTGTTGGCTGTCCTCGCCGTTCGAGACCACCTGCAGGAAGGGGAAGGCGATGGAGGCCGAGAGCCAGTCCAGGGGCGACGCCTCGAAGGCGAAGTCGAAGCCCACCAGGTGGTCGACCAGCCCGCCGGTGCGGCTGCCCGTGGACGGGTCGCCGAGCTCGAAGGGCTGGTGCGCGTAGTTCACGGCGACGAAGCCGCCGTAGGTCCCCCGCTGGGGCTGCTCGCCGTCCCGCATGCGGGTCCAGCCGTGCACCTGGGGGGTGGGGTCGAAGCGCTGCAGGTCGAGGAAGGGCAGCGGGTCGGGATCCTGCGCGGCGGCGGTGGCCGGCAGGATCGCGGCCGACGCCGCCGTGCCCACCAGCCCCACCGCCTGGCGTCGGCGCCGCCGGAGCAGGCCGAGACCGAGGAGCGCGAGCCAGCCGAAGCCGGGACCGCCCGCGCCGGTCTCGCAGGAGCAGCCACCGCCCTGGGTCTGGTCGGCCAGCAGCGGGTCGAGCCCGAGGTCGACCTCCAGCCCGTCGGGGATGCCGTCGCCGTCGCTGTCGGGGTCGCAGGGGTCGGTGCCCAGCTGCTCCTCCTCGGCGTTGGTCAGGCCGTCCTCGTCGCTGTCGGCGTCGGGGTCGGAGGTGTCGCAGGGGGAGGGCTGGATGTCGTCGGTGTCGCCGGAGTCGCCGGAGTCACCGGAGTCCCCGCTGTCGCCGGAATCCCCGGAGTCGCCGGAGTCACCCGAGTCACCGGAGTCACCGCTGTCGCCGGAGTCACCGGAGTCGCCGCTGTCGCCGGAATCCCCGGAGTCGCCCGAGTCCCCGCTGTCACCGGAATCGCCCGAGTCGCCGGAGTCGCCGGAGTCGCCCGAGTCCCCGCTGTCCCCGGAATCGCCGCTGTCGCCGGAGTCACCCGAGTCGCCGCTGTCGCCGGAGTCACCCGAGTCCCCGCTGTCGCCGGAGTCACCCGAGTCGCCCGAGTCGCCGGAGTCACCCGAGTCGCCGGAGTCACCCGAATCCCCGGAGTCGCCTCCGCCGGGCACGTCCCGGTAGTCCGGCTCGCCCACGCCGTCGGTGTTGGCGAGATCGACCGTGGGGTCGTCGACGATGCCCTTGGGCGGTCCCCAGGTGCCGTCGTCCTCGTCGGCGGTGGCCACGAGGCCGTCGCCGTCGGCGTCGACGTTGCTGAACGGGATGCCGGACTCGGCGGCGTCGCCCATGCCGTCGCCGTCGGCGTCGGTGTCCTGGAAGTCGGGTGGGCCGGTGCCGTCGGTGTTCGGCGGCGTGAGCCCGTTGGGCTCGAAGACGTCGTCGAGGCCGTCGTTGTCGGCGTCGTTCCCGCTGAGCACCACGTAGGCGAAGGTGCCCTGCGCCTCGACCGTGTCGGGGATGCGGTCGCCGTCGCTGTCGAGGTCGAACTGGCCGACGAGTCCGTCGCTGTCGAGGTCGCCCGGCTCGGCCACGTCGAGGATGCCGTCGTTGTCGTCGTCGATGTCGACCGCGTTCACCACGCCGTCGCCGTCGACGTCGCAGCCGGGGTGGAAGCGGTTCGCCACGCAGTCGGGGACGATGAGCACGTCATCGGCGTCGGCGTCGTTCGACGGGTTGGTGTCGGGGAGGGCGCCGCGGACGACCGCGTGGGCCGTGTTCGTCTGGAGGCCCCAGGCGTCGGCCCGCGAGGTGCCGGTGATCTGGAAGGTGACCTTGCCGCCGGAGGGGATCTCGACGCCGACGTCGACCATGTTCGAGGGCGCGCTGCCGCTCGGCGCCGCGCAGCCGGCGCCCAGGGCCCCGGAGCAGGTCCAGGTCACGGACTGGAAGGCCGCCGGGACGAGATCCTCCATGGAGGCGTCGCAGGCGGTGCCCTCGTCGACGTTCTCCATCACCACGGTCCAGGTGACCGACTCGTTGTTGCCGATCACGTCCTTGTTGCCGTTCTTCGTGATCGCGAGGTCGATGGGGAGCGTCAGCTCGAGATCGCGGATCTCGTGGTGGTTGTTGTCGGACCCGGTGGAGGCCGCGAAGCCGATGGCCAGCGTGGGCGGCGGCGCCTCGGGCATCGTGAACGGCGCCAGCACCTGGGTGAAGGGACCGTTGGCGACGGTCTGCCGGTCGACCGAGAAGGTGTACGCGCCGCCGGGGCCGTCGGGCAGCAGCTTGATGCGCACGCGGTAGCGGCCCTGTCCGTAGGTGGACGGCCGGCTGGTGCAGGTGGGGGCGGGGCAGTCGATGTCGCTGACGGCCTGGCCGCGCAGGTAGGCGTAGTCGCTGCCCTCGGGCCCGCGCACCACGATGCGGTTCGGGCGCGCGCCCGGCCCGCCGGTGCGGCCCTCGGTGGGGTTCGAGTAGTTGCCGAACTCGTCGAAGCCGAGGCCGACGTAGCCGCCGCCCAGGCCGGGGTAGGCGATGCTCGTGCCCTCCCAGGGCGCGTAGCCGAGGGACCCGCCGATGCCGCCCGGACGGAACTCGTCGGGACGGATCGAGCCGTCGAACATGAAGAAGGACAGGCCGTCGGCGCCGTCGCCGCCCCAGATGGCCACGTCGAACTCGAGGATGATGCCCGTGTCGGTGGGCAGGGGCTTGTCGACGAAGGCGAAGCCACGGCTGTCGTTGACGTTGCGCGTGAGACGGAGCCAGCCGTTGCCCGCGGTGTCGATGCCCTGGGCGGCGGTGAGCACCGCGGCCTCCTGCAGCACCCAGTTCGCCGCCGTGGTGCCGCGGAAGTCCCGCTGGATCACGTCGTAGTAGGCACAGTCGGAGTCGTCGAAGCCCTGGAGCGGATCGGAGCCCGCCGCCACCTCGATGCCGTCGGGGACGCCGCCGCCGTCGGTGTCGGGGTTGTTCTTCATCGTGCCGAGCGCGTCCTCCTCGTCGTTGGAGAGGCCGTCGTTGTCGGGATCGCAGCTGCCGCCGGTGCCGTTCGGCACGCAGGGGTCGCGCCAGTCGGGCGTGGAGGTGCCGCGGGTGTTCGGCAGGTCGGCGAAGCTGAGGCCCGCGTCGATCGGGCCCCAGGTGTTCGGGGCGGGGTCGTTGGGGCCGACGAGACCGTCGCCGTCGGGGTCGGCGCCGCTCGTGGCCTTTCCACCGGCCTCGGCGGCGTCGGGCACGCCGTCGCCGTCGGAGTCCAGGTCGAGCACGTCGCGCGCGCCGGTGCCGTCGGTGTTCGGGCGTGGCGGGGCCACCCCGCCGGTGCTGGGGTCGAAGCTGTTGTCGATGCCGTCGGTGTCGCTGTCGCTGCCCGAGGGCGTGCGGTAGCTGAGGTTCGTCTGGGCTTCGATGATGTCGGGGATGCCGTCGTTGTCGGAGTCGAGATCGAGCCAGTTCCCCACGCCGTCGCCGTCGGGGTCGGCCGTGCCCTCGACGATGTCGGGGATGCCGTCGCCGTCGGCGTCGCGGTCGCGGTGGTTGGGCCCCGTGTAGTTGAAGAAGTCGGCGTCGCCGTCGGGATCGCCCGTGCCCTCGACGGCGTCGGGGATGTTGTCGTTGTCGTCGTCGGCGTCGTTGTTGTCGGTGGTGCCGTCGCCGTCCCAGTCGGGCCAGAACCCGGGCGGAGGGGCCTGGTCCACCGGGAGCTCGGGCGGGAGGTCGGCGGAGTCGATCCCGGCGAACGTGTCGTCCTCCGTCGCGCCCTGGGACGGCGAGGGTGCGACCCCCTGGGGTGCGAGGCAGGCCGCCAGGGTCACGGGCAGCAGGGTCCATCGCAGCGACGAGGAAGAGGACATCGCAGGGCTCCGGGTCGGCAAGGCGGCGGGAGCACCCCCTGTGCTCGCGCGTCGTCCCCGCGATCCTACGAGGTTGGCGGTCGGTCCGCCACCCCGGATCGTGCCGTCGGGACCGTGTCCGTCGGGCGATCGGCGACCCCGCGCCGACGGGTACCGATCAGCGGTCGGCGAGGGGCTCGTCGGTCGACAGGATGGGCGAGGCGTCGAGGTCCCCCGCGCCCAGCAGCACCGCGATCGTGTCGAGTGCGTCGAGCAGCCGCCTGCGCTCCGCGTCGGGAAGCGCCTCCATGCGCGTCACCACCCGATCGTGGAAGGAGGCGCCCTCCACCTGGCGCAGGGCGTGGCCCGCCTCGGTGAGCGTCAGCAGCACCGATCGGCGATCGGACGCGCTGCGCGCGCGCGCGACCAGGCCGGCCTTCACCAGGGCGTCCACGATGCCCGACAGGGTGCCGGCGCTGACCTGCACGCGCGGGAGCAGCTCGCGTGCGGTGGTGCCGTCCTCCTGCTCCCCGATGACCTGCAGCGTGAGCTGCTGGGCAGCCGACAGCCCGCGCTCGCGGCGATCGGCCCGTTCGGCGCGGCGCACCGCGCGGACGACGCGACGGATGGCGGCGAGGAGGTCGGAGGTGTCTGCGGAGGGAGGCATGGCAGACCGGGAGGGGCTCACTCTATCCGCGTGGCCACCGGGGAGCCGCCTCGCGCGACCGCGTACAGCAGCAGTGGCGCCACCATCCCGGGCAGCAGCGCGTAGACGTCGCCGGTGCCCGGGAGCAGCGGCCAGGTCAGCACCACGCCCACGCCGGCCGCCATCATCGCGAGGGCGAGGGATTGTGGGGGCCGTCCGCCCGCGACGCGCACGAGCAGGAGCGGACCGAGGGCCGCGCCCAGGATGCCCCAGGCCCGCAGCACCAGGGCGAAGACCCCTCCCTCGGCCGTGAGCGCCACGGCGAGGGCCACGGCGGTCACTGCCAGGGTGGCGAGCTTGGGCGAGGGTCGCCACGGGGCATCGCGCGGCACGAGGTCCTCGGTGAGCGCAGCGGAGCACGACAGGATCTGCGAGTCGGCGGTGGACATCGTGGCGGCGAAGAGCCCGGCGAGCACCACGCCCACGAGCACGCCCGGCAGCAGGAGCGAGGCCAGGGCAGGCAGGGCGCCCTCCGTGGCGCGCACCGCGGCCCCCGCGCCCCCGAGCTCGGGCAGCAGCACGCGGGCGTAGAGCGCCACGAGCACGCCCATCACGTAGAAGGGCACGAACCACGCGAAGTAGATCGGGCGCGCGCGCGCCACCTCGGCCACCGACGACACCGACATCGTGCGCACCAGGATGTGCGGCTGGCCGATCGCGCCGAAGCCTCCCGCGAGGAAGCCGAGCACCCAGAGCGGGAAGCCCGCCGACGACGAGCTCGGGAACCAGTCCACCAGGGCGGGGTCCTGGGCGGCGAGCGCGTCGTGCAGGGCCAGCGGTCCGCCCACCCGGGCCGCCGCCACCCCCAGGAGCAGCAGCATCGCCAGCATCATCACGCCGGCCTGGGCGGCGTCGGTCCAGATGGAGGCGCGGAGTCCGCCGGCCACGCAGTAGACGAGCACGATCACCGCGCCGATCACGGCACCGGCCCACGCGGGCCACCCGAAGAGCTGCTCCAGCGCGAGGCTGCCGGCCTGGAGCTGGGCGGCCGCGTAGCCCCCGAGGAAGAGCACCGTGAGCAGGGCGGCGGTGCGCACCACGAGGGTGTGGTCGCGCTCGGCCAGCAGCGTGGGCACCGACAGGGCGTCGGTGGCGCCCGACAGCGCGCGCACCCGGGGGTGCACCCACAGCCACGCCGCGAGGTCGCCCAGCACCCACGCCACCGCCATCCACACGGTGTGCACGCCCCCCCGGTAGGTGAAGCCGATCATGCCCACGAACATGAAGCCGCTGTTGTTCGTGGCCACGCTCGACAGCGCGGCCAGCCAGGCGGGCACGGACCGACCGGCGAGCAGGTAGTCGTCGTCGCCTCCGCCCGCGCGCGTGGTCGACCACGCACCGATGGCCACGAAGAGCAGCAGGGAGGCGAGGAAGCCCGCGAGGATGCCGCTCACGAGCGCGCCGCGACGGTCGGTGTCCAGACCGCGGTCACGACGCCTCCTCCGCGACCTCGCGGCCGAGCAGGGGGTAGGCGCCGTCGGCGTCGTGCACCTCGCCCCCCACGAGGGGCGGGTCGAAGACGCAGATCATGCGGAGGTCGGTCACCGCCTCCACGCGGTGGTGCTCGTGGCCGTCGAGGCAGTAGAGCACGCCCTCGTGCAGCGCGTGGCGGACGCCGGCCTCGTCGTCGTGGAGCCAGCCCTCGCCGCCCACGCAGTACACGGCCTCCACGTGGTGGCGGTACCACATGGTGGTGGTGGTGCCCGCGCGCAGGATCGTGTCGTGCATGCTGAAGCGCGTGCCGTCGCGGGCGAGCAGGAGGCGCCGCGACACCCAGGTGCCGCCGTCGGTGGTGCGGTCGTCGTCGAGGGAGGTGAGGTCGCGGACGATCACGGCGCCACCTCGCTGCCCGTGCCCTGGGGGGAGACCGCGCGCGGTGCCGCGAAGACCTCGGCGCAGGCCTCGGCGATCACGTCGAGGCCGTGGTCGAGCTCCTCGCGCGAGATCACCAGGGGGGGCAGGAGCTTGAGCACCTCGTCCTGCGCCCCGGCCGTCTCCACGATCACGCCGCGTCGGAAGCAGGCCGCCGAGACGGCGCGCGCCGCGCCGGGCCGGTCGAGCTCGAGCCCGAGGATCAGGCCGCGTCCGCGGACCTCGCCGCCGAACGTGCGCGCCAGCTGCTCGAGGCGGGCCCGCGCGTGGGCCCCCTTGGCCTCGGTGCCGCGCTGCAGGGTGTCGTCCCGCCAGAGGTCGAGGGCGGCCGCCGCCGTGACCATCGCGGGGTTGAAGCCGCGGAAGGTGCCGTTGTGCTCCCCGGGCGCGAAGACGTCGTGCTCGGGTCGCACCAGCACCAGCGAGAAGGGCAGGCCGTAGCCCGACAGCGACTTCGACAGCGGGATGAGGTCGGGGACCACGTCCCAGCCGTCGAAGGAGAAGAAGGGCCCCGTGCGTCCGCACCCCACCTGGATGTCGTCCACGATGAGCAGGGCGCCCACCTCGTCGGCCAGCGCCCGCAGGCGACGGAGCCAGGCGGCGCTCGCCACCCGCACGCCGCCCTCGGCCTGCACGGTCTCGACCACGAAGGCCGCAGGGGGCCCCACGCCGCTGCTCCCGTCGGCCAGGTAGCGGGCGATCACGTCGATGGTGTCGACGTCGTCGCCCAGGTAGCCGTCGAAGGGCATCACGCGGGTGTGCGACAGGGGCACGCCGGCGCCACCGCGCTTGTGCTGCGATCCGGTGATCGCCAGGCTGCCCAGGGTCATGCCGTGGAAGCCGTTGGTGAACGCCACCACCAGCTCGCGGCCGGTGACCTTGCGCGCGATCTTCAGACAGGTCTCGACGGCGTTGGTGCCGGTGGGTCCCGGGAAGAGCACGCGGTGGTCGAGCCCGCGGGGGGTGAGGATCACGTCCTCGATCTGCTCGAGCAGGTGGGCCTTGGCGGCCGTGTGCATGTCGAGGGCGTGGGTGACGCCGTCGCGCTGCAGGTAGGCGAGGAGGGCCTCCTTGAGCGCCGGGGGGTTGTGGCCGTAGGACAGCGCGCCCGCCCCGGCGAAGAGGTCGAGGTAGGTGCGGCCGTCGGTGTCGGTGAGGGTACAGCCGCGGGCCGTGTCGAAGACGGTGGGGAAGGCGCGGCAGTAGCTGCGCACCTGGGACTCGCGTCGGTCGAAGGGCTCCATTCAGGTGCTCCGGTCGAAGGGGCCGAGGACGAGGAGCTCCTCGGCCTCGTGGGCATCGGGGAAGAGGTGGGGGCCGAAGCCGTCCTCCACGCGGAGGTCGGTCTCGAGCGCGCGGGCCACGCCGTCGAACAGTGCGCGCGAGGCCGTGTTCGAGGGGGCCACGGTGGTGTGGAGCCAGCGCACGTCGGCGTGGGCCGGCCGGTCGAGCACCTCGTGGACGAGGCGGGTGGCGAGTCCGCGACCGCGTGCCGCCTCGGCCACGCCCACCTGCCACAGGAACCAGGTGTCGGGGTGGTCGGGCAGGCGGTAGCCGCTGACGAAGCCGACGAGGGCGTCGCCCTCCAGCGCCACCGCACAGGTGGACGCGTGGTGCGCGCACAGCAGCAGGTACAGGTAGGACGAGTTGAGGTCGAGCACGCCGGTGTCGCGCACGAGCGCCCACACGTGCTCGGCGTCCTCCACCTGCGGGGGGCGGAGCTCGATCGGGCGTCTCATGGGGCCCCCAGCGCGGGGCTGCTCCCGGTGCGCGTGCCGGGCTTCGGCGCGCGGACGGGGAAGAGGCGGGCATGGAGGCCGCGCACCGCCGCCTCCACCTCCTCGTCGGGCAGCACGAAGGTGACGTGGGTGTCGTCGGCGGCGGTGACCACCACGCCGATGCGGTGGGGTGCGAAGGCCTCGAGAGCCTCGCCGAGGTCGCCCAGGGACCGGGACAGGCCGGTGCCCACCAGGCTCACCGAGGCCACGCCGTCCACGAGCTCGGGCTCGCAGACGGCCTCCAGGTCGGTGAGCAGTGCCCCCAGCCGCGCCTCGGCGAGGGGCGCGCTCGCCGGATCGATGGTGGCCTGGATCTGGCCCTGCGAGGTGGCGAGGAGGTCGATCGACAGCCCGTGGTCGCGGAAGATGGCCGTGACGTCGGCGAGGAAGCCCACCTGCTGCCAGCGGGGCGGACGACGCATCCGCACCAGGTGCAGACCGGGCCGGTGGGTGACCGCGCGCACGCCCTCGCCGCCGGCGTGGTGCACGGTGGTGCCCGTGAGCTCGGGGTGGCTCGTGCACCGCACCTCGAGGGGGATGCCCGCGTGGCGCACCGGCGCGATGCAGCGCGGGTGGAGGACCCGCGCCCCCATCGACGCCAGGCAGGCCGCCTCGGCGTAGCTCACCTCGGCGAGGCGGTGGGCCTCGGCGACGATGCCGGGGTGGGCGCTGAAGAGGCCGGGGACGTCGGTCCAGATCTCGAGGCGGTCGGCGTGCAGGCGCGCGGCCAGGTAGGCCGCCGAGGTGTCGCTGCCGCCGCGGCCGAGCAGCACCACGTCCCCCGTCTCGGCGTCGCCCGCGAGGAAGCCCTGGGTGAGCGTGACCTCGCCGCGCAGCGTGGCGGCCAGGCCCGGGGCGTGGCCGTGGTCGCAGGTGGCGGCCAGCCACCGGGTGGGATCGTGGGGTGCCGTGGGCTCGGCGGTGAGCAGGTCGCGCGCATCCGTCCACACGGCGTCGAGGCCGGCGGCACGGAGCGCGGCGGCGCCCAGGCGCGTGCTGGCGTGCTCTCCGGCGGACATCACCTGGGCGTGGGTGCGCGGCGTGAGCTCGCCGAGCGCGCGCGCGGCCGCCAGGCGATCCTTGGCCGCTGCGAGCACCCCGTCGGCCGCGGCGCCGTCGACGCCCAGCGCGTCGGCCAGCGCGACGTGCCGCGCCCGCACCTCGTGGAAGATCGTGGTGGCCAGGGGCTCGTCGTCGAAGCCGGCGAGGGCGCGCGCGAGGTCGTCGCTGGTGCCGCCGGCCGCGCTGCACACCACCACCGGGTGCAGGCCCTCGGCCCGACGGGCGGCGACGATCCGGGCGATCGTGCGCCAGCGTGCGGCGGACGACACGCTCGTGCCGCCGAACTTCAGCACCACCGTGGGTTGGGGAGGGTCCTCCGGGTCGCGGGGCATCGGATCTCCAAGGTTCGCAAAAGAAAAATTCGGAGCCGAACTATCAGATTGGCGCGTCAGGTCAAGCACGTGGGGGTGCCGATCCGATCACGGCAGCGTGGCGACCCCGGTGCGGATCATCGACACCGCGATGGCCGCGAGGAAGAGCGACATCACCTTGCCGAAGGCGCGTGTGGCGGAGGGACCGACGGCAGCCAGCACGCGCGGTGCGCCCTCGAGGAGGGCGGCGTTGACGGCCGTCACCACCGTCAGGGCCATCAGCGTGGTGAGGCTCCCCGCGCTGTCGGCGGTCACGAGCACGGCGGTCATCCCGGCGGGGCCCACGAGGATCGGGATGCCGAGCGGCACGATGCCCACCTCGTCGTCCGGGGCCGCGGCGGGCTCCTTGCGCTGGGCCGTGCTGAACAGCAGGTCGTGGACGGCGAAGACGAGGAGGACGAGACCGCCTGCGATCCGCAGGTCCACCACCGTGATCGCGAGCAGTCCGAAGATCCACCGACCCGCCACCGCCAGCACCGCGGCCAGCGCGGTGCCGACGGCGAGGGCACGACGGGAGGCGGCGCGCCGAGGGCCCGGGGGCAGCTCGCCGAGCATCGCCACCACCAGCGGCAGCACGGCCAGCACGTTCATCGTCGCGAAGAGCGCCACGAAGGTGCGCAGCAGCAGGTCCAGGTCCATCGGGGCTCCGGGGCGGGGGAGGGGGGTAACGGACCGCGCCGTCCCACCCGGTGATCGCAGGCGCTAGGATGGCGTCTGCCCGGAGCCTGCGTGCGCGTCCTCGTCGCCTTCGCCAGCCAGCACGGACACACCCGGGCGGTCGCCCAGCGCCTCGCGGGCGTGTGGCGGCAGGGCGGCCACGAGGTGCAGCTGCTCGACCTCACCGGGCAACCGGACGCGCCGCTCGCCGACGCGGACCTCACCGTGGTCGCGTCGGCGGTCTACTCGAACCAGGCCCACGACGACGTGATCAAGTGGCTCCGCACCCACACCGAGGCGCTCGCGGAGCGGCGCACGGCGCTGGTCTCCATCAGCCTGGCCGCGGCCATCGAGGGGGACGAGGGCGAGGCGATGTGCCTCGACTACGTCGCCGAGCTCTCCGACGTCACGGGCTTCGAGCCCGGGCAGGTGGCGATGGTGGCTGGCGCCCTGGCGGAGTCCCGGTACGATCCCGCCACGCGGGCGCTGCTGAAGGTGGCCACCTGGCGACGGCCGCTCGGCCTCACGGGCGACGTGGTGCTCACCGACTGGGACGCGCTGGAGGCGACGGCCGCACGCTGGGTGTGAGCCGCGGTCCGTCGCCATCCCGGCTCGGATGCGCCGGCACGTTCCGCACCCCTGAGAAACGGGAGCCCGGGCGCCTTGCGGTGCCCGGGCCGGTGGAATGCAAACGAGAATGGTTCGGAGTCTCCCGCCCGACGCGCCCCGTCACGTGTCGACCGCGATGACATGGCTACAATTGCCGGGAATTCCGCGTTCGTCCACCGTGTCCACTATTCAAGACACGAAATTCGAACATCACGAGACAGGCGCTATCGACCCCGGAACTCCGGAGTGCTGCGGTGCAACAGGGCATCTACGCCGGCGTCGGCGTCTTCGGTACGCTGTGCGATGCCCTGATAGGTTGCAGCGAGCTCGAGCGCGGCCTCGATCGGGAGGTCCCAGGAACGCAGCAGGGCCTGCTTCGTGAGACGCACGGCCACGGGGGCGTTGCGGGCGATCCGGGTGGCGAACGCGCCGGCCGCGTCCAGCAGGCTCGCTGGATCCACCACCTCGTGCACGAGGCCCAGCGCGAGCGCCTCCTGCGCGTCGATCACGTCCCCCGTGAGCGCGAGCCGAGTGGCGTGGGGCAGGCCCACCACCCGCGCGAGGAAGGCGGCGCCGCCGTCGCCGGGCACGAGCCCCAGCGTGACGAAGGTGGATCCGAAGCGCGCCGTGGAGGCGGCCACGCGCAGGTCGCACATGCAGGCCAGATCCAGCCCTGCACCGATGGCCGGCCCGTTGATCGCGGCGACGATCGGCTTGTCGAAGGCCATCAGCCGCCGGGGCACGCGCTGGATGTGTCGTGCATAGGCGGTGCGGAGGCGCACGCTGTCGCCGCCGAACATGCCCTCGTGGTCGCGCATGGCCTTGAGGTCGCCGCCGGCGCTGAAGGCCCTGCCGGCGCCGGTGAGCACCACCACGCGGACGTCGTCGTCGTCCTCGGCCGCGTCGAGGGCCGCGCAGAGACTGTCGATCATCGCGTCGCTGTAGGCGTTGCGGGCGTCGGGGCGGTCGAGGGTGATCACCCGGGTGTGGGGTGCGGTGGGGTGGGGTCGGACGGACAGGTCGATCACGGGGCGCTCCCGGTGGGCTGGCGTCCGATAGCCGGACCCGCGGCCGGTGCCTCGCGATAGGCCGAGCCGCCGGAGGACGGATGGTCGACGTCTGGCATCCCTTCACGCAGCTGCAGGGCTTCGCGCCGCTCGGCACGGTGGTGCGTGCGCGGGGCGCGTGGCTGGAGCTGGCCGACGGTCGACGCGTGCTCGACGGCATCGCCTCGTGGTGGGTGAACGTGCACGGGCACTGCCACCCCCGCATCACCGAGGCCATCGCCACCCAGGCCGCCACCTTCGACCAGGTGATCCTCGCGGACTTCACCCACGCGCCGGCCGCCACGCTCGCGGCGCGGCTCGCGGCCCTGCTGCCGGGCGACCTCGACCACGTCTTCTTCAGCGACGACGGATCCACCGCGGTGGAGGTGGCGCTCAAGCTCGCCTGGCAGGCCCAGGGGCTGCGAGGGCAGGGGCACCGCACCCGCTTCGTGGCGCTCGAGGGCGGCTACCATGGCGACACCCTGGGCGCGATGCGGGTGGGCGCCCGCGACGTGTTCACCGCGCCCTTCGACGGGCTGCTGGGGCCCACCACCTTCCTTCCGTGGGACGACGGCGCGGCGGCGGAGCGCTTCTTCGAGGCCGAGGGCCACGAGGTGGCGGTGTGCATCGTGGAGCCCGTGCTCCAGGGCGCGGGCGGCATGCGCCTCGGCAGTCCGGAGGCCCTCGCACGCCTCGCCGCCGCGGCCCGTCGTGCGGGGGTGATCCTCGTGGCCGATGAGGTGGCCACCGGCTTCGGTCGACTGGGTCCGCTCTGGGCGTGCGAGCTCGCCGGGGTGGTGCCCGACCTGCTCTGCATGTCGAAGGGCATCACCGGCGGCGCGCTCGCGCTGGGTGCCACGGGCGTGCGGGGCGAGCTCTTCGATCTCTTCCTCGGCGCCGACAAGCGTCGCGCCTTCCTCCACGGCCACAGCTACACCGGCAACCCGCTGGCCTGCGCCGCGGCCCTGGCCAGCCTCGATCTCTTCGACGAGGAGGACACCCTGGGACGGGTGCGCGCGATCGACGCCACCTACGCCGCCTGGCACGACCGCCTGGCCGCCCTGCCGGGGGTGCGCGACGTGCGGCACCGCGGGGTGCTCCTGGCCTTCGACCTGGAGGGCGGACCCGGGGGCTACCTGGACCCGGTGGGCGTGCGCGTGCAGCGCGCGGCGCTGGCGCAGGGGCTGTACGTGCGCCCGCTGGGGCACGTGGTCTACCTGCTGCCGCCCACCTGCATCACGCCCGACGAGCTCGACTGGGCGCTGGGCGTGCTGGTGGACGCCGTGGGGGACGCGCTCAGGCCGCGTCCGGCAGCGTCGTGATGATCGGGCTGCCACGGGTCACGATGATCGTGTGCTCGTACTGCGCGGAGTAGGAGCCGCGACGGTTGAGCAGCGTCCAGCCGTCGCCGCCCTCGCGCACCATGGACTTGCCGGTGGTGAGGAAGGGCTCCACCGTGATCACCATGCCCTCGGAGAAGCGGCGGTGGTCGCGCGGGTCCTCGAAGCCGGGGATGAAGCTGGGCTCCTCGTGGAGGCGACGGCCCACCCCATGGCTGCCGAGGTTGCGGATCACCGAGAAGCCGGACTCCCGCGCCACGCGCTCCACCGTGCGCCCGATCACGCGCAGCTCCCGGCCGGCGCGCACCTGGAGGATGGCCTCGTCGCGGGCGCGCATGGCCGCCTCGCACAGGCGCTGCTGCAGCTCGTCGGGGGCCTGGCCGAGCACGAAGCTGCCGCCGGTGTCGCCCACGTAGCCGTCGAGCTCGGCGCTCACGTCGATGTTCACGAGGTCACCGCGGCAGAGCACGCGCTTGCCCGGCACGCCGTGGGCCACCTCCTCGTTCACCGAGATGCAGGTGGCGCCGGGGAAGTCGTAGGTCTTGATCGGGGCGCTCTGGGCGCCGTGCCGCTCGAGGAAGGCCCGCCCGAGGGCGTCGAGCTCGGCGGTGGCCATGCCCGGCTCGGCCACGCGCTGCATGTAGACCAGGCAGTTGGCGACCACCCGTCCGGCGGCTTGCAGCCCGACGACGTCGGTGTCGGTGTCGACCGTCATGGAGGCACTCCCGGGGCGCCGCGACCGGGGAGGTGCAGCGAGGCCGGGGTAGCGTGGCGGCGCGGCCCTCGGCCACTCCGATCGGCGCGTCTGTGGCGGGCTTCTCGCCCTGCCCCGGGTCAGGCGTCGGGCTGGAGCGTGAGCGTGCCCCGCCCGAGGGCGCGCAGCGTGGCCACGGGTCCGTCCGGCTGGGAGGCGCACCAGGCCATGAAGGCGCGCAGCGTGGTGTCGGGGTGGACCAGCTCCACCCCTCCCGGCCCCTCCTCCAGCCAGGCCTCCACCATCGCCAGCAGGCGGGCGTGGTAGCCCTCGTAGACGCAGAGGTCCTGCAGCAGCGTGGCCTGCGGGTGGCGGCCGTCGAGCACGGCCACCAGCGCGTCGCGCAGGGCCTCGAGCGCGCCGTCCTCCACGTGGAGCAACGTGAGGTCGTACAGGGCGTTGTCGCCGGGGTGGTAGGCGCCGAGCAGGTGACGCATCACGTGCGGGGTGCTGCTGCCCAGCCCCACCTGGTCGAGCGGGTTCACGGAGCGCGTGCGCAGCAGCGCCACGAGGCGGGGCAGCCTGTGCTGGAGGCGTCGGGCGCCCGGGGTGTCGCGCACGGGCGCGCCGTCCGACAGCCCGATGGTCTCGGGGCGTCGGAGCACCCGGGTCCACATGTAGAGCACGCCGAGCCACACCTGCCACAGGGAGGGGGCCTGCTCGACGAGGCCCTGGGCCTCGAGGGCGGCGAGGCGCCGCTCGATGCGACGGGGACCCCAGAGGAGGACGTACCAGGCGGGGTTCACGGGACCTCCAGCCAGCGGGGGGTCAGAAGAAGCAGCGGCCGAGGCCGCGCGCGGTGGGCACCTGCTCCACGATGCGGTCGCCGCGTACCAGCAGGTAGCTCGCGAAGCGCTCCGCCAGCTCGCCCGCCTTGGCGTGGCGGCAGATCACGGGGTCGCCGAGCGCGGGCACGGGACCGTCGCCCACGCGGAAGGGGGTCTGCACCTCGCCCCAGCCCTCGAGGTCGACCGGCACGAGGTGGCCGGGGCTGAGCACCTGCGGCATGCGGTCGGGACCCGCCGAGCCGCTCGCGATGTAGCCGCCGCCGGCGCACGTGACGTGGTCGGCATCGGACTGCCGCACCACCGCCAGCGCGAAGACCAGCGCCGGCTGCCAGGGCAGGCCGCGGTAGCCGTCGAAGAGGTGCGAGGCGACGAAGCCGGAGCCCGCCGTGACCTCCGTGACCGAGGGATCGCGGCTGGTGGACGCCACGCTGCCCGAGCCGCCGCCGTTCACCAGGCCCACGTGGAAGCCCTCGGAGCGCAGGGCGGCCACCACCTGCTGGCGACGACGGGCCACGAGCGGGATGCTCCGACGCTTCACGAGCTGCTTGACCATGCCGGTGGCGCGGCCGGCGAGTCCGGGTCCGGCCACGTCGGGCAGGCCCGCCACCTGGGCCTCGTAGGCCAGGACGGCGTTCACCTCGACGCCCGGGAGCGCCCGGCAGGCCTGCGCGACGGCCACCGCGTCGGCGGCGGAGCGGAGCGGGGAGCGGCGCACCCCCAGGTGGACCCCGGGCAGGGGTCGCCAGGAGGCGTCGATGTCGAGGCACAGGCCGATCGTGACGCCGGCGCCCTGTGCGGCGGCCGACAGCAGGCGGGCCTGGGCCACGTCGTCCACGGCGGCCCACACCTGCGCCCGCGTGGCGGCCCGGGCCAGCGCGGCGGCCTCGTCGGCGCGCGCGATCGGGTAGGCGAGCAGCAGATCGTCGAAGCCCTGTTCGGCGAGCCAGGCCGTCTCGTGGGCGCTGAAGGTCATCAGGCCGCGCAGGCGTCGCGGCTCGGCGTCCAGCAGGTAGCGGAGCACCGCGGGCACGCGGATCGACTTGGAGGCCACGCGCAGGGTGAGCCCGTCGCCGAGCGCGCCCGTGAGCACGCCCAGGTTGTGGTCGAGGGCGTCGAGATCCAGCACGGCCGCCGGGAGCGGCACGTCCGCGAGCAGCCGCTTCCAGTCCTCCCAGGTCCGCACGCGCCCTCCCACAGGGCCCCGAGCATAGCCCCGGGCGGTCGTGGGGGCTGCGTGCTACCCGGCCGCCTCGGAGGTGCCGTGTCCGACACGGACGATCTGCAGCGACGCGGCGCGCTCGGCGTGCTCGTGCTCGCCGTCCCGGTGGTGAGCATCCTCGCCGTGGGCGGCGCCTGGCTGCTGCTGCTGGGCTTCGGTGCCGCCGGACGACCGGCCGACGGGCCCCTGGTGCGCATCGCCTTCGAGGGCTGCGCCGAGGCCGAGCCGGTGGTGCGCGCGCGGGTGGACTGGATGGGCCTGCCCGAGGTGGAGAGCACGCCGATCCCCGGGGGCTTCGCGCTGATGGCGCGCCTGCCCTCCGACCCCGCCACGCGCGCCCGGGTCCCGGCCACGCTGGCGCGCACCGGCAGCTTCGTGGTGCGGGAGGGCGCCGAGGGCGAGGTGGTGGCCACCGAGGCCGACCTGCTCGACGCCACCGTGGTGCTCGGCTTCCTCGACGCACCCAAGCCCCAGGTCCAGCTCACCGAGGCCGCGTCCAAGCGGCTGGCCGAGGTGCAGATGGCCGATCCGGAGGGCTTCCTGACGATCCTCGTGGACGGCAGGGAGGTGCGCCGGCTCGAGAACATGCCTGCCGTGGGCACGGGCGTGCTCATGCTCGACCCGGGGCAGCTGGCCGATCGCGAGCTGGTCGACTTCGCCGCCGAGACGGCCCTGGTGCTGGCCCACGGCCCGCTGCCCTGCCCGCTGGCCGTGGCCGACGTGGCGGAGGTCGCCCGGCCGTGAGGGGGGTGGTGCTCGGCCTGCTGCTCGGGGCCTGCGGTCGGGGCGAGCCCTGCGACCCCGTGCGTCTCGTCCGTCAGGCTGCGCCCGCCGACGCCACCGACTGCGGCGTGGGCACCACCGACGACGCCACCATCCACGCCTGCCTCGTCGCGGCCTTCCGCGCGGGCGAGCCCTTCCGGGGCGTGCTGTCCGAGCAGGTGGGCGTGGGCCTGCTCGCCCGTGGGTGGCTCGGCCGCGCCGACGGCACGGTGGAGGTCTTCCTCGGGGACTTCGACACCTGCACCGACGAGGCCTGCTTCGGCCTGGTGGAGCGCGTGGCCTGTCCCGGGCCGGCCGTCACCGAGGTGGGGGGACGGGAGCAGCTCACCTGCACCTGGGACGAGCCGCCGTGCGGAGAGGTGGTCTGCGGCGATCCGGCGGCGGGCTGCGGCTGACCCGCTGCCCCCACGGGGTCAGCTGGGGCCGAGGCGGTTGCGCGGCGGCCGGGCGTTCGGCGGGAGCACG
Organism: Alphaproteobacteria bacterium; assembly: GCA_020632955.1. Taxonomy (GTDB): domain Bacteria; phylum Myxococcota_A; class UBA796; order UBA796; genus JACKEO01. Next base: position 37,105 of record JACKEO010000018.1, read on the forward strand.
AAGGTGATGGCGGGGCCCAGGCCGATCTGCAGCTCGGTGCCGGCCTGCTCCAGCTCTCCGTCGAGGTTGTAGAGGATGGGCTCGGGAGAGCGCAGCCGCACCTCGCGACCCAGCGCGTGGAAGGCGAGGCTGTGGCGCACCTTGCGGCCGAAGCGGAAGGGCAGCAGGTCGGAGGCGAAGCTCACGGGGCTGCTCGCCGAGGCGAAGAAGCCGAGGGTGTTCGGGTTGTCGAGCAGCCCGGCGAAGGGGCGGAAGCGCAGGCCGAGGTCGTCGGAGGTGGCCACCGCGACGAGCAGCCACTCCTTGAGGGGGAGCAGCCGACCGTCCACGTGCACGTCCATGCGCGTCTTGCGGAAGAAGGCCTCGGCGTCGGCGCCGCCGCGGATCGCGTCCCACACGCGGTCGGCCAGCACGGTGGCGGCCTTGCGCGGGCCGGTGTCGCCGCCCGCCTCGTAGGCCTGGATGTAGCGGGGGATGATGCCCGCCCCGAAGAGGAAGCCGTGCCGCTTCGCGCCCACCTTCAGGGTCCACCTGCGGGTGCGGTGGGTGGCGCCGCCGGCCACCACGGCGGCGAGCTGCTCGGCGGGGAGGCCCCGGTTGCCGAGGCTCTTGCTGATGGTGTTCATCGAGCCCCCGTGCAGGGGCAGGATGTCGGGCAGCCGGTCGTGCTCCCACACGTCCAGGAGGGCGTCGACCACGCGCGACAACGTGCCGTCCCCGCCGGCCACGCCCAGGAAGCGGGGGCGCTCCTTGCCGATCTCGGGGTCCTCCGCCATGAGCTCGCGGAGCTCCTCGCGCAGGGCCTCGTCCCCCGTGGGCGTGACCAGGAGCCCCTTGCCGCTCGTGATCGAGTAGAGCGCGTCGAGCGTGCTCCGATCGGTGGCGAAGAGCCGCGCCTTGGGGTTCGCGATCACGGCGAAGGTCATGGACGGGCCAGCTCCGCGCCCCGACCGAAGAGGCCGAAGGCGCCGCCAGTGTGCCAGAACAGCCAGCGTCCACGCCATCGTCCCGCGCGCGCTTCGGTGCGCAGGGCGTGCAGGGCCTTGGCCGTGTAGACGGGATCCAGCAGCAGCCCCTCGGTGCGCGCGGCCAGCTGGAGGGTGTCCCACACCTCGGGACCCGCCAGGCCGTAGCCAGCGCCCTGGTAGCCCTCGACGACCGACCAGGCACGACCCTCCTCCCCGAGCGGGGGCGTGCCGGGGGCGATCGCGTCGATCTCCGCCGAGATGGTGCGGACGCGGGCCGCGAAGGTCGCCCGGTCGTCGCAGACCGCCACCCCGTGCACCGGCGCGTCCAGTCCACCGCGGGCGAGCCCGGCCAGGGTGCCGCCCGAGCCCACGGCGCACACGATGCCGTCGAAGGCCGGGGCCTCCTGGTGCGCGAGCTCGGCGGCCGCGCGCACGTAGCCGAGGCTGCCGAGGCCGCAGCTGCCGCCCTCCGGGATCACGCAGGGCGTGCGTCCCTCGGCGCGCAGCTCCTCCGCCCACGCCTGGAGCATTGCGTCGCGCTGCCGGTACCCCTCCGTCGTGCAGGTGCGCAGCGTGGCGCCGAGCAGGTGGTCGAGGAGGAGGTTGCTGTCGGCCACGTCGGGGATCGCGCCGCGCAGGAGCAGGAAGGGCTCCAGCCCGAGCTGTCGGCAGGCCACGGCCGTGGCGCGCGCGTGGTTGGACTGCAGGCCCCCGGTGGTGAGCACGCAGTCGCAGCCGCGATCCACCGCGTCGGCCAGCAGGAAGTCCAGCTTGCGGACCTTGTTGCCCGACAGGCCCAGGCCCGTGAGATCGTCCCGCTTGACCCACACCTCCACGCCGAGGGCGTCCGACAGGCGCGGCGCGGGCAGGACGGGGGTCGGCAGGCGGGCGAGCGCCAGCGCGCGGGGCAGTGTCACCCACACCTCCTCGGAACGCGGGTGATAGCCTGCCGCGCGGTCGAGGTGCGATGGAGCTGGACCTGCCAGGGGCGCCGCTCGCGTGGAGCGCGGCGTGGCTGGAGCGCGGGGAGGGGCATGGGCCCGGCCCCCGGGTGCGTCCGCGTCGGGACCGGTGGCGCCTCGATCCGGCGCTCGTGACGCTGGCCCGCGACCAGGGCCTGCTGCCGCTCGGGTACGCGCCCGCTCGCCTGGGTGTGGTGGACGCGCCGCGGGTGCTCGTCACGATGGATGTGGACGCCCAGGGGCCGGTGGTGGGCGATGCCTACGTGGCGGCCGTGGCGCGGGCCGGGGGCACGCCGTGGCTCCTGCCGTCCGGGCCGGCGGACCCGGGGGCGCTGCTCGACGCGGCGGATGCCGTGGTGGTGACGGGGGGCGCCTTCGACATCCACCCGCGCCACTACGGCAGGGAGGTGCAGGGCCGCCTCGACCGCGTGGACGAGGACCGCACCGGCCTCGAGCTCGCGCTGTGCCGCGCGGCCCTGGACCGCGGGGTGCCTGTGCTGGGGGTGTGCGGGGGGCTGCAGGCCCTCGCGGTGGCGGCCGGCGGCACGCTGATCCTGGACCTGCCGTCCGAGCCGTCGCACGAGCAGCCCACCGACCCGGCGGAGCCCTGGCACGCCGTGGCGCTCGACGCGCCGATGGCGGACTGGCTGGGCCCCGAGGTGCAGGTGAACTCCACCCACCACCAGGCGGTGGACGACCCGGGCGACCTGACCGTGGTGGGGAGGTCCCCCGAGGGCGTGGTGGAGGCGGCCCGTGCGCCGCTCCATCCCTTCGCCGTGGGCGTGCAGTGGCACCCCGAGCTGCTGGGCGACGATCGCCTCTACCGGCGCCTCGTGCTCGCGGCCGCGGCGCGGTGTCGGAGCTGCTGAGGCGCCGGCCCGCTACTCCGCGTCGGTGGCCGTGCCGATGGGGCCGTGCTCGCGGACCATCAGGATGGTGACCTCCCGCCCGCCGCGCTGGAAGACGGCGCCTCCGATGTAGCGGAGCAGCCGACCCTCGGTGCGCTGCAGGTCGATGTCGACCGGGCGGTAGCCGGGGGCCTGGACGTGGACGAGCTGGGAGGGGCCCCGCCGGAAGCGGGCCAGGTGGGGCGTGACCGCCGTGGTGCCGTCGGGCAGCGTGAGCGTGGCACCGGGTGGATCGGAGACCAGGCGCACCGCGTAGGTGCACCCGCCCGCCAGCGCCGCCAGGCACAGGAGGAGGCCGGCGCGCGCCGTGCGCACCGACCTCGCTGCCCACGGGCCCGACAGGCGCGTGACCATCGGCCTAGAACGGGATGTCGTCGTCGCCGCCGTCGTAGCCGCCGCCGCCACCACCACCGCCGCCGCCGCCGCCGCCGCCGCTGCTGCCACCCTCGTAGCCGCCGCCCGAGCTGTAGCCGCCGTCGTCGTAGCCACCGCCGCCACCGCCGCCGTCACGGCCGCCGAGGAAGAAGACCGAGTCGGCCACCACCTCGGTGGAGTACTTGTCGTTGCCGTCGCGATCCTGCCACTTGCGCGTCTGCAGGCGGCCCTCGACGTAGAGCTGCCGACCCTTCTTGCAGAAGCGGGCCACGTTGTCGGCCGTGCGACCGAAGACGACCACCGAGTGCCACTCGGTGTGGTCGCCCCAGTTGCCGTCGCGATCCTTGCGGCGCTCGGTGGTGGCGATGCGCAGGTTCGCGACGCTGCTGCCGGACTGGGTGGGGCGGACCTCGGGATCGCGCCCGAGGTTGCCGACGAGGATGACCTTGTTGACCGTCATGGATGCCTCCGGGGAACGGCGGGAGGATAACGGTCGGTGCAGGGGGCGGAGGACCATCGCCGGCCGATTTCCGTCCGCCCCCGTGATCGTGCCGCTGCGACCGCGATCCGCCCTCCGAGGAAGCCCGTGACCGCTCCGTCCCCCCCGCTGCTGCGTCCCTGTCCCACCTGCGGGACCCCGGCCTCCGTGGCCCGCGACAACCCGGATCGACCCTTCTGTTCGGCGCGGTGTCGCACCCGCGACCTCATGTCCTGGCTGGACGAGGACTACCGGATCCCCGGCCCGCCGGTGGACCCGGAGGCCATCGCCCCCACCACGTCCCGCGACGAGGACTGATCGACCCGGGCTCAGCGGGGCGGCAGCAGCACCGCCACGCCGTCCTCGCGCCGCGCCACCGCGCCGTCGACCCGTTCGAGGACGTCGCCCGCGCGCAGGCCCAGCCACGCGCCCTCCCCGGGCTCCTGCACCCGCCATCCGCCCTCGACGGGCAGCAGGTCGAGCGTCCCGGACGGCGGGGGCGGGTGCGCCTGCGCGAGCAGCGTGCGGACGTCGTCGACGGGCAGGACGAGGCCGGCGCCCCCGAGCTCTCCCGCCTCGGAGGACCCGGCCTGCACGATGCCCACGAGGCGACCCTGGGCGTCGAGGGCCGGCCCGCCCGACATCCCGCGAGCCACGGGCGCGTCCACCAGCAGCAGCTCCCGGGCCGCCGACCCGGGCAGCGCGCGCACCACGCGACCCGTCACGGTGCCGGCCCGACGCTCCAGGGCGTGGTCTCCCGGGAAGCCCACCAGCGTGACCTCGCCGTCCGCGCCGTCGCCGAGGACGACCGGGGTCCGCGCCGCGTCCGGCGCCAGCGGCAGCCACGCCAGGTCGGCCTCGGCGTGGGCGCGGATCGCCTGCGGGTCGAGCACCGCGAGCTCCCGGTCCTCGGCGTCCAGCACCTGGATCGAGCGTGCGCCGGCCACCACGTGCAGGCAGGTGACCACTCCGGGCGGGTCGGCCACCACCACCCCGGCGCCCGTGCCCGTGTGCACCCCGCCGCGGCCGGGCCCGGCCACCCCCAGCCACGCCCATGTGCGGGCCAGCGGCAGGGCGGTGGCCTCGCGCTTCACCCGCAGGTGCACCACGGCCGCGTCGGCGTGCGCGCGCGGCGGCTCCTCCGCGAGGGCGGGGCCCCCCAGGGCGAGCGCGAGGAGGATCACCGCGACAGCCCGCGCTTGTCGGTGTCCATGCCGTGCTGCGCGGCCACGCGGTCGAAGGTGTCGATCACCTGGCGCACGTAGGCCCGCTTCTCCAGGTAGGAGCCCGGGAAGAAGCTGCGCTTGAAGCCGTGCAGGATGACGTTGCGCAGCTCGTGGGGCGCGAGCTGGAAGCGGTTGGCCGCCTTGAGCAGCTCGTCGGTGCAGGTGGTGCGGCTGACCAGCCGGTTGTCGGTGCAGATGGTGACGCTGAGGCGCTCGCGCACCATGCGTCCGAAGGGGTGGTCCTCCACGCGGCGCAGGTGCGGCATGGTCTGCATGTTCGAGGTGATGCACACCTCCACCATGATGCGCCGGTCGGCGATGTACTCGGCGAGGTGCTGCACGTAGCGGCGGGGCTCCTCGTCGTCCCCGGCCACCGCCTCCCACTCGAACAGCCGCGTGCCGTGGCCGATGCGGTCGGCGTGCAGCTTGGTGATCGCCTGGAAGATGGACTCGGGGCCGTAGGCCTCGCCGGCGTGCACGGTCTTCTTCAGGAAGTGGCGGTGGGCGAACTCGTAGGCGGCGATGTGGTCGGCGGCCGGGTGGCCGGCCTCGGCCCCGGCGAGGTCGAAGCCCACGATGGGCAGCCCGATGCGGTCGCGCGCGTCCACGAGCTGCCGCGCGAGGGTGAGCGAGGCGGCGCCGTAGACCTCGGCGGCGGGCCAGCCGCGGGTCACCGCCATGAGGTCGGCGAAGTAGGGCCCGAAGCCGGCGGTGAACATGCGCATCGCGCAGGCGATGAGGCCGTAGCGGAAGGGCGGCTCCATGCCGGTGATCACGGCCTCGGTGGCCTCGTGCTCCCGCCGTGCGCGGTCGAGGCCCCGGTCCACCGCCACGAGCACCTCGTCGAGGGACAGGCCCGGGTGGACGTGGAGCTGCGGGGCGAAGCGCACCTCGAGGTAGCGGGTGCCCTCGGCGAGGCAGTCCTGCGCCAGCTCGTAGGCCGCGCGCTCCAGCGCCTCGGGGGTGCGGAGCACGGCGCAGGTGTACGCGAAGCCGTGCAGGTAGTCGGGCAGGTCGCGGTAGCTCTCCTTGAAGACGAGCTCCTGCAGGCCCTCCTCCGTGTCGGAGGGCAGCGCCACGCCCTGCTCCCGGGCCAGCTCGATGAGCGTGCCCAGCCTCAGCGAGCCGTCGAGGTGGCAGTGCAGGTCGGTCTTCGGGAGCGCGGCGAGCAGCGCGCGGTCGTAGGGCGGGTGGGCCACCGGTCCTCCGGTCCAGGAGGTCCCCTACCTGCGCGGGCCGGGCGCGACGACCCCGCGGACAGCGTGAGGGACGCCTCGCGGAAGCGGGCGTCGCAGGCGGAAGGGGGCGCGATGTTCGATGACGTGCTTGAAAGGGATCGCCGGGGGAGCTACCACCGCGGCGAGGCGCGCGGGGACAGGATCGTCGGCCCGCTTCCCGCAGGGCGGGACCCTCCCCCAGCACCCCCTCCGCGCCACCTTGGAGTCGATCGTGGAGCTGCCCCAGTCCATTCGTGAGAGCCTCGTGAACGACCTCGAGGAGTTCCTCTCCAACCTGCCCGATGATCCCGACGCCGAGATGGTGTCCAACTTCATCCTCGAGCAGCTCGAGATCTACGCCGAGGACCACGGCATCGAGGACATCGTCGTCGGGCTGGAGGAGTCCGGCTCCCTCGACGGTGCGCTGCGCGACGAGCTCGAGAGCGAGATGTCGTCCAACGACGACTTCGAGTTCACCGAGGAGGAGTGCATCGACCTGCTCGAGACGATGTGCGACATCGAGTGGGTCGAGGACGAGGACGAGCTCGAGCCGGAGGAGGAAGAGGAAGAAGAGGACGAGGACGAGGCCGACGCCTCCGAGGACGAGTGATCCCGGCGCGGGTCGTGCTCCGTACGCCCTCCGCCTCCCTCCGTGTCCACCGTGGTTCCCCCCGACCTGTCCCGTCCCGGCCCGACCCTCGCACGTCTCCCGCAGGGGTCCGCCGGCCGCTGCAGGGTCTCGCGACGCACCCCCTCCGGCCCGCCACGATCGCCGAAGTGACGCCAGCCAGGGGATCGTGGGGTGAGCCGCCCACGTCCGTCTTGCGTTCGCCGCGCCGCCTCCATTAGACAAGGCTGGACGTGGTGGGCGTGGAGCGTGGATGGGTCGGCTTCAGGCGACCTGGTGTGCGACGGAGACCTCCGGTGAGCTCTTCTTCTGGAGCGCCGAGGGTCCCGTGGACGCCGCGGTCGCCGACGAGCTGCCCGAGCTCCGCGATCACGTCGACGAGGCCCAGATCCGGCCGATCGTCGTGCGCGGGCCGCCCCTGCGCCGGCGCAAGACCGAGGGCTACGTCGCCCCCCTCGACCGGGTGCTCCCGCTCCTGACGGCCCTGCGCAACGACCCCACGCTTGCAGACAGTGTGCGTGCCTGGTCGGTGGCCGCGCTCTTCGGGCTGGAGCTGGCGGCGCGGCAGGCCGTGGTGCCGTCGGTGGGCGAGGGCACGGCCCGGTGGCGGGCCCTGGTCCACCGCCGCGACGACCGTGCCCGCCTGCAGTCCCTGGCCGAGGCGCTGCCCGTCAGCGCCCGCCTCACGCCCACGCGCGACCACGGTCCGGTGCGCATCCCCACGGGCGACGTGGCGGTGCGCGGCTTCCTCGATGCCATCGTCGATTGCCTCTATCGGACGGGCACGTGGCCGGGCCCGGCGCGCGGGTGGGTGCTGGAGCTGGGCGACGCGCTCCGGGGCACCGACCCCGCCTTCCGCCCGCGCGATGCGCGCAGCCAGGGCATCCCGGCGAAGCTGGCGGCGTGGTCGGCGGGCGACGGGGCCGTGGGCCTGCGGCTGGGCATGACCCTGAGCCTCCCGCCCGACACCGACGGCCGCTTCCGCCTCGGCTTCTGGATGCACCCCAGCGACGATCCCGGTCAGCGGGTGCCGCTCGACGACGCCTGGCAGGCCGGCGAGAGCCTCCAGCTCGGCGAGCGCACCCACGCCCACCCGGCCTTCTCGGCGCTGCGCGGCCTGGCCCGGGGCAAGCGGATCTTCCCCCCCCTGGCGGCCGCGCTGTCGGGGCGGGTGCCGTCCGGGCTCACCTGGGGACCCACGGATGCGTGGCGCTTCCTGGCCGAGGGGCTGCAGCCCCTGCTGGACGCGGGCTTCGAGGTGGAGGTCCCCGAGGCCTTCAGTGACGCGGGCACGCAGCGCATGCGGGCGCGCCTGCGGGTGGAGGCCCAGCCGGACGGGCTCAACCTCGGCGAGCTGCTCACCTACCGGTGGGAGGTGGTGGTCGGTGATCTCGTCCTGTCGGGCGAGGAGTTCGCGGAGCTGCTCGCCAGCGGCCAGCCCATCGTCCGCTTCCGTGGCAGCTGGGTCCTCATCGATCCGGCCGAGGTGGAGAAGCTGCCCGAGGGGCTGCCCCGGGAGGGCACGCTGGACGCCGCCGAGGCGCTGCGGGCCGTGCTCACCGGCCAGCACGAGGGCGTGCCGGTGGTCGCCGACGCGGGCCTCGACCTGCTCCTCGACGCCCTGCGCTCTCCGCCCGAGCGCCCCGTTCCCGAGGCCCTGCAGGCCACGCTGCGGCCCTACCAGAAGGTGGGCCTGAGCTGGCTGGCCTGCCTCGGCGACCTCGGCCTGGGGGCCTGTCTCGCCGACGACATGGGCCTGGGCAAGACCGTGCAGCTCATCGCCCACGTGGTCGACCGCCGCGCGCGGGGGGCCGACAAGCCCTGCCTCGTGGTGTGCCCCACCTCCGTGCTGGGGAACTGGATCCGGGAGCTCGGGCGCTTCGCCCCGCACCTCACCGTGTCGCGCCACCACGGCCTCGACCGCGATCTGGCGCAGGCCACGCGCGCCGACGTGGTGCTCACCACCTACGGCCTGCTCGCCCGCGACGTCGACGCCCTGTCGGAGGTGGCCTGGGACGTGGTGGCCCTCGACGAGGCCCAGGCCATCAAGAACCCCGACAGCCGGCGGGCCCAGGCGGCCTCCCGGCTCGACGCCCGCCACCGGGTGGCCATGTCGGGCACGCCCGTGGAGAACCGCCTCGAAGAGCTGTGGTCGCTCATGCGCTTCCTCATCCCGGGGCTGCTGGGCACCCGCGCGCACTTCCACCGCACCGTGGCCATCCCGGTGGAGCGCTTCGGCGACGAGGAGGTGGCCTGGCGGCTCAAGGCCGGCGTCTCCCCCTTCCTCCTGCGCCGCGTCAAGACCGACCCCGACGTGGCCAGCGACCTGCCCGACAAGGTGGAGCGCCACGAGTTCTGCGCGCTCACCGCCGAGCAGGCCGCGCTCTACCGCGACGTCAGCGAGGAGCACCTCGTCCGCATCGCCGAGGCCCAGATCTCCGAGCGCCGCGGCCACGTGCTGGCGATGCTCACGGCCCTCAAGCAGATCTGCAACCACCCCGCCCACTACCTCAAGGAGGAGGGTCCGCTGGAGGGCCGCTCGGGCAAGCTCGAGCGGGCCACCGAGCTGCTCGAGCAGGTGCTGGAGCTGGGCGATCGCGCCATCGTCTTCACGCAGTACCGCGAGATGGGCGACCGGCTGAAGCGCCACCTGGGCGAGGCCTTCGAGGTGGAGGTGCCCTTCCTGCACGGCGGCGTGGCCAGCCACGCCCGCGACGAGATGGTGCGGCGCTTCCAGGAGGACGACGACGTGCCCCTGCTGCTGGTGAGCCTGCGCGCCGGCGGCACCGGCCTCAACCTCACGCGCGCCACCCACGTGCTGCACTACGACCGCTGGTGGAATCCGGCGGTGGAGGACCAGGCCACCGATCGCGCCTACCGCATCGGCCAGCACCGCAACGTCCAGGTCCACAAGTTCGTCTGCCAGGGCACCCTCGAGGAGCGCATCGACGCCCTGCTCGACGAGAAGCGCAGCCTGGCGGAGTCGGTGGTGGGCAACGGCGAGCGGCTGGTGGCCGACCTCGACGACGCCGCCCTGCGCGCCCTCGTCTCGCTGGGCGACGACGCCCTCGTCGAGGAGAGCGCCGCATGAGCTGGCAGCACGCACGCGGTGCCCTCGGGGGCCAGCTGCTCCCGCCGCCCGAGGACGGCGTGGCCGTCTCCAGCCACCCGCCGGGCTGGCTGGGCAAGCGCTGGCGCGACCTGCTCGAGCGCCTCCCGCGCGACGCCGCCGATCGCCTGAACCGCGGCCGCACCTACGCCAAGCGCGGCCGGCTGCGCGATCTCACCCTCGCCCCCGGCTGCGCGTCGGCCGAGGTCTTCTGCAGCGAGACCTTCCGGCCCACGCTGCGCATCCGCACCTTCAGCCGCCAGGAGTGGAAGGCGATCACCCGCGAGCTCGCCTCCGACCTCGACCTCATCGCCTCGCTGCTGGAGGGCGACCTGCCGGAGGGCCTGGTGGAGCGGCTGCAGGAGCGCGACATCCGCGTGGTGCCCACCCTGGAGGAGCTCGGCTTCGACTGCGACTGCGGCGACTACGTGATGCCGTGCACCCACGTCACCACGGTCTTCCACGTGCTCGTCGACGCGCTCGACGGCGACCCCTTCCTGCTGCTCACGCTTCGGGGTCGCGATCGCGAGCAGCTGCTCTCCACCCTGCGGTCGGAGTGGGGCGACGACGCGCCGCTGCGCGAGGTGCCCGATCGGGTGGAGGAGCCGCCGCCCGAGGGGGACTGGCTGCACGCCCCGCTCCCGCTGCCCGCGCCCGCGGGCCACGTGCCCACCCAGGTGGCGGCCGGTGCCGGGCTCCGCGCCCTCGGCCCGCCGCCGGGCGAGTCCAGCCTGCTCCAGACCCTGCAGCCCCTCTACGAGTCGGCCCACGAGCGGGTGGTCGATCTGCTCGGCTCGCTGCCGGAGCGCGAGGTGCGTCGGCGTCCGCGCCCGATGGTGCCCCGGGAGCAGGGCCCGGTCGACGAGGAGGAGCCCGACGAGGAGGCGGAGGACGAGACCCTCGATCCCGCCGTGGTCAGCGAGCGCATCGTGGCGCTGATCGCCGAGCTGGAGGGCGCCACGAGCACCGAGCTGTCGGAGCAGCTCGGCCTGTCGCAGACGCGCGTGCGCTCCGAGCTGGTCGACCTGCTCGCGCTGGGCATGGTGTATCGTCGGCAGGAAGGACCGGCGGTGCGCTGGTTCCTCGGGTGAGGAGGGGCAGCTTGCAGCACCGGCGCGCCGCGCTCCTCCTGGTCGCCCTGGGCCCGCTCGGCGGCTGCCTGCTGTCCACCGAGTCGGCGTGGACCACGCCGCCGTACGCCTTCGACAGCGATGCCCGCGACACCGGCTGGTTCCACACCGGCGACACCTTCTCCGGGTTCGCGTCCACCGCGACCGATGCGCCCTACATCCGCCCGGCGACGAACACGCCCGCGCCGCCTGCGGCAGGCTGGACGCCCACCATCAGCTGGCGGGCCTTCTTCCCCTCGATGCCTCCCGCGGTGGTGACGGCCACGCCCACGCCCGCGAGCGACCAGCCGGTGATCTCCAGCGCGATCAGCGCGCTGGCGCCGCCCGAGTAGCGCTCGGGGTTGAGCGTGTAGCCGAGCGCGATGGACGCGCCCGCGAGCAGGACACCGCCGCCGAGCATCACCACGCCGCCGGTGAGCAGCTTGTCGGCCCGCGCCTTCACCGTGCGGTAGGCGGCCGTGCGCTGCTGCTCGGCCTCGAGGCGGGCCTCCTTCTCCTCGCGCGTGGTGGGCGTGGTGGGGGCCGGAGTGGGCGGCACCTGGGTGACGGGGAGGTCGTCGCCCGTGTCCCCGGTGCCCGTGTCGGAGGCGGGGTGATCGTCGCCCACCCGGGTGCCCACGCCGCCGGCGAGCCCGAGCAGGCTCGCCCAGTCCGGGGGCACCACGCCGTCGTCCACCCACAGGTTCACCAGCCCGCCCTCGCCGCGGCGCTGCAGGATGTGCGGACCCACCAGGGTGTAGGGCAGGCCCGCCGACTTTCCGTCCACGAAGAAGACGAGGCCGGAGCTGCGCTTGGGCACCCGCCAGGTGGCCGCCGGCTCGGGCAGGTGCTCGCGCAGCTCGGGGGGACCGATGTCGCGCACCAGCAGCGGGTCGACGTCGAGCGCGGCGTCGACCCAGGCCTCCCAGGGCTCGCCGGTGGCGTGGCGCACGATGGCGCCCAGGTAGAGCATGCGTGCCCAGTCCAGCGTGGGCACGCGGTCGGCCAGACAGGGCACGGTGAGCTGGAGGTTCCGCTCGAACAGGCGGTAGCGCTCCACGTCCTCGTCGACCTCCACGGCCTCGGCGGCCTGGGCGATGAGCGCCTCGAGCTCCTTGCGCGTGGTGGTCTCGCAGTCCTGGGCGCGCGCGGCCACGGGACCCAGCGCGAGGCTGGTCACCAGACACGAGAGCAGGCCGGTGCGCAGGGCCACGTCAGGGGTCCAGCAGGATGCAGGAGAAGGTGAGGCGGTTGCACTTCACGGTGAGCGAGGCGCCGGAGGCCACCGTGGTGCTCAGCCGCACCTTCGCGGCGTCCTCGCCGGGGAACTGCGCCCACACCTCGAGGGCGCCCGGAGGCACGTCGGCGGGGAAGCGGGTCCATCGCCGGCTGCCCTGCCGGAACTCGACGTCCACGCCCGACGCCGCCTGAAGCGCCACCTGCGCGTCGCGGGCGGCCGGGGTGGGCGTGGGCGTGGGGGCCGGCGGGGGCACGACGACCGGCGGCGGGGGCACCACCACCGGGGCCGGCCGCGTGGGCGTGCGGGGCGTGGTGGTGGCGGGCGGGGGCACCACCACCGGCGTGGGGGCCGGAGCGGGTGCGGCCTCCTCGGGCTTCGGACGGGGCGTGGGCCGGGGGTCGGGCCTGGGCCGCGGTGCGGGCGTGGGCGCCACCTCCTCGGCGGGCTCCTCCTCGGCCGCGGGCGCCACCGCTGCGGGCACCTCCTCCGGCGGCGGGGCGGCCACGGCGGCGTCGCCGGAGGACTGCGTGACCACGTAGAGCGCGCCCGCGCCGGTGACGATCGCGAGGGCCACGCCGGCCAGCAGCAGGGGGAGCCGATCGTCCTTCGGCGCGGCGAGGGGTTCGTCGTCCAGCGGGACGCCGAGGTCGTGCGAGGAGGGCACGGGCGTGGCCGTGGGCGCGGGCGGCGTGGGCACGGTGGGGGGGAAGGGCACCAGCGCGGGCGGCGGCGGCGGCGGCGCCAGCGCCGGGCTGCGCAGCGCCGGGGGCGGCGGGGGCTGCTCGGTGGTGGCGGTGCGCTCGGCAGGCGACGGCTCGTCGAAGGCCTCGGGCAGCGAGGTGCGCGGAGGCGGCTCGGCGGGCTTGAGCGTGGTGTCCTGCAGGCTGCGGCCGGTCCACGGGCCCACGTCCTGCTCGGGGTCGGGCCACGCCTGCGCCCGCGCCCAGGTCCACAGGCTGTCGCCCTCGATGCGGTCGAGCAGGCCGCGTGCCTGCACCGACACCTCGGTGGGCGTGGGCCGCGCGCGGTGGTCGTAGGCGAGCATCGCGGCCACGAGGTGGCGCAGGCGGGCGTCCACGCCGCGCAGCAGGGCGAAGCGTCCGCTGGCGTGCGCCTCGTAGCGCTCGCGACGGCGGCTCACCTTCACGATCTCCCCGTGGTCGGCGAGCTCGAAGAACATCTCGCGCGTGAGCGCCTCGTAGAGGGTGCAGCCCAGCGCGAAGACGTCGCGGGAGGTGTGGGCCTCCTCCACGTCGAAGTTGATCACCTCGGGCGACAGGTACCCGGGGCTGCCCATCAGGGTGAGCGCCTTGGTGGTGCGTGTCTCGCGGTCGGGGCTCTCGATCTTCGCGATGCCAAAGTCGAGCAGCTTCACCGTGCCGCGGTTGGTGAGGCGGATGTTGGGCGGCTTGATGTCGCGGTGCACCAGGCGCATCGGCTCGCCGTCGCGGGCGGGCGACTGCCAGGCGGCGTCGAGGGCGTCGGCCACGTCGGCCACCACCTGGAGCACCGCGCGGGGCGGCATGCCGGGGGTGTCGTGGATGCACCAGTGCAGGTCGGCGCCGGGCACGTACTCGGTGACCAGCGCCACGCGGCCGTCGAGCACCACCAGGTCGTGCACCCGCAGGATGACGGGGTGCTGGAGCGACGCGAGGATCTTGCCCTCGTCGCGGAGGCGGGCCACGGGCTGGGCCTGCGGCGACAGGCCGGGGTTCAGCAGCTTGACGGCCACCTGCTGCTCGATGCCCGACGGCGAGCGCATGGTGGCGCTGTAGACCTCGCCGAAGGCGCCCGCGCCGAGGCGGGCACCGACCTGGTACTCCATGCGCGTCGGATGACCCACGCTGCCCCACCCTTCCGGAACGGCGCACAAGGTACCACGTTCCCCGCGGCCGGCCCCGGGCCCCTGCACGGGCGGACGGGCCGGGCGACGGCTAGAGCGCAGGTGCTGGAGGATGGATGGCCACCGCTGCCGACGTGATGCACGCCCCCGCGCCCGCCGTGGCGCCCTCGATGGAGGTCCGCGACCTCCACGCCTGGCTGTCGGAGCGCGATCTCGACGGGGCCTGCGTGGTGGAGGCCGACGAGCTGCTGGGCGTGGTCACGTCGATGGACCTCGTCTACCAGGAGCGCCGGATCCACCTGCCCTCCTTCTTCGTCTTCCTCGACGCCGTCATCCCGCTCGGCGACCCCCAGCGCACCTACCAGGAGGTGCTCAAGGTGGCGGGCCACACGGTGGCCGACATCTGCACCCGGGACGTCATCTCGGTGGGGCCCGACGCGCCCGTGGCCGAGGTCGCGGCGCTCATGGTCCGCAAGCACCTGTCGGTGGTCCCCGTGGTCGACGACGGCCGCCTCGTGGGGATGATCACCAAGGACGACGTCCTCCGCGCCCACTTCGGCTGAGGGATGCGCCCCGTCGCGGCGCTGGCGCTGCTGGTCGCGGGCTGCGGTCCGGCCACCAGCCCCCCGCCCGACGGCACCCTGGTGATCGCGGCGGAGCAGGTGCCCACCTGGGTCCGCAACTTCCACCCCTACGCACTGTCCCACCACGCCCGGTGGCCCACGCGGGTGGCGATCTACGAGCCCCTGGCCATCCACACGCCCCGCGGCGATCGCTGGGAGCCGGTGCTCGCCACGGCCTGGGCCTGGGAGGACGAACGCACGCTGCGCCTCGAGCTGCGGGAGGGGGTGCTGTGGTCGGACGGCACGCCCTTCGGTGCCGCCGACGTGGTGGGCAGCCTGGAGCTGCTGCGCGATCACCCGGGTCTGGATCGCGACGGCCTCTGGCGGGTGGTGGAGGGGGTGCGCGCCCGGGGTCCCTTCGAGGTGGAGGTGCGCCTGGGCCATCCCCACCTGCCCCTGCTGGGCGACCTGCTGGAGCTGCCCATCGTGCAGCCGGCGCGCTGGCGGGCCTTCGACGACCCCGTGGCCCAGGCCAACCCGGATCCGGTCGGCACCGGGCCCTTCACCGAGGTGCTGCGCTTCGAGGACCAGCTCTTCGAGCTCGGACCCAACCCCCACGCATGGCGGCCGTCGCCGGTGCAGCGGTTGCGCTTCCCGGCGCTGGGCAGCAACGAGCAGATGCTGCTGGCGCTGGTGCAGGGCCAGGTGGACTGGTCGGGCATCTACGTGCCGGCGGTGGACCGCACCTGGGACGGACGGGACCCGGCCCACCACCACCACGACTTCCCGCCGCTGGGGGGCATGGTGCTGCTGGTGCCCGCGGCCCATCGGGCACCGACCGACGATCCCCGCGTGCGCAAGGCGCTGTCGCTCGCGCTCGACCGGTCGCGGGTGCTGGAGGTGGCCGCCAGCGGCTACGCCGAGCTGCCCCACCCCACGGGGCTGCCGCCGGTGTTCGCGGGGTGGGGGGAGGGGCTGCCCGGGTGCGACTGGATCGACCACGACCCGGCGCGCGCGGGCGCCTTGCTGGACGAGGCCGGCCTGACGCGCGGGGAGGACGGCTGGCGGCGCCTGCCCGACGGCACACCGTGGACGCCCGAGCTGGAGGTGGTGGCAGGCTGGTCGGACTGGGTGCGCGCCGCTCGCCTCGTGGTGCGTGACCTCCGCGCGGTGGGGATCGACGCGCGGCTGCGCGCCTGGGACTTCGGGGCCTGGTACGACCGGGTGCCGCGCGGGCTGGCCGACCTGGCCATCGGGTGGAGCGTGGTGGAGGACGACCCGTGGTCGTGGCTGGGCGACCAGCTGTCCTCGCGCACCCTCGAGCCGGTGGGGGAGCCTGCGTCCTCGAACTGGCAGCGCGTGGCCGACCCCGAGGCCGACGCCGCGCTGGCCACCTTCGCCAGCAGCCGTGAGCCCACCGTGAGACGTGAGGCCTTCGCCCGGGTCCACGCGCGGCTGTGTGCGCTCGCCCCGTCGGTGCCGCTCTACCCGGGGCCGTCCTGGGGCGAGGCCAGCTCACGCCGCTTCGTGGGCTGGCCCTCGGCCGACGACCCCTACGCCCGCCTGTCGCCCAACGGCCTGCCGGAGCCCTGGATCGTGCTCGGCCACCTGAGGCCACGATGAGCACCCTGGTCGCCGTGCTGCGCCGCGCGGGCTTCTACCTGCTCGCCCTGTGGGCGGCGGTGACCGTGAACTTCGTGGTGCCGCGCCTCATGCCCGGCGACCCCGCCACGGCGCTGGTCGGCCGACTCCAGGGCAAGCTCGACGCCGCCGCGCTCGAGGCGCTGCGCACCAGCTTCGGCCTGTCGGACGCGCCGTGGTGGCGGCAGTACCTCGACTACCTGGGTGCCGTGGCCCGCGGGGACCTGGGCGTGTCGATCGCCTTCTTCCCGGCCCCGGTCACCGAGGTGGTGGGCGGGGCGCTGGCGTGGACGGTGCTGCTGGCGGGTACGGCCACCCTGCTGTCCTTCGTGATCGGGTCCGCGCTCGGGGTGCTCGTGGCCTGGCGACGCAGCGGACGGCTGGACGCCTGGCTCCCGCCGCTGCTGGTGCTGCTCGGCGCCTTCCCGTACTTCTGGCTGGCGATGCTCGCGGTGCACGTGCTGGGCTTCGAGCTGGGCTGGTTCCCGGTGCGCCACGCCTACGACGCCTCCGTGAGTCCCGGGTGGACCTGGGCCTTCCTCGCGAGCGCCGTCCGACACGCCGTGCTGCCGGCGCTCACGCTGGTGGTGGCCACGGTGGGCAGCTGGACGCTGGGCATGCGGTCGGTGGCCCTGGGGGTGCTGGGCGAGCCCTGGCTCGATCACGCGCACGCGCGTGGCCTGCCCCCCTCCCGGATCGCGTGGGCCTACGTGGCGCGGAACGCGCTGCTGCCCCAGCTCGCCGGCTTCGGCATGGCGCTCGGCTACGTGCTGGGCGGTGCCCTGCTCACGGAGGTGGTCTTCGCCTGGCCGGGAACCGGCCACCTCATGCTCCAGGCCGTGCGCGCGCAGGACCAGGCGTTGCTGCAGGGGCTCTTCCTGGCCGTGAGCGTGGGCGTGATCGGCGCGAATGCGCTGGTGGACGGCCTCACGGCCTGGCTCGACCCGCGCGTGCGGAGGGCCGCGTGAGCCGCACCCTCCGGCTCGGGCTCACGCTGGTGGGCGCCATCGTGCTGCTGGCGGTGGTGGGGCCCGCCCTCGTGGGCGACCCGGACGCGCTCGTGGCCCGTCCGCTGGAGCCGCCGTCGGCCGCCCACTGGCTCGGCACCACGGGGCAGGGGCAGGACGTGCTCGCGCAGCTGGTCTGGGGCGCGCGCACCACGCTGCGGGTGTCGGTGCTGGCCGGGGCGGCGATGGTGGGGCTGGGGGCGCTGGTGGGCGTGGCCGGGGGCTACCTGCGCGGGGGCGCCGACCGGGTGGGGTCGCTGCTCACCCAGCTCTTCCTGGTGCTGCCCGGCCTGCCGCTGATGGTGGTGGTGGCCGCGTGGCTGCCGCCGGGGCCATCGACGATCGCGGTGGTGCTCGCCCTCACGGGGTGGGCGTGGAATGCGCGCGTGCTGCGTGCCGCCACCCTGGCGCTGCGGGAGCGGGACTTCGTGCGCGCCGCCGAGCTGGCGGGGGAGCCGGGCTGGCGGGTGGTGGCGCTGGAGCTCGGGCCCCACCTGCTGCCCCTGCTGGGCGCCGCCCTCGTGGGCGCCACCGTGTACGCCCTGGGCGCCCAGGTGGGCCTGGAGTTCCTCGGCCTGGGGGACCTCGACGCGGTGACCTGGGGCACCTCGCTCTACTGGGCGTCCAACGACGCAGCGCTCCTCACGGGCTCCTGGTGGACCTTCGTGCCCACGGGCGTGCTGGTGGCGCTCACGGGGTCGGGCCTCACGCTGATCCAGATGGGGCTGGACGAGCTGGCCCACCCCCGGCTGCGGGCGGTGCGCGAGGCGGAGGCGCGCACCGGGCGGCGGTGGACCGGCGTGACCCCCGTGCTGGAGCGGCCCCGTGACTGAGGCGCTCGCCGTGCGGGGCCTGCGGGTGGGCTACGTCGGCGCCCACGGCGTGACCGAGGCCGTGAGGGGCGTGAGCCTCGACGTGGGCGAGGGCCGCACCGTGGGGCTCGCCGGGGCCTCGGGCTGTGGGAAGTCCTCGCTGGTGCAGGCCCTCGGACGCACGCTGCCGCCGCCTGGCGTGATCCTCGGCGGGGAGGTTCGCTTCGGGGGGATGGACCTGCTGCGGGCGTCGGAGTCCGAGGTGCGGGCCGCCCGGTGGACCTGCTGGGCGATCGTGCCGCAGGCGGCGCAGGCCTGCCTGAACCCGCTCCTCACGGTGCGCGCGCACGTGCGTGAGACGCTGGCGGCCCACGGGGTGCCCCTGGACGAGGCGCGGGCCGTGGAGCGCCTGCGCTGGGTGGAGCTGCCCCCCGAGGTGCTCGACCGCCACCCGCACGAGCTGTCGGGCGGCATGCGCCAGCGCGTGGCCCTGGCCCTGGCCCTGCTGCTCGACCCCGCCCTGCTGGTGCTCGACGAGCCCACCACCGCGCTGGACCCCCTGGTGGAGCACGCGATCCTGCGTCAGGTCCGTCACCTCCAGGAGCGTGCGGGCTTCGGCCTGCTGGTCGTGAGCCACGACCTCACGCTGCTCACGAGCCTCGCCGACGAGGTGCTGGTGATGGGCGCCGGTCGCGTGGTGGAGCGCACTGTGCGGGGCACCTCGCCCGGCGGACCCTCACGTGCCCTGCTGGAGGCCGTGCCGCGCCTCACCGGACCCCGGGATCCGGCGCTGGCGCGTCGACAGGCGGTGGGGGACGAGGTGCTCACGGTGCGGGGCCTCACGCATGCCTACGGCTCGGGGTGGCCGTGGGGCCGGCGGACGCCCGTGCTGCACGGGGTGGACCTCTCGGTGCGCGAGGGCGAGACGGTGGCGCTGGTGGGTGCCTCCGGCAGCGGCAAGTCCACCGTGGCCCGCCTCGTGAGCCGGCTGCTGCCGGCGCCTGCGGGCAGCGTGCGCCTGCGAGGGCAGGACACCTCGGCGTTTCCCACATGGAGGCTCCGGCGTCGGGTGCAGCTGGTGCTGCAGGACCCCTACGCCTCGCTGAACCCCTCCCGCACCGTGGCGGCCCACCTCCTCGGTCCGCTCGCCGTGCACCGGGCGCTCCGCGGCACCGAGGCGCTGGCGGCGGCGGCCGAGCTGCTCACCTCGGTGGGGCTCACGCCGGCGGACGAGATGCTCACGCGGCGCCCTCACGCGCTCTCGGGCGGGCAGCGGCAGCGGGTGGCCCTGGCGCGGGCCCTGGTGGCCGATCCGGCCGTGCTGGTGCTCGACGAGCCCACCTCGATGCTCGACGCGGCCCTGCGACGCGACCTGCTGCGCCTCCTCGCGCGCCTGCGCGACGAGCGCGGCCTCGCCCTGCTGCTGGTCACCCACGACCTGGCGAGCGCGCGGCACCTCGCAGATCGCGTGGTGGTGCTGGAGGCGGGTCGGGTGGTGGAGGAGGGGGAGGCCGAGCAGGTGCTCACGGCGCCGCGGCACGCCGTGACGCAGGCGCTGGTGGCGGCGGCCAGGCGGGCGGGCTGAGGCGTCGCTACCGCCTCGCCGGCCGTCGCATCCGCAGCGTGAGCTTGGAGCAGTCCGGCGAGACCAACACCACCTGCGACGGGATGCGGCCCGGTGGTCGGTCCTTCGAGTCCCAAGGTCCCGTGGGCCTCTGGGTGGGCGAGATACCTCCTCTGACAGCCGACCCTCGGCGACCTCGCGGCGGACTTGCAGCGGCTCCGCGCCTGGACGGACACCGACGGCCAGGATCCCACCGACCTCTTCCTGTCGGTGACCCTGCTCGGGAGCGAGGAGGCCTGCGTGCCGTTCGCGATGGAGCTGGCGCTGACGTGTCCTGAAGCGACCTTCTGAGGACGCGGGATAGGCGAGGGCATGGTGTCGCGCCTCCTGCTCCCCGCCTCGCTGCTCCTCGCCTGCCGCCCGCCCGGCCCCGTGGCGATCTCGGCCGAGGAGATCGGCGTGGTGGCGCAGTCCGCTGCCATCGAGGGCCGCGACGGCGGAGGCAGCGCGCGGGCCTTCGGCCGGTCTGTGTGGACCTACGGCGACACGGTGCTCACGGTGCGCGACGAGCGCGACGCGAACTGGCACCACAACTCGGTCTCGTGGACCGAGGACGGCAACGCGGCGGATGGGGTCTCGGGCTTCGTCGAGCCGGTGGACGGGGTGGGGGCGCCGCGGCACCTCATCCCGCCCAGCCCTTCGGAGCAGGCCTACAATGACGCGCACGCGGGGGACGCATGTGCCGAGACGCCGTGCGGTGCGCGGTGGGCGGTGTGGCCGGGCACGCCCGTGTGGGACCCGAGGCGGGAGCGGGCGCTCGTGTTCTACGGCCTGATCCACGCCGAGCCGGGCGAGCTGGCCTTCGAGGGCGGGGGCCAGTCGGTGGCCGTCTGGTCGGCCCTGGAGGAGCCGCCCGAGCGCCCGGTGGTGCACGCGGAGTCGGCGCACCCGGACCTGATCTGGGGTCCCGACGACGTGCCCTGGGGCACGGCCGCGGTGATCGAGGACGACCACGTGGTGGCGCTGGGCTGCCAGCTGGAGCTGCTCGTGCACCGGTGCCGCCTCGCGCGGGCCCCGGCCGGGCGCCCCACCGAGCCGACCGCGTGGCGGTACTGGGACGGGAGCGCGTGGGGTGCCGATCCCGCGCGTGCGGTGGTGCTCTTCGACGGGGCGCCGATCGTGTCGCTGTCGTGGGTGGACCACCTCGACGCCTGGCTGGTGGTCTACAGCCCGCCCTTCGACCACGACGCGCTGGCACGCACGGCACCCGCCCTCACGGGGCCCTGGTCGGCGCCCTCACGCCTGGTCACGGCGCCCGAGGACGACCCGCCCTACGACGTGATGCACCACCCCGACCTGGAGGAGGAGGGCGGCCGGGTGCAGTACCTGACCTGGTCGCGACACACGACGGGGTGGTTCGGCACGGAGTTCCCGCTGGTGCGGGTGGTGCTGGAGTAGGCGCGCCCGCGCCTCAGCGCGCCGGCTCCGCCGCTTCCCGGGCCCGACGCACCCACGCCGCGAAGGCCTCGCGCAGCTCCGGGTCCGCCGTCCCGCGGGCCTCGGCCACCAGCGCCTCGAGCGCGTCCCAGTCCAGCGCCACGTCGGCGTCACCCCGCAGCCGCAGGCCCACCGCGGCGACCGCCGCCTCCCAGGCGAAGGCCTCGGACGGGGTCGAGGGCGTCGCGTCGACCGTCGCCACCACGCGGACCGGCTCGCCGCCGTCCGGGGCCGGGACGGTCAGCGCCACCTCGCCTGCGTCGCGTCGACCGGGGCCGGGGCGGGGGTCCAGCTCCACGAGGAAGGACGAGGCCGCCCCGGAGCCGAGGCCGCGCAGCGGCTCGGACCCGTCGAGCGGCCGCGTCAGGTCGTGGCCCACCACCCGGTGGCGACGCACGCGGGCGGGCTCGAGCGCCAGCTGCAGGGCGGCGTCCGTGGTGCCGGCCGGAAGGCGGTCCGCTCCGGGCACTGCGTCGCCGGACTGCACCGTCACGCGCAGCAGGAGGTGGTCGGGCGCCCAGGGGCACCGGCCCACCTCGGTGATCAGGCGCGGGGTCGTCGCACCCCCGCCGTCCAGCTCCACGGGGAGCGAGCTGAGGGGAGTCGCCCTCGTCGTGCGCCAGGGCGACGCGTCCCCGAGGGCCCAGGGCTCGGGCACGCGCGAGCACGTGGTGGACGGCGCGCGGGCGTGCAGCGCGGCGAGCGCCGCCGACACCGAGGTGTCGGGCGGGGGCTCGTGGGGTGCCGGCCGCGTGGACGCCACCTGCACCTCCACGTGCGTGGCGCGCGTCTCCACCACCTGCAGGCCGTCGCGTCCGCCCGCCAGCGCCTCGTCCTGCCGCTGGGCGCGCACCGCGTACGCCCCCACCGGCAGGTCCGGGAACCTCGCGACCCCCGCCGCGTCCGTGGTGGCCACGCGCTCCGCGTCGCCCAGCGCATCGCCGGTCAGGTGGACCTCGGTGAGGGGGACCTCCAGGCCGTCCTCGTCCACCACCGTGACCCGCAGCACCCCGGTGGGCTGCGCGTGGGCGACGCTGCCGACGAGGACCAGGGACACCAGGGCGGTGCGCGGGACGCGGTGCACGAGCGCTCCGGGGCGGACGATGGACACTAGCAGCGGCGCGCGCGGCGTGGCATCGGCTGGCGCGCGGTGCGCTGCCCGCCTACTCCGGGCGGCCCGACGCAAGGCACCCGCATGTCCCCCCCCACCACCTTCGCCGATCTCGGCCTCGACCCCCGCCTCGTGGCGCGTGTGGCGCAGCTCGGCTTCGACGAGCCGACGCCCATCCAGGCCGAGGCCATCCCCCCGCTGCTGGCCGGCCACGACGTGATCGGGCGCGCCCGCACGGGCTCCGGGAAGACCGCGGCCTACGGCCTGCCGCTGCTGCACCAGGTGGCCCAGGGCGGCCCGCCGGTGCGGGCGCTGGTGCTCGCCCCCACCCGCGAGCTGGCCCTGCAGGTCACCGAGGCCCTGCGCGACCTGGGCAAGGGCCTGCCGGTGAAGGTGGTCACCGTGTACGGCGGCGCGCCCTACCCGCCGCAGCTCAAGGCGCTGTCGGGCGGCGTGCCCGTGGTGGTGGGCACCCCGGGCCGCGTGCTCGACCACCTGCGTCGCGGCTCCCTCGACCTGTCCCAGCTCGAGCTGCTGGTGCTCGACGAGGCCGACGAGATGCTCCGCATGGGCTTCCTCGACGACGTGGAGACGGTGCTCGCCGCCGCCCCGCCCGATCGGCGCATCGCCCTGCTGTCGGCCACGATGCCCGACGAGATCCGCCGCGTGGCGGGCACCCACCTGCGCGACCCCGTGGAGCTGCAGCTCGACGACGACGGCCCGCGCGTGGACCACGTGCCCCAGCAGTGGATGCGCGTGCCCCAGCGCCACAAGCTGGAGGCGCTCACGCGGGTGCTGGCCTCGGGCTCCACCGGGGCCACCCTGGTGTTCGCGCGCACGCGCCGCTCCTGCGGTGACGTGGCCGACGCGCTCACGCGGGACGGCATCGCCGCCGACGCCCTGCACGGCGACCTCACGCAGGCCGCCCGCGAGCGGGTGGTGCACCGCCTGCGCTCGGGGGGCATCGAGGTGGTGGTGGCCACCGACGTGGCCGCCCGCGGCATCGACGTGGAGCACATCGGCCGGGTGATCAACCTCGACCTGCCCGACGACGTCGAGACCTACGTCCACCGCATCGGCCGCACCGCGCGCGCCGGCCGCAGCGGGCTGGCCATCACCTTCGTCACCTCCTCGGAGCGGCCGCGGCTGTCGCGCTTCGCCAGGTCGCTGGGCGTGGAGATCGTGCGCACCGAGGTGCCGTCCGACGACGACATCGTGGCCCACCGACAGGGCCTGCTCCGTGGCGCGCTGGCCCAGGCCCTGCTCGAGGACGACCTCGGTCCCGCCCGCGCCTGGGTGCGCCTGCTCGCGGCCGAGGACGGCTGGGACCTCGAGGACGTGGCGGCCGCCGCCGTGCAGCGCCTGGCGGTGCAGGGGTCGGTGGACCTCGGCGCCGTGGGGCCGACGCGGCCGGCGTCACCCCGGGTGCCCGAGCCCCGTGAGCCGGCGCCGCACCGTGAGCCTCCGCCCGCGCGTGAGCCCGCGCCGCCGCGTGAGGCCGCGCCGCCGCGTGAGCCCCCTCCGGCGCGTGAGGCCTCGCCACCGCGTGAGCCGCCGCCGCGCCGTGAGCCCCCGCCGCCGCGTGGGCCCGCCCCTCGCGACGACGGTCCGCCGCGCTGGGACGAGGGCGACATGGTGGAGCTCTTCGTGCCCGCGGGCAGCCAGCAGGGCGTGCGTGCGGGCGACCTCGTGGGCTCGCTCGCCCGGGGTTGCGGCGTGCCCGGCGAGGCCATCGGCCGCATCACCATCCACGACCGCAAGAGCTTCGTGTCGCTGCCGGTCGCCGAGGCCGAGCGGGTGCTCGCGGAGTTCCCGGTGATCGAGCTGCGGCGTCGGCACGTGCGGCTGGACCGCGCCCGCCCCTCCTTCGCGCCGGCCCACCGGGGCCCCGGCGGCAAGAAGCGCGGGCGCTGACGGAGCGGCCATGCACCAGCGCTTCCCGCGGGACTTCACCTGGGGCGTGGCCACGTCCGCCTTCCAGATCGAGGGGGCCGCCGACCTGCACGGGCGCGGCGAGAGCATCTGGGACGTCTTCTGCCGACGCCCGGGTGCCGTGAAGGACGGCTCGGACGGGCGGGTGGCCACCGACAGCCTGCGCCGGAGGCGTGAGGACCTGGCCCTGATGCGGGAGCTGGGCGTGGGGGCCTACCGGCTGTCGGTGGCCTGGCCCCGGGTGCTGCCCCACGGCACGGGTCGGGTGAGCGAGCCGGGCCTCGACGCCTACGATCGCCTCGTCGACGAGCTGCTCGCCGCCGGGGTGGACCCCTGGGTGACGCTGTACCACTGGGACCTGCCGCAGGTGCTGGAGGCCCGCGGGGGCTGGCCCGTGCGCGCGACGGCCGAGGCCTTCGCCGACTACGCCGAGGTGGTGGCCCGGCGCCTCGGCGACCGGGTGCGTCACTGGATCACGATCAACGAGCCGTGGTGCGCGGCGATGCTCGGCTACCAGGCCGGCGTGCACGCCCCGGGCCGCATGTCGTGGCCCGACGCGCTGGCGGCGTCGCACCACCTGCTCCTGGCCCACGGGCTGGGGGTGCAGGCGGTGCGGTCGGCGGCACCGGACGCCCAGGTGGGCATCACGCTCAACTTCACGCCGGCCTGGCCCGCCTCGGCCAGCGCCGCCGACGCCGAGGCCGCCCGCTGGTTCGATGCGTGGTTCAACCGCTGGTACCTGGAGCCGGTGTGCGGGCGTGGCTACCCGGCCGACCAGCTCGCCGCCTACCAGGCGCTCGGGCTCACGGCGCCGGGGCAGCCCGCGTGGCTCCGCCCGGGCGACCTCGCCACGATCGCGGTGCCCACCGACTTCCTCGGGGTGAACTTCTACACCCGGGCCATCTGCCGCGGCGACGAGGAGGGGAACCTGCCGCGCGTGCTGCAGGAGCCGGGTCCCGAGGCGCGCACCGACATCGGGTGGGAGGTGCACCCGGCCAGCCTGGGTCGGCTGCTGCGTCGCCTCGGGCGCACCTACGCCGGACCCCTGGTGGTCACCGAGTGCGGCGCGGCCTGGCACGACGGACCCGGCGCCGACGGGCGCATCCACGACGCGCGGCGCACCGCCTACCTGGCCGCCCACCTCGACGAGGCGGCGGCGGCCGTGGCCGACGGGGTACCGCTGCGGGGCTGGTTCACCTGGAGCCTCATCGACAACTTCGAGTGGGCCGAGGGAACCACCCAGCGCTTCGGGCTGGCGTGGGTGGACCCGGTGACGCTGCGACGCACGCTCAAGGAGAGTGGGCGTTGGTACGGGACGCGTGTGCGGGCCGGCGGCCGCTGACCGGGCGCCGTCACCGGGTCGACACACCTCCGTCACCGAGCCAAGGGAGGGCCGGAGGCTTCCCTGCGCCCTGGCTCCCTGCTGCTGCTGACCGCCCTCGCCGGCGGGCTCGTCGCCTGCGCCGCACCATCGGAGGCCGAGACGCCCTCCTCCTGCCTCGGGCGTGAGGACCTCTGCGCGCTGCCCTTCGACGCGGTCACCCTGCCCGCCACCCACAACAGCATGTCGAACGGCGACGAGGGCTGGGCCGCGCCCAACCAGCAGCACCCGCCCGCCCGGCAGCTCGAGGACGGCGTGCGCGGCATGCTCCTCGACACCTACGAGGACGGCGGGGAGCTGGTGCTGTGCCACGGCTACTGCGAGCTGGGCCGCACGCCGTTGGCCGACGTGCTCGGGCAGATCCGCGACTTCCTCGAGGCGAGCCCCGGGGAGCTGGTGGCGATCATCTTCCAGGACGCCATCTCCCCGGAGCAGACCCTGGGCGCGCTCGCGTCGGCGGGGCTCGACGAGCTGCTGATCACGCCGCCGGCCGACGGGGTTGCGTGGCCCACCCTGGGCGAGCTGGTGGCGGCCGACACGCGCCTGCTGGTCACGCGCGAGAGCGGGGGCGAGGGCCCGGCCGTCTACAGGTCCTTCTGGGACCTGGGCTGGGACACGCCCTACAGCTTCCGGTCGGAGGAGGAGTTCTCGTGCGCGCCGAACCGCGGCGACCCCTCACACGACCTCTTCCTGCTGAACCACTGGCTGTCGACGCCGCTGCCCTCCCGCCGCGCGGCCGAGCGGGTGAACACGGCCGAGGTGCTGGGTGCGCGTGCGCGGGCCTGCACCGACGCCGCGGGGCGCCCCCCCACGCTGCTCGCGGTGGACTTCCACGACACCGGCGCCCTGTTCGAGGTCGTCGACGAGCTCAACGATGCTGCGGTGGCCGGGTTCGCGCCGCCGGACGCCACCCCGCCGAGGTCCCCATGAGCCCCCCCTCCGATCGATCCGGCCTCACGCGTCGCGATGCCCTGGTACTGGGCGCCGTGGCGCTGCCGGTGCTGCAGCTCGGGTGCGCCGGCACGCCCGCCGAGGAGGACTTCGACGTCGACGCCATCCCGGAGTCGCGCACGATCTTCCCCCGCACCGTGCTCGCCGGCGACATGCAGACCGACCGCGTGGTGCTCACGATGTTCTTCGCCGACGGCCGGCCGAAGACCCTGCGGGTGTGGGCCGAGGACGCGCCGGAGCTCCTGGTGGTGGACCGCGAGGTCACGCCCGACGCCGAGGGCTTCGTGAAGGAGCGGGTGACGGGTCTGCAGCCCGACACCGTGTACGCCTACGCCTGGCTGGCCGGCACGGCGCCCGACTTCTCGGCGCGCAGCCTGGTGGGTCGGGTGCGCACCCTGCCGGCCCCCGGCAGCGCCGTGCCGGTCACCGTGGTCTTCGGGGCCTGCGTGGGCCAGGGCACCATCGTGCCCGACTTCGTGGACCCGGGGCAGACCGAGCCCTTCACCTGGGCCCTGTACGACGCCGCGGCCGCCCTGGACTGGGACGTCTTCGTGCACCTGGGCGACCAGGGCTACTTCGACCGCATCTGGCACGACGGCGGGGCGTACGAGGCCTACCTGGAGGCGTGGGGCGCCTACCACGGGGGCAGCTACCGCAGCGTCTTTCCGAAGGCGGGGCTGCTCGCGACCTGGGACGACCACGAGGTCACCGACAACTCCGCGGTGGACCCGTGGACCACCGAGCCGAGCGAGCTGGAGCGCATGGCGAATGGCAAGCGCGCCTGGTTCACGGTGGTGCCCATCGACGCCGACGACCCCACCTCGGCGGTGTGGCGCAGCTTCCGCTGGGGCGACACCGTGGAGCTGGTGCTGCTGGACTGCCGCTACGAGAAGACCGAGGGCGAGCCGCCCCACCTGGTGAGCGAGGCCCAGCTCGCGTGGCTGCTGGAGCGCCTGACCACGTCGCCGTGCCGCTTCGTGTGCGTGTGCTCCCCCAAGCCCTTCGCCACCGTGATGCTGCAGGACGGGCGGTACCCGGGCGAGAAGGAGCGCTGGTCGGGCAACCCGGCCGACCGCGACCGCGTGGTGCAGGCGATCGACGACGGCCAGCTCGACCACGTGCTGTGGGTCACGGGCGACATCCACATGACCTACCTGGGCCGCCTCGAGGAGACGGGCGACCGCGTGAGCGACCGGATGTGGGAGGTGTGCACCACGTCGGGCAACGTGAGCCCCTTCGCGGACGACCTGTCGACCACCCAGTTCGCCTTCGGTGCGGCCGCCCCCATGCTCCCGCGCATCACCTTCGACGCGCAGGCGGGCACGGCCACGGTGCGCTTCCACGACGCCACCGGGGCGGTGGCGCACGAGCAGGTGATCCCGCTCGGCGCCTGACCCTCGGGGGGTGGCTCACGTCGAGGGGCCCCGGGCGGCTCGAGCGTGTCCCGGGGGGAGATCCGTCTTGTGCTCGATGGGGGTACCGGCGTCGTGTGGGCGCGGGCCGGGGTGGCGGGGATGGGCCTGGGGAAACCACGGAGATTCGCGGAGGATCACGGAGGGCGCACGGAGACAATACAGTTCGAATTGGGCTTTCTCCGTGCGCCCTCCGTGATCCTCCGTGGCCCTCCGTGTGGGCCTGCTGCTCGTGCACAGCGGCGCACGGTCCCGACCTCCGCCTCTCTCAGGCCACCACCCAGTCCGCCTTCAGCGCCGCGTGCCCCTCCAGGTAGATGTCGAGCTGGGCCGCCGACAGGCGCTTGTGCACGGCCTGTTCGCTGATGCCGAGGCGCTCGCCGATCTGGGCGTAGGTCTGGCCCTCGGCCGACAGGTGGGCCACCTCCCACTGGGGCAGGGTCCAGCCGCCGGCCAGCTTGTCCATGAGGAGGAGCAGGGCGTCGCGGGAGGGGAGCCAGCGGCCGTCGTCGATGGCGGTGGCGCGGCGGGTGGCGCCCACGGGATCGAGGGGGCGGTCGTGGGTGCGGCGGCGGCGCGAGGGCTTGGCCTTGAGGCGGTCGATGGCGGCGCGGGCGCGGTGGTAGGCGGGGCCGTCCTCGGCGTAGGGGCCGCCGGTGGCGTCCTCCACGGTGACCTCGCCGCGGCCGATGCCCACGCGGAAGCGCACCGGGGGCAGGCCCTCGAGCGCCGCACCCAGGCGCAGGCGGAAGCGCACCAGCTCGTCGAGGGACTCGGGCAGGTCGGGCAGGGCCCACTCGAACTCGTCGCCGCCGCTGTAGCGGAAGGCGCCGCGGGGGCCGAGGATCTCGCGGATGAAGGCCTGGACGGCGCGGCGGTCCAGCGGGGTGAGCCGCCGCGAGCCGACCAGATCGGCCACGACCACGAGCTTGCGCGTGGGGGAGGAGAGCATCGGCACCTCGGCTCGATTCAACCTCATCCGGGTGAGGCGGTCAATCTCAACCATCTTGAGGTGAAAGATACCGACTCAACCGATTAGAGGTGAGTCAATGACAATCAACCTGTTTGTGGTGAAAGGAGGGTCACTCAACCTGCGGACGGCGAGGGTGGTGTGACGGCGCGTGACGGGGGCCTCGTGCGGGGAGGGGGTCGGGCGTGCGCCCCCGTCGTATGCTGCGCCCACACCGGGAGGGTGCATGTCGGGTGAGGAACCCAAGCTGAGCTACGTCCTGCCGCCGGCGGCCTACGAGCGGCTGCCCGAGGGCCAGACGTACACGCCCGTCGTGCCCGCCGAGGTGGAGCTGCCGGAGCTGTCGCTCAAGGCGGTGCTGGTGGGCGTGATCGTGGGCGTGGTCTTCGGCGCGGCCAATGCCTACCTGGGCCTCAAGGTGGGCCTCACCGTGTCGGCGTCGATCCCCGCGGCGGTGATCGGCGTGGCGGTCTTCCGGGCGCTGCGCTCGGGCTCGCTGCTCGAGACGAACGTGGTGCAGACCATCGGGTCGGCCGGCGAGTCGCTCGCGGCGGGCGTGATCTTCACCCTGCCGGTGCTCTTCCTGTGGGGGGAGTCGCCGGGCTTCTGGCCCATCTTCCCGCTGGCGCTGCTGGGCGGCCTGCTGGGCGTGCTCTTCATGGTGCCGCTGCGCCGCTTCCTCATCGTGGAGGAGCACGGCAACCTCACCTACCCGGAGGGCACGGCCTGCGCCGAGGTGCAGGTGGCCAGCCAGGCGGGCGGGGCCCAGGCGCAGCGCCTCTTCGCCGGCATGGCCGTGGGCGGCCTGTACCAGGGCCTGATGAAGTTCCTCCACCTGTGGCCCGAAGAGCCCGACGTGGTGATCGACGGGGCGCGCTACCGCACGTCGGTGGGCGCCGACGTCACGCCCGAGCTGCTCGGCGTGGGCTTCATCATCGGGCCGCGCGTGGCCGCGGTGATGCTGGCCGGCGGCGCCGTGGGCTGGCTGGTGCTCATCCCGGCCTTCCACCTGTTCGGCGCGGGGTCGGAGGTGCCCATCGCGCCCGAGACCACCACGCTGCTGCGCGACATGGACAGCTTCACCGTGTGGAGCCGCTACCTGCGCTACGTGGGTGCGGGGGCCGTGGCCTTCGGGGGCCTGTTCACGCTGGTGAAGTCCACCCCGGTGATCGTGTCGTCGGTGCGGCTGGCGCTCGCGGCGCTGGGCGAGGGGGCCGGCAAGGTGGTGGCGCGCACCGACGACGAGCTGTCGCTCAAGACCGTGGGCGGCGGGCTCGTGGTGTGCGGCCTGCTCGCGGCCTTCCTGCCGCTCATGGCGGGCTCGGGGGGCGCCATCGGGCTGGTGGCCGGCCTCGCGGTGGTGGTCTTCTCCTTCTTCTTCGTCACCGTCTCCAGCCGCATCGTGGGCCTCATCGGCTCGTCGTCCAACCCCATCTCGGGCATGACCATCGCCACCGTGCTCGTGTGCGCCCTGCTCTTCGGCAGCGCCTACGAGCCCGCCCAGGCCAAGGTGGCGGTGCTCACCATCGGGGCGCTGGTGTGCATCGCGGCGGCCATCGCCGGCGACACCAGCCAGGACCTGAAGACCGGCTTCCTCGTGGGCGCCACGCCGCGTCGGCAGCAGATCGGCGAGCTGGTGGGCGTGGTGGCGGCCGCCGCAGCCATGTCCACCGTGCTCGCGCTCTTCCGCGAGGACATCGTCTCGGGCGCCTTCAAGGCCCCGCAGGCCAACCTCATCCGGCTGGTGATCGACGGCGTGCTCGACCAGAACCTGCCCTGGGGCCTGGTGCTCATCGGTGCCGCGATGGCGGCGTCGGTGGAGATCATGGGCCTGCCCACGCTGGCCTTCGCGGTGGGCCTGTACCTGCCCATCCACCTGGCCGTGCCCATCATGGCGGGCGGCCTGCTGCGCTGGGGCGTGGAGGCGGCGGCCCCCGAGGCCGAGCGCGAGCACCACCGCGAGGCGGGCGTGCTCTACGGCTCGGGCCTCATCGCCGGCGCGGCGCTCATCGGCGTGCTGGGCGCGGCCCTGGCCTTCTTCGAGGTGGAGCTGCACCTGGGCGAGGAGCCCAGCCCGTCGGCCTGGGTGCCGGCGGCCCTGGCCTTCGGCGTGCTCGCGGCCTCCCTGGTGGTGGCGGCGCGGCGTGGCGGGGCGTCGAAGGAGGCCTGACAGGGCCTGCGTGCGCCTCGGTCAGGGATCCTGGCCGAGGTAGCCGTGCAGGGTGGTGCGGCTGATCTCGAGCGCCCTCGCGGCCGCGCTGCGGTTGCCCTCGCACTGCTCCACGGCCCAGTGGGCGTAGGCGAGGGTGACCTCCTTGAGCGGGCGCACCTCGGGCACCCGGAAGCCCCCCACGTCGGCGGTGCCCACGGGACGGGGCAGGCGCACGTCGGCCACGTCGAGCGCGTCCTGGGTGGCGAGCACCACCGCGGCCTCCAGCACGTGCCGCAGCTCGCGCACGTTGCCCGGCCAGTCGTGGGCGTGGATCTTGGCGCGGGCCGCCCCGGTGAGCGAGCGCACGGGCAGCTCGTGGGCGCGGGCGTGCTCGTACAGGAAGTGGTCGACGAGGCGGTCGAGGTCCTCGGCGCCGCGGGTGCGCAGCGGCGGCACCTCCAGCTCCACCACGCGCAGGCGGAAGAGCAGGTCGCGACGGAAGCTGCCGTCGATCACGGCCTCCTCCAGCTCGCGGTTGGTGGCGCACACGAAGCGCACGTCGGCCTCGCGCGGCTGGGTGGCGCCCACCGGGTAGTAGCTGCGCTCCTGCAGCAGGCGCAGGAGCTTCTTCTGGCCCTGCAGGGTGAGCTCGCCCACCTCGTCGAGGAAGAGCGTGCCGCCCTCGGCCGCCGCCACCTTGCCGCCCTGGGCGCGGTCGGCCCCGGTGTAGGCGCCGGCCTCGTGCCCGAAGAGCTCGTTCTCCAGGAGGTTCTCGGGGATGGCGGCGCAGTCCACCGCCACGAAGGGGGCGTCGCGCCGGCTGGAGTTGTCGTGCAGGGCCTTGGCCACCAGGGACTTGCCGGTGCCGCTCTCGCCCCGCAGGAGCACGGTGATGTCGGTGCGCGCCGCCCGGCCGATGAGGCTGTACAGCTCGCGCATCGCCGGCGCGGCGCCCACGATCTGGTTGAAGGCGAAGTCCAGGGGGTGACGGCTGCCGGGGTCGAGCTGGCTGGCCAGGGAGGTGGCGGCCAGCACGTCGCGGAGGCGCTCGGCGATCTGGCCGAGGTTCGCCTCGTCGGCGGCCGTGAAGTCGCCGCGCTCCTTGTTGAGCACCTGCAGCACGCCGATCACGCGCCCGCCGTCGATCACCGGCGCGGCCATCATCGTGCGCGTGATGTACCCGGTCTCGGCGTCGGTGCGGCGGGCTGCGGCCGTGCGGGGCGTGCCGCTGTCGAGGCGCTGCAGGCGACCGGTGGCGGCCACCGTGCCCGCCTGCCCCTCGCCGATGCCCAGCGTGATGCGGTTGACGCCGGGCAGGTCGGCGCTGCGGCTCACCAGCCGCCGGCGCACGTGATCCACCAGGTAGAAGGTGGCCCGATCGGCCGACAGCGCCTTCGCCGCCGCCCACCGCACCTGGTCGAGCACGGCCCCCAGGTCCAGCGGCTTGCGCTGCAGGCGGGCCTCGAGGGCGTCGAGCTGGGCGAGGGCGTCCTTCATCGTGCACTCCCTGGACAGGATCCCCTCAACGCGCTGTGCGACTCCTGGCCACCTCGGCGACGAGACGAGGGAAGTCGTCGGGCAGGGAGACCCGCGGCAGGCGGGCCAGCACGGGGGCGCCCCAGCGGTGCAGATCGCGGACGTTCTCGGGGTGGTCGGGACCCACGAGCACCAGGCCGGCCACCTCCAGGCCGTCGTCGCGGACGGCGCGCAGCGTGAGGAAGGTGTGGTTCAGGGTGCCCAGCGCGGTGCGGGCCACCACCACCACCGGCAGGCCCAGGTGGCGCGCCAGGTCGGCCTGCCAGACGGGCCCCTCGGCCAGGGGCACCATCCAGCCGCCGGCCCCCTCCACCAGCAGGCGGTCGGCGGGCGGCAGGGTGAGCGTGCGCGGATCGATCCGCAGCCCCTCGTCGGCGGCCGCGGCGTGGGGGCTGGCGGCGCGGCGCAGGCGCCAGGCCTCGGGCCAGGTGGGCACGTCGGGCGCGAGGGCCTGCACCACCTCGGTGTCGGTGGGGCCGTCGAGGCCGGCCTGCACCGGCTTCCAGTAGGCGTGGCCCCCCGCGGCGCAGAGGGCCGCCGCCGCCACCGTCTTGCCCACGTCGGTGTCGGTGCCGGTGAGGAAGAAGCGGGGCGGCAGGCTCACGGCAGGGCCGCCAGGCCGGCCAGGAGGTCGGCGGCGAAGGCGGCCACCTGGGCGTCGGCCAGGGGGGCGCGCAGCACGAGGCGCAGGCGGCTGGTGCCGGCGGGCACGGTGGGCGGACGGATGGCGCGGGCGTCCCAGCCGGCGGCGGCGAGCAGCTCCTGCAGGGCCAGGGCGCGCGCCTCGGAGCCCACCACCACCGGCACGATGTGGGTGGTGCTGCCGCCGGTGTCGACGCCGGGCAGGGCGGTGCGCAGCTGGGCGCCCAGGGCCAGGGGACGCACCCGCAGGGCGGGGGTGGCCTGCACCAGGTCGAGGGCGGCGTGCAGGCCGGCGGCGAGGAAGGGGGGCGGGGCGGTGCTGAAGACGAAGGGGCGGCTGCGGTTCACCAGCCAGTCCACCAGGTCGCGGCTGCCGCACACGAAGGCGCCCGCCAGGCCCAGGGCCTTGCCGCAGGTGTGGATGGTGGCGAACACGCCCTCGCGCAGGTCCTCCTCCACGACGCGGCCCTGGCCGGTGGGGCCGAACAGGCCGGTGGCGTGGGCCTCGTCCACCACGAGGCGGGCGCCGTGGGTGGCGCAGAGCTCGGCCCAGGCCACCAGGTCGGGCGTGTCGCCGTCCATGCTGTAGACGCTCTCGAGCACCACCCAGGCCCGGCGGCTGGCGCGCGCGGCCAGGGCGCTGGCGGCGGCGTCGAGGTCGCCGTGGGGCACGATCACCACCTCGGCCTTCGCCAGCCGCAGGCCGTCGATGAGGCTGGCGTGGTTCAGGGCGTCGCTGATCACCACGTCGCCGGGCTCGGGCAGGCTGGCCAGCAGGCCGCTGTTCGCGGCGAAGCCGGTGGCGTGGGCCAGGGCGGCCTCGGTGCCCTGCCAGCGGGCGAAGCGGTCCTCGGCGGCCTCCCAGGCGGGGTGGTTGCCGCGCAGCAGGCGCGAGGCGCCGGCGCCGTGCGGCGTGCCCAGCTCCAGGGCCTCGACGAGGGCGGCGCGGATGGCGGGGTGGGTGGACAGGCCCAGCACGTCGTTGCTGGTGAGGTCCACGCCCTGGACCTTCGTGAGACGGCGTCGCAGGCCGGCCGCCTCCAGGGCCGCCAGGCGTGCGGGCAGCTCAGCCATGGGCGGGCGGGGCGTCCGTGCGGCCCAGGGGCGACAGCCCGAGCTCGGCGAGGAAGGCCAGGTCGTCGGACGCCTCGGGGTTGGGCGTGGTGAGCAGCTTCTCGCCGAAGAAGATGCTGTTGGCGCCGGCCTGGAAGGCCAGGGCGCGGGCGGCGCGCGACAGCGACATGCGGCCGGCGGCCAGGCGCACCCGAGCGTCGGGCATGAGGATGCGGGCCACGGCCACGGTGCGCACCACCTCCAGCTCGTCCACCTCCTCCTCCCCCTCGAGGGGGGTGCCCGGGGCGCGCACGAGGCGGTTGACCGGCACGGACTCGGGGTGGGGCTGCATGCAGGCCAGGGTGGCGAGCAGGCCCGCGCGGTCGCGCCGCTGCTCGCCCAGCCCCACGATGCCGCCGCAGCACACCGCCACGCCGGCCTCGGCCACGTGGGCCAGGGTCTGCAGGCGATCGTCGTAGGTGCGGGTGGAGATCACGTCGCCGTAGTGCTCGCGGCTGGTGTCGAGGTTGTGGTTGTAGGCGTGCAGGCCGGCGTCGCGCAGGCGCGTGATCTGGTGGGGCTCGAGCATGCCGAGGGTGACGCACACCTCGAGGCCCAGCTCGTTGACCTCGCGCACCATGTCGACCACGCGATCGAAGCCCTCGCCGTCGCGCACCTTGCGCCACGCCGCCCCCATGCAGAAGCGGCTGGCCCCGGCGGCCTGGGCGCGGCGGGCCTGGGCCACCACCTCGTCCACGGGCAGCAGGGGCTCCGACCGCACCTCGGTGGCGTAGCGGGCGGCCTGCGGGCAGTAGGAGCAGTCCTCGGGGCAGCCGCCGGGCTTGACGTTGGCCAGCGTGGCCAGCTGCACCTTGGTGGGGTCGTGGTGCTGGGCGTGCACGCGCCGGGCCTGGTCGACCAGCGCGAGGAGGGGCTGCTCGTACAGCGCGAGGACCTCGTCGGTGGTCCAGTCGTGACGCGGGGCGTGGGCGTTCATCGGGCGCTCCCTGGGCTCGTCCGGGTAGCGCGGCCGTGGTCGCGGGCCCAGGGGGGCGTCGGTCCACGCGGCCCGTCGAAGAGGGTCAGGACCCCGGGACGCCCGCGGGGCGGTGCGCTACCGATCCGGCACACCACCCCCGGAGGAACCGTGAAGATCGACATCGGTCTCGACGAGGAGGCCCGCGCGGCCGTCGTCACCCGGCTCGAGCGCGTGCTCGCCGACACCTACACGCTCTACCTGCTCACCCACAGCTTCCACTGGAACGTGACGGGTCCCAAGTTCAACGACCTGCACGCGATGTTCATGGGCCAGTACACCGAGATGTGGGCCGCCGTGGACGAGGTGGCCGAGCGCATCCGCGCCCTGGGGGCCTTCGCGCCGGGCAGCTACGGCGCCTTCGCCCGTCTCACCTCCATCGAGTCCCCCGAGGACGTCCCCGAGGCCCTCGAGATGGTGCGCCAGCTCGTGCTCGGCCACGAGGCCCTCATCCGCACGGCGCGGGGCGCGCTGGTCACAGCGGAGGAGGCGAGGGACCAGGTGACCGCCGACCTGTTGACGCAGCGGTTGCAGGTGCATGAGAAGACGGCGTGGATGCTGCGGAGCCTGTTGGCCTGAGGGGGCCTCGGGGGCGAGGCGGGCCAGGGGGCCGGGCTCGGGCCTGGGGGAACCACTGAGGGCCACGGAGGAACACGGAGGGCGCACGGAGAACGGCCATGCTCCGTGCGCCCTCCGTGATCCCTGGTGGAGTGCGGGTTGTCCTCAGGCTCGCCGTCGGTGGCCGGACCGGGGATCGTCAGGAGCGGGTGGTCCTAGGGTACGCCGCAGTCGTCGCACGTGAGCAGGCGGATGCGGCCGCGCACGTCCTTCACCTGACCTGCGAGGTAGGGGATCGCGGGCGGATCCTGCGGCGGGGCGGGCTGTACGCAGTCTCCTGACCACGGGTCGGCGCGCATGTCTGCGAACGACCGGGCATGCATCTGCACGCGTGGGAGGTTCTCGACCCGTGTGAAGGAGAAGTGCGCCGGGTTGGCTCCCTGATTCTGGTCCTCGCCGGCGAGCACGTCACATCGGACCACGTCTGCACCGCGGACGGTCAGGCGGAGGAGGGCGTCTCGCCAGAAGCTGGAGGACTGGCTGCCGCTGACATCGACGAGGAAGCTCGCCACACTCCGGCGATCGGTGCCCGCGCCCAGCGTGACCCCGAACATCGACTGCAGGTCGAGCTCGAGGGGTCGGTCGTCGCCGCTCGCCCCGAGGTCCTCCCAGATGCGGGTGCGGGCGTCCGCGGGCGTGAGGGGGACCCACGCATCCTTCGATCCGAGCAGCTCGGCGATGTCCTGCTGCGCCTCGCGCAACTGCGACCACGCCTCGTCGAGGTCGTCCTGGGACGCCAGCGCCTCGAGATCGGAGCGGAATGCGACGTCGCGTGGAATCCCCAGGTCGCCCACCGGCCTGCACGCGAGCTGCCCGTCGTCGCCCGCGACCACGAGGTCCCCCGGCGCACACGTCGAGGGGAGCTGCGTCGCACTCCCCGCTTGGGGACACCCTGCGACCACCGCGCTCGCCACGATGAGCAACATTCCTCGCACCCGACCCTCCCATCTCGGTGATGGCCCGTGGGTACCGTGCGACCACGGCGACAGCCATCCCCCACCGTTCAGACCCGCAGGTCGAGCCTGACCGTTGGTCTGGGCCACCGTGCCTGCGCCGGCGCTGTCCGGCCCCACGAAGACGCACCGAGCCCACCCTCCGTGCGCCCTCCGAAATCCTCCGTTGCCCTCAGTGGTTTCCCCAGGCTCGCACCGCCCTGGCCGGACCGGGGATCACCCCTAGTGACACCGCATCGTCCGCGCCTGCGGACTCTTCGCCCGGCACGAGAAGAACCCCGCGCTGCAGTCGTTCGCCCAGTACCCGACGCCCCCGCAGTCGGGGACCGGTGACGACCAGCCCTCGTTCGTGGTGTCGCAGAGGTCGAGGTCGAGGTCGAAGGTGCAGGTGTAGCTGAAGCGGGGCTCGCTGAACTCGTGGTGGCCCGAGCAGTTGTAGTCGTAGGTGCCGCGGCCGTAGCTGGGGGCGCTGAAGAACTCCTCCTGGCCGGGGAAGACGCGGGCGTCGCCGTCGTCGCAGTCGCCGAGCTTCACGCCGGTGGCGTCCCAGGGGGCGATGGGCTCGCAGAGGCAGCGGGCCTCGTCGCTGGCGCCGTAGCCGTCCTTGTCCTTGTCGGCCCAGTAGGTGCGGCAGAGCAGGGCGTCGTCCTCGTTGAGCTTGCCGTTGCAGTTCTCGTCGATCGTGGTGTCGCAGCGCTCGCGGGCGCCCGGGTGGATGCTGGGGTCGTTGGGCGCGCAGTCGCCGGGCAGCCACACCTCCGACGCGCAGGCCACCGGGTCCTCGCAGTAGCCGTCGCCGTCGAGGTCGGTCTTGTCGAGGTCCTCGTCGATGTCGCCGTCGCAGTCGTCGTCGACGCGGTTGGCCTTCTCGGGCTGGCCCGGGTGGATGGCGCGGTTGCGGTCGTCGCAGTCGCCGTCCTCGCGGGCGCGGTGGCCGGTGTGGGGGGCGCACAGGCAGCGCGACACGGGGTCGTCCACGCCGTAGCCGTCGCCGTCCTCGTCCCACCAGTAGCGGATGCAGCCCGCCGCGTTCTCGTCGTCCGACACGCCGGAGCAGTCGTTGTCGACGTTGTCGCCGCACACCTCGTCGAGGCCGGGGCTGCGCGTGGGGTCGTCGTCGTCGCAGTCGCCGGGGAGCTGCTCGGGGTCGGTGCAGGCCTCGGTGGCCTCGCAGTAGCCGTCGCCGTCGTCGTCGTAGGCCTCGGTGCCCTCGTCGATGAGACCGTCGCAGTCCTCGTCCTCGCCGTCGATGGTCTCCTCGGCGCCGGGGAAGACGTCGTCGCGCTCGTCGTCGCAGTCGCCGTCGGCGGGCGACAGGCCGTCGCCGTCGCCGTCGGTGGTGGGGGGCGGCCCCACGTTCACGTCCACCACCTGCTTGGCGCGGCCCTTCCCGGGGTTGTCGACCTCGAGGGCCAGCGACCACACGCCCAGCCCGGACTCCGGACGCCACACGCCGCCGATGCGCCCGTCGGGCGCCACGCGCCCGCTGGCGAACTCCTTCTCCTCGGGGTCGTCCGCCGAGCGCAGGGTCCACCGGTAGAAGAGGTCCACCGCCTCGTACCGGACGTCGCGGGCCTTGCCGAGCAGGCGCACGGTCTGGCCCGGGTAGACCTGCGCCGCCGAGATGGGCAGCTCGATGAGGATCTCGGGCGCGGCGGCCGTCTGGGAGACCTCCACCACCAGGCTGTCGGTGGCGCGGTCGCCGGGGCGGTCCTCGGCGGTGCAGGTGATCGTGTGCTCGCCCTCGGTGAGCACCACCGCCTGGGTGATGTCGAGGCCGCCGTCGCGCAGGGTGCGCTCGGGGGCGGCGAACTCCCCGTCCAGCGACGACCGGAAGCGCACCTTCACCACCGACCGCGGGCCGTCGGGGTCGGTGACCCGCGCCGCGATCGGCGTCTCCTCGCCCACCAGGAAGACCTGCCCGGGCTCCGGCGAGGTGAGCTCGCAGGCGGGCGGGTTGTTCGTGGTCTCGATGCCGAAGTCCGACGGGCCGTCGTCGAGGCAGGCGGTGAGCAGCACGAGCAGGGGAGACAGCAGGGGCATCGACCGCGGAGGCTCCGGGGAGAGGTGGAGCATAGCGGAGGATGGTCCCCCACCGCGACGGGATGCGCGGCGGCGCGCCCTCGCTTCCGGGGGCGCGGCGCGGGGGTCAGCCCGGCTCGGGCAGGCGGAGGACGACGACGGGCACGTGGGCGCGGCGGACCACCTGCTCGGCCACGCTGCCGAGCCACAGGTGCGACAGGCCGGTGCGGCCGTGGGTGGCCACGAGCACGGCGTCGTAGGCGTCGGCGCGCTCCACGGTGACGTCGGCGGGCAGGCCGGGCAGGCACAGGGCGGCGCCACGGACGGCGTCGGGGAGCTGGGCGAGCAGGGCCTGCACGGCGGCGGCGTGCTTGGCGAGCAGGGCGTCGCGCTCCTCGACGACGATGGCGCGCACGTTGGGGTCGCCCACGAAGACGGCCGCGTCGGGGGTGTCGTCCACGTACAGCAGGTCCACGGTGCCGCCGAGGCGGGCGGCCCACGTGCCGGCCTCGCGGACGACGGCCTCGGGTGCGGTGTGCAGGTCGATGGCGGCGAGCAGCTTCATGGCAACCTCGGGGTCACTCGGAGACGGGGGTGAGGGCGCAGGCCTCGGCGCACGTGGCCGGGACCTGCCAGAGGGCACGGTCGGTGGTGGGGCACGCCCAGGCGTGGTGCCGCAGCACCCGCACGCAGTCGTTGGCCGCGCCCAGGTCGAAGTCCTCGCAGGCGGGCTCGTCGGGCTCGCCCAGGGCGTCGAGGCAGTCCTGCTCCGACGCGTGGGTGCCGAAGCAGGCGGCCTCCACCGCGCACACCGCCGCCCGGCGCTCGGGCGCGAAGGCCTCGGGCGTGAGGATGGTGCAGGCACCGGCCAGCAGGGGGAGCAGACGTCGCATCGACGAGGGCTAACCGGGGCCGCGGGGGTACAGGGGGGGCGCTGCGCCATGGTGCGCACACGGATCGGAGGTGGCACGTGCGGGCTGCGGTGGTGGTGCTGGGCGGGCTGGCGCTGGGCTGCGCGCCGGCGGACGGGGACGACACCGACGGCCTCGACACCGACGCGGTCGACACCGACCTCGCCGGGGAGCCCTGCGTGCCGGGCGACGCGGTGGAGCGCGTGGCCGGCGAGGGCGTGGCCCTGCGCTTCCTGGCGGTGGACAACGGGCGCAACCGACTGGCGCTGGTGGACGAGATCGACGGCGGCGGCTGGGAGGTGGCCATCCCCCCCGGGGCCCGCGACCTCGCGGTGGTGGGCGACGAGGTGCTGCTGAGCGTGGGCACGGGGGCGGTGTGGCTGGCCCTGGCCGACGGCGCGGAGCGCGACCGGGTGGACGGCTTCACGGGCGTGCAGTCGGCGCGGCCGCTGGCGGACGGGGGCCTGCTGCTGGGTCGCCAGGACGGCCTCGACGCGGTGCTCACCACGCTGGACGCCGCGGGGGACGTGGTGGGCGAGGTGCGCGTGCCCACCAGCGTGGAGCTGCGGCTGGTGCGCCCGCTGCCCGACGGCCACGTGCTGCTCACGCGGGGCCCGCCCTACCGGGTGGTGGAGGTGGACGCCGAGGGCGCCGAGGTGTGGGCCGTGGACCTGCCCGGCAAGGGCTACGTGGCGGAGCGCTGGTGCGGCGAGGCCACCACCTACGCCACCACCGGGGCCGACGCGCGGCTGGTGGCCCTGGCGGCCGACGGCGCGATCACGGGGTCGTGGGGCGGTCGCGAGGCCCACGCGGACGTGGGGCTGGACTGGGCGAGCGGCTTCCACCTGCTGCCGGGCGGCGTGGCGGTGGTGACGAACTGGCTGGGCCACGTGTCGTCGGACTTCGGCCCGCACGTGGTGGCCTGGGGTCCCGACGACACCCTGCTGTGGTCGTGGGACCCCGACGGGATCGACAAGATCACGAACGTGCGGGTGCTGGCGGCGCGCGGCCTGCCCTGACCGCGCGCGATAGGTGGCCGCCCCTGGAGGGCACGTGCGCGACATGCTGATCGACTGGCTCGCCCGCTTCGACGCGGTGGCGCGGCCGGGGCCCTGGCCCTACCCCCGCGTGCACCACCACGAGGGCGGAGGGCACCCCTTCCACCTCGTGATCGGCAGCATGGTGCACGGCGACGAGGTGGGCTCCCTGCCCGCCGTGGTGCGCGTGATCGAGGAGCTGGTCACCGGCCAGCGCCTGCACGCCGGCACCGTGAGCTTCTTCGTGGGCAACCCCGAGGCCGGCCTGCAGGGCCAGCGCTTCCTCGAGGACGACCTGAACCGCGTGTTCATGGACGACCCGCCCGCCAGCCACGAGGGCCGCCGCGGCGCGCTGCTGCGCCCCCTGCTCGACGCCGCCGACGTCTTCCTCGACCTGCACCAGACCATCGAGCCCACGCAGCACGCCTTCTACATCTTCCCCTTCCAGACCCACGGCTGGCACTGGGCCCGCGCCCTGGCGAGCACCTCGATGTGGGTCACCCGTCACCCGGGCACGGCCTTCACCACGGGCGCCAAGTGCGCCGACGAGTACGTGCGCGACCGCGGCCTGCCCGGCATCACCCTGGAGCTGTCGCAGAAGGGCTTCGGGAACGGCGGCGAGGAGCGCGCCTACCAGGCCATCACGCGCGCCCTGGAGCTGTCGGACGCGGTGGCCGCGGGCACCACCACCCTCGAGGAGGCCGCGATGGACCGCCCCGAGCTCACCTTCCTGGAGACGGTGCACCGCGAGCCCTTCGCGAGCGAG
Source organism: Alphaproteobacteria bacterium (assembly GCA_020632955.1). GTDB lineage: Bacteria > Myxococcota_A > UBA796 > UBA796 > JACKEO01. Next base: position 78,735 of record JACKEO010000018.1, read on the forward strand.
GATCTGGCGCTGCGGCCGGGGCTGCAGAACTTCCAGGAGGTGGCGGAGGGCGAGGTGCTGTCGGCGCCCGGGACGCCGGAGCTGCGGGCGCCCTGTGGCGGGTGGGTGCTGTTCCCGAAGTACCCGCCGCGGGTGGAGGGGGGTGGGTACAAGAAGCCGTTGCCGGGGGAGATCTACAGGATCGTGCGGGCGATGGGGGGGCATCCGGTGGAGGTGTTCGCGGGGGCGGACAGGTAGGGGGGCGGCGTTGACGCCACGATGGGAGGTGGGTACGCTGCGGCCAGACTGGGAGAGACGCTAGCGTCTCACGCGGGGCCGTTGGCCCCGCCCCAGTCGGTCTTCTCCGCTCGGCGTCGCGCCCATGTTCATCTGCTACGTCGACGAGTCGGGCGTGCCTCAGCCTGATGCGGGCACTTCGCACTTCGTGTTGGCGGGTGTGGCGGTTCCCGTCGCGAAGTGGAAGCGGTTCGACGAGGCATTGGTCACGCTCAAGGGGCGACACAAGCTCGGCGGCATGGAGCTCCACACGGCGTGGATGGAGCGGTTCTACCCCGAGCAGGAGCGCATTGCGGGGTTCGCCGAGCTGTCCCTCGACCAGAGACGCTCTCGGACGAGGCAGGAGCGGAAGGTCGACCTGGGGAAGGCCGCGCTTCGTGGTGACCGGGCCGTGCGAAGCCTCGCGAAGAACTACGCGAAGACCGATTCGTACATCCACCTGTCCCACGAGGAGCGACGGTCCGCCGTGCGCGACGCGGCCCATCTCCTGGGTGGATGGGAGGATTGCGTCGTCTTCGCGGACGTGCAGCGCAAGGCGGCCACGCCGATGTCGACGCGGGTGCCAGACCCGGCCGAAGCGATCGCGGACCATGCCTTTGAGCAGTTGGTCACGCGCTTCCATCACTTCCTGAAGCGACACAGGACCTACGGCATCATCGCCTACGATCGGAATCAGGCGATGTCGGTGCGATTGACCAACCGCATGCGCCGATTCCATGCGGCGGGCACCGTGTACTCGCAGATTCCCCGGATCGTCGACACGCCGTTCTTCGTCGACAGCGGCCTGACCTCCATGATCCAGATGGCCGATCTCGCCGCCTACGCGCTCCGACGGCGACTGGAGCGCGGAGAGGCCGATCTGTTCGAGGCCATCTCGCCCCGCTTCGACCGCCGGGGAGACAAGGTCGTAGGGGTGCGTCACTACACCGGCCGCGAGCTGTGTGGATGTCCGATCTGCGCTGCCCATGGACGGGAGTAGCCGGCTGCCCTACGCCACGATCCCCATCAGCCGGTCCTCCACCTCCCTCCACGGCCTCCCGAGATCCACTGTGACGACGCGGATCTCGTAGCCCTGCACCACCATCCGGGCGTCGATCTCGTCGTCCACGGTGGGGTAGAGCAGCACGCCCCTTGCCTGTCGCCACCGTTCGCCACGGTCCTCCTGCGTCCGCAGGTAGGCGTACATCTGGTAGAGGTTGGCGCTGTGGAAGCGGGCAGAGCCGAAGCGCTCGGCCAGCGGGGCGGCGTAGAACTTGGTGTCGAGGACGATGCGACGGAAGGGAGCGGAGCGCTCGTCGAGGCTCACGTCGGTCTTCATGCCGGGCACGAGCCCCGAGTCCACCTCGTCGGGCCACGTGAGGCCCTCCGCGTGCACGCGCCAGCCGCGGAGGTGTCGCCGGTAGAAGCCGCGGACGAAGCGTTCGTACAGCCGGTGGAAGGTGATCTCGTCGCGCAGCAGGCTGCGCACGAGGTGGTCGCCCGCGTCCTCGGTGGGCAGCCGCGCGTGGAACAGGAGCTCGCAGATGGACAGGGGCAGGGCGTAGTCGCGGTCGTTGCGTCCGAGCTGGAGGCGGCCGAAGTCCGATCCCGTGAGGCTCACGGTCCTCACGCCGTCCATGCGGCGGACCAGCCCGCGGAGGCGGGCGCGCAGGGCGTTCACGTCGGCCCCCTCGGTGGCATCCAGACGCCGATCTCCGGCCAGGCGCTGCAGCGTGGCCTTGAGGATGCGGTTGCGGCGCGTGTCCACGTCCAGCACCGACACCTCGCAGGTGGTGATGCCGCGCAGGTGCTGGGCACGCCCCAGGGTGCGACCCCAGTCCACCCGTCCTCGAACGCCGTCCACCTCCCTCCGCACGCGCTGGTGGTGCCGGGAGAGGTTGCGCGTGAGCAGCCGCTCGGTGGCGTCCGCGAGCACGGTGGAGAGCAGCGAGAGCAGCGACGGGCTCGACTCCGCGTCGGCGCGCCAGCGCTCGCCCAGCGCCACCATGTCCCACGCGTAGAGCAGCAGGTACCAGGCGTTGCGGACCGGGATGGCGGTGCCGGTGGTCACGTCGCCCCGCGGAGGGCAGCCAGGGCGGCGTCGGCTGACGCGGCGTCGTCGTACCAGTACTCGTGCAGGAGGGGGTCGATCTCCGTGTCGACCACGTCGAGGAACCAGGCGTCGTCGAGGCTGCTGAAGTCTTCGCCGCGTGGGCAGAAGAAGCTGTGGCCCACCTGGAAGGCCGGTCCCAGCGACGCATCGTTCGTGATGGTCTCGTTGAGCCGGGTCATGGCCTGCACGATCCGGTGCAGCAGCGACGCCGGCATGCCGCGGTCGGTCATCCATCGCCGGAACGCGGGGCTCTGGTATTGCGGCGGCAGCGTGAGGAAGGCGAAGCGTCGGCGCAGCGCGAAGTCCACCAGGGCCAGGGAGCGGTCGGCCACGTTCATCGTGCCGATCACGTACAGGTTCGGGGGCAGGAAGAAGCGCTCGCCGTCGTGTCGCGTGTAGAGCGGGGTGATGGCGTGCTCGGGACCCCGCTTGTCGGCCTCCAGCAGCTGAAGGCACTCGCCGAAGATCTGCGCGAGGTTGCCGCGGTTGATCTCGTCGATGAGGAGGACGTGGTCGCGTTCGGGGTCGTCGGCGGCGCGTTCGGCGACCCGCCACAACGGACCGTCCTTGAGCTCGAAGCTGCCCGCCGTGGTGCCCGGGCGCAGGCCACGCACCATGTCCTCGTATGTGGTGGAGGGGTGGAACAGGAGTCGCTCGATGCGTTCGGGCGCCCTCTCGTCCATCAGCGCGTAGGCGAGCTTGGGTGCCAGGAAGGACTTCCCGGTGCCGGGGGCACCCTGCAGGATGAGGTTCTTCTTCTGGCGCAGTCGCGCCAGCGCGCGCTCCAGCACGGCGAGGTCGAGGAAGACGCCCTCGTCGACGACGTCCTCCAGCCCGTACAGCGCGGGCGCGACCTCTTCCGACCCGTCGGGCTCCCCGGCGAGCGGGGACGGATCGCCGTCAGGAGACTCCTGGCCCCACCACTGCTCGGTGAACCAGTCGAGATCCTGGGGCTCGCCCTCGAAGACGAACCGGCGAAGGCGTTGGGCCATCGGATGGTCGTGCTTGAGGCGCCACACCGTGGCGGGCGAGGTGTAGAAGAACCAGTCGCGCTGCTCCGCCGTCTCGTCCCACTCCACCTCCACCGTGCGGCCGTCGCCTCGGTTCGCGACGATGGTGCCGGTGGCCTTGATGGTGTTCTTGGGCACCGTCTTGCCGCGCCCGTCGAAGGGCAGGCCGTGCTTCTGGGTGGTCCAGGTCTTGATCGCGATCAGGTCGCCCACGGCCATGTGCTTCACATCGTCGAGGTGCTTGTCGGCGTGGCCGTTCTCCCAGATGCCCTCGCGCAGGAAGCGATCGGTCTGATCGACGGGCGTGGACGCCTCCCAGTAGGCTCCCACCAGCCATGCGTTGGTCTGTCGGGCACCTCCGCCGCCGAGGGAGTGCTCCTGGGGACGGCCGGCCGCGCTCCAGGCGCGGAGGGAGAGCGTGGGGAAGGGCAGCCCGAATCGTGCGCGCGCCTGGGCGATCGTGTGCGCGTAGAACGCATGGTCGATGCCGCGGCTGGGCAGCTTGATGCCGGTGTAGCTGCGCATCGTCTTGTCGAGCGTGAGGAAGACGTCGGGGCGGATCCAGAACAGCGCCATCGTGAGGTTCACGTTGACCTGGCTCACGGTGAGCGCCTCGTCGAAGGCGGGCCCGAAGGCTGGGTTCGCCAGCGGGTCGGGTTCGAGCGCCAGCTCGAAGACGTCCCAGAGCCGCTCGAGGTCGCCGGGTCGCCGCTTCGCCTGGTACGCGAAGAACCAGGAGGCCTGGTTGTTGAGCAGCGGCAGCCCCGCGAAATCGTGGGGAAGCGCCACGTCGAGGTCGAGCAGCTCCGTGGCGAGGCGGGCCATCTCCAGGCGCGCGTCGTCGGTGATGCCGCGGCAGAAGGCGCCCAGGAACGTGAAGGGGTCGAGCTCCGTGAGCAGGGTGCGGTTGCCCTCGACGTCCTTGTCCTGCAGGGCGGTGACGGGCAGGTCCTGGGCGCGGATCTCCTCGAGGATCTCCACGAGGCGCGCGCTGCGGGTGCGGTAGGGCCTCAACGCCTCCGCCAGGGCACGGAAGAAGGGCACCCAGGCCATGCCATCGGACTGCTCGCTGCGCCCCGCCACGCTGGCCCGACCGCGCACCGCACGGCTCTGCGTGCGCAGCGCGCGGCCACCGTCGGCCGACAGCCTCAGCGTGTGGTCGGTGGCGGGGCCCCAGGGGCGGTACCAGAACCATCCGTCGCCGAGGGTCTCGAAGTCGTCCGCGCCGTCGAGCGTCCGCCACAGCGTGTAGTGCGGCGTCTTGCGGGTGGGCGTGGGCGCGAAGCGTGCGGGGTCGCGCTCGGCGAGGAAGGCGGCCAGGTCTGCGTAGTGGAGGCGCCCGGGCACGGGCTGGGCCCGGGCGGCGTCGAGGGCCGCATCGAGGAGGGTGGCGTCGCGCATGGGAGAGGGGTCCGGGGTCAGGCGGTGGCGAGGCGGGCGCGCAGGGCGTCCTCGAAGTCCGACAGACGGCTGAGCAGCAGGGGCATCACGGCATCCCACTGATCCTCGTCGAGGTCCTCGTGCCACTCGTGGAGCACGCGGATCTCCTTCGTGTCCTCCTGCCAGCGCAGGGGTGCGCCGATGCGTGCCTCGAAGCCGGCCTTGTCGCGCGCGAGGCAGGCGTGGATCTCGTCGCGCTCGGGTGTGCGACCGATGCTCACCAGCACCGACACGTAGGACTTCGACGGGGCCACGCGGACGCACACCAACGTGGCCTTGCGACCCACGCCCCAGCCGTACCAGTTCTGCCGGTGGCCCGGAGGGGTGCGGTAGCGCAGGCCGTGCTGTGCGGCGTGCCACGTGAAGCGCTCCCAGAACGCGACGTAGGTGGCCTCTGCCGGGGAGAGCGGACCTGGGGTGGGTGGCATGGGAGCTCCCGGTGGGCGGGGATGGTGGAGCAGGGGAGGGCGGGGCGCAACCGTGGTGATCGCGATGGACCGCCGGCTCCTTCGCATGGGCCGCGCCCTACACCTTGCCGAACCAGGCGGTGTCCACGATCACCTCCTCCACCATGCGCGTCTCGATGCCGAGCGACAGCTCCTTGAGCTTGTCGAGCAGCAGCTCGCCGTCGATCAGGTCGATGGGCGTGGCGCCGTCGCGCGTGGCCTCGAGCCGGGCGTCGCGGGTGAAGCGACCCGTGGTGATGATCAGCCCCTTGTCGGCGCGTCCCATGAAGGCGCCCCGGAAGTCCCGGACCGTGGGGGCGCTGACGGCATCGCTGTAGCGCTTGCTCTGGAACATCACCGTGAAGCTGATGAGCCCGTTCAGCCGCAGCACGCCGCGTCCGTCGATGCCTCCGTCTGCCGAGCGCCGGGTCACCTCCACCTCGGTGAAGCCCGACTCGCGCAGCAGCCGCTGGCAGCGCTTGCGCGGCGCACCCGATCCCGTTGACGCACGGGCTACGCCGCCTCGTCCTCCACCGGCTCCAGGAGATGCCACGACCGATCCGTCCGGCACCGCCGGCACCACGACTGGTGGTCCTGGATCCAGTGGGTGCGACGCCCCTCGGGGGCGTGGCGTCGGGCACCGAAGAACGGGTCGGCCATCGCCGTGAACCCGCAGTGCGGGCAGGTCTGGATGGCGAAGGGGTTGTAGTGCACCGCGACGAGGGCCTCGTGCGCCCGGCGGCCCCGTCCGATCGTCTGGTGCTCCCACCGCAGGGGGGATCGCGGCGGGTGAGCTGCCGCTGGTGCGGCGCGAGTTCGTCGGGAGGGCGGAGCAGGTAGCCGCCCGGCGAGACGGGTCGCACCTCCTCCGGACCCACCAGGGTGCAGC
>JACKEO010000019.1 GCA_020632955.1 Alphaproteobacteria bacterium
CTCGACGGGCGCATCGACGGCCCGGTGCTGCGCGGGCTCCAGGCCGAGGTCCCGCGCGGGATGGTGGAGGACGAGCTCGGTGCCGCGCTCGTCGACGTGGGCGTGCCCCGCGTGATCGCCCGCGCGTGGGCGAAGGCCGCGGAGCGCGCGTGGGCGAAGCAGTGGCGCAAGTGGACGCTCCCGCCCACGAAGGCCTTCCCCTCCTTCGCGGCGGTCGCCGCACCGGAGGCGCCGCCCACCGAGGCCGAGCCCTTCCCGCTGCGGCCCGACGCGTCCCGCGCCTACGGCGAGCTGTCGCCCGAGGAGCTGTACGTCGACCTCGCCGATCGCCTGGGCGACCTCCTCAACCTCCCTGGGCTCCCGGAGGCCGTGAAGGCCTGGGCCACCCGGGTGGGAGGCGGTGTGGCCGCCTGGAGCGAGCAGGCCACGCTCGGCGGCATCTGGGGCCAGGGGCCGGTGCCCGCCTTCGCGCCGCCGTACGTGCCCGTGGGCCCGGTGATCGCCGGCGACAACGTGGCCGCGCCGGGCCACGGCAGCGCGGTCGGCGTCGTGCGTCCGAGCCTCGCCGAGGTCGTCGCCAGGGCGAAGGGCTGAGGGCCATGCCTCGCCCGTCGGCGGTGCGCGTCCTGCTGATCAATCCGCCCTCTCCCGAGCGGCTGGGCGCACCCCTCCTGGGTCAGCAGTACCTGGCCGCGGCGGCCCTGGCGGCGGGCGCCGAGGTGCGCGTGCTCGACGCGGCTGCGCGGCACGCCCACCTGTCGCTCGACGACCTCGTGGCCGCCGCCGACGCCTTCGACCCGCACGTCGTGGGCGTGGGCCTGTTCACCCGCTGGGTGTGGCACGCCTACGCCCTGGTGGACGCGCTGCGGGGCCGCTTCCCGCTGCTGGTCGCCGGCGGGCCGCACGCTACGGCACGGCCCGAGGAGGCGCTGGCGCGCGGCTTCGACGTGGCGGTGGTGGGCGAGGGCGAGCGGGCGATCGCCGATCTCGTGCAGGTGGCCGAAGGCAGGAAGGTGCTCGCCGAGGTGCCCGGGCTGGTGGTCCGCGGCGACGACGGCCGCGCCGTGCACACGCCCCCTGCTGAGCTGCTGCGGGAGCTCGACACCCTGCCCTACCCCCACGACGCCCAGCACCTGTACGACCCCGCCTGGTACCACCCGGGCGGCCACACGGTGACGCCGGGGGGCATCCTCACCTCCCGGGGCTGCCCCGCCCGCTGCACCTTCTGCGCGAACCACGTCACCGGACGCATCTTCCGGCACCACGGCGCGGCCCGCGTGGTGGAGGAGCTCAACACGGCCCACGCCCGCTTCGGCAGCCACTTCTTCCCCTGCTGGGACGACGCGCTCACGGCGAACCGCAGGCGGCTGCGAGAGCTCTGCGACGCGCTCGAGGAGGGCCTGGACTTCGAGCTCGCGTGGTCGGCGATCACCCGGGCCGACCTGGTCACCGAGGACCTGCTCCGCCGCATGCAGGAGGTGGGCCTGGTGATGGTGAACTTCGGCGTGGAGAGCGGCGACGACGACGTGCTCCGCGCCATCGGCAAGGGCGTGGGCACCGCGCGCGTGGACGAGGCCCTCACGGTGGCCAAGGGCCTCGGCCTGTCCACCGCGGCGAACTTCATGCTCGGCTTCCCCGAGGACACGCCATCGTCCCTGGAGCGCACGCTGGCCTTCCTGGCGCACCTCGCCCCGCGGGTCGACACCTTCAGCACCCTGGGCGTGCTCATCCCCTTCCCGGCCACGCCGGTCTACGAGCTGCACCACGCGCGCTTCGGCTTCACCGACTGGTGGCTCGACCCCCGCTACGCCGCCTACGCGCCCCCGCCCCCGATGCGGGATCGCGAGGCCTGGCACCGCTGGTACGTGGACGACGCCACGCTGGAGCTCGACTTCTTCCACTACGACGACGCGCGTCGGGACCTGATCCGCGAGGCCCTGCGCTTCAAGGCCGAGCACAACCTGCGGGCGATGGGCTGGTCGGCCTCGTCGGGCCAGGAGCCGCCGCGCTGGCACGAGTCGGGCGCCGTGGCATGACGGGCGACGTGTGGGACGATCCCCGCACCGCCGCCGCCTACCGCCGCTTCTGCGCGCGCCACGATCGCTACCGGCGCGTGGCGGCGGCGCTGGCCGACGCGCTCGACCTGCCGACACGTCGCCGCGTGCTCGAGGTGGGTGCGGGCACGGGTGTCACCTCGCGGGCGCTGCTGCGCGACCTGCCGACCGGGGCCGTGGTCGACGCCGTGGAGCCCGCGGGGGCGATGCGTGCGGCGTCCACGCTCCGCGACCGCCGCCTGCGCTGGCACGCGGAGATCCCGGACGGCCGGTACGACGCGGTGGTCTGCAGCGCCGCGCTCTGGCTGCTCGGCCCCCTCCCCGACGCGCTCGACCGCCTCCTGGCCTCGCTGGCGCCCGACGGGGTGCTCGGCTTCACGGTGCCGTCGGCCTACCTGGGCCTGCCCGACGGGGACCCGGGCGACCGTCCCGGGGCGCTGGACGGGTTGCTGGCCGCCTTCCTCGAGGGGCGGACGCGCGCGCCCGAGCCCGCGCCGGCCCCCCCGGACCACGCGGCCCTGGCGGCGGCGCTGCGCGCGGCGGGGCGGTCGCCCACGGTGACGGAGGTGCGGGTGCGCTGGACCCTGGCGACCCAGGAGGACTGGCTGCGCCTCCCGCCCGTGGGCCTCGCCCTGCGGCCCGACCTGGCACCCGAGACCCTGGACGCCACGGTCGACGCGGCGGTGGCCGCGGTGGGTCGCCGGCGGGGTCACCGCACCGAGCGGTGGACCGTGTGGACGGCGACATGAGCGCCCTGCTGCCGTGGCGCGCCGTGGACGCGCACGACCGGCGCGCGGTGCGTCGCGCGGCCGAGGAGGACGGCGCCCTCTGCCTGCGCGGGCTGCTCCCGCTCGACCTCGTGGAGGCCCTGGCCGTCGACGTGGACGGCTGGGTGCAGGAGCTCGGCTGGGTGGACGCGGCCGGTGGGCCCCAGGTGCCCACGCCCGCCTACGATGCGCCGGACTTCGTGCGCCTGCAGCAGTGGGCCTTCGTTGCCGACACCTTCGACGCCCTCAGGCGCCACGCCGACCTCCTCCGCGTGCTGGGCTGGCTCGTGGGTGGCCCGGTGACCGCGGGGCGCGGCGACCTCGTGCGGGTGGGCTGCGCGGGCGATCCGCCCCGGGGCACGCCGCCCCACCAGGACGCCTTCTACGTGCAGGGCGAGCCCGTGTTGTGGACGGCCTGGACCCCGCTGCTCCCTATGCCGGTCGACCTCGGCCCGGTGGCCGTGTGGGCGGGCTCCCACCGCCTGGGCACCCTCGACCACCAGGGCGAGGGCGTGGGCACCCAGGGCGTGGAGGTGCCCGCCGACGTGCGCTGGACCGGCAGCGATCTGGCGCCCGGCGACGTGGTGCTGTTCGAGGGGCGCACGGTGCACCGCACGCTGCCCCACGCCATGCCGGGCGTGCTGCGGCGATCGGCGGACTTCCGGTACGTGCCACGCCGGTGAGCGTGGTCTAGTCCTGCGGCACCGGCTCAGGCGCCCGCCCTTCCCTCACCGCCACCGCCTTGGCGTGGCTCGGTCGTCGCACGCGGTGCTTCGCGAGGTAGCGCAGGTGGATGCCCGGGCAGGCCTCCACCACCGGGCAGCTGGCGCACTGGGGCAGGGCCCGACCGCGGTAGGCGTTGAAGCAGTCGAGGACGTAGGCGCCCAGGCGCTCCAGCAGGGCCTCGTCGGCCTGGCAGAAGGGCAGGTTGTACAGGTCGACGCGGGGCAGGCCGTCGGGCGCCTCGGCGAGCGCGCGGAGCTGGGCCTCCACCGCCTCGAGGTCCGGGAACTGGTCGAGGTAGCCCGGGTGGCGGCCGGCCCCGTCGGGGGAGGTGTCGGGGAAGAAGAGCTTCACGCTGAGGTCGTGGAGCTTCCAGCGGGCGCCCGCCCGACGCACCGTGTCGGCCAGCTCGTGGACGTTGCGGTCGGTGACCACCATCGAGACATGGACGGGCACGCCCGCGCCGACGAGGTGATCGAGGGCCTGCTCGACGAGCGCCCGCGCGTCGGCGCGGCCCGTCATCGCCTCCCAGGTGGCGTCGGTGGTGCCGTGCAGCGTGAGGTCGAAGCGCACGCGGCGCCCGGCGTGGCGTGCCACGAGGTCGGGATCGGCCAGCCGCAGCCCCGGCGTGGCCACCAGCAGCTCGCGGCCGTCGGCCGTGAAGGTCTCGACGAGGGCGTCGAAGCCGGGGAACTCGAGGATGTCGGCAGACTCGAGGTAGACGCGGCGGGCATCGCCGGCCACCAGCGCGCGCGCCTCGGCGAGCACCTCGTCCACCACGCGGGTCGGCACGTCCCAGGCGCGCTCGGTGACGTAGCGCTCCGGGCAGAAGACGCAGTGCATCCGGCAGCGCGCGAGCGCGAGGTCCAGCTCCACCAGGAGCATGTCGGCCATGGGCGTGACGCGCAGGTGCGGCATGGACGGGGTCTATGCCGCCCGGAGGCGCGCCGCGGACCTCAGGGAGACTGCTGCACCGTGTGGGTGAGCTCGTGACCGAGCAGCTCGGGCTCGTCGTAGGTGGCCACCACCTCCTTGCCGGCCGAGAGCGTGTGGGTGGTGCAGGCGAGGCTGCCGTCGGCCGCGGTGAGCGGCACGTCCACCTGGATGTAGGGCCAGGTGGTGGCCGTGGTGGGCAGGGGGCCCTTCGAGGCGGTGGCGCGCCCCTTCAGGCGGCAGTCGCCATGGCCCTTGTCGGGCGTGGTGAGCAGCGCCTCGTCGAGCCCCGCGGCCATCGTCCAGTAGAGCTGGTCGACCTCGGGCAGCATGCCCGAGCCGGCCGTGACCTGGTAGCGGAGCACCAGCGGCGGGGCCGCGAGCCTGCCCTGGGAGGCCGGCGTCATGTCGAGCCGGTAGGCCTCGCCCGTGGCGCAGGAGATCGTCAGGTCGTCGGCCTGCATGCGCAGGTCCTCGCCGGGGCCTGCGCTGCAGGCCAGGGCCATCACCGCGGTGGGGAGGCGCGTGCCCTGGTCGTCGAAGAGCAGGCGCAGCGGGCCGCCGTCGGCGCCCACGCAGTCCACCTTGGCGGAGCAGAAGATGTCGTCGAAGCGCACGGCGACGTCGAAGAAGCCCTCCTCGCCCTGGCGCAGGATGGTGAGGTCGAACCGGACCTCGGTGTCGGCCTGCGGCGTGCAGACCGCGGCCAGCACCACGGGGCCCGCGGCGGTGGGGTTGGTCCACGATCCCGGATCGGGACCGACGAGGTCGAGCAGCTCGAGCTCCACGGTGTTCAGCGCCCGGCCGTCGCCGTCCGTGTCGGAGGCGTCGCACGGCCCGACGTACGCGATGGCGCCGGCGCCATCGCCGTACTGCGTGGAGGACAGCTTCTTGCTCCACACGGTGTCGCCGGCCTCGTTCACCACGGTGAGCCGGTACACCGCGTCGGTGACGCCCGTGAGCGTGAGCGGGGCCACGCGCACCACGAAGGCACCGTCGCCTTCCGGGGCGTGGTCGGTGTCGCAGCCGCCGAGGCTGCCGAGGAGCGCGAGGCACAGCGCGCGAGACGTGACGTGGGACACGTGGACCTCCGGGCGCGACGACCCCCCGCCGCGTCCCGGGAGCATAGCACCAGCGGGGATGCAACGTCGGATACGGAGAGGCCAGGCGGGCGCCGTCAGGCCAGCCCCAGCCGCTCCTGCAGGAAGGCGCGGATCGCCGGAAGCTCCTCGTGGGGGTCGATCGTGTGCGTCTTCGGCCAGGCCTCGAAGCGCACCGGCAGGCCGCCCTGCTGCAGGCGCGCCACCTGGGCGGCGGTGACCTCGAAGGGCAGCACCTCGTCGTGCAGGCCGTGGGTGACGAGCCACACGGGGCGGTCGGCCTGCGCGTGGCGCTCGGCCAGCAGGGCCTCGGGGTCGAGGACGTACCCGGAGACGCCCACGTAGGCGGCCAGCGGCAACGCCGTCCGCGCGCCCCACTCCAGCGTCATCAGGCAGCCCTGGCTGAAGCCGAGCAGGGCGGTGCGGGCGGGGTCCTGGCCCTGGTCGACCAGCGAGGCGAAGAGCGCGTCGAGGAGGCCGCGGGAGCGCAGCACGCCCGGCGCCTGGTGCGGGGGCAGGTCGTACCAGCTGAGGCCGGGGCCCCAGGGGTCGGGCGCGTCCACGAGCAGGTAGCCGAGGTCGTCGAGGCCCAGCGCGTCGGGCAGCCAGCGGAAGCCCCCGGCGTGGTCGCCGCGGCCGTGCAGCACCACCAGCAGGCGATCGGACGGTCGACGAGAGGGCACCAGGTGGGTGGTGGGCAGCGTGGGCATCCGGGCCTCGGGGAACGTGCCGGGCACCCGCTGTGTCCCGTCTCGTCGCGGCCTGCGAGGGCCTGTCCCGTCCTGGTCGGGTGCGGCACCCGCCACCACCGACGTGACAGGGCGGGCCGGGACGTGACGGATCGCCGTCCGGGGCGGCCTACGCTCAGGAGGAACCCTGTCCCCGGGAGACCCATGCAGACCCGTCCCGCCCCGATGCCGCCCTTCGACGACGCACCCTCCCCGGGCATGGCGCTCACCCGCGACGAGCTGCCCGTGGGGCCCGTGGTCGATGGCCCGGCACGACCCCGTCGCGTGCGCTTCGCCGTGGCCGTGCCCACCCTGCTCTCCCTGTTCGTCGCCACCGCCCTGGGGAGCGCCCTGGTGGTGGTGGCCGGTGCCGAGGGCTGGCTGACCGACCTGGGTGCTGCCGCCACCCCGCTCGCCGTGGGCTCCGTGCTGGTGGCCGCCCTCGTGGGCACGCTGGCCTCCCGCGCGGGCTGGGGCGTCGATCGCCCCGCCGGCCCCTGGCGCCCGCTCGTCTACGGCGTGGTCGCCTCCACCGTGACCCTGGGCGTCGCCGCCTGGCTGGCCTGGTTCTCGCTGGAGATGGCCAGCGCGGCCTGACGTGGACACGGGCCTGCGGTACCCTCTCGTCGCCCGTCGCCGAGAGGGCCGATGACCCGCCGCCCGTCCGCGTGCCCCCGCCTGCTGCCCGCCCTCGTGGCGGCGTGCGTGGCGGGCTGCCTCGGGCCGGCGGCCTTCCGCGTGGACGGCGACGACACCGGCACGCCGGTGGTCGCCGACACCCCCGCTCCCGACGCCACGGGCGACACGGCGGCGCCGGTCGACACCGGGCCGCCTCCCCCACCCCTGCGTCCCGCCCCGGCTGGCCTGCGCACCCTCACGCCCGCCCAGTACGTGGCCAGCGTGCGCACCGTGCTGGGCGCGGCGGGCGACGGCCTGGAAGTGCCTTCCCTCGGCGCCTGGGCCACCTCCGTGGGCGCTGCCCAGGGCGGCATCCCTGCGGGCACGGCGGTGGCCTACGAAGGCGCCGCGCGCGCCGTGGCCACCGCGGTCTTCGACGATCCCGACCGCCGCGCGGCGCTGGTGGACTGCACCCCCGCGGCCGATCCCGCCGATCCCTGCACCGCCGCCTTCGTGGCGCAGGTGGGCCGACGCGCCTTCCGACGGGCCCTCGACGAGGCCGAGCAGGCGCGCTGGGTGGCCGTGGCCGAGGCCGTCGCCGCCGAGGCCGGCGCCTGGGAGGCCCTGCGGCTCGTGCTCTCGGGCCTGCTCCAGTCGCCGTCCTTCCTCTACCGGGTGGAGCTGGGCGAGCCGGATCCCACCGCCCCTCCCGACGCACCGCGCCTGCGCTACGCCGACACCGAGCTCGCCACCCGGCTGTCGTACCTGCTCTGGGGGGACGCCCCGGACGAGGCCCTGCTCGACGCCGCCGAGGCCGGCCTGCTCGCCGATCCCACGGGTCTGGAGGCGCAGGTCGACCGCATGCTGGCCGACCCCAGGGCCGCCCACGGGCTCGAGGCCTTCCTGCGCGAGCTGCTCCAGGTGGACGGCCTGCAGATCGTCGAGAAGGACGAGGCCCTGTTCCCCGACTTCCCGCAGCAGCGGGAGGCGCTGGCCGACCAGCTCCTGCAGACCGCGTTGGCCGCCGTGCGCGAGCAGGGCGGGTTCCGCGCCCTCTTCACCACGCGCACCCTCTTCGTCGACGACCGCACGGCCCCGCTCTACGGCCTGCCGTCGCCCGGCAGCATCCTGCCGTCCCGGGTCACGGCGCCCGCCGAGCGCGCCGGCGTGCTCACCACCGCCGGCTTCCTCGCCCTGCACGCCTACCCGGGGAAGACCTCGCCCGCGCTGCGGGGCCTCTTCGTGCGCAAGACGCTGCTCTGTCACGCCATCAAGCCGCCTCCGGCCGGCGTGGTCACCGTGCTGCCCGACCGCACCGACCAGGGCCTCGTCACCACGCGCGAGCTGGTGGCGGTGCACCAGGACACGCCCGCCTGCGGTGCCTGCCACCGCTACATGGACCCCATCGGGCTGGGCCTGGAGCAGTTCGATGCGCTGGGGCGCTACCGCCAGACCGAGCACGGCCTGCCCATCGACCCCAGCGGCGAGCTCGACGGCATCGCCTTCGCCGACGGGGCGGCGCTCGGGGGCCTCCTCGCCCAGCACCCGGCCCTGCTGCCCTGCGTGGCCGCCCACCTCGTGGCCCAGGCGGGGGGCTTCACCGTGGACGACGCCCACCCCGAGGTGGAGGCGCTCGCCGTGGGCCAGGGCGGCGCGGCCGCGATGCTGCGCGCCGTGGCGCTGAGCGACCTCTTCCGCCTCGCCTGGCCCGCGGACCCGGAGGTGACGCCGTGAGCCGGGGTCTGTCGCGGCGCACCTTCCTGCGCGGCGCGCTCGCGGGCGGCGGGCTCGCCACGGTGGGCCTGCCCCTGCTCGACGCGATGACCAACCTGGGCGGCACCGCGCACGCCGACGGCACGCCCTTCCCCCAGCGCTTCGCCCTGTGGTTCTGGGGCAACGGCACCCACCCGGGGAGCTGGGCGCCCGCCACCACCGGCACTGGCTGGCAGGCCACGGGGCTGCTCGCGGGCCTCGCCGGGCTGGAGGACCAGATCCAGGTGGTGTCGGGCAGCAAGCTGGCCACGAAGGGGGTCAACAACCCGCACGTGGAAGGCGCCTGCGGCATCCTCACGGGGGGCAACCCGGTCCTGCACCCCGACTACGCGTCCACGAACAACGACTGGGACTACATGACGGTGCCCGCGCCGTCCCTCGACGAGCTGGCCGCCGACCTCGTGGGCAACCCGGGTCGCCGCTCGCTCACCCTGGGGGTCACCGCGTTGCACGGCGTGAACGGACCGGGCACGGCGGTGCGCTACACCTCGCACCGCGCGCCCTACGTCTACAACGCCCCGGTCTTCGACCCCGTGGCCGTCTTCGACGAGCTCTTCGGCCCGCGGCCGCCCGACGCGCTGCGCGCCAGCGTGCTCGACGCGGTGCTGGAGGACGGCAGGGCCCTGCAGGCGCGCCTGGGCGCCGAGGACCGCGCCCGGGTGGAGCTGCACCTCGAGGCGCTGCGCGACCTGGAGCTGCGCGTGCGCGAGGGCACCGTCGACCAGACCTGCGCCTCGCCGACCGCGCCGGTGTCGGCTGCCTCCTACCGCGAGAAGGCCCGCCAGCACGCGCAGCTCGTCGCCTACGCCTTCGCCTGCGACCTCACGCGCGTGGCCACGATGGAGTTCTCGTCGCCGGCCTCCCACGTCTTCTACCCGGACGTGTACGGCAGCCAGCTCGTCTACAACGGCTCGCCCACGAGCTTCCACGAGTACGAGCACAACGTGGGCTACGACAGCTCGGTGCTCACCGGCCTGGCCTACTTCCACGACGTCTTCGGCGACTTCCTCCGGGAGCTGCGCGCCGTGCCCGAGGGGGGCGGCAGCGTGCTCGACCACGCCGTGGTGCTGGGCACGTCGGAGGTGGCCGGGGGCGCCGGCCACACCTTCGAGGACTTCCCGCTCTTCGTGGCGGGCGGTGGCAACGGCCGGCTGCGTCCCGGGCGGCACGTGCGGCTGAACGGGGGGCTCGCCACGCGCGTGGGCCTCACCTGCCTGCGCGCCCTGGGCGACACCCGCAGCGGCTGGGGCAGCGAGCAGCTCGCCACCACCAGCGAGATCAGCAGCCTGCTGGCGCCCTGAGCGCGGCCCGTGCTGTCCGCGCCTGCCGCGGGTGTCGTCGATCCCACGAGACCGCGTCCCGTGGTGAACACGGGCGGCGGGGAACCCACCCCACGGTCTCGCGGTCCATGCCTGCGAGCGTCCCGGGTCGTCCGGGGCGTCGTCCACTCCGGGAGGGAAGATGAAGACGACACGGTGGGGGGCGGTCTGCGCCCTGGCGATGATGGCGTGCGGTCAGGAGGCGCCCGGCGGGCTCGAGCTGGCCGAGGCCCTCGACCTGGCCGGCGAGCCCCTCGATCCCGCGGAGGCGGCCGAGCCCCTGGTCGCGTCGGAGGACGGCTGGGTCGAGGGCGGCGACGTCACCGACCTGCTGCTCGGCCGCACGGCCCTGGAGGGCGTGTGGACCGGCGAGGAGGGCACCACGGTGGTGTTCAGCGCGCTGGAGGGCCGGTTCGCGCTGTCGCCCCCCGGCGACGACCTCGGGCTGGTGCTCGTGGAGCTGCCCTCGGGCATCGAGCGCCCCCTGCGGGCCACCGACCTGCCCACCTGGCCGGCCACGCACGTGGCGGCGCCGGGCGGCACCGCCTTCCAGGCGAGCTTCGACGCGCTCTCGCCGGGCACCACCCACGTGGTGCTCGAGGAGCTGGGCGCGCCGCAGGGCTGGACGGCCTGGGCCTGGGACCCGGTGGACGTGCGCGCCCTGGTGGCGCCTACGGAGCGCACGTCTCCAGGGCTGCTGTCCAGGCGCTGATCAGGGCCACGCCGGCCGCGTCCACCGTGGTGGTGCCGGTGGGGGGCATCTGCCCCTCGCCGCGCAGCGCCATGCGCGCGATCAGCGCGCTGGACTCCGGGTGGCCCGGCGCGATCAGCTTCGCGTCGGCGAGCCCGAGGTCCCCCAGCACCGGGTCCACGTCGCACACGCCCATCGCGTCGAGCAGCGTGGCGTGGCGGAGATCCGGCCCGGGCAGCGCCCCTCCGGCGCGGTGGCACATGCTTCAGTTGGCCGCGAGGTAGACGCGGGCCCGCTCGTCGAGGCCGGCGTCGCCCAGCGGGTCGGCCCACGCCGGCAGGTCCACGGGGAGCGCGCCGAGCGGCGGGTCGAAGACGCCGAGGTGGTCGAGCACGCGGAGCTGGTTGTCGTCGCCCCCGGGGTAGGCCTGCAGGCGGTTGAGCTGCGCCGGACGCAGGCCCAGGGTGCGGCCTGCCACCGCGGTGTGGCAGCCCAGGCACGTGGGGGCCGCCGGCACCTCGTGGGGCCGCTGGCAGGCCTCGGGGGTGCCCGGGGGCGTGGCGTCCAGGCAGGCCGTGGTGGCGAAGGTGACGAGGTCGGCGTCGCTGCCGTCGGCGCGCCACAGGTAGGTGTAGGCGTCCCAGTCGCCGGCGCTGCGGCGCACCAGGAAGCGGGACTCCACCAGGGCGGGCGCGTCGCCGGCGGTGGGGCGCGGACGCCGGAGCTCCTGCAGGAGGATCGTGCCCACGGGCAGGTCGAGGGCCTCGTCGGCGGCCCTGCGCAGGGCACCCAGGCCCGCGGGGGCGCGCACCGTGGCGGTGGGGCCCGGCAGCCGCAGGTAGGTGCGGCGGGTGGCGTCGTCGGCCCAGGAGGCCACGCGCGGGTCGAGGGGGATCAGGTCGTCGGCGGGCGTGCCCGCGGGCAGGTCGGCGTAGCAGCCGGTGGCGCCCAGGGTGTCGGGGAAGGTGCCCGTGGCGAGGCGCTCCGTGGGCCGCAGGCGGAGGAGGGTGCCGCCGGGCCGGTCCACGAGGAGCAGCTCGCCGTCGGCGTCCTCGGCGATGGCGACGATCGTGGACGGCACGTCGGCGATCACGCGGGTGGACACGAGCACGCCCTCCTCGTGCTCCAGCGCCGTGAGCGTCCCGAGTCCGGCGTCGAGGAAGAGGTAGCGGCCCTTGAGGTCGGGGAAGGCCTCGCCCCGGTAGACGAGGCCGCCGGTGATGCCGGTGGCGCCGGGGGTCTGCGGGTAGGCGTGCACGGCCTCGTCGAAGGTGCGGTCGCAGTCCACCTCGGGGGCGTGGGTGGTGATCTCGGTGGAGCCCTCCAGGCAGTTCCAGCCGTGGTTGCTGCCCGCCGTGATCAGGTCCACCTCGTGCCAGGACGCGAAGCCCACGTCGCCGCACCAGAGCCGCCCGTCGGGATCGAAGCTGCAGCGTCGGGGGTTGCGCAGGCCCGAGGCCCACACCTCGGTGCAGGGCGTGTCGCAGAGGAAGTCGGGCTCGGTGAGGCAGGCGCCGCAGGTGCTTCCGGTGCCCACGAGCGGGTTGTCGGCCGGCACCCCGTAGGCGAGGCCCGCCTCCAGGCGGCCCGGGTCGACGCGGAGCACCTTGCCCAGGGCGGAACGGGGATCCTGGGCGGTGTTGCCCCCCGTCGCGCCGGCCCCCACCGCCAGGTACAGCATGCCGTCGGGGCCGAAGAGCAGGGGGCCGCCGGCGTTGGCCGCACCGTCCAGGCGCACCACGAGGACGGGCGTGCCCTTGTTCACGTTCGCCGTGCCGCCCACCGGGGGCTCCACGAGGAAGCGCGACACCAGGATGCGGCTGGGGCTGCCGATGGTGCGGCTGGTGTACAGGTGGCCCGTGGTGGCGAAGTCGGGGGCGGGCGCCACCGCGAAGAGCCCGCCGAGCGCGGGTGCGGTCTGGGCCGCCACGTCGAGCACGGTGGTGCGCACGGCGGGGTCGCGGCGTGACACCGAGATCACGCGGCCGGGCCCCTCCACCACGTAGAGCGTGTCGGGCTGGCCCGGGGGCGACAGCACGTCCACGGGGAAGGAGAAGCCCGTGGCGAAGGGCGTGGGGTCCACCTCGTACGCCCAGGTGTCGGGCTCGCCGTCGAGGTGGCAGCCGCTGGGGACCGGGCGGGCGTCGAGCCCGCGGGGACAGCCCTCGCCGCCGGGGCAGTCGGGGCAGTCCTGGGGGCAGGTCTCGTGGGTCTCGCCGTGGGTGCAGGCGCCGTCGGGACACACCGCGGCGCAGTCGTCGGGACAGGAGGCGGCGTCCTCGTCGTGGGTGCACGCCGCGTCGGGACACACGGCGGGGCAGTCGCGGGGGCAGCTGCTGGCGTCCTCGTCGTCGGCGCAGGCGCCGTCGCCGCACGTGGTGGCGCAGTCGTCGGCGCAGGTGGTGTAGACCTCGTCGTGGGTGCAGGCACCGTCGCCGCAGTCCTTCGGGCAGTCCTCGGGGCAGGCCGCCGCGTCCTCGGCGTGGGTGCAGAAGCCGTCGCCGCAACCGGCCGGGCAGTCGTCGGGGCAGGCCTCGGCGTCCTCGGCGTGGGTGCAGGCATCGTCGCCGCACGTGGGGGCGCAGTCGTCGGCGCAGCCCACCGCCGTCTCCGCGTGGGTGCAGGCGCCGTCGCCGCAGTCGGCGGCGCAGTCGTCGGGGCAGTCGGCCGCGGACTCCGCGTGGGTGCAGGCGCCGTCGCCACAGGTGCCGAGGCAGTCGGCGGGGCAGGAGGCGGCGTCCTCGGTGCCCGTGCAGGCGCCGTCGCCGCAGGTGCCCAGGCAGTCGCCGGGACAGGAGGTGGCGTCCTCGGCGTGGGTGCAGGCGCCGTCGCCGCAGGTGGCGGGGCAGTCCTGGGGACAGGCCGCAGGGCCCTCGGCGTGGGTGCAGGCGCCGTCGCCGCAGGTGGCGGGGCAGTCCTCGGGGCAGGCGGCGGCGTCCTCGGTGCCTGTGCAGTCGCCGTCCCCGCACACCACGGCGGGCGGCGGGGAGTCCACGACGTCGGCGGTGTCGCTGTCGTCGCCCTTGCCGTCGGTGTCGGGCGCGGGCGCGCAGGCCACGAGGAGCCACGCCAGGAGCGTGGCGAGGATGCGGGGGAGGCCGATGGAGGTGCGTGCGCTCATGGGGTGCAGGTCTCCAGGTCGGCGATCCACGCGGTGAGCAGCGCCACGGCCTCCTCGTGCACCACCGACGTGGCGAGGGGCGGCATCTGCTCGGGACCGCGGTGGGACACGCGGTGGAGGAGGACCGACGAGGCCGGCGCGCCCGGCGCGATCAGGCGCGCGTCGGGCAGTCCGAAGTCGCCGCGCACGGGGTCGGCGTCGCACACCATGGTGTCGGCCAGCGCGGTGCCGAAGCGGAAGTCCAGGGAGGGCATCGTGCCGGTGGGCTGGTGGCACATGCTGCAGTTCGACGCGAGGTAGGCGCGGGCGCGTTCGCCCAGGGGCGCGTCGCCGAAGGGGTCGGGGTAGACCGGCAGGGCCTTGGCCTCGGCGTCGAGTGGCGGGTCGAAGATGCCCAGGTGGTCGAGCGCGCGCAGCTGGTTGTCGAGGGTGCCGCCGTAGTCCTGCAGGCGGTTGAGCTGCAGGGGGCGGGCGCCCAGGGTGCGTCCCGCCGCCGTGGTGTGGCAGGCGAAGCACTCGCTGGTGGAGGGGAAATAGTGGGTGAAGGCGCAGGGCTCGGTGGTCTCGTCGCCCCAGGCGTCGTAGCAGCCGGTGGTGCCCTGGAGCACGAGGTCGGCGTCGCTGCCGTCGGACCGCCAGCGGTAGGTGTAGGCGTCCCAGCGTTCCTCGGAGCGCCGGATGAGGAAGCGGGTCTCGAGGGGACGCAACGGGGCCAGGCCGCCCGGCGCCGGCACGAAGAACTCCTTCATGAGCAGGCTGCCGTCGGGCAGGTCGAGGGCCTGCTCCGCGGCCTCCACCGAGCTGCCGAGGCCGGCGGGCAGCTCCACGGTGGCGGTGTCGGAGGGCAGGCGCAGGTAGCGCTTCTTCACCGTGCCGTCCGACCACAGGGGCGAGGCCACCTCGTAGGGCAGCAGGTCGGGCTGGGGCTGCACGGCGCCGAGGTCGGCGTAGCAGCCGGTCTCCGACAGGGTGCGGGGGAAGGTGCCCTCGTCGGACGAGCCCGCGGGCTCCAGCTGGTGGAGCGCCCCGAAGGCGTGGTCGACGAAGTAGAGCTCGTGGTCGACGTCCTCGCCGATGGCCACGATGTAGGCGCTGGTGGACGTGAGCTCGCGGTGGTCGAGCTCGACGCCGTCCTCGTGGGTGAGCGCCCAGATCTGGCCGAGCTGGCTGTCGGCGAAGATGTACTGGCCCACCAGGTCGGGCAGGTCGCGACCCCGGTACACCACGCCGCCGGTGACCGCCGCCGTGCCCGCGGGGTTCGAGCGGTAGTGGAGGTAGCTGTGCACGGGCGGACGGGTGGTGCCCTGGGGGGCGCAGGGCTCGTTCTCGTCGTGCATGTCGAAGACGTCGGGGCCCTCGTAGCAGTTCCAGCCGTAGTTCTGGCCCTTCTCGACGAGGTTGACCTCCTCCCAGGTCACCGAGCCCACGTCGCCGCACCAGAGGCGGTCGTCGGCGTCGAGGCTGCAGCGCCAGGGGTTGCGGAAGCCGTAGGCCCAGATCTCGCTGCAGGTGTGGTCGCAGCGCAGGTCGGCGTCCATGAAGCAGTCGCCGCAGGCCGACCCGGAGCCCACGAAGGGGTTGTCGGCCGGGATGCCGTAGGCGAGGCCGTCGGCCGGATGCTTCACGTCGATCCGGAGCACCTTGCCGTGGGGGGTGTCGAGGTGCTGCGCCAGGGCGCCGTACTCGAAGAAGCTGTCGCCCACCGACAGCAGCAGCATGCCGTCCTTGTCGAAGAGGATCTGCCCGCCGAAGTGCAGGCTGGCCGCCTTGCGCATCGCGAGGATCAGCTCGCGGGACCCGGGATCGGCCGTGCCGCCGAAGGGCGGATCGACCGTGAAGCGCTCGAGCTCGGTGCGGATCGGCGCGTTGCGGAAGCGGGCCACGTAGATGTGGCCCGTCTCGGCGTAGTCGGGCGCGAAGGCCATGCTGAGCAGGCCGCCCTCGCCGTTGACGTGGGTGCCCGGGGAGATGTCGAGCACCACGCGGCGCTGGGTGGGGTCCTGCCGGCTGATGGCGAGGATGGTGCCCGTGATCTCCACCACGAAGAGGGTGTCGGGCTCGCCGGGGTGGGCGAGCACCTGCACGGGGCGGGTGAAGCCGGTGGCGAAGGCGGGCGACCTCAGCCGGTAGGCGAAGCTGCCGGGGTCGCCCTCGAGGGCGCAGGCGCTGGGGGCGGGACGGGCCTCGAGGCCGCGGGGACAGCCCTCGCCGCCGGGGCAGTCGGGGCAGTCCTGGGGGCAGGAGGCGTGGGTCTCGTCGTGGGTGCAGGCGGCGTCGGGGCAGGTGGCCGGGCAGTCGCCGGGACAGGAGGCGGCGTCCTCGGTGTGGGTGCACAGCAGGTCGCCGCAGTCCTCGGCGCAGTCGCCGGGGCAGGAGGCGGCGTCCTCGTCGCCCGCGCAGGCGCCGTCGCCGCAGGTGGTGGCGCAGTCGTCGGCGCAGGTGGTGTAGGCCTCGTCGTGGGTGCAGGCGCCGTCGCCGCAGTCCTTCGGGCAGTCGCCAGGGCAGCGCGCCGCGTCCTCGCCGTGGGTGCAGAGGCCGTCGCCGCACGCCACCGCGCAGTCGCCGGGGCAGGAGGCGGCGTCCTCGGTGTGGGTGCACCAGCCGTCGCCGCAGTCGTCGGCGCAGTCCTCGGGGCACACGGACGGGGTCTCGGCGTGGGTGCACGCGGCGTCGCCGCAGGTGGCGCGGCAGTCGCCGGGACAGGACGTCGCGTCCTCGGCGTGGGTGCACCATCCGTCGCCGCAGTCGGCGGCGCAGTCCGCCGCGCAGCTCGACGCCGTCTCGCTGTGGGTGCAGGCGCCGTCGCCGCAGGCCGCGGGGCAGTCGCCGGGGCAGGCCTCGGGGTCCTCGGTGTGGGTGCACCATCCGTCGCCGCAGTCGGCGGCGCAGTCGGCGGGGCACACCGCGGCCTGCTCGCTGTGGGTGCAGGCGCCGTCGCCGCAGGTGGAGGCGCAGTCGGCCGCGCAGCCCACGGCGTCCTCGGTGGCGTCGCAGATGGCGTCACCGCACACCACCTCGGGGGTGTCGACCACGTCGGTGTCGACCGTGTCGCCGGGGCCCTTGCCCTCGTCGGGGGTGCATCCTGCCAGCACCACCAGGGCGCACAGGACGGCGCGCGCTGCTCCACCCATGATCCAACCTCCCGAGGGGTGGGTAGTCACCCGCCCGTGCCGCCGGGTCGAGGAACGGGCCCGGGCAGCAGCGACGCGAGGATCCGACCGAGCGAGGCCGAGTCCGTCACGGTGTGCGTTGCAAGGGCGACCAGGGGAGGGCAGCGTCCCACCACCGCCACGCGCCACCGTGCCTCGGCGAACAGTGGCAGGTCGTTGGCGTTGTCGCCCGCCGCCAGCACCCGGTCGGCGGGCCAGCCCGTGCGCGCGAGCAGGCGTCGCAGGGCCACCCCCTTGTCCACGCCGCGCGGCAGCACGTCGCGGTAGCGTCGCCCCGTGGGCGTGTAGCTGTACGGCAGCTCCCCGGCGAAGCGGGCGTCGAGGGCCAGGGCCACCTCGGGCTCGGCGGTGAACACGATCTTCACGAGGTCGTCGGGGGCCTCGGGCAGCACGTCGAGCGGAGTGAAGTCGATGCCCTCGCTGGTGCCGAGGAAGCGGCCGGCCGCATTGGGGCGCCACATGGCCTGGGTGGTGGCCGTGTAGAGCTGGATGGCGACGTCGGGCTCGGGCAGGGCGCGGGCCAGGGCGTCGGCCACGTGGGCGGGGTCGAGGGTGCGCGTGACGCGGGCCTCGGTGTCGTCGGGGGCGAGCACGGTCTGGCCGCCACAGCACACCAGCCACGGACGGAAGGGCAGCGCCGCCAGCGCGGGCAGGGTGGCGGCGAGGATGCGGCCGGTGGCGATCACCACGTGCACGCCCTGCGCGTGGGCTGCGGCGAGCGCAGCCACGGCCTCGGGCGCCATCTGGTGGTCGGGGCCGAGGAGGGTGCCGTCGAGGTCGAGCACCCACACCGCAGGCAGGGCGCCGCTCACGAGGCGCGGCCCAGCCAGGCGGCCACCGCCTCCACCGCCGCCGGCGTGACGCCGGGCACCCGCGCGAGCTGGCCCAGGTCCTCGGGGCGGGCGGCGGCCAGGCGCTCCCGCACCTCGTGCGACAGCGAGCCCAGCGCGCTCCAGTCCACCTCGGGCGGCAGCCGGGCGCCGGCCATGCGCCGCGTGGCCTCGGCACGACGGGCGGCGCGCGCGATGTAGCCCGCGTACTTCACGTCCTGCTCCAGCGGCTCGGCCACCTCCGGGTCGAGGTCGGGCACGTGGGGCAGCAGGGCGCGCAGTGTGGACCAGTCCACCTCGGGGCGGCGCAGGATCTCGGCGCCGGCCAGCGGCTTGCGCGGCGGGGGCAGGCCCAGGGCCTCGAAGCGCGCGGTGGTGGCGGCGTCGGGCACCACCGGGGTCTCCAGCGCCTCGGTGGCGTCCTGGCGCGCGGTCTCGCGGGCCTCGAACGCGGCCCAGGCCTTGTCGTCCACCAGGCCCAGCGCGCGGCCCTGCGGCATGAGCCGGCGGTCGGCGTTGTCCTCGCGCAGCAGCAGGCGGTGCTCGGCCCGCGACGTGAACATGCGGTAGGGCTCGCCGCCCACCCCGCGGGTGACGAGGTCGTCGACGAGCACGGCCAGGTAGGCCTCCTCGCGACCCGGGCGGAAGGGCTCGCCGCGCGCGGCGCTCACGCCGGCCACGAAGCCCTGCACGGCGGCCTCCTCGTAGCCCGAGGTGCCGTTGACCTGGCCCGCCAGGAAGAGGCCGCCCACCTCGCGGTGCTGCAGCCCGTGGTCCAGGTCGCGGGGGTCGGCCACGTCGTACTCCACGGCGTAGCCGTGCTGCAGGATCTCGGCCTGCTCCAGCCCGGGCACCGCCCGCACCACCTGCGCCTGCAGCCCCGTCGGCAGCGAGGTCGACAGGCCGTTCACGTAGACGCGGTCGGTGTCGTGGCCCTCGGGCTCGAGGAACAGCAGGTGGCGATCGCGGTCGGGGAAGCGGGTGACCTTGTCCTCGATGCACGGGCAGTAGCGGGGGCCGCGGCCGGTGATGGCGCCGGTGTGCAGCGGCGAGGCTGCCAGGCCCGACCGCACCAGGTCGTGCACCGTGGGGGTGGTGGCGGTGAGGAAGCAGGTGAGCGGGCCGCGCTCCCGGGGGACCCTCGCGAAGGAGAAGCGCCCGCCCGTCACGTCCTCCTGGGGCTCCAGGCGGTCCCAGGCGATGGAGGCCGCGCGCAGGCGGGGCACGGTGCCGGTCTTCAGGCGGCTGGTGCGCAGGCCCAGGTGGCGCAGGTCGTCGGCGAGGCGGTGGGCGCTGCCGTCGCCGAGGCGGCCCCCCTCGGTGCGCTCCTCGCCCCGGTGCATCACGGCGGCGAGGAAGGTGCCGGTGGTGAGCACCACCCGCGGGGTGGCGATGCGGCGGCCGTCGGCGAGGCGCACGCCCGTGACCCGTCCGCCGGCCACGTCCACGCCGGCCACCTCGCCCTCCAGCAGGCGCAGCCCCGGGATCGCCGCGAGCGTGCGCTGCATCACGCGCGGGTAGTGGTCGACGTCCACCTGGGCCCGGCTGGAGCGCACCGCGAGGCCCTTGCGGGTGTTGAGGTGGCGGAACTGCACGGTGGCGGCGTCGGCCACCCGGGCCATCAGCCCGCCCAGCGCGTCGAGCTCGCGCACGAGGTGGCCCTTGGCGAGGCCGCCGATGGCGGGGTTGCACGACAGGCGCCCCACCCCGGCGCGCGACAGCGTCACGCACACCACGTCGAGCCCCAGCCGCGCCGCGGCCGCCGCGGCCTCGCAGCCCGCGTGTCCTGTTCCGACCACGACCAGATCGGCGTGCATGGGGCCCTCGGGGGGCGGGGTCTATCACCGGGCGGGGCGGCTGCAGGGCTGGCTCGCCGCCGTCGGCCATGCCAAGGGGCGCGCGGACCGTGCCTCGGGGGCCTCGCATGCGGAAGCTCATCGGCCTCGCCGCGCTCGCCCTGCTGCTGGGGGGCGCGGGGACGGGCGTGGCCTACAAGCAGCGCCGGGTGCTGCGCGAGCTCTGGCGCAAGCCCTCCGATGCCGGCCAGGTGGCCCAGGCCGTCGCAGCCACGGACTGGAGCGCGTCGCGCGGTGCCGACCGCCGTCCCGACGTGGTGGTCGTCGTGCTCGACACCGTGCGGGCCGATCGCCTCGAGCTGCACGGCCACGCGCGGTCGACGATGCCGCGGCTGGCGGCCTGGGCGCAGGGGGCGCGGGTGCACGACGACGCCCGGGCCAACGCGTCGTGGACCCTGCCGTCGCACGCCTCCCTGTTCACCGGCGCCGATCCCCTCGCCCACGGCGCGCACCGCGGCGCACCCGAGCAGGTGGGCGAGGTGCTGGCCCTTCCCGACGAGGCCGTCACCCTGGCCGAGCACCTGGGCGAGGCGGGCTACCGCACCGCGGCGGTGGTGGGGAACACCGTGTACGGCGGCCCCCGCTTCGGCGTGGCCCAGGGCTTCGAGATCTACCTGGGACCCGACTTGCGCATGCTGGGACGGTCGGCCTACTACCCCACCGCCGACCGCATCACCGACGTGGCGCTGGGCCTGCTCGACGCCCGCGGCGACGACCCCGTCTTCCTCTTCCTCAACTACATGGACGCCCACCAGCCCATCGTGCTGCGGCCCGAGCACCTCGACGGCCCGGTGGACCCCGAGCTGGTGCCCGACCGCCCCCGCGCGATGGAGGCCATCCGCGCCGGCTTGCGCGGCGAGCCCATGGATGCGGCCGTCGCGGACGCCTGGTCCCGTGGGTACGAGGGCGAGCTGCGCTTCCTCGACGTGCACCTGTCGCGCCTGCTCGACGGCCTGGCCGCGCGGGGCATCGACGGCGACGACCTCGTGGTGGTCACCTCGGACCACGGCGAGGAGTTCGGCGAGCTGGGCACCTTCGGCCACGGCCTCACCCTGCACGACGCCGTGCTGCGCATCCCCCTGCTGGTGCGCGGCCCGGGCGTGGCGCCGGGGCGCGACCCCTCCCCCGTGCAGCTCCACGACATCCCCCGCTGGGTGACCGACGCCGCCGGCCTGCCGCCGCTGCCCGGCCAGGTGGGGGCCCGCACCCTGCAGGTGGCGGAGCAGTACGGCCAGGTGCCCGTGTACCTGCCGGAGGACCCCGCCCTGCGCGCCCGCCTGAACGTGGTGGAGCGCGTGTTCGTGCACGAGGACCGCATGCTGCTGCGACGGGAGGACGGGGGTCGGACGGCGTGGGATCTCGCCGCCGACCCGGGCCAGCAGGCGCCGCTGGCCGAGGCGCCCTGGGCAGCGGAGCTGGAGGCGGCGGCCGAGGGCTGGGAGGCGGGGTCGGTGCGGCGCGAGGGGAAGCGGGCCGAGGCGCTGTCGGTGGAGGAGCAGGAGCTGCTGAAGGGGCTGGGGTACGCGGAGTAGCGGGGCGGGCGCCGCCATGAGCGCTACCACAGGCCGCCGTGCTCGGACGCGCGGCTGCGCGCCACGGTCAGGTGTCGACCGACGAGCGCGCGGAAGCGGAACCCGTGATGCCCCCTCGATCCGCCTGACGGTGGTCGACCGAAGCGTCTGTAGCGCCCTTCGTGCCGGAGCTGGTCGCCGACGCCGCCACGCACGTTCGCCCCTCCTGACTCGAGTTCGATCCGGCCAAGCTCGAGGACAACATGATCACGGCCCCCGACCGCCAGGATCTGCCCTTCGAGCTGAACGAGAACGCGATCGTCGAGTACTGCTTGCAGGATCTCTGATCGCGCCGCACCACGCGCGGCACGCACTGCGCGTCGTGGGGTGACACAGCCGTCTCGTCCCGCACCCCCTCGCCCGCGCCCGCGCTACGCTGCGGCTCCACAGGCAGGGGGTTCGTGCATGCGATGGCTGTGGGCACTGGCGTTCGTCGCGGCATGCACCCCCGGCGCCGGCAAGGACGGCGCGGACGTGAAGGCGCCCGACACGGGCGCCGCCACCGGCAGCGCCGACAGCTCCGACGACACGTCGGAGACCGGGACGGGCGACTCCGGCGACTCCGGCGACTCCGGCGACTCCGGCGCGGGCGACTCCGGCGACTCCGGCGCGGGCGACTCCGGCGCGGGCGACTCCGGTTCCACCCTTCCCCTCACCGCCGACGGAGGCGCATGGCTGCTCGTGGACCCCGGCGCCGAGGTCACCCTGGACGGCGTCGCGTCCACGGGGCCGATCGCTTCCTGGACCTGGACCCGTACCGCGGGAGAGGCGGTCACCACCACGCCGGTCGGGAGCACCGCGGTGCGATTCACGATGCCCGACGAAGCGGAGGCCTCCGTCACCTTCGAGCTCGAGGTCGCCGACGGCCTCGGGGGTACCGCCATCGACACGGTGGAGGTGCACACCGCACCGGTGGTGCCGTCCATCTCGCCCGACACGGTGCTGAACTTCGAGACCGGCGACGGGGGCCTGGTGTCGCAGGGTGGCGCCGCGTGGACCTGGGGCGAGCCGCAGAACGGACCCACGGGTGCAGCGAGTGGCGCCCTGGCCTGGTCGACCACGCTCACCCAGACCTCTCCGGCCGGGCAGGACAGCCGCCTGTACCTGCCCACGCTCGACCTCACAGCCACTGCGAGGGCCGCGTTCGTGGCGCACCTCTTCCACCCCTACGCCTCGCCCTCCACGGTGGCCCTGGAGGTCTTCGACCCCGAGCAGGGCTGGGTGAAGCTGGCCGCGCCGAGCGCGCCGTACACCGCCACCGAGCTCGGTGAGCCGGTCTGGCAAGAGGTCGGCCTGCCGGACGACTACGCCACCGTCGTGGTGCCCCTGGACGCGTGGTCCGGTGCGGAGGTCCGCGTCAGGCTGCACTTCTTCAACCCCGGCGTGGGCAGCGGGTGGGGCGCCTACCTCGACGACGTCGCCCTGCTCGACGAGGGCGGCGACGTCGACCAGGATGGCCTCACGGGGGCTTGGGACGAGTGGACGGCCGGCCGGGGTGCCGATCCCCTCCTGAAGGACACCGACCGCGACGGCGTGCCCGACGGCACCGACCTGGCGCCTGCCAACCCGGCGTGGGGCGACGTCGTCTCTCCGGTCTCGCTCGGCACCCTGCTCGATCTGGAGGCGGACGACGGCGGCTGCGTCGCGGGTGGATCGCTCTGGGAGCACGGCGTGGTGAGCGGCATCCCCGACGCCGCGGCCAGCGGGTCGCAGGTGTGGGCGACGGATCTGGATGCCGCCTACCCGAGCCTCCAGCGCGCCTTCCTCTACCTTCCGCCTGTGGATCTCGCGGGGGCCACCGAGCCCGTGTTGGCCTTCCACCTCCGCGCGATCCTCTCCGGCACCGCGGACACGCTCCGCGTCGAGGGCCGGGACGCCACGGGTGCGTGGATCGACCTGCCCGCCGCGTTCCCGACGCCGACGGGCTTCGACGCGGCGCGCGGTCTGCAAGGCCTCGGCAGCCACGGCTACCACACCACCTACGCGCCCGTGGTGGTGCCCCTCTCCCCCCTGCCGCGCGAGCTCGCGGAGCTGCGCCTGGTGTTCGTGAGCGACGCTCTCGGCGAGAGCCGCGGCGTGTACGTCGACGACCTCGGCTTCTACGAAGAGACCACCGACGCCGACGCCGATGGCGCGGCAGGCGTGCTCGCAGAGCTGACCGCGCTCGAGACTGACCCCCTCGACCCCGACAGCGACGGCGACGGGAGCCTCGACGGCGCCGATCCGCACCCGCTCAACCCGGCCTGGCACCCCGGTGCCACCCCATGGTCGCCACCCTGGCTGGCCGACTTCGAGGGCGGAGACGACGGGGGCCTCGCCACGGCGGGCGTCCTCTGGGAGCACGGCACGCCGATCGGGGGCCCCGGGGCCGCCGCCAGCGGGAGCGAGCTCTGGGCCACGAACCTCGTCGGGAACTACTTCGCCGCTGCGGACGAGACGGTGTACCTCCCGCCGCTCGACCTCACGTCCGCGAGCGACCCCACCCTCGCCTTCCACCTGTGGGTGCGGGGGGCCGGCGCGAACACGGGCCTGCGGATCGAGCGAAGAGGCCCCACCGGTGCCTGGGTGAACCTCCCGTTCGTCTCTCCCGATGCCGACCGCACGGATCTCGCCGGCAAGCCCATCCTGGGCGTACAGGGCGACGGCACCTCCTACGTCGCCGTGCTCGCCGATCTGAGCCTGCTCATCGGGAGCACGGTGGAGGCCCGCCTGTCGTTCCGGCACACCTCGAGCGGGATCACGTGGGGCGCCTACGTGGACGACGTGGGCTTGTACGAGGAAGCCGACGACCCCGACGGCGACGGGCTGACCGGGCTGCGCGCCGAGGCGGCCGCCCACGGCACCGACCCCCTGGTCGCCGACTCCGACGGCGACGGCAGCTCGGACGGCGAGGAGATCACGGCGAACACCGACCCGAACGATCCAGACGACCACCCCTAGAGCGCCCTTGCGGCGTCGACCGGTCACGTTGATCGACCCCAAGCCGCGGTCCGCTGTCGTCGAGACAAGGCGGAGGGGTGAGGTCGTCGCAGCGCTACGTCGAACGTCCACAGCGCGGTCGGGGCGGCCGATGGCCCGGTAGCATGGAAGGACGTCGACGACGCCCGTAGGGCCATCAGGGCCTACGTCAACGGCTGCTTCAACCCCAAGAGACGGCACTCGACGTTGCAGTACCAGACGCCTGTCGAGTTCGAGAACAACCACCGCGCTTCCCGTCGGGAAGCGGCCTGACCAGGTGGTCCGTCAACGGGGGGCGAGGTCAGGTCCCGCCTCCCGCCTCGCGCCCCCTGCCTCCCGCCTCAGGGCGGGGCGGGGAGGCGGTAGCGGACGGTGACCTCGGCGTAGTCCGTGGTGATCCTGGCGTAGGCGCCATTCGGGTTCGACGTCCCGCGGCTGCCGTTCGTTCCGACGGGGCGCGCGCCGACGTGGACCGAGCGGTCGTCTCCGAGGAACAGGGAGGCCAGGCGAACGGCGTCGATGCTGTAGGAGCAGGAGGGGACGCCACTCACCGAGGCGTCGGCCACGACGGTCCAGCAGAGCTCCTCCGGGGCGTCCGCATCCGAGGCGTGGGCGTCGACCTCCACCCACGCCCCGCGGTCCCAGACCACGAGCTGGGCGCCGTCGACGGGGACGTAGGTCCCGCTTCCCGGCGTCGACTCCTCGAACGCCGAGCCCCCGGCGAACCAGCGCACGGTGGCGGACCTGAGCGCGCTGCCGGCGTCGGCATCGGCCAGCCCGAACACCGCCTCGAGGAGGGCGGCCGGGCGATCATCCCGGCCACCGTTCCATTCCCAGGTCCCGTCGTCTGCCCCTCCGCCGAAGAGGAGGATGGAGTCGCGGCCGTCGTGCTCTGCCACGGCGTGGTCGTCACTGGGTGGGGGTGAGCGGGGAGGGTCGTACTGTCGCCACGTGCCGTCCCATCCCCAGGTCTCGTCGTTGGCGGACGCATCCTCGGGGTCGCCACCGAACAGCACCAGCTCCTTCCTGCCGTCGTCCCACGCGAGGGTGGTGCCATGCCGTCCGGACGGGCGCGTCCCCGTGGTGTTGCGCCGGGTCCAGGAGGAGCCGTTCCACTCCCAGGTGTCGTCGGGGTCTGCGCCGGAGGTGGCGCCACTGAAGAGCACGACCGTGCCCCGGGTGCGATGGAAGGCTGCCGCGGAGGACGTCCTCGCGCTCGGGGTCCCCTGGGCCTCCAGCGTCCAGGTGTCCGTGCCCACGAGCGACAGGACGTGGGTCTCGTCGTCCGAGGACGAGAGCCCGAAGGGCCCCGATGTCGCCACGACCCCACCGAACAGCACGCTCTCCGACCGCGATCGGTCGTAGGCGAACGCATGGCTGGATCGCCACGCGGGCGCGCCCGAGGGAAAGACCTGGACCCAGTTCGATCCGGTCCAGGTCCAGGTGTCGTCGAGGAGCCCGAGCGTGAAGGCGTCGCCGCCGTACATCACGGCCCGGGACTGTGACGTGTCGTACACCATCTCGTGGCGGTAGCGTCCCGTCGGGACGGTGGAGGGGGACTCCTGGCGCCAGCCGTGGCGTGTCCAGGTCCAGGTGTCGTCGGCGGCACCGACGTCGAACCAGTAGCCACCGAACAGCACCACCTCGCCGGTCTGGGCGTGGTAGGTCATCGCGTGGTCCGCGCGTTCGTGGGGGGTGTCGGTGGAGAAGGCCTCCCAACCGGATCCCGAGTACGCCCACAGCTGGTCGGTACTCCCCGTCGCGGTGTAGTCCGTTCCGCCATGCACGAGGATCTCCTCGCGCTCGGAGTCGTAGGCCATCGCGAACCGGATCCTGTCGGAGGGGGCCAACGTGCTCACCCTCAGCCACGTGCGGGCGCTCGCCGACCACCGCCATGTGTCGGAGAACCCCCCTCCCGAATCGTAGCCGCCGAACAACGTCACGCGGTTGCGGTGGGCCTCCCACACCATGTGGTGGTCCCGCCGCGGGCTCGGGATCGTCGGGTCCTCGGTCCGGGGGCTCCAGGTGGTCCCGTTCCACACCCAGGTGTCGTTGGTGTAGGAGCTCGCGTCCGTGCTGCCTCCGAACAGGAGCACCCCGCCGTCGTCGGGACTCGTGGCGATGCCGAAGTTGGCTCGTGCGGGAGGCCTCGTCGTCGGCGTGGTCGCCTGCCACTGGATGCCGTTCCAGAGCCAGGTGTCGTCGAGCCGATCGCCGTCGGCATCCTCTCCGCCGAAGAGCACCACGCGGTCGTGGGTGGCGTCGTAGGCCATGCCGTGGCGTCTGCGCGGTACCGGCCCTGTCGAGGCGACGTAGGACCAGCTCTCGCCATCCCAGGTCCAGGTCTGGCCGGACAGGTTGCCGTCGGACCCGGTTCCCCCGAAGAGCACGATGCGGTCGCTGCCGGCGTGGTAGGCCATGGCGTGATCGACGAGTTCGGGGGGGGTCACATAGGGATCAAGCTGGCGCCACCGGTACCCGTCCCACTGCCACGTCGCGTTGCCTCCGAACGCGCCGGAACCGCCGAGAACGATGGCCACGCCGCGCGAGGGATCGAAGGCCATGGCGTGGTTCGTGAACCCTCCCGGCCACACTCCCCTCCGGGAGCGGTCCTCCCAGGTACCGGTCCCTTCCGTCTCGGCGACCCACCCGTCGTTGCGGATCGACGGAGCGATCGTGGCGCGCTCGGTGTCGAGCACATCGACGGGAGGGACGCGACGCACGGGTGCGATGCGTGGGGCCAGGAAGGGGTGGTCGTCAGGCCCTGAGCTCGCGCCGGGGACGGCCGTCCACGCGATGTCCCGCACCCGCACGTCCGGTCCGACGTTGCCGGCGTCGTCGACCTCCGCCACCTCGATCTCCGAGAGGTCGAAGGGCAGGCTCAGGGGGCCGAAGGATCCATCGTTCCCCACGGCGGTGATGCCGTACACGTCGCCGGCACCGAGTCCCGCCCGACGCACGAGCACCGTGCTGCCCGGTGTGGCGGCATCGGCGAAG
This sequence comes from Alphaproteobacteria bacterium, assembly GCA_020632955.1. Taxonomy (GTDB): domain Bacteria; phylum Myxococcota_A; class UBA796; order UBA796; genus JACKEO01. The sequence goes on from JACKEO010000019.1 coordinate 27,210, forward strand.
CCCTCCACCTCGTACTGCGTGTTCGCGGCGAACTCGCCGCCCCCGAGGTTCTCCCCCGGCGTCCCGTCTCCCCAGGGCTTTCTTGTGTAGACGATGGTGCCCTCGGAGTCGACATCGGGCGTGGTCGACGGGGGCGTCAGGTCCACCTGCAGGGCCATCTCCAGGGCCGCCGTCCCGATGTTCCCCACGAGGTCCTCGAGCTCGACCTCGAAGGTGACCAGCTCCCCGTCCGACCCGAAGGGGCCGAGCTTTCGCCAGCGCGCGGAGCGCGACGGGGCGGTGAACTGGGGTGCTCCGAAGACGAGGCTGCCGCTGGACGTCAGGATGGGATCGGCGCCGAGCAGCTCGGTGGCCACGATCGAGACGATCAGCTGCGGGGGCAGGCCGGAGATCGGATCGGCCGCGTTCATCTGCAGCACCGCCTCCCCGATGGCCGCGTTGAAGCTCGGGTCGCGCTCGAGGAGACTGCTGGCGAGCTCCGGCGGCGTGTAGTCCGCGTACACCACGAGGTCGGCCGTGCCCGTGCCGCCGAGGCCGGTGGCGGGAACCGGGCCTCCGTGGGGCTGGAAGTCGCCCGTGGCGTACCGTCGGGGGTTGCCGAAGACGTCGACGAGGTCGACCACGAGGTCGTAGCGTCCGTCGTCGGCCGGGGAGAGCCGATCGTGGTGGTAGGTGGTCCGCCAGGGGCAGGACGGGCTCCCGGTCTCGGTCTGGCCGACCCAGGTCAGATCCAGGTCGCGGTAGAAGACCTCCGTGTGGTCCGCGGTCACGCTGCCGCCGACGTCCTCGGTGGTGCAGAGCACGACGTCGAAGCCGGTGGTGCCGGGGCCCCCGAAGGTCTTGCGGGCGCCCTGGGGGTGGGCGACGGATACCAGCGGGGCGACCGTGGCCTCCACGGAGAGCAGCTCGGGCTCGACGAGATCGGCCTGGCCCCACAGGTTGTAGCCGCTGCAGAGGTCGACCCCGGGACCGCCGTTGCCCGCGGTGTCGTAGCCGTGCGCCGAGACGGTGAAGGTGAGCAGCGGCGGGGGTGTCGCACCCGTCCACTGCAGGTCGAAGGTGTACTGGTTCTCGAAGGGGTTGAGGGCGACGAACACGGGCGCCAGGATGCCGGGCGTGTCGGCGTCGATTTCCAGCCACATCCCCCCGACGGCGCCCACGCCGACGGGCGGCGCGCCCACGTCCAGCGGCTCCGTCACATCCACCACGACCGAGATGCGGCTCGACAGGTTCGCCGCGCTGGTGCTGATCCGGCACACGGCCTGCGGTGCCTCGAAGTCGTATCGGACCGCGTCCTCCACTTCGATCGGGATGGCGTTCGTGTTCCCCGACGGGTCCTCCAGCTCCACCGTGAGGTCGTAGGTGCCCTCGCCCGACAGGGTGGGGTCGTCGAAGCGGCGCGACCAGGTCTGGCCGGACTGGTGGGCGAGCTCGAAGCCCGCCAGGCGGACACGCGTGGCGGCGGGGTCGATGGTGCTGGTGGTGGGCACCTGGACGTACACCGTGGACCCGGACCGCACGGTGGGGACGGGACCGTCGATCACCGGATCGGTCCAGATCGAGACCCCCGGCGGTTCGGACAGCTCGGGCCGCACGCCGTAGAGGCTGCCCGTGGGACGGACGCCCGTGCTGCACAGGATGCCGTCGTCCTCGTTGCCGGCGAGGTCCGCGCCGGCCACGTCGAGCCGGTAGTCGATCACGGTGGCCGGCGACGTGAGCTGGACGGCGTAGAGCCAGGAGTTGGTCCCGGACTCGCCCAGGGGGGCGATCGCCAGGTCGCCTCCCGGATCCGACGTGGGGTCCACGGTGACCACGGGCGGGAACAGCAGCGGCTCGGTGGCGATCACCTCGAGGGTGACGACGTCGAGCGCGTTGGCGTCCAGGGGCTGCAGGATGCAGGTGGCGCTGGGCCGCGTGAAGTCGAAGCGGATCACGTCGGGCAGCTGCACCCGCGTCTGGTTCCCGGCCGCGTCGATCAGGCGGGCGTCGAGGTCCTTGAGGCCATCACCCTCGGTGCCGGTCAGGTACACCCGCCAGACCGGGTCGGTGGCGGGGGAGGGCTCGGGCATCAGCTCGACGCCCGACAGCGTGACCACGGACTCGCTGGCCTCGATGGGGTCGGCGGTGGGGATGCGCACCTCCACCCACGGCGTGGCCAGGTTGGCGGTGAGGCCTGGGCCGTCGAGGCTGCTGTCGGAGGGCGTGCGCACCTCGATGTCGCCGAGGTCGGGCTCGGGGGCCACGCCGTAGATGGCGCCCATCCGGCTCGGCGGCGTGCACAGCGGGCCCGCAGGGTCGTTGCCCACGGCGTCGGTGGCCGTCACGTCGAGCGTGTAGCTCTCCACCACGGCGGGCACGGGCATGCGGATGCCGAAGAGGTAGGTCGAGCCGGCGTGGCTCCAGGGCTCGGCGTAGAGGCGATCCTCGCCGCCCGCCAGGGTCACCTCGGGCCACTTCGGGAGCCCCGTGAAGGGGTCGGTGCCCAGGTCCTCGGAGACCGTGACCTCGAAGAAGATCTTCGTGGGCTCCGTGGCGGACTCCACGTCGGAGGCGAGCGCGACCTTGGGGGTGAGCACGCACGACGCGGACGGGCCGGTGAAGTCGAAGACCACCTCCAGCGGGTCGGGCAGCGGGTAGGCGGCGGAGGGCACCAGCGTGGTGTTGCCGGCGGCGTCCACCAGGGTGGCGGAGACGGTCTTGAGCCCGTCGCCCATGTCGTCCTGCACGAACAGGGTCCACTCGGTGCCCGTGAGGTCGGTCGGGTTCATCCGCAGGCCGGAGAGCGTCACCACGCTGCGCGCCGGATCGACGTGGGGTGCGAGGGTGGGGATCCGCACGGTCACCGTGGCGCCGGCCTTCACCCGTCCCGGCGTGGCGTCGAACACGCCCTGGTCGAAGCCGAGGCTCGGTGGATCGCCGGGCACCGGCCCTGGCGGAATGCCGTAGACGGCGCCGGTGCGCTCGTCCTCGTCGCAGAAGCTCGCGAAGAGCTGCGGGTTGCCCGCCACGTCGGAGCCCGTGGCGACGACGACGTAGGGCGCCAGGTTCGCGGGCCCGGTGAGCGCCAGGTCGTAGGCGTAGGTGGTGCCGTTCTGCGCGACGTCGGTGACCTCCAGCTCGTCGGGCAACGTCAGGGTGGGAGGCGCCGACAGCGGCTCGCTGGCGTTGAGCAGGAAGACGATGTCGCTGTCGGCGTTCGCGGACGTCGGCGTGAGCGAGCAGCTCGCGAAGGGCTGCGTGTTGTCCACGATGACGCGGCCCCGCTTGGTGGCCTGGTCTCCCGGCGCGAACCGCACCCGCGTGGCGTTGCCGGCGTCGTCCACCAACGTCGCGTCCAGGTCGTGGGTGCCGTCGGGATCGTCGCCCGTCACCGTGTGGACGAAGTTGTACTGGGAGTCGGTCCCGACCTGCTGGTCGAAGTCGAAGACGAGGTCGCCGAGCGCCACGCTGGAGGCCAGCGGGTCGATGAAGCCCTCGGTGTCCAGGTTCAAGGTGAGCACATCCCCCGTGTTCACCACGAAGAAGCTGCCCGAGGTGGGCGTGCCGGGCGGAGAGGCGGCCACGAAGCTCGACACCAGCACGGGGACCTTGCCGCGGATCGAGCCCTGGCGGTCGGCCAGCGGGCAGAGCGACGTGTCCTGCTGGGCGTTGCCCACCCGATCGGTCGCGGTCACCCGGAGCTCGTAGACCGGGACGTCCGTGGCGGCGGGGCCCTCGATCGTCCAGGTGTGCTTCACCCCGTTCGAGGCGGGTCCGCTGGCGGTGATGCCGGGGACCGCGCTGTGGACCGTGAGCGTCGGGGCCCCCTGGGTCAGCTCCGACGTCGTCACCGTGAAGGTGATGTCGGAGGTGGCGTTCGCGGTGTCGGGCACCAGGGAGCAGGCGGCCGAAGGCGGCGTGAAGTCGAAGGCGACGAAGCCGGGCTCGGTGTACAGCGAGGTGTTGCCGACGGCGTCCACCACGCGGATCTGCAGGGTCTTCTCGCCGTCGCCCTCGTCGCCGTCGAGCGTGACGGTCCACCAGTCCTGTGCCGGGTCGCGCACCAGCGGCAGGCCGGACAGCGTGACGGTGGAGGACGCGAGGATCGCGCTGGGGTCGGCGCTGAAGCGCACCCTGAGCTGCACGCCGCGGGTGACCGTGGGGACCTCGTCGATCACCACGGGGGCGACGGGGTCGCCCTCGCTGTCCACCACCTCGAGGGTGGGACCGGGGGTGTCGTCCACCTGGGGCGCCGTGGCGAGCACCTCGCCGGTGCGATCGGCGGCGGGACAGAGGGCGTCTCCCGAGGCGGTGTTCCCCACCCGGTCGGTCGCCGTCACCGCGAGGCTGTAGGTCCCGTCGGACGCGGGTGCCTGGGTGAGGATCCAGGTCCAGTCCTCGGCCTCGGGATCCGAGGACGGCGCGGCCGCCGCGATGCCGGTGGGCACGAGCGCGGGCGCGGTGGGCACCGGCTCGCTCGCGCGCACCTCGAAGCGGATCCCCGCCTCGGCCTGCGCCGCGTTCGCCAGGGAGGGGGACAGGACGCAGGACGCCGACGGAGGCGTGAAGTCGAACCGGACGAAGTCCTCCTCCGTGCGGACCGCCGCGTTGCCCACCGCGTCCACGAGGCGGATCTGGAGGTCCTTGAGGCCGTCGCCCTCGTCGCCGTCGAGCTGTACCCACCACCAGGCGTTCGCCGCGCTCCAGGCGAGCGGCAGGCCCGACAGCGTGACGCTGGAAGAGGACAGCACCGTGCTCGGCCCCCGGGCGAAGCGCACCCGGAGCACCCGGCCGGCGCGCACGGTGGGGGCCCCGTCGTAGGTGACATCGGGCACCGGAGTTCCGACGAGGTCGACGATCTGGAGGGTGGGGTCGCCGATGGTGGGCGGGGTGGCGATCACCTCGCCCGTGCGGTCCTCCTCGTCGCACAGGGCGTCGCCGCTCGCCGTGTTGCCGACGCGGTCGGTGGCCGAGGCGGCGAGCACGTAGGCGCCGTCCGTCGCGGGGGACTGGGTGAGCGACCAGCTCCACACCCGCTTCGCGCCGTCGGCCGTGGGCGTGCCGATCGCCACCGCAGGGGAGGTCAGCGTGGGCGCGCTGGGGACGGGCTCGCTCGCGCGCAGCTCGAACTGGATCCCGGCTCCCGCCTGGGTGCCGTTGGCCGGGGTGGGAGAGAGCACGCAGGTGGCGGTGGGCGGGGTGAAGTCGAAGCGGACGAAGTCCTCCTCGGTGGTCACCGAGGCGTTCCCCACGGCGTCCACGAGGCGGATCTGGAGGTCCTTGATCCCGTCGCCCTCGTCGCCCTCGAGCTGCACCCACCACCACCGGTTCGTGGCGTCGTACGCCAGCGGCAGGCCAGCCAGCGTGACGCTGGAGGAGGCGAGCACCGCGGAGGGGCCGGGGGTGAAACGCACGCGCAGCACGCGGTCTGCGGGCACGGTGGGGGCGCCGTCGTACACCACCGGCGGCCGCGCGGTCCCCCCGAGGTCCACCACGTCGAGGGTGACGCCGTCGCCGGGGTCCACCTCGGGCGGCGTGGCCAGCACGCTGCCTGTGCGGTCGACGAGCGGGCACAGCGCATCGTCGGTGGCCGTGTTGCCCACCCGATCGGTGGCGGTCACGTCCAGGTGGTAGGCACCGTCCACCGGCGGGGCCTGGGTGACCGCCCAGCTCCAGTCGCGCAGGTCCAGGGTGCCCCCGACGAAGGCGGGGGTCACGCCGGTGCCGGTGACCACCGGCGCGCCGGCCAGCGCCTCGGTGGCCCGCACCTCGAAGGCGATCCCTGCCGAGGCCTGGCTGGCGTTGGCGGGATCGGGCGCGAGCACGCAGGTGGCGGTGGGCGGGGTGAAGTCGAAGCGGACGATGTCGTCGACCGTGGTGGTGGACGTGTTGCCCACGTCGTCGACGAGGCGGACCTGCAGGTCCTTGAGACCGTCGCCCTCGTCGCCCGCCAGCGTGACCTCCCAGGCGTTGCCGCCCACGTGGACCAGCGGCAACCCCGACAGGGTGACGCTCGACGAGGCGAGCACGATCGGGGCGTCGGGCACCACGGTGGCCGTGAGCGTCACGCCGTCCTTCACGGTGCGGACGCCGTCGATCACCACGTAGGCATCGTCGGAGACCGAGAGGGTGATCGAGCCCTCGGGCGTCGGGGCGGTGGCCTTGACCACGACGTCCCGGTCGGCGTCGGGGCACAGGGCCGTGCCCGACGCCGTGTTGCCCACGCGGTCCCGGGCGGTGACGCCGAGGCGGAAGGTGCCGTCGGCAGGCGCGGCCTGCGACACGGTGGTGGACCAGACCTGGTTCGTGGCGTCGGGCGTGATGGCACCGATCGTGAGGCCGGCCTGGGTGATGGTGGGAGGGGCGCCGAGCGGCTCGGTGGCGCGCACCTGGAAGCTCACGCCCGCGGCGACCTGGGTGGCGTTCGCCGGCGACGGGGCCACCACGCAGGAGGCCGACGGTGGCGTGAAGTCGAACCGGACGAACCCGGGGAAGGTGAAGGTGGCGCTGTTGCCCACCGCGTCCACGAGGCGGATCTGGAGGTCCTTGAGGCCGTCGCCCTCGTCGCCGTCGAGGTGCACCCACCACGAGTCCGACGCGGCGTCGTGGGCCAGCGGCAGGCCCGACAGGCTCACCAGGGAGGAGGGCACCAGCGCCGTGTCCGAGGCCGTGAAGCGCACCCGGAGCGTGACCCCGGCGGGTACGGTCTCCGTGCCGTCCACGAGCGCGGCGGTGCGGACCGCAGGCGGAGCCCCCGTCTCGATCTCCAGCACCGGGTCCACGGTGAGCCCGGGCGGCGTCGCGAGGACGTCGCCCTCGCGGTCGGCGGCCGGACAGAAGGTGTCGCCGGCCGAGGCGTTGCCGACGAGATCCGTGGCCGCGATGCCCAGGCTGTAGGGGCCGTCCGTGGCGGGGTCGCGCGTGAGCGTCCAGCCCCAGTCGCGCGCCTCCGCGTCCACGTCGGCGAAGGTGGCGTCGACGCCGGTGGGCGTGAGCAGCGGGGCGCCCGAGAGCGGTTCGCTGGCCCGCACCTCGAAGCGGATGCCGGCCGTGGCCTGGGCGGCGTTCGCCTGCTCCGGGGACAGCACGCAGGTGGCCGTGGGGGGGGTGAAGTCGAAGCGGAGGAAGGCGGGGGCCGTGGTGGTGGTGGAGTTGCCCACCGCGTCCACCAGGCGGATCTGCAGCTCCTTCACCCCGTCGCCCTCGCCGCCCAGCAGCGTGGTCTCCCAGGTGTCGGTGCCGTCGACGTGCACCAGGGGCACGCCCGAGAGCGTGACGCTGGACGACGCCACCACGATGGGCTCGCTCGGCACCACCGTGGCCACGAGGCCGGCGCCGGCGCGCACGACGCGGAGGCCGTCGTCCCAGACGAAGGCGTCGTCCTCCACCTCGACGAAGGGCGTGGGGAGCACGGTGGGCGCCGTGGCGTCCACCCGCCCGGCCCGGTCCGGTGTGGGGCACAGGGCGTCGCCTTCGCTCGTGTTGCCGACCAGGTCCTCGGCCGCCACGGTCAGGACGTAGTCCACGTCGGCTGGGAAGGGCTGCTGCAGCGTGTAGGGCCAGATCGTCCCGCCGAGGGGCGGCAGGCCGGGGAGCACGTCGACGCCGGTGGCCTCCACGGTGGGGGCTCGCGCGAGCCGCTCGTTCGCCCGCACCTCGAAGCCGACCCCGGCCTGGATCTGGGCAGCGTTCGCCGGCGACAGCGCCAGCACGCACGAGGCGGTGGGTGGCGTGAAGTCGAACCGGTAGACGTCGGTGCGCGTCACGCGCAGCGGGTTGCCCGCCGGGTCGCGCAGCGTGGCGTCGAGGGACTTGGGGCCGTCGCCCTCGGTGCCGTCGAGCTGGCGCCACCAGGTCGTGCCGCCCTTGTGCAGCAGCGGCGTGCCCGAGACGTTCACCACCGTGGTGAGCGGATCGAGGTCCTCCACCACCGTGAAGGTGACCTCGATCCACTGGCCCGCGCCCACCCAGAAGGCGTCGTCGACCCTCACCTCCGGGTCTGCGGCGAAGACCACGTCGAGGAGCTGGGGACCGCGGCCCACGATCTGGCCGGTGCGGGAGGACGAGCTGCACAACGAGGCGCCCTGCTGCGGGTTGCCCGCCACGTCGGTGGCCGTGACCGTGAGCTCGTAGGCGTGGTTCTGGTCGGGAGCGCCCTGCACGACGAAGCGGTGCTGGTTCCCGGTGCTCGCGAGCGCGTCGTAGGTGGCCTGGACCTCGAGGACGCTGGAGGTGACCCGCGGCGGGCCGTCCAGCGCCTCGCTGGTGAACACGTCGAAGGTGATCGCCTGGGTGCTGTTGGCGAGCGTGGGCGTGAGGACGCAGTCGGCCACCGGGGCGGTGAAGTCGAAGCGGATCACACCCGGCTGCACGGGCGGATCCGTGATGTTGCCGGCGGCGTCGAACAGGCGCAGACGGAGGTCCTTGAGGCCGTCGCCCTCGGCGCCCGTCAGGGGGACCGTCCAGGTGGTGTCCGTGGCGTCGCCCACGGGGTCGGGTGGCGTGAGCTCCAGGCCCGACAGGCTCACCGAGGTGCGCTTCACGTCGATCGGGTCGGCCGTGCGCACACGCACCGACACGGTGGCCCCGGCGCGCACCACCGGCACGCTGTCCACGTCCACCGAGGGCGTGGCCGCGAGCGTGGCGTCGAGCAGCACCGGACGGCGCGCCAGGATCTCGCCCTGCCGCTCCTCCACATCGCAGAAGGACGCGCCGGCCTGAGGGTTGCCGGCGAGGTCGGTGCCCGTGGCCGTGAGGCGGTAGGCCAGGTTCTCGCCCTCGGTGCCCATCACCCGGTAGCGGTGCTGGCTCCCGGTGGTGGCCTGGAAGAGCGGCACCACGCCGCTCTCGTCGGAGGTGACCGTGGGTTCGGTGGCCAGCGCCTCCGAGGCGAAGACGTCGAACGTGACCTGCTGGTCGCCGTTGGCCGAGACCGGCTGCAGGGCGCAGTCGGCCACGGGTGGCGTGAAGTCGAAGCGGATCACGCCGTTGCGTCCCTCGGGGGTGAGGTTGCCGGCGTCGTCCACCAGCTGCAGGCGCAGGTCCTTCAGTCCGTCGCCCTCCCCACCGGTGAGCGTGGTGACCCACCGCTGGCCGCCCACCGGGTCGAGCACGAGCCCCGACAGCGTGACCTGGGTGGCGTCCTCGTCGATCGGTGCCAGGGTGGGCACGTCCACCATGACCAGCGCGCCCGTGCGCACCCACGGAACGCCCAGGGGCTGCTCGTAGGCGGGTGGCTCCACCGTGAGGATCGGCCCCCCGGGGTCGAGCGCGGGGGGGATGCCGCGGTAGGATCCCATGCGGTCGGCGAGCTCGCAGAGGCTGTCGCCGGCCTGGGGGTTGCCCACGAGGTCGGTGCCCGTGACGAGCACGGTGTAGACCGGCAGGTCCGTGCCCGCGGGCAGGTCGATCGCGACGTCGTACTGGGAGCCGGCAGCCGCGAGCAGCCGGGTGTCGATGCCCGGCTCGAGCGGCGTGACGGTGGGACCGTCCTCGCCGGCCAGCGGCTCCGACGCGAAGACCTGGAGCACGACCTCGTCGTCGGCCTTGGCCGCCTGGGGGAACAGCACGCACTCGGCCACGGGGGCGGTGAAGTCGAAGCGCACCACGTCGCCGCGCTGCACCCGGAGCTCGTTGCCGGCGACGTCGCGCAGCCTGGCGTCGAGCGTCTTCGGGCCATCGCCCTCGAAGCCCGTCAGCGTGGCTCCCCAGGTGGTGCCGTTCTCCCAGAGGAGCTCGAGGCCCGACAGGGTGACCACCGTGGTCTCGGGGTCGAGCGCCTCCACCACCGGGAAGGACACGGTGACGTGGGCACCGGCGCGCACCCACGGCGTGCCGTCCACGTCCACCGAGGGCGTCGCCGTGATGACGACGTCCTCGCCCTCCCGCAGGGCCGGGCCGCGCCCGATGATCTCGCCGGTGCGCTGCTCGTCGGAGCAGAGGCTCGGGCCCTCCTGCGCATTGCCCACGAGGTCGGTGGCGGTGGCGGTGAGCGTGTACCGGAGGTTGTCTCCCGGCACGCCGATCACCGAGAAGCGATGCTGGTTGCCCGCCGACCCCTGGTACGGCAGTCCCATCCGGTCGTCGGAGGAGGTCACCACGGGCGGACCCGCCAGCGTCTCGGTGGCGAACACGTCGAAGGTGACCGGCTGCATGGCGTTCGCCAGCGGTGGCAGCAGCGCGCAGTCGGCAGCCGGCGGGGTGAAGTCGAACCGGACCACGCCCTCCCGGCGCTCCCGCGTGACGTTGCCCCAGGGGTCCACGAGGCGCAGGTCGAGGTCCTTCAGGCCGTCGCCTTCGTTGCCGTCGAGCACCACGCTCCACACGGTGCCGGTCTCGTCCTGCGGGTCGAGCTCGAGCCCGCCGAGCGACACGGATGTCTCGTCCACGTCGAGCTCGGCCTCCACTGCGAAGGTGGCGGTGAGCACGGCGCCGGTGCGCACCCACGGGACGGTGACGCCCGGGCGGGCCGGATCCGGTCGCGGCACCGACGGCGAGGCCTCGAAGACCACCTCGTCGTCCAGGATCGCCGGAGCGATCGTGCGGAAGTGCCCGGTGCGCGAGGCCTCGTCGCAGAGGCTCTCGCCCTCGTGGGCGTTGCCCACACGGTCGGTGGCCGTCAGCGTGACGAGCACGTCCAGGTCGGCCGGTGCACCCAGGACGAGGTCGTACTGGAGGCTGCCGTCCATCGTGGTGCGGGGGAGCACCTCCACCAGGGGCTCTTCGTCGGTGACCACGAGGCTCGCGGTGTCCAGCGGCTCGGTCGGGAAGACCTCGAGGGTGACGCCCGCGGCGGCCTGGGCGGCGTTCGCGGGATCGGGGTCGATGACGCAGGTGGCCCGCGGAGGGGTGAAGTCGGCCACGACGCCCACGGGCGCGGGCAGCTCACCCGACCGGATGCGGGTGCGGTTGCCGGCGAGGTCCACCAGGCGTGCGTCCAGCAGCTTCACACCGTCGCCGGCCGCCTCGTCGAGGGAAGCGGTCCACTGGTAGACCAGCGGCTCGAGGGGGCCGGACCAGAGCAGCTCGATGTCGCCCAGCGTGATCACGGTCTCGGCGGTGTCGAGCTCGGCCTTCGTCCGCAGCGTGAGCGTGAGCTCGGCGCCGTCGCGCGCGTGGGGCAGCGCGTCCAGGAGGGGGTCGCCGTCGGCCACCCGGATCGAGGGCGAGACGAGCAGCTCGGGGGCCGAGGACAGGTCGGGCGGGATGCCGAGGATGGCGCCCTGCCGATCCTCCAGGGCGCAGAGGCTGTCGCCCGGCTGGGGGTTCCCCACGAGATCCGTGGCGGTGACCGTGACCGTGTAGAGGTCGATGTCGACCGTCTCGCGCAGCCGCAGCCCGAAGGCGTGCTGGGTGCCGACGACGCCGTCCGGCGGCACCAGGACGTCGATGCGCGGGTCGTCCACGGTGACCAGCGGGGGGCCGCCCGGTGTGGCCCCCGGGAAGGCGACCAGCTCCTCCGAGGCGAACACCTGGAAGCTCACGGTGTCGGCCCCGCGGGCGAGGTCGGGCGCGAGCACGCAGTCGGCGAAGGGGGGCGTGAAGTCGAAGCGCACCACGCCCGGCCAGGCCGCGCGGGTCTCGTTGCCCGCGGGGTCCACGAGGCGGGCGTCGAGGGTCTTCAGGCCATCGCCCTCGCCGCCGAGCAGCACCACCTCGAACACCCCCTCCGCGGCGTTCCAGGACAGCGGCGTGCCCGACAGGGTGATCTGGGACGCCGTGGGCGCGATGGTGTCGACGGTGGGGATGTCCACGGTGATGCGGGCACCCACGCGCACGCGCGGCACCACCGTGCCGTCCTCGTCGACCTCGACGGAGGGGCTCGTGGTGATCACCGGCGGACCCGCCACCATGGGCGGGATGCCGCGGATGGTGCCGGTGCGCTCGCTCGCGTCGCACAGCGGTCCCAGGGGCGGGTTGCCCGCCACGTCGTTGCCCTCGACCGTGAGGACGTAGTCGGCGTTCCCTGGCTCCTTCAGGCGCACCAGGAAGCTGTGCTGGGTGCCCACCGAGGTGTCGTGCTCCACCACGACGTTCGGGTGGTCGGCCGTGACCGCGGGCACGCCCACGTCCAGGGCCTCGGAGGCGAAGACGTCGAAACGGACCTGCTGGTCGGCGTTCGCGCCCTTGGGCTGGAGCACGCAGTCGGCCGCGGGCGGCGTGAAGTCGAAGCGCAGCACGCCCTTGCGGGAGGGGAGCCGCGTGGTGTTCTCGGCGGCGTCCACCAGCCACACGTCCAGCGTCTTGAGGCCCTCGCCCTCGTTGCCCGTGAGGGTGTGGCTCCAGGTGATCCCCTCCACATGGGTCAGCTCCAGGCCCGACAGCGACACCGTGCTGCGCTCGGGGACGATCGGGTCCACCGTGGGGATCTCGACCGTGACCACCGCGCCGACCCGCGCGCGTGGCACCAGCGTGGGCAGGCCGTCGACCGGCTCCTCCACCGCGACCGAGGGCGTGGCGGCGACGCGCACGTCCTGTCCGGGCACGATCTGGGGCACGCGGGCCAGCACGGTGCCCGTCCGGTCGAGCGCCTCGCACATCGAGTCGCCCTGCTGCGGGTTGCCGGCGAGATCGGTGCCCGTGACCGTGAGGACGTAGTCCTCGACGTTGGCGCCGAGCGCCCCGGCGAGCTCGTACACGATCTGGCCTTCCACCACGCGGGGGTTCGGGTCGATCAGGATGTCGGGCGTGCTCGGCGTCACCACGGGCAGGCCGCCCTGGAGGGGCTCCGAGAGGGTGACGACGAGGGTGGGGGTGTTGACCGTGTTCGCGACGCGGGGCGAGAGCACGCAGGCGGCGGTGGGCGCCTGGAAGTCGGCGATCAGCAGCACGTCGCTGGCGTCGGTCGCCGCCTGGTCGAAGTCGTTGACCACGGTGGCGCGGATGGTCTTGGGCCCGTTTCCGTCGTCCTTCGTCAGCACCTTGCGGAAGCGCCAGGTCGTCTCGTCGAGCTGCTCCACCACCTCGAAGGGCTCGGTCGCGCCCTCCAGCAGGATCTGCGTCACCGGGCCCCTGGGGCCGTCGCCCGTTCCACCCTCCCCGCCCGTGTCACCCACCACGATGGGGTAGGTGGTGACGATGTCGACGACGACCTCGGTTCCCTCCCGGGCGTAGATCTGCCCGTCCTCGGCCGGGACGGAGGGCTCCACCAGTCGGATCTCCTCGACCCGCGGCGTGAAGGCGCCCTTGTACGGGTCGACGCCGAGGAGGCAGCCGGACAGCAGGAGCAGCGGCGCGAGCAGCGCTGGACGCATGGACGATCCCCTGTGATGAGAATGCGCGAGCCTACCAGAGGATCGGCTCGCGACGTGTCGGCCCCGCCCCCCTGGCAGGACTCCCCCGTCTCGTGGCTAGCCACGCGCATGTGGATGAGGGTTTCATCCGGGTACTTCGGGGCGAGGGAGGGGGTCTGCCGGGTCCTCTGGTCACCGGGCGCCGGTGAGACGCGTCTGCGCGATCCCGGGTCGTCCAGGACGGCCTTCCCACCCCTGCGTCCCCCGCGGAGGGTGGGCGTGCCGGGCTTCGGCGAGGCGAGGGTCCCGAGCACCCTGGGCGTCACCGGGATGCCGGGGTCTCGAACGTGACGAACAGGTGGCGAACAGGTGACGTACCGAGGCAAGGACACCCGGGTCTCGCGACACGCACGTCGCGGCCGGAGCCTGCATGCGTCCCCTCCTCCCCCTCCTCCTCCTCGCGGCCTGCGGACAGGAGCCCACCGAGGCCTTGCCCGAGCCCGAGCCGTTCACGGTGCTCACCTACAACGTGCACGGGCTGCCGGACATGATCACGGCCGGGGACCACACGCTCCCGATCGGCGAGCGCATGGCCCGCATCGCCCCGCTGCTGGCGCCCTTCGACCTGGTGGGCCTCCAGGAGGACTTCGACGCCGCGCAGCACGCCACCCTCGTCGGCGAGGCCGATCACCCGGTCCGCCACTGGTTCGACGCGCGCGTCGCCCCCGAGCGGGCCTACGGCTCGGGCCTCGCCCAGCTCACGCGCCTCGGCACGGAGGTGGACTACGAGGAGGTCTTCTACGAGGCCTGCCACGGGCTGGTGGACGCGGCGTCGGACTGCCTCGCGTCGAAGGGCCTGCAGGTGCTCACGCTCGACCTGGGGGGCGACGCGCGGCTCACCTGGCTCAACACCCACCACGAGGCGGGCGGGGGGTCCACCGACGAGGAGGTGCGGGAGGGTCAGGTGGACCAGGTGCTCGCGCTGCTCGCCGCGCTGCCCGAGAACCACGCCGTCGTCTTCACCGGCGACTTCAACCTCTCCCGGCGCGACCCGCCCGACGTCGTCCAGCTCGACCGCTACGTGGACGCCGGGCTGCGGAATGCCTGCGACGAGGTGGACTGCCCCGAGCCCGAGCGGATCGACATGGTGTGGGTGCGCGACGGCACCAGCATGTCGCTGCAGGTGGAGGACTGGGCCGTGCAGGAGCAGCTCGTGGACGAGACGGGCGAGGCGCTGTCGGACCACGAGGGGATCGGCGTGACGCTGTCGTGGAGCCGGTAGCGGGGCGAGCCGGGGCGTCCGACGGGGGAGCGGGCGCTCCTCGAACCCGGCCACGAGGAGCGAGAGGGCCTCGCGCGACATCGCACACCCTGGTCGTCGTCCAGGGACCGATGACGCGAGATCCGTCCTCCGTAGAAGGACGGATGCGCCACGCTGCGTCCTCGCGCCTTGGCCTGTTCCGCGTCGGCGGACGCGTTCGGTGCCGCCTCCCGTCGATCACCGTGCTGTGGATGGTGGTGGGCTCGGCCGAGCTCGGTGGCTGGCGACAGGAGGGCGCCACGCGGGTGGTGGGCTCACCGCGGGCAGGCGACCAGCATCGTGGTGTCTTCCTACCCGTGGTCGGGCTCAGGGGCGCAAAGCCACTCGGGGGGCGGGACCGCGACGTGACCGAGGCGCGGGGCGTGGGCTGGGTGACGGAGCGGGAAAGCAGCATCGGGCCTCTGGGCGCAATGCACGGTCCGTGCTCGCCTGGGTCGCCTCTTTCCCGTCCGACCACAGCGTGCGGTGCTCGGCCCGCCTGCGCGACGCTGGACGCTCGGGGGGCCAGCGCATACCGGAGCCGGCGATGCGGATGTACCCAGGGGCACCGCCGATAGGGGGCTCGTGTGACGTCGTGGATCGACACGGCATTCTGGGTGCGGTTGATGGACGTGGTCTCCGCGCCGTTGCCGATGCTGTTCATCGTCGCCTCGTTGGCGTTCGCGGCGGCGGTCGTCGTCGCGGAGACCGGGGTGAAGAACCGCTCGAGACTCCTGCGCGATCTGGTGCACGAGCACCTCGGGAAGAGCCGGGAGAAGGGCGCCTGGACGTCCAAGGAGCCACTGCACGCCTTCGCCCGAGCACTCGACGACCGTCGCTTCGACCACCTCGCCACCCAGGTTCGAGAGTTCGCCGAGTCCACGCACGTCTCGCAGCCGGAAGGCGTGTTGTTCAACGCCTTCCAGGCTGCCGACTTCTTCCGCGTCGATCGGTGTCGTGAGGAGCTGTCGCGCACGGGCAATCGCACGCCGTTGCTGCCGCCCTCGGTGCAGGACGTGGCGCCCGGGCTGCTCACGTCGATCGGCATCCTCGGCACCTTCGTGGGCATCGTCGTCGGTCTGATCGGTGCACAGACCAACGACCCGAACATGCCCCTCGACATCGAGGCCCTCATGGGAGGGCTCGGGATCTCGTTCGTGTCCTCCCTCTTCGGGTTGTTCCTCTCGATCGTGGTCACAGTGGTCGGCAGGCAGGTGGACGCCATCGCCGACGATGCGCTCACCGACCTGATTCTCGATCTCGACCGTGCCGTCGAGCGACGTACGCCGCAGCAGCTCCTCGAGCGGCTGGTCGCCCAGCAGGAGCAGGCCACCGGGGCGCTGCAGACGTTGAAGACCGACCTGTCGGAAGCATTGGAGCGGGCGCTGAACCAAGCGGTCGCCACGCACCTCGCGCCCACGTTCCAGATGCTGGAGCGCCACACCTCCGAGATGAAGGACGCCACGATCAAGCTGGCGGAGGGAAGCGCAGAGCGGCAGGTCGAGGGGGTGTCGGTGCTCGTGGAGCGATTCAAGGCGCAGATGAACGATGCCCTCGGCGAGCCGATGATCCAGGCGGGGCAGGCACTCACCGGCTTCGCGGCGACCCAGGCGAACGTCACGGAGCTGTGGTCGGACAGCGCGGAGCAGCTGGTGGAGACCACGCTTCGCCTGGAGGCGAGCACGAGGAGCCAGCACGAGCTGGTGGAGCGGGTCAACCAAGTGCTGGCGTCGGCGAAGGGGGTGTCCGAACGCATCGAGGCCACGGGTGCGCGCCTGTCCGCCACCAGTCAGGCGCTGGCGGCGCAGCTCGATGCGACGCGACATGTCACGGCGACCCAGCAGGAAGCAAGCGCCAACACGCTGTCGGCCGTGCAGCAGATGCATCAGGCCATGGCCGCCAGGCTGCAGGCCTGGGAGACGATCACCGCCGAGTTCGACCGACTCAACCACGAGCTGGTCGACGGGATGACACACTTCGCTGCCCAGTTCCCCGAGCAGATCCGCGGGAACCTGGAGTTGTTCGACGCGGAACTCGCGCGGGCGGTCGACCATCTGGGCAAGGCCTACAGCGGTCTGCGGGACCAGGTGATCGAGTTCAACGACAGCTTCGCCGAGGCAGTCGATCGACTGCCGCGTGCGCACGGCTGACGCGCCATGGCGGCTTCGCGCAGGCAGGACGCGGCGTTCTGGATCTCCTACAGCGATCTGGCCACCGGCCTGCTGCTGATCTTCATCCTGCTCGTAGCGATCACGATGAACCAGCAGGCCAAGGCACGCCAGGAGCTCGAGACCGACAAGGAGGAGGTGCAGGAGGTCCAGGAGGAGATCGAGAAGCTCCTCGGTCAGCGCAACGTGCTCGCCCAGCGTCTGGAGTCGGCGAGTCGGGAGGCGAACCGCGTGATCCGGGCGTCGTCCGAGATCCGCAACGACGTCTTCGTGTACGTCCCAGAAGACCAGATGGTGGAGGTGCGACTCGACACCACGGAGATCGCCTGGTTCCGGCAGGGCGGGGCCGACCTCGATCCTCGTGCCCGTCCGCACCTGCGGGCGTTCTATCGGGCGTTGTACACGCAGATGATGTGCGTTCGGACCGAGACCGATCCGACGCCCACGTGCGAACCCGGACAGGCCAAGGTGCCCGACTTCCTGGATGCCATCGAGATCAGTGGCCACACCGATCCGATCACCCTGGCGTCGGGGGAGCCTTCCTGGTCGTGGGGGGCGTTCAATGGCACCGGGGCCCGCAGCTGGAAGGACGGGAACCTCCGGCTCGCCCAGGACCGATCCAAGGCCATCGTCGACGCGATCCAGTCGTTCTACGAAGAGGATGCGGGGCGCGCCGAGGACCCGATGGCGATCACCGACGTCCGCTACCCGTGGCGCCCCCTGCTCGCGCTGGTGCACACCTCGGGCCGGGCATGGATGGAGGCGTACTGTGCCGCACCGGGAGGCATCGACGAGAAGCTGACGCCGGAGCGCTTCTTCGACGATCCGCCCTGCGTGTACACGCGAGACGACGCGGAGGCGCTGTACCGGAGGAGCCGTCGGGTGAGCTTCTCGTTCCGGTTGGATGATCGGGCCATCTTGCAGCGTCTCCAGGCGCTCGCAGAGCGCGTGGCCGAGCTCGGCGGCGCATCGGTGGAGACCCGATGACCTTCGGGTTCCCGCGCGCCGCGACGAAGGTGGAGGTGCGCCCGCGGGCGCTCCTCGAAGCACGGAGGCGGGCTGAGGCGTTTGCCGCTTCTCGGGTCGACGCAGCGCCTGAAGGCCTCGATGCCCTCGCGCGTCGTTTGGCGACGGAGGGAACCCGACTCGACCCATCGCGGCTGGCGCGTCGCGAGGTGCGTGGCTGCGTCTACCTGATCTCCGACCGCTCCGTGGGTCCTCTCGCCTTGCGGGTGTTGATCAGCGAAGCCTCTCGACTCACCGACCGCCAGCTGGCCACCTTGGTGGCCTTCCGGCCCGACGAGTGGCGGGCGCTGGCTGCGGTTCGGGCGCGCGCGGAACGGCGTTCGCTCCGGGGGCCTCTCTGGTTCGC
Organism: Alphaproteobacteria bacterium; assembly: GCA_020632955.1. Classification (GTDB taxonomy): domain Bacteria; phylum Myxococcota_A; class UBA796; order UBA796; genus JACKEO01. The sequence goes on from JACKEO010000019.1 coordinate 45,261, forward strand.
GTCGGCACCGCAGTCCGCGTGGCACGACGTGGTCGACCTCACGCGTACGCTCTCGATCTCGCCATCGGCTCGAGACGCCTCCCTCCCGGGGCTGTTCGATGCCCTGGAGCTCGACCCGGCCACGCCGCTCGCCGAGCGGGTGGGAGAGTCCTGGCTTTCGGTGGTGGATCGGCGCGCTCTCCGGCGCCATCTGGAGGCGCACGAGGCGTTCGTGAAGCGACCAGAGGCTCCCGCGGGACTGGTGCGGGCGCTGGCCGACGCCACGCTCGACGAGGTCGCCATGGGGGCGGCGGGGCCTGGGCAGCTGCCGCCCGCTGCGCCGGGCACCCGCATGCTGCACGCGTTGCGCGAGCGATACGACGGGTGGCCCCGCGAAGCGCTCCAGCAGCGCCGATGGCAGGCGCATGCGAGGCGGACCCTCGAGCTGGCGCGCTGGCTCTGGATCTCGGAGTCGATCGAGACGTTCTTTGGGCGGCTCCGAGGTGATCGGGACCGCCTCGTGTACTGGCGCCGATGGATCTCGCACATCACGGACACCGAGCACTTCCGCGAGGCGAACGCGTTCATGGTGCAGGTGGGGAGGCTCTGCGTGGTCGAGTTCGGGGACGTGGGGAATGCAGCGTACGCCTATGACGAGCGGGCATGGCCGCAGGTGCGGGCACGACGGCCGCGCCGGCCGGAGGAGCTGAAGCACAAGGGCCTCGCGATGTTCCGCATCATCCACAACGCGGGGTGGCAGAGGAACGCCGACCTCCAGATCGGGCAGGTCACCGGCCTTCGAGCGCGGCCATGACCCCGCGGGTACAGCCGACCGAGCGCGGTCTGGTGGTGGATCCGGGCGGACGGGAGGATGCGGCGCGCCTCGACGTCCAGCTGAGGCTGGCGACGGGTACGGCCGCGGGCGACCCGATTCCGTGGGACGCACTCGTCCGGTGGCTGGCCGAGGCCGAGGCCGAGGTCGAGGACGACGACCGCGACTTGCGGGCGCTGCTGGAAGCGCGTCTGGGGGTGCCCCCGACCATCAGGCCGCATGTCCGCCTGATGAACCACGGAGGCGTCGAGGACCCCACCTTCCGCGTGACCGTGGAGGTCCGCCATCCCCGTGGCGGAGAGCTGACGCTGGCCAAGGGGCGGGGCCCATGGGTCGAGGATGCCCACGGACGACCGTACCTGCTGCACAGCGACGCGTGGACCCTGCTGACCACGGTCGACAAGCCGCTGCCCGAGGGGAGGGAGGCCCATCAGCTCTGGTGGGCTCGGACGAAGAAGCTCGCGTCGCGGGCGGGAGCGTCGCTCACGCCCTACCTCGCCGACGAGGACGCCGTGCTCGTCGAGCGGATCCGTCCGGTGTTCGTGCCTGAGGGCGACGGCATCCGCGTCGACCTGGAGGGCGATGGCGTATCGGTCGACGAGATGGACCGCCTGCTGGAGGTGGCCGGTCCCGCAGTGGGCGTTCGGCGGTCCCACACGGTTCGGCAGCCCAACGGGGGCCGCCGTCGCGTCGTCGTCACCGACGAGGCTCGCGAGGCGATGCTGCAGACCACCCGCAAGCGGCGCTACGACCGGCGGGAGGCGGCGGAGCTCTTGGAGGCGCCCGAGCGGGTGTTCCCGGAGAGCCACTTCGATCTGTCGGCCTACAGCGACCGCGTGGTCGCGATCGGTCCGCCCCGGTACCGCGCCTCGGTGAGTCTCGCGCGCGGGAGTGTCGGCGAGCGAGATTGGTTGAGCGGGGTCGACGGGCGACTGACCCTCGAGCTGCGTGACGACGCGAGGCCCGAAGCCGCCCCGGTCATCGTGGACCTGGGGGATGAAGTGACGGTGGAAGCGGCCCGCGCGTCGATGCAATCGGCGATCGAGCGAGGGGAAACCTTCGCGGAGATTGAAGGCCACCTCGTGCGCGCCGATCCCGAGGTCGCGATGGCGCTGCAGACCTGGCGGCCGGTCGAGACGGTTCCGGACCCGCGACCGCCCGGACTCGAGGACGCGGTACTGCAGATCAAGGAGAACGTGGACGCCCTCGAACACGGCACCTCGCCCGACGGATTGCCACTCGTGCCGGCGAAGTGGTCGGTGGCTCGCCCGACCTCGCTCGCCGCGGCCGTGCAGCTGCGGCCCCACCAGCAGGAGGGCTTCGCCAAGCTCGCCTGGTGGCGCGACGCGCGATCGGCCCCGATCTCCGGCGGGCTGGTCGCGGACGACATGGGGCTGGGCAAGACGCTCCAGGTGCTGTGCCTGATGGGGCAGCTCGCCGACGAGGGAAGGCTCCGACCGTCGCTCGTGGTCGCGCCCACTGCGCTGCTCGACAACTGGGTGCGTGAGGCCGAACGATTCGTGCCCGCCGCGATCCGCCGCGTGGCGCTGCTCCGCGACGGCCCGCGGGGGGGAGAAGCCGCGTTGGCGGAGGCCGACCTGGTGCTGACCTCCTACGAGATGCTGGCGCGCCGCGACCTCGAGCTCGGTCGAATCGCCTGGAGGCTCGTGGTCTGCGACGAGGCGCAGAAGATCAAGAACCCCAGCACCCGCATGTCCCACGCAGTCAAGGCGATGAAGGCGGAGATGAGGCTGGCGGTTACGGGAACGCCGGTCGAGAACTCGCTCGACGAGCTGTGGTCGATCACCGACTTCTTCCAGCCCGGTCTGTTGGGGTCATTGTCGGCCTTTCGCGAGCGCTACGCGTCCAAGGCCGTGCTCGACGATGACAGCGCGCGCGAGGCGGCGGCGCAGGAGCTGATGGCGCGCATCGACCCGATCATCCTGCGCCGCATGAAGGAGGACGTGGCGAAGGACCTGCCCGCCATTCACCGTCACGAGATCCCGGTGGAGCTGGGTGAGATGCAGCGGCTCCTGTACCTGCGCATCCGTCAGGGGCTGGCGGCGGGCACGCGGGGCGAGGTGCTGGGCACGATCCAGCGGCTGATGCAGGTGTGCAGCCACCCATTGCTGCTCGCGCCGGGCCAGCGCGGTCGAGTGGACCCAGTGGTCGTGTGTCCCAAGCTCGCCCAGACCGTGTCGATCCTGGAGCAGGTGCGTGCGAGGGGCGAGAAGGCGATCGTCTTCGCCCGGTGGCTGGCGCTGCAGGATCTGCTCGCCGACGTGCTGTACGACCGGTTTGGCCTACGTGTCGCCGTGCTGAACGGGTCGGTGCCCTCGGCCCAGCGGCAGGCGATCGTCGACCGCTTCTCCCGTGGCTCCGGATTCGACGTGCTCGTGCTCGCCGCGCGAGCGTGCGGAGTTGGGCTCAACATCACTGCGGCGAACCACGTCATCCACTACACGCGGGAGTGGAATCCCGCGATCGAGGCCCAGGCCACCGATCGGGCCTATCGCATCGGGCAGACGCGGGACGTCCACGTGTACCTGCCGATCGTGCACGACGAGGCGTTCACGACGGTGGAGCAGACGCTGGCGCAGCTGCTGGCGAGCAAGGAGACGCTGCGACACGACTTCGTGCGACCGTCGGCGAACCTCGAGATCGGGATCGAGGACTTCACACGCGATCTCGAGGAGGCGCCGGTGGAGATCGGCGGGGTCGACGCTGTGCTCCGTCTGGTGGAGCTGGGGCGGGTGGCGGAGGCGTACGCGAAGTCCACGGGACTCACGGTGCTGGAGGTCCGGCGTGACGGCGAGGCGGTAGTGGTCGAGTGCGCGGACGACCGGTGGATCGTGATGGGGCCTGACGAGGACGCCGTGGGCGACCTCGCCGAGGCGCTCCCGGAGCGCCGGACCGTGGTGGCGGTCCTCTCGGAGCCCAAGGGTCTGCTCGGGCGGTGGGTCGGCGGGCGGAAGGGGATCGTGAGGCGGCATGAGGTGGTGCAGGCGCTGGAGAGGAGTGGGGTGGATCTGTTGGGCTGATCGGGCCCCTGGACCCGACCGGCCGGGGCGGGGACGTCCTTCCCTCGGCCTCCTCTGGGCCATCTTCGATCAGCCCTTGGCCGCCGGTGGTCAGATGCGCGCCCGGGGCGTGGTCCAGCGACAGGGCAAGGCCGGCGCCTAGGCCCTGCTGGTGATCGTCGTCCTCGGCATCGCCGTGCGCGGAACGACGGCGACACCCACGACTTCACCAACCTGCCCGCGCTGGTGGTGGGGGGACCCACCGTGGGGGATCGGCACGTCCACGTGGGGGATCGACCGCTGATGGACCTGCGCCTGGAGCTGCTGCAGACGGCCGGCGTGCCGGTGGCGTCGCTGCCGCTGTCCACGGGTCCGATGGGAATCCTGGGCGGGTGAGGGGTGGAGGGTCCTACCCCCCCGCGATCGCCGCCCCGATCTCCGCCAGCGCCGTCCCGACATCAGCGTCCTCGCACCCGGGTTCCCCGGCGAACAGGTCATGCCAGGTGCCTCCCGACGCCGTGACCATGGCCTGCAGGCGCTGCACGCCCCAGTCGGCGGCGATCGGCGCGCACGCCGCGGGCGTGGGGCCGAGGAGGTGCCACACCACGTCGACGCCGAGGTCGTCGAACAGGGCGGCGTAGGGCGCGACGTCGGGCTGCCGGGAGGCCAGGCGCCGGGACTGGTCGCCCTCGTCGGTCACCACCACCACGTGCACGCGGGTGGCGGTGCCGAGCCAGTCGGCGGCCGTGCCGGTGTCGCTGCCCACGAGGCCGGCCGAGATGCCGCTGCCGGGATCGCTCGACACCCAGCGGCCCGAGCCCTGGTCGAGCCAGAAGCGGTCGAAGCAGGCGGCCGGGGGGCGGTCGACCGCGCGGCAGAGGGTGAGGAAGACCGCTTCGAGGGGCTCCTCTGCGGCGCTGGTGAGCGCGTCCGCGCACTGGTCCGCGCTCGGCACCCCGCCACCGGCGCAGGGGCGGGTGTCGTTCACCGCGCAGGCCGCGTCGCAGCGGATGCGTGCGTCGAGTGCGCTGGCGGCGCCCGCCCCGGGAGCCACGGCCGATCCGCCGGCGAGGGCGCCCGCGTCGCGGGCGATGTCGAGCGTGGTCACGCCCACCCTGGCGATGGCCGGGCCGGCGGCGCTCATCAGCTGCCCCACGCCGGCGGCCACAAGGGTGGAGGCGTCGGCCATCGAGGCGGAGTTGTCGATCACGATCAGCACGGGCGCGGGCGGCGGGGGCACCGGATCGGTGTCGACCACGTCGGTGTCGGGCGGGTCGGTGTCGTCGCCGGTGTCGTCCGGGCCGTCGCGCTGCGCGGTGTCGGTGTCGCGGAGCACCAGCGTGGCGTCCTTGTCGCCGCCGGGACTGCACGCGGCGAGGCAGCACGGCAGCAGCGCGGTGCGCACGCGGGGCGGCAGGTCGATCATCGGTGCTCCACGGTGGGGGAGTCCTGGGACCTAGCCCTTCAGCAGCCCCTGCATCTGCTTCCAGATCATCCGCGCCGCCCGCTCGGGCGCGATCCGTACCAGCGCGTCCATGAGGCGCGCGTCCTTGCCCACGAGCACGTGGTAGCGGTCGCGCTCCATGCCGCGGAGGATCTGCCGCGCGGCCTCGGCCGGCGTGAGCATCGGGAAGTTCGAGCCCGCCGAGGCCTTCTCCATGTCGGCGGCGCTCATCGCCTTCGAGTTCACCGCGATGTCGGTGCCCACCGCGCCGGGGAAGACGATGCTCACGCGCACCGGCGTGTCGGTGAGCTCGGAGTGCAGGCCCTCGAAGAGCAGCTTGAGCGCGGCCTTGGAGGCGCCGTAGGCCGTCTGGCCGGGCACGGGCACGAAGCCGCCCATGCTGGAGATCGCCACCAGGTGGGCCTCGGGGCGCTGCAGCAGGTGGGGGAGCAGCACCTTGGTGAGGTGCAGGGGTCCGTGGAAGTTCACCGCCATCACCCTGTCGATGGCGGCCTCGTCGAGGTCGGCGATGGGCACGAAGGGCTGGATGATGCCCGCCACGAGCAGGCAGCCGTCGAGGGCGCCGTGGGCGGCGATCACCGCGGCCGGCAGGGCGTCCACCGCGGCCCGGTCGGTGACGTCCACCACGTGGGAGGACAGGCGCTCCCCGACGTCGCCGGCGAGCTTCGCGGTGGCCTCGAGGCCTGCCGCGCTGAGGTCGACGGCCGCCACCCGCGCACCCTGGGCGAGCAGCGCGAGCACCACCTCGCGTCCGATGCCGTTGCCGCCGCCCGTGACGAGGAAGACCTTCCCGGGGATGCGCATGACCGACCTCCTCCCGCGTCGGGGAGCCTGTGGGGTGGGACGGGCGTGCAAGGAGCCTGCCACACGGGACCGGGGTCAGCCCGCGCGGAAGGGGAAGCGGAGCTGCGCCAGGATCCCGTCGGGCACCTCGAGGTCGTCCAGCCCGCTGCGGAGCGCGTCCTCCTCCGGGAGGTGGAAGGTGCCGCCGAGCAGATCCCACACCGGCAGCAGGCCCGCGAGGTTGCGCAGGCCGGGCTCGGGAGCGTGGTGCCAGCGGTGGAAGGCGGGGGACGCGAGCACGTGGCGCAGCGGGCCGAGGCGCCAGCGCACGTCGGCGTGCAGGGCGATCGCCCACACCCCCAGGAGCGGCACCACCACCGCCACCGAGGTGGGGTCGAAGCCCAGCAGCACCAGCGGCACGGCCTGGAGCGGCCGGGTGAGCAGCGCGTTCAGCGGGTGGGCACGCGCCGCCGCCAGCCAGTCGAGGTGGGTGGAGGCGTGGTGCACGGCGTGGATGCGCCACAGCCACGGCACGGTGTGGAAGGCGCGGTGCAGCAGGTAGCCGAGGCCGTCCGACAGCACGAGGATCTCCACGGCCTGCACGGCGCGGGGCTGCGATCCCAGCGGGCCGAAGCCGCGGAAGGAGGCCTCCGTCAGCTCCCAGCCGAGCAGCAGGGCCACGGCGAGGAGCAGCAGCACGGTCAGGCCGCGCGCGAGGCCGCGCACGCCGGCGTCGAGCAGGAACCAGGCCGCGTCGCGGCGCGCCTCCCACCAGGTGCGGCGCCGGCCGAGCACCGGCGCCACGCGCTCCACGCCCGCGAACAGCACCGCGAGGAGCAGCAGGGCCAGGAGGGGGCGGAGGAGCACCGACATGCGCAGAGCATGCCAGGGATCGACGCAGGGTGCGCGTCGCGGAGCGTCCCGTGGTTAGGCCGGGCCCATGTCCGACGACACCACCTTCTACGACCTCGTGGGCGGCCACCCGGCGGTGGTGCGGCTCGTGGACCGCTTCTACACCCACATGGACACGCTGCCCGAGGCCGCCGGCATCCGGGCCCTGCACGACGACGACCTCACCGGCGACCGCCACAAGCTCGCCGCCTTCCTGTCGGGCTGGCTGGGCGGCCCGCCGCTCTACTGGCAGGAGTACGGCCACCCGCGCCTGCGCCAGCGCCACATGCACCTGCCCATCGACCGCGCCGCGGCCCGCGCGTGGCTGCTGTGCATGGGGCGCGCGCTGGACGAGGTGGTGGAGGACCCGCGCCTCGCGCGCCACCTGCTGGAGCGCTTCGCCACGGTGGCCGACCACCTGCGCAACGTCGAGGAGCCACCGGAGGGATGAGCCGGCCCCCGCGGGGGGTGGTGGGCGTGCCCTCCCCGAGCCGTTAGCCGCCGCCGATGTCCACCCCCTGCCTGGACCTGCCGCTCGCCCGCGAGCGGACGGCGGCGCCTCGGCCGCGGGACTTCGTGGTGCGGAGCGATCTGCGCGGCGCGCTGGCGGTGGCGCGGGACTGGGCGCTCGTGCTGGGGTTCGCCGCGGCCGCGGAGGCCGTGGGCGCGTGGTGGGCCACGGCGCTGGCGGTGCTCGCCATCGGCCGCGTGCAGTTCGCGATCGGCGAGAGCCTGCTGCACGAGGCCTCCCACCACAACCTCTTCCGCACCCGCGCGTGGAACGACCGCCTGCAGGGCTTCTACGCCCTGCCCTTCTTCGTGACGCTGGAGGCCTGGCGACGGGAGCACCTGGCCCACCACCGCACCCTGGGCGCGCCTGACGACCACGTGGTGCAGACCTACCGGGAGGCCGGGCTGCTGGCGCCGCGTCCGCGGGTGGTGTGGGCCTGGTTCGGGCGTCCGCTCACGGGCGCCGTCGCCCTGTCGTACCTGCGCTGGGTCGTCGGCATCACGCGAGGACGGGACCGCGCGGTGGTGGCGGGCACCTGGGCCTGCGTGCTCGTGGCCTTCGCGCTCGCCGGCCACCCGCTGTGGCCGCTGGTCTACTGGGTGCTCCCCCAGCTGCTCGTCTTCGCGCCGCTGCTCTACTGGTCGGAGATCGCCGACCACTACCGCACCCGCAGCGGCAACCGCACGCGCACCGGCTGGCTGTCGAACTGGCTCGACCACCACAACGGCTTCCACGAGGCCCACCACCGCTGGGCCTCGATCCCCTTCCACCAGCTGCCCGCCGCGCACGCCGCCCTGCTGGGGCGCAGCGAGGACGAGGCCACGGGCTGGTGGGGCGTGTGGCGCCAGATCTCCCGGCCCCCTGAGCCTGCGCCCGCGGCCTGGCGCGGCTTCTGGCCCGATCCCGAGGACCCCTCCGCGGGGTGACAGGGTCGCCGCCGGAGCGTACAGGTCACCGCGTGGCGCGACGGCTCCTCCGCAGCCGCCCGGCGGCGCCTCGCCGAGGCCTGCGGTGCTCGATCCCGACCTGATGCGACTGCTGGCGCCGCTCGACGACGACGACGTGCTCCCCCACGGCGTGGCCATCGTGCACGCCGCCTGGGACGACGACCGGGCCCAGGCCACGGTGCGGCTCGTCGAGCCGGCCCTCGAGCTGCGCCTGCGTCCGCGCGGCGACGGAGCCGCCCTGGCCCGCTCGGCGCGCTTCGACCTCACCGTGGCGCCCGGCGTGCAGCACACCGAGGCCAGCCGCCGCGCCCTGCGCACCGTCGTCCGTCGGCTGGTGGCCCACGACACCGAGCCCCTGCCGGACGAGCCGCCCCGGGCCCCCGTGCCGCAGGCGCCGCCCGGCCCGGGTGTGCTGCACCTGGTGCCCGGCCACGTGGGCGTGGCCACGGATCTGACGGTGCGGGCGGTGCGGGTGCTGGGCCGCGTGGCGGCGCTCGTCACCGAGGACGGCGACAGCGCGCCCCTCCGCCAGCTCCTCGCCGACCACCGCGTGCTGCACGAGGCGCGGCCGGTGCTGCGGGCCACCTCGGCGGCCGACGCGCAGACCGTGCTCGACCTGCTCCGAGCCGGCGAGGACGTGGCCCTCTTCGGCTTCGACGAGGGCATCCCCACCTTCGCCGACCCCGGCAGCTCGCTGGTGGCCCGGGTGACGGAGGAGCTGGGCGACGGGCAGGTGCGCACCGTGGGCGGCAGCTCCGTGCTCGGCCTGGCGCTCATGCGCGTGCCCGAGGCGCTGGAGCGCTTCGTCTTCCTCGGGGTGGCCGACGGGGGGGCGGGGCTCGACGCGGTGAAGCTCGCCGGGCTGGCCCGCGAGGTGCGCGGCGAGCTGGACCGTGCCCGCTGGGTGGTGGTGTTCGCCACGGTGGCGTCGGCGCGTGCGCTGGCGGCCGCGCTGGTGCCGGAGCGCCTGGAGCTGCTGCTGGCGGTGGCGCTCACGCGTCCCGACGAGGCGGTGCTGCGGGCCACCACGGGGGCCGACGCGCCCGAGCCCTTCGCCGAGGCCGCGGCCGACGCCCCGGGGGTCCTCTTCCTGCGGCGCGCCGGGGCCTAGGCGGCATGGAGGACGAGGCACCCCGTCACCGCGAGCTCGAGGTGCCCGCGGCCGCCGACGGCATGCGGCTCGACCGCTTCCTCGCCCTGCGCTTCCGCGACCGCTCCCGCTCCGAGCTGGCGCGGGCCATCAAGGCCGGGGAGGTCACCGACCCGTCGGGACGTGCGCTCCGGGCGTCGGCGCTGGTGCGCACCGGCGAGGTGCTGCACCTGTACGTGGAGGGCATCGCGCCCGGGGCGCCCCCGCCGCCCTTCCCGGCCATCCTCCACGAGGACGACCGCGTGGTGGTGGTCGACAAGCCGCCCGGCCTGATGGCGCACCCCGCGGGCACCCGCTTCGTCTACGCGCTCGTGGGCCTGGCGCGGGCGCGCTGGCCCGAGCTCGCGGTGGACCTGGTGCACCGCCTCGACAAGGACACCTCGGGCGTGGTGGCCCTCACCAAGGACGTCGCGGCCAATGCCTTCCTCAAGGCGCGGCTCAAGGCGGGGGAGGGTCGCAAGGAGTACCTCGCGATCGTGAAGGGCCGGCCGGACTGGGACGCGCTGGAGATCGACGCCCCCATCGGGCGGGCCGACGGGCCCATCCGCATCCAGATGGCGGTGCGGCCCGACGGGCTGCCCTCGCGCACCGGCGCCGAGGTGGTGGCGCACCACCCCACGGCGGACCTGGCGCTGGTGCGGTGCCGCCTGCACACCGGCCGCACCCACCAGATCCGGGTGCACCTGGCCCACGTGGGGTTCCCGCTGCTGGGCGACCTGCTGTACGGCGTGCCGCCGGAGGTCTTCCTCACCCACCTCGACCACGGCCTGACGCCCGAGGTGCTGGCCGCCGCGGGCGCGCCACGCCACGCGCTGCACGCCCACCACCTGGTGCTCCCGCACCCCGACGGCGGCCTGATCGACGTGCGCAGCCCGCTGGCCGCCGACCTCGAGGCCTGGTGGGCCGACCCGTCGCTGCCCGCCCGGGGCTGAGCCCAGAAAGGGGTGCGGCCGATCGCCGGGGGGAGCGATCGGCCGCAGTGCTGGGGGGATGACCTGACAGGGTCGGGGGGGACAGAGGCCGCGCCCTCCAACCCCTCCCACGAAGTCGAGGGGCGCGGCCTGTTCCTGTCGGTCGGTGTCCGCGGCACACGAGTGCGGACACACCCTGCTCTACGGATCGGGCGCGGGTGCCTTGAGCACTTTTTTCGAGGACCCGCGAAGAAGGGCGCGAGGGCCTGCGGGCGACGGCCTGAGGCTCCCGCACCCGCGAGCGTCGTTTGCGCACCCGCGGGCGTCGTTTGCGCACCCGCGGGCGTCGTTGACGCGCCCGGGAGCGTTGTGTGCGCACCCGCGAGCGTTGTGTGCGCACCTCCGGGCGTTGTTTGCCCACCCGCGGGCGTCGCCCGGCACCCACGGTGCGGTCAGCGACGGCGGCGCCGTCCGGCCCACGCGAGGGCGAGCACCGTCCACCACGCGCCCGGCGGCCGGGGGCCCGTGGCGCACCCGCACGCCGGGACCGGCTCGGCGGTGTCGGTGTCGGAGTCCGTGACGGTGTCGGTGACGTCGGGGGTGTCGCCGGTGTCCGGCCCGGGGCCCGTCTCGCCCCCGGGCCCGCCGGAGCTGCCGCCGGAGTCGCCCCCGTCGCCCGAGTCGCCGCCGGAGTCCCCTGGCGCGCCGGAGTCCCCGCTGTCGCCGCCCTGGCCGGAGTCGCCGCTGTCCCCGGAGTCGCCGCTGTCCCCGGAGTCGCCGCTGTCCCCGGAGTCGCCGCTGTCCCCGGAGTCGCCGCTGTCGCCGGGACAGGGATCCGGCGTGCCGGGATCGCAGTCGTCGTCCCGGCCGTTGCACACCTCGACCTGGTCGGGGTTCACGTCCACCCGCGTGTCGTCGCAGTCCCCCTCGCAGATGCGGAAGCCGTCGGTGTCGTCGTCGGCCTCGTCGTCGGGGACGCCCCCCACCAGATCGTTGTCCTCGCCGTCGCACAGCTCGGGGGCGAAGGGGAAGATGGTGCCGTCGTCGTCGCGGGTGTCGCCCTGGCACACGCGCCACCCGTCGGCGTCGTCGTCGGCCTCGTCGTCGGGGACGCCGCCCGTCAGGTCGTTGTCCTTGCCGTCGCACAGCTCGGGGGCGCCCGGGAACACGGTGCCGTCGTCGTCGACCGTGTCGCCCATGCAGGGGGACACGCCGTCGCCGTCGCCGTCGATCTCCTCCGGGAGCAGGCCGCCGTCGCAGTCGGAGTCGAAGCCGTCGCAGGTCTCGGGCACGTTGCCCACGAAGATCGTGCGCACCTGGTCGGACACGCGGCGGTTGCCCACCGTGTCCACCGCCACCACGTGCCAGGTGTGACGGCCCTGGGCCAGGAAGGGCGACACGCAGGCCTGCGTCTCCACGGGCACGGCGATGTCGTCGGTGTGGAGCGCGTCGTCCACCCAGAGCTCGAAGTGGTCGAGCAGGCCGAGGAACTCGTCGGACCGGCGCTGCCAGCAGAGGGTGGGGGTGAGCAGGGCGCCACAGGCACCGTCGTCGGGGTCGAGGAGGACGAAGGTCTTCGGGGGCGCCGTGTCGACGAGGAAGACGCGCTCCGGGGAGGGCCGCACGTTGCCCGCCACGTCGAGCACCTCGAGGCGTCCCTCGGCCCGGCCGTAGGCAAGGGGGGACGACGCGGTGCAGGTGTCGCCGGCCGTGGTGCACACCACGGCGCCGTCCACGAGCACCCGCGCGCCCGACCACCCCGAGAGGTCGTCGGCCGGCGAGGTCCACCGGAACGTGGGCGTGGTCGTCCCCACCCGCAGGCCCTCGGCGTCCAGGCCGTCGACCTCGAGCAGGAGGTGGTCGTCGGACCAGCGCACGCGGGCGTCGAGGCGGGGCTCGTCGCACCCGCCCTGGGCATTCGTCCCGATGCCGAGGGTGCCCGCGCCGGCGGCGTCCGCGAGGTCGTGCACGCCGCGGTCGTCGCGGGCGCACCACACCACGTCGGGCTCCGGCCCGACGGGGAACCAGCCCCCCATCAGCGCGCCCCAGGGGCAGGCGGAGAGGGCGCCCGGCTGGGCGTTGGGGGGCTTCGCGCCGCCGTACCAGGGCACGCACGAGGGCGCGGCGTCGCAGCCGGTGCCGCGGTCGGGGCACCAGGTGGGGTCGTCGGTCACCTCCACGCGCACCTGGGCGGGGGGCGCCGACGCCTGGAGCTGGGTCACGCCGTCCACGAGGATCCGGGCGGACCCCGGCACCGCGGGGCGGGTGAAGCCCACCTCCCCGGGTCCCCTCAGATCGATGGTCGCCGCGATGCCGCCGTCCGTGGCGCGGCGCGCGTTGCCGACGAGGTCGAGGGCCTCCACGTCGAGCGTGACGCTCCCCTCCGCGTCCAGCCGGCACGCTGTGCCCAGGTCGGTGGACAGCGTGTCGACGTCGAGGGTGAGGCAGGGCACCCCGTCGAGGACCACCCGGTAGCCGGCCAGGTCGGGGGCGCTGGAGGCCGTCCAGGCCAGCACGGTGTGCTCGGAGACCCACGCGGCGCTCGGAGAGGGCGGCAGCAGGGTGAACGTGCCGGGGGGCGTGGCGTCCACCACGAGGGTGCGCGCGGAGGTGGACTGCACGCTCCCGCCCACGCCGTCCCGGGCGACCACCCACCAGGCGTGGGCGCCCTCCGCCAGGGCGGCGTGCGGGGGCACCTCCAGCGAGGCCGTGGCGCCGTCTCCGACCGGGACCAGGCCCAGGAGCCAGGGGGCGCCGTCCACCCAGAGATCGACCTCGCGTCCGCCGCCCGTGCCCTGCCACGACAGCCGGGGCGTGGGCCCCACGGTGGCGCCGTTCGCGGGCGACACCAGCTCGAAGGAGGCCACCGGGGCGGACCAGGCCGCGGGGCCCACGTGGGCGGCGGCGTCGCCCGAGGGGCGCGTGGCGGTCACCCGCCAGGCGCGGCAGCACGTGGCGTCCCCGCCGGTCTGAGTCCACGTGCGGGTGGTGGGACCGAGGCCCGTGGCCGCCGACACCCACCCCGTCGTGCCCAGGCGCTCCACGGCCCACGCCGTGACGGGCGCCGGGTCCTCCAGCGACCAGGCGATCTGCACGTCGGTGCCGCTCGCGAGCACCACGCCGGGGAGCGGCGCGGTGGGCACCACGTCCGGCACCACGACGGCCATGCGGGTGAGCGCTGCCACCACCGGTGCGCGGACGTCGCCCGGGAGGGGGTGGCGGAGGCGCACGAGGACGTCGTCGGTGTGGAAGGCCGCGGGGATCAGGAGGTCCACGCGGTCGTCGACCAGGTCCGGCGGGAGGGCGAGCACCGGCGTCCAGGCCTGGCCCCCGTCGGCCGACAGGTCGATCCAGGCCTCGTGGGGGAGGTGGGTCGGCGCGCCGGCTCCGGTCTCCCACGACCACGTCAGCGACAGCGAGAGCACGGCGGGGTCGCCGGCCGACAGGTCGATCGGCGCGGTGGTCGTGGCCGTGGCCACGTCGGGGAGCGCCTCCCCGGGGGGCGCGGTGCGGGTGAGGGTGAGCGCCTCGCCCTCCACGAGCGCCCATCCGACCAGCGCCCATCCGCTGGCACCGTCCGTGGGCACGTCGTGGACGTGGAGGATCTGGTCCGCTGCGTGGGCTGGCGACAGGGCGGCCGCGAGGGCGAGCGGGAGCATGGCGTCCTCGGGCCCGGGCGGGCGATGGCGTGGGCGCGACGTGAGCCGTCGGGCGCGCGTGCCATGGGGGCGTGGGTATCCTGTCCTCCCCGCTACGCCGCCGCGTTCGCCGAGGGACGCCGCCGCCGCCTCACCAGCCACGGCAGCAGCGCCACCCACGCCCAGCCGCCCGTGCCGGTCGCGCACCCGCACGCCGGTGGCGCGTCCTCGCCGTCGCCATCCGGGCCGTCGCCTCCACCATCCCCGGTGTCGACCACGCCATCGCCCGTGTCCCCGGGCTCCTCCCGGTCGTCGTCCAGGTAGTCGGGCACGCCATCCCCATCGCTGTCCCGGTCGCCCTCCTCGGCATCGGGCACGCCATCCCCGTCGCTGTCCTCGTCCAGGGAGTTGGGCACGCCATCGCCATCGGGATCCCCATCCCCCTCCACGTCGTCGGGGATCCCGTCCCCATCGGAGTCCAGCAGCGCCACGGCGATCGCCCACGTCTGCGTCGCGACGCCGCCGTCGCCGTCGTCCAGGCGGAGTGCCACGTCGAACGACCCCGCCTGCTCGGGCGTCCACCGCAGCTCGTCGTCCACGATCTCCATCCCGTCGGGCCCGTCGACGAGCGTCCACGTCAGCACGTCGTCCACGCCGGGGTCGGTGGCCTCGAGCACGTACACGTACGCGGTGCCCTGCACGGCGGACGCGATCGGTGCGCTCGTGATCGTCGGCGATGCGTTCACCACGCGGATCTCGGCGCTGCCCGACCCGGTGAGCCCGTCGGCGTCGGTGACCGTGAGGACCACGGTGAGCGCGACCTCGTCGGCCGCGCCACAGCCGACCCACGTCTCGCCCTCGCCGCTGTCGACGCCGCAGTCCCACGCCCAGTGCACCACGCCGCCGTCGTCGGTGCTGCCGCGGCCGTCGAGCAGGGGCGCGCTGCCCTCGCTCACGGTGTACGGGCCGCCTGCGTCGGCCACCGGCGCGTCGTTGACCGGGAGGATCGTGAACGTCACCGTGGCCGTGTCGCACTGCGAGGCCTCGTCGCAGAGCGTGTAGACGAGCTGATCGGACGTCGTGTCGCTGCCGTCGTGGGTGTAGGTCAGCAGGCCGTCGAGCGTGGCCGTGCCGTGCAGGGGCGGTGTGGTGATCGTCAGCGTGGGGGAGGGCGTCTCCTCCTCCAGGTCGTTGTCGATCACGTCGACGTCCACGGTGCCGCCCTCCTCGACCGTCGCGACGTCGTCAGCCGCGATCGGCGGGTCGTCGACCAGGCGCACGGTCACGATCACGGTGGCCGTCGCGCACTTGTTCGGCCGACCGAGGTCGCACACCTCGTAGGCGAAGCTGTCGGACGGGAGGTGCGCGCCGCTGTGCGTGTAGCGGATGCCTCCGTCGACCACTTCCGTGCTGCCGTGCGCGGGCGCGCTGGTCACGGTCACCCCGTCGGTGCCCAGGACCGAGTCGGCGTCGGTGTCGTTGGCCAGGACGTCGACCACCGCCGAGCCCTCCTCGTCGATCTCCAGCGCGTCGTCGGTGGCTACCGGCGCGTCGTTGATCGGGACGATGTGGATCGTGAGCGTGGCCGTGTCGCACAGGTCCGGATCGCCCAGGTCGCACACCTGGTACGTGAGGCTGTCGCCCGTCTCCGGGCCACCGAGGTGGGTGTACGCGAGGCCGCCTGCCTCCACGCGCACCGTGCCGGCGGTGGGTCCCGCGAGCACCGTGAGGCCCGCGTGGGTCAGGGTGGAGTCGGGATCGACGTCGTTGGCGAGCACGTCTGCCACCCCGCCCAGGCCCTCCTCGATGTCGACGCTGTCGTCGACGGCCACCGGCGGGTCGTTGACCGGCGCGATCGAGACCTCGACCACGACCTCGACGCAGGCGCCCTCGGGGTCGCACACGGTGACGACGAGGCCATCGGTGTCCTGCTCCCCGCCGCCGTGCACGTACGTGAGCTCGGTGCCGGCGACCGTGGCGACGCCGTGGTCCGGCGCGGTGGTGAGGTTGACGGTGCCCGCGGTGAGGTCGGAGTCCTCGTCGGTGGCGAGCAGGTCGACCGGCGCGACCACCTCGCCGCCCTCCACCACGTCCAGCGTGGGGTCGAGCGCCACGGGCGGGTCGTTGATCCGCTGCACCGTGATCTGCACCTCGGCCAGGTCGCAGCTGCCTGCCGGGTCGCACACCTCGTACGTGAACGCGTCGCCGTCGTCCTCGCCGCCGAAGTGCGCGTAGAGGATGGTGCCGTCGGGCTGGACCGTGGCCGTGCCGTGCGTCGGCCCCACCTCCACGGAGGGCGGCTCGAGGTCGGAGTCGGGGTCGACGTCGTTGGCACGCACGTCGATCGCGACGCTGCCGCCCTCGTCCACCGTGGCCACGTCGGGGGCGGCGATCGGCGGGTCGTCGACCGGCCGCACCGTGATCCGGACGGTGGCGGTGTCGCACTGCTCGGCCTCGTCGCACACCGTGTAGACCAGGCTGTCCGAGGTCGTGTCGCTGCCGAGGTGGGTGTAGGTGAGCACGCCGTCGAACGCGACGGTGCCGTGCTGGGGCGGGGTGGTGACCGTCACGGTCGGCGCCAGCGTCTCCTCCTCGACGTCGTTGGCGAGCACGTCGATCTCGACCGAGGCGCCCTCGTCGACGGTGGCGGTGTCGTCCACGGCGGTCGGCGGGTCGTCGACCAGGCTCACGGTGACGCGCACGGTCGCGAAGGCGCACTCGTTGGGGCGTCCGAGATCGCAGATCTGGTACTCGAAGGTGTCGGACGGCAGGTGCACGCCGCTGTGCGTGTAGCGGATGCCGCCTTCCGCGACGGCGGCCGTGCCGTGGACGGGTGCGCTGGTCACCGTCACGCCGGCGAGGTCGAGCACGGAGTCGGGGTCGGTGTCGTTGGCGAGGACGTCGACCACCACCGTGCCCTCCTCGTCCACCGTGACCGTGTCGTCGGTGGGCTCGGGCGCGCGGTTCGCGAGCAGGATGGTGATCGTGAGCGTGGCGGTGTCGCACCCCTCGGGATCGCCGAGATCGCAGATCCGGTAGACGAGGCTGTCGGTGGTCTGGTCGCCGCCGAGGTGGGTGTAGGCCAACCCGCCGGGCTCGACCTCCACCGACCCATGGGTGGGCCCGCTCACCACCGTGAGCCCGGCGCTCAGCAGCGTGGAGTCGGGGTCGGTGTCGTTGGCGAGCACGTTGGCCGCCCGGGTGCCGTCCTCCTCGACGTCCAGCGTGTCGTCCACGGCCTCCGGCGGGTCGTTGACCGCCGCGATCGACAGCGCGACCGACACGGACACGCAGGCGCCCTCCGGGTCGCACACCCGCGCCACCAGGCTGTCGGTGCGCGTCTCGCTGCCGTCGTGGGTGTAGGAGAGCTGGGTGCCATCGACCGACGCGACGCCGCGCGTGGGCGCGGTGGTGACCGTCACGGTGCCCGACGTGAGGTCGGAGTCGACGTCGGTGGCGAGCTGGTGGACCGAGGCGACGAGGGTGCCGCCCTCGGCGAGCGCGAGCGTGGGGTCGAGCGCCTCGGGCGTGTCGTTGCGGTCGCTCACCGTCAGGGTGACCGTGGCCGTGTCGCACAGCGGCCCGGCGTCGCACACCGTGTAGACGAAGCTGTCCTCGTCGTCCTCGCAGCCGTCGTGGACGTAGCGCAGGCCGGTGGCGGTGGGGCTGACGGTGCCGCAGGCCGGCCCCGTGGTGACGGTGATCCCGCCGATCGTGAGCGTGGAGTCGACGTCGCCGTCGTTGGCGAGCACGTCGATCACGACGGCGCCGTCCTCGACGACGTCGGCGGTGTCGTCCTCGGCTTCAGGCGGGTCGTTCACCGGGCGGATGTCGATCGTGAGCGTGGACGAGGTGCACACGGTGGGCGCGGCCACCTCGCAGACGTGGAAGGTGAGCGTGTCCTGGTCGGACTCGTCACCGTGGTGGTGGTAGGAGACGAAGGTCTCGTCCTTCGAGGGTGCCTTCACCTCGCCGTACGCGCCATCGTCGTCCCACGTGACCTGCAGGGCGAGGCCCTCGGGGTCGGTGGCCACGGGCGGCGATGTCAGGCGCACGACACCGCCTTCGTCCACCTCGAGCGTGTAGGGCTCGGTGATCGGAGGGTCGTTGACCGGCGACACCGCGATCCGCACGACGGCGGTGTCGCAGCTCCCCGCCGGGTCGCACACCTCGTACGTGAACGTGTCGCTCTCCTCCTCGCCGCCGAGGTGGGCGTAGACCACGGTGCCGTCGGGCTGCACGTCGGCCGTGCCGTACGTGGGGTCGCCGACGATCGTGGGCAGCTCGAGGTCGGAGTCGGGGTCCTCGTCGTTGGCCCGCACGTCGATCACGACGCTGGCACCCTCGTCGACGGTGGCGAGGTCGTCGACGGCCTCGGGCGGGTCGTCGACGGCGTGCACGGTGATCCGCACCGTGGCCGTGTCGCACTGCGCGGCGTCGTCGCAGATCTCGTAGACGAACAGGTCCTCGTCGTTCTCGTCGCCGAAGTGGTTGTACACGACCTGGCCTTCGTCGACCTCCGCACTCCCGTTCACCGGCGCCTGGGTGATCGCCAGGGAGGCGAGGTCGAAGCGCTGCTCGGGGTCGACGTCGTTGAGCAGCACGTCGATGTACACCTCGCCGTCCTCGTCCACCTCGGCGTCGTCGTCGTTCGCGGTGGGTTCGAGGTTCACCTCGGTGACGGTGATGTACACGGTGGCGGTGGCCTGACGGTTGGGCTCTCCCAGGTCCTGGATCGTGTAGGTGAAGCTGTCGTCGGAGGCGTCGATCCCGTCGTGGGTGTAGCGGATGCCGTCGCCGTCGATCTGGAACGTGCCGTGCTGCGGCGCGTCACCGAGGATCAGGCCTGCGCCCGACAGCGTCGAGTCGTCGTCGGTGTCGTTGCCGAGCACCGAGAACACCACGTCGCCGCCCTGGTCGATCGCGACGTGGTCGTCCCGCGCCACCGGGGCGTCGTTGAGCAGCGTGATCGTGACGGTGAGCACGCCGCTGCGGCAGGCGCCCTTGTCGTCGCACACGCGGTAGCCGACGCGGTCGGTGGTGGCCTCGTCGTCGCCACCGTGCTGATAGGCGATGCCGTAGCCGTTCGTCGCTCCGGGCAGGGACACCACGGACGCGGTGCCCTTGGAGGGGTGGGGCTGGACCCGGGTGAAGGTGGCGGCCGACAGGTCGCTGTCGGGGTCGAGGTCGTTGGCCAGCACGTCCACGGTGCCGCTGCCGTCCTCGTCGACCGTGAGCGCGTCCGCCACCGTGGTGGGCGCGTCGTTGGTGGGCCGGATGGTGAGCACGACCGTGGCCTGGTCGCAGCGACCGCCGTTCGGCTCGCACACCTCGTACACGAGGCTGTCCTGCAGGGGATCGTCGGCGCCGCGGTGGCTGTAGATCATGAAGCCGCTGGCGTTCGTCGTCGCGGTACCGAGCGTGGGTGGCGTGACGATGCGCAGGGTCGACACGTCGAGCCCCTCCTCGTCGACGTCGTTGTGGGTGAGCGGCGCACCGAGGATCGCACCTTCGGACACGGTGTAGGCGTCGTCACGGGCATTCGGGGGATCGTCGACGAGCGTGATGGTGATCGACACGATCGCCGGATCGCACCCGTTCACCCCGCACACCTCGTAGGCGAAGCTGTCGCTCTGGGTCGGCGTGATCGCGGGGTTGCCGAGGCCGTCGTGCTCGTAGGTGATCCCGCTCGCGTCCACGGTGGCGGTGCCGTGCGACGGCTGCGACAGCAGCGAGACGGCGTCGTAGGTCAGCGTGGTGTCGGGGTCGGTGTCGTTGTCGAGCACCGTGAGCAGCACGACGTCGCCCTCGAACACGCCGGTGATCGTGTCGTCGTTGGCCTGTGGGCGATCGTCGTAGGGCGTCACCGTGAGCGTCACGGTGGCGGTGCCGCAGCGCCCGTCGGCGTCGCAGGCCTGGTAGGTGAAGCTGTCGGTCTCGTCGTCGCCGCCGTCGTGCACGTAGCGGAGGTAGGACGGGCCGACGTCCACCTCCCCGTGCTCGGGGTCGGAGGCGACGGTGACGTCGGCGTACAGCAGCTCGTCGTCGTCGGTGTCGTTGGCGAGCACGTCGATGTCGACCGAGCCGTCCTCGGCGACCGTGGCGACGTCGTCGACGACCGTCGGCGGCTCCAGGCGCACGCCGACGATCACGTGCGTCTCGTGGGGGTGACCGGCGAACCCGCCGTAGGTCCACGGGCCGTGCACCTGCGGGTGACCGTCTTCGGGGAGGTAGCGGTAGCGTGCACGCCAGTGGTGGGGACCATCGTCGAGGTTGCGCACCGTGTTCGCGTGGGACGCGCCGCTGACCAGGGTCTCGCGCGGGGCGCCGGTGGACGTGCCGACGCCGTCGAACGGGACGTCGATCGGCTTGATCTCGACCTCCATCGTCATGTGCGTGCGGCCGTAGGGCGACCGCTGGTAGGTGTGGAACCGGGCCGAGCCGCGCGCCTCGCTGGTGCCGCCGGGCTGCACGGTGACGACCGCTTCCGGCAGGACCGACCGGGTGCGGTTCGGGAAGGGATGCGGATCGTTGCCGTCCCCGGCGTTGCCCAGGAAGACACCGCGGCCCGCCACGTAGAGGTCGTCGAAGCCGTCGCCGTCGACGTCGCCCAGCGTGCCGAACGGCGCATCTGCGTTCGTGAGCGTCCAGCCAGCCGCGGTGCTCAATCCCGACGCGCTGCCCAGGTACAGGTCGAGCTGCCTGTCATGGAGCACGAGCACGTCGCCATGGCCGTCGGCATCGACGTCGCCGGCGCCCGCGATCCAGGCGGCGGTGGTGCTCCAGGCCTCGGTCTCGGGCACGCCCGTGTCGTCGCCGTGGAACACGAGGACCGCGTCGCCCATCAGCGTGGCGACGTCGGCGTGGCCATCGCCGTTGACGTCGCCGATCGCGAACAGTCCGTCCGCGCGCCACGTCCGTGCCTCGACCAGCCGGTCGTTGCGCTGACCGCGGTACAAGGAGGCCTCGTGCACGGAGGACGCGTCGAGGAGCGCGCGGCTCTCCCACGCGCCCAGGTCGGGGAGCCCGTCGCCGTCCACGTCGCCCAGGGGGAGGGCAGCGAGCGCCCTCGGCGCGGCGTCGCTCGTGTGGGGCCACCGGTGGCTCATGGCGACGGACCACACCTCGCCCGGGCCGCTCTCGCCCCCCGCATGCAGGTGGATCTCGTGCAGGTCGAACGGCTCCCCGGCGATGGACGTCGTCTCCGCGGTGACGTCGACGACGTCGGCGTACCCGTCGCCGTTGGCGTCCAGGCCCACCGCGTCCGCGTACGACGGGCCAGGGGTGGACGTGGCGCCGCCGTAGACGAGCTGCTGGCCGGCGAAGAGGTCGCCGAAGCTGTCGCCGTCGACGTCACCGGCGGGGCGGGTGGGGCCGTCGAACCCGGCCCAGGGGGGGCCGCTGAGGCCGCCCTTGCCCCCGAGGTAGATGTGGCCGTCGAGCCAGGCGTCGTCGATGCCGTCGCCATTGACGTCGCCCACCGGGCCCACGTCGGTGGCGCTGCGTGAGGGGGTGCGCGCGGGCAGGGAGGGGCCGCCGAGGAACACGAACGCGCCGCCCCCGTCGTCGACGCCCCCATCGAACTTGTAGGCACCGGCGATCACGTCGGTGTAGCCGTCGCCGTCGACGTCGCCGGCACAGGCCACCGAGGTGCCGAGGCGGTCGCCCTGGCCGCCGACGGTGGTGAAGTCCGGGGTGGTGGACGGGCCGCTGGCACGACCGAAGTAGACGTCGATCCGCCCGGTGCCCGGCGTGGTGCCGTCGTGCCAGCCTGGCGTTCCGACCACCACATCGGCGTATCCATCGCCGTTGACGTCCCCTGCGCTGGCGACGCCACGGCCCATCTGGGCGAGCTCCTGGCCCGACGTCACCGTCCACGCCGTGGTGGTCTGCACGCCGTCGGCGCCGCCGTAGTGGATCGAGACCCGACCCTCGCTCCCGACGCCCGCGCTGGCGAGCGGTTCTGCGAAGAGGATGTCGGCGAACGCGTCGCCGTTGACGTCGCCTGCGGCGGCCACCGCCCTGACGCCGGCACGACCGCCCTCCCACACCGGGGTGCTGGCGAAGCTCGTCCCGTCGCCGAGGAACACGCGCGGTCCGTTGGTGTCGGCGATGTCGCTCCCGACGATCAGGTCGGGATGGCCGTCCCGGTTGACGTCGCCCGCGCCCGCCACGGCGATGCCCGCGTGGTGGTCGGCGCCGAGGCCGTTCCACGCCCAGAGCGCGGCGGCGGTCAAGCCGTCGGGTCCCCCCGCGAAGACGAACACGCGGCCTTCGCCGCCCGCCGAGATGTCGTAGTAGGGCGCGCCGACCACGATGTCGGTGTAGCCGTCGTCGTTGAGGTCACCGACGGTCGCGACCGAGAGCCCGAACCAGGCGCTTCGCCCGCCGCCGGCCCCCCGGACCCAGGCGGGCGTGTTCGAGAGGCCCGACGGGCCCCCGTGGTACGCGTAGCAGAAGCCCTGCTTGTCGGCGGCGACCGAGCGCCACGGCGCGCAGACCACGACGTCGCCGTAGCCGTCGCCGTTCAGGTCGCCCCCGCCCGTCACCGCCCACCCGAAGCGGGCGTCCGCCTGGTCGCCCTCCGCCGTCCAGGCCGGGGTGGTCGACAGCCCCCCCGCGCTGCCGTGGAACACGAAGGCCTTGCCCTGGTCGGTGAGGTCGCCGTCGTACAGGTTGGCGCCCACGATCACGTCGCCGTAGCCGTCGCCGTTCACGTCGCCGGCCCACGAGACCGAGATCCCGAACTGGCTGTCGGGATCGGTGCCCTCCAGCACGGCGTGGACCGGCGTGAGGATCGGGTCGATCGTGATCGGCGCGCGGGCACCGGTGTCGTCGACGGCCACCCGCAGGCCGTCCGGCGAGGCCTCGAGCCACACGGGCAGCGCGCGGCGGTCGGCATCCCAGGCGCTGAGATGGCCGTAGGTGAGCTGGGACGTGCCGGACGTCAGGGTGGCGTCGTCGGCGTCGTCGGCGAGGGTGGCGGTGGCGCCGGTGATCGCGATGTCGACGACGAGCGGGCCGCCCCCGGGAGGCAGCGCGTGCACCGTCCAGCCCTGCTCCAGCCCCCGCGGGTCGTTGACCCACCACTCGACGACGTCGGCGTGCGCGATCTCGGCGCGGCGGAGGCACGCGCCGTCGGCGTCGAGACGGTCCGACGCACACGCGCCGACGCGTGGCGTGCCGGCCGTGAGCGGCAGGAGTGCGCCGTCCCGGCCCCATGCCTGCGTGCGCAGCGTGACCGTCGTCGTGCGCGCCGTGAGCCGTTCGCGTGGCTGGCGCTGCACGGCCACCGCGCCGTCGTCGCCGAACACCGCGACGAGGTCGTGCCGCGGGTTGGCGAAGCGGAGCGGCCCCTCGGCGCGGAGCTGGTAGGCGTCGGCGTCGATGGTGGCCCGGGCGGCATCGAGCCAGGCGGGGTCGAGGGGAGCGGAGGTGGGGGGAGCCTCCGAGGGGGCGCAGGCCGCGACGGCGAGCGCGATGCCAGCGACGGTCCGGTTGAGGTTGCCCGACACGCGTCCTCCTCGAATGTGCTCGGTCGAAGCACGGGGATTCACCGAGTAGCGCCGCGGGTGGCGGCCATGTACTCGCGTTCGGAGGCCGGGAGCGCGCGGCGGAGAACGTCGCGAGGAGGTGGATATGGGCGGACCCGCCGGGGCTGCCGTGGAGGCCTGCTCGACTTCCGGATCGGTCGCGCGCGTCGGTCCGGAGTCCTGGCCACCACGATCGGCGTGGTCTATGCTCGCCGTCGTCGCGTCCGGAGGGCTGGGGTCCCGTGGGCGAGAACTACCGCAGAGCCCCGAAGCAGGCGCGGAGCCAGGACCTCGTGGACGCCGTGGTCGACGCTGCAGCGCGACTCCTGGCCGAGGGCGGGTCGACGACGACCAACCACATCGCGGAGACCGCCGGCGTCAGCATCGGATCGGTGTACCGGTACTTCGGCACGAAGGACCAGATCTACGAGGCGGTGGCACAGCGCTACGTCGAGCAGCTTGAACCCGTGGTGAACGACGCGCTGCGCCAGGTGGTCGCCGATCCGTCGCCGGCCACGATCCGGGACGTCCTGGCGCGGTCGCTGCGTACCGAGAACGCGGTGCCCGGCCTGGGCACCGCGCTGAACCGGCTCCGGCTGCGGGGGGTGACGATCGCGACGCTGGACGCGTTCGAGCGGCGGCTGGAAGACGCGTGGGTGGAGGCGCTCACCGCCGGCGCGCCCGGTCAGCTGGCGGCGCGCACGCTCTCGCGCGCGGTGATGGGCACGCTCCGCGCCACGCTCGCGCTGAGCCCGCGCGCCATGTACTCGGACGCCTTCGCCACCGAGCTGGTGGAGCTGATCATGGGGTACCTGGGCGGGCCGTCGTTGGAGAAGGTGCGAGGGGGGGCGGAGGGGCGGTGACCTGGGTCGCTTCGTCGCCACACGGGACGTCGTGGTCACCCCCGCAGCTCGGCCGGACGCCTTCCCTCCTCCGCCGACCCGCTCCCCCCCTACAACGGCTCCGCCACCGCGTACCCGGTCCAGTACGTCGGCGTCTCCACCAGCAGATCCCCCACCGGCAGCGTGATCGGCTCCCGATCATCGGGCCCGAGGATCAGCTCCACCGGGTCGAACCGGGCGAAGGCCACGGGGTCGCCGTGCACCGTGCGACCCACGGCCTCCACCCTCGTCACCCGCACCTGCTGCGACACGAGGTTGAGCAGGCTGCCCTCGAGCACCGCGCGGTCCTTCGGCTTGCGGACCTCCAGCCGGTCCACCCCCACGCGCACCAGCGTGGGCTCCTGGCGGGCCACGACCGGGGTGGTCGCCAGCACCTCGGCGTGGTGGAACTCGCCCACGTCGGAGCGCACGAGCACCACGGTGTCCTCGCTCGGGCCGAGCTCGGGCAGGAGCGACTTCCCCTCGGGGCTCGACAGCAGCTTGCCCTGCGCGTCGTAGAGCGACGCCACCACCGTGGGCCTCGCGATCGGCACCTCGTCGAGGTTCCGGTAGGTCACGAGCCAGAAGGTGCGGCCCTCGGCGTCCACGCCCTCCCGCGTGGCGGGCAGCTCGATCTCGGGGTGGCGCTGGATGGCGCTGCGGTCGAGGATCTTGCGGGTGACCTCGCCGGGGGGCGGGCCGGGCGGCGGGGGCGGCTCCGGCCAGGCCAACCAGAGCAGGCCGCCCAGCAGCGCCACCAGCGCCACGCCCGCCGCGGCGGGCACGAGCAGGCCGCGGGCCCCGGGATCGCGCACCGGGGTGCCGGCGATCTCCACCACGGGGACGCTGCCGTCCATCCGCCAGAGGGTGTCGCAGGCATTGCAGCGCCAGCGGGCCTCCTCGACGCGCCGCGCGTCGGCGGAGCCGCAGACGGGGCAGGTCAGGGTGTCGGCCATGCGGTCCTCGTGCTGGTGGGGGCGGGGCCCGTGTCGGTGGGGCGGCCGAAGCAGATCGCCTGGGCCGTGCTGTCGTCGCGGATGCAGGTGGCGTCGGCCGTGCTGCACCAGGTGCCGTAGTAGGCGAGCAGCGGCGTGCGGTCGGTGATGCAGTCGGCGTGGTCGAGGGCCTCGGGCTCGAAGCGACAGGCCTCGGCGTCGCGCAGGGCGTCGCGGCGTGCGGCGCGCACCCGGCGCTCGCAGTCGCCCACGGTGAGGCAGCCGCCCGCCAGCACGGCGCAGAGTCCGAGGACCACCAGGCGACTCACGGGGACTCCTCGGGCGGGGGGGAGGCAGCGGCTTCCCAGGCACGGGCCTCGTCGGCCTCCACCTGCGGCAGCACCACCAGTCTGCCCCACGCCACCTCCGCTGCCACCTGCAGTCCCATCATCGCGAAGGCCACGGGCCCGGTGACCGTGAGCCAGGTCTCGCGCGGCTGGCCGGCCGCCCACACCACCAGGCCCGCGTGCACCGTGAGGTTCGCGGCGAGGCGCCAGGCGATGCCGCCCACGAAGCGCTCCTGCAGGGGGTGCAGGTCGAGCTCGGGCTCCTGCTCGCGCAGGGCGAGCGCAAGCAGGCCCCGCCCGGAGAGCTGGCCCACCGCGAGGGCGCCCGCGAAGACGAGGTCGCCCAGCGCGGGCGTGAGCAGCACCATGCGCGCGTCGTCGGTGGCGAGCGACAGACCGCCCAGCACCGCCACGAGCCCCGCGCTCGCCACGGTGAGACGGCTCCAGCGGCCCTCGGCCCAGCGCGTCCAGGCCACCTCCACGGCGGCGAGCACCAGGCTGGCCACCACGGCGGCGCGCAGGCCGACGCGCTCCTCGAGGAGGTAGAAGGCGAGGAGCGGAGCGAGCGACAGGAGGAGGCGCACGCGGCGCGCCTATCACTCCCCGGGGCAGTCGACGCAGGTCTGGGGGGGCGCCATGTGCTCGGCGCCGAGCTCCTTGAGCAGGCGGCGCAGGGCGGTGCGCAGGCCCTCCTCGAGGACCGGGTGGTAGAAGGGCCGCTCCAGCGCCTCGGTGACGGTGAGGCCGTCGGCCACCGCCCACGCCACCAGGTGGGCCAGGTGCTCCGCGTGGGGGGCCAGGATCGTGGCGCCGACGAGGCGGCCGGTGGCGCGGTCGGCGTACAGACGGGCGAGGCCCTCGCCGCGCGCCATCACCCGGGCGCGGCCCTGGTCGGCGTAGGACACCTCGCCCACGGCCAGCTCGGGGTGCTCGGCGGGATCGATGCGCTCCCCCACCGTGCCGAGCTGGGGCTCGGTGAAGGCGATGGCCAGGGGGACCCGGCGGCGGCCGCGGTGGATCACCGGGAAGCGCGCGGCGTTGCACCCGGCGATGGCGCCCTCGTCCGACGCCTCGTGCAGCAGCGGCCTGCGGGGCTCGGCGTCGCCCGCCACGAAGACGGGGAGGTCGGCGATCTGCAGGGTGTCGGCGTCGATGGGCGGCATGCCCCGGCGGTCGAGGGGCACCCCGAGCGTGTCGAGGCCGAGGCCGGCGAGGTTCGGGCGGCGACCGGTGGCCACGAGGACGAGGTCCACGGTGCGGGTGTGTCGCGCCCCGTCGGTGTCCTCCCACACCACGCGGGCGGCGTCGCCGTCGCGCTCGGCGGGCTGGGGTCGGATGCCCAGGTGCAGCTCGAGATCGCGACGGATCAGCGCCTCCGCGGGCCCGGCCACGGCGGCGTCGGCGATGCCCATCACCCCGTCCGCGGCCTCCACCACCACCACCTCCACGCCCAGGCGCGCGAAGGCCTGCCCCAGCTCGAGGCCGATGATGCCGGCGCCGATCACCGCCATGCGCCGGGGCAGGTCGGGCAGCTCGAAGATCGTGTCGGTGGTGTGGACGAGCTCGGCGACGGCCTCGAAGCCCGGCGGCACCCAGGGGGCGCTGCCGGTGGCGATCACCACGGCGCCGGCCTGGATGGTGGTGTGGTCGTCCACGAGCACGGTGGTGGGACCCTGCAGGCGCCCGCGGCCGGGGATGCGGCGGTCGGCGGGGAGGCGATCCACCCCGGCGTGCACGAAGCCGGTGAAGCGGTCGCGCTCGCGGCGCACGCGCTCCAGCACGGCCCGGCCGTCCACCTCCACCCCGGCCACCCGCACCCCGAAGGCCTCGGCGTGCCGGGCCGACCAGGCGGCCTCCGCGGCGGCGATCAGCAGCTTGCTCGGCATGCAGCCCACGCGCGCGCAGGTGGTGCCGCCGGGTCCCGGCTCCACGAGCAGCCAGTCCTTCCCCGCGCGCTCCACCTCGCGGCGGGCGTTGAGCCCCGCCGTGCCCGCCCCGAGGATCACGACGTCGGTGGTGAGCTCCTGCATGACGTCCTCCGCTGTCGCTGGCCTATCCGCGCACCCCTACGTGCGGCGTGCAGCTTCGGTCACCAGGCGCGCCAGCGCGTCGGCGGGCGCCGGGTCCTCGGGATCGGCGCAGCGGGCCCGCACGATCGCGTCGACGCCGGGCGGGGCCGGGGGGACCGGCAGCGCCGCGAGCAGCCGGGGCGCCACGCGCAGGTAGCCGCCGCGCAGGGCCAACGCGCCGTAGTGGTGGGCGTACCAGGCCGACGCCGGGGCGCCGTCCAGCCAGGCGGCGAGCCAGGCGAGCTCCCGCACGTCGTGGGGCAGCACCAGCACCGTGGACTTGGCGCCCACCCAGCCGCCGTCGAGGTCGGCGAAGACCTCCAGGCGGCGGCTGAGGCCCGCCAGCACGAGCTTGGGCTGCCGGGCCTGGGCGAGGCGACGGTCGCCGAGCGCGGCCGCGGGGATCACGGGACGGGGGATGCTGCGCCCGAGGTAGCGGAGCGGGCGCTGGCCCCAGTGCGCCGTCCAGGGGTCCACGGTCCCCGTGTTCACCACGGGCAGGTGGGTGGCGTCGGGGGTGCCGGTGTGCAGCGCGTCGCGCCAGGCGTAGGCCTCGGCCACCGTGGCGGCGCCCACCAGGGTGGCCAGCTTCCCCAGCGGTCGTCCCGTCAGCGCTGCCGGCGCCGGTGCCGACGAGGGCAGCGGCCAGGGCGCGCCGTCGATGGGCAGCGCACCCGTCGGGGCGGGTCCGGGGACCGAGACCACCAGCAGCCCGCGTACCGCCACGTCCTCGCGCAGGGCGCCGAGGGCCTCGAGGTGCACCGCGGTGCGCGTCCCGTGGAGGCCGGCGCGCGCCACGCGGGCGTAGGGTGCGGCGGCGGCCGCCTCGGGCAGCAGCAGGGCGAGCACGCCGTGGGGTCCTGCGGCCTCCACGCACCGCTCCACCAGCGGCACCCAGAGGTCCCAGGCGCCGCGGGCCCAGCGGGAGCGCGCCGCGAGGTCTCGTCGCCGCGCGGGTGGCACCGTGGTGGCGTCCACCCAGGGCGGGTTCGCCAGGACGAGGTCGGCTGGCGGGAGCGGGGCGCCGAGGGCGTCGCACTCGACGACGACCTCCGCGAGGTCCCCGGGGGTGCAGCCGGCGGCGTGGGCGAGGGCGGCGCGACAGGTGCGGACGGCGTCGGGGTCGACGTCGAGGCCGCGCAGGTGGGCCCGCAGCAGCCGGGTGCGGTCGGCGGGCGTGCGCGCGCCGGCCTCCGACCAGAGGCGTCGCGCGGCGGGCACGAGCAGCGCACCGCCCCCGCAGGCGGGGTCGAGGATCGCGGTGGGACGGGGCTGTGCGCGCCAGGCGGCCTCCACCAGCCGGACGGCCGCCTCGGGGGGCGTCGCCACGGCGCCGAGCTGCGCGGCACGGACCGGATCCTCGCGCCGGAGGCGGTCGGCGAGCCGGGTCCCCCAGGTGGCGGGGTCGCCCTCCCAGGCCGGGGTGCGGTGCCTCATGGTGTGCGTCCCGTCACGTCCGTGGGGGGAGGTGTTGACCGGCGAGGGGCCGACCGCCTATACAGGGCCGTCGCTCGCCCGACATCCCGCCTTCGTCCGCCTCCCGTGCTCCGCGCGGGCCGGGGCCGCGGTCGGGAGGGCCGACGCCCTCGGAGCCCGCATGTCCCGTCGCGTCCTGCTGATGCTGCCCCTCGCCGTGGCCGCCTGCGATCCCCACACGGCCGACATCACGGTCGGTGACTACACGACGTGGCTGGCGGGCACCAACTCGCTCACGCTCTTCCGCGACAGCGTCCCGCTCGACGCGTACGGCGACGATCACAGCGCCATCGACTGCCGCGACCTCGACGACGACTCGCTGCGCGTGGGTGGCGACGCCCGCGACAAGAAGCTCTGCACCAGCAACGACTGGCCGCCCAGCCACGAGTCGTGGCTGGTGAACGACGGCTTCGAGATCGTGCGCGGCGAGATCGACCCCTGGCGCGGCGAGGCCATCGTCACCAACGAGGGCGATCTGCAGCTCGCCTTCCACCACACGCTGCCCGGTGGCGCCGACATGCGCTTCGAGGTGGTGGTCGATCCGAACTTCCGGCCCCAGCGCTGCGAGGAGATCGACGCGAACGACGACGGCGTGGCCGAGGGCGTCGAGCTGGTCGACGTCGACGGCAGCCCCTGGCTCGACGAGTGGTCGCGCACCGCGAACGGCCTGCCCAACAACGGCACCCTGTTCTACCTGAACGCCAACGCCTTCCAGCTCGATCCCCGCGATCGCAGCGTGCGCTGGAACCTCCCGCGCGAGTGGCGTGCCGGCTACGCCACGGCCCGCTTCGCCGACGACTCCTTCGTGGCCCGCGCCACGCGCTTCGGCCTGCCCTCCACCTACATCCAGGTGGCCGACGCCATCGTGGTCGTGGGCGAGCTGGTGCCCGCGAACTCGCTGTTCTTCTGCGAGCTGCAGGAGGGCGACGACCCCGAGTCCTCCCCCTGCCTGCAGGACCAGATCTTCGGCGCCACCGGGTCGAACGTGAAGGATCGCCTCGACAGCATCGCCGGCGAGGTGGCCACGGAGCTGCAGCGCTACGGCGCGCGCGCGTCGAAGGACCTCCCGGGCGGCGGCAACGGCATCCCCTCGCTGCGTCCCCAGACCCACGACAACTTCTGGCGTCAGCCCGACGCCGAGTTCGAGGGTCTCGACGGCTGGCAGGAGCTCCACTACTCGTGGATCTGGTTCGCCCCGGGCAGCGAGCTCGAGGAGGGCGGCCGCGCGTCGGGCCAGTTCTCCATCCTCTTCGACGGCCAGTCCACCACCAGCCGCATGCTGGTGCGCGGCAGCTTCACCGTCGAGAGCTGGGTCCGCGACTTCTGGACCACGGCCTACCTGCCGATCGAGAAGCTCGAGGAGAACGGCACCGAGGTCTGCGGCCAGGTGGTCCGTGACGGCGAGTTCGTCCCCGCCGGGGGCTGAGCTCGCGCTCCCCCTGCTGTCGGACGAGGAGCTGACGGCGCTGGGCGAGGGGCGCGTGGTGGTGCGCGACGCCGTGGTCGAGGCCGCGGCGCTCGAGCCGGTGCGTGCGCTGCTCGACGACCTCTGGCGCGCCGGGGCGCTCAGGGCGGCCGGCGTGGGAGGGCGGGGCACCCGCGCCGAGGCGGTGCGCGGCGACCACACCACCTGGCTGGACGACCACCTCGACCTGCCCGACGCCGCGCGGCTGTGGCGCTGGTTCGACGGGCTGCGCGGCCGGCTCGCGGAGGCGCTGCGCGTGGCCCTGCCCAGCTGTCGCGTGCAGCTGGCCCGCTACCCCGAGGGCGCGCACTACCGGGCCCACGTGGACGCGCTGAGGGACGACCCGGTGCGGCGGCTCACGGCGATCCTCTACCTCGACCCCGGCTGGACGCCGGAGGCGGGGGGCGCGCTGCAGGTGGTGGAGGGGGGCGAGGTGCGTCGCATCGCGCCGGTGGGCGGGCGCCTGGTGCTCTTCCGCGCCGACGCCGTGGAGCACGAGGTGCTGCCCACGTCGGGGCCCCGCTACGCCGCCACCGCCTGGCTCGGCGCGCGCCCGCGGCTGGCCTGGGACGCGGGGCCGACGGCCGGCTGATCGCGATCACCAGCGGGTCCGGATTTCCTCGGCGGCCCTGACGGCTGAAGATATGTTCAGTGGATGCGCTACGCCGAGCTGGTCTCGCGCTCCTGCTTCTCGCTGCTCCACGGGGCCTCCCACCCCGAGGAGCTGGTGGAGGCGGCGTGCGCCCACGGGCTGGCGGCCCTCGCGGTCACCGATCGCGACGGCGTGTACGGGCTGCCCCAGGCCCACCTGCGCGCCCAGGCCGTCGGCCTGCCCCTGATCTGCGGCGCCACGGTCACGGTGGACGAGCGCGCGCCCGTGGTCCTGCTCGCCGAGTCCCGGGAGGGCTGGGGCCGCCTCTGCCGGCTGCTCACCCGGGCGCGCCACGCGGCGGCCAAGGGGCGGGCGGTGGTGTCGGTGGCCGACGTGGCCGAGGCCGCGCCGGGGCTGTCGTGCCTGCTGCTCGACGGCTGGTCCCCCGAGCAGGCGGGGCCGCTCCGCGAGGCCTACGGCGCCCACCTCGAGGTGGCCCTGGCGCGCACGGGCGAGCCCACCGACCTGGGGCGCACCCGGCGTGCCCTGCTGCTGTCCGAGGCGCTGGAGCGCCCCGTGGTGGCCACGAACGACGTCCTCTTCCACGAGCCCGGCCGGCGTCCCCTGGCCGACGTCCTCACCTGCATCCGTCGCCGCACCACGCTCGAGCAGGCCGGCCGGGCGCTGCAGGCCAACGCCGAGCGCTCCCTGCTGGCGCCCCAGGCCTTCCAGGCCCGCTTCGCGGACGTGCCCGAGGCCGTGTCCCGCACGCTCGCCGTGGCCGAGCGCTGCGCCTTCCGCCTGTCGGAGCTGCGCTACCGCTACCCCCGCGAGGTGGTCCCCGAGGGCTGGACGCCCATGGCCTGGCTGCGTCGGCTCGTGGAGCAGGGCGTGCCCGCCCGCTACCCGGGCGGCGTGCCGGCGCAGGTGCGGGCCCAGCTCGACCACGAGCTCGACGTCATCGAGCAGCTCGACTTCCCGTCCTACTTCCTCACCGTGCACGACGTGGTGGGCTTCGCGCGCAGCCAGGGCATCCTCTGCCAGGGCCGCGGCTCCGCGGCGAACTCGGCCGTCTGCTACGTCCTCGGCATCACCGCCATCGATCCGGCGCGGGCCTCCCTGCTCTTCGAGCGCTTCCTGTCGGCCGAGCGCGGCGAGCCCCCCGACATCGACGTCGACTTCGAGCACGAGCGGCGCGAGGAGGTCATCCAGTACGTCTACGGGCGCTACGGGCGCGAGCGCGCCGCGATGGTGTGCGAGGTCATCGCCTACCGCTCCCGCTCCGCCCTCCGCGACGTGGGCAAGGTCTTCGGCCTGTCGCTCGACCAGGTGGATCGCATGGCGAGCCTGGCCTCGCGCTGGTCGGCCGGCGGCATCCCCGATCTGGCGGCCGAGCTGGTCGACGTGGGGCTCGACGCGCGCTCCGCCGAGGTGCAGGCCACGCTGCGGGTGGCCGACGAGCTGGTGGGCTTCCCGCGCCACCTGGGCATCCACTCCGGCGGCTTCGTCATCGCCGAGGGCGACGTGGTCGACCTGGTGCCCGTGGAGCCCGCCACGATGGCCGACCGCACGGTGGTCCAGTGGGACAAGTACGGCGTGGAGGGCCTGGGCTTCGTCAAGGTCGACCTGCTCGGCCTGGGCATGCTCACGGCGATCCGCAAGGCCTTCGAGCTCATCGAGGGCGCCTACGGCACGCGCTGGGAGCTCCACACGGTGCCCGCCGAGGATCCCGCGGTCTACGCGATGTTCTCCCGGGCCGACACGATGGGGGTCTTCCAGATCGAGAGCCGGGCGCAGCAGTCCATGCTCCCGCGCCTGCGCCCGCAGTGCTTCTACGATCTGGTGATCGAGGTGGCGATCGTGCGGCCCGGCCCCATCCAGGGCGGCATGGTCCACCCCTACCTGCGGCGTCGCAACCGCGAGGAGGAGATCAGCTACGCCCACCCCGCCATCCGTCCCATCCTCGAGCGCACCCTGGGGGTCCCCCTCTTCCAGGAGCAGGTGATGGCGATGGCCGTGGCGGTGGGCGGCTTCACCCCGGGCCAGGCCGACCAGCTCCGGCGGGCGATGGGGGCCTGGCGTCGCCGGGGCAGCCTCGACGGCCTCGGCGAGCAGCTCGTCCAGGGCATGCAGGCGCGGGGCATCGACGCCGAGTTCTGCGGGCGCATCCTCGAGCAGATCAAGGGCTTCGGCGAGTACGGCTTCCCCGAGTCCCACGCCGCCAGCTTCGCCCTGCTCGTGTACGTCTCGGGCTGGCTGAAGTGCCACCACCCCGAGGCCTTCTGCGCGGCGCTGATCAACAGCCAGCCCATGGGCTTCTACGCGCCGCGCGCCCTCGTGGGCGACGTGCAGCGGCACGGCGTGGAGGTGCGGGAGGTGTGCGTGCAGGCCTCGCGGTGGGACTGCACCCTGGAGCCGGGCACGGGGTCCACGGCGGCCCTGCGGCTCGGCCTGCGCCTCGTGCGGGGGCTGAAGGAGGACGAGGCCCAGCGGCTGGTCGCGGCGCGGCGCGAGGGTCCCTTCCGCGACCTGCCCGATCTGCAGCGTCGCTGCGGCCTCGATCAGGGCAGCCTGCGCCGGCTCGCCGAGGCGGGGGCCTTCCACGCCCTCGCGCCCACGCGTCGCCAGGCCGCCTGGGAGCTCCAGGGCCTCTGGGACGGTCCCCTGCTGGCGGGCCTGCCGCGCCACGAGCCGTCGCCCCAGCTCCCCGCCGAGAGCTCCCTGGAGGCGGTGGAGGCCGACTACCGCGCCGTGGGCCTGTCGCTGCAGGGCCATCCGGCCTCCGAGGCGCGCCGGCTCCTGCACGCGCGGGGCATCGAGCCGCTCCCCCTCGCCGAGCTGCCGGCGCAGACGAGCGGCCGGCGCGTGCGCATCCTGGGGCTCGTCTCGAGCCGGCAGCGCCCGGGCACGGCCAAGGGCGTGGTCTTCCTCTCCCTGGAGGACGAGACGGGGCTCGCGAACGTCGTCATCTGGCCGCGCACGTGGGAGGCCCAGCGCAAGGTGATCGCGCGCCACGCCGTGCTCGTGATCGACGGGGAGCTCCAGCTCCAGGATGGCGCCTACAGCGTGCTCCTGCACCACGCCTGGCCGGTCACGGAGGTGGGTCGCGTGCGGGCGCCGTCGCGAGACTTCCGGTGACCGTCGTCGCCTCGTCGTGCCGTGCCCCTTCCCACAGGGGTCCGATCGGGTATAACGGGCGCCGTTGCTCGGAAGGGGGCCCCGGAGGGGCCCGTGGAGACGTCATGTCGTCGGGTCGCCTGATCCTGCTCACCCTGCTCGCTGGCCCGGTCGGCTGCGTCTCGCTCGACGTGGACGCCGAGTCCCAGCCGACGGATCCCACCACGAAGTTCCCGGTGGAGGAGCTCGACGTCGACACCTCGCGGCCGCCGGTCGACACCACCACCGGGGGCGACACGTCGGACACCGACACCGACGCTGACACCGGTGACAGCGGGGACTCCGGGGTCGTGGGTGACTCGGGTGACTCTGGCGACAGCGGTGACTCCGGCGACAGCGGTGACTCT
>JACKEO010000002.1 GCA_020632955.1 Alphaproteobacteria bacterium
CTCGCGCTCGGCGAGCGGCCCTTGGGTGGGCCCCGGCTCCTCCCGGAGGACGGCGGCGTAGCGCCGGGCGCGCTCGGCCATCTCGCGGATGCGTCGGCGGGTCGGGGTCCAGGGCGAGGCCGCCGGGGGGCGTGGCCCGCAAGCGTGGCCCGCATCGCCTTCGCGTGGCCCACATGTCGGACCCGAAGGATCTTCCGTGCCTTCGGCGTGGCCTGCAAGGGGATCGCGCAGGACGTGCGGCATCCGCCGAGCTGGTCCGAGCACGCGCGGAGCCTTGGCGGTGACGGCCAGGAGAGGAGGACGTCGACCCGGTTGGGTCACTCAGGCCCAAGCAGGGGGCCAGACGCCGACGTCACGACAGAAGTCGACGCCGGCGTACCACACCAGCCACGTCGCCGACCACCGCGAGCACACGGTCTGAAGTGCGCACAGGGCGCCCGGTCAGACGCCAGCGACCTCGCAAGGGCTCCCCCACCCCCGAGCGTTGTTTGCCCACCCCCGGGCGTTGTTTGCCCACCCGCGAGCGTCGTTTGCCCACCCCCGAGCGTCGTTGCCCCGACCGCGAGCGTTGTCTGCGCACCCACGAGCGTTGTTTGCCCACCCGCGAGCGTCGCTCCGGAGGGCCTCTGGGTGCGCCCGGGCGCTCGGTTGACACACCGGAACGTGCCCGATCCCGCGGGCGCGGGACGACCCGACCCGACCCAGGCGGACCACGACGCGGACCGCGGCGTCGCTACCCTGACCCCCTCCAGCGGATACCCCCACCCGCGTGGGACCGGAGGCCGCGATGTCCACGCTGCTCCTCGTCACGCTCGCCGCACTCGCGCTCCTGCTGCTGGGGGCCTGGGCGTGGCGTCGTCGGGAGCCGCCGCACGGCCCGCGGATCCGCTCCGCCGACGACATCCACCCCGACGTGGCCGTCCAGATGCTCCGCTCGATGATGGCCGACAGCCTTCGCGAGGCAGGCGTGGACCCGGACGGCTGGGTCCCGTTCGGCGGCGATCCGGCGCTGACGCGCGCCGCCGTCGACGGCTTCCTGCGTCGTCAGCAAGGGGAGCACATCCCCGGTGGCGACCTGCTCGCCGACCTCGCCCGCCGACCCGAGGTGCCGCCGCTGGAGGCGGCGATCCTGATGGATCTCATCGCCACCGCGGCCGTCGACGCGAACGCCGGTCCGGCCGGCCCCGCGCACGCCCTCACCTGGGTGGACGTGGGCCTCGGGAGGAAGCCCGACCACACGTCCCTGCTCGCGACGCGCGCGGGCCTGCTCGTGGTGGGTGGCCGCCCCGAGGAGGGGGTGCCCTTCCTCGCGTCCTTCCTCGAGACCGCGCCGGACGCGCAGCGCGCCTACACCGCAGGCCTGCTGGCGCTCGGTCTGCACGAGCTCGGGCGTGCAGACGAGGCGACGCACCTCTGGGAGGAGGCCGAGCGAGCGGCGCGTGGGCACGCGTCGCGGCACGCGCGGTCTGCCCTGCTCGCCCTGATCGCTGGCTGGCGTCGCCGCGCCCAGGCCCCCTGAGGCGGGCCACGGCCGAGCCATGCCACATGGCCCCCACGCCACGCCCGTCCGACGCCAGGAATCCCGCGAGGGCCCCACCATGCACACCCTCCGCATCGAGACCCGCATCGCGGCCCCCTGCCAGACCTGCTTCGACCTGGCGCTCGACATGGACTTCCACGTGCAGACCCTGCGCGACACGGGCGAGCGCATCGTCGGGGGCTGCGCCACGGGCCGGATCGGGCCCGGGGAGACGGTCACCTTCGAAGGCGTGCACTTCGGCGTCCGGCAGCGCTTCACGGCCCGCATCACCGCCTACGAGGCCCCCACGTGGTTCCGGGACGAGATGGTGCAGGGCGCCTTCACCTCCTTCGCGCACGACCACCGCTTCCGTCCGACCGAGGGCGGGTGCGTGATGGAGGACGAGGTCCGCTTCGTCGCACCGTTCGGCGTCCTCGGACGGTGGGTCGGACAGCACGTCCTGCGGCCGCACCTGGAGCGGCTGCTCCGGAGCCGGTGCGAAGCCATCGCACGGGAAGCGGAGCGCCGGACGCGTCTCGCGTCGGTCCGGTGCGAGGACACGGGTCGCACGCCGGTCCCGACCCGACCCTAGACCGTGGCGATCCGCTCCATCCCGGCGGGGGTCGACGAACGGACCGGCGACCGCCTGGAGCCCGTCGCGGCCGCGTGGAGGTGCCCACGTGACGGGGTAAGGGGCGGCGATGTCCGAGCACGGGGCCCATGTCTCCTCTCCACCCCCGCGCGTGAGCGCCTCCGTCTGGCCGCGAAGGCTCGCCGTCGCGCTCGCCGCGGTGGCGGTGACCGCCCTGGGCGCCGCCTGGGTGGCACGCGGGTGGGCCCAGGACTTCGGCTACAACCTCTTCACCGATCGCGACCTCACCCGCGGGCTCCTGCTCCCCGTGGACGGGTTCACGCCCGGCGCCGAGCTGTCGGGCGGATCGGGTGCCCGGGTGCCCGGGTGGATCACGCCGGTGGTCTTCGGCCTGCCGCAGCTCCTGGTGGGCGCAGGCGCACGTCCGGTGCAGGTCCTCGCCAGCGTCCTCACCGCCGTGGCGATCCTCGGGCTCGGCGCGGGCGTCGGTCGTCGCCACGGCCCCCTCGCCGCCTGGGTGGCGGCGACGCTGCTCGCGACCCATCCCGTGGTGCTGGGCATGGGTGCGGACCTGTGGAACCCCTCGTTCGTGGTGCTGCCGGCCACCGTCGCGGCGCTCGCCCTGCTCCGGCTCGCGCACGACGGCTCGCCAGTCGCCGTCGCGGTCTGGGCCGCCGCGGTCGCGGTCGGGGCGCAGCTCCACCTCTCCATGCTGGGGATCGGCCTCGCCAGCCTCCCCGGCGTCCTCTGGCACACCCGGAGCCGTGTCGGACGCACCCTGGGCCTCGTCGTCCTCACGGCGCTCGCCGCGATGCTCCCGCACGTCCTGCACGAGCTCGGCACCGGCTTCGCCAACACCCGCGCGATGACCTCCATCCCCGCGGTGGACGGAGAATCGCGGCGCGGCCTGCAGCTCGTCACCGAGGCGCTGGCGCTCCTCGCGGACGAGGGGGCGCGACGGCCCGGGGTCTGGAGCGTCCTCGCGCCGGTGGTCCGGGTGGGCGATCTCGCGATGCTGCTGGCACCCCTGCTCGTCCTGCTCCCCGTCCCCCTGCCCCCCGCGCACCGCCGCGCCCTGGGGCTCGTGGGTGCACCCGTCGTGCTGGCGCTGGCCAGCTACCTGCCGTCCTCGCTGCCGTACATGGCGCCCCGCTACCTCGCGGTCCTGGTACCGCCGCTGGCGATCACGGTCGCCGTCGCCGTCGACGCCCTGCGGTCCCGGGTCGGCCCCACCGCGCGGATGCTCACGGGCCTCGTCGTGGTCGCCGTCGCGCTGCCGCGCACCGCGTGGCTCGACGTGAACCCCCACCACGCCGATCCCCTGGGGCACATCGCGCTCACGGAGGCGCTGGACGCGCTCGAGGCCGAGCGCGGCTCGCTGCGGGAGGTGGTCGGTCGCACCGTGTGGCGACGCCCCCAGGGTCAGGACGACGGCCCCCTCCTGCCCAGCGCGGGGCCCGCGGTCGCCCACCTCCTCCTCGCCGAGGGGATCGACCACCCCGGGTCGCTTCCGCCCCCGTGCACGCTCCTCGTGGCGGCGGACCCGGAGCGCCTGCCGGACGCCGCCCTGCTGGAGCCGGAGGAGGTGCTGCGCCTGCTGCGTGTGGACGGCCCGATCGAGGTGCGCGGCCCGGTCCGCCACGTCGCCGCCCCCTGGCGGGCGGTCGACTGGGTGCCCCCACGAGGCACCTGTCCCACCTCCATGACCCAGCGCTACGTCGACACGCCGGGCGAGCGCTGGCTCCACCCCTGGTTCGGGCGCCTCGAGGCCGGGCAGGTGGTGCCTCCGCCCCAGGGCCTGCCCGAGGGCTGGATCGTGGGGATCCCCCACGTCCCGGGAGCGCAGTCGGGGACCCGCGTCTACCCGGCCGGGGTGCGCCTGCGTCTCGACGACGCGCTCCACGCCACCCTCGAGGCCAACCAGCTCCGGGGCATCGCCGACAACTCGGACTGGTTCGACCCGGCGGTGCTCTCCGACCCGACGCTCGTGCTCACGCGGGGGGACGATCGTGTGGAGCTGCCGCTGGCGGTGGGTCGCGTGGGCCTGTGGTGGACGATGTCGCCCCTGCACGCCACCGGCGCGCGGCCGCCCGAGGGCACCTGGGCCGTGCACCTGCGCGCCACCGTCGAGCGCATCGACCCCTTCCTGGTCGACCCCGTGGTGGCGTCGGCGCCCTTCGAGGCCCTGCTCGACGAGGCCTGGGAGGTCCCGGCGCCGTGAGTGCGCGTGAGGACGTGGAGCGGCGGCACGATCAGGTCCGAGACCGGGGCCCGCCTCTCCCGTCCACCGCGTCCACCGACGGACCGCTCACCGCCCCCCGAACGCCACCTTCGGCGCCGCCTGCAGCGCCGCCCACAGCGCCGCCATCTCCACGTCGTCCATGTTCCGCAGGTCCTTGATGGGCATGAAGGGGTCCAGGTCCGACCCGTCGGGCTTCTTCCCGGTACGCATGAGCGTCTCGAAGGCGGCGAAGTCGTAGTGGGCGATGCCGGTCTCGTGCATCGTGATGTTCAGCGGCACGGGCAGGTCCGGCGGCGCGCCGGGGATGGGCCCCCCGCTCAGGTGCTCGCCGTGGCAGCCCTGGCAGAGGCGCGCCAGGTAGGCGCCGTAGGCGGCCGTGGGCGCCGGCTCCGGCGCGATGTCGCGCGTCTCGTGGTCCATGCGCCGGGCGATCGTGATGGGCATCATGTCCATGCGGTCGAGGATCTTCGCGAGCAGCCCCACCTCGATGGGGTCGCTGGGACGGTCGACGGCCGGCAGGGTGCGGAGGTACCCGACGAGCGCGGCGAGGTCCTCGTCGGGCCACCACGCGAAGTCCTGGGCGGCCATGAAGCGCAGGGTGGTGCCGTCGCGCTTCACGCCGTGGACGAGCATGCGGTGGAGCTCGGCGTCCGAGTAGGCGGCGAGCAGACCGCCGATGGAGATGTTCGGCGGCGGGAGCTTCCCGATCGGCCCCATGTCGCGCAGGGCCTCCTCGGGCGTCGCGAGGTCGGGGCCGTGGCAGCCCTGGCAGGCCCCGATCGACATCGACAGGTGCCGCCCGCGCTCCCACGTCGCGCGCAGGCGTCGGAGCTCGGCCAGCGCGCCGTCGTCGGCCGCCGGCACTTCGTCGTCCGCGACCTCGGGCTCCGCACCCTCCTCGCCTTCCGTCGGCTCGGGCGGTCGCAACGAGGCCGGCAGCTCCTCGCCCGCGACCGCGGACAGGTCGGGCGCCTCGAAGTCCGGCAGCGGGATGTCCCAGACCTCGGCGACGGAGGCCTCGTAGGCGCGAACCTGGGCGAAGACGAAGATCCCCACCCCGAGCACGGCCACCAGCACGAGCCCCACCAGACCCAGCAGGATCCTCTTCACCACGTGACCTCCCCCGCGCCCGAGGCGCGCGGGCCGACCGTAGCATCGGGGGTGCGGGGCGGGAAGGGGCACCCGCGCCCCGTCCCCACGCCGATCGCAGCGCCCGGACTACCCGCCCAGGCAGGCCACGAAGAGCGCGTCCGACTCGGTGGCACACTCCTCGGCGCCGTTGTCCCAGGCGCCCTCGACGCAGCTGCCCTTCGAGCTGGAGCAGGCCACGAAGGCGGCGTAGGCGTCGAGGCAGTCGGCGGCGGCCGCGTCGTCGGCCACCGACCAGTACATGTCCTCGCAGTCGGCCACGGTGCTGCCGTCGCAGGACGAGATGTCGCCGCAGTAGGACCCCAGGTCGGAGGCCTCGACGCCCGCCGCGATGGAGTTCTTGGCCTTGGCTGCCAGGTCGCCGCTGCTGCCCATGGCACAGGCGGCGGTGAGGGCCAGGCAGGAGACGAGCGCGGAGCGGAGCATCACGAAGCACCTCGGGAGCAGGCCGCGGCGGACGCGGCGGGAGGGGTCAGCGGGGGCGCCCCACGCACGGGGCGACGACCCGATCCGGGCCGTGGTTGCGGCGTATCCGGTGTGCACCGAGCGCACAGCCGCCGATGCCCCTCGACGGATCAGGGATCCTCGGGCCCCACCCAGAACAGCGGGTTGTGGGCCACCTCCCAGAGGTGACCGTCGGGGTCGGCGAAGTAGCCGGAGTAGCCTCCCCAGAAGACCTCCTGGGCGGGCTTCACCAGCGTGCCCCCCGCCGCCACGGCCTGGGCGAGCAGCGCGTCCACCTCCTCGCGGCTGGCGAGGTTGTGGGCCAGCGTGACGCCGCGGAAGCCGTCGCCCGACGCGGGCACCCCCGCGTCCTCGGCGAGTTCGTCGCGACCGTACAGGCCCAGCCAGGCGCCCGCGAGCGGGAAGAAGGCCACCGACGGCGGCGACGGGCGTCGCGGCAGGCCGAGGCCCTCCTCGTAGAAGCGGACGGAGGCCTCGAGGTCGGCGACGCCGAGGGTGATCATGCTGATGCGCGGGCGCATGGCGGGCTCCGGGGACGAGGGTCCGGGATGACGCATCCGCCGCCTGACGTCGAGGACCGCGCGGCACACTTCCCAACACTCCCCGGTCGCCAAGCCGAGTAGACGTCCACGATGCTCGCCCCCCTGCTCCTGATCGCGGCGACAGCCCTGGCCCACGGTCCGCCCGTGGGCACGGCCGTGGTGCGCGCGCAGGGCACCAGCGCCACGCTCACGCTCACGCTGGATCCGCGGACGCTCGACCTGGACGCCGACGGGGACGGCCGGGTGGACGGCGCAGAGCTGGCGGAGGCGCGCGAGGCCCTGCTCGCCCGACTCGACGCCGCGGCCACCCTCCACGACCAGGACGACCGCCCCGGCACCGCCGGCCTGCGCGACGCGATCCTGGGGGGTGCCGGGCTGGATCCGCTGGTGGACGGCCAGCCCCCGCTGCGCCTGGTGCGCCAGTGGTCCTGGGCCGAGGCGCCCGACCACGTCGTGCTGGCATGGCACGGCCTCGGTCTCGACGCGCCGCTCGCGCTCACCCTGGCGCGGGTGCGCTCCGGTCCGCATGGCCTGGCACGCCGCACGGCCCTCGAGGATCTCGCCGAGGCCACGCTGCCGGCCGGGCCTGCGCGGGTGTCGCTGGGCCTGCGCGGCCACCGTGCCCGCGTGGTGGTGGCCGAGGTCGCCCCTCCCTCCCCCGCCACCCCGGGGCTGGCGCTCGCCGCCCTGGCCGTGGCCTTCACCCTCGCCGCCGCCGCCGCGCCGCGCCGACGCTCCGGCCCTCGCGTCGTGCTCGCCGCCCGCGAGGCCGCGCCGCGCGAGACGAGCCCGGCCAGCCCGGGCCATCCCCCCTCTGCACCGGAGTCTTCGTGCGCGCGCTCTCCCTGACCTCCTTCACGCTGCTCGCCGCGCTGGGTGCGTGCACCCCGCCCGACGCAGACGACAAGGACACGGCCGGCACGGACGTCGACACCGACGCGGTGCGCGACACCGCCGACACCGAGGACAGCGACGCCGGCGACAGCGCCGACACGGCCGACAGTGGCGACTCCGGCACGGTCGGCGACAGCGGGGACTCCGGCGACTCCGGCGACTCCGGCGATTCGGGCGACTCCGGGGACTCGGGCGACAGCGGCGACTCCGGCGCCGTCGGGGACTCCGGGGACTCGGGCGACAGCGGCGACTCCGGAGACAGCGGCACCGTCGGCGATTCCGGGGACAGCGGCGACTCGGGCGACTCCGGGAACTCCGGCGACTCCGGCGACCTGGCGATTCGGGCAGCGGCGACTCCGGCACCATCGGCGGGGACTCGGGCGACAGCGGCGGGGACTCCGGACTCCGGCGACTCCGGAACTCCGACTCGGCACCAGTCGGCGGCAGCCGGGCGACCGGGGACAGCGGCGACTCAGCGGCACCGTCGGCGACTCGGCGACTCCGGCACCGTCGGGACTCGGGCGACTCCGGAGACAGCGGGGACAGCGGGGACAGCGGCGACTCCGGCGACTCCGGCGACAGCGGCACCGTCGGCGACTCCGGCGACTCCGGCGACTCCGGCACCGTCGGTGATTCGGGCGACTCCGGGGACTCGGGCGACAGCGGCGACTCCGGCGACAGCGGCGACTCCGGCGACAGCGGGGACACCGGCGACAGCGGCACCGTCGGCGACTCCGGCAACTCGGGCGACTCCGGCGACAGCGGCGACTCCGCCATCGCCTGCGACGACAGCCAGGACACCGGCGCCCCCCTCTCGGCCGGGCTGCTGGAGGGCGGCGAGGGCGGCTCCTTCGTCCTGCGCCTCGACGCCGACAGCGACCCCACCGACACCCTGCTGGTGGATCTCCCCGACGGCTGCACGCTGCTCGTGGACCGGTCCGCCTCCGGTGCGCTCGGCGTGCTGGAGCTCGCGGGCGAGGACGGCTCGACGGCCAGCGTCCCCGCTGCCGCCGGTGGCCTCCAGCGCGTCGCCTTCCCTGCCGTGGCCAGCAGCGGGGACGAGGCCACGATCACGCTCACCTTCCACGCCGACGACGCCACGGTGTGCCAGGACGAGGACGTCGACCTGTTCGCCGCCTGCACGCCCTTCGACCTCTGCCCGGTGGACGAGGGCGACGCCGTCGAGGACACGCTCCCCGTCCCGGCCACCGCGCTGGCGCAGGAGGGCGACGAGGTGACCTTCGTCGGGCACGTGGGCACCACGGCCCAGGCGGACGGCACGGTGGACCTCGACGCGCGGGATCGCGGCTTCGTCACGGTGCCCGCCGGCTGCGCCGCGCGGGTGGAGGCCGCCTCCGACCCCTTCCCCTTCGCGCCGCGGGTCTTCGTCCAGCAGGTGGACCCCACCACCGGGGCGACGATCGGCGACGAGCTGGCCGGCGAGGGCCTGGCCGACGGTGCCTGGCTGGTGTTCGACAACCTCGAGGGCGTCGTGCCCGTGACCCTGCGCACCGAGGCGCGGGCACAGACCGAGGCCGAGCCCCAGTGTCGCGCGGTGGACACCACCGTCAGCCTGGACTGCACCTGCGGCTTCTTCGACGACCCGCGGGGCGACAACGACCTCGAGGCACCGGTCGCGCTGGGCACCTTCGCCACCTCCACCACGCTCACGCTCCCCGACGTGCAGATCCAGGCCGACACCGACCCGGAGGACGCCTTCCGCCTCACCCTGGCGCCGGGGTGCACCCTCGACGGCACGTGGACGCGGACGTCCGGCACGGGCACCGCGGTGAGCCTGGTGATCGACGTGGCGTCGGGATCCGCGATCGACGTGAGCACCTTCGCCAGCGCCAGCCTCACCCTCCCCACGATGAGCGCCGGCGACGAGGCCCTCGAGATCGACCTGGCCATCGGGGGCGGCAACGACCTGGCCTGCGGCGCCTTCGACCTGGACCTCGAGATCAGCTGCCCCGTCCCGCTCACGGTGGACGAGCTGGTGCCCGGGGATCTGGTGATCAACGAGTACGTCAGCGGCCTGCCGCCGAACTGCGGCACGAACAACGCGATGTTCGTGGAGCTGCGGAACCTCTCCACCCTGCCGATCGATCTCGCCGGCCTCCGCATCACCGAGCGGGACGGCACGAACACGCTGTCGAGCGCGATCCTGTACCCGGGGGGCCTGTACCTGCTGGCCCGCGACGCCGCCGGCCACACCGCCTGCTACGGCACCGAGCGCGACGCGCGGCTGGTGCCCTACATCCACGCCGGCGACTTCGTGCGCATCGGGAACGTCCACGGCCTGCTCGACGAGATCGGCACGGGCGTCTACGGCAACCGTCTCTTCAACGGCAGCGCCACGGCCTGGCAGCGCGACCCCGACGCACCCGACCAGTGGTGCAAGGCCACCACCGTGTCGGCCAGCGGGGCGCCCGCCTCGCCCGGCACGCCGAACGACCCCTGCGCCGACGACGGCCTCGACTGGCAGGATGCCGACGCCGACGGCTGCCTCGACGACGTCTTCGACCGCGACGGCGACGACGGGGACGCCGACGGCTACCGCGTGGGCTTGCCGGACGACACCCTGGAGGTGCGCGCGCCCGGGCTGCTGCTCGGCGGCACCGACACCTACAGCTTCCT
Source organism: Alphaproteobacteria bacterium (assembly GCA_020632955.1). Classification (GTDB taxonomy): domain Bacteria; phylum Myxococcota_A; class UBA796; order UBA796; genus JACKEO01. The sequence continues at coordinate 10,041 of JACKEO010000002.1, forward strand.
GGTGCCCACGGGCTGTCTCCTCGACACGGTCGTGATGCCCGAGTTCGCCACGCGCGTCGACCTGGTCCTCGCCGGCCACGAGGGCGCCTCCACCACGGGGACGGGCGGCGAAGCCATCGACGGCAGCGTCGTGAACGTCACCGGCACCGACCGCGTCGCCACGCTCTCCGTGGCCCTCGACGCTGGCGAGAGCCTCCTGCCCGTGTGCGGCACCTACGAGATCGGGGCCGACCTCCTGTGCGTCTCGGTGACGACCTGCCCGCCAGAGGTGGACGACGACGTGGTCGAGACCGGCGTGCGCAGCCGCCTCGGCGGCAGCTTCTCGTCGGGCCAGGTGGCGGTGGGCACCACCGACGACGGCCGGGAGGAGCTGGTCTTCGGTCTCGACCTGCCCGACGGCTGCACCTTCGAGGGCCGCGTCGACACCCTGCTCGGCACCCTCGACGCGCCCGACATCTTCCTGCGCGAGGCAGGGAGCGACGCGTCGGTCTTCGACCTGATGCCGCAGCAGGGCTTGGCGGCCTTCGACAACACGTCCGGAGCCGATCTCGACGCCGAGCTCGTGGTCGCCCTGGACACCGGCGACCTCGACGGCGACGCCTGCCTGCCCCTGTCGGTGGCCTTCTCGGTCACCTGCCCCTTCGTGGACGCCGACGCCGACACCTGCACCGACGACCTCTACGAGCCGAGCACCACCGCCTCCCCCACCGAGCTCGAGGTGGGCGTCGACGCGCCCTTCGCGGCCGACGACCTCATCTTCGTGACCGGCGTGCCGGACGTCTACGCGGTGGAGGTGCCCGGCAGCTGCACCCTCGAGGCCCGGGTGGACGCCCTGCCGGCGAGCGGCAGCCACGCCCTGGGCCTGGGCTGGTCCGGGGGCGCGCTCGCGTCCACGAGCGGCAGCAGCGGGCCCCTCGTCGACACCCTCGCGAACATCACGGCGAGCCCGCGCACCGCCCTCGTGGAGGTGGCCACCACGCAGGCCACCTGCGGCACCTACGACCTCGACCTGTCGCTGAGCTGCGCCGACGGTCCCGTGTGCGTGGACGATCCCCACGAGGGCGACGACCCCGTGGAGGTCACCCTCGAGGGCGACGGCGTGGTGCTGGAGCAGGTCGGCGGCCAGGCCTCCACGGTCGACAGCGACCGGTGGGCGCTCACCACGCCGAGCGCCTGCAGCTTCGTCTACGAGCTGTCGGTGCCAGCCGGGCAGCCCAGCGTGATCCTGCAGCCCGAGGGCTGGGGCGGCGCGCCCGTCACCGTCACCGGAGGGAACAGCCTCGCCGTGAGCGTGAGCACGGCGAGCGCCGGCGTCGTGGGCACCACGGTGGTGGGCACCTCCGAGACCTGCGGCAGCTACGACCAGCGCCTGCGCATGCAGTGCGCGGCCACCTGCGTCGCCGATGCCCTCGACGCCACGCACGACCTGGGCCTGGGCGGCGGCACCAGCCAGGTGAGCCACACGGGCCTCAACGTGGGCGGCGGCACGGGCGACGACACCTACCCGGTGACCGTGCCCGCCGGGTGCACGCTGTCGGCCACGGTCACCCCCACAGACGCGGGCGACACGCTGCAGGCCGTGTTCATCGACGACCGCTCCGGCGGCGAGCCGCCCTTCGTGGGCACCCCCGTCACCGACGCCGCCACGCGTACCTGGACGAACGGCACCGGGGGCGACGCCACCGTGGACCTCACGCTGCGGGAGTCGGCCATCCAGTGCAGCGAGTACGACCTGGTGGCCTCGCTCTCCTGCCCCGGCGACTCCGGGGACTCGGGCGACTCCGGGAACACGGGCGACTCCGGGGACTCCGGCACCGGCGGCGCCTCCCTGCCCTTCCTGCTCGACTTCGAGGAGGCGCCCGGCGCCACCTACACGGCCTCCCTGGACGCCGGCAGCGGCGGCAACGCCTTCTGGACGCGCGCCACCGACCTGTCCAGCAAGGACATCAGCGGGTTCACGGGCACGTTCTGGGCTGGCGCCGACCTCGACGGGGTCCCGGGCTCCGCCTCGGCCGAGCAGACGATCACCACGGCCGACATCGACCTCGGCACCGCCACCGACCTCACCCTGTCGATCCGCATCGCCGCCGAGACCGGCGCGGCGGCCAACCGCGGGAGCTACGACGCCGAGGACCACGTGTACGTGCAGCTGAGCAAGGACGGCGGCGGCACCTGGCTCACGGCCCTGCGCTTCGAGGCGGTGTGCGAGGTGGGCGACACCACCGACCACGCGCTCGCCTGGGACGCCGACGGAGACGGGTGCGGCGACGTGGTGCTGCAGCGGGGTGGGGCGGTGTTCAGCGTGGACCTGCCCCCCCTGGGCGTGAGCAGCGTGCAGCTCCGCGTGATCGCCCGCCTCGACGAGGCCGCCGAGATCGTGGGCTTCGACGAGCTCGCGCTGGTGGAGCAGGGCAGCGGCGACTCCGGCGACTCCGGCGACTCCGGCGACTCCGGCGACTCCGGCGACTCCGGCGACTCCGGCGACTCCGGCGACTCCGGCGACTCCGGCGACTCCGGCATCGCCATGCCCGGCAAGCAGGTGGGTCGCGCCTGCACGGTGACCGTGGGCCAGCTCCCGGCCACCTCGAGCTACGCCGAGTCCACCACCGCCGACGACCGCCTCGTCACCGCCAACGGCATCCCGGACCACGCGGTGGGGCCCTTCCCCAACCCGGGGAACCCCAACACCATCGCGGCCCAGTCCTACAGCTGGCGCGTGGACGTCGACCCGGTGCCCGCGCAGGTCACCACGCCCCTCGCGAAGACCTTCGGCTTCGCGCCGAACGGTGTGCCCTACGACCCCTTCGCCGCCGAGTGGTACCAGGACGATCCGCAGAGCGGGTGGCGGTACGAGCCGCTGGGCGTGGGCATCGACCTGGGCGTGGACTGCAACTACGCCCACGTGCAGCCGGGCGGCATCTACCACTACCACGGCCTGCCGGAGGTCTTCGTCACCCGCGACGCCGGCGGCGACATGATCTTCGTGGGCTACGCGGCCGACGGCTTCCCCGTGTACGCACGCTACGGCTACACCGACCCGGACGACGACCAGAGCGGCCTCGTCGAGCTCCTGCCCAGCTACACCCTCCGCAGCGGCACGCGCCCGGACGGCCCCGGCGGCGCCTACGACGGCTCCTTCGTGGAGGACTACGTCTACGTGGAGGGGCTGGGCGACCTCGATGCCTGCAACGGCCGCACCGGCGCCACGCCCGACCACGGCACCACCTACCACTACGTGCTGACCGACCTCTACCCCTTCGTCCCGCGCTGCTTCCGCGGCACGCCGGACGCCAGCGTGTCGGGCGTGGGCGGCGACAGCGGCGACAGCGGCGACTCCGGACCCGGAGGCGACTCCGGCGACAGCGGGTCGGGCCCGGTCTCCTGCACCACCCTGGGTTCCGAGGCGGAGTGCGTGGACGCCTGCCCGCCGGATGCGGTCGGCTGCGAGTGCGCGACCACCCCGCAGGGCAACACCTGCCTGTCGACCTGCAGCCTGGCCGAGGACTGCCCGCTCACCCCCACCGGGGGGTCGCAGAACTGCGCGATGGGCGTGTGCCGTCCCCAGCCTCCCGGACCGAACTGATCGGGCGGGAGGTCACCCCTCCGGCGGCTGCCAGAGCTCGACGCGGTTGCCCTCGGGGTCCATCACCCACCCGAAGGCGCCGAACTCGCTCCGCTCGACCCGCTCGTCCACGTCGCAGCCCGCGGCGCGCAGCTGGGCGAGCATCGCGTCGAGGTCGTCCACGCGGAAGTTCACCATGAAGGAGGCCGTGGACGGCGCGAAGTAGGTGGTGTCCTCCTTGAACGGGCTCCAGATGGTGGACGCCGGGGCGCTCCCGGTGTCGTGGTCGCGCCAGGTGAAGGCGCACCCGCCCCAGGTGGGATCGACGTCCACACCGAGGTGGTCGCGGTACCAGGCCCCGAGGGCGGCCGGATCGCGTGCCTTGAAGAAGATGCCGCCGATGCCTCGTACGCGTTCCATGCCCTGCCTCCTCGAAGGGTGTCGGACCATCCTGCCACGCCGCGCGGGGTGCGCGCGATCCTGCGTCCGAGACGGGTGTTCCGTCGCAGTGCACCTGGAGTATGGTCCGCCCGGGAGGTGACATGGCGGACGCACCACTGCACCTGGTCACGGTCGTCGTGCAGCGCAAGGCGGGGAAGAAGGTCCTGGACGCGGCCATCGCCGCGGGTGCCACGGGCGCCACCTTCTTCTACGGCCAGGGCACGGGCGTGCGGCAGAAGCTGGGCTTCCTCGGCGCCTTCATCGACGCCGAGAAGCAGGTCATCCAGGTGGTGGCGGCCCCCGCGCTGGCCCGGGAGGTCCTCGCGGCCGTGGTGAAGGCCGGCGACCTCGAGAAGCCCGGGTCCGGCTTCGCCTTCGTGCAGGAGGTGATCGAGGCGGTGGGCTTCCTCAACCCGCCCGCCTCCGACGCCGGCTGACGATGCCGCTCCTCCGCGTCGCCCTGCTCGCCACGCTCCTCGTGTTCGTGCTGTACGGACGCGAGACGATGTCCGCCTTCGTCCCGAGCGGCGACAGCGAGGTGTCGGCCGCGATCGACCGCAGCTCGGGCGGCGGCGACGTGGGGGCGGCGGCCCGCATGCTCGGCAAGCACGCCGCGGCCATGGCCGAGGCGTCGATGGCGGTCAAGGAGCTCTCCGACCCCGACCACGCCGTGGAGGTGGCCACCGACCGCTGGGGCGGCCTGCTCGACAGCTACGCCGAGGTGCGCGCGCTGGGCCTCGCCGTCCTCGTGGGGCTGCCGCTCGTGTGGATCCTGCTGGGCTTCGGCGCGGCCTACGCCTCCTTCGCCTTCGTGGCACGCAAGCTCGGCGAGGGCGGGGTGGCCATCGCGCGCGGGTGGCTGGGCCTCGTGTCCACCGCCGCGCCGCTGCTCACGGTGATCACGGGCGACCTGATCTGGCCCTCGCTCCCCGCCGAGTGGGTGCTGGTGCCCGCCGTGTGGGTGGTGGCGAGCGCCGCCATGCAGCGCGTGGTCGACGAGAACGCGCCGGCGTGGAACGCCACCATCCTCGCGCTGTGCGGCACGGTGGCGGGCATGGCCGCCTCCCTGGTGCTCTTCCAGCTCGACCCCCTCGGCGTGCAGGCCACGGTCGCGAGCTGGTGAGGCCGCGCGTGCGAAGTACCCGGATGCGTTAGGTTCTCCGCCGCGACGGAGCCACCATGACGCCAGACACCCGCGACCTGATCCTCGATCGCCTCGCCCGCATCCGCGACACGATCGACCGCCTCGCCGACACCGTGCGGGGCGCGCCGGCGCCCTCGCCTGCGTCCGCACCGCCGATCTCTGCACCGGCGGCCCCCGCGCAGGCCGCTGCACCGGCGGCCCCCGCCCCGGCTCCGCCCGCGGCGCCCATCCCCCGCGACCAGCTCACGATCGGTCCCGACGAGGCCGCTGGGATCCTCGGCGTGGTGCGCCAGACCATCGACCGCCGGCTCAAGGCGGGCCTCACCACCGGGCCGGGCGCGCCGGTCGACATCAGCGGCGGCACGAAGCGCTCCCGCTGGCGCTGGGCGTCTGCCGACGACGTGCGCACCTGGTGGAGCCACGCCGGCTAGCCGGCGTCAGCGTCGGCGCTGCATCGCCTCGCGAGGGATGCGGCCCGCCGGCACCGTGCCCACCTGCCGCACCGGGCCCGGCCCCAGGTGCAGCACGTCGCCGTTGCGCACCTGCGTGGCCTCCAGGCCCAGGGCGCGCGCCCAGTCGGCGTGCGCCTCGAGGTGGCGCGGCGTGCCGTGCACCGGCACCACCACGGCCGGCCGCAGCGCGGCGTACAGCGCTGCGAGCTCGTCGCGACAGGGGTGCCCCGAGGCGTGCACGGCGGGATCGTCGAGCTCGTGCACCACCTCGATCCGCTGGGCCTCGAAGGCGCGGTGCAGGCGCTCGATCTCCTCCTCGTTCCCGGGGATCACCTTCGAGCTGAAGATGACCGTGTCGCCCTCCTCCAGCACCGCGTCGGGGTGGCCTCCGTGGGCGAGCCTGTAGAGGGTGCTCCCCGGCTCGGCCTGCGTGCCCGTGCACAGCATGAGCACCCGCTCGCGGGGCAGCAGCCGCGCCTCCCGCGGGGAGACCGGATCGGGCACCGTGCGCAGGTACCCGGCCTCGCGGGCCGCCTGGAGCATGCGGTGCAGCGAGCGCCCCACCACCACGGTGCTGCGCTCGTGCTCCTGGGCCAGCCGGAGCAGGGCGGCCATGCGCGCGATGTTGCTGCTGAAGACGCCCACGGCGACGCGACCGGTGCGCGCGGCGATGAGCTCGCGCAGCCGCTCCTCCACCGTGCCCTCGCTGGCCGACCATCCCCCGCGCGTGGCGTTCGTGGAGTCGCTGATGCAGACCTGCACGCCCTCCGCGCCCACGAGCTCGAGGGTGGCGAGATCGCTCAGGGGGCCCAGCCCCGGGCGGGGATCGAGCTTGAAGTCGCCGGTGTGGAAGACCGTGGTGCCGCCGGCCCGGAGGACGAGGCCCACCATCTCCACGGTGGAGTGCGTGAGGCCCACGAACTCCACGTCGAACGGCCCCACGTCGAAGCGATCGCCGGGGAGGCGCTCGTGGATCTCCACGCGGTGCACCAGGCCGCTCTCGCGCAGCCGACCGCGCAGCACGGCCGCGGCGAAGGGCGTGCACCAGATGGGGCAGCGCAGCCGCGGCCACAGGTCGGCCACCGCGCCCAGGTGGTCCATGTGGACGTGCGTGATCACCAGGCCCGCCACGGCGTCGGGCTGCTGCGCCAGGAAGGCGGGGTCGGGCAGCCACACCTTGGTGTCGCCGGGGCCGATGGCCTCGAAGCCGATGCCGCAGTCCACGACGAGCCACCGCCCGTCGTGCCCGTAGACGTTGAGGTTCATCCCGATCTCGTTGGATCCGCCGAGCGGGACGAAGGTGAGCGCGCTCACGACGCCTTCCCCGCGGCGGCCAGCCACCGGTCGAAGGCGGCGGCGAAGGCCCGCTTGACCTTGTCGTCGAAGGGCGGCGGCCCGCCCGTGGTCATGCCCATGGCCCGCGCCTCGGTGAGGGTGTCGCGCATCGACAGCCGCTCGCGGATGTTCGCCTCGGTGAAGGTCTCGCCCCGCGGGCTGATCGCCGTGCCGCCCTTGGCCACCACGTCGGCGGCCAGCGGCAGGTCCTGGGTGATCACCAGGTCCCCAGGCTCCAGGCGCTCGACGATGCGGTCGTCGGCGGCGTCGAGCGCGCCCGACACCACCTCGGAGGTGATCCAGCGCAGCGACGGCGTCTGCAGGGGCTTGTTCGCCACGAGGGTGACCGGCAGCTGGCGCTTGCGGGAGGCGCGGAACACGATCTCCCGCACGGCGACGGGGCAGGCGTCGGCGTCGATCCAGATCCGCACGCGGCCTCCGGGGTGGGTGGCGCACGTAGCCCGGCGGGGACGGTGGCGGATCAGGGCAGGAGGTCGTCGATCCCCGCGATCCGCCAGGTGAGCCGATCGGGCGTGACCGCCAGGAGGTGGACGGCACCCCCGATGCGGAGGGCCGCGTGCGCGGCGGCGGGTTCGATGCAGGCCTCCAGCACCTCGACCGACGCGTCCGGACGGACGAGCACCCAGAGGACGCCGAGCCTCCCCTGGGCGACACCTCGGGTGAGGGCGGGCACCACCACGGCGTGGAGATCGATGCCGAGGCCCGCGACGGCGGTGCTCCAGCTCACCCGGACCTCGTCCCCGAGATCGGGGTCCGGTCGTGCAGCGGGGGGAGCCTCCTCGACCACGTCCTCGTCCCGCAACGCCCGCCCGGCGCCGGTGGCCAGGTCCACGACGACGGTGCGAGGCGCTTCGGTTCCACGTTCCGACAGGAGGGTGACCACGATGCCGTCGCGGGTGGAGCCGAGCACGCCATCCGGAGGGAGCACCCACCCGGTGGGTGGCTGCCACACCCCCTGCTCTCCCAGCGTGGTCGCATGCAGCGCGAGCGTCGTGGCCTCCGCGCCGAGCGTCGACACCAGTGCAGCGCGCGCCGCGAGCCGGGCATCCCCACACGCCTCCGCCAGCGCCCCACGCCACGCCATGCGCGGGATGCCCTCCTCGCACAGCACGGCGAAGACCTCGTCGGGGTCGGACTGCTCGTCTCCAGCCTGGGGCGCGAAGACCTCCGCGTGGTCCACCACCAGACCCAGGCCCTCGGCACTGCCGTGGCAGGCCTCGTGCGCGAGGACCGAAGGCGCCAGCGACGCCGACGTCACCGCAGACAGGCGCACCACGCCGTCCCGCGGGTCGTAGCTTCCGTACGCCTCGACGCCTCCCTGCTCGATGCGGTCCACGCCTTCCACGCGCCGCACGCACCGCGCCTCGGGACGGAGGTCGCCGAGGTGGTGGGCCAGCGCGTCCTCGGCCTCGGCGAAGCGGACCTCGCGCACGTCCCAGGCGAAGGAGGCGTCGCCACACACCGGGCCGGGCACGCACGAGACGAGGCCTCCCAGCGCGAGCCCCGCGAACCCCAGGCTGCGGGTCACGGGAAGAGGCCCGGGGGGGTCCACGCGCCGTCCCCGTCGGCATCCACCCGCACCGGGTTCGTGAAGGCGAGCGGGACGTAGCCGGGCGCCACCACCGCGTAGTCGCCGGCAGGCCGCTTCACCGCGTCTGCGCCGCCGGGATCGTCGGGCGGGACGCCCGCCTCGGCGAGCACCCAGGCGTCGGCAGCCAGGGTGACGGGCACCTCCAGCGTCCAGCGGGCGGCGCCTGGCCCCGCCTGGGCGTCCAGCGCCTCGCGGTGCACCACCTCGCCGTCCACCACGAGCCGCACCTCCGCCACCGGGACCCACGGCGCCGCGCGCACCGTGATCTCCGCCGTCACCGAGGCACCCCGCACGGCGCCGCCCGGACCCGCGCGCTGGTCGCCGTCCCCCCGCACCTCCAGCTCCACCACGGGCCCGGTCGACACCAGCACGTCGCCACCGCGGAGCCCGCGCAGGAAGGACGCCCGATCCAGGTCGGCGGCACCGACGGGGGCCGCGGCCCGCACGAGGTTCACGGGGAAGCCGGCGATCTCCACCTGGAGCGCGTGGCTGTCGGCGTTGCCCGTGCCGGTCATCCGGTAGCCCTGGGAGAGCAGCGCGAACCAGTCGCGGCGCACCTCCTGGTAGAGCTCGAGGCTGAAGCGGTTCACCACCTCCAGCGCGTCGACATCGAGCGGCGTGGTGCCCGTGCCCGGGGCAGGCGCCGCCGCCCAGGCGTTCGGCCCCTGACCCACGGGGATCGACGGATCGAAGCCCATGCGCTGGAAGAGCGGCCAGGCGCCGCGCTTCGGCGGTTCCTCAGGTTGGAAGTGGATGCCGCGGGGGTGGTTGAGCTGGAGGAGCACGTCGGTGCCGGTGCCCGGCAGCGGGGCCGCGTGCTGCCGCGCGCGCAGGTCGTCGTAGTAGCCGCCGAAGGTCTCGGGTTGGAGCCCGGGGAAGGGCGCCGCGGCGGCGTCGGCCACGGGGAAGACGTTGAGGTGGGCGAGATCCCAGTTCCCCCCGTCCAGCTCCCCGCGCTCGCGCACGTCCACCTCGATGCCGGGCACCAGGCGCGTGCCGCCGCGCGCGGGCCCGAGCAGCTCCACGAGCCGGTCGTCCAGCGAGGTGACGCGGTTGTGGTCGGTGATCACGGCCACGTCGACCCCCGCCGCCACCAGCGAGGCGAGGCGCACGTCGTGCGGCAGGAAGGCGTCGTAGCTGGCCGCCGTGTGCACGTGCAGATCGGCCGTGAGGCGGCCCGGCGTGGGCACCACCTCCGGGAGCACCAGCCGCACCGGACCGTCGACGGGCACGGTCACCTCGGCCACGCCCAGGTCGTCGCGGATCGAGCGCACCGCCACGAGGCGGTAGGTGCCCGGCGACAGCACCGTGGCCCCGTGACCGTCCAGCGAGAAGAAGGAGGTCATCGGCACGTCGCGCAGGTAGGGGTCGGCCGCCTCCCCGTCGTCGGGCCCGAGCGCCACCGGCTTGCCGTCGCGCAGCACGTGCACCCGCGCCGACACGGGTCGGCCCGCCCCGTCCACGGTCTGCACGTCGAGGCGGTGGGGACGGGGGTCCCAGGTGAACTCGCTGGTGCCGCGGAGGACGCGGCCCCCCGGCGTGCGGACGACGACGTCGAGCCGACGCGGCCCCGGCTCCGTGTGCCCGAGGAGGTCGAGCCCGGCCACGACGTCCCAGTCACCGCCGACGTGCGCGGACCGGCGGCGCACCTCGGGCCACGCGTGCGGGACCGGCTCCCCGTCGAGGCAGACGCTCACCTCGCTCCCGGCCTCGGCCGGCGTGATGCGCACGACGACCGGGGTGGAGGCGCCGCGCACCACGCCGCCGTCCGACGGGGCGTCCACGGTGAGGTGGCCCGAGGCCTGGGCGGCACAGGGCGACGGACCCACGGTGCCCCCGTTCCCGCCGTCTCCGGGCGGCAGGCCGACCACGGGCGTGGGATCGGTGTCGACGGGGCCGCCCTCGGGGCCCGGCAGGCCCGCGCACGCAGGCAGGAGCAGCACCGGCAGCAGCACGCGCACCCAGGACCCCCGGAGCGCGCAGCATAGACCGGTCCCGCGCGCCCCCGCACGCGTCGCTCGCATCCGGGCTCCCTGAGGCAGCCGAGGCCCCCCGGGTTACCCCTGCGGGTTGACCCGAGAGCCCATGCCGACCCCGCTCCCCATGACTCCCGAGGAGGCCTCCGGCCCCCTCGACGTCATCCTGGTCACCGGCGACGCCTACGTCGACCACCCCTCCTGGGGCGTGGCCGCCATCGGGCGGTGGCTGGAGCACCACGGCTTCTCGGTGGGCATCCTCGCCCAGCCCGACTGGACCGACGTCGAGGCCTTCCGGGCCCTGGGCCGTCCGCGCCTGTTCTTCGGCGTCACCGCCGGGAACATGGACTCGATGGTCAACAAGCTCACGGCCTCACGCCACCTGCGCTCGGCCGATGCCTACGCCCCCGGCGGTGAGCTGGGCACCCGCCCCGATCGCGCCACCATCCCGTACACCTCGCGCTGCAAGCAGGCCTACAAGGACGTGCCCGTCGTCATCGGCGGCATCGAGGCCAGCCTGCGCCGCCTCGTGCACTACGACTACTGGCAGGACCGCCTGCGCGGCTCCATCCTGCTCGACGCCAAGGCCGACCTCCTCGTGTACGGCATGGGCGAGCGCCAGGTGCTGGAGATCGCGCGGCGCCTCGACGCCGGCCTGCCCATCGAGGCCTGCCGCGATCTGCCCGGCACCGCCTGGGCCGCCGGGCGCACCGCCGACGTGCCCGAGGGTCCCGAGGTGGAGGAGATCCCCAGCCTCGAGGCCTGCCGCGCCGATCCCCTCACCTTCAACCGCGTCACCCTGGTGATGTACCGGGAGTCCAACCCGCACTGCGGCAAGGTGATCGTGCAGCGCCACGGCGCCCGCGCGGTGGTGGTGAACCCGCCCGCCGAGCCGCTCGACACCGCGGGCCTCGATCTGGTGCACGAGCTGCCCTACACGTACGCGGCCCACCCCTGCTACCGGCAGCCCATCCCGGCGCTGGCCTCCATCGAGGGCAGCATCACGGTGAACCGGGGCTGCTCCGGCGGGTGCAGCTTCTGCGCGCTCACCATCCACCAGGGCAAGGACGTGGTGTCGCGCAGCGAGGGCAGCGTGCTCCGCGAGCTGGAGCAGATGACCCGCCGCCCCGGCTGGAAGGGCATCGTCAGCGACCTCGGCGGCCCCACGGCCAACATGTTCCACATGCGCTGCATGTCGGAGGCGGCGAACAAGGTCTGCCGTCGCGTGAGCTGCCTGCACCCGGTGCGCTGCAAGCACTACGGCACCGATCACGGTCCCTACCTGGAGCTGCTCCGCAAGGCGCGCACGATGCCCGGCGTGCGCCGCGTCTACGTGAACTCCGGCATCCGCTACGACCTGGCCGACCTCGACGGCACCTTCGTGGAGGAGCTGGCGAAGCACCACGTGCAGGGCCAGCTGTCGGTGGCGCCCGAGCACGCGAGCAGCGTGGCCCTCCACCAGATGCGCAAGCCCGAGTCCCGGTACTTCGACCGCTTCATGGAGCGCTTCCAGCAGGCCACGGCCGATGCGGGCAAGCAGCAGTTCCTGGTGCCCTACTTCCAGTGCGCCCACCCGGGCGTCGACGGCGAGGCCTGCATCGAGCTGGCCCGGTACATGAAGCAGCGCGGCCTGCGTCCCCGCCAGGCCCAGATGTTCATGCCCACCCCGGGCACCATCGCCACCGCCACCTACGTCACCGGCATCGACCCCTACACGAAGCAGCCGGTGTACGTGGCCAAGGGCGACATGGAGCGCAGCCGTCAGCGCGCGCTCCTCTTCTGGTGGAAGCGCGAGGAGCAGCCGCACGTGCGGGAGGCCCTGCTGCACTGGGGCCGGGGCGACCTCATCGGACGCGGCCCCGACGCGCTCGTGCCGCCCGGTCCGGCCTTCGGCGCCTGGGCGAAGCGGCGCCGGAGCGGGATGCGCTTCGACACGCACATGGGCATGCAGGTGGAGCGCGCCAGCGCCGACGAGGAGCGCAGCGAGAGCTGGGAGGCGGTGGCCGAGGGGCGGGGGGCCTAGTTCGGTCACCGAACCCGCGCGGTCCGGTCAGGCCCGGGGATCGGCGTAGCGGAAGGCCCGCCCGCGCACGAAGGGCATCACCATGTCGTGCACCTCGGGGCTGGCCTCACGCCCCACCCACCAGGCGAAGCGGCCCAGCGCGAGGGCGTGGCGCGGCATCCTCGGCGGGATGGAGTGCCGGTGGTCGCGCACCCAGGCGAAGGCCGGCTCGTAGTGGAAGGGCTGGGCCCGGACGAGGGCCAGCAGGTCCTCGCGGGCCCGGGGGACCGGCAGGGTGGCGCGGTCCACCCGCTCCATGAGGTCCACCGCGTCGCGGAAGAACGGACCGAACCCGGGGATGTGGGCCGTGGGGTGGTGATCGAGCGTGCGCAGCAGGTGGTCGTCGCCCGCGTCGGCCTGCTGCCGGGCCTGCCACTGGAGGAAGTGCGAGGCGGTCGACAGCATCCAGATCCAGAACCAGCCCTGCCAGAGCTCCCAGTCGCGCCACGACACCAGCGAGCCATAGGCCAGGTCGTCGTGCCCCTGCACCAGCCGCGCGCAGACCTCGTCGAGGTGGGCGAAGCGGGCGTGGGACCAGTCGCCGTCGGCGTGGGCCTGGAGGAGATCGAGCGCCAGGAGCTTCACGCCGTCGAGCGTGCAGGCGAGCCCGCGCGAGTAGAGGGGGTCCACGAAGCCGTAGGCGTGGGGCAGCAGGGCGAAGCCGGGCCCCGTGGCCGCCGACCGCGCGTACTGCAGGCGATCGGTGACCACCCACGGGCGCACGGCCCGCGCACCGCCGAGCTGCCGTTCGAGGTCGGGGAAGCGGGCCAGCCACGTGGCCCAGGTGTGCTCCGGCGGCTCGCCGGGATCCCGGGGCCACCGCCGCGCGTCGAGCTGCAGGCCCACCGAGACCAGCGGGTTGTCGGACGCGGCGTGGTTGTCGAAGGGGATGACCCAGACCCACCCCCCGTCGAAGACGTGATGGAGCGTGCCCTGGTGGAAGGGGCCCGGCATGCCCGTGCGCGTGGCGGGGAGGATCTCGTCGAAGGGACGAACCCCCACCATGTGGGTGAACATCGACCGGGTGGGCGTGCGCAGGCCCTCGGCCGACGTGGTGAGGCCCACGCGCTCGCTCACCAGCGAGCGATGCCCGGTGCCGTCCACGAGGAAGGCGGCCCGCAGCGTCGTGCCGTCGGCCAGCGTGACCCGCGCGTCGCCCTCGGCCACGGCGAGGTCGCGCACCTCCTGGCCGAGCCGCGGATCGGCGCCGGCGGCCACGGCGAGCTGGAAGAGGTGGGCGTCGACGTCCTGGCGGAAGAAGTGGAACTCGGGCGCGTCGAGCCAGGCCATCAGGGTCTGCCCAGGGTCGGCGGGCTGGCCCTCCTCGTGCCGCACGAAGCCGAAGTTGCGCTTCACGCCGCAGCGTCGGCCCACCGCCCGCGTCAGCGCGCGCGGATGCAGCTCCGGCACGCCGAACAGGGTGGCCATGCCGGCGAGCGCCTGCGTGGTGTAGGCGATCGTGGACTCCCCGATCGCGAAGCGCGGGTGGGTGGCCCGATCCACCACCGCCACGCGCAGGCCGCGGCGCGCCAGGATGAGCGCCAGCACCGCGCCGCCCAGCCCCGCGCCGAGCACGACGACGTCGTGGGTGCGCGCAGGCGCGCGAGCGGAGGCGACCGCGCTGCCGCAAGAGGCCTCGGCGCCCTCCTCCTCCCGGCCGCCGTGCAGGCTCGCGGTCATGCGGCCTCCCACGAGGCCGGGTGCGACCAGCTGCGCACCCCGCCCGAGCCCAGGTCCGGCAGGGTCAGCACGTGGGCGTGCAGGAGGTAGCCCCCGTCGGTGGCCCGCACGTCGTCGCGCGCCCCGCCCCCCGGCAGGAAGAGCGGGTCGCCCGCGAGCGGATGACCGACGCAGGCGGCGTGGATGCGGATCTGGTGGGGACGGCCCGTGTCGATGCGCACGTCGGCCAGCGTGTGGCGACCATGGGCGCCCACCACGCGGAACCGGGTGCGTGCCGCGGCCCCCGTGGCCGACGCGGCGTGCAGCGTGCCCAGGAGCGGGTGGGGCACGGGTCCGATGGGCACCTCCACCACCGTGGCCCGCCAGTCGGGCCGACCGGAGAGCACCGCGCGGTAGCCCCGCTCCACGCCCCCGGCGCGCCAGGCCGCCTGCAGGGTGCGCCGCGCCGACGCGGTGCGCGCGAAGACCACCAGGCCCGAGGTGCCCGTGCCCAGGCGGTGCATGGGGGTGGCCTCCGGCCAGCGATCCCGCACCCGGGCGAGCAGCGTGTGCCGCAGGTAGCCCCCCGACGGGAGGGTGGGCAGGCCCGAGGGCTTCGACACCAGCACCACCTCGGCGTCCTCGTGGACCAGCGTGAAGTCCAGCGGCACCTCCGGCTCGCGCCACGGCGGCCGGTGCCACGCGACCTCCTGTCCCCGTCGCAGCGGCAGCGCCCCGTCGACCACGCGACCATCCACCTCGACCTCGCCCTCCAGGACCCGGTCGGACCAGCCCGCGGCGGGGGTGTGGCGGTAGTGGCGGGCGAGCCAGGCCACCAGGGGCTCGCGCTCCCCGTCCGGCCCGACCCGGGCACGGTAGGTCCAGCCGTCGTTGAGGGCCTCGGCCATGGCGCGGCCTATCGCCCCCGGCCGGGGGGACGCCACGCCACGGGACCGTGCGCGGGACCCCCGGGGTACCCTGTGCACCTCGCGGAGGTCCCGATGCGCACGTCCTGGCGACTCCTCGTCCTCGCAGCCCTCGCCTGCGGCGCGCCCGCCGAGGGCGACCCCGCCGGCGACACCGAGACCGACGCCGTCGACGACACCGACCCGGCGGACACCGACACCCCGCCCGACACCACCGCCGACGCCGCCTGCGGCGCGGCCGAGGTGGAGGTGGCCTTCGACACCACCGACGGCGTGCGCCTCGTGGCCGACTGGCGCCCCGCGGCCACCGCGGGCGGGCCGGCGCTGGTGCTCTTCCACATGGTGCCGCCCGCCAACGACCGCACGAACTACCCGCCGCGGGTGCGCGAGGCGCTGCACGCGAAGGGGTGGTCGATCCTCAACGTGGACCGCCGGGGTGCGGGCGACAGCGGCGGCGACGTCACCCAGGCCACGGGCGATCCGCAGGCCCGCCTGGATCTCGAGGCGGCCGTGCGCTGGCTGCTCGATCCCGGCCGGGCCTGCGCCGTGGACCCCGAGGCCCTCGTCTTCGTCGGGGCCAGCAACGGCACCACCGCGCTCTTCGACTACGCGCTCGACCACGACCCCGCGCTGCCGCTGCCGGCCTCGATGGTCTACCTGTCGCCCGGCACCTACACGATCCAGCATCACGGCGCGTCCAAGGCCGAGCTCGGCAGCACCTGGCGCATCCAGCTGCCCATCCTCTGGCTCTACCCGTCCACGGAGCCCTTCTCCCTCGACTTCGTGGCCGACGCCCCGGGGGCCTGGGAGTTCGTCGAGCGGGGCACCGAGCACGGCGCCCGCATGTTCGACGGCGGCAGCCTCGAGCGCCAGACCCTCGACGACCTCACCCGCTACGTCGGCGCGGCGCTCGCCCCGGAGTGAGGGCCTACGGGGTCGCGGGAACGGCGAGCCCCAGGTCGAGCGCCGGCACGGCCCAGCCGCCGGCCGCCACGCCGCGCGCGAAGGCCGCCTGCACGCCCGGGTCGTCGCTCGCCACCCCCGCGCCGGGCAGGAGACGCGCACGCGGCGCCGCCACGTGGCCCCGCACCAGGGCCCACGCCTGGAGGGCGACGGGGCCGTCGAGGTCCGGCGGCGTGGAGGGCGGCGGTGCGGGCAGCAGGGCCTCCACCACGGCGCCCAGCGTGGGGAGACGCGCGCAGCGACGCGCCTCGGGGTCGGCCCCCGCCAGGCCCTCCACGGCAGCCAGGAGCGTGGCGTCGTCGCGCACGGCGACCCGCCCGACCGTGGTCTCCCAGCGCGCGCAGAGCGTGGCCTCGTGGGCACACGAGGCGATGCCGGCCGCGAGTCCGTGACGCCACCCCGTGGTCTCGGGCTCCACCGCGTACGGCGACGCGCGCCAGGCGCAGGTGGACGAGCCGAGCGCGCGGCCCTCGCGCCACGCCTGGTGGTAGCGACAGCGCAGGTCGCCGTCACAGTGCCAGGCCAGATCGCCGACGCCCCGTCGGCCGAGGAGGGTGCGCCGCACCGGCGACCACGAGACCAGCTCCGTCGCGTCGAGGTGCTGCGTGCCGGCGTGCTGCCACAGGCCCGCGCGCCCCACGAGGCCCGGCAAGCCCCAGAGACCCAGGAGCAGCGTCGCCGCCAGGGGGCCGCGACGGCGATCCACGCCCGCGACGGCCAGGCCCACCACCACCGCCCCCAGCTGCGCCGCCGGCACGGCGTAGCGCGCGCTGTGCACCGTGAAGGCGCGCAGGGTGGGGAGCTGCACGGGCGCGACCCACAGGGTGACCGCAAGGCCGCAGCCCGCGAGGAGCAGGCTGCGCGGCAGGGCCTCCCGTCGCCCGGCCAGCAGCACGACCGCGACAGCGAGCGCCAGCCAGGGGGCCACGCCCAGCCAGCCGGGAACGCCCGGTGTCAGCGGCGCCCACGCCGCCACCCAGGCCTCCGCCCGCGCGAAGGGCGAGGACGGCGCGAGCCCGCCCTGCCCCGGGGTCAGGGTGGCCGCGTAGGCCCGCAGCGCCTCCAGCTGGCGCAGCGGATGCCCGAGGAGGCCCCAGCACACGCCCCCCACCGCGAGCCCGCCCAGCCAGCCGGCCAGCGCGCGTCCACGGCCGGCGAGGGCCAGCGCGAGCGCCACGGCCGGGAGCACCCACACCGTCGACAGCAGGACCCAGAGGCAGGCCACGCCCAGGAGCCCCACCACGAGGCCGCGCCACGGCCCCCGCGCGGTGGAGGCGAGGGCGAGGGTGGCCACCGCGAGCCAGCCGCCCTCCAGGTGGTTGCCGAAGGCCCGCGCGCCCCCCTCCACCACCAGCGGCGGCACCAGCAGCAGCGCCGCCAGCGCCCACCAGGCCGCGCGGTGGCCGTGCCGGGCGCGCACCACCGCGAAGACCACCACGCCGGCGAACACGCCCCAGGCGGCCGGCACCAGCTTCCACACCACCATCCGCTCGCCCAGCAGGCCGAACAGGAAGGTGCCCAGCGCCGCGTCCACCGTGCAGCCGTTGCAGAAGGGCGTGTACTGCAGGAGGCTGGCCTCCCCCACGCCGAGCCACCGGCCGAGGACGGCCTGGGCCACGGTGAACGCCTCCTCGTCGTCGAGCGTGCCGAGCACGGGGTCGAGCCACGCCATCGCCTGCGCGGCCAGCACGAGCAGGCCGGCGGCGGCGGGCTCGAGCGCAGCGGGAAGCGGCCGCCTGCGGGGCGCGGCGTCGGCGCGTGCGGCCTCGCTCACGGACCGCCCGGCGTGCGCGCGAGGCGGAAGCCGATGCCCCAGCGCCGATCCGTCGCGTCCCAGCCCACGCGGAAGCTGGCCCGTCCCCAGTCCACCGAGCGGCTCCACAGACCCCCGCGCACCACCCGCTGCGGCACGTCGGCGGGTCCGGCCTCGGGCAGCACGAAGCGCGCGTCGACCAGCCGTGGGCCCTCCGGTCGGTACACGTCGGCACACCAGTCGCACACGTTCCCCACGGTGCCGCGCACGCCGTAGGGGCTGGCGTCCACGGGGAAGTCCCCCACCGCCGCCGGCATGGGACGTCCCGGTCGGCTGCCCTCCACGGCCGCCCACACCGGGTCGGCGTGATCGCCCCAGGGGAAGGCCCGCCCGTCGACGCCGCGGGCCGCCTTCTCCCACTCCAGCTCCCACGGCAGGCGCCAGGGCAGCCCGTCGCGCGCCGCACGCCAGGCCGCGTAGGCCACGGCGTCGTGCCAGCGCACCATCCACGCCGGCCAGCGCGGATCCCACAGGTCGCCCTCCGCGTCCGGCCGCAGCGCGAAGCCCTGGCCGGGCCGGTGGTCGAGCAGGAGCGCGCCCTCCTCGTCGGCGCTGGCCGGGCGTTCCCGCACCGCGTGGCGCAGCGCCTCCTCCTCGCGCCCCTGCGCCACGAGGTCGTCGAGGAAGGCGAGGTACTCGGCCAGCGTGACGGGATCGCGACGCACCACCACGTCGTCCACCCACACGCGACGCGCCGGCAGGGCCGAGGCCACGCGGAGGTCGCCGCCACAGGCGAACCAGCCTCCGGGCACCAGGCAGTCCCCCGCTCCCAGGGCGCCCGCCTCGGGGAGCCGCAGGGTCCACGGCGCCCCGCCGGGCACCACGGCGTCCCAGGGGGTGTCACGCTCCAGGCGCACCGGCAGGCGCACCGTCTCCCGACCCGGCGCCGACACCACCAGCAGGTAGCTGCCGTGGGGGAGCAGGTGCCCCTGCACGGGTGCGGTGAGCACCTCGCCGGTGGGCGTGTCGACCAGGCGGCGGTGGTGGGCGCCGTAGCGACGCACCTCCACGGTCGCTCCGGGGGGATCGACGCGCAGCACCAGGGGTGCCCGGCCGTCGAGGTAGGCCGCGTGACGGCCCCGATCGTGCGCCCGCAGCCGCACCTCCAGCGCGCCCGCCGCCGCCGCGTCCCCCAGGGCCTCGGCCTCCACGTGGCGGGCCCGGGCGTCGTCCGCGAGCAGCGCATGCGCCTCGGCCAGGTCCGGATCGTGCGCGAGCGCCGCGTGGGCGCCCTCCACCAGGCGGGCCTCGGCAGCGCGGGCCGTGGCCTCCAGGGCGACGGCCTCGTCCAGCAGGGTCCAGCCCGGCGCCTTGTCCTCCTCCGACGCGTGACCGGGCAGCGCGGCGAGCAGGGCCTCGGCCGCCCCTCGCAGCGACCGTGCCCGCTGGCGGGCGGCGGTGGCCTCCGGGCCGTGGGCCCGTGCGGCGTCGAGCGCCGCCACGGCACGCTCCCGGCGGTGGACCCCGTCGAGCCAGGCCCCGAGCAGCCCCGCCACCTCCTGGGCACCGGGCCGGGCCTCGGGCGCGGGCGCGAGCAGGCGGGCGCACACCTCGTCGAGCTCGTCGGGCACGGTGGCCACCGACGCGGCCCGGGGTGCGGGCACCGAGGCCACGCGGGCCACCAGCGCCTCCACGTCGACGGCCTGGTGGGGCGTGCGCCCCGTCAGCACCTCGAAGAGCACCACGCCCAGGGCATGGACGTCGGCGGGCGGTCCCGCGCCCTCCCCGCGCGCCTGCTCGGGCGCCATGTAGGCGGGCGTGCCGGCGATCGCCCCTGCGCGCGTGGCGAGGGCCTCGTCGCGCCCGGTGTCGGGTCCCCCCTCCACCACCCGGGCGAGCCCCCAGTCCAGCACGTGCACCTCGCCGAAGGCGCCGAGCATGACGTTGTCGGGCTTCAGGTCCCGGTGCACCACGCCGCGCGCGTGCGCGTAGGCCACGGTCTCGGCCACGCGTCGCACCACCTCCACGAGGCGCCGCACCGGCCAGCCGTCCCGGGCAGCCAGCACCTCCCGCAGCGTGCGCCCGGTCACCTCCATCATCGTGAAGACCGCGCTGCCATCGGGCAGGCGTCCGAGGTCGTGCACCGGCACCACGCCCGGGTGCTCCAGCTGGGCCCCCACCCGCGCCTCGCCGAGGAAGCGCGCCCGCGCCGCCGGGTCCTGCTGCAGCCGGGGATGGGCGACCTTCATCGCCACGTCGCGCCCGAGGACCCGGTCGTGCACCCGCACCACCTCGCCCATCCCGCCCCGCCCGAGCGCGCCGGCCTCGTCGTAGCGGGCGGGGTCCAGCGGCGGCAGGTCCTCGGTGGCCACCTCCACCTCGCCCGGCGTCCACAGCGTGGCGCGCGTGGCGTCGAGGGAGGCCGACACCGCGTCGAGCTCGGGCACACCGTCCGGGTCCTGCGACCAGACGTCCCGCAGCAGCCGGGCCTCCACCCGACACCGCACGCAGCCGTCGAGGTGGGCGCGCTCCTCCGACGACAGCTCCGGCGACGCGTCGGCACGCAGGCGGTCGAGCGCGAGGTGCCCGATCACCGGGTCACGCGGAAGAAGCTGGACCCGTGTCCGTGGGCGGCCAGGCGGGCCCGCAGGCTGCGCTCCAGGCGTCGACGACAGCGCTGCAGCAGCCCGCGCGCCCCGCTGGCCTGGTCGAGGCCGAGGAGCTCGGTGATGCGCTCCTGGGGCAGGTCCTCCACGTAGCGGAGCCAGATCGCCTCCTGCTCCAGGGGCTCCAGCTCCGCCGAGGCCTCGCGGAACAGCGCCTCCCGCTCCTCCCGACGCATCCGCGACAGCACCGACAGCTCCGGCGAGGTGCCCTCGAGCACGCCGTCCTCCGACAACAGCTCCCCGCGACGGCGGACGGCGTTGAGCGACAGGCCCTTGGCGATGCCGTACAGCCAGGTGGACAGGCGCCCCTCGCCCCGGAAGGTGGGGAGCTTGCGGAAGCCCGTCAGCAGGGCCTCCTGGGCCAGGTCGCGCGCGCGCTCCTCGTCCCCCACGATGCGACGGCAGGCCACGTACACGGTGCGCTGCGCGTCGGCGAAGAGGGCGTCGAGGCCGCGGAGCACGTCGGCGGGAGGCTCGATGCCCGCCTCCCGGGCCGCCGTGAGGGCCTCGAGCAGCCTGCGCTCGGTGGCTTCGTCGACGGCCATGCGCGGTGCCCCCCCGGCAGACGGTCAGGTGAAGAGCGCGCCGACGGTCTTGTCGATGTAGCCCTCGTCGACGCCCCAGGACGGCAGCGTGACGCCCGCGCCGTGCAGGGCCGTGAGCACCGCCTTGCTGGCGTTCTCCTTCCAGTAGGAGCGGTAGTGCCAGCCGCCCTTCAGCCGCCCGTTGCCCCGCCCGGCGATCAGCAGGGGGAACTCGTCGTTGGTGTGCAGCGCCCCCAGGGACAGCTCGCTGGTGCAGAGCACCACGCTGTGGTCGAGCAGGTTGCCGTTGCCGTCGGGCGTGTCCTTCAGGGTCTGCAGGAAGACCGCGAGCTGCTCCATCGTGAACACGGTGGCGGCGTGCACGAGGGGCTGCGGGTCGGCCTCGGTGTGGCAGGTGACGTGCATGCCGTCGGACGCGCCCACCTGCCAGAACACCACGCCCGAGCCGCAGGTGGAGAACTGCACCGAGGCCACGCGCGTCTGGTCGCAGGCCAGGGCCAGGGCCACGAGCTCGCTCATGACCTCGTTCTTCTCGGCCACCGGCTCCTTGCCGGCCGTCTCGGGGATGGGCGCCGGCGGAGACCCGAGGCCGCCGCACACGCCCGGATCCGCGCCCAGCCGCTGCTCCAGCGCCCGGATGGAGGTCAGGTGCTGGTCGAGCCGCTGGCGGTCGGTGACCCCCAGCCGCCGCGTGAGCCGCCCCGCCTCCTCGTGCACCAGGTCGAGCACGCTGGCGCGCACGAGGTCGAGCTGCGGCTCGGTGGGCACCGAGAAGAGCCGCCGGTAGACCGCCGCGGGGTCGTACATGGACGGGTTCGGCAGGTTGGGCCCGTTGTGGGACAGGTGCTGGAAGGTGCTGCCCTCGTCGGTGCCGCGGAAGCGCGTGACCCCCACCTCGAGGCTGCGGAAGGGGGCCGAGCCCTGCAGGCGATCGGCGGCGTCCTGGTCGACGCTCTGGCGCGGGAAGGTGGAGACGATGGTGTCGCGCGTGGTGCCGAGCTGGTGGTACTTCTGCCCGGTCATGATGCCGGCCATGCCCGAGTGGTGCGGGTGCGTGGCCGTCTTCACCTCGCAGCCCGAGACCACGCTCACGTAGGGCACCAGCGAGGCGAGCGGTGCCAGCTCCTCGCTGGGGGTCCACCCCGCCCCGGTGGTGGGGGGCACCCACTTGTCGGGGCGCACGCCGTTGCCCCAGAACCACACGAGGAAGCGGTCGGGGATGGGCTCGCCGGTGGCAAGCGCCTCGCCCGACGACGAGAGCATCGCCTCGAGCGGCGGCAGGGCCACCGACACCACGGCGCCGCCCAGGGCGCCGCGCAGCAGGGTGCGCCGGTCGAGCGAGCGGCTCATGGGGCGACTCCCAGGCAGGCCACGTAGGCGAGGTCGGCCGCGTTCTCCAGCGGACCGAAGCCCGACAGGTGGCCTGCGTCGCGGCACCAGAGGTCGAAGGCCTCCGCGCAGTCGGCGCCGAAGCGCTGGGTGTAGCCGTCGCAGGTGGGCACGAAGGTGGCGAGCTGGGTGTAGGTGGCCTGGTACGTCGTGGCCTTCGGCGCGCAGACCACCGTGGCCTCCTCGCCCGAGACCGCCACCGGGCCCCACCCGGCCACCTCGCCCCGCGCCCCGCAGAAGCGGTGGATGGCGGCGTAGCAGCCGGGGCCGTGGGGGCTCGCCGAGGTGCAGCTGCCGTGGTGGGTGGCGAGCACGCCGAAGGTGGTCTGCACCACGCTCGCCTCGCGCTCGTCGACGCAGACCAGCGTGTGCAGCCCGAGAGCCTCGCGGCGCCCGACCGGACCGAGGCCCGACACGGCGCAGGAAGTGGCCGCGCAGGTGGCATGGGCCGCGGCGTGGCAGGCCGCCGAGGCGCCGTCGAGGTCGGGGTCGCAGTCTCCCAGCAGCGTCGCGCCCACGTCGGTGTGGGCGATCTCGAGCCCCTCGTCCACGAGGAGGTCGCCGTCGTCGTCGACGCCGTTGCACACCTCGGTGGGCGCGTCGGGTCCCTCGCAGGACGACCAGCCGCCCTCGACGCAGGCCTGCACGCCGCGCCCCCAGGTGGCGTCGCAGGCCCGCTCCACCTGCTCGTCCACCGCGCCGTCGCAGTCCTGGTCGAGCCCGTCGCAGGTCTCGAGACCGGGCACGGCCGCGTCGCAGCCCACCCACAGGCCGTCGCGACAGGTCTCGGTGCCCTCGCCGCAGGCCGTGGTGCACGAGCGGGTCTGCCCCTCGTGCGTCTCGTCGCAGGGCCCGGCGTCGGCGCCGGTGGTGGCCTGGAAGACCTCGTCGGCCACCATCGCCAGGATCATCGCCTGCAGCGAGCCGGCGTTGGCCTGCAGGTCGTCCCCGAGGCGCGCCACGGAGGCGAGCTGCCCGCGCCCCTCGGCGGCCCCCAGCGCGTGCCGCAGCACCTGCAGGGCCACGCAGCCGGGGAAGTCGGGGTGCTGGGACACGGCCACGCCGAGCGCCCGGGTGCCGTCGAGGGTGACCCCGTCGAGCTCCCCGGTGGCGTCGATGGGCAGCGGCCCCACCGCCGTGACCTCCTCGGCGCGCCACCGGCCCAGCGCGTCGAAGTGCTCCATCGTGAAGCCGAGCGGGTCCATCTTGTCGTGGCAGGAGGCGCACTGGGGCTTGCCGGCGTGACCCGCGAGCCGATCCCGCAGCGTGCCGCCCTGCGGCAGGGCGTCGAGATCGGCGACCACGCCCGGCGGCGGCGGCTCGACCGCGTCGCAGAGCAGGCGCTCCCGCACCAGGCGACCCCGCCGTGTGGGCGAGGTCTGCAGGTCGTGGGCCGCCACGGCCAGCACCCCGGCGCGACCGAGCAGGCCGCCGCGCCCTTCGCTGCGCAGCAACGTGGCGTGCGCCGTGCCCTCCGACGGCGCCGGCAGGCCGTACAGGGAGGCGAGGCCGGCGTCCACCCAGGTGTCCTCGCGGGTGAGCAGCTCGGCCACCGCCGCGTCGTCCTCGAAGACCACCTGCTGGAACAGCCGCCGGACCTCCTCGACCATCGCCTCCTTGAGGGTGTCGTCGAGCTCGGGGAAGACGTCGGGGTCCTTGCTCATCAGCGCCACGCGATCGAGGCTCAGGGCCTCCACGATCCAGTGGCTCCAGGCCGCGCGCGCTGCGGGCAGCGCCAGCAGGCGCTCGGCGTGCGCGAGCAGCACGTGCTGGTCGTGCAGGCTGTCGCGCTCGGCGTCGGCGCGGAGCGCGGCGTCGGGCGGGGCGTCGGTGAGCAGGAAGGCCAGCCGCTCCGCGAGCTCCCGCGACGTGAGGCGACGGCGGGCGGGATCGGCGGGATCGGGCTCCCCCACCTCCACGCGGTAGAGCGTGGACGGGTGGAGGACCACCGCCGCGAGCACCGCGCGGGCGCCCACCAGCGAGCCCGCCACGCCGGTGGCCTCGTCGTACAGGCCGAGCAGGGCGTCCACCTCGTCGGCACCCGCCGGGCGGCGCCAGGCCACGGGCAGCAGGTCGTGCAGCCAGGCCCGAAGGCGCACCCCCGCCACCTCGGGAGGCGCGAAGCCCAGCAGCGCCTCGGCCGCGGCGCGGTCGGGCAGGGCCGCCTTCACGCTCTGCCAGGCGGCCGTCTCGAACTCCTCGAGCTCCACGGGCGACACCGAGGCCACGCCCCCGCCCACCGAGGTGTAGCCGTGGAGCGAGGTGTCGGCGGGCAACGAGGCGGTGATCGGCACGCCGAGCACAGCCGCCCAGGTGGCCCGCACCTGCGGATCCGTGAGCCGGTGGAGGCGCGCCGGCACCGGCGTCTCCGGGGGCAGGGGCTCCTCCTCCGGGTCGGTGTCGTCGGTGTCGCCCGGCGCCGCGCTGTCCACGGGCAGGTCGGTCTCGACCGTGGTGTCCTTCCCGGGGTCGACGGCGTCGCCCTGCTGCACGAAGTCGGCCACCCCACACGCCCCGAGGGCGGAGAGGAGCAGCAGGACTGGCAGGCGCGACACCGGACGCACGCGGGCATCCTCCCGGCGAGCGCGGATCGTGCCCGCCCGGACCGCCGCGGTCAAGGTCGCATCACGAGGCACCGGCCAGCTCGGCCAGCAGCCCGTCAGGGCGTGGTGACGGAGGACTGGGGACCGGCGAAGGGCGCCGACGTGATGTCGCGCACCTCGTCGCCCTCGAGCTCGTGCACCACGCGCAGGGCCGCCCGGCCCTCCTCGGTGGTGGCCACCAGCTCGGCACCCTTGCCCAGCACAAGGTGGTGACCCCGCCACCGCACGTGGTTCCCGAACCAGCCGGCCAGCCAGCACGCGAAGTAGACCCAGATGCGCACCAGCTCCAGCGGCATCTGGCGCCAGGTGAGGCCGTGCCCGCGCAGCATGCGCATGAAGACCTGGCTGCCCGCGATCTGCGCCGCACCCGTCGCCACCACGAAGAGGGCCGTGGTGAAGGTGGGGACCACGGCGAAGCCCACGCAGGCGAACACGAAGGGCAGCAGCAGCGGCTCGATGAGGTAGGGCGCCGGCATGATGGAGCGGCGGGTCTTCGCCCAGCGCGCGTGACGGTGCAGGGTGCGCCAGATCGTGCCGTGGACGTTGCGGTCCTGGATGATGTCGAAGGACAGCCCGATGCGGTAGCCCAGGGCGCGGCAGCGACGGCCGATGGCCTGGTCCTCGGCGAGCACGTTGCGCACGTCGCGGAAGCCGCCCACGCGGTGGAGCACGTCGCGCCAGATGGCCATCGACTTGCCGATGGTGATCGCGAGCCCGCCGCCACCCGACAACTCCCAGCCGGCCACCACGCCCGGGGCCTGGAAGGTGGCGAGGAGCAGGTTCTCGAGGACCGAGCCGATGGAGCGCTCACCGGTGCCCACGATCACGTTGGACACCACCGCCGTGCCCGGCCGCGACAGCTCGCCGATGAGGCGCTTGACGTAGTCGGGGTGCACGCGGACGTTGGAGTCCGAGATGACGATGATGTCGCCGCGGGCGTGATCCTCGAGTCCGATGAGCTGGGCCACCTTGGGGTTCAGGCCCGCGTCGGGATCGGTGATGAGGATGCGGGCATCCACCTCGGGGTGACAGGCCACGAAGTCCTGGGCCACCTCGAGGGCGGGATCGTCCTCGGAGGCCACGCCGAACAGGATCTCGAAGTCGACGTCGCGCTGCACCGCGAAGGTCTCGAGGTTGTCGCGCAGCTCGTCGTCGAGGCCCGCGAGGGGCTTGAGGATCGACACGCGCGGGGGGCGCATGGGCGTGGGCGGCTGCTCGAGGGTGCGCGCCCGGCGCATGGCGCCCGCGTAGAGCAGCACCTGGAGCACGTAGAAGGTGAGCGTCGCGAAGACGAGTCCCGTGACGACGAGCTCGGGAGTGATCACCACCGTGTGCCAGCCTGGCTCGCCGGGCAGCAGCGCCCCGACGGTGCGCGCGCATAACCCCCCAGGCGAGGGTACCGCTATCCGGGACGGTCAGACGACGCGGTCGCGCGCCCTCGCGGCCTGCGTCGGCCCTCCCCCCGGGACGCGGGATCAGGGGTCGGCGGCGGCGCCGGCCAGGGGCACGAAGGCGACGGCCATCACGTCGTCCCGACGCACCTCCCCCCCCGCGTCCTTGCGGAGCACGCAGAGCAGCTGCTCCCCGCCCGGGGGCCCGAGCGGCGCCACCAGCCGACCGCCCGGGGCGAGCTGATCGAGGAGGGCGGGCGCGACGGCGGACGCCGCGGCCGACACGACGATCGCATCGTAGGGTGCGTGCGCGGGCCAGCCGTCGGCACCGTCGCCGGCACGGACCTCGACGTCGCGGCAGCCCGCGGCGCGGAGGCTCCGTCGCGCGCGGTCCGCGAGCCGCGGCAGGATCTCCACGCCGTATACCTTAGCGCCGAGCGCGTGGAACACGGCCGCCTGGTACCCGGTGCCCAGCCCCACCTCGAGCAGACGCTCGCCCGGCTGGAGGTCGAGGAGCTGGGCCACGAAGGCCACGAGGTAGGGCTGCGAGATGGTCTGCCCGCACCCGATCGGCAGCGGCTGATCCTCGTAGGCCAGGTCCCGCAGCGGCTCGGGGAGGAAGCGCGAACGCGGCACCCGCCCCATGGCCTCGAGCACACGCGCGTCGCGGATCGGCTCCCGGCCGTCGGCGGGGTGCACGAGCTGTTCCTCCACCATCGCCGCGCGGCCCATCGCTCCTCTCCCCCCGCACGAAACCTATCGAGAAGCACGATTTCGCCTGGATTTCCGCGGGTACCCAAGAAGATTTTCAAGAATTGCGGAAGTTTTCTGCCCATCCGCCCCCCCTTTCCGTATCCGGCTGGATTTCTGCAAGCCCTGGTTCTACCTACATGATGAAGGAGGTCCGGAGGCGCGGGGAGAGAGCGGTACCTGGGCGCATGCAAATTGCGCCGGTACCACGTGCACTCTCCGCAAAAGAGACGAAAGGTGGGCCCACTCACGACCGATGACCGTCGTGCGCGACCCCTGCCGAAGGGCGTCGTCTCACACTCTCCTGGGGAGGGACCATGAACTTCCGCACCGTCCGTTCGGCCCGCCGTGGCAACGTCAGCATCGAGTACGTCTTCCTGGCCAGCATGCTGGGCATCGGCGTCACCATCTACCTCACGCTCCCTGACGCAGTGGGCGACCTGATGATCGGCGCGGGGGCCAACATGGACCGCGGCGTCGTCGCCAGCACCGATCCCGAGGGCACCCCCGGGATGCCCGACTACGACGACGAGGGCGGCGACGACGACGACGACTTCATCGCCGACCCCTCCAACGGCGGCGGCGGCGAGGACGACGACGACGACTGGGGCGACGATCCCTGGAACCCCAGCGGCGGCAACGGTGGCGGCAACGGCAACGGTGGCGGCAACGGCAACGGTGGCGGCAACGGCAACGGCCACACCAACAACGGCCACGGCAACAACACCGACGGCGTGGACTCCAGCAACCCGGGCCAGGGTGGCGGCGGCCCGAACGGTCAGGACGACGCCTCCTGCCCCGACGGCGGCGAGTGCATCGACGACGAGAACGGCGGCGGCAACGGCGGCGGCAACGGGAACGGCAACGGCAACCCGGGCGGCGGCAACGGCACCCCGGGCACCACGAAGCCCGGCACCGTGGCCACCATCCTGCTGACCATGTCGGACCCCAACATCCCGCCGTGGCTCGCGGCCACGCTCGCCGACAACGTCGTGCGCTACGTCTCCCCGGTGCCCGCGCCCCGCGTGCTGGTCGTCCGCGACGACTTCCACAACGGCGAGGACGTCGACGACACGCCCTACATCAGCGGCATCATGCGCGGCATGATGGGTCTGTCGAGCCACGACCTGACCTACATGAACGAGCCCGGCAACGGGATGACCTTCGCCGACTTCGAGGACTACGACGTCATCTGGTTCGCCAACCCCGGCTACCCGATGGACGACCTGTCCACGATCCACGCCCTGCAGCAGGCCGTGGCCGCCGGCATCGGCGTCGTCCTCCAGGGCGACGACATGAGCTGGACGAAGAACCACCAGTACGACAGCGAGATCGAGGCGCTCACCGGCCTGGATCACCTGAACAACGGCACCAGCGCCTGCGGTCGGGGCATCGACAACAACAACGGTGGCACCTACAGCGTCACCTTCGGCTCCGACAGCCCCATCCTCAACGGGCTCGAAGGCGTCACGGTCCTGTACGGCAACGACATCGACCACACCCAGGTGTCCGGCGAGGGCACCGAGGTGTACGCCAACGCCTCGGTCACGGGCAGCAACTGCGGCCTGCAGGTGCCGGTGGTGGTCGCGAGCCTCTGACGATCCCACGACGCCGCGCGGAGACCTCCCCAGGGGCTCCGCACGGCACGCCGCGGCCCCCAGGCCGACGGCGTCCCTGGACGGGTCGGGTGCGACGGCACCCGGCCCGTTCCTCGTTGCGGAGCCCGGGTCCCCCGCGTGAGGAGGACTGCCGGAGGCGCCGATGGACGAGGTGGTGGTCGCCGACCTGGGCGGCACGCATGCGCGGGTGGCTCGCGCACGCGACGGCCGACTCGGCGAGGTGCGGGTCTGTCGCCCCGAGGACGGCCAGGATCTCGTCGGGCTCCTGCGCGCCTTCCTCGCCCCCGCCCCGCGCCCGGAGGCACTCGCCCTGGCGGTGGCAGGTCCGGTGCACGACGGCATCGCACGCTGGACCCACCGGGGCTGGACGGTGGACGCCCGGGCCCTGGCCGCGGCGCTGGGCTGCGAGGTGCGCCTGCTCAACGACCTCGAGGCCGCCGCGCACGGGCTGGCCACCCTCGCGCCGGGCGACACCCACCTCCTGCACCCGGGGGTGTCCACCGCCGATCCGCGGCCCCGCCTGGTGATCGCGCCCGGGACCGGCCTCGGCGCCGCCCTCTGGGTGCCCGGCGCCGACGGCGGCACCGTGGTCGCCACCGAGCCGGGCCACGTGCGTCTGGCACGGCCCGCCGGCGTGCACGGGGCCCGCGCGGCACGCACGGGCCGCAG
The DNA here is from genome assembly GCA_020632955.1 of Alphaproteobacteria bacterium. Classification (GTDB taxonomy): domain Bacteria; phylum Myxococcota_A; class UBA796; order UBA796; genus JACKEO01. The sequence continues at coordinate 39,558 of JACKEO010000002.1, forward strand.
CGACCTCGAGGGCGTGGTGTCGGGACCGGGGCTGGCGCGCCTCGCGCGGGCGGTGGCGCAGGAGATCGGTCGCCCCGCGGGCACGCCGACGCCCGAGGCGGTGCTCGCCGCCGCACGCGACGGAGAGGACGCCGCCACCGCCGCGGTCCACACCTTCGTCGTGCTCCTCGCGGGCGCCTGCCGCGACCTCGCCCTCGCCACGGGGGCGGTGGGGGGCGTGGTGCTCACCGGCGGTCTGGCACGGGCGCTGGAGCCCTGGCTCGTCACTCCCACCTTCGCGCGCACCTTCGTCGACGTGCCCACCCTGCCGGACCACGCCGCCCGCATCCCGGTGCACCTCGTGCTGCGTCCCCACCTCGCCCTGCACGGCCTCCTCGCCTCGCTCCGACGCCCCGGCGGGGCGTGGTAGAAGCCGGAGCCCCCCGGGAGCCGCATGCCTGCCCACCCCGTCACCGTCCCGCAGGCCCTCGCCCGCGCCGCCGCCACCTGGCCCACCCGCAGCGCCCTCGAGGACGGCGAGGCGCGACTCACCTGGGCGGAGCTGGCCAGGCAGGCGCACGCGGTGGCGAGCAGCCTCGTGGACCGGGGCATCCGCCCGGGCGATCGGGTGGCGATCTGGGCACCGAACTCGTGGGCCTGGGTGCTCGCCGCGCTTGGCAGCCACCTCGCCGGGGCCACGCTCGTGCCGCTGAACACCCGCTACAAGGGCGCCGAGGCCACCGACATCCTCGACCGGAGCGGCGCACGCCTGCTCTTCGTGGCCGAGGGCTTCCTCGGCCTCGACCTCGCGGGCATGCTCGATCGTCCCGACCTGCCCATGCTCCGGCTGCCCGCGGATCTGCCCGCCCTCCTCGCCACGCCGCCCGGTCCCCTCCCCGAGGTGGACCCCGAGCAGCCCTCCGACGTGCTCTTCACCTCGGGCACCACGGGGCGGCCGAAGGGCGTGCTCACCTCGCAGCGCCAGACGGTGACCACCTTCACGACGTGGGCCGAGACCGTGGGCCTGCGGGCCGACGATCGCTACCTGGTGGTCGCGCCCTTCTTCCACGCCTTCGGCTACAAGGCGGGCCTGCTCGCCTGCGTGCTCACCGGCGCCACGATGCTGCCCCAGCCGGTCTTCGACGCGGGCCAGGTGCTCGCGCGTCTGCAGCCCGACCGCGTGAGCGTGCTGCCCGGCCCCCCCGCGCTGTACGAGAGCCTGCTCCTCGCCGACCGCACGGGGGTGGACCTGTCGGGCCTGCGGCTCGCGGTGACCGGCGCCGCCGTCGTGCCCGAGGTGCTCGTGCGGCGGATGCGGGAGGAGCTGGGCTTCGAGACCGTGCTCACCGCCTACGGCCTCACCGAGGCCTGCGGCGTGGTGACGATGTGCCGCCAGGGCGACGACGACGCCACCATCGCGTCCACGTCCGGGCGCGCCATCCCCGACGTCGAGGTGCGCGTGGTCGACGCCGAGGGCCGGTCGCTGCCGCCCGGCGAGCCCGGCGAGGTGGTGGTGCGCGGGTACAACGTGATGCTCGGCTACCTGGACGACCCCACGGCCACGGCCGACGCCGTGCGGGAGGGCTGGCTGCACACCGGCGACGTCGGCGTGCTGGACGCCCGCGGCTGTCTCCGCATCACCGACCGGCTCAAGGACATGTTCATCGTGGGTGGATTCAACGCCTACCCGGCCGAGATCGAGCTCGCCCTGGCAGGCCACCCCGACGTGCGGGAGGTGGCCGTGGTGGGCGTGCCCGACCCGCGTCTCGGCGAGGTGGGCCTCGCCTTCGTCGTGCCGCAGGACGGGCCGCCGGACGAGGCCGCGCTCATCGCGTGGGCACGCGAGCGCATGGCGAACTTCAAGGTCCCCCGGGCCGTGCGCGTGGTCGACGCCCTGCCACGCAACGCGAGCGGCAAGGTCGACAAGGTCGCCCTGCGACGGCTCGCCTGATCAGTCCAGGTCGTAGGGCTGCTTCCGACCCCCGCGGGCGAGCAGCATGCCCAGGCCGCCGAGCAGCGCCAGGAGAGCCGCGCCGGCGCCCAGCACGGGCGGCGAGGTGGGGCGGTAGGTGAGCCAGTAGGTGAGGTGGTCGGCCGGACCCACCGGGTGGTCCCCCGCGTAGGTGGCGGTGGTGAGCACCTGGCGCAGGGCCACGTCGAAGTCCGCTTCCTGCCCGGCGGTGCCGAACACCCAGGTACGCGCGATGCCCTCGCCGTGCGGCACCACGCCGATGCGCAGCGTGTGGGCGCCGGGATGGGGTCGGAACAGGAAGCCGGTGCGACCGTCGGCCGTCTCCAGGGCCTCGGCCTCCGGGACGTCGGCGCCCTTGAACAGCTTGTCGTGCAGGACCGCGTCCACCGCCTCGAAGCTGTAGGCGTCCACCACGCCCAGCAGCAGCGGCGCTGCGCAGGTCACCATCACGTCGGCGTCGGCACCCGGATGGGGTCGCACCGCCGACCAGCAGGGCCGCAGGTCCTCCACGCCGAAGCGCTGGGCGGCCGCGGCCACCACGCCGAGCTCGGGCTCCAGGGGCACCCGCCAGCCCTCCGGCAGGGTGACCGCCACCCCGGCCGCGTCCACGGTCTGCGGCCCGGACACGTCCGCCGGCGGCCGCCGGACCTCCAGGCGCGCCAGGAGCTCGTCCACCATCGCGTGGGCCTTGTCGGCCCGCTGGGCGGCCGTGATCACCGCGAGGTGCAGGTCGCCGCCGAGCACCGCGAAGGTGGCGCCGGCCTGCGCGCCCCGCAGGCCCCCGGTGTACCCGAAGGTCAGATCGACGCGCGCCGTGGGCCGGCCGGCCACCTCGACCACCCCCGCCTCCGCCACCTCGGGCTCGCGTCCACCGATGCGCTCGGCCTGGGCGAGGTGCACGCCGGTCCAGCCCTCGAGACCGTCCGCGCTCGGCACGAGCTGCACCGGCGTGGCCCACACGAAGAGCTTGAGCGACCGATCGCCGGCCTCGGCCTGCAGGTGCGCATCGCTCCACTCGAGCGCCTGCCAGTCGTCGGGCAGGTCGATGCGGACCCCGTGGTCGCCCAGCAGGTACTTCTCGTCGTCGGAGGCCGATGCGACCCCGCTCCCTGCGATCACCAGTGCGAGCAGCCAGGCCACGTCCACCTCCGTGGCGCCTCGTGGCGCCCGGCGGCGTCGCCCGCAAGGGCTCCTGACCGGGGCTTTGCGCCCCGCGCCTCAGGGGCAGCGCGGGTCGGCCGCCTGCACCTCGCGGATCGCCTCCTCCGTCAGCGGGAGATCCACGCAGCCATGGTCCTGCTCGCAGACCCAGTCCCAGTCTCCCGCCGCCGCGGTGTGGCAGGCGGCGCAGTCGCCGTTGAAGGCGTTCCGCACGCCGGTGGTGCCCCGGTCCTCGATGCGGGCCCCCTCGGGCCCGGCCGCGAGGAAGAAGAACTCCCAGTCGTCGGTCTCGGGGGAGAAGCCGGCCTCCCGCTTCACCATCGCCTCGAAGGGCACCAGCTGGAGCAGGGACCCGGGCGGGTAGGCACGCCCCTGCGGAGCGCGCGCCACGTCCAGCGTGGCCTCGAGGTCGCCGAGGAGGTTGCCCACGTAGAAGCGACGGACCGGGCTGAGCTCCGTGATGCACGGGAAGGAGCCCTCGTCCACGGTCACCACCGTGTCCCGCACGCCAGGGCCGGTGTCGGCGTCGGTGCCCACCGACATGCCGCAGGCCCCGAGCAGGGCCGCCAGCGCCGTCCACCTCGTGCCGATCACGCCGCACCTCCGCGTCGAGCCTACTCCCGTGGACCGCACGGGGCCCGTCGTGGTCGGTCGGAGTAGAACGTGTTCTACCGCCCCCCCGCCGCGAGCTGCCCATGGACTCCCCGCACCCCGGCCTGAAGGTCTCGATCGACGACCACGTCGCCGAGCTGGTGATCGCCAACCCGCCCGTGAACGCCCTCGACGTGGCCGGCTGGTTCGCGCTGGCCGAGCTGCTCACCACCCTCGGTCGCCGGCCCGACGTGCACGTGGTGGTGCTGCGCGCCGAGGGTCGCGGCTTCCAGGCCGGCGTCGACCTCAAGGAGATGCAGCGGGCCGAGGACCACGGGCCGCTCGTGGGGGCCAACCGCGGCTGCTACGCCGCCTTCGAGGCGGTCTACGCCTGCGAGGTGCCGGTGATCGCGGCGGTGCACGGCTACTGCCTGGGCGGTGGCATCGGGCTCGTCGGCAACGCCGACCTCATCGTCGCCAGCGAGGACGCCACCTTCGGCCTGCCCGAGGTGGACCGGGGCGCATTGGGCGCGGCCACCCACCTCGCCCGCCTCGTGCCCCAGCACCGCATGCGCGCGATGGTGTACACCTGCGAGCCCGCCACGGCCGCGGAGCTGCACGCCTGGGGCTCGGTGCTCCAGGTGGTCCCGCGCGAGGCCCTCCGTGACGCCGCGCTGGCGGTGGCCCGCAAGCTGGCGGCCAAGCCCAACCGGGTGCTCCGGCTCGCGAAGGAGTCGCTCAACGGCATCGACCCGGTGGACGTGCGCCGCAGCTACCGCTTCGAGCAGGGCTTCACCTTCGAGCTGAACCTGCTGGGCGAGGGCGACCGCGCCCGCGACGCCTTCGTGAAGGGGGAGCGATGAGCGGCACCTGGACGGTCGAGGAGGTCGCCGCCCGGGTGGAGCCCGGCATGACCGTGGGCATCGGCGGCTGGGGCAGTCGCCGCAAGCCCATGGAGCTCGTCGCGGCCGTGGCCCGCCGGGGCGTGGGCGACCTCACCGTGGTCTCGTACGGTGGCCCCGACGTGGGCCTGCTCTGCGCCCTGGGCCTCGTGCGCCGCCTGGTCTTCGGCTTCGTCAGCCTCGACACGATCCCCCTGGAGCCGTGGTTCCGCCGCGCCCGCCAGGAGGGCACGCTGCCCGAGGTGATGGAGCTCGACGAGGGCATGGTGCTCCAGGGACTCCGCGCCGCCGCCTGGGGCGTGCCCTTCCTGCCCATGCGCGCCGGCCTCGGCTCGGCCGTGGTCGACACCAACCCGCAGCTGCGCACGGTGCGCTCGCCCTACGCCGACGACACCGAGCTGCTGGCCATGCCGGCGCTGCCCCTCGACGTGGCCCTCGTCCACGTCCACCGCGCCGAGGCCGACGGCACCGGCCAGGTGCTCGGCATCGATCCCTACATGGACGCCTGGATGTGCCGCGCGGCACGGGAGGCCTACGTGAGCTGCGAGCGCCTGGGCCTCGACCCCGACCAGCCGAAGTCGTGCATCGTCGACGGCACCTGCGTCGACGGCGTGGTGGTGGCCCCCGGCGGCGCCTGGTTCACCGACTGCAGCCCCGACTACCCCCGCGACCAGGCCGCGCTCGAGGCCTACGCCGCCACCGCGAAGGACCCGGTCGCCTGGGCGACCTGGCGTCAGGAGCGTGGCCTGTGACCGCCTCCCGCGCCGATGTCGTCGCCACCGCCCTCGCCGACCTCTACCGGGATCCCGCCGGCGGCCGCACCCGCCTGCTCGCCTCGCCGATGGGGGCCATGCCCCGCCTGGGCGCCCGCCTGGCCCGGGCCACGTTCGCACCCGGTCTGCTCCTCTCCGACGGCGAGGCCACCCTCGTGGACGCCGAGGACCGCCCCCGCGGGCACCTGCCGTACGAGCGTGTCTTCGACGTGGTGTGGGGCGGTCGGCGCCACGTGGTGATGGGTGCCACCCAGCTCGACGCCGAGGGCAACACGAACATCTCGTGCATCGGCCCCCACGCCCGGCCGAAGGTGCAGCTCCTCGGGGTGCGGGGCGCCCCCGGCAACACCGTGCACCACCGCACCTCCTACTGGATCGGGCGACAGGGTCCGCGCATCCTCGTCCCCGAGGTGGACGTGGTGAGCGGGGTGGGCGTGCGCCGCGGCGCGGCCGACCTCCACCACGTGGTCACCGACCTCGCCGTCTTCGCCGTGGTCGCGGACGGGCAGCTGCCCGCCGTGCGCCTGCGCTCCGTCCACCCGGGCGTCGACCTCGAGCAGGTCCGCGCCGCCACGGGGTGGGCGCTCGGCGAGGTGGGCGACGTGCCCGCCACCCGCGCCCCCTCGGACGACGAGCGCGCCTGGCTCGACCGCCTCGATCCCGACGGCAGCGTCCGCGAGGCGATGGCCTGAGGGTGCCACGTCGGCTCAGACCTCGAGGCGGAGCAGCTCCAGCACCCGGTCGGCGAACTCCTCGGCCATGAGGCGGTAGCCCTCCGAGTTGCAGTGGCAGTTGTCGCCCGACAGGTAGTCCTCGGGTCCGTCGAAGGCCTCGACGAAGAGCGGCCGGAAGTCGACGAAGACCGCACCCTCCGCCTCGGCCGCCTCCCGGATCTCGTCGTAGGCGTGGGCCGGGTACGACGAGAAGACGAGGGCGGCGTTGTGGGTGCGCGCCGTGCGGGCGATGCGCAGCGCGTCCGACCGCATGCTCTCGCTGATCGCCCGCTCCACGTCCCCGCCCCCGAACTCGGCGTGCAGCTGCTCGAGGTAGCGGTGCAGCGCGTTGCCCTCGAGCGCGGGGATCTGGGCCTTCAGGTCGAGGGCACGCCAGAGCTGGCCCCGCTCGACGTAGTTCCGCGCGATGGCCTGGTACAGCCGGCCCGCATCGGGATCGAGCCGCAAGCCCTCGGTCCACGCGGCCACGGCACGATCCGGGCGACCCATCCGCTGCAGGGCCCAGCCGAGCTGGAACCAGGCCTCCACGCTCTCCTCCACCGGCGGCAGCTGCGTGGCCACGGTGAGCGTGGCCACGGTCTCCTCCAGGCGGTCCTGGCGCATGAGGCAGGCAGCGAGCTCCGTGTGGAAGAGCACGTTGTCGGGCTCCACGGCGAGCACGCCGCGCATGTAGTCCACGCACGCCTCGTACTCGCCGCGCCGCATGAAGCGCTGGGCGTGCACGCTGGGCACCTGCGTGCCGAAGGTCTCCGACGCCGGCTCGAGGTCGTCCCCCGGGTCCTCCTCGCCGTCCAGGAAGGCCAGGCCGACGTCCTCGTCCGACTCCAGCATGTGGAGCGCGGCCTGCTCGATGAGGCGGTCGACGCTGCGCGCCTCGTGGAAGGTGGCGTGCCGCCAGCCCACGCTGGCCACCTTCACGAACTTGTAGACGCGCGAGGCCAGGAGCAGGCGGTCCACCCGTCCCCAGAAGCCCCCCGTCTGCTGCGGATCGGTGATGCGCACCGAGTTCCAGGAGTTGTTCTCGCCCGCCAGCACGATCACCACGTCGGGTCGCGTCTCTCGCAGGTGCCCCTCGAGCTCGTCGGCCAGCATCGCCGTGTTGAGCCCCGGCACACCCTTGTTCACCACCCGGAAGGCGCGCCGGCCCACGCGCTCGTTGAGGAGCTCCTCGAGCTGCTCGGGGAAGGAGATGCCGCCGATGCCGTAGGTGAAGGAGTCGCCCTCGCACAGGATCGTGTAGGGCGCCTCGTCCACGGGCCGGTGGAACCGCAGGTACACGCCCGCCGCGCGGAAGCCCGCCTCGCTGACGAGCAGGAGCACCAGGGTGCCGAAGAGGACGGAGCCCAGGCGCTGGCGCCACGCCGATCCACCCGTTCCAGCGGTCATGCAGTCCTTCCGGGCCCGACACGGACCGTCGGGTCGGAGCGTCCCCTCGCCACCGGTCCCGGCGCGACGCTACCACGGAGGAAGGCGCGTGCGACCTCGGGATGCAGCGTTCGTCAGGCCGGCCCCTCCCAGCCGAGCCCCGCCGCGCGCCGGCTGATCAGGTCCGACAGCGCCATCACCGTGCTCTGGGGGTTCACCGCGCTCGGCGACGGGAACACGCTGGCGTCGCAGATCCAGAGGCCCGGCACCCCGTGCACCCGCCCCTCCGGATCCACCACGCCGCGATCCGGGTCGGCGCTCATCCGGCAGGAGCCGAAGGTGTGGTTCGCCGTCATCGTGAGGTGCCGCCCGCGGAAGCGCCCCGAGAGCAGCCCGTCCGCCTGGTCCTGGGTGCGGATCTCGTGCGGCATGCCCGCCACGCCCGTGTACACGTAGCGGGCGCCCAGCTGCAGGTAGGCGCTGGTGAGGCGATGCACCTCCGACAGCAGCGTCGCCACCTCCTCCTTCGGGATCCACAGGCGCGCGTCGGGCATGCCGTTGCGCTTCGCCCGCACCGAGCCCGTGACCCGCGCCCGGTAGACCAGCACCACGAGCGAGGCGTGGGCCACGTCGTCGATCATCGGACGCAGCCGACCGCCCAGGCCCCCCCACTCCGCCGACATCAGGCTGGTGGGACCCCAGAGGGACTCGAACTTCAGGCCCTGCACGCGGTCGCTGAAACCGCCCCAGCCCTGGGTGGCACCGAGCCACGGGTCCACGCGCTCCGGCATCGCGCCGAGGGCGAGCGAGGACACGTGGGCCTGGAAGGTGCCGCCCACCCGGCCCCCGAGGCGCACGCCGCTCCGCTGCATCAGCACCGGCGTGTGCAGCGTGCCCGCAGCGAGGAAGACCCGTGGGGCGCGCACGGTGAACCGGGCGAGCCGGGCGAAGCCGTCGGGGTCGACCACCTGGCCGGTCACGCCCGCCGCCGCGCCCCCCTCGAAGGTGATCGCGTCCACCTCGGCACACGTGAAGATGCGCGCCCCGGCCGCCACCGCGTCGGGGAGCACCGCGCGATCCACCGACTGCTTCGCCCCCTGGCGACAGCCGGTGAGGCAGTCCCCCGACCCCCGACACCCGTGGACGCTGCGGGGGAGCGGTCCGTTCGGCACGCCGGCCCGGGTGAGCACGTCGCGCGCCACGAGGTTCTTGGGACCCATCACCTCGAGCGGCGTGGGCGCCACCTTGAGTCGCGCCATCACGCGGTCGTAGGCGGCGTCGAGCCCCGGCCCCAGCACCAGGTCGTGCAGGCCGTCGCCCGCCGCCCAGTCCTGGCGCACCCAGTCCGGCAGCCGGAACTGGATGGCCGAGTTCACCACCGTGCTGCCGCCGAGGCAGCGACCCGACATCGTCGGGTAGGTGCCCGAGCCGAGCAGCATCCGCAGCCCGCCCTCCCAGTAGTTCCGCGCCAGGAAGGTGGGCCCGTCGCGCGTCATGTCCTCGACGCGCACCTGGGGCCCCGCCTCCAGCACCACCACCCGCAGGCCGGCGCGCGCGAGGTTGAGCGCCGCCATCGCGCCGCCGGCCCCGGAGCCGACGACCACCGCGTCGGCCTCCACGTCGAAGCCCTGACGGACGTCGTCGAGGCCGTGGATCACGACGACACGAGCACGGCGCCGCCGGCCGGCTCCCCCGTGGCCTCGAAGACGGCGGGGTGGGAGAAGTAGATCATGCTGAGGCTCGCCTTCACGGCGTTCCCCAGCACGCGCAGCGGCCAGATCCGCGAGCCCCGCCAGCCCTCCACCACCGCGAGGCGCCGCGCCGGTGGGCGTCGCCCCAGGCGCGGACCCAGGGGCGCCAGCAGGGGCGCCAGGCGGTCCACGGCCACGAAGAGCAGCGCCACCAGCGGGCGCTGGGACGGCGGCAGGGAGTCCACGTAGGCCTCCATGCGCGGCACGAGCTCGGTGGTCTCGAAGCCCGGCACCGCCGGATCCCCCTCCGGGAAGAGCGCCTCCGCCAGCGCCTCGAGGCCCGCCTTCCAGGCGCGCACGAAGGCCCGATCGAGGGGTCCGGGGAGCCAGGGGACCATCGTGCTCCGGGGGGAGGTCGTCACGCGACCCCGCTCCTTCCCCCGTCTCCACCGCAGAGGCCCGTCCCTGCAGCGATCTCGACCGAGCCTTCACCTCCGGGCGACGGGGTGGCGCCCGAGGGGGCTGCCGCGTGAGGAGGGGAGCCGGAGGTCCGGTGCGCATCCTGCTCGTGGAGGACGACGCCTCGATCGCCGCCTTCGTCCAGCAGGGCCTGGTGGAGGAGGGGCACGCGGTGGAGCACGTCCTCACCCGGGCCGACGCCGCGGAGCGCCAGGCCCTCGCGCCGGCCGACGTCGTCCTGCTGGACCGGCGCCTGCCCGATGGCGACGGCCTCCAGCTGGTCCACCGGCTCCGCGAAGGCGGCGACCGCACGCCGGTGGTGGTGCTCACGGCCCGCGACGCGGTGGACGACCGGGTGGAGGGCCTCCGGGCCGGCGCCGACGACTATCTCGTCAAGCCCTTCGCCTTCGCCGAGCTCCTCGCGCGCATCGACGCGGTCTGCCGACGCGCGCGCCCGGGCCAGGGGCCGCTGCGCTTCGGGCCCCTGCAGGTGGACGTGGAGGCGCTGCGCGTCTTCTGCGACGGCCGCGAGGTGCAGCTCACCGCCACCGAGTTCCGCCTGCTGCGCTACCTCGCGGAGCACGCCGGCCAGGTCTGCACCCGCACCCGCCTGCTCGAGGCCGTGTGGGACACCCACCACGATCCGGGCACGAACCTCGTCGACGTCTACGTGAGCTACCTCCGCGCGCGGCTCGCGGAGGCGGGCGCGCCCCCGCTCGTCCACACGGTGCGGGGTCGCGGCTACGTCTTCGAGCTGCGGGACCGATGAGCGAGGCCCTCGCCCCCCGCGTCGTCCGTCGCGCCCTGGGCGTGACGGCAGCCGCCCTGCTGCTCACCGGCCTGGGCACCGCCACCCTGCTGCACTGGCGGGCGCTCGCGGCGCTCGACCGCACGCTGCTCTCCGCGGCAGAGGCCCACACGGTGCCGCACGAGGAGCCCCACGAGCTCGATCAGGACGGCCTGCCGCGCACCACCCCCGTGGCCTTCCTCGCCCCGGGACACCCGGCCTGGGCGTGGCGCACGGAGGTGGACGGCTCACCCGTCGCGGTCCTCCGGCAGGCCGACGGCGTGCGCTACCTGCTCGTCGACGTGGCGGCCCGCTACGGCCCCGCCGTGGCGGCCCCGCTGCCCTCCCGCTGGGTGGTGGCCTGGGCGCCCCAGGTCACCCTCGCCACCAGCGTGGGTCCGTTCGCCGTGGCCTACAGCGTGCTCTCGGTGGTCGTGCTCGCCGCCGCCGCCGCCGGCCTCGGACCCCTGATCACCACGGCGTTGCGCCCCCTCCGGGACGCCACCGGCGAGGTGGCACGGGTGGTCGACCTGTCCGACGGCACCCGCGTGCGGGAGGACGGTCCTGCGGAGATCCGGAGCCTGCTCGCGGCGGTGAACGCCCTCCTCGACCGGCTCGACCGCGCCTTCTCCGCCCAGGCTCGCTTCACGGCCGACGCGGCCCACGAGCTGCGCACCCCCGTGGCCGCCCTGCTGGGACGCATCGAGGTCACGCTCCGCCGCCCGCGGGACGATGCGGGCTACCAGGCCGCGCTGGCCTCCCTGCACGCGGACGCCACCCACCTGTCGCAGCTGGTGGCCGCCCTGCTCGACCTCGCGCGCCTGGAGGCGGGCGGGCGGCCGGAGGGCCACGCCACCAGCCTGCTCGCGCTCGCCCGCACGGCGCTCGACCGTGAGCGTGACGCGCTCGACCGCGCCGGTGTCCGGGTGCAGGTCCACGACGACGCCGACGCGCCGGTGCGGGCCGACGAGGCGCTCGCCCTCTCGGCCCTGTCGAACCTCCTGCGCAACGTGGCCCGCCACGCCCCCGGCAGCGCCCTCGACCTCCGGGTGCGCGCCACCGGCGACCGGGCGGCCCTGTTCCTCGACGACGACGGCCCCGGCATCCCCGAGCCCGAGCGGGAGCGGGTCTTCGAGCGCTTCGCCCACGGAGGCACCCGCCGCGAGGGCCTCGGCCTGGGACTGTCGCTGGCGCGCGAGATCGCCCGGCGCCACGGCGGGGACTGCACCCTGGACGCCTCGCCCTCGGGGGGCACCCGGGTGGTGTGGTCGCTCCCGGCCTTCTCATGAACCTCCAATGCGCTCCACACGGAGCCCCAACGCAGCACCCATAGGAAGGCCGCACCCCCGCTCGGAGTGCCGGTGCTCGCCTGGGTCCTCGTCGCGTCCCTCAGCCTCGCTGCCGACCCCGTGTCGTGGTCGGCGCTGGACGCCACGGTCGCCGAGGCATGGGACCAGGGCCAGGGCGCCGCGGCGACCGCCCGGGCCGACGGAGCACGGGACGCGCGACGCGCCGTGGCGCTGCCCCTCGACTCCGTCTTCGCCCAGCTGGAACCCGACCCGCGCCCCGACGCCTCGCCGTGGGAGGGACTGCAGCTCGCGCTCCAGCTCACGGTCGGCGACCAGCGCGGCGCCGCCCGGGCGCGATGGGCCGCCGAGGCAGCCCAGGCGGAGGCCGCCGCCGCGGAGGCCCGGCTCGCCTTCGGTGGCGACGTGCGCGCCGCCTGGCTCGCCGGCTGGGTGGCGGTGGAGATGGCCGACCACCTGGACGCCTTCGCGGACGACCTCGGCGCCCTGCTCGACGCCCCGCGCGCAGCCCGGGCCGCCGGCGTGCTCGCCCCTGCGGCCCTGGAGGATCTGGAGGTGGAGATCGGCCGGCTGCGGCGGGAGGCCGCCGGCGCACGGGTGGAGGCCGCCGACGCCCAGGGACGGCTGTCGTCGCTGCTCGGACGCGCCGTGCGCCTGGACCCGACCGGGATGCCCGACCTCGAGGTAGCCCTGCCGGCGCAGGACGACCCATGGGACCCCCTGCGCGCGCAGCTGGCCACCCACCCGCGCCTGCGGGCGCTCGCCACCGCGGAGCAGCTCGCCCTCGCCGAGGCCCGCGCGGCCCGCTCCGCGCCCCGGGCCCTGGTGGGCGGGGGCGTGAGCCTGAGGAGTGACGCTTCCGGCGGCGTGCGCGCCGTGCCGCTCGTCCTCCTCCAGGTGCCGCTGTCCAATCCCCAGGCCCCGGAGGCCCGCGCCCAGCGCGCCGAGGCCGACGCGCTGTCGCGCGAGCTCGCCTGGGCCCGCCAGCGCCTGGAGGCCGCGGTGGAGGCCTCGTCCACGGCCTGGCAGGCCGCCGTCGATCGCGTCGAGACCCTCCAGACGGCCGCCGAGGCTCCCCTGCGTCGGCGCCTCGATCGCCTGGAGGAGGCCCTGGGTGCAGGGGCGATCGACGCCACGCCCGTGCTGCTCGCGATCCGCGACCTGCACGAGGCCCACCACGAGCACGCCCTCGCCGTCGCCGACCTCGTCGCGCGACGCGCCCACGCCGAGGCCCTCGCCCGCGAGCTGACCCGGAGCACGCCGTGACCCTCCTGCTCCTCGCCTGGATGCTCGGCTGCGCCGAGCCCGCCGCCGCGCCCACGACGCGGGAGACGCCTGCCGATCCCGTGCGGTGGGAGGCCGCGCAGCCGGCCACCTCCGTCGTGCTCGCCCGCCTTCCGGCGGAGGTGGTGCCCGCACCCGATGGGGTGCTCGCGCTCGGGCCGCGCGTGCCGTTGCGCGTGCTCTCCTGGGAGGTGCAGCCCGGCGACCTCGTGGAGGCGGGCGACGCGATCGCGCGGGTGGACTCCCCCGCCTTCGAGGCCCTGGCGCGGGCGGCCCCGGCGCGCGCCGCGGTCCGCGAGGCCGCACGCACCCGCCTGGGCACGGGCGTGGGCACGGCCGCGGATCTGGCCGCCGCCGAGGCCGACGCCGCCGAGGTCGCCGCCGCGTGGGAGGCCGGACGCGCCGAGCTGGCGCGTTCCGGCACCGGGCTGGTGTGGCGCAGCCCCACGCGGGGGCGCGTGCAGCGGCTCACCTGCCCCGCGGGCCAGGAGGTCGATCCCCACACCGCCTGCGTCGAACTCGTGGCGACGACCGCCCCCCGGGTGCAGGTGCACGTCCCCGAGCACCTCCTCCCGCGCCTGGACCAGCCGCAGGGCAGCCTGCACCTCGCCGGGACCCAGGCCCCCGTGGCCCTGGTGTGGCTGGCCGACGCCCCGGCCCTCGATGCCGCGAGCCGCACCCGGACGGCCTGGCTGCAGCCCGCGCCCGGCGAGGTCGTGGCCGACGACGCGCTGCTCGTGGGTCGCTCGGGCCGGCTCGACCTGGTGGTGCCCGCCCCGCCCGGCGCGGTGCGGCTGCCCTCGCGCGCCGTCGTGCGGCTGGACGGGCAGGACGTGGTCTTCCGCGGCCCCGCGGGCGTCCCCACTGCCGTGACCGTGCTGGGACGGGAGGCCGACGACGTCGTGCTCGCCTCGGCCGACCTGGCGCCGGGCACCGACGTCGCCGTCACGGGCGTGCTGCTGCTCAAGACCCGCCACGCGCTCGAGGAGGACTGAGGTGCGCCTGCTGCACGGCATCGTCGACGCCTCGGTGCGGCACCGTGGGTGGGTGGTGCTCGCCACCGTCCTCGCCGCGCTCTGGGCGGTGCGGGAGCTCTCCCTCCTGCGCTTCGACGCCTTCCCCGACCTCACCAACGTCCAAGTGCAGGTGGTGACGAGCGCGCCCGGCCTGGGTGCCGAGGAGACCGAGCTGCTGGTCACCGTGCCCGTGGAGCGCGCCCTCGGCGGCACGCCCGGACTGGAGGCCCTGCGCAGCCTGTCGCGCCCCGGCGTCTCGGCGGTCACCGCCATCTTCGAGGACGGCACCGACCTGTGGCTCGCGCGGCAGGTGGTGCGGGAGCGCCTCGCCACCGCCGAGGTGGCCGACGGCGTCGGCCGTCCCGAGCTCGGACCGCCCACCACGGGCCTCGGCGAGGTGTGGCAGTTCACGCTCTGGTCCGACCGCCACACCCGCCCCGAGCTCCACCGCGTCTTCGAACAGCAGGTGGCGCCGCGCCTCCAGACGGTGCCGGGCGTCGTGGAGGTCAACGCCTGGGGAGCGGGCAGCCCGCGGCTCGAGGTGCGCCTGGACCCCTGGCGGCTTGCCGCGCGGGGTCTCGACGTGGTCGACGTCACCGAGGCGCTCGGCCAGCAGCTGGGCCGCACGGCCGGCGGCCACCACGACGGCCGCGGCGAGGAGCGCGTCGGCGTGCGCGCGCAGGCGCAGCCCACCACGCCCGAGGGCGTCGACGTGCTCACGGTGGCCACGCGCGACGGGGTGCCGGTCACCGTGCAGGACGTCGGACGCACCGAGGAGTCCGGCGCCCTCACGATCGGGCTCGGCACGGCCGACGGACGCGGCGAGGCCCTCTTCGGGATGGTGCAGCTCCTCGCCGGCGGCGACGCACGCGCCACCGTCGCGGGCGTGCGCGCCCTCGCCGACGAGCTCCGGGGCTCGCTGCCCGAGGGCGTGGTGCTCGAGCCGGTCTACGATCGCGAGAAGCTCGTGGGCGCCACCCTCCGCACCGTGGAGCGCAACCTCGTCGAGGGCGGTGTGCTGGTGGTGCTCGTGCTCCTGCTCGCCCTGGGGGACCTGCGCGCAGGGCTCGTCGTGGCGAGCGTGATCCCGCTGGCCATGCTCGGCGCGCTGGCCGGGCTGTCGCGCCTGGGGATCAGCGGCAACCTGATGAGCCTCGGCGCCATCGACTTCGGCCTGGTGGTGGACGGCGCCGTCGTCGTGGTGGAGGGGATCGTCGCGCTCCACCTCGTCGGGGGCGACGACCCTGGCGAGGCCATCGCCCGACGCACGAAGACCCTGGCGCTGCCGGTGCTGTCGAGCGTGGGGATCCTGCTCGTGGTGTACCTGCCGGTGCTGATGATGCAGGGCACCGAGGGCAAGCTCTTCCGCCCCATGGCCATCACCGTGCTGCTCGCCCTCGGCACCGCGCTGCTGTTGTCCTTCACGTACGTCCCGGCCCTGAGCGCCCTGGTCGTGCGGCCCTCCGGTCACCGCGAGACGCGCCTCGTGCAGGCGCTCTCCCGCGTCCACGCCCCCGTGGTGGACGCCGCGCTGGCCCATCCGCGGTGGGCCGGGGTCAGCGCGCTGGCCACCCTGCTGCTCGCCGTCGTCGTGGGGAGCCGCCTCGGCGTGCTCTTCGTCCCGCGCCTGCAGGAGGGCGATCTGGTGGTGCAGACCGAGCGCTCGCCGGCCATCACCCCGGAGGCCGCGCTGCGGGAGGCGACCCGGGTGGAGCAGGTCCTGCGCCGCTTCCCCGAGGTGGAGCGCGTGGCCACCCGCGTGGGCTCCCCCGCCGTGGCCACCGACCCGATGGGCCTGCACGAGGGAGACGTGCTGGTCTCCCTCGCACCGCACGCGGACTGGACGACGGCGCACGACATGGAGGGCCTGGCCGACGCGATGGCGCAGGCGCTCACGGCCGACGCGCCCGGCGCCCTCCTCACCTTCACGCAGCCCATCGAGATGCGCTTCAACGAGCTGCTGGAGGGGATCCCGAGCGACGTGGGCATCGCCGTGCACGGACCCGACCTCGACGTGCTGCTCGCCCTGGGGCGCCGCATCGCGGACCGGATCGCCCAGGTGCCCGGTGCGGCCGACGTGCGCGCGCCCAGCGTGGAGGGCGTGCCGGTCGAGACCGTGGTGGTGGATCCGCGGGCGCTGGCACGCCACGGCGTGCAGGCCGCGCGGGTGCTCGCGGCGGTGCAGGCCGTGCAGATCGGGCACGAGGTGGGACGCGTGCAGCGCGGAGCCTTCCGCGACGCCGTGGTGGTGCGGCTCGACCTGCCCCCGGACGTGTCGGTGGGCGACCTCCCGGTGCCCGTGGCTGGGGGTCGCACCGTGCCGGTGGACGCCCTGGCGCGGGTGGACGTGGAGGACCTGCCTGCGGCGGTGCGACGGGAGGACGGCTCTCGCCGCGTGATCGTGCAGGCGAACGTGCGCGGACGCGACCTGGGCGCCTTCGTCGACGAGGCCCGCGAGGCGGTGGCCACGGTGACGCTGCCCCCCGGCTACCGCCTTGCGTGGTCGGGCAAGCTCGAGCAGCTCCGGGCCGCCAGCCGGCGCACCGCGATCACGCTCCCGCTGGTCCTCGTGCTGGTCCTCGCCCTGCTGCGCGCCACCTTCGGCGCCTTCCGCCCCGCCTGGCTCATCAGCCTCAACGTGCCGCTGGCGGTCAGCGGCGGGGTCTTCGCCCTGGCCCTGCGCGGCCTGCCCGTGAGCATGAGCGCCATCGTGGGCTTCATCGCGCTCTTCGGGATCGCCGTGATGAACGGCATCGTGCTCGTGAGCCGCATCCTCGAGCGGCTGCAGACCGAACCCGTCGCGCAGGCCGTGCGGGAGGCCACCCGGGAGCGCTTCCGCCCGGTGCTCATGACGGCCACCGTGGCCGGCCTGGGCTTCGTGCCGATGGCGCTCGCCACCGGGGTGGGCGCGGAGGTGCAGCGTCCGCTGGCCACCGTGGTGATCGGCGGCCTGGTGACGAGCACGGCGCTGACACTGGTGGTGCTGCCCGCGCTGGCGCCGTGGTTCCTGGGCGACCCGCGGCCTCGCGCGGCCTGACCGGTCAGGGCGAGGCGGGGCAGCTCGTGCCGTTGCCTGCGCACAGCCGGCACGTCGCCGAGACGCGCGCCTCGAGCCGCTCGATCTCCTCGACACACAGCAGGGGGTTGTCGTGGAAGCCCAGGGACCGCGCGGTCTGCAGCGCCTCCAGACCCGACAGCGAGGACAGGGAGGCGGCGGCGTCGATCCGCAGGGTCCCCACGGATTCCAGGCTTCCGAGCCCCGTCAGATCGGTGATCCCCGACACCCCGACGAGCTCCATCGACCCCATCACGCTCTCGAGGTCGTCGAGACCGCCCAGGGAGGCCAGACCGTCCAGCCCACGCAGCCTGACGCTCCCCGTCACCGTGGTGAGCCCCGCAAGACCGGTGAGATCGGAGAGCGCCGGGAGGGTCTCCAGCCAGAGGGCGTCCAGCGTCCCGAGCCGAGCCAGCCCGTCCAGCGACCGCAGCGCGGGCTCGTGGTGCACCGTGAGCGCCACGGACGTCCCGGCGCCCGGACCTCCGACCTCCGGCGTCGTCACCCCCGAGCCGCGCAGACCCCCGAGCCCCGCCAGGGTCTCGAGCCCCCGGTTGCGGGACAGCGTCACCGACCTCGCGAAGGCGAGCTCTCGCAGGCCCTCCAGCGACGTGAGCGAGGGATTGTCCTCGACGCGCAGCGTGCCCACCTGGAGGAGTGCGTCCAGCCCCTCGAGCGACACCAGCGCGTCGTTGTGGACGATCCCCAGCTCGCCGCCGACCCTCTCGAGCCGGTCGAACCCGCCCAGGCTCAGCAGGCCGGGGTTCCGTTCCACCACGAGATCGCCGACGACGCGCTCCACTCCCCCGAGACCGTCGAAGGTCTCGGCCCCGTCGAGGTAGCCCAGCACCAGATCGCCCCGGACGCTCTCCAGGCGCGACAGGCCGGTGAACGAGGACAGGACCGGAAGCCCTTCCAGCCGGAGGTCGCCGGCCACCTCGATCAGCCCGTCGAGTCCATCCACGGAGGTCATGCGCTCGTTCGCTGCGACCACCAGATCACCCAGCGCCACGAGGCCCGGCGAGAGCCCTTCCAGCGACGGCAAGGTGGCGTTCTCGCGCACCATCAGCGACGGCAGCAGGTCGGAGTCCCCTCCCGGCCGGGGGCCGGTCCAGGCGCGGAGCCCCCGGAGCGAACCCAGCATGGGGTTGCGCTGCACGTACACCTCGTCGATCCCGGACAGGCCCGCGAGGCCCTCGAGCGTCTCGAGCGAGGCGTTGCCGTCCACCTCGAGGCGCTGGAGGGACGACACGCCCTCGAGGCCGTCGAACGAGACGAGCCCGTCGTTTCGCGTCACGCGCAGCACCGACACCCGCCGGAGCCCGGACAGCGCGGCGAGGTCCTCCAGCGCCGCGTTCTCCGAGAGCACGACGCCGTCCGCCTGCGTCAGGCCCTCCAGCCCGCGCAGCGTCCGAAGGCCCCGTGTGTCCTCCACGGTGAGCGTGCCCACCTCGCGCAGCGCGTCCAGACCCCGGAGATCCTCAAGCGCGTTGCCGTGCTGCACCGAGAGGTGACCTGTCACCTGGGCCAGGGACGCGAACGCAGCGAGCGAGGCGAACGCGCCGTCCGGGAAGTCGATGAGCAGCGACCCGTCGATCGTCCGGACGCCGCAGAAGGCCTCCGCCTCCCAGAGCGTGCGCACCACGAACGAACCCTCCAGGTGCAGCCCTCCCCCGGTGCAGGGCCCAGGCGCCTCGACCTCGTCGGGAGACCCGCTGTCCCTGGAGCCATCGTCCACGACCTCCGGCACGCCCGGAGCGCAGGCGGCGAGCGCCGCGACGAGTCCGACCACCTGGCCACGCATGCGGACCTCCCTGGAGCGGGTGCGCACCGGGCGCGCTCCGCCGCCTAGAGGGTACCCGTCGAGATCCCGGCCCGGGTGCGAATCGCGCGCGCGGCTCAGGGAGCCGTGAACCGCACGGCCGACACCGCCGCGACCCCGGCCACGGGCCTCAGCCCCACCACCAGGGGCCCCTCGCCGGAGACCTCCACCGCGCACGGCGCCACGCCCGCGCCACTCCCGCCGGACGTGACCTCCACCTGCACGGGCGCATCCCCCTCCACGGTCACGAGCCAGGTCCCGGCGGCGAGGTCCTCCACCACGGCCTGCCCGGGCGCGTCCACGTCGAGGCGCAGCACCACCGCGCCCGGCCCCGCCACGCGCGCCGGCCGCGTGGCGGAACTCCCCAGCAGCACGGCGGGCACCACCACCTCCCCGTCCACCCTCTGCACGCCGACGCGCCCGTCCTCTCGCACCCACACCAGCACCGGAGGCCCCCAGGCCGCGCCAGGCCCCTCGAGCCACACCGGCTGGTAGTGGCGCCAGTCCGGGTGGGCGAAGAGGGCGTGGTCGGCGGGGTGCGCGGGCAGCTCCCGCCCCGGGGGCATGCCGAGCATCACCAGATCGGGCCTGCGCGCGAGCACCGCGTCGGCGTCGTGCAGCTCGTGCCCCATCCACCCCGCGCCGAGGTTCGCGGGACGCCGCCGCGCCACCTCCGCATCCGTGAGCCCGAGCATGTCGATGGCGGGCCAGTCCGTGTAGTAGGGCACGCCCCCTGCGGCCGTCACGGCGAGGCGCGGCCCCGCGGCGTCGAAGGCCGCCACCAGCACCGCACTCGCCTGTCGCGCGAACTCCACGGTCCGCGTGTAGCGGGCGGACCGGAGCGCATCGTGGGGGTCCATGCGCTGCACGGCGAGGTGGCCTCCCACCAGCACGACGACGCCCCCCGCCGCGGCCCAGGCGGGCAGGACCGGCAGCACCACCACACGTGAGGCGAGCAGCGCCCCGAGCGGCAGCAGCGGCACCACGTGGCGCCAGGCGGGGAAGGTGACCCCGTCGCCGCCCATGAGCGCCACGTAGACGGACCACGCCGCCATCGGCGGGACCAGCAGCGCCACGGCAGCCCTCGGCGCCGGCCAGCGCGATGCCGCCCCGACCACGAGTGCCCCCGCCGCCACCAGCACGGCGTGGGCGTCCGAGGCCGCCGCCAGGAAGCCCACCCCCTGCTGTCGCCGCGTGCCGTGCCAGGCCAGCTTCACCCGAGCGGTGTTCGGCAGCAGCTCGCCATGGACCCAGAGCCGCCAGGCCAGCTGGCCCGCCACCGCCCCCAGCGGCAGGCCCACCACCAGGGCCAGGTCCCGCCAGACCTCCCGCTCCCCTCGCCGCACCAGCAGGTGCCCCAGCGTGAAGCCGCCCACCCACACCGGGCCGTCGGGTCGTGTGAGGCACAGCGCCGCCAGGGCGAGGCCGGCGAGGGCAGGACGCGACGGGCCCGTCGGCCAGAGGGCCGCCGCGGCGCACGCCACGAGCAGCGCCACCAGCGGCTGCTCCAGGCCGCCCACGGCCCAGGCCGCCGCGGCACCCGACACCGCCCACACACCCGCCGCGACCGTGGCGGCCGCCCGCGGACGCGCTCCACGCGCCACGGTCCACGCCAGCACCAGGCCAGTCAGCGCCGCGCAGCCCACCCCCAGGCTCCGGGCCACCCGCACCGGATCGCCCCCCAGCCACGTGCCTCCCGCCACCAGGAGCACCCAGAGCAGGTTGGAGTAGCCCTCCACCCACTCGCCCTCGTTCCACACCAGCCCGCGCCCCTCCGCGAGGTGGCGCGCGTAGCGCAGGGAGATCAGGGCGTCGTCGGCGAAGAAGGGCAGGAAGCCGCGGGCGTGCACCACCAGTCCGGCCGACGCCAGCAGGCCGATCAGCAGGGCCCCCCGATCGGCCCTGGCGGCCCGCGGTGGTGGAGTCGACATGCACGTCCCCGGCGGGCTCCCGGCCCGCCCTCGTCGCCAGTCTAGCGCCGCTCGGCGCAGGGAGGGACCCCGTCCCCCGGGTCCGACGTGGGCCGGGCTCGCGCCCCGCGGTAGAACATGTTCTACTTCCGGCCCCGCCCGCCCGAGACGCCCCCTCCATGCACCCGGCCCTCCACACCCGCGCCACCGCGCTCTTCGGCGTCGACGTGCCGATCGTGCAGACCGGCATGGGCTGGGTGGCGGGCGCCTCCCTCGTGGCCGCCACGGCCGAGGCCGGCGCGCTGGGCATCCTGGCCGCCGCCACGATGACGGTGCCCGAGCTCGAGGCCGCCATCCGCAAGGTGAAGACCCGCACCCGGCGCCCCTTCGGCGTCAACCTCCGGGCCGATCACCCCGACGCCGACGCCATGGTCGCCCTGCTCATCCGCGAGGGCGTGCGGGTGGCCAGCTTCGCACGCGCCCCCGGGCCCGACGCCATCGCGCGGCTCAAGGACGCCGGGCTCGTCTGCATGCCCACGATCGGTGCCCCCCGCCACGCCGAGAAGGTGGTGAAGTGGGGGGTCGACGCCGTGATCGCCCAGGGTGCGGAGGGAGGCGGCCACACCGGCGCCATCCCCACGAGCGTGCTCGTCCCGCAGGTGGTCGACGCCGTCGACGTCCCCGTGATCGCCGCCGGCGGCTTCCGCGACGGGCGCGGTCTCGTGGCCGCCCTCGCCTGGGGCGCCAGCGGCGTGGCGATGGGCACCCGCTTCCTGCTCACCCGCGAGAGCCACGTGCCCGACACGGTGAAGCAGGCCTACCTGGGCACCCCCCTCGACGGCACCGTCGTCACCACCGCCATCGACGGCTACCCGCAACGCGTGGTCCGCACGCCCTTCGTCGACGCCCTGGAGCGGGCCGGCTGGGTGGGGCGGCTCGTCGCGGCCGTCCGCCACGCCCTCGCCTTCCGTTCGATGACCGGGTCCAGCCTGGCCGACCTCGTGCGTGAGGGCCTCGCGATGCGACGCAGCGCAGGGCTCACGCTGCCCCAGGTGGCGATGGCCGCCAACGCGCCGATGTACACCCGCGCCGCCCTGGTGGACGGGCGGGTGGACGCGGGCGTGCTGCCCACAGGCCAGGTGGCGGGCGCCATCGACGAGCTCCCCTCGGTGGCCGAGCTCGTCGACCGCATCGTCGCCGAGGCCGAGGCCACGCTCGACCGCCTCGGCGCCCCGGTCGCCACACCCGCACGCCGCGCGGAGGCCACGTGACCGAGCCCCTCGTCCACACCGGGCACGCGCTCGACGGGGCGGTCGCCCTGGTCACCCTGTCGCGCCCCGACGTGGCCAACGCCCAGAACGTGGGCCTGCTCACCGCCCTCGACGACGCCTTCGCCGCCGCGATGGCCGACGACACCGTGAAGGTCGTCGTGCTGCAGGGGGCGGGCCGCCACTTCTCGGCGGGCCACGACATCGGCACGCCCCTGCGCGACATCCACCTCCCCTTCGGGCGCCGGGCCACCACCTGGTACCCACACGCCGACAAGCCCCCCACCGAGGCCACCTTCGTGCGGGAGCAGGAGGCCTACGTCGGCTTCTGCCGCCGCTGGCGCGAGCTGCCCAAGCCCACCATCGCCAAGGTGCACGGGGCCTGCGTGGCGGGCGGCCTGATGCTCGCCTGGATCTGCGACCTCATCGTGGCGAGCGACGACGCCTTCTTCGCCGATCCGGTGCTCCGCATGGGCATCCCCGGCGTGGAGTGGTTCGCCCACCCCTTCGTCATGAACCCACGGGCCGCCAAGGAGTTCCTCTTCACCGGCGACCGCATGAGCGCCGAGGAGGCCCTCCGGGTGGGCATGATCAACCGGGTCGTCCCCCGCGCCGAGCTCGACGAGGCCGTGCTGGCCCTCGCGGGCCGCATCGCCGAGAAGCCCCGGTTCGCCCTGGCCCTCGCCAAGCAGGTCATCAACCAGGCGGAGGACCGCATGGGGCTGCGCGACGTGGTCGCGTCCACCTACGGCTACCACCACCTCGCCCACGCCCACATGGCGGCCACCTCCGACGACCACATCGGCGGCCAGGACGCCCGGAGCATGAAGGCCGCCCTGAAGAAGGAGGAGGGCTGATGGACCTGCGGCTCACCCCCCGTGAGGAGGCCTTCGCCGAGGAGGCGCGCGCCTGGCTCGCGGCGCACGTGCCCCCCGGCCCCCACCCCTCCGGCGACACGCGCGAGGGCTTCGCCTGGCACCTCGACTGGGAGCGCACCCTCTCCGACGCCCGCTGGGCGGTGGTGAGCTGGCCCGAGGAGCACGGCGGGCGCGGCGCCAGCCTGGTGGAGTGGTGCCTCTTCGAGGAGGCCTACTACGCCGCCGGAGCCCCCCTCCGGGTCACCCAGAACGGCATCTTCCTGCTCGCCCCCACCCTCTTCGAGTTCGGCACCGAGGAGCAGAAGCGCCGCATCCTCCGTCCGATGGCCGCCGCGGAGGTGCTCTGGGCGCAGGCCTGGAGCGAGCCCGAGGCGGGCAGCGACCTGGCCAGCGTGCGGTCCACCGCCGAGCGCGTCGAGGGCGGCTGGCGGGTGCACGGCCAGAAGACCTGGTGCACCCGCGGCGCCTTCTGCGACGGCATCTACGGCCTCTTCCGCACCGACCCCGCCAGCGAGCGGCACCGCGGCCTCACCTACATGATGGTGATGCTCGACCAGCCCGGCGTCACCGTGCGCCCCGTCGAGCGCCTCGACGGCGACGAGAGCTTCGCCGAGATCTTCCTCGACGGCGCCTTCGTCCCCGACCGCGACGTCATCGGCGAGGTGCACAAGGGCTGGAAGGTGGCGATGGCCACCACCTCGTCGGAGCGGGGCCTGTCGCTCCGCTCCCCGGGTCGCTTCCTCGCCGCAGCCGACGCCCTGGCCGAGCTCTACCGCCGCGCCCCGGATCCGCGGCTCGAGGAGCGCGTCCTCCGCGCCTGGCTCCAGGCCCGCCAGTACCGCTGGCACACCTACACCACCGTCACCCGCATGATGGAGGGCGGGCACATCGGCGCCGACTCCAGCCTCAACAAGCTCTTCTGGTCGGAGATGGATCTCGCCCTGCACGCGACGGCCCTGGAGCTGCTCGGTCCCGACGCCCACCTGCTCGAGGGCCAGCCCCTCGATCCCACCGCGAGCTGGCTGCTGGGCTTCGAGTTCGCGCTGGCCGGCCCCATCTACGCGGGCACGAACGAGATCCAGCGCAACATCGTCTCCGCCCGTGTGCTGGACCTCCCGAGGTAGCCGTGCGCTTCGCCTTCACCGCCGATCAGGACGCCCTGCGCGAGGCCGTGGCCGACGCCCTCGCCGCCACGTGCCCGCCCACGCGGGTGCGGGAGGCCTGGGCGGCACGCGACGACGCCCTGCGCGGCAGCCTCGCCGAGCTGGGCCTGCTGGGCATCAACCTCCCCGGCGAGGTGGGCGGGCTGGAGCTCGGCCCGGTGGACTGGGTGCAGCCCCTGGAGGTGGTGGGGCGGCACGCCGCACCCGTGGCGCTGGTGGAGACCCTCGCCACCAACCCGGTGCTCGCCACGCTCGGGCTGTCGTCGCTCGCCGGGGAGGTGGCGGCCGGCGAGGCCTTCGTCACCCTGGCCGGGCCCGACGGGCTCGCGCTCGACGCCGACGTGGCCGCGCACGTGGTCTCCGTGAGCCGTGAGGGCACCGTGAGGCTCACGGATCGACCCGCCCTCGAGCCCGTGCGCAGCGTGGACGGCAGCCAGCGCCTCTTCCGCGTGCGGGAGGCCGGCGAGGTGGTGGCGGTGGACGGCCGCGCCGTGCTCGACACGGCCGCCCTGGCCGCGGCGGCCCAGCTCCTCGGGCTGTCGCGCTGGATGCTCGACACCGCGGTGGAGTACGCCAAGGCCCGGCGCCAGTTCGGCGCGCCGATCGGCAGCTTCCAGGCCGTGCAGCACCGCCTCGTCGACGCCCTGCTGGGCCTGCGCTTCGCCGCGCCGATGGTGTGGCGCGCCGCCTGGGCGCTGGCCGAGGGCGAGCCCGACGCCTCCCTCGCGGTGGCCGAGGCCAAGCTCCACGCCACCGAGGCCGCCGATCGCGTCGCCCGGCAGGCCCTCCAGGTGCACGGCGCCATCGGCTACGCCTTCGAGCACGACCTCCACCTCTGGATGAAGCGCGCCTGGGTGCTCGGCCGACGCTGGGGCGACCCCGGCGCCTGCCTCGACACGGTGCGTGCGGCCGTCCTGTCCTCCCCTGCTCCCGGAGCCCCCTGATGCCCGAGGCCTACCTCGTCGACGCCTGCCGCACGCCGGTGGGTCACCGCAAGGGCCGGCTCGCCGGCGCCCACCCCGCCGACCTCGGCGCCCACGTCCTCGGCGCCCTCGTGCGCCGCACCGGCATCGACCCCGCCGCGGTCGACGACGTCATCTTCGGCAACGTCGACAGCGTGGGGCCCCAGGCGGGCGACATCGCCCGCACCTGCTGGCTCGCCGCAGGCCTGCCCGACCACGTCCCCGGGGTCACCATCGATCGCCAGTGCGGCTCGGCCCAGCAGGCCGTCCACTTCGCCGCCCAGGGCGTGATGAGCGGCACCCAGGACCTCGTGGTCGCCGGCGGCGTGCAGAACATGGCGATGGTGCCCATCAGCTTCGCGATGATCGCGGGGCAGCACCTGCCCGTGCCCATCCCCGATCCCTTCAGCGGCTCGGAGGGCTGGATGGCCCGCTACGGCCACGAGGTGGTGAGCCAGTTCCGGGCGGCCGAGATGATCGCCCAGAAGTGGGACTGCACCCCCGACGAGCTCCACGGCCTCGCCTTCGCCAGCCACCAGCGCGCCCTCGCCGCCCAGGCGGCCGGCTGGTTCGACGACGAGATCGTGCCGTACGGCGATCTCGCGGTGGACGAGGGCCCGCGCCCCGACACCACCCTCGAGAAGATGGCCACGCTCAAGCCCGTGGTGGAGGGCGGGCGCCACACCGCGGCCGACGCCAGCCAGATCTCGGTGGGCTCGGCGGCCGTGCTCGTCGCCAGCGAGCGGGCCGTCCGTGAGCACGGGCTCACGCCCATGGCCCGCATCCACCACCTCTCGGTGATGGGCGACGATCCCATCTGGATGCTCACGGCCCCCATCCCCGCCACGAAGCGGGCACTCCAGCGCGCCGGCATGTCCCTCGACGACATCGACCACGTCGAGATCAACGAGGCCTTCGCGAGCGTGGTCCTGGCCTGGCGGAAGGAGACCGGGGCCGACCCTGAGCGGGTGAACCCGCTGGGCGGCGCCATCGCGCTGGGCCACCCGCTCGGCGCCACCGGCGCACGCCTGATGACCACGATGCTCCACAGCCTGCGGCGCACGGGCGGACGCTACGGCCTGCAGACCATGTGCGAGGGCGGCGGCCAGGCCAACGTCACCATCGTGGAGCGGCTCTAGGCATGCACTTCGCCCTCTCCGAGGAGCAACAGGCGCTGGCCGAGGCGGCGCGCGCCTTCCTGGCCGAGCTGCCGGGTCCCCTGGCCATGGCCGAGCCCGGCCAGGCCTACCCGGAGGGCACCTGGACGCGTCTGGTCGAGGAGCAGGGCTGGCCCGCCATCCTCGTCCCGGAGGAGGCCGGTGGCTGGGGCTTCGGCGTGCTCGAGATGGCGGTGGTGATGGAGGAGGCCGGACGCGCCCTCACCCCCTGCCCGCTGTTCTCCACCGTGGCGCTGGGCCTCGCCGCCCTCCGAGCCGCCCCCGCCGCGCAGGCCCGGCCCCACCTCGAGGCCCTCGCGGCGGGTGCGGTCACCACGTGGACGGCCGACCGGCCGGTCGACCCCGAGGGCCGCACCTGGCGCGGCGTGATCGACGGGGACCTCGCCGACCGGGTGGTGCTCCGCGGCCGCGACGACCGGTGGTGGGTGCTCCCCGCCGACGCCTTCGTGCGCACCCGGGAGCGGGGCC
The DNA here is from genome assembly GCA_020632955.1 of Alphaproteobacteria bacterium. Taxonomy (GTDB): domain Bacteria; phylum Myxococcota_A; class UBA796; order UBA796; genus JACKEO01. The sequence goes on from JACKEO010000002.1 coordinate 66,283, forward strand.
TCGACCCCACCCGTCCCACCGCCACGCTCCAGCTCACCGCCCCGCTCGACGGCGAGCCCCTGGGCCAGATCGACCTCGACGCCGCCTGGCGGCTGAGGCGGGTGCTCCAGGCCGCCGAGAGCGTGGGCCTGGCCCAGCGCTGCCTCGACGAGGCGGTGGACTACGCGAAGGTGCGCCAGCAGTTCGGCCAGCCCATCGGACGCTTCCAGGCCCTGCAGCACCTCCTCGCCGACGTGTGCGTCGCCGTGGAGGCCGCGCGCGCGGCCACCTGGTTCGCCGCCGCGGCCCTCGACCTCGACCTGCCCGACGCCCCCCTCGCGGTGCTCACGGCCGCGTCGCAGGCCACCGAGGCCGCCTGCCTCGCGGCCGGCCAGTCCATCCAGGTGCACGGCGGCATCGGCTTCACCTGGGAGCACCCGGCCCACCTGTGCTTCAAGCGCGCCCACGCCACCCGCGCGGCCGATCCCCCCCGTCACCTGCGCGCCGCCTTCACCGACGCGCTGCTCGCCGCACCGGCAGGAGGGTAGGCCCATGGACCTGAGCTTCAGCCCGCAGGCCGAGGCCTTCCGCGCCGAGGCCCGCGCCTTCCTCGAGGAGGCCCTCGGCGGACCCTTCGCCGCGGTGCGCGGTCGCGGCGGTCTGGGCGAGATGGACGTGCTCGTCGAGGAGCGTCGCGCCTTCGAGCAGCACCTCGCCGCCCACGGCTGGAGCTGCATCGCCTGGCCCGAGGCCTACGGCGGACGCGGCGCCACGCTGGAGCAGGAGATCCTCTTCGAGCTGGCCTACGCCGAGGCGAGGGGTCCCGGCCGCGTGGGCCACGTGGGCGAGGGCCTCCTCGGACCCACGGTGATCCGCTTCGGCACGGAGGCGCAGAAGCAGCGCTTCCTCCCCCCGATCGCCGGCGTCACCGAGCTGTGGTGCCAGGGCTACAGCGAGCCGAACGCCGGGTCCGACCTCGCCAACCTCCAGACGCGGGCCGTGCGCGGCGGCGAGGGCTGGCGCCTCACCGGCCAGAAGGTGTGGACCAGCCTGGCCGAGCACGCCGACCAGTGCTTCGTGCTGGCACGCACCAGCCAGGGCGAGCGCAAGCACCAGGGCATCAGCTGCCTGCTCGTCGAGATGCGGCAGCCCGGCGTGAGCGTGGTGCCCATCCGCCAGGCCACCGGCAGCAGCGAGTTCTGCGAGGTCTTCTTCGACGAGGCCGTGAGCACCGAGCTGCTCGGCCCCGAGGGCGAGGGCTGGAAGGTGGCGATGTTCACGCTCGCCGTGGAGCGAGGCGCCTCCACCCTGGCGCAGAACCTGTCGTTCGAGGCCGAGTTCCAGGACGTCCTGGCGCTCGCGCGCCGCACCGGCGCGGTGACGGAGCCCGTGATCCGCGACCACATCGCCGATCTCGGGATGCGGCTGCGGACCATGCGCCACGTCGCCCTGCGCGCCATCACCGCCACGGAGGCGGGTGGCACCGGCCCCGAGACGTGGATCACCAAGCTCTACTGGGCGCAGCTCCATCGCGACCTGGGGGAGCTCGCGTCCGAGGTGCTCGGCACCCGCACCGACCTGCTGGAGGAGGAGGGCTTCGACCCCCACCGGCTGCTGGTGTGGACCCGTTCCGACACGATCTACGCCGGCACCAACCAGATCCAGCGCAACCTCATCGCCCAGCGCGGGCTGGGGCTCCCCCGATGAGCGGCCTGCTCCACGACAAGGTGGTGGTGGTCACGGCGGCGGCCGGCACGGGCATCGGCTCGGCCATGGCACGTCGCGCCGCCGAGGAGGGCGCCGTGGTGGTGATCTCCGACCGGCACGCGCGGCGGCTGGAGGAGACGGCCGGGCAGCTCGCGGAGGTGTGCGGCGGCGAGGCCCCCGTGGCGATCCCGTGCGACGTCACCGACCAGGCCCAGGTGGACGCCCTCGTGCAGGGCGCGCTCGACGCCCACGGACGGATCGACGTGCTGGTGAACAACGCGGGCCTCGGACTCGCCGCCGACGTGGTCTCGATGACCGACGAGCAGTGGGACACGGTGCTCGCCGTGAGCCTCACGTCGGTGATGCGGTGCACCCGCGCGGTGCTGCCCTCGATGTACGCCCGCGGCTCGGGGTGCATCGTCAACAACGCCAGCGTGCTGGGCTGGCGCGCCCAGGCCCAGCAGTCCGCCTACGCAGCGGCCAAGGCGGGCGTGATGGCCTTCACCCGCTGCGCCGCCCTCGAGGCGGCGGCCCACGGGGTGCGGATCAACGCCGTGGCCCCCAGCCTCGCGATGCACGCCTTCCTCGAGAAGGTCACGCCTCCGGGGCTCCTCGACCACCTCGCGGCCCGGGAGGCCTTCGGCCGTCCGGCCACGCCGGAGGAGGTGGCCAACGTGATGGTCTTCCTGGCCTCCGACCTGTCCTCCTACATGACCGGCGAGGTCGTGAGCGTGAGCAGCCAGCATGCATGAGGTGACGCCGTGGTGAGCAGGAGCGCCGAGGGGGCCGAGGGCACGCCCTTCGAGATCGTCGTCGAGCAGGGCAAGATCGCCGAGTTCGCGCGCGCCGTGCAGGCCCACGACCTCGCCGAGCACCACGGCGCCGACGCCGTGAGCCCGCCCACCTTCCTCACCACCCAGTTCTTCTGGGAGGAGCGCGTGGACGGGGCCAACCCCTGGTCGCTGGTGGAGATGAGCCAGGAGCGCGGGATGCACGCCGAGCAGGCCTACGTCTTCCACGGCCCGCCGCCGCAGGCCGGCGAGCGCCTCGTCGCCACGAGTCGCGTCACCCGGATGTGGGACAAGGAGAGCCGCTCCGCCGGCACCCTCACCTTCGTCGAGATGGTCACCGAGTTCCGCGACGCCGCCGGCACCCTCCGCGCCACGGCCACGCTCACCGGCGTCGAGACCGGCAAGCCCCCGGAGGTCGCGTGAGCCGCAGCCTCCCCGCCTTCGACGCGGTCCAGCCCGGCGGCGAGCCCCCGGCGTGGGCGGTGGGCCCGATCAGCCGCACCGACATCGTGCGCTACCAGGGCGCCTCCGGCGACTTCAACCCCGTGCACCACGACGAGGGCTTCGCGCGCGCGTCGGGCTTCGACGCCCCCCTGGGCGTGGGCATGCTCACGGCCGGCCTCATGACCACCTGGGCCACCCGCTGGCTCGGCGCCGAGCGGGTCCGCTCCACGCGCGTGCGCTGGAAGAAGCCGGTATTCCCCGGCACCACGGTCACCTTCTCGGGCACGGTGGCGTCCCGGGATGCGGAGGCTGCCCGCGTGGACCTCGAGCTCCAGGGCGTCGACGACGCGGGCGACGTGGTGGTGCTCGGCTGGATGACCTTCGACCTGTCGGAGGGTGCGTGAGCCGCGTCGTCCTCGTCACCGGCGGCACCCGCGGCATCGGCCGCGGCATCGCCGAGGTCTTCGCCGCGGCGGGCGACACCGTGGTGGTCTGCGGGCGGCGTGAGCCCGAGGGCCTCACGGGCCTGGACTTCCTCGCCGCCGACGTGCGCGACCCCGAGGCCTGCCGCACCCTCGTCGAGGGGGTGGTGGCACGCCATGGGCGCCTCGACGTGCTGGTGAACAACGCGGGCGGCGCGCCCCCCGCCGAGACGGCCACGGCCAGTCCCCGCTTCCACGACCGGATCATCGGGCTGAACCTCACGGCCCCGCTCACGCTGTCCCAGCTCGCGCACGGCGTCATGGATGCCCAGCCCGAGGGAGGCGTGATCGTCAACGTGGCCAGCGTGAGCGCCCTGCGCCCCTCCCCCCTCACGGCGGCCTACGGTGCAGCCAAGGCGGGCCTGCTCAACCTCACGCGCACGCTCGCAGTGGAGTGGGCACCGCGCATCCGCGTGGTGGCCGTCACCCCCGGTCTCATCCTCACGGAGGACGCCGAGGCCTTCTACGGCGACCGGAAGGCGGCCATCGCCGCCACCGTGCCGCTGGGGCGCTTCGGCACGCCCGAGGACGTCGCCCAGGCGGTGCTCTGGCTCGCCAGCCCGGCCGCCTCCTACGTGAGCGGAACCCACCTGGTGCTCGACGGAGGCGGCGAACAGCCGGCCTGGCTGCGGGCACGCGAGGAGTCGTCGTGATCTGCAAGGACAGGGTGGTCATCGTCACCGGCGCGGGGCGTGGCCTCGGCCGGGCCCACGCCCTCGCGCTGGCCGAGGCCGGTGCCTGCGTCGTGGTGAACGACCTGGGCGCCTCGCTGCGCGGTGACGGCACCGACGAGGGCCCCGCGGTGGAGGTGGCCGCCGAGATCACCGCCCGCGGCGGGCGTGCCATCGCCCACGCCGGCGACATCACCGACTGGGCCGTGGGCGCCGAGCTGGTGGCGCTCGCCGTCGAGACCTGGGGAGAGCTGCACGCCGTGGTGAACAACGCCGGCATCGTCCGCGACCGGATGTTCGTGAGCTCGGAGGCCGCCGAGTGGGAGGCCGTGCTCAAGGTGCACGTGATGGGCCACGTGGCCACCACCCGCCACGCCTGCGCCCACTGGCGCCAGCGCGCGAAGGAGGGGCGCACGGTCGACGCCCGCATCGTGAACACCACCTCGGGCGCCGGCCTGCAGGGCTCCATCGGCCAGGCCGCGTACAGCACCGCCAAGGGCGGCATCGCCAGCCTCACGCTGGTGCAGGCGGCCGAGCTCGCCCGCTACGGGGTCACGGCCAACGCCATCGCGCCGGCGGCCCGCACGCGCATGACCGAGGAGGTGTTCGCCGAGGCCATGCGCGCGCCCGAGGAGGGCTTCGACGCCATGGATCCGGCGAACGTGAGCCCGCTCGTGACGTGGCTGTGCAGCGAGGCCAGCCGCGCCGTGAGCGGCCGCGTCTTCGAGGTGCAGGGCGGTCGCATCGCCCTGTCCGACGGGTGGCGCGAGCTGCCCGGCGCCTCCCGGGATGCCCGCTGGTCCCCCGAGGAGCTGTCCGACATCGTGCCCGCGCTCCTCGCGGCCGCCCCCACCCCGCCGAAGGTCTACGGCACCTGATCCGGAGGAAGCGTGCTCGACACTCCCCTGTCCCGTGAGCTGGGTCTGCAGCTGCCCCTCTACGCCTTCGCGCGCAGCAAGGAGGTGGTGGTCGAGGTGAGCAAGGCCGGCGGCCTCGGCGTGCTGGGCGCCGTGGCCCACACCCCCGAGCAGCTCGAGGCCGATCTCGCCTGGATCGACGCCCACATCGACGGTCGCCCGTACGGCGTCGACACGGTGATGCCCCAGGCCTACGCCGGGCGCGGCGAGGACTGGGACGAGGACAAGCTGCGCGCCCTGATCTCGGCGGCCCACTGGGGCTTCGTCGACAGCCTGCTGCAGCGCTTCGGCGTGCCTCCCCTGCCCGACGACTACGCGCGCAAGGGCGAGGATCTGCTCGGCTGGAGCGTGGAAGCGGGCATGGCCCAGCTCGAGGTGGCGCTGTCGCACCCGATCTGCCTGATCGCCAACGCGCTGGGCACGCCCCCCAAGGAGGCCATCGACCTTTGCCACGCCAAGGGCGTGCGCGTGGCCGCCCTCTGCGGGAAGGTGGAGCAGGCCGTGAGGCACCACGAGGCCGGCGTGGACGTGGTGGTGGCCCAGGGCACCGAGGCCGGCGGGCACACCGGCGAGATCGCGTCGATGGTGCTCACGCCCGCGGCGGTGGACGCCGTGTCGCCCACCCCCGTGCTCGCCGCCGGGGGCATCGCCTCGGGCCGGCAGCTCGCCGCCGCCCTGTGCCTCGGCGCCCAGGGCGCGTGGACGGGCAGCATGTGGCTCACCACCACCGAGCACCAGGCGTCCATCCCGCCCGTGGTGATCGAGAAGCTGCTGGAGGCCGGCTACGGCGACACGGTGCGCAGCCGCGCGATCTCGGGCAAGCCCGCCCGGCAGCTCCGCACGGCCTGGACCGAGGCGTGGGAGAGCAGGGAGAGCCCGGGCTACCTCCCCATCCCGCTCATGTGGATGGTGCAGGCCGAGGCCAACGAACGCATCTACCACCACGGCTGCAAGGAGCTCGCGGGCAGCCCCGTGGGCCAGAACGTCGGACGCTTCACGCGCCTGCGCCCCACCGCCGAGGTGGTGGCCGAGATGGCGGCCGAGGCCCGCGCGGTGCTCGACGCCGTCAGCGGCCTCGGCGGGGCGTCCCGATGACCGGCACGGCGCTCGCCACGCAGGGCTTCGACGTGGTGATCGTCGGCGCCGGATCGGCGGGCTGCGTGCTCGCCGCACGCCTGTCGGAGGACCCCGCCCGCAGGGTGCTGCTGCTCGAGGCCGGCGGCAGCGACCGGTCGATGATCCTCCGCAAGCCCGGGATGGTGTCGGTCATCCACACCGTCCCCCAGGTCAAGCAGCGCTTCGACTGGGGCTACAAGACCGACGGCCAGGCCCACATGGACGGCCGCGTCATCCCCTACACGCGCGGCAAGGTGCTGGGCGGGTCCAGCGCCATCAACGGCATGGTCTTCGTGCGCGGCCACCGCGCCATCTACGACGGCTGGGCCGCGGAGGGCTGCGAGGGGTGGGCGTGGGAGGACGTGCTCCCCCACTTCCGCCGCCTGGAGGACTGGGAGGGCGGCGCCTCCGACACCCGCGGCACCGGCGGTCCGATCAAGGTGAGCCGCCCGCCGCTCGACGACATGTCGCCCGTGAGCCGGGCCTTCCTCGAGGCCTGCAGCGGGGCCACCGGCGTCCCGGTGGTGGAGGACTACAACGGCGAGGAGCAGGAAGGCGCCAGCCGCTTCCAGTTCAGCTTCCGCGACGGCCTCCGCTACAGCACCTCCGAGGGCTACCTGCAGCCGGCCCTGGCGCGGCCCAACCTCACCGTGGTCACCGGGGCGCTGGTCCACCGCGTGCTCTTCCGCGGCAGCCGGGCGGTGGGCGTGCGCTACGCGGTGGGCAGCCGCGTCACCGATGCGATGGCTTCCCAGGAGGTGGTGCTGAGCGCCGGCGCCGTGGGCAGCCCGCACCTGCTGCTGCTGTCGGGCGTGGGTCCGGCCGACGAGCTCCGGCGGCTCAAGCTCGACGTGGTCGCGGACCTGCCCGTGGGGCGCAACCTGGTCGACCACCTCTTCTTCCCGATGACCTTCCTCGCTCCGCGCGGCGGCCACACCGGCACGCCGGGCCACTTCTTCGGCGGCATGCTGCGGGAGCTGCTCTTCGGCGGCACCTGGTTCGGACGGTCGGTCTTCGAGTCGGTGGCCTTCCTGCGCAGCGAGGCCGGGCTGGCGGCCCCCGACCTGCAGCTCCACACGCTGCCGTGGGCCTACCCGAGGAACCAGGACGACAGCAGCCGGCGACCCGAGGTCGACAAGCGTCCCGCCTTCACGATGCAGCCCACGATGCTCGCCCCCCGCAGCCGCGGCACGCTGCGGCTCCGCACGGCCCAGCCCGACGACGCCCCCCACGTCGATCCGGCCTTCCTGGCCGACCCCGAGGACGTGCGCACGCTGCTGCGCGGCATCGCCCTCACGCGCGAGATCGCCGCCCATCCCGCGCTCGCGTCCGAGTTCACGGGCGAGCTGGAGCCCGGGGCGGAGGTCACCGGGGACGCACTCCTCGCCCAGCTCCGCTACCGCGCCGCCACGGTCTACCACCCGGTGGGCACCTGCCGGATGGGCACCGACGCGCAGGCCGTGGTCGATCCGTCGCTGCGGGTGCGTGGCGTGGAGGGGCTCCGGGTGGTCGACGCCAGCATCATGCCGTCGCTGCCGTCGGGGAACACCAACGCCGCCTCCATCATGATCGGCGAGAAGGGTGCGACGCTCCTCGCTGCGGGGTGACCCCGCCCCGCGATGACGTCGGTGCGGACACCAAAAGCTCGCGCCTTGCGGGTGCCTGGGGTAAGCTCGCAGCGGACCGCCCCATGCGGTCGCTTCCCGCCAGGACTCAGGTTCGCACGTCGGCCCGTCTGGAAAGGGCCGTGTGCAGGATCAGCCTGGCAGGTCCCGGGGAGAGAACGCGCCGAGATGCGCACCGGGAGAGAGAAGAGATGTCGAAGAAGTTGTTCGTCGGCGGCCTTGCCTGGGCCACCGACAGCGAGGGCCTGCGGGATGCGTTCTCCGCGCACGGTGAGGTCACCGACGCGGTGGTCATCACCGATCGCGAGACCGGTCGGAGCCGTGGGTTCGGGTTCGTGACGTTCGCCAACGACGAGGACGCCGATTCGGCGACGCAGTCGATGGACGGTTCCGACCTCGATGGCCGCACCATCCGCGTCAGCGAGGCCACCGAGCGTGGCGGCGGCGGCGGTGGTCGTGGCGGCGGCGGTCGCGGCGGCTTCGGCGGCGGCGGCGGTGGTCGCGGCGGCTACGGCGGCGGCGGCGGCGGCGCGGCTACGGCGGCGGCGGTGGTCGCGGCGGCGGTGGCGGCGGCTACGGCGGCGGCGGCGGTCGTGGCGGCGGTGGCTACGGCGGTGGCGGCGGTCGCGATGGCGGCGGCGGCTACGGCGGTGGCGGCGGTCGCGGCGGCGATCGCTGGTGAAAGACCCTATTCCCCCGGGGGCCCAGCCCCGGGGGGATTCCCCCGGGGGTAGGCCCTATTGCCCCCGGGGGCCCAGCCCCGGGGGGGCCCCCAGCGGACCTATGCGTCGCTTGGGGCCCAGCCCCGGGGAATCCCTGAGCGGACGTTCGCGTCTGTCGCAGGGGAGGCCCCAGGGGGGGTCCTGAGCGGACGTTCGCGTCGCTCGGGGTCCTGACCTGTCGGGTCGCTACGGGGTCGTGACGCCCCGGTTCCTCGCGGAGCCGGGGCGTTGCTGCGTTCGGGGATCAGCCCCTGGTGTAGGCCTCGAGGTCGGGCTCGAGGGAGCGGATGGCTTGGGCCCAGAAGTCGGGGTCGCCCAGGTCGACGCCCAGGGTGTCGCGGGCGACCTGCTCGGCCGTGCCGGTGCCCGTGGCGCGCAGGAGACGCTCGTACGTGGCCAGGAAGGCGTCGCCCTCGGCCTTCCAGCGGGCGTAGATCGCGGTGCTGAAGAGGAAGCCGAAGGTGTACGGGAAGTTGTAGAAGGCGATGTTCGTCAGGTAGAAGTGTAGCTTCGATGCCCAGAACCAGGGGTCGAGCTGGCCGGGGTCCAGGGCATCTCCGAAGTGCTCGAGCTGGGCCGCGCGCGTGAGGTCGCAGAGCTCGCGCACCGACAGCTCGCCGTCCCGGCGGCGGGTGTACAGGCCCTGCTCCACGTCGAAGCGCATCGGGATGTTCAACAGGAAGACGGCCGCGTCGGTGAGACGGTGGTCGCGCAGCGCCAGGCGCAGGTCGGCGGGGGTGGCGGCGTCGTCGAGGGTGGCCTCGAGCACCACCTGCTCGGCGAAGGTGGACGCCGTCTCGGCCAGGGTCATCGGGTAGCGACGGGCCCACGGCCGCAGGCCGCGCAGCACGCGGTTGTGGAAGGCGTGCCCCAGCTCGTGCGCCAGCGTCTGGACGTCGCCGGCGGCTCCGTGGAAGGTGAGGAAGACACGGGACTCCTCGATCACGGGACTGCTGGTGCAGAAGGCGCCGGGGCTCTTGCCGGCGCGGGGCGCGTGGTCGATCCAGCGGCGCGCCACGGCCTCGTCCGCGAAGTCGGCCAACGCCGGGTAGGCACCCCGGAAGGCGGCGCGGACCTTCGCGTGGCCTTCGGCCCAGGCGAGCCGGGCCTCACCGTCCACCGGCAGGGGGGCCCCCACGTCCTGGAAGCCCAGGCGCTCCAGGCCCAGCCGCCGGGCCTTGGCGTGGAGGAAGCGCCTGGGGAGGTCCTGGTGGGCACGCACCGCGGTCCACAGGGCGTCGAGGGTGCGCCGCTCGATGCCCGCGTCCACGAGCGCCTCGTCCAGCACGCCGTCCCACCCGCGGCGCGCCGCGAGGGCGAGCCGGGTGCCCGCGATGCCGTTGAGACAGCCGGCCAGCGTGGTGCCGTGCCGCGCCCAGGCGGCGTTCGCACCCGCGAGGGCCGCCCGCCGCACCGCCGGGTCGGCGTCCTCCATGGTGGTGCGAGCCATCGAGACCGGCAGGGTGCGCGGCGCGGCACCGGGCACACGCAGCTCGAACTCCAGCTCCGAGGTGAGCCGGCTGTAGAGGCGCCCCCAGGCGTGCAGGCCGTCCACGCCGAGGTCGGCGGCGAGGTCCTCCAGGGCCGCCGGCATGGCGTGGCGGGCACGGTCCCTGGTGCGTCGGAGGGCGTGGTCCGCGTCCTGCAGCGACGGGTGCGCGCACAGGGTCTCGAAGGCCGCCGCGTCGAGGCCGGCGAGCGCGTCCTGCAGCGCCACGGTGACCTTGGTGGAGGCAGCGGCGAGCCGTGCGCGCTCGCCCTCGGCGCGCTGCACCGCCTCGTCGCGGCCGTCGGCGGAGCGTCGGCAGCTGAGGAAGGCGCTGAGGTGCCAGAGCCGGGCCTGGGCGTCCTCCACGTCCCCGAGCACCCCCGCCAGCGCGTCCGTGCCCTCGGCCGCGCCGAGCCGCGACGGCAGCGAGGCGAGGTCGGCCGTGAGCCGATCGACGAAGGCGCGGTAGTCCGGCGTGCCCACGTCCTCGAACCAGGCCGACAGATCCCAGTCGGGTGCGGTCGCATTCATCCGAGCCTCCACGGCAGACCGGGGAGGTAGCGCCCGCGGGCCGGTGGCACCACGAGGACACCACGAGGCCCTTCCGCCCGCGGTATCCTCGCGTCATGGTGCTTCGTCCGCACACCCGGATCCTCCTCCCCCTGGTGCTCTCCGGAGGAGCCTGCCAGGACAGCCTGCTGTCGGTCTCGAACGCGACGCCGCGGGCGGTGATCACCGCCCCGGCCCCGGGCGAACTGCTGCCCGACACCCGACCGCTCGTGCTCGAGGGCTCGGTCGGCGACGCCGAGTCCGACCCCACGCGCCTGACGGTCACCTGGCGGGTGGACGGCGCGTGGGTCTGCCCCGACACGCACGCCGACGACGCCGGGCTCGTGCGGTGCGAGCTGCCGCCCCCCCTCGACCGCAGCCAGGTGCGTGTCACCCTGGGCGTGCGGGACCCCCAGGGCGCCCCGGCCGCCGACACGCGCACCTTCGACGTGCAGCGCACCGGCGCGCCCCAGGTGGAGCTGCTCTCGCCGCTGCCCGACGCGGCGTTGCGCGCCGACGTCGCCACGAGCCTCCGCGCCCGGGCCACCGACGCCGAGACGGCGCCGTCGGCCCTGACGGTCGCGTGGTCCTCCGACCTCGACGGGGTCCTCGCGTCCGACGCCGCCCCGCCGGACGACGGGGGCCAGGCCACGGCGAGCGCCTGGCTCAGCCCCGGCGTGCACACCCTCACCGTGGTGGTCACCGACGAGGACGGCAAGGAGGGACGCGCCACCGTGGGCGTGGTGGTGCGCGGGGCCAACCAGCCCCCCACCTGCGCCATCACGGCGCCCACGGGGCCGGCGATCGCCGGCGACCCCCTGGTGCTCCAGGGCCAGGTCGACGACGACACCGACCCCACGCTGCTGCGGGCGGTGTGGCGCTCGGATCTCGACGGAGAGCTCGGCGCCGGCACCCCTGACGCCGGCGGCGTGGTGCTCGACACCGTGGCGGGCCTGTCGCCCGGCACCCACCTCCTCACGCTGGAGGTGACCGACCCGGACGGGGCCACCTGCGTGACCACCGTGGCCCACCGCCAGGGCTCGCCACCCACCCTGCTGCTCGTGGAGCCCGACGACGGCACGGTCTTCGCCACCGGCGCACCGGTACGCCTCACCGCGCTGGTGGACGACGCCGACGACCCGCCGGGCGACGTCGACCTCGGCTGGACGAGCAGCCTGCAGGGCGACCTCGCGGGCGCCCAGCCCGACGGCGGCGGCAGCGCCACCTTCACGCGCACCGACCTGCAGGTGGGACTGCACACCGTGGAGGTGCGGGCCACCGATCCGCTGGGGCTCACGGCGGTGCGCAGCCTCGTGCTCCGCGTCGACACGCCCCCCTGGCCGCCCACGCTGCAGCTCTCGCCCGCCGCACCGCGCACGGCGGACGGCCTCGTGGCCGAGGTTTCGTCCCCCGCGTCGGATCCCGACGGCGACCCCGTCACGCTCGCCTGGTCGTGGACGAAGGACGGCGTGTCGCAGCCCGCCTTCACCGGTCCGCTGGTGCCCGCCACGGCCACGCGCAAGGGCGAGGTCTGGGGCGTGCAGGCGCTGCCCAGCGACGGCTTCCTGGCGGGACCGTCCGCGGAGGCTTTCGTCGTCGTGCTCAACAGCCCGCCCGTGCTGGGCCCCGTCTCCCTCGCCCGCGGCGGCGGCACGCTCGTGGGGGCCGAGCTCACCTGCGGCGCCACGCCGTACGATGCCGATGGCGACCCCCTCACGGTGGGCCACGCCTGGGTGCTCCAGGGCGCGCCGGTGGGCACGGGGACCACCTGGACGGTGCCCGCGGGCGGGGTCGCTCCCCCCGGATCCGTGGTCACCTGCGAGACCGTGGTGCGCGACATCGACGGGGCCGAGGACCGCGGCTCGGCCAGCGCGGTCATCGGCAACGCCCCGCCCACGGTCGACACCGTGGCGATCACGCCCGGCACCGACGTGGATCCCGCCACGCTGCTCACCTGCACCGCCACGGCCTCGGACCCCGACGGCGAGCCGCCCACGCTGTCGTGGCGCTGGACCCGCGGCGACGGCACCGTGCTGGGCACGGGCGCCACCCTGCGCCTCACGCCCACGAGCGCGCCTCCCGGCACGGTGGTGAGCTGCACGGCCACCGCCACGGACCTCCTCGGCGGCGAAGCCACGCGCAGCACCGCCGTGGTCGTCCTCGACCCGTACCCGCGCATCGACGCGGTCGACATCACCGTGCAGGGCGGAGGGCCGGCGCGCACCACGAGCACGCTGGTGTGCAGCTACGCGGGCTTCGCCGATCCCCAGGGCCAGGCCGACCTCTCCCGCCTCGCCTGGACCGTGGGGGGCAGCGTGGTGGGCAACACCCGCTTCCTGTCGGGCGCCTTCGTGCGCGGGGACCAGGTCACGTGCACCGTGACCCCGAGCGACGGCACCTGGGACGGCCCGCCGGTGCTCGACACCGTGCTGATCGAGGACACCCCCCCGCGCCTCGACGGCGTCACGCTCGCGCCGGCACCCGCCCTCGCCGGCGAGCCGCTCACCTGCGCGTACAGCGGCTTCCACGACGACGACGGCGACACCGACGCGTCCACCTTCGCGTGGACGGTGGACGGCAGCCCCGCCGGCAACGCCGCCACCCTGCCCCAGGGCGCGCCGGCCGGCAGCGAGGTCGTCTGCACCGTCACGCCCCGCGCGGGGGGCGCCGTGGGACCCGCGAAGAGCGCCACCCTGCGGATCGACAGCCCCCCCACGGCACCGGGCATCACGGTGGCGCCGGCCGACCCCGACGACACGGACGAGCTGTCCTGCCTCGTGAGCCAGCCGGCCACCGACCCCGACGGCGATGCCCTCACCTACACGGTGGCCTGGCTGCGGGACGGCGCGCTCACGGCGTACGGCGCCGCGGGCCTCCTGCCCGCCCAGGCGGTCACCGTGCCGGCCAGCGCCACCCGGGCCGACGAGGTCTGGACCTGCGAAGCCCACGCCCACGATGGGCTCGCCGACGGCCCCGTGGCCCGGAGCTCGCTCGAGATCGGCTGCCTGCCCCACAGCGGTCGCGGGCGCTCGTGCCCTGCCGACAGCTGCCTCGACGCCCTCGAGACGCTGCCGGGCACGCCGTCGGGCGTCACCTGGATCGACCCCGACGGGATGCACGTCTTCCGGGCCTGGTGCGACCAGCTGGACGACGACGGGGGCTGGACCCTCGTGATGCAGGCCGCCACGCGCTCCCAGCTCCTCTACGAGCACCCCTGGTGGACCGCGCTGGATGGCGGCGACGACGTGCCGTGGTCGATGTCGTCGGACCTCGACGCCGTGAGCCGCGCCTTCTACCGGCTCCAGGCCGTCGAGACCCGCCTGTGCGTGCGCCGCTTCGACGACGGCGCCTGGGCCTGCGAGACGATGACCCACGGCAAGGCCACGGCCCAGGTGCTCGCGAACGGCGCTCCCCTCACGTCCACCCGCGACACGCGCGACAAGCTCACGCCCGCGATCCTGTCGATCGCGCCAGCCGGCGTGTGGTCGGCCACGGGCTTCCAGCGGTGGGGCTGGAACCACGGCACCCGCTTCTGCGGGGGCCTGCGCGTGGGCTTCTCGGGGGATGGCGACAGCACCGACAGCCGCGACAGCGCCATCGGCATCGGCTTCCACCTCGAGAACCACATCTGCAATCCGGCGGACTACCGCGCCCTGGACTACGGCGCGGGCTTCTACCACTACCCCTGGCCCGGCCACCCCGAGCCGTGGGTGGCGCCGCTGCCGGTGCGGGTGTGGATGCGCTGATCCCCGTCAAGGCGTGGTGGAGCCCGAGACCGCCACGCACAGCACGGCACGTGCAGGCATAGGAGCGCCGGGATGCACGTCCTCGCCCTGATCGTCGCCCTCGCGAGCTCCGCCTGGGCCGGCAAGCCGCTCTTCCCGCCCCCCGAGCTCGACGTCACCGAGGTGGCGCTCGGCGCGGGCTTCGGCTTCGCCTGGCTCGACCGTGGCGCCTGGGACGCCGCGTGGACCGACCAGGGCTTCGCCACCCACGGCCCCCTCGACATCACGCCGCTCTCGGTGAACGGCGAGCTCTACGCGAACCGCCACGTGCCCGGGTTCGACTACATCCAGTACCAGAACGTGGGGGGTCAGCCAGGGCGTGAGGACGTGCTCACGGTGCTCCGCTACTCCCTCACGGAGCTGTCGTACGGCTACGCCGTGGTGAAGCAGCGGGACTTCTGGCTGCTGCCCCGCGTGGGCGCAGGCCTCGTCGACGTCGAGATCAACGCGCAGCCGGAGGGCCCGGTCCGCTTCCTCGAGGCCGCCGACGAGGCCCGGCAGAGCCTCACGGTGAGCAAGCAGGCGATGGTGCTCGACCTCGGCCTGGGCTTCGGCGGCTTCATCCCCTTCGGCAAGCGCGACGCCCTCGGCATCCAGTCGGGCCTCCGGCTCACGGTGCGGGCCGGGGGGCTCATCCAGCTGTTCGACACCGCCGGGTGGAACACGCACGGCCAGGAGGTGCGCGGCGCACCGGACCTCCGCGTCGACGCACCCTACGTCCGCCTCATCCTGTCGCCCAGCCTCGTGCACCGTGCGCCCCACGTCACCACGCGGAAGCGCAGGCGCACCGACGCGCCCACGCCCACCGAGGCCGAGCTCACCGGGCCTGCCGCCGAGGCGTGGTAGCGCGACGGGGTGTGCACCCGCCGCGTGCACGGCAGGAGCCCAGGTCCCGAAGGGGTGAGGAAGCGCCTACGTTTCCCAACGAGCCCACCCCGGCGCGCGCCTGTCGCTCCCACGGCGCCCGTGGCAGGATTGCCGTGTGCGGGTGCCTGACGTGGACCCGAGGGTCCCCCCGCACAGAGCCCAGGCCGTCGATGCGTCCCTTCCTGCGCCATGCCGCCCGTCTGCTGCCGCTGCTCCCGGTCTCGGCCTGCCTCCTGGGCGTGGATCCCACGAAGGGCGCGCCGAACGTGCCCACGCTGCTGAGCGACCCGGAGCTGCTGGCGCCGCAGGCTCCGGCCGACGGGTCCGCCTACGCACGCGCCGGCGACGAGGTGGTGGTGCGCTTCTCCACCACCCTGGTGCTCGACCTCGCGCGGTCGCGCGTGGGGCTGTCGGCCACGCCGATGCACTGCGTGCAGGAGCGCGAGGACGCCGCCCGCACCTACGTGTGCCGCCTGTGGCTCACCGGCGACGAGACCCCGGGACCCCAGGACCTCACCGGCTACCTCGTCTCGCAGGCCGCCGCGGCGGACGCGCCGGAGGACGAGCGACTGGCGTCCTCCCTGCCGCTGATCACCGACTTCCGCGCCCCCACCGCCGACTGCGTGCTGTCGGCTCCCCTGTCGGGCATCGGCCAGACGGTGATGCTGTCGGTGACCCCGGCCGAGGACCTGCGCGGCGGCCCACCCGAGGTGACGGTGCGGCCGTCGGACATGGACGTCCGCCTCGTGAACGGCCTGTCCAAGCCCTACCTGTACGCGCTCACCGGCCCGTCGGTGGAGCGGACCTTCGACTACGAGGTGGTCGTGTCCGGCAGGGACCTCGCGGGCAACCTGCCCGCGGGGCCGTCCCTCTGCGCCGTCGGCGCCCCGCGTGGCACCTACGTGGGCATCCCGCCGCGCCGGGTGGGCGAGCCCGAGGTGGAGGTCGTCTCCGGACCGCGTGTCGACGATCCCGACGGCGTGGTGCGCGTGGGCCGCGGGGCCGTGGTCGCGGTGCGGTTCTCCGCCTCGCCCCCCCCTGATCCCGCGCTCAGCGAGGTCTCGCTCGGCACGAGTCCCCTGCGCTGGGTGGACGCGACGCAGGCCTGGCAGCTCGACATCGACGAGACGGTCCCCGATGGCGACAAGCAGCTCGCGCTGCTGCTCCGGGACGCGGCGGGCAACGAGACGCCCGAGAGCCTCGGCACGGCGCTGCGGGTGGACCAGAGCCCTCCCACCCTCGCCAGCGCCACGCTCACGCGCGTGCCCGCCACCCTCGACACCTCGACCCCCGAGGGAGACCTGTGGATCAACGCCACGGATCCCTTCCTGGGCGGAGGCGTGTCGGCCAGCCTCCGGGTGCTGGCCTCCGAGCCCCTGGGCGTGGATGCGCCCGTGCTGGCGCAGACGGGCCCGCCAGGCCTGCGCACCGGCGCCCCCACCGCGGAAGGGCGCCTGGCCACGTGGGCGCTCGATCTCGACCCCGACGCGCTCGCCGACGTGGAAGGGACCCACGCCTTCGAGGTCGTGCTCACGGACGCCGTCGGGAACCGATCCGCCGCGCTGCCGGTGCCCACGCGCCTGCTCGTCGACCTCGTGCCGCCCACGAAGCTGCCCCGCACCGACGTGGAGGGACGCATCACCCTCGCGCGGGCGCCCTGGGGAGGCGTCGACGGCGGGCCGGCCATGGCCTGGGTCACCGGCCTGGCGGGCAGCGCGGAGACCGGCATGCGCCTGGTCGTGGAGTCCCCCGAAGGGCGCTACCTCGCGAGCGCACCGGTGGACGCGGAGGGCGCCTTCGGTCCGGTGGAGATCCCGGCGATCTGGCCCGTGGTCCACGTCCGCACGCGGGATCCGGCAGGCAACCTCGGTCCGCGGTCGCGGGTGCGCGACGTGGTGTGGACGGTGCGGGCGGCCGACGAGGGCGTGCCCACCTCTGCGGGATCCCCCGCGGTGGTCGAGGCCGTGCGCGATCTGGGCGCCTCCCTCCGGGCGATCGACCAGGGCGACGGTCCCGAGGGTCCCACGCCGGTCGACTCCCTGGTGGACGGTGGCTGGGTGGCCCTCCCCGGGCACGCAGGCTCGGCGCTCCCGAGCGCCCGCGCGGGCCACGCGATGGCCTACGACCCCGCCCGCGAGGTGGTCGTGCTGCAGGGCGGCGGGGAGGACGACACCTGGACCTGGGACGGGCGGGAGTGGCTGGAGGTGGGCGGCGCCAGGTCACCGGGTCCCCGGGTGGGGGCCACGCTCGCCTACGACCCGGTCGGCGGAGACCTGCTCCTCTTCGGCGGCACCGACAGCGCCGGGCAGCAGACCTGGACCTGGGACGGCGCGAGCTGGTGGGAGCCCGTGCTCGCCAGGGAGCCCGCGGGTCGCGCGCTGCATGCGATGGCGGCAGACCCTCGCTCGGGGGACGTGGTGGTCACCGGAGGCAGCACCGACGGCGGCAGCACCGCCCGGGGCGACGACTGGCGATGGCGCCACGGCGCATGGGCGCCGATCGGCACCACCCCGCGGCCGGAGGGGATGCTCCGCCACGCGATGGTGTCGAACCACGCCCAGGGCCGCGTCGACCTGTTCGGAGGCACCTACTTCCTTCGCGATGCCTTCACCGGCATCATCGCCGAGGTCGACAACTCCCGGCGGTGGAGCTGGAACGGGTCGTCCTGGTCCTCCTCGAGCGCGGGCCTCCCGCGAAACGGGGACGCCCCGGTGGCCTACGACCGCGCCCGCGATCAGGTGGTGCGGGTGGTGCCCCTGGCGTCCGAAGGGCTCACCGAGACCTGGACGTGGACCGACGGGGAGGGATGGACGCTCGCCGCGGCCGACGCGCTCCCGCCCCCCCGCGCCGACGCTGCCGTGGCCTACGACGCGGGCGCCGAGGTCGTCGTCCTCTTCGGCGGGACCGATCCCGGAGGGGTCCCGCTGCACGACACCTGGCTGTGGGACGGCACCGGATGGCACCAGCCCGTCGCGCCCGACCCCGACCTGAAGCGGACGCCGTCGCGTCGCCAGCACCACGTGCTGGTCCCCGACCCCCAGACGGGCCGTCCGCTCCTCTTCGGCGGCAAGCGACTGGACGGCGCCTGCGACCTGCAGGACACCTGGATCCGCGAGGCCGAGGGCTGGCGGGAGCTGACCTCCGGGTCCGTCCGCCCGGCCGGTCGCTGCAACCACGCGGCCGCCACCCTGCCGGCGTGGGGCGTCACCCTGCTGTTCGGCGGCGCGGCGACCCGGGGGAAGATCTTCGACGACACCTGGACCTGGAACGGCGCGACGTGGTCGCGGGTGCCGACCCCCGACGACGCGCCCGAGGGCCGTCGGGACGCGGCGATGGCGGTCGATCCGGTCTCGGGCGCCGTGCTGCTCTTCGGCGGCAAGGGCGAGGAGGCGCTGCTCGACGACAGCTGGCTCGGCACCCCGGACGGATGGACTCCGTCCACGTCCACCGCAGCGCCGTCGCCTCGCCGCCACCACGCCATGGCCCCCGATCCCCTGCGGGAGGAGGTGGTGCTCTTCGGCGGCGAGGACGAGGGTGGCGCCCAGGGCGACACGTGGGTGTGGACGACGGGCACATGGACCCTGGCCGCCACGGCCGCCGAAGGACCGGGGCCCCGCCAGGACCACGTGCTGGCCTGGGATCCCGAGCGCGGCGCGGTCGTGCTGCACGGCGGGCTGGACGAGGCCGGCACGGTGCTGACCGACACCTGGGCCTGGGACGGCACAGCGTGGTCCCTGCTGCACATCTGGGGGGGCCCGCGTGCGGCCCAGGGCCACGCGCTCGCCCACGACGCGGTGGAGGGACGACTGGAGCTCTACGGCGGCGACACCTCCGGCACCTCGTGGGTGCTGCCCGCGCGCACGCCCGACACGCCCGCCCATGTGCTGGTGCTCCCCTTCGCAGCGGCCGAGGCCGAGGACGCCGAGCTCGCCCGGGTGGACGTCCACTGGGTCGCGGGCGGCCGGAGCACCACGTCGGAGGGGACCACGGCGGGCGTGGAGCTGGTGGTGTGGGACGGCCATGGCTGGACGCGTCTCGACACGACCGACGCCGGCGCCGACGCGCCCGGCACCCTGTGCGCCCGCCTGCGCGCGGCCGGCGCGGCCCCGCCGGTCTCCCCGTGCGCCGACCACGACGACGACGGCCTGCTGGGCCGCATGCTGCGCCGGGGCCCCACCCTCGACGGGGTGTTCGCCGTGCGCACACCTGGGACCATCGCGCGCGGCGACGCCGCAGTGGTGACCCACCGGGTGGCCGTGGAGATCGCCTACCGCCTGCCCCCGGAGTGACCGCGGGGGCGGCGGCGCGACCGGGACCGATCAGCCGGCGTCGCCGGTGTCCTCGCCGGGCGACGGCACCTCGTTGCTGGAGGTGGGCGCGGTGCCCTCCTTCAGGAAGAAGTGCAGGTCGATGTTGTCGAGGAAGAGCGTGAGCTTCTTGTCCTTGACCGTCACGGTGTCCATCTTCGCGCTGAGCGCGACGGCCTGGAACTCGTCGACCGCGGCCTTCTTGACCTGCAGGGCGCAGGGGCCCGCGTCGTCGGCCGGCAGCAGGATGGTGGAGGCGATGAGCCCCGCCCAGTCCGTCTCGGTGGAGAAGAGGCGCACGCTCACGGCGAAGGGCGTGTTCGGACCGATGCAGTTGTAGGTCTTCGGCTCGATGCCCGCCGCCGGGATGGTGACGCGCGCCTCGAGCGACACCGTGGCCGGGAAGCCCTGCGGCACGCCCTTCGGGAAGAAGGTGGTGGACTCCTCGGTGCGCACCCCGATGTAGGAGCGGAAGCGCCCGGTGGACAGCTCGTCCACCGCGTAGAGCAGGCCGTCGGTGAAGGTGATCGGCAGCTCGCTGTCGCCCGACACGAAGATGCCCTTGAAGGAGTTGGGCTTGTCGAGGTCGATCTCGAAGTCCTTCGGGTAGCGCACGGGCTCGGGCGGATCGGTGTCGGAGTCGCCCGTGGAGGGACCACCGGCGGTGCAGGCACCCAGCAGGATGGCGCCGAGGACCGGGAGACGCAGGGACAGAGCCGTCATCGGGAAGACCTCCACGGAGCGGCCCACGCGACCGCCCCGGCATCGGGCGAGACTACAGTGTGGCCGTCGGGATCGCCACCAACACGCCACCGGGCGCGGTGAAGCGGAGGTGAACACCGCCCCACCCCACGCGGTCAGCCGTAGAAGCGCTCCCCGCGCTCCGCCATCCGACGCAGCAGCGGCGGCGGGCTGAAGCGGGGACCCAGCTCGGCGGCGAGCGCGTCGGCGCGGCCCACGACCTGGGAAGCACCGAGGGTGTCCACGTACGCCAGCGGCCCGCCCGTCCACGGCGCGAAGCCCCAGCCGAGCACGGCCCCCACGTCGGCGTCGGCCGGCGCACGCAGCAGCTCGGCGTCCATGCAGCGGCAGGCCTCGAGGACCTGCACGAGCAGCAGACGCTCCTTGACCGCCTCGACGGAGGGCTGGGCCGCAGCGAGCGGGAACTGCTCGGCGAGCCCCGGCCAGAGGCGCTTCCCTCCCTCGGCGTAGCCGTAGAAGCCCGCACCGCCCCGCTTGCCCGTGCGCCCGAGCGTCTCGACCATCGTGGCCAGCACCGGCGTGCCCGGGTTGTCGGGTGCCGCGTCGCCGAGATCGGCACGTGTCTGACGACCCACCTGGTGCATGAGGCCCAGCCCCACCTCGTCGGCGAGCGCCAGCGGCGGCATCGGCATGCCCAGCATGCGCCCCGCGTTCTCGATCAGCGCGGGCGCCACGCCCTCGCGGAGCAGGGCGAGGCCCTCCGACACGTACGTGCCGAACACCCGGCTCGTGTAGAAGCCGCGGCTGTCGCGCACCACGATGGGGGTCTTGCGCAGCGCCTTCACCACGTCGAGCGCGTGGGCGAGCGTGGGCTCCGAGGTGCGATCGCCCACGATGACCTCGACGAGCTGCATCTTCTCGACGGGCGAGAAGAAGTGCAGGCCCACGAAGCGCTCCGGACGCGACGAGGCCTCGGCCAGCCCGGTGATCGGCAGCGTGGAGGTGTTCGACGCCAGCACGGCCCGGTCGGAGAGCACGGCGTCGGCCTTCCGCGTGACGTCGGCCTTCACGGCGCGGTCCTCGAAGACCGCCTCGATCACCACGTCGCAGTCCGCCAGATCGTCGAAGGAGGTGGTGGGCTGGATGCGTGCCAGGAGCGCGTCGCGCTGCTCCGGCGTGCCCCGGCCCTTCGCCACCTTGCGATCCTCGATGCCGCGCGCGTACGCGACGGCGCCAGCGGCCTTGTCGGCGTCGGTGTCGAGCACGACGGCAGCGAGGCCGGCCTTCGCCGCGGCGTACGCGATGCCGGCCCCCATGAGGCCCGCGCCGAGCACGCCCACGCGGCGGACGTCGAGCGGCTCCACGCCCACGGGGCGGCGGGCGCCCTTGTTCGCCTCGCCGAGCGACACGAACATCGTGCGGATCATGTTCCCGGCGACCGGATCGAGGAGCAGCTCCACGAAGTAGCGCTTCTCGACCTCCAGGGCGGAGTCGATGTCGAGCCGCAGGCCCTCGTACACGCACGACAGGATGGCCTTGCCGGCCGGGTAGTTCCCGAAGGTCTTCGCCTGGAACATGGCGGAGGCCACCATGAAGACGTTGGCCACGTCGGGCTCCTTGGTGGAGCCGCCGGGGGGACGGAAGCCCTTGCGATCCCAGGGCTGCACGGCCTTGGGACCCGTGGCGAGCCACGCCTTGGCCGCTGCGAGCAGCCCGTCCGCCGGCACCACCTCGTCGACCACGCCGGCGGCCAGCGCCTCCTGGGGCGACAGGCGCTTGCCCTCCAGGAGCAGCGGCAGCGAGGCCTGGGCGCCCACGCGGCGCGGGAGGCGCTGGGTGCCGCCGGCGCCGGGCAGCAGGCCGAGGGTGCCCTCGGGCAGGCCCAGCTGGATGCGCGACTCGTCGGCCACCACGATGCGGTGACAGGCCAGCGCCAGCTCGAAGCCGCCGCCGAGCGCGGTGCCGTTGAGCGCGGCCACCACGGGCACGCCGCCCGTCTCGAGCTTGCGGAGGGTGCGCGACAGCGCCCCGATCTGGCCGTAGAGCGCCTTGGCCGTGCGCCCCTCGCCGAAGGCCATGCCCTCCAGCATCGACAGATCGGCGCCGGCGATGAAGTCGCGCTTCGCCGAGGTGATCACGATGCCCGTGAGGCCCTCGGTGGCCAGCGCGGCGTCGACCGCCTCGTCGAAGGCCGCCATCGCGTCGGCGTCGAAGACGTTCTGCTTCTTCCCGGGCATGTCCCAGGTGAGGGTCAGGACGCCCTGGGCGTCCAGCTGCGTGTCGATCATGGGATCAGGCCTCGATGCGCTCGATGACGGTGGCGGTGCCCATGCCGGCGCCCACGCACAGGGCGGCCACGCCGACGGTGAGGTCGCGGCGCTCCAGCTCGTCGAGCAGGGTGCCGAGGATCATGGCGCCCGTGGCGCCGAGGGGGTGGCCCAGGGCGATGGCGCCCCCGTTGACGTTGACCGTGGCGTGGTCGAGCCCGAGATCCTCCTCGAAGCGCATCACCACGCTGGCGAAGGCCTCGTTGATCTCCCAGAGGTCCACGTCGCCGACGTCCATGCCGGCGCGCTTCAGGGCCTTGCGGGCCGCGTCGGCGGGGCCGGTGAGCATGATGGTGGGCTCCGACCCGATGCTGGCGAAGCCCCGGATGCGCGCGCGCGGGCGCCAGCCGTACTTGCGGCCGATCTCGCGGGAGCCCACGAGCACGGCGGCGGCGCCGTCGACGATGCCGGAGCTGTTGCCGGCGTGGTGGACGTGCTCGATGCCCTCCACCTCGGGGTAGCGCTGCACGGCCACGGCATCGAAGCCGTAGTGCTCGCCGAGCTGCTGGAAGGCCGGCTTGAGCGTGGCCAGGCTCTCCACCGTGGTGCCGGGCCGGAGGTACTCGTCGTGGTCGAGCACGACGACGCCGTTGTGGTCGCGTACCGGCACCACGCTGCGCGCGAAGCGGCCCTCCTGCCAGGCCTGGGCGGCCCGCTCCTGGCTGGTGGCGGCCAGCGTGTCGAGGTCGGTGCGGCTGTAGCCCCACTTCGTGGCGATGAGGTCGGCGCTGATGCCCTGGGGCACGAAGCGCGTGTACATCGACACCTGGGGGTCGGTGGCCCACGGTCCGCGGCTGGACCCCATCGGCACGCGCGACATGCTCTCGACGCCGCCGCCCACGGCCAGCTGGCTCTGGCCCGACATCACCTGGGCCGCGGCCATGTTCGTCGCGACGAGGCCCGAGGCGCAGTAGCGGTTGATCTGCACGCCGGGGACGCCCTGGTCGTAGCCGCTGTAGAGCACGGCCACGCGGGCGAGGTTGCTGCCCTGCTCGTCCACCGGCTCCACGATGCCGAGGATGACGTCGTCCACGTCGGCGGTGTCGAGCTCGTTGCGGTCGCGCACGGCCTGCAGGGCGGTGCGCGCCAGCTCGATGGGGGCGAGGGTGTGGAGCGCGCCGCCGGCCTTGCCCTTGCCTCGGGGCGTGCGGACGGTGTCGTAGATCAGGGCGTCGGCCATGGGGGTCTCCCGAAGTAGAACGTGTTCTAGCACCCCGCCCGGGTGCGCGCCCGGGCCCCTCCCTCGTGCCGCGGAGACCTCGTGACCGCCACCTTCGCGCCCCTCCGGGGCACGGTCGTCCTGGACCTGTCCCGCTACCTTCCGGGCCCGCTGCTGACGCGGATCCTCGCCGACCTCGGCGCCACGGTGGTGCGCATCGAGCCCCCCGGGGGCGACACCTTGCGACACGTCCCGCCACACCAGGACG
Source organism: Alphaproteobacteria bacterium (assembly GCA_020632955.1). GTDB lineage: Bacteria > Myxococcota_A > UBA796 > UBA796 > JACKEO01. The sequence goes on from JACKEO010000002.1 coordinate 90,190, forward strand.
GCGTGGGCGTCAGCTACGCCTCGCTCAACGCGGGAAAGCGCAGCGTGGTGCTCGACCTCAAGAGGCCCGAGGGCGCGGCCGTGCTCCACGCAGCGCTGGCCGGCGTGGACGTGCTCGTGGAGGGCTTCCGTCCCGGCGTGCTCGATCGCTTCGGGCTGTCGTGGGACGCCCTGCTCGCGCGCCACCCGCGGCTCATCGGCGTGAGCCTGTCGGGCTACGGCCAGGCGGGTCCCGATCGCCTCAAGGCCGGCCACGACCTGTCGTACGTGGCGCGCGCCGGCCTGCTGGGCACCTGGGGACCGGCCGACGGACCGCCCGCGGTACCCGGCACCCCCCTGGCGGACGTGGCGGGCGGCACCTGGCCCGCGGCCCTCGGCGTGCTCGCCGCCCTGCTGGAGCGCGCGCAGACCGGTCGCGGGCGACACCTCGACGTGGCGCTGGCCCGCGGCGCCTTCGCGCTCGGCGCCTACGGCATGGCCGCCGCCGCGGTCGGGCATGCCGAGCCTCGGGGGGCGGGCATGCTCACGGGCGGGGTGCCCTGCTACCGCTGCTACGCCACGCAGGACGGCCGCCACCTCGCCGTCGCGGCCCTGGAGCCCCCCTTCTTCGACCGCCTCTGCGTGCTCGTGGGTCGGCCCGACCTGCAGGGCAGCGGCTACGCGCTGGGCGCCGACGGCGCGCGGGTCCAGGCCGAGCTGGAGGGGGTCTTCGCGAGCCGACCGCTCGCGGCCTGGCTGGAGGCGGTGGCGGGCGAGGACGTGTGCGTGGAGCCCGTGGCCACCCCGGTGGAGGCCGTGGCCGACCCGCTGTTCTCCGACCTCGTCGCCCACGTGGACGGCCGCCCCGTGGTGCGGGTGCCGCTGGGGGTGCCGATGACCGAGGTGCCGGCGCCCGGGCCGCTCCGCGCGCTCGGCGCAGACGGAGAGGAGGCGCTGGGCGCGCTGGGGGTGGACGCCGAGCTGGTGGCCGCGGCGCGGGCGGCCGGAGCGCTCGGGTAGGGCCCGTCCGTCCTGCTGCGACCACCCTCGCAGGATACCCCTTCCGCGGACCGCACCCGCGGTCCGCCCCCCCCGAGGCGCCGTGTTCACGCTGGGACCGCTGGAGCTGCTCGTCCTCGCGCTGCTCGCGCTCGCCGTGTTCGCGCCCGAGCGCCTGCCGCAGCTGGGCTGGATGCTGGGGCGGGCGGTGGCGCAGGTGCGGCGTGCGCTCCGGCAGGGTGCGCCCGCCCCCTCGCCCCGCGCCTCCCTGTCGACCTCGCGGACGGCGCCCGTGGCCCGCGCCACGCCCGACGCCTCCCGGGACTGGCGCGCCACCTTCGACGTGGTGGACGCCACCGTGATCGCCATCGGGCTGTCGTGCGTGCTCATCGCCGCGTGGGCCATCGCCACCCGCTGACGCGGTGCCCTCAGACGAGGTCGACCACCACGGGGCTGTGGTCGCTGATGGCGCGGCCGTCCGGGGCGTGGAGCTCTGCCGCCGGCACCGTGGTGGTGGCGCCCAGGCGCGGGGCGAGGGCGGCGTTGCCGAGGAGGTAGTCGATGCGCCAGCCGCGGTCCTTCGCGCGGGCCTGGCCGCGGTTGGACCACCAGGAGTACGGCCCCTGCACCTCGCCGGCGTCGGCCCGCACCGCGTCCGTCCAGCCCACGTCCAGCAGGTCGCTGAACCACGCGCGCTCGTGCGGCAGGAAGCCACTGGTCTTCGCGTTCGACCGCGCGTTCCAGATGTCGCGCTCGGTGTGGGCGATGTTGAGGTCGCCAGCGAGCAGGATCGGCCGACCGTCCGTGGCCAGCTCGCGCGACCAGGGCAGGAAGCGCGCCATCCACGCCTCCTTGGCCTCCTGCCGCTCGGGGCTGGACGAGCCGCTCGGAAGGTAGACGCTGCCCACGACCACCCCACCGGCCTCGGCCAGGACCACCCGGCCCTCCGGATCGGGCGCCCCCACGCCGCGCCCCACCTCGACGAGCGGGTGCCGCGACCAGATGGCGGTGCCCGCGTAGCCGAGCTTCTCGGCCGGGTGCCACAGCACGTGCCAGCCCTCGGGCGCGTCCCAGCCGTCGGTGAGCTGGTCGGGCGTGGACCGGATCTCCTGGAGCAGCAGCACGTCCGGCGCGAGGCGATCGAGCACCGAGGGCAGGCCCTTGGCGAGGGCGGCGCGGAGGCCGTTGACGTTCCAGGTGACGATGCGCACGACCGCTCCAGGGAGGACGGGAGCGTGCAGGTAGCCGCCCGCGGAGCCGCGCGCGCACGTGAGGCACGCGCCGACGATCACGGCCCGGCGACCCCCACCGGCACCGACCACACCTCCTCGCCGAAGAGGCTGGTGGCCAGGACGCTGCAGGGGTCCCACGGCGCAGGGCCGAAGGCGAGGCTCGCCACGAAGGGGAGGCCCTCGGCCACCCGTTCCGCGCGGTCGCCGTCCCAGCGGTGGATCTCGCCGGTGAGGTTGAGCGCCACGAGCACGGAGCCGTCCGCTGCCACCACGAGCCCGTCCGGCGCGGACAGGTCCGGGAAGGGCGCGAGCAGCGACAGGGCGCCCGCCACCTCGCCCTCCACCGCGATCGCGCGCAGCGCCTCGTCGCCGAAGGTGCTGGCGACGAAGAGCGCGCGCCCGTCGGCCGAGAAGCCCATGCCGTTGGGGCTGGGCACCTCCTCCGCCCAGATCGTGTCGGCGCCGTCCCGCCACTCGGCGATGCGGGTGTCGAAGTCGTCGCTCACCAGCAGGGTGCCCCACGGCGTGGGCGCGAGGAAGTTGGGGCGGCCCAGGGTCTGCAGGGGGTGCCGCGTGACCTCGCCCGCCCGGGAGACCTCCACCAACGCCGGTGCGTCGGCACCGGACGCGTCCTTGCCCGTGGCCACCCACACGGCGTCGCGCCACCACACCGCGCCGACCCCGCCGCGCACGGGCGCCACGTCGGTGACGCCGCCCTCAGGCGTGATCTCCACCAGCCGGTCGGCAGCGACCACGAAGGCCGCCCCGTCCGGCGCCACCGCCACGCCCTCGCTGCCGCCCACCAGCCCGTCGACCACCACCTCGGGTGCGCCGGGCGCCGGGCACTGCACGTCGAGCGTGTCCGTGTCGGTGTCGTCGGGGGAGCCCGCCCCCGCGGCGCACCCGGCCACCAGCAGCAGCCCAGACCCTCGCATCCCCGCCTCCTGCGCGGCAGCCTACCGCACGCCGGGACGTGCTCGTCGCGCAGGCCCGGCGACGGCTAGGCTAGCGGCGCCCCGCCGGAGCACACGTGACGCCTGATCGTCGCCCACGACGCCACTGCGTCCTGCTCACCGCAGCGTCCGGCCTTGGCGTGGCCTGCCTCCCGGGCACGCCGGTGGACGGCGCGGTGCCCGTGCGCCCCTGTCCCGAGGACGTCGCCCTCTCGACCGACCTGTCGGTGGGGCACACCGCGGTCGGCACGCGCCAGGCGTGGGGCGCCGATCCGGAGGACCCGGACCTGCTCGTCGAGGTCGACACGGACGGCGTGGAGATCCGCCGGCGCGAGCGCACACGCGACGACGCCGGCCACCCGGTGCGCGAGCTGGAGGATCTGGACGGCGACGGCCTGGTGGACCGGGAGCACTGGTGGCGCTGGGAGGGCGACGCGTTGGCGTGGGAGGCCGAGGCCGCCCGCACGGGCAGCGTGTGGGCCACGCGCACCTGGGAGGTCACGACGACCGGAGACACCACCGTGGAGGTCGAGGAGCACGTGGGCGAGCTGGAGAGCCTGCGCGTCGAGCGCACCCACCACGATCCCGACGGGGACGGGCGCTGGAACCGCGCGACGGCCCGCGTGCTGCGGGCGCGCGGACGCGACGAGACCACCGCCGAGGCCGAGGCCGAGCGCCGTGTGAGCCCGCTGGAGGCCGGCGAGGACGACACCTGGCGGTGGCTCCCCGCAGCCCCGCTCGAGGCGTGGCCCGACGCCGCCCACCTCCGCACCCAGCGCGACGCGGGCGGCCGGCCCCACACCCAGGTCCTCCGGCTCGCCATGGCCGACGAGGAGATCTCGGCGGAACGCATCCACGGCTGGGATCGGCGCATCTGGGACGGCGCCGTGCTCCTCCAGCGCACCACCGTGCGCCTCGCACCCGCGGGCGGCAGCCCCTTCGCCCGCCTGGACGACCTCTTCCTGGCGGCTCCGGACCCGCAGGACCCTGGGCGCGTCCTGGTGCAGGAGGAGCGGCGGGACGCCGCCGGTCGACGGTTGGAGGAGGCCCTGGGGGTGGGCTGGCTGGAGGGCGAGGACCCGGCCCGCCAGCTCGCCCAAGGCCACCCGGCCACCGAGACGCGCCTGACGCGGAGCTGGACCCGGGACGAAGCCGGTGTGCCCGCCACGTTCGAGGAGCGCACGATGCTCGATCCGGGCGCCTGGGTGCGGCGGGTGGAGGAGGCTCGCTGGACCTGCGAGCCGGTGGACACGCGGCCCCGGCGCACCCTGGAGCCGACCTGGGGTCCCCCGTCGTGAAGCGGGCCCGGGAGCGCCTCCCACGCGGGTACCGATCACGCGGGTTCGGAGTCCGCTCCGGCGCGGGTCACCCGCGCCCTTCCCGGGAGGGAGGGACGTCCCGTCCCGTCCCGGCCGCATCTGGCGGGTACCGCATGCCGCGCGCAGGTGGACCCCTCCAGTCCGCCGCGCGCGTGCCGATCCACAGGTCGACGAACCCGGCGCGCTGCCGTCGGCCTGCCGAGGAGTTGCGGCATGCACAGGACCGGTCCCCGCACCCTGCGACGGGGAGACATCCGCGTCGAGGTCGCCTTCGTGCTGGTCTTCGTCGCCACGATCGTCACCGCGACGTGGGCCCTCCCGGACGCCCTGGCCTCCCTCCTCGAGGCCGAGGAAGCCGAGGTGCACGCGGCCACGCGGGCCGCAGTGCCGCAGGTGCGCGAAGCCCCCCCGGAGGTTCCGGACGCCGTCCAGGCACCCGAGGATCTCCCCTGGGACGCCGTGGACATCTGGAACCCCAGCGGTGCGGTGCGCACCGACGGCACGGCGCTCGCCACCCGGGACACGCGGGACATGTAGCAGCCCGTGCCCTTCGGACCTTCGCGCGGACCCCGCCGCCGATTATGACGGGGAGGCCGCGTCGTCCTGGGGAGGAGGCATGCGCTCCAGCACCTTCGTCCTGTGCCTCCTGACCGCCACAGTGCCCGCCTGTGGCGGAGGTGCGACAGCTCCCACTGCGCCGCCCCCGCCGCCCACCGCCCGTCCCACGCCGCCCATGGAGGCCACGCTGGGCGTAGGAGGCAAGGGCGGCGTGCACACCGCCTCGCTGGACGACCTCGTCGATCGCGCGCGCAGCACCCAGGGCAGGGGCACGCCCGACAGCCCACTGGTTCGGCTGAACCTCACCGGCACGGCCACCACCGATGCCGATCTGGCCGCACTCGCCGGGCTGCCCGACCTGATCGAGCTCGGCCTGAACGAGACCTCGGTCACCGACGCCGGCATGCGCGCGGTGAGCACGCTGGAGCACCTCCAGGGGCTCGGCCTGCGCGAGACGAAGGTCTCGGAGGCGGGGGTCGCGAAGCTGGGCGGCCTGGCGGACCTGCGCAGCCTGAACCTGGCGAACCTCGACGTGGGCGACGGGGTGGCGGGCACGCTGTCGCGGCTCCAGCAGCTGGAGGAGCTGAACCTCGGGTTCACGAAGGTCACCGACGGCGTCTTCCTCGGGCTCGCCCGGCTGCCGCGGCTCACCCACCTCATCCTCATCGGCGCGCCCGTCACGGCCCAAGGCATCGACGTGCTCGCCGGCACCTCCGTGCACACCCTCGACCTGACGCGCACGAAGGTGACCGACGCGCAGGTGGCCCAGGTGGCCACCCTCCGGGAGCTGCGGAGCCTGTTCCTCGTGCGCACTGCCGTCACCGACGCGGCCGTGGATGCGCTGCTCACGCTCGAGAAGCTGGAGCAGCTCGACGTCGCCGAGTCGGGCATCTCCGAGGAAGGGCTCACCCGCCTCCGCGAGGGCCTGCCGAACGCCGACGTCTTCCCGAAGCCGCCCACCGCGCCCGAGCCGTGAGGAGGGGTCGCGCCGCGGGCACGCTCGGACTGCTGCTCGCTGCGTGCGGGCCGCTCGAGGACCCCTTCGCCGACTCCGATGCAGTCGGTGACACCGCCGACACGGCCCCCGTGGTCGACAGCCGCGACACGTCATCGGGGGACTCCGGCGACTCCGGCACCGTGGACGACTCCGGCGACTCCGGCACCGTGGGCGACTCCGGCGACTCCGGCACCGTGGGCGACTCCGGCGATTCCGGCGATTCCGGCGATTCCGGCACGGTGGGCGACTCCGGGAACTCCGGCGACTCCGGCACGGTGGGCGATTCCGGCGACTCCGGCACGGTGGGCGATTCCGGCGACTCCGGCGACTCCGGCACGATGGGCGACTCCGGGAACTCCGGCGACTCCGGCACGGTGGGCGATTCCGGCGATTCCGGCGATTCCGGCGATTCCGGCGATTCCGGCACGGTGGGCGACTCCGGCGACTCCGGCACGGTGGGCGACTCCGGGAACTCCGGCGTCGCGGGCGACTCCGGCGATTCCGGGAACTCCGGCACGGTGGGCGACTCCGGTGATTCCGGGAACTCCGGCGATTCCGGGAACTCCGGCGATTCCGGGAACTCCGGCGACTCCGGCACGGTGGGCGACTCCGGGAACTCCGGCGTCGCGGGCGACTCCGGCGATTCCGGGAACTCCGGCGATTCCGGGAACTCCGGCGACTCCGGCACGGTGGGCGACTCCGGCGACTCCGGCCCTCCGGCCGGCCACGACCGCATCCTCGGGGAGGACGTGCCCCGCGCCGACAGCTGGTGGGTGGAGAACGGTCGCCTGCACCACGGCAGCACGCAGGTGGCGCTGCACGGCGTCAACTGGTTCGGCCTGGACACCGACGTGCACGCGCTCCACGGGCTGTGGTCCGGGCGCAGCATGGACGCCTTCCTCGACCAGCTCGCCGGGTGGGGGCTCAACGCCCTGCGCATCCCCATCGCGCCCGAGGCGCTGATCTCCACCACCACGATGGACGTGTGGCACAGCCACGACGGCGAGCTCACGTCGCGGGGGCAGCTGCTGCAGCTCCTCGACGAGGCGGGACAGCGCGGCCTCACCGTGCTCCTCGACCTGCACACCTGCGGCGTGTCCACGGGCCACCTGGCCTCCGGGCCCGAGGCCTGCGGCGGCTACACCAAGGCCGACTGGCTGGTCGACCTGGCCGATCTCGCGGTGATCGCCTCCAGCCACGACAACGTGGTGGGCATCGACCTCTTCAACGAGCCCTACGGGCTCACGTGGGAGGCCTGGTCGGCGCTGGTGGCCGAGGCGGCCCAGGCCGTGCTCGAGGTCAACCCCCACATCGTGCTCTTCGTGGAGGGCGTCGGCAGCGCGTCGCCCGAGGGCGGCTGGCCGGCCTTCTGGGGCGAGAACCTCGTGCAGGGAGCCACCGCCACGGTGCAGGTGCCCCCCTCGCGCCTGGTCTACAGCCCCCACGTCTACGGTCCGTCCGTGTTCAACCAGCCGTACTTCGGCGACGGCACCTTCCCTGCGAACCTGCCCGCCATCTGGGACGCCCACTACGGCCACCTGCGCAGCACGCCGCACGCGCTGGCCGTGGGGGAGTTCGGCGGGCCCTACACGGGTTCCGACAAGACCTGGATGGACGCCTTCGTGGCCTACCTGGTCGATCGCGACATCGAGCACTGGTTCTTCTGGTCCCTCAACCCGAACTCCGGCGACACGGGGGGCCTGCTGAAGGACGACTGGAGCACCCCCGAGCAGGCCAAGCTGGACGCGCTGGCCCCCCTGCTGTCCCCCTGATCCCCGAGACGCCGTTGCACGCCTGGATCCTCGCCGCCCTCCTCCTGCCCGCGGTGTCGGTCGCCGCTCCCCCGCCCCGTCCCGAGCTGCCCGAGGCCACCACGCCGCTCCAGGCGGGCGGACGCCGCGCCCTCCTCACCGAGGGAAGCGGCGCACCGGCAGGCCCCGGAGACGCCCTGGAGGTGGACCTCACGGCGTGGTCGTCGGAAGGGACGCTGCTCATGTCGACCCACGCCACGGGCACGCGGATGGTGGTCATCCCGGGCAGGGGCACCCTCGCACCGGCGGTGGAGGAGGCACTGACGGGGGCACGCCGCGGCGACGTGCTGGTGGTGGAGGCCGCCCTCGCCGCCGACGCCCCGCCCGCACGCCTCCTGCTCGAGGTGCACGGCATCACGGCGGTGCGCATCCCCCCCGAGCACCCGCCCACGGTCCCCGAGGGCGGGTGGCAGGTGCGGGACTCCGGGCTCGGCGTGGCCGACCTCGTGGTGGGCACGGGAGACGAGGCCACGCGCGGCGCCACCGTGCTGGTGGAGTACACCGGCTGGCTGGAGGATGGCCGCCGCTTCGACAGCAGCCTCGCCCGCGCCGCCCCCTTCGGCTTCACGATCGGCGCCCACGAGGTGATCCCCGGCTGGGAGGAGGGCGTGCAGGGCATGCGCATCGGCGGCACCCGCCTGCTCCGCGTGCCCTACAAGCTCGGCTACGGCTCGGCGGGCAACCCGCCCACGATCCCGCGCAAGGCCACCCTGCTGTTCGAGGTGCGCCTGCTCGAGGTGCGGGCCCGCTGATCGCGCGCGCCTCACGTCAGGGCACGGCCACCCCGTCCAGCAGCACGAGCGAGTTCGCGGTGAGCAGGGCCAGCCCGTCGTCGCCCCAGCGGATGAGCTGCACCGGCGTGCCGCTGGCCCCCGTGACCGACACGGTGCCCGTGCGCGCGTACGTGCTCGTGCTGAAGACCGCGAGGCTGCTCGCCGATTCGGCCACCCACGCCCGGCCGAGCGCTGGGTCGGGCGCCACCGGTCCCCGCACGGGGAAGGTGCCCGCCAGCGACTTGATCGCGGGGTCGATCACCGCGCCCGAGGTGGCGTAGACCAGGCCACCCGACGCGACGATCCCATGGTAGAAGCCCACCACCAGCTGCTTGACCACCCAGGTCTCGGTGACGCCGTCGGCGCCCACGACGAGCTGCGGAAGCCGTACTCGGTGGAGCGGTCGTCGTATCCGTACACCACCGCGTCGGAGGCCACGGTGATGCGCCGCGCCCCGGTGTGGTCCTCGTGGCCAGCGGGCGCACGAGGCCGTGGTCGTACAGGGCGGTGCCCGCGTAGTCCGGGGAGACGCCCACGTAGCGCCGCGACACCACCACCTGCGTCGGATGTCCCGGCAGCACCCCGATCTCGCCCGCCCGCAGCGCCCCGCGCGAGGGCGTGGTGCCCACCTTGAAGGCCAGGCAGGCCTGCCGCGTGTCGAGGCGGATCCACTGGACCGCGCCGGCACCCCAGACGCCCACGTAGAGCAGGCTGCCGTCGGACGCGACGGCCATCGGCCCGGGGTCGCTCGCCACCTCGAGCGCCCAGGCCACGCTCTGCGTGAGCGGATCCAGGGCCAGCACCCGGTTCGGCCAGGTGGGGTCGGTGTCGTCGACCGAGGCGTACACGAGGTCGCGGACGGGGTCGGCCGCGAGGGCCACCACCTCCAGCCCGGCGGGGATGGCCACCGTGCCGGGCGTGAACACGTCGACCGGCGCACCGCAGGAGTCCAGGGCGTCGGGGTCGCAGGCATCCCCCCAGCCGTCCTTGTCGGTGTCGCGCTGGTCGGGATCGAAGACGTGCGGGCACACGTCCTCGTCGCCACACACGCCATCGACGTCCGCGTCGTCGTCGGGATCGAGCGGGCAGGGATCGATGTCGTCGCAGGCACCGTCGCCGTCGGCGTCCGGCATGCCGTCGTCGATCCCCCCCTTGCCGTCGTTGTCGAGGCCGTCGCACTCCTCGACGTCGCAGGCATCCCCCACCCCGTCGCCATCGCTGTCGGCCTGGGCCTTCGACCCGGTGGTGTTCGCGACGTCGGGGCAGTTGTCGTCCAGCCCGCACAGGCCGTCGCCATCGGCGTCGTTGAGCGGATCGTCGGGGCACGGGTCGAGGCAGTCGACCAGACCGTCGTCGTCGTCGTCGGTGTTCGGACCCGTGGGACAGGGATCGACGCAGTCGGCCAGGCCGTCGCTGTCGCCGTCGGCGAAGCCCTCGTCCACGTCCACGTCGCCGTCGTTGTCGATCCCGTCGCACGCCTCCACGTCGCAGGCGTCGCCCAGCCCGTCGCCGTCGACGTCGCCCTGGTCGGGGTTCGCCACCCCGGGGCAGTTGTCGTCGAGGCCGCACCAGTCGTCCATGTCGACGTCGCCGCCGCGCCCGTCGCAGGGGTCGCCGCCGCCCGTGCCGCCGGGCGTGGGGTCGCAGTGGTCGCCCATCCCGTCGCGATCCGAGTCCACCTGGGTGGGGTTGGGCACGCCCAGGCAGTTGTCCCAGGCGTCGCACACCGTGTCGGCGTCGGCATCACCGCCGTGGTCGTCGCACGGCCCCGGCGTGGGGTCGCACGCGTCGCCCAGGCCGTCGCCGTCGGCATCCTCCTGGCCCGGGTTCGGCACGGTGGGGCAGTTGTCGTCCACCGCGCACACCTGGTCGCCGTCGGCGTCGCCTCCCTTGCCCGCGCAGGCGTTCAGGCCGTCGACCGGGTCGCAGGCATCGCCCAGGCCGTCGCCGTCGCCGTCGAGCTGGTCGGGGTTCGCCACGCCCACGCAGTTGTCGAAGGCATCGCAGACCCCGTCGCCGTCGGTGTCGCCGCCGTGCTGCGCGCAGGGGTCGAAGACCGGGTCGCAGGCATCGCCCACCCCGTCGCCGTCGGCGTCGGCCTGCCCCGGGTTCGCGACGTCGTCGCAGTTGTCGTCGCCCTGGCAGATGCCGTCGCCGTCGTCGTCGCCCCCGGCCGCCGCGCAGGGCATGTCGTCGACGGGGTCGCAGGGATCGCCCACGTCGTCGTCGTCGGCGTCCTCCTGATCGCTGTTCGGGATGCCGGGGCAGTTGTCGAGGTCGTCGCAGACCCCGTCGGCGTCGAGATCGCCCGCATCGACGCACACCGCGTCGGGATCGACACCGGGGCCCTGATCGGTGTCGGCCTTGCCCTGCTCGGCGGGCGTGCAGCCCACGAGGACGGCGAGGATCGACCCCCGCACCAGCCGTCGGACGTCCATCTCCACCCCCCTGCCCTTCCATCGTGCCCGACCGTTCGCCCACCTGGGGCAGCACGTCGGGGTCGCCGTGATCACCACCGCGTGAGCAGGCGCTCCGCGGCCTCCGTCGCATGGTACGTGAGGATGAGGTCGGCTCCTGCACGCTTGAACGACAGCAGGGTCTCGCGGATGCAGGCGTCGCGATCGATCCAGCCGTTCCGACCGGCAGCCTCGAGCATCGCGTACTCCCCCGACACCTGGTACACGGCCATCGGTCGGCCGTAGGCCTCCTTGAGGCGCCAGAGGACGTCGAGGTAGGGCAGGCCGGGCTTGACCATCACGATGTCGGCGCCCTCGTCCAGGTCGAGGCCCACCTCGTGCAGCGCCTCGTCGCCGTTGCCCGGGTCCATCTGGTAGGTGCGCTTGTCGCCGCCGCCGCGCGGCGCCGAGTCGAGGGCGTCCCGGAAGGGCCCGTAGAAGGCCGAGGCGTACTTCGCGCTGTAGGCGAGGATCAGCGTGTCGGTGTGGCCGTCGGCGTCCAGCGCGTCGCGGATCGCCCCCACGCGGCCGTCCATCATGTCCGACGGCGCCACCACGTCGACGCCCGCCTCGGCCTGGCAGCGTGCCTGCCGCACCAGGCCCTCCACGGTGAGGTCGTTCGCGATCTCGCCGTCCACGACGATGCCGTCCTGGCCCAGGCTGCTGTAGGGATCGAGCGCGACGTCGCCGATCACCGCGAGCCCGGGCACCTCGGCGTGCAGGCGACGCACGATGCGCGGGATCAGCCCCTCGGGGTTCCACGCCTCCCGGCCGTCCTCCGTCTTCAGCGCGTCGTCGATGCGCGGGAAGAGCGCGACGGCCCGCACCCCGGCGGCCCAGGCGCGGGCGGCCTCCTCCACCAGGCGGGGCTCCGACAGGCGCGCCTGGCCGGGCATCGACGCGATGGCCTCGTCGGGACCCTCCCCCGCCTGCACGAACAGGGGCTGCACCAGGTCGGAGGGCGTGACGAGGTGCTCGCGGACCAGGTCGCGCACGGCGGCCCGGGTGCGCAGGCGACGGGGTCGGTGGCGGAGCGAGAGGGACACGACGACCTCCGGGTCGGCGCTCCTATCCCGACGACGACCGCGGCCGCTCCCAGCCCGACGCCTGCAGGGCGGTGTGCCGCGCGAGGCGTCCGGGATCCTCCCGCGCCACCACCACGTCGAGCGGACCCGTCGCCGCGTCCACCAGGGCGGCGGCGCACATCCGACAGGGCGTGAGGCCCACGCACAGGCGCCAGCCGGCGGGGATCGGCCCCCGCCCCGCGGCCCGCCACGCCTCCAGGAGCACCCGCTCGGCGTGCAGCACGCGGTTGGACCCCCCGAGGTTCCGCGCCCCCAGCACCGCGCGCCCCTCGCCGTCCACGAGCACCGCCGCCACCGGCAGGTCCTGGCGCCACCGGGGGCCCGTCCGTCGCGCTGCGGCCTCGAGCCGACCCACGGCCTCCCAGGGGTCCTCGCCCGACAGCCACTGCGCCGAGGCGGCCGCGCGCCGTCGCGCCGCGCCCGCCCAGGGCCCCGCCGCCCGCCACGTGAGGGCCGACACCGGACCCGCCACGGCCCCGACCACCCGCACCCGCTTCGCCCCCACCTGCACCAGCGCACGGGCCGACGGCCCCGGCTCGACCCCCACGAGGATCGGCGCGCGCAGCGCCCGGTCGGCCCCCGCGCCCGCCTCGCGCACGCCGAGCACCAGTGCCTCGACGGACGGCGCCCACCACGCCGTGTCGCCGTCGCGCAGCACCGCCACCCGCGGACCGTGCAGGCGCGCCGCGAGGTGGAGGAGCGCCGCCTCGGCGGGCGCGTCACGCGCGGGAGGGCGGGAGGAGGTCATCGGCCTCCCCTACTCCCGTGGGTGCGCGGCGACCGGACGTTCAGTCGGCGGCGAAGGTGGTCCAGCTGGCCCAGTTCTCGCTGCCCATCGCGCCCAGGTGGTCGGTGGCCTCGAACCAGGGGTCGGCGTCGGCCGGCACGGTCACGCCGAGCAGCGGCGCGCCGTCCACGGGGCGCCAGTCGGGCGCCACCATGTCGAAGGGCGCCCGCAGGTGGTGCTCGCCGCTCACGGTGTTGCCGTCGTTGCCCGTGCGGAAGAAGACGTCGATGTCGCAGACCTCCTGATCGTCGTTGAAGTCCGCGTCGCTCGTGGGGAAGGGCTGGTCGGGGATCACCGTGTCGGTGCACGAGAACCAGGCATGGCTCACCTCGAGGCTGCCGTTCGACGCGCTCGTGTCGCAGTCGATGCCGTGCGTGAACGTGGACGGGTCGTCGATGTTGGCGCAGCCGTACGGGTAGTTCACCACCACCAGCTGGTGGAGGTGACCGGCCGTGCCCGCCCGCAGGAGCATGCCGTAGCCGTCGGTGAAGCGACCGGGCGTGCGCACCTTCACCAGCGTCACGTTGCGCAGCGTGGGCTCCGACCAGGGCAGCAGCTCGAAGTCGTCCTTGTTGTTGTCGGCCTCGATGCCGTTGTCGCCGAGGTCGTCGTGGTGCTGCACCACCACGTGCTGGGCGCGCCCCGTCCAGCCGTCGGTCCAGTCGAAGCCGTCGTCGCCGGCCCCCGTGGACACGATGTGGCGCAGGTCCACGGTGCCGCCGAACATCTCGATGCCGTCGTCGGCGGCCATGTGGATGTGCACCTGGTCCACCACGGTGCCGCGCCCCACGCCCTGCAGCGCCAGGCCGTTGATCTCCTGGCGGTCGTTGATCAGGGTGCCGGCGAACTCGATGCGCACGAAGCGGAGCACGCCGCTGTCGTCGTCGGCGTCGGCGCCCCCGTAGACGCCGGTGCCCGCCTCGCCCGGCACCGGGCAGTCCTCGGGCCGCTCGCACACGTTGGTGGGAGCCTGGCCGTTGATCACCAGCCCGCCCCAGTCCGAGCGCGCGCGGCTCCCCGGGTCCTTGTCGGACGTGAACACGATGGGGTCGGTGGCGGTGCCATCCGCGAGGATGCGGCTGCCCCGGTCGATCACCAGGAAGCCGTCGGTGGCGCTGTCGCCGAAGATCGTGGTGCCCGCGGGGATGGTGAGCGTGACCGGCGTGGTGGGGTCGCCGAAGAAGACGCCGCCCACGAGCACCCACGCCAGCTGCGGGTCCAGCTCGAGGTCCTGCAGGTAGGTGCCCTGCAGCCGCGCGACGTCGCCGTCACAGGAGACGCCCTCGATGCCGTCGTAGGCGGGCAGCGCGCAGGGCTCGTCGACGGTGTCCTGGTCGCCGTCGGTGTCGGGGGCGCCCGGGGAGCAGGCGGCGAGGAGGACGAGCACGGACGGCAGGGAGCGGGGCCGCATGGCACCTCCGGAAGGAGCCCGTCCGTCGCCCGGGACGCGTCCGTCACCAAGCGACGTTGCTGCGACGCTACAGTGACCAGCCCACCCGCAGGCCGAGCCGCCAGCCGTCCCGCCGCTCCTCGATCAGCTCCCCCGTGCCCAGCTCGAAGCGGTTCTTCTGATCGGCCAGGTTGCGGCCGGTGAAGCGCAGGTCGAAGCCCTTGGGCAGCTTGTAGTTCACCACCACGTCGAGGCTGTGGAAGGGCATCTCGTAGGTGTCGGGCAGGCCGAAGCTGCCCACCTGCGTGATGCGCGGCCCGAAGACGTTGTAGAGCACCACGGCGTTGAGGCCGAGGTCGGGGTTGTCGTAGCCGAGCTGCAGGTTCACCACCCAGGGGGACTGGCCCTGCAGGGCGCGCTCGTCGTTGGTCTGCACGCCGCCCGCCTCGGGGTCGATGACGATGCGGCTGGAGATGAGGCTCGCGTTGGCCGACACGTAGACGTCGCGCACGGCCTCGTCGATGAACTCCAGGTGCTTGAGGATCTCCACCTCGGCGCCGAAGTTGTTGGCGCCCAGCGCGTTGCCGTACGTGAGCGACTCGTCCGCGCCCACGATGACGATCTGCTCGATGGGCTGCGTGAAGGACTTGAAGAAGCCCGAGAGCGCCAGCACGTCGCCACGCCCGGGGAACCACTCCACCCGTGCGTCGACGTTGTCGATGAGCCCGCGCTTCAGCTCCGGGTTGCCGAACTGGTCGCGGCCGCCGATGACGTCCTGGTAGATGGCCGGCGACAGCTCGCGGAACTCGGGGCGCGAGACCGTGCGGCCGTAGCCGAGGCGCACCTTGACGTCCTCGCGGGGGGCGAAGGCCGCGGTGACCGCCGGGAGCACGTCGGTGTTCGACAGCTCCGAGACGATGGGCACGCCGTCGGGGTTGAAGAGCTCGAAGGTGGTGACCTCCTGCCGGCCGTGCTCGACGCGCGCTCCGGCCATCACCTCCAGCCACCGCAGCGCCGGCACAGTGGCCATCGCGTAGCCGGCGCCGATGGTCTGCTGCGCCACGTAGTTGTCGGTGGTCTGGGTGACCTCCTTGACCTGGAAGGCGTCCTCGCGGATGTTCGCCGGCGTGAAGATCGCCTCGGGCGCGAGCTGCAGGACGGCCTCGTCGGTGAAGCCCTTGTTCACGAAGGTGTAGCGGCGGGTGTCGACGGTGCGGTCCTTGCGCAGGAACATGCCGCCCAGCTTGAGCACCGCGTCGGAGCCGCTGCGCATCGCGAAGGGCAGCGACAGGTCCAGCGCGGCGTCGTGGGTCTGGTCCTGCAGGTCGGAGAAGAAGCGGCTGTTCGCGTCGCCGTCACGACGGGACAGCGTGAAGCCCGTGCCGTCCCCGAGCTCGTCGTAGCGGGTCTCGCGCCGGTCCGGCTCGTTGCGGAAGGCCTTGGCGAAGCCGTACCGCCAGTCCAGGCGCACCCGCTGCGCCCCCGCGTCGATCTCGTGGCTGCCCACCAGCTGCTGCACGATGAGCATGCGCTCCACCCAGCGCAGGCGGCTCACCCGGATGTCGGCGGCCTCCTCGGGGAGGAAGCCCTCGAAGGTGCGCGCCTCGTCGTCGGTGTTCCGCAGCACCAGGGTGGTGGACTGGATGCGGTGGCCCTCGGCGGGTTCGGCGCCCAGCGAGAGCATCCCCGACAGGCGCACGTTCCGCTCGGTGCGGTCGAAGGCGTAGTCGGTGTCGGACACCACGTCCTTGCCGGCCAGGCTGTACTGCACGTTGCGGAAGCGGTTGGTCTGCCAGCCGTCGGCGTACGACAGCGCGAAGAGCACGCCCAGCGGCCGACCGCCCGGCTCGAAGCCGTTGCCCAGGGCGAGGTTGAAGCCCCAGTCGGGCGGCGTGAGCTGGGATCGCGGCGACCACACGTTCGGGAAGGTCTTGCCCAGGTCGGCGAGCTCGGCGCTGGTGTAGCCCTGGGTGCTGAAGCGGCCCCGCTCCTTGAGGGGCGCCTCCGCACTCGCCGCCACCACCGCCGGATCCAGGGCGCGCGTGCCGCCGTCGATGCCGAGCGCGTCGGTGGGTCCGCCATCCGACGTGGAGCCGTCCACGAAGCTCGTGCCGCCCACCACCGTGCCCGAGACCTGGATCTGCACCACGGGGGCCCGCGGGAAGGCCTTGGTGCGCAGCAGCACGGTGCCGCCACCGAACTCGGCCGGCAGATCGGGGCTGAAGGTCTTCTGGATGACCACGCTGTCGAGGATCGAGGCCGGGAAGAGGTCGAGCGGGACCACCCGGCGCTCGGGCTCCGGACTCGGGAGCTGGCCACCGTTCAGCAGGGTGGTGCTGTAGCGCTCGCCCAGGCCGCGCACGTAGATGAAGCGCCCGCCCACCACCGTGAGACCGGTGACCCGCCGCAGGGCGGAGGCCGCGTTGGCGTCGCCGGTGCGCGCCATCTGCTCGGCGCCGAGGATGTCGGCCACGGCCGACCCCGTCTTGCGCTCCTCCAGCAGCTCGGACGTGCCGCCGGTGACCTTGGGCACCCGCACGGTGAAGTCGTCGAGGGCCACGCCCGCCGGCACCAGCTGCACCTGGATCGGCGTCTCCTGGCCCGCGGCGACCACCACCTCGGGCACGCCCTGGGAGGCGAAGGCGCTGGCGATGACCGACAGCTCCCAGGACCCGGGCGGCAGGTCGAGGTGGAAGCGGCCGTCGGCGTCGCTCTGGGCCTCCACGGCCAGCCCGCGCACGAAGATGCGTGCCCCCACCACCGGGGCGCCGTCCTCGCTGCTGGTGAGGCGCCCGGCCACCGAGCCCACCACGCCCTCCTGGGGGGCCGACGCCACGGGCGCCAGCTCCGGCGCCTCCACCTGTGCGGGCAGCACGGCGAGATCGGGCGCCCAGGTGAGCAGCAGCTCCGAGGTGCGCCCCGCCGCGACGGGCAGGTCCACCGACGGGCGCGACACCCGGTCGGGGCCCACGACGCGCACGGGGTGCACGCCCTCGGGCAGCGACAGGACGAAGCGGCCGAGGCGATCGGTGCGGGTCTGCACCCCGCCCACCTCGACGAGCACGCCCTCGAGCGGCGCCCCGTCGGCGCGCGAGAAGACGATGCCGGTCACCGTCCCCTCCTCCACCTCCTGGGCGTGGACCAGGGAGGGGGCGAGCAGGAGCAGCCACCAGGGGCTCATGGGCAGCCCCCCGCGTCCCGGCACTCCTGCATGGCCTGCCGCAGGGCGGTGGCGTCCTGGAAGACCCGGGCGTCGGCGATGCCCACGAGCCAGCCCTCGGCCCGCTCCAGATCGCCCAGCCGGAACCACGCGAACGCCAGCGCGTAGCGGAGCGCGTCCTGCTGGAGCAGGCCCAGGCGATCCAGCCGGTCCTCGAGGGCCGCGGCGCGCGCCCAGTCCCCGAGCTCGATGTACAGACCCAGGCGCTGCCGGGCCTTGTCGACCGCGTCGGGCACCCGACCGTTGAGGTAGAGCGCGCGGTGCAGCTCGCCCGCCTGCCGGAAGCTCTCGGCCGCCGCCGCGAAGAGCGCCGGCTTCACCTCGGCCGCCACCTGGAGGATCTCCCCGGCGGCCGCGGGGTGTCCGTCGTCCAGGTAGAGCCGGGCCAGCTGCGCGGCCACGTCGGGCTCCGACGGGAAGCGGAGGCGGGCCTCCTCCAGCAGGAGCAGGGCCTCGCGCCGCTCCCCCGCCTGCCGCAGCGACTCGCCGATCACCAGCCAGGCGGTGGGATCGTCGGGGATGCGCGCCAGCAGCTGACGCCCCTCGGTCACCGCCGCCTGGAAGAGACCCTGGCGCACCAGCAGGAAGACGCGCTGACGGGCGAACTCCAGCTCCCCAGGGAAGCGGTCCTCGCCCCGCACCAGCGCCACCCACGCGCCCGCCACGTCGTCCAGCGCCAGGTGGGCCCGCGCCCGCATGTGCCAGGTGCCCGTGAGGTTCGCCCCCACCTCGCCCGCGTCGTCCAGCGCCTGCAGCGCACCCTGGGCGTCGCCGGTGGCCAGCAGGGACTGGGCGAGCTGCAGGTGCACCAGCGGGTCGGCGTCCGGCTCGGCGAGCGCCAGCCGGAAGTCGCCGGCGGCCTGGTCGTGCAGGCCCTCGTGCGACCGCACCAGCCCGCGCAGGGTGAAGAAGCGCCCGCGATCCAGGCCGTCCTCGGTGTCGGGGTCCACCTCGGCCAGCACGGTGGCGGCGCGATCCCAGAAGCCGTCGGCGATGAGCCGGGCCGCGAGTGCGGTGCGATCCAGCTCGTCCTCCACGGCGGTCGTGGGCGCAGGCCGGCCCTTGGCCCCCAGCAGGGGCAGGGCGAGCAGCAGCGCCACCAGCAGTCGTCGCAGGCGCACGCTCACTCCAGCTCGAAGCGCAGCGTCTGGCGCGCGCGCACCGGCACGGGCCGGCCCTGGTACATCGCGGGCTGGAAGCGCCACTGGCGCAGCGCCGCGATGGCGGCCTCCTCGAAGACCCCCCGGGGCTGGGCCTCGAGCACCCGCACGTCCTCCACCCGGCCGTCGGCGCCCACGAGCAGCGAGAGCGTGACGTACCCGGTGATGAAGTCCTTCCGGGCGCGCGTGGGGAACTCGGGCGCCACGCGGGCGGCCGGTCGCGGCGCCACGTCCACCGAGTCCTCGGTCATCACCACGTCGCCCACGTCCCCGAGCAGCGCCTGCGTGGCGTCGTCGAGCCCGCCCTGGAACTGGGGCAGGCCGAAGTCGAGGCCGGCCAGCCCCGCGGTGAGCGCGGGCATCGGCGGTGCGGCCGAGCGCTTGCGCTCCGGCTTGGGCTTGGGCTTGGGCTTCGCCGGGGGCGGCTTCTTCTCGGGCGGCACGTCGAAGGCCACGACCGCCGCGTCGCCACGGTCCCGGGGCGGGGCGATGGCCCCGTTCATCACGGCGAGCACGCCCGCGGTGAGGCCGAGGCCGAAGACGGCCGCGAGCACACCGCCGACGAGCTGGGCGCGCGTGTGGGAGCGGGGCAGACCCGACACTCAGCCCGCCTCCGTGTCGGTGACGACGCCCACATCGGTGGCGCCGGCGAGGCGGCACTGGTCCACGACCTCGATGAGCTTCTCCGAGGCCACCCGCCGGTCCACCACGACGAGCACGCTGCCGTCGCTGCTGTCGCGCAGGTACTCGCGCACCCGGCTCTGCAGCATCCAGGGCTTCACGGGGGCATCGGCCACGTAGAGCGCCCCGTGGCGGTCGAGCACGATGCGCAGCGCCTTCGTGGACGCCCGGGAGCCCGACGCGGCGCCGGGGCGCTCGAGGTCGATCTGGCTGTCCTTCACGAAGGTGGTGGTCACCATGAAGAAGATCAGCAGGATGAAGACCACGTCGATCAGCGGGCTGATGTCCACCTCGGGCTTGCGCGAGGTGCGGCGGCGTCCGAGGCTCATGCGGCCTCCGTGAGCAGGGTGTCGACGACGGCGTCGAGGGCGTCGGCGAGGCGGGCCTGGCGGCGCTCGAGGGCGGCGCCCAGCAGCAGCCCCGGCACGGCCACCACGAGCCCCATCTGCGTGGAGATCATGGCCTCGCTGATGCCGGCACCGATGCCGCCCCCGCGGGTGAAGAGCTCCATCGTGCCCAGGCTGTCGAAGGTCTCGATCATCCCGCTCACCGTGCCCAGCAGACCGGCCAGCGGCGCCACGGCCACGGCGCTGCGCACGGTGCCCGCGTGGCGCGCGAAGGCCTCGTGGAAGGGCGCGACCGCCGCCGCGAGACGGCCGCGCTGCGCACGCCCCTGACGTGCGGCGTCCCGCGCCTCGTCCACCGCGACGTGCAGCAGGGTGGGCCCGCCACGCACCGCGAGCAGGGCCGCGGGCGTGAGGTCGCGGGGCAGGCGCAGGGCGAGCGCGCGGCTGCCCAGGCCGAACCACATCAGCGCGCAGCACACCGCCAGGATCGGGCCGACGAAGCCCGCGGCCTCCCAGGTCTCGAGGAGCTCGGTCACTTCGAGGCCGCCGCGAGACGATCCGGGGTGGCGTCGTCGTCGCCCTCGCCCGAGCCCAGCGCGGTGAGCACGCGCAGGGCGGCGGTCTCGGCCCGGGCGAGCACCACCTCGCCCCAGCCGGCGAGCAGGTTGCCGCCCAGCAGCGAGGGGATGGCCACCACGAGGCCGAACTGCGTGGTCACCAGCGCCTCGCTGATGCCCCCCGAGAGCATGCGCGGGTCGCCGGTGCCGTACTCGGTGATGATGTCGAAGGTGGCGATCATGCCGGTGACCGTGCCGAGCAGCCCGAGCAGCGGCGCCACAGCCGCGATGACGAGGATGGCGGCGCCGAAGCGCTCCACCAGCGGCTGCTCGCGGAGCAGGGCGGCGTTGGCCACGTCCTCCAGGGCGGCGTGCCCGTGGGCGGGCACCTCGAGGAGGTCGCGGACCACCCGCGGCGCGCTCCCGGCACCGCCGCCGACGAGGGCGCGTGCCTGCGCCACCTCGCCCTGGGCCAGGGCCACGAGCGCCTCGTCCACCTCGCGCGCGCCCCGCGCGGCGCGCAGGAGCAGCACGATGCGAAGCAGGATGAGCACGAAGGCGCCCGCCCCGAGCACGAGGATGACGTACCCGACCACCCCACCGGCCGCGAGGACGTCCCCCAGGGACTTCTCGGCCCGCTCCTCGATGCGCTTGGTGCGTCCCTCGTGCAGGTAGATGCCCATCGCCGGCTCGGCGCGTCCGTCCGCCAGCGCGGTGCCGGTGGCGCCTCCGCCCTCCCGCCAGGCGTGCAGGTGACCCTCGCCCACGGGCACGAGGGCGTAGGCCTCGGCACCCGCGCGCCCGAAGGTGGCGACGTTGCCCACCAGCGCGAGCTCGCCCTCGAGGCGCGTGCCGTCGGGTCCGAAGAAGGCGCCGTCCACCCAGCGGACCTGGCCGCCCTGGGCGATGCGCGCGCTGCCCTCGGCGAAGGCGCTGCGGAAGTCGTCGGCCTTGCCGTCCAGCCCCTCGCGCGCGGTGGCGGGGAGCTCGAAGCCGTCGGTCTCGAGGCTCGTGCGCGCCTGGAAGAGCGCGGCCTCCAGGGCGTCGTCGGCCTCCAGTGCCGTCTGTGCGGCGCGGTCCACGTCCTCCAGCAGGGCCTGGGCCTGCTCCCGTCGCACCTGGAGCGCCACGAGGCGGGCCTCCAGGCGATCCAGCTCGGCCTCGGCGTCGGCTCGTGCCGCCCGGCCCGCGTCGGCCTGGCTCGCGACGCGCGCTTCCAGTCCCTCCCGCTCGGTGGACAGGTAGGCGAACTCCTTCTGGTAGGCGGCCTCGTAGGGGGCCAGGGCGATCTCCTCGGGGACCACCGGGAGGGCAGGCGGGGCCGGGGTCGGCTCCTGGGCCGACGCCGCGAGCAGCAGGCCGAGGACGGAGGCGAGCGGGGTCATCGGGTCACCTCCGGCAGGGCCCACGGCAGGTCGAACCAGCCCACGCGCACCTGCTTCGTCAGGGCGTCGAAGAGCTCGAGGAGCAGGGTCACGTCGCCGGCGTCCGTGAGCTCCACCCAGCGCCAGCCGGCGCCCTCGCGGACCGCGCGTCCCACCCGCTCGTCGTCCGTGCGGAAGAAGATGGCCACCATGCCGAGGCGGGCCACGTCCACCAGCCGCTCCTCGCCGTCGAGCACGATCACCTGGCGGTCGAGCACGTTCTCGCGGGTGAGCCGGAGCTCGTCCTCCACCAGCTGCCACGACCGCCCGAGCGCCTTGCGCACGTCGAGGGTGCCCGCCCCCACCTGGTCGGCGAGCCCGTCCACCGCGGCCAGCCGCTCGCCCACCCGGTAGGGCAGCCCGCCCTCCACGCGGACGCGGAGCCCGGCCAGCGCCTCGGAGACCACCGGGGTGAGCACGGCGCCGGCGACGTCGTCGGAGGCGAGCACCTCGCGCTGCGCCTCCACCTGACGCTCCACCTCGCCGAGCTGCAGCTCCTCCTGGCGGATGCGCGCCTCCAGCTCCGCCTTGCGCAGCTCGAAGGAGCGGAGGTCGCTGCGCAGCGCCTCCTGCTCGAGCTCCAGCGTCTCGGAGAGCTGCTCCACCTCGCCTCGGAGGCGGGCCAGCTGGCGGGCCAGCTGGGCGGCGTCCTCGGCCCGGGCCGGCAGGGCGGACCACACCGCCACCGCCACCATCAGGCTGCGCACACTCGTTCTCATGGGGACCTCGGGAGGGCCTGGCTTCAACGCGGAGACCCGCCGGCACGAAGCCCGCGGGTCGGAGGGCCTCCGCCGCGACCGGCGGAGGCGAGGGATGTGACGTTCGAGGCTACTTGTCGGCGAACTCCGACCAGGCCGTCCAGTCGGTGTCGCCGAAGGCGCCGACGTAGTCGGTGGCGGTGAAGAAGGCGTCGTCGAGCTTGCCGGAGGCCACGTTCAGGGCCGGGGAGCCGGCCTTGGGCAGGAGGCCGGCCGGGCTCGTCACGGTGCCCACGTCGGTGAGCATCGGGTCGGCCGCGCTGTTGCCGGTGCCGCCGGTGAACCAGGTCTCGGCGGTGAAGGGCGTGCCCGCCACCTTGTCCTCGAACTGGTTGCCGGTGCCGCAGCCCACGATGGAGTTGGTGATGGCCAGCTCGCCGTTCAGCTTCGACTGCCCCGCGTCCCAGCCGGCGGCGTAGGTCGTGGCGTCGTCGAGCGACAGGCAGTGCTTCTTGGTGTTCGTCACGATGAAGCGGTCGAACACGCCGGCGGTGCCCTCGCGGACGCGCATGCCGTTGGACTGCGGCTCGGCGTTCGCGCCGGCGATGGTGACGTTCTGCAGCATCGGCTTCGAACGGGGGAGGAGGTCGTCGGACTCCTCGTTGTTGTCGGCCTCGATGCCGTTGTCGCCGGCACCCGCGTAGGGCTGGATCGCGATCCACTGGCCCTTGCCGCGCCAGCCGTCCGTCCAGTCGAGCCCGTCGTCGCCGTTGCCGGTGAGGATGACGCGCTTGACGTTCACGGTGCCGCCGAAGAACTCGACGCCGTCGTCGGCGCAGCGGTGGGCGTGGATGTCCTCGACCACCGTCTTGTTGCCGACGCCCTGGAAGGCGATGCCGTTGATCTCCTTGGTGTCGGAGATCAGCGTGCCGGCGAACTCGACGCGGACGAACTTGAGCACGCCGCTGTCATCGGCCTCGTCAGGACCGCCGTACTTGCCGGTGCCCGCCTCGCCGTCGAGGTCGGCGCCCGTGCACTTCGGATCGCTGCCGGAGGGCTCGGCGCAGGTGTTCGACGGCGCGTTGCCGTTGATCACCAGCCCGCCCCAGTCCGACGGACCGCGCTTCCCGATCTCCTGGTCGGAGGTGAAGACGATGGGGGCGTCCTTGGTGCCCTCGGCCATGATCTTCGAGAAGCGGTTGACCACCAGGAAGCCGTCCGAGGCGGAGTCGCCGTAGACCGTGGTGCCGGCCTCGATCACGATGGTGGCGCCCTTGGCCTTGGTGCCGTCGCCGATGAACACGCCGCCGTCGAGCACCCAGGCGCGGTCCTTCGAGAGCTTCAGGTCGCTGCTGATGGTGCCCTTGAGGAAGCCCACCTTCTCGGGGGAGTCCTGGCAGGTCACGCCCGCGACCTCGCAGGCGTCGGGGATGCCCGTGGTGCCGGTGTCGGAGGTGTCACCCGTGTCCGAGGTGTCCGAGGTGTCGGTCGCGTCGGTGTCGGTGTCGGTGGTGGACTTGTCGGTGGACGCGTCGCAGGCCGCGAGGAGGGCGAGCACGCCGACGAGGGCAGGCTGGAGCTTCATGGGAGGTCTCCTGGTGCTGTGGAAAGCGCCGCCCTCCTACGAGCCGCACCTCCACGCGTCCGTGCCGCCGCGGGTGCACCTCGTGAACCTCTCGGTGACGTCCGGTGACGGTCGTGTCACGGAGCCAGCTGCCGCAGCACCTCCTCCAGCTCCCGGGCCCGCGCCGTCCACGACCACCGGGCCGCGATCGCCCGCGCCGCCGCCTGCCCGAGGCGGGCCCGCATCGCCGGGGCAGCGAGCGCGGCCCGGAGCGCGCCGGCGAAGGCGGCAGGGTCGCGGCCCCCCACGGGCAGCACGCCCTCCACCGGGGGTGCGGTCGCGGCGGCGCACACCACGGGCACCCCCGCGGCGAGCAGGTTGAGCACCTTCATCGGGAAGCCCGGGCACACCTGGCGGGGCACGCACGCCACCGCAGCCGCCGCCAGGGCGTCACGGAGGTCGTCCAGCCCCCGCTCCCGCACCACCCGCAGGCGATCGGGCGGCACGGCGGCGAAGCGGTCGCCGGGATCGTCCCGGGTGAGCACGAGCAGCCCCGCCTCGGGCAGCGAGGCCATCGCCTCGACCAGCAGGTCCAGGTCCTGGTAGCGGTCGAGGTTGCCCGTGTAGAGCACCCACGGTCGATCGCCCAGGTCCCACCGCGCGTGGGCCGCCTCGGCGTCCCCTCCCCGCACCTCGTCGGGCTCCACGCCCGGCGGCACCTGCCACACCCGTCGCGCACCGACGTCACGGAGGTGGCGCGCGCCGTCCGGCGAGAGCGCCAGCGCGCCGTCGGCGGTCCGGGCCACCCCGGCATCGAGGAGCGCCCCGGCACGCGCCGCGATCCCACCGAGCCTCCCGGGCACCCAGTCGGGGAGCTCGGTCTCGAGGGAGGTGTGGCACACGTACAGCACGGGCACGTCGAGGCCCGCCAGCCGGCGGGCCGCCAGGGCCACGCCGACGGCCTCCACGTGGTGGGCCACGATCACGTCGGGCGGTCGCGCCGCGAGGGTGCGACGCACCGCACGGAGCAGCAGCAGGTCCTGCAGCGGACGATCCGGGCTGGGACCGCTCCGCAGCACCCCGAGCCGGCCCAGCGCCGGGGGACGCACCCGCTCCACCCCTTCCGGCCCGTCTCCCTCGCCGTGACCGTAGGTGGCGAGGCGCACCGCATGCCCTCGCCGGGCGAGCGCACGCGCCATGCCTCCCGCGAGCACCTGGGAGCCGAAGGGCAGCGGGAAGGGAAAGGCCCCGACCAGCAGCAGGTCGAGCGCCGCGGGATCGCGGGTCACGGCGTGGCGAGGGGGTCCGGGTAGAGATCCTCGTCGAGGAAGGCCCCGTGCGCGGGCAGCTCGCGACCGGCCCCGGCGGCGCTCGCGTCCATCGCGGCGGCGTGGAGGGCCAGGAGGGCGGCGGCGCGATCGCCGGCCGACCGCCCGCAGGTGTCGGCGCCCGCCGACACGAGATCCCGGTGGCCCGCGGGATCCACCAGCTCGTCCACCAGGGTGGGCGCACCGCCGGCCCCCCACGCGGCCCAGCCCTCCAGGCGGTAGCCCTGCCAGGTGGCCTCGGGCGTGACGTGGTGGATCACCACGGCCAGATCGGGCTCGGGGGGAGGCCGGCGACGGCAGGGCGCCAGGTCGTTGGCCACGATCGGATCCCGGTCGTGACGCACGGCGAGGGCCTTCAGGCGCCGCGCGTCCAGCGTCGGACCGTCGAAGAGGTCGACCGGTCGTCCGGCCGTGGCCGCCACCACGAGCCCCGGCACGCCCAGGAGCGGCACCGGCACGGCGACATCGACGTCGACCACCCCGGGGCCGCGCACGAGCCAGGGCGTGGCGAGGCGATCGAGCGACACGGGGACGGCCGCGTCGGGGTCTCCCGTGAGGCCACCCACGGCGACGACGAGCGGGCGTGCCCCGGCCGCCTGCTCCGCCGCGGCGACGAGCGCGCCGACCGCCGCGTCCACCGCCGCGAGCCCCGCAGGGTCGTCGAGCTCGACCACGAGGGCGAAGGGTCGCGACGAGTCGCGCGCGGCGAGCAGGGCACGGGTCGCGTCGACCGCGGCGTCGGCCCCCGCCGGCGCCGGCGCGGCCCGCAGCGCGGCGAGTCCGCGGGCGAGCAGGAGCCGATCGGCGCCGCGCGGCAGGCCCAGCCCCGCCTCGGGCTCCAGGGTGACGAGGTGCGCGAAGCCCCGGGCGTCGTCGGCCGACCGCCGATCGTCGCCGCGCAGGACCGCCGCCGTGTCGTGCCCGAGCCAGGCCAGCGCCCGCGCCGTGGCCGGGCCCCGATCGTCGCGGCCGGGCGCGTTCCGACCCCAGAGCAGGAGCGAGCGCGCGGCCTGCACCGACGGCGAAGGCGCCACCACCGTGTGCAGTCGCGCCGCGCCGGCGGCCAGCGCCTCGAGCTGCGGCGTGTCGGTGCCCCAGCGTCGTGCGGGGAGCTCGTCCACCAGCACGAGCAGCACGCTGGGCACCTCGGCCGGCGGGGCCGCGCCCAGGGGTGCCGGCACGCGCACCGGCACCGGCGCCACCAGGTGCGCCAGCACCAGGGCCACGGCGGCGACGACCGCCCCCGCGAGGCCCGCGACGCGCGCGCGCAGGGGGATCACCACCCCGACGAGTGCCCCCGCCAGGGCGCCGGCGAGCGCGTCGACGACGGCGGCCCAGGCGAAGGTGGAGGGATGGGGCGTGGCCATGCCGCCCACGAGGGTGAACGCCTCGACCCATCCCGCGAGGGCGCCCAGCGCCGCTCCGAGACCTGCACCGATCGCCACGCTCGCTGCGCGCACCGAGCCTCCTGCCGCCCACCCGAGTAACATCGCAGCACGCCGTCCCGACGGCGGCGGAGTTCGCGTGATCGACGTCCAGGACCTGGTGAAGCGCTACCGCACGCCCTTCCGCGGCACGATCACCGCCGTCGACCACCTCTCCTTCAAGGTGGAGCCCGGGGAGGTCTACGGTCTCCTGGGTCCGAACGGCGCCGGGAAGACCACCACCCTGCGGGTGCTCTCCACGTTGGTGCGCCCCGACGAGGGCACCATCCGCGTGGACGGCGTGGACGTGCGGCGCCATCCCCTGGAGGCCCGCGGCCACCTCGCCTACGTGCCCGCGGAGGCGGGCCTGCCGCCCCAGCTGTCTCCTCGCGAGGTGGTCACCCTCTTCGGCGCCATCCAGGGCGTGGCCGACCCGGGGAAGCGCGCCCTCGCCCTGCTCGAGCGCCTGGACGCCACGCGCTACCTCGACACCCCGTGCGGCGAGCTCTCCACCGGCATGAAGCGGCGGGTGGTGCTCGCGCGCGCCCTGGTGCACGAACCCCAGGTGCTGCTGCTCGACGAGCCCACCGACGGCCTCGACGTGCTCGGCCGTCGCGACGTGTTGGCGCTGGTGCGGGAGCAGGCGGCCGCCGGACGCACCGTGGTGGTGTCGTCCCACATCATGGTGGAGGTGGAGCGGGTGGTCACCCGGCTGGGCGTGGTGGCCCGGGGACGCCTGGTGGCCGAGGGCACCCTGCCCGAGGTGCTCGCCGCGGCACAGGCCACGAACCTCGACGACGCCTTCGTGCGCCTGGTCCACGGCGACGAGGACTCCGCCGCGTGAACGCCCTGCGCGCCCTCGTGCTCCTCACCCTCGACGGGATCCGGCGCCTGCTGCGCGAGGGCATCGTGCTGCGCTCGCTCACCTTCCCGGTGGTGCTCGCCCTCTTCGCGGTGGGCGGCACCGTGATCGCGGTGCTCCTGCTGCAGCCCCCGCCCCGGCTGGCGATCCCCCCCGCGCTGGACGCCAGCCCGCTCGCCGCCGACGTGCGCGCCGACGACTGGGAGGTGCTGGTCACCGACACCCCCGAGGAGGCCGTCGTGGACGGCACGGCGGCCCTCGCCACCGACGGCACCACCCTCTGGATCGGCGCCGGAGGCCACCCGCCCCTGCGCCTCGAGGCCATCGTCCGCACCCACCTGCAGACCCGCTGGCGGCCGGTGCAGCCCCCCAAGCGCCGCGCCGCCGAGATCCAGGAGTCGGAGGCCCCCCGCCAGCTCGCCGTCTTCATCGGTGCGCTGTTCGCGCTGTACGGCGTGGTCTTCGGCGCCGGCTCGGTGGCGCGCGACCGCGACGAGGGCACCCTCGACGCCGAGCTGTCCACCGCCGTCCCCCACGTGGTGCACGGCCTGGCACGCTGGCTCGCGGGCAGCCTCGTGCTGGGCGGCTTCTACGGCCTGTCCGTGGCCCTGGTCGACGCGATCATGGGCGTGCAGGACGCCCTGCAGCTCGCGCTGGCGGGACTCGCGTCGTGCGCCGCGTCCACCGCGGTGGGGCTGGGGGTGATCGGGCGCGCCGGACTGGACCGCGGCTTCGCCGGTCCGATGTCCGCCGGGCTGGTGGCGGTGTTCTCGGTGCTCTCGGCCGGGCTCGCAGACCGGGCGGCAGGCGCGTACCTGCCCATCGCCTCCCTCGTGGTGCGCGACGCCTCCTGGCCGATCCCCCTCGGCGTGGCCTGCGCCATGGGGATCGTGGCCTCCCTCGCCTTCGCGCGACGCACCGCCGTGAGCTGATTCCGGGCGTTCGTCCGGACGGGTGTTACGCCTCGTGACAACGACCCGGGGGGGTCGTGGGGAGGTCCACATGCGTCCGTTCGTCATCCTCGTCGCACTCGCGGCCTGCGGCACCGCGCCCGAAGCCGACACCACCTCCACGCCGGAGGCCACGCCCACGCTGGAGGCGGCCCCGCCCGCCACGCTCGACCTGAGCGCGGAGGCGCCGGCCACGCAGGCGCGCATCGCCATCCCCACCCTCACCGAGACGCAGCTCGCGCTCGACGCGGCCGGGCTCCAGGCGAAGCTGTCGGAGGTGGGCGTCGGCGGCACCTTCGACCTCACGAAGACCGAGCCCGACCGCGTGGCCGTGCGCATCGGCGTGCAGCTCGCGCACCTGTCGCTCCACGCGCTGGATCTGCCCACGCCCGACCTGATCGCCCGCCTGCAGCAGGTCGAGGACGGCCTCGTCCTCCTCGGCCTGTCCGACGACGTGGTCGACGAGGTGAAGCAGCTCATCGAGGAGCTGAAGGCCGGGTCGATCACGCGCGAGCAGGTGGTGCAGCGCCTCGACCAGTTCTCCGCGCACGGCGTCGAGGCGCTCCGCTTCGAGGGCTACGACGACGTCGTGCCGCTCATCCAGGCAGGCGTCTGGCTCGAGGGCGTCCACCTCGTGTCGCTGGCCGCGCTCAGCGCCGACAACGTCGCGGCCGGCCAGACGGTGCTGAAGCAGCCCGGCGTGGTGGCGGCCTTCCGCGTCCACGCCGAGAAGATGTTCGAGTCGGGCTGGGTCGAGTCCGAGATCGTGAACCTGCTGCGCTTCCGCCTCGCGCAGCTCGAGCTCGCCGCCAACACCGAGTCCTGGAGCCGCACCGAGCTCGAGGCCGTCCAGGGCGCCACGAGCGCGATCCTCGAGAAGCTCTAGGTCGTCCCGGTCGTCGGGGGCGGCCCTGCCGCCTCCGCGCCCGAGCCCAGCAGCCGGCGCGTGGTGATCACGTGGCCGGCCAGCGCGCCGCCCACGCACACCGACACGATCCAGGCGTAGGGCGCGTGCAGGGCCAGCAGGAGCGGCGGATCGGCCCCGAAGCTCCACGGGAGCGGCAGGGGTGCGCTGAGCAGCGCGACCCGGACGACGTTCGCCAGCAGCGCGAGGCCCACCAGGTTCGCCGCCCAGGCCACGCCGTGCCCCGGCCACCGCCACAGCCAGACCGCCGCGACGACGGACACCAGCCCGGTGACCACGTCGAGGTTCTGGCCCGACCAGGTCATGTGCACGGGCACCGTCCCCTCCTCCGCCCAGGCGTGGAGCACCAGCTCCAGCGGCAGCCGGAAGGCCTGGAAGCCCACCAGCGCCGCCAGCGGCACCCCGCGCGCCCAGCGTCCTCCCTCGGCCGACAGCCCGAGCGCCAGCGCGCTGCCCAGGCACAGCAGCAGGAAGGCGGCCATCGTGGGCGGCGCGATCCCCACCAGCCCGGCGGCTGGAAGCGCGGCGGTGAGGGCCAGCCACACGCCGGCGATCGTCCCCGCGCGGAGGGCCGCGGGCCGTCGCAGCGCCGGCGCCCGGACGAAGACCGCCGCGCCCACGCCACAGGCCACGACCAGCCCCACGACGGCCACGAAGGCGAGGAGGGACGGGGTCCCGGCGGGATGGAAGGGGAGGTCCTGCATGCCCCATCCTCTCGCCGTGGCGCCGCGCACGTCCCGCCACAGGGGGCTGCGGGGTCCCCGGCGGCCACGCGCTGCGCGGCCCGCGCGTCCCCGTGCGATACAGGGACCACCCCGGAGGATCGGTGCGGCTCCGACCCGTGCTCGCCATCGCCTGGCGCGACCTGCGCATCGAGTTCAAGGGACGCCGCGCGGCCCTGCTCCCCGGCGTGGCGGCCTTCGTGCTCGGGCCGCTCGCGGTCGCGCCGTCGAGCGAGGACCTCACGGGTCCCACCGAGATCCCCGTGGCCGGAGACGTGCCCGAGGACGTGCGCGCGCTCCCGCAGGTGGTGGAGGTGGACGACGGCAAGGCGGTGTGGTTCCGGGCCGCGAGCCCCGAGGCGCCCCAGCTCCAGCTGCTCACCGCGCGCGTGCCCACCGCGATCCGGGACGCGCTGGACGCCGGCGACACCCACACGCCCGTCGTCACCCACCGGCCCGAGCCGCTGGAGGTCCCGAACCGCTCCCTGTTCCTGGCGCTCATCGCGGCCAGCATGCTCACGGGCTCGCTGGCCCAGTCCATCCCCGGGGAGCGCTCCCAGGGCACCCTGGAGGCCCTGCTCACCGCCGCCGTCACGCGGTCCGAGCTCGTGATCGGCAAGTGGCTGGCGTGGGGCGGCGCCGGCGGCGTGGCGGCCCTCGCCGCCTCCCTGGTCACGGTGCTGCTCGGCCGTCAGGCGCTCGGCCTGTGGGTGCTGGCGGTGCCCTGGGTGGCGCTGGGCACCGTGGCGCTGGGCTTCTTCCTGGTGCGGAAGGCCAACGACGTGGTGGGCGGCGCCACGGTGGCCATCCGGATGCTCCCCGTGGCCCT
This sequence comes from Alphaproteobacteria bacterium, assembly GCA_020632955.1. Taxonomy (GTDB): domain Bacteria; phylum Myxococcota_A; class UBA796; order UBA796; genus JACKEO01. Next base: position 121,219 of record JACKEO010000002.1, read on the forward strand.
CACCGTGCTGGGCATGACGGCGTGGTACCTCGGCGGGTCGAGTCCGTGGCTCGGAGCCAGCATCCCGCTCGGCGGCGTGCTGGTGGCGGCAGGCGACGTGTGGGAGGGCGTGGGACCCACGGCCTGGGCGATCGCCGTGACGGGCGGCAGCTCCCTGGCCCTGGTGGGGGCCACGGCCCGCGATCTCGAGGCCGGCGAGCGCACGGTGCAGGAGGCGGGGCTGGCCGGCGCCTTCCTCGCCTCCGGCACGGCGGCCGTGGGCTGGTGGTGCTCGATCCTGGGCGCCTTCATCTGGGCGGCCGGACGGGCCCCGGAGCGCACCGCCTCCATCTCGCCCGCGTCCGGCGTGTGGGCGGGCGGGCTCTGTCTCGCGGCGATCGCCGGCGTGCGCGTCGCACGGGATCCTCGCGCGGAGCGCATCCTCGGACCCTGGCAGCCCGGTGTGCGCTGGCTGGCGGCCGTGCTGGTGGTGCCCGTGATCGTGGCCGCTCCCGCGCTCGCCGCCCTGGCCCCCGACCTGGCCTCGCCGGTGCTCGTCGCCGGACGGGAGCGCATGCTCGCCGCGCTGCAGCCCACCTCCGCGGGTCCTGCCGGCCTGCTGCTGGTGGTGCTGGCCCAGGAGGTGCTGTTCCGGGGGTGGGTGCAGAAGCAGGCCGGCAGCCTCGCGGGGGCCGTGCTGTTCGCGGTGGTGGTGACCCCCTTCGATCCGGCGGTGGGCCTCGCGCTGGGGCTGGCGCTGGGCCTGCTCGTGGACGTGGCGCAGGGGGCCGTGGTGGTGGCCGTCGCCGCGCGCCTCGTGGCGGCCGCCCTGCCCTGGTCCACCACGGATCCCTGGACGGCCGGCGTCCTCGCCGCATCCGCGGTGCTCGTGCTCCTCGCGCTGCGCCGGGCCGACACGGCCCCGGCGTGATCGTCCTCGACGGCGCGCTGGGCACGCTGCTGGCCGCGCGGGGCGTGCCCGCGCCGCCCCCCGCCTGGAGCGCTGCGGCGGTGCGCAGCCACCCCGAGGTGCTCCGCGACATCCACCGCGCCTACGCCGCGGCCGGCGCGCAGGTGCACACCGCCGCCACCTTCCGCACCACCCCCCGCGCGGTGGGCGCCGACGCCTGGCCCCTGACCCGGGACGCGGTGGCCCTGGCGCGGGAGGCGGTGCCCGCGGACCACCGCGTGGCGGGGAGCCTGGCCCCGCTCGAGGACTGCTACCGCCCCGACCTCAGCCCGCCGTCGCCCGGCCCCGAGCACGCCCGCCATGCCGAGCACCTGGCGCGCGCCGGGGTGGACCTGGTGCTGGTGGAGACCTTCGCGCACGTGGGCGAGGCGCTCGCCGCCACCGAGGCCGCGCTGCGCACCGGCCTGCCCGTGTGGACCGCCCTGTCCCCCGGCTACCGCGGCGATCTCCTCGATCCCCACGCGCTGGCCGACGGCGCGCGGGCTGCCGCGGCGCTGGGCGCCGAGCGGGTCCTCGTGAACTGCCTGCCGGCGATCGGCGCCGCGCCCTTCGTCGCGGCCCTCGCCGCCGTGGGGGTGCCCTGGGGCATCCACGCCAACGCCGGCGCGCCCGAGGACGGCCTGCACCACGGCCAGCCCGGCGCCGCCGAGGCCTACGGTCGCCTCGCGGCGGGGTGGGCCGCCGCCGGGGCGTCGGTCATCGGCGGGTGCTGTGGCACGGGCCCCGCGCACATCGCCTGTGTCACGAGCCTGTCGTCCCCTCAACCGGGCATCGACGACGACCGATACGACGGCTAGCATGCCTCCCTGTTCCTCTCGCGTCCGAGGCCCCCCTTGCACCACCTCGCGGTCTCCCTCCTGCTCCTCTCGGCCGCGGCGCACGCGGAGGAGGAGCCGCAGGTCGAGATCGCCGCCGACGGCTCGGTGGTGGGCCGCATCCTGCTCGACGCCACGCCGGCGCAGGTGTCGGGTGTCATCCCGTCGCTGAACGATCCGGCGAACAGCTCGTCGGTCCTCGACGTGCGCCTGGTGCCCGACGGCGAGTGCACCGGCATCTTCCGCACCACCCGCGGGCTGTGGTCGCCGCTCACCATGCGCACGCGGCTCTGCCCCACCGCCAAGGGCTGGCGCGAGTACCTCGTCGAGAGCGAGGACTACGACGCCTACGACGTCGAGTGGACGGTCTCCCCTGCCGACGCCGGCCGCACCGAGGTGCGCATGGTGGTGCGCTCCGAGGTGAACCTCGCGGTGCCCTCCGCCATCGTGCGCGGCAAGACGGTGGTGGGCGTGCGCGAGAGCTTCGCCGCCCTGGTCCGCCGGCTCTTCGGCGCCAAGGCCGAGAAGCGCTGACGGTCCGGGATGGCCCGGACCCCCGATCGCCAGGCGGAGGACGTGGGCATGCCGGCCGAGGCCGCGCTGCAGCGCCTGCGCGCCGCGGACGACCCCGCCCTGGACCGGCTCGCGGCCCTCGTGGTCGACGAGGCGCTGACGCGGTCGGCGGGCGAGCTGATCCGCCCCCCCGAGCTCGCGCGTCCCCTGGCGGCCGCCGTGCGGGAGGCGGCCGCCTCGGCCAGCCTGCGCGAGGGCCTCGTGCGCCGGATCGACCAGCTCCGCACCGAGGCCGCCGGCACGTCCACCCGCCTCGCCGACCGCGTGGCGCCGGAGGTGCGCGAGGCCGCAGCCCGCCTGCTCGCCCTGCCCGCCTCCCCCTCGCCCGAGCTCGCCTACCGCCTGCTGAACCACGAGGCGCTGCGCACGCTGCTCCGCGAGGTCCTCCAGTCCACGCTGGCGCGCTTCGTGGCCGGCGTGCGCTCGGTGGACCAGGGCGCCCTGGGCGGCCTCGCCGGGCGCGTGGCCAAGCGCGGGCGCGGGCTGCTCGGCGCCGCCGAGGGCATCGTGGGCGCCGTCCGCGGCGAGCTCGAGACCGCCTTCGAGGGGCGGGTGAAGGACTTCGTGGGGGGCGCCCTGGACGAGGCCGTGCGGGGCGTGTCCACCTGGGTGGCCGACCCCGCCCACGCAGGCCTCGCGGCCGGCATGCGCGTGAGCATCCTGGACGTGCTGCTCGACGTGCCGCTGGGCGAGCTCGTCGGGGAGGCCGACGAGATCGGCACCGACGCGGTGGTGGACGCCATGCTCGACGCGGTCCGCGCCGCGGCCGCGCGCCCCGACCTCGAGGCCGACCTCGCGCGCGCGATGGAGGAGGCGGTGGCGCCCTGGGCCGACGAGCAGCTCCAGCAGGTGCTCGACGAGCTGGGCCTGGCCTCCGCCGCGCGCCACGGCGGCGAGGCGGTGCTCGCGCCGCTGCTGCGCGAGGTGGCCGCCACCGAGGCCTTCGCTGCCTGGTGGCGCGAGCTGCACGGCGGATGAGCCGCCTCGCGCCGCTCCTGGGCGGCCTCGCCCTGGGCGCGTCGGCGGTGGCGGCGGAGGTGGAGCTGCTCCCCCTGCGCGGCGACGGTCCGCAGGACGCGAGCCGCCCACGGATGGATGCGGTGCTGCTGTGGCAGGGCCCCGCGGCGGACGTGCAGCTGCGGGAGTCCGGCGGCTGGTCGACGGTGGCCCGTGGGGTGGTGGCCCCCGTGCGCCTGCGTCGCGTGGCGCCCGGCGCCCAGGTGCGCCTCGTGCGCGAGGGCACCCCGGGCGAGGTCGTGCGCTTCCACCCGGTCTGGACCCCGGCGGATCTCGCGGCGTGGAGCGGTCCGGGCCTCCGCGGCGCCGAGGTGACGGCCCTGGCCGGCACACCGGACGCGCTCTGGGTGGGCACGACGGCCGGCGGCCTGGCGCGCTGGGACGGGCAGGCCTGGTCGCACCTGGGCCGGCGCGATGGCCTCGGGTCCGACGCCGTGGTGGAGCTCGCCCGGCAGGGCGACACCCTGTGGCTGGCCACCCCCCGCGGCGTGGCCGCGCTGGCGCCCGACGGCGGACGGCGCTGGTCGGTCGCCGAGCTCGGCGGCGTCCCGCGTGGCCTCGCCGCGACGCCCGCCGGTGCGTGGGCGAGCACCGACGAGGGCGTCGTGTCCGTGGACGACGTCCCCTCCCCGGTCCTGGAGGCCTCGGGCTGCGGGCGTCTCCTCGCGGACGGGGCGGACGGGGTCCTCGCCCTCTGCGACCCGCCCCGGCGCCTGCCCGGCGGCGCGCGCGTGGGCTGGCCCGAGGGCGTCGACGACGTGGTCGACGCGCACCCGACCGCCCGCGGCGTGGCCTTCGCGGTCCGCGGATCCGAGGTGGTGGAGGTCGTGGGCGGAGAGACCCAGGATGCCGTGGCGCTGCCCGTGGCGCGCCTGCGCCGCGTGGCACCCCTGGGCGACGGTCTCGTCGCGGCCGCGGGGGAGGACGGGCTCTGGTGGATCTCGGACCAGGGGGTCCGCCGACTCGGCGAGCCCGCCGGGCTCCCCTCGCCCCGGGTGCTGGCCGTGGCCCCCTCGGGGAATGCCCACACGGCGTGGGTGGGCACCGACGCGGGGGTGGCCCTGCTCTCCCAGGACGGCACGGCCTCTCCCCTGCCGCTCGCGCCCCTGGCCGCGGGGCGGGGCGTACGCGCCGTGGCACCCGGCCGTGGCGGTGTCGCCGTGCTCGCCGACACGCACCCCGTGTGGCTGGGCCCCCGGCCGCCGCGGGGCTGGACGGCGCTGGCCGCGGCCGTCGGCGAGGCCGGGCGCGCCCTGGTCCGGGGGGCCGACGACACCGTCTGGGCGCTGGTGGACGGCGCGCTGCTCTCGCTGGACCGCAAGGGCGTGCTCGCCCGATGGCGCCTCGAGGAGGACGCCGGATCGCTCGCCGCGGGTCACGGCCGCCTCGCCGTCGCCACCCCGCAGGGCCTCCGCTTCTGGATCCCCGGGGCCCGGGGCCTGTCGCCGGAGGTGACGCTGGACGCGGCGCCACGCGCGGTCGCCGTGGGCGAGGACGGCGCGGTGTGGGCCGCACTGCCCGACGAGGTGGTCCGCTGGGAGGCGGGCGCGCTCGTGGCCTGGCCGGTGGACCAGGTGCGCGCCCTCGTCGCGCTCGGCTCCGGCGCCGTGGCCGCGGGCGACGCCGGCCTCTGGTGGCTGGGCCCGGGCGGCACGCTGGAGCGCCTGTGGTCCGACCACGCGGTGGACGGCGTCGTGGCGCTCGCGCACGACGGCCGGCGTCTGTGGGCGCTGACCGGGCAGGGCGAGCTCTGGACGGGTGGACAGGGCGCGCCCCGACCCATCGCACCCGATCTCCTGGGCCTGGAGGGGCAGCCGCGCGGCCTGCAGGCCGACCGCGAGGGCGTCTGGCTCTGGACCGACCAGGGCGCCTGGCGGGTGCGCGGCGCGCCCGGTGGACAGACCTCGGAGCGCTAGGGATCCTCGACGAACACGCCGGGGGCGGGGACCGGCGGGAGGAGGGCCGACCTGAGCGCGTCCAGCTCCGCGGGGCTCGGGGCGGGACGGTCTCCAGGCAGCGCGTCGACGAGCTCGCCGAGACGGGCAGGCGTCCACGCCGTCACCTCGGTGCCCGCGCGGCGCGCCGCCCAGCCCCCCTCGGGCGTCCACCAGAGGAAGGCGCCCCGGGTGCGGACCAGCGCCGACGGGCCCTCGACGGCCCGCGCGACGCTCCGTGCGAGCCCGCGGTCCTCGTAGGTGGCGCGCAGCGAGGGCGCGGTGGACGTGCCCAGGGGCAGCCCCAGCAGATCGCGCACGGTGGCGCCCAGGTCCGCGAGCTCCGCGGGCGACCGCACCCGTCCGCCCGTGGGCACGTGCCCCGGCCAGCGCAGCACCCCGGGCACGTCCACCCGCGCCGGCCTGAGGGGCCCGCCCGCGCCGAACCACACGGGACCGTCGTCGAGCGCGCTGCCGCGGAGCCCCGCCAGCACGACGAGGGTGCCGCCGCTGCCCCCCTCGGCGTCGACCGCGGCGAGGAGGCTCCCCACCGCGGCGTCCACGGCCGCCACCTCCGCGAGGTAGCGCCCGCGCACCCAGGCCACGTCCGTGAGCGCGTCGAGCGCCCCCGCGTGCCCGGGATCCATCGCGGCCCGATCCCCGAGGGGTCGGGCACCCGGGGCCGCCGGGTCGCGGCCCGGATCGAAGCGGACGTCGAACGGGGCCACGGGCGCGTAGGGGGGCAGCGGATCCTCGAGGTGCACCCAGGCTGCGCGCCGCCCGCCCCGACGACCCAGGAAGCGCAGCGCGCGCGCCGCCACCTCGTCGGCGCGGCGCGACCGCGCGGGCTGGAGCACGCCGGCGCGGGCCAGGGTCCGTCCGAGGAGCGTGCGCCCCACGCCCACGGGCCACCCCGGGTCGTCGTCGAGCACCTGGGCGGGGGCCAGCGCCGGCAGGTCCCAGGGCCGCGGCAGGAAGACCCCCACCACGTACCCGGCGTCCACCAGCCCCTGCAGCAGCCCCTCGGCATCCCCCACCCCCCCGGCCACGGGGCGGGCGTGGAGCAGGTCGTCGGCCGCGCGGTCGGGGGCGCTCCCCGGCGCCACCAGCGCCTCGAGGCGGGTGCCCTCGGCCGCGAGGCGCGCCAGCGACGGCAGCTCGCCCGGCGCATCCAGGCGGTCGGGGCGCAGCCCGTCGACCGTGACGAGGAGGAGGTCGGGATGATCGGCCCCGCCGGACACCCCGGGCGACAGCAGCACGCGTCCCGTCTGGCCCGCGAGGACAGGCGCCCCGAGGACGACGGCCGCGAGGATCACCCGGAGCGCGCGAAGCCCGCGCAGCAGCCGCGCCACCGCGATCCCGGCGAGCAGGCCCAGCCCCGCCGCCGTGGGCAGCACGGCCTGCTCCGGCACCCCGGGCAGCTCCTGCACCGTGACGGCGGAGAGCAGGGCCGCGGACGGGGCGGCCCCGAGGAGCACCGCCGTCCAGCGATCCCGGGTCCAGGGACGCCAGGCCAGCAGGAGGGCGAGGAGCAGCGCCGCCCCGGCGGACGGCAGCACCGCCGCACCGGACAGGCCCGCCCATCCGGGCGCACCGAGGCCGAGCCGGTGCCCCACGCCGACCCGCACCGCGTCTGCCGCGCCGAGCGCCGCGCCCCCCAGCGCCGCCCAGGGCAGGCCGGCGCTCCAGCGCTGTCGGTCGTCGGCCTGCATCCTGACCCTTTCCGGGCACGAAGCGCCGGACCCTCGGGTTATACCGGCGACCGCTCCGCCGGAAGGAACATGAGCAGCTCCCACCCCGCTCCGACGCCCGTCACGACGCGCTCCTGGCGCGTCCTGGCGCCCGCCGCCGCGCTCCTGGCGCTGGGCCTGTCCGCACCCGCGCCGGCCCTGGCCGACACGCTCGCGATCACGCCGCTCCTTCCGTTGAAGAACGTGAAGCCCGAGCGCATCGCCGACCTCTTCAGCCTCATGTCGTCCGAGCTGGAGTTCATGCAGGGCGTCGACGAGGTGGTCGAGATCGACCCCGTGCCGCCCTCCCTGCGCACCTCCTGCCTCACGTCGAGCTCGTGCCTGTCGGGCATCGCCAAGGGCGCACGCGCCGATCGCCTCCTCACCGGCACGGTGGAACAGGCGGGCGAGCTGCTCACGGTGGACCTGCTCCTCTTCGACGTGGCGGCGGGCAAGACGCTCCGGCGGAAGACCTACGGCGTGTCGGCCGACCCGGCCTCGCTCGTGGACGAGATCACCCCGATCCTCGTCGAGACGGTCACCGGCGAGGCCCCGCGCCGGCGCGACGAGCAGCCCATGGCCGGGCTCGACTTCGAGGCGGACGAGTTCGGCGACGACGCCGTGGTGGTGGCCGGGCCCACGGTGGTGGCCGCCCCGCCGGCGCCGCCGCCCGAGGCCCTGCGCTCCGGCTCGGCCCGCGCGGTCGATCGCCAGATCGTGGCCCCGCCGCCGCCCGAGCCCGAGCCCGAGACGCCGCCGGCGGAGTTCGATCCGTCGATGTTCTCCTTCGAGAGCGACGCCTCCGACATCAGCTACGGCGGCGGCACCGCGGAGGCGGCTCCGGCGCCGGCCCCTGCGCCTGCCCCGCCGCCCACCCGGTTCTGGGAGGAGGAGGACGACTTCGAGGAGGAGGACGCCGTCGCCAGCGCCGACCTCGACGAGCCCGCGCCCCGCAGCACGCGGAGCAGCACCACGAAGAAGAACGACGACCCGCACCGCTGGCGCCGGGTCCACATCCCCGTGCGCGGCGCCTACGCGAACTACTCGATCTTCCACTTCGCCGGCGTGGGGGGCGAGCTGCAGGTCCGCACGGTGAACGGCCTGTTCATCACGGCGGGCGTGAGCGCGCTGTTCGTCAGCCGCTGCGTCGAGACCGTGAGCGAGCTCAACCAGGTCGACAACCCCGCCTGCGGCGCCGACGGCCTCACCGTGCAGACGAGCACGCTCGTGCCCATCAACCTGGGGCTGCTCTACCGCTTCAAGGAGGGCCGCTTCCAGCCCTACCTCGGCGTGGACGGCAACCTCGCGGTGATCGAGCCCGCCACCGGCGGGCTCACCCTGGGCGCGCGGCTCCGCGGCGGCTTCGACATCTTCTTCGCCCGCAACTTCGGGCTGAACCTCGACGTGGCCCTCGGCTTCTGGACGGGCCAGGCCTGGCCGCGCATCGACCCGCGCGTGCAGACCATCGGCTTCCAGCCCTCCATCGGCGGCGGCCTGGTGATCGCCTTCTGATGGCCAGGGTCGCCGGAGCCGTCGCGCGCGGCGCCCGGCGGGCCGCCGCCACGCCCTGAGGGCCTGCGGTGGACTGGCCCTCGGTGTCGCTCGGCAACCTCCTCTGCCTGCTCACGGGCTTCGCGCTGCCCTTCCTGCTGCTCGCCGTGGCGGCGCGCCGGGGCATGCGGCCCCTCGCGGCGGCCAGCGCCTACCGGAACGTGGCCTGGAAGCTCGGCCTCGAGGCCGACACGCGGGGCACCTCCATCCAGGGCCACCTCGACCGCCGGCGCCTCTTCGTGGGCACGGTGGACGGCGCCACCCGCCGCGGACGTCGCACCCCCGAGGTGCGTGCGCTGCTCGACCTGTCCACGCCGCTGGGCCTGGGCCTCGACGTGCGCCGCGTGGACGGTCGACTCACCCGGTGGCGACGCGGTCGCGCCGGGGAGATCACGGTCGGGGACCCCACGCTCGACGACGCGATCGCCGTGCGCGCCGCCGAGGCGGATCGGGCGCGCACCCTGTTCACCGACGGCGTGCGCGACGCGCTCGAGGACCTGCTGGGCCGCACGGCCGAGGTCCAGCTCACCGATGACGGGATCCAGGCCCGCCTTCGCCGCCCCCCGCCGTCCGATCGCGCGCTGACCGAGCTGGTGGCCTCGCTGCGACGCCTGGCGGAGGCGCTGGAGCAGGCGCGCGCCGCGATGCCCGCGCCCGCCGCGCTGACGCACCTGATCCCGGCCTGGGGTGCGCTGGCGGGCGAGCTGGGGCTGGTGCTCGATCCCGGGCGACCCGCGCTGCACGGCACGCTGGGCGAGGTGGAGGTGCACGTGGTGCCCGTGCGCCAGGGGGCAGGGTGGTGCGCCGACGTGCGCGCCTGGCTCCCGCCGCATCCCCCCACGGGCCTGCGCGTGTGGCCCGAGGACCATCGCCGGCCCCTGCGGCGCCACGGCCAGGACATCGCGTTGGGCGATCCCGTGTTCGACGAGGCCTTCGTCGTGCAGGGCTACGATCCCCGCGTCATCGTGCAGATCCTGGGTCCCGAGGCCCGCCGCGCGCTGCTCGCCCTGGCCGAGGAGGTGCCGCTGCGCCTCACCGACGCGGCCCTCGAGGTGCAGCAGGCGCCCCTGGATCCCGAGCGCCTCGGCACGGTGGTGCGCGGCGTTGTTGCCACAGCGAGCGCGCTCCGGTGGTAGACCTTCGGTGGTGTGTGTGCGGCCTGCAGCCCCCACGCCCCCCGCGTCCCCGGGTCCCGACATGGCGGCTCCCCCCATTCCCGCGTCGCTGGTGACCACCGAGGCCCTCCGTGGGGCCACCGTGCTCGTCAAGACGGAGGACGGGATGGCCCGCACCAAGGTGCGCAGCGCCGACCGGAACCGTGGCGTGGCGCTGGTGCAGGCACGCCGCGGCGACGTCGAGGTGCCGCTCGCGGCGCTCACCGTCGACGACACGATGCGCCCGGGCCGGCTCGCCATCCTCCGCGACGTGGCGATGAAGCTCGGGTGGATCGTGCCGCCCTCCCAGTACCCCGCCCTCCGCCGCATCCCGGTGGGCAAGGCCTGGATCCTGTCGGTGGGCGACCGCCAGCAGGTGTGGTCGGCCGGCAACGCGAAGAAGCCGGGCGTGAAGGACCTGGGGGCGTGCTCCGACGACGTGGCCGGCCACGTCGCCGCGGCCCGGGCGATCTGGTGGAGCCTGGCCGAGACGGCGCGCTGACCCCGAGCGCCTGCCACGCGCAGGCGGCGTCAGCACCGCCGACAGCCTGGCCCGTCAGGCGTCAGGCCGGCGGCGGCGTCTCGGCCCACTGGCGGGCGGCGCGCTGCAGCAGGTCCTGCAGGCGGCGCCCCACGCCCGTGGGATCCTCGTGCGAACCGTCGAGGAGCTTGGCCTCGTCGAGGATCAGGCGCGCGATCGTCTCGGCCTCGGCGCCGGCCCCGCGGGCGTGCAGCGTGGCCAGGTCGACGATGAGCGGGTGCTTCACGTTGAGCTCGAGCGAGCGCTTCGCGGCGGGCACCTCCTGGTTGGCCTGGCGCAGGATGCGCTCCATGTGGGCCGACACGCCGTCCTCGGCGTCCACCAGCACGGCCGGCGAGTCGGTGAGGCGCGAGGAGGGCCGCACCGCGTGCACGGCCCCGCCGTAGAGCTCCTGGAGCCACGGCGCGAGCTCGCTGAGGTCGGCCTTGGGCGCCGCCTCGTCGGCCTCGTCCTCGTCGAGCTCCAGCTCGCCGCGGCTGATGGCCTTCACCGGGACGTCGTCCACCTCGGTGAGCGCCTGCACGAACCACTCGTCCACCGGATCGGTGAGCACCAGGACGTCCCAGCCCTTCTTGCGGAAGGCCTCGAGGTGGGGACTGGCGAGCGCCGCCTCGCGGCTGGGGGCCGTGAGGTACCAGATGGTGTCCTGCCCGAGCGGCATGGCCTTGCGGTAGGCGTCGAGGCTCACCAGCGCGTCGCCCTGCTGCACCGTGCCGAAGCGGAGCAGGGGGAGGAGCCGGTCGCCCAGGCTGGTGCGCTCGTGGAAGTAGCCCTCCTTCAGCAGCGCACCGAAGGCCTTCCAGAAGGTGGTGTAGGGGTGCTCGCCCTCCTCGGGGGCGTCCTGGTCGGCGAGGCGACCGAGCTCCTTGAGGAGACGCTTCACCAGCGCGTCGCGGATGCTGCGCACGATGGGCGTCTTCTGCACCATCTCGCGGCTGACGTTGAGCGGGATGTCCTCGCTGTCGACCACGCCGCGCACGAAGCGGAGCCAGTCGGGCAGCAGGCTCGAGGCGTGCTCCTCGATGAGCACGCGGCGCGCGTACAGGCGCGGCCCCTTGGCGGCATCGGGGTGGTACAGGTCGAAGGGGCGGGCTCGCGGGACGAAGAGCAGCACGCTGTACTGCAGCGGCGTGTCGACGTGGAAGTGCACCCGCAGCAACGGATCCTCGAAGTCGAAGGTCTGCATCCGGTAGAAGGCGTTGGCCTCCTCGTCGGTGACCTCCGAGGGCTGCAGCGCCCAGATCGCACGGGCCGTGTTGATCGTGGCGTCGCCGAGGAGGATCGGCCAGGCGAGGTAGGCGGAGTGCTCGCGCACGATGCGCCGGAGCGTGGCCTCCTCGGCGTACTCGGCGGCGTCCTCGCGCAGCGTCAGCGTGATGCGGGTGCCGCGGTGCTCCTTGTCGGCCTCCTCCACCTCGTAGGTGCCGTCGCCCTTCGAGCTCCAGCGCACGCCCGGGCCGCCCGACGCGGAGCGGGACTCCACCACCACCTGCTCCGCCACCATGAAGCAGGCGTAGAAGCCCACGCCGAACTGCCCGATGAGCTTCGGCAGGTCGCCGCCGCCCTCCTTCGCGCGGGCGAGGAAGGCCTTGGTGCCGGAGTGCGCGATGGTGCCGAGGTTCTCCACGGCCTCGTCGAGCGTCATCCCGACGCCGTCGTCCTCCACCACCAGGGTGCGGGCCTCGGCGTCGATCTCCAGGCGGATGCCCGCGGGATCGTGGCCCGCGGGGACGAGGTCGTCGTGGGTGAGCCCCAGGAAGCGGACCTTGTCCAGCGCGTCGGCGGCGTTGCTGACGAGCTCGCGGAGGAAGACGTCGCGGTTGCTGTAGACCGCGTGGATCATCAGGTCGAGGAGCTGCTGCACCTCTGCCTTGAAGCCGTGCTGCTGGGCGCTCATGGGGTCCTCCGGGAGCGGACCCGTGGCGGCCCGCAGGACGCGACGTGTAGGCACCTCGTCCCCGGCGGCAAGCCCGGCCGGACCGCGCCGCCCGCCCGGGATCGTTGACGATTCATGGCCAGCACGGCACGTGCGTGCAGTCCGGCCGGGCCTTACATCCCGCGTCTTTCCGTCGCGGCCTCGCGACCCCCCTCACGAACCGGGCCCGCACCAGGGGCCCCGCACCACCCAGGAGCACCCATGAGCGTCATCGGGAACAAGGCCCCCTCCTTCGCCGGCAAGGCGGCCCTCCACGGCGAGATCAAGGACGTCAGCCTCGACGACTACAAGGGCAAGTGGCTCGTCCTGTTCTTCTACCCGCTCGACTTCACCTTCGTGTGCCCCACCGAGATCGTCGCCTTCGACGACGCCGCGGCGCAGTTCCGCGAGGCCGGTGCCGAGATCGTCGGCGTGAGCGTCGACAGCGTCCACACCCACCTCGCCTGGACGCGCACCCCGCGCTCCGAGGCCGGCGTGGGCGAGCTGTCCTACCCGCTGCTGTCGGATCTCGGCGGTCGCATCGCCGCCGCCTACGACGTGCTCAACGGCGACGTGGCCCTGCGCGGCGTCTTCGTGATCGACCCCGAGGGCACCGTGCAGTCGGCCACGATCAACTTCCTGCCCATCGGCCGCAACGTGGCCGAGGTCTTCCGCACGCTGAAGGCCGCCCAGTACGTCGCCAGCAGCGGCAACGTCTGCCAGGCCAACTGGGAGGACGGCGACGAGGGCATGGCCGCCACGCTCGAGGGCGTGAAGGGCAAGATCGGCTGAGCACGCCCCGTCCGGCGCATCCCCTCCACCGCCTCGCCGGCTTCGCGCGCCCCTACCGCGCCGATGCCGCCGGGGCGGTGGTCTTCTCGGTCCTGAACAAGGTCTTCGACGTCCTCCCCGAGCTGCTCATCGGGGTGGCCGTCGACATCGTGGTGAACCACGAGGACTCCTTCCTCGCGGGCCTGGGCCTGGTGGACCCCAAGCAGCAGCTCGCCCTGCTCACCGTGATCACGGTGGGCGTGTGGGGCTGCGAGTCCCTGTTCCAGTACCTGTACCAGCTGCGCTGGCGGCGCCTGGCGCAGGACCTGCAGCACGAGCTGCGGCAGGCGGCCTACGCCCACGTGCAGGCCCTGCCGCCCGACCACGTCAGCCGCGCACGCAGCGGCCGCCTGATGGCCCTGCTCAACGAGGACATCCACCAGGTCGAGCGCTTCCTGAACTCCGGCGCCAACGACCTCATCCAGGTCACGGTGTCGTCGGTGCTGATCGGCGGCGTCTTCTTCGCCGTGACGGCCGACCTCGCGGTGCTGGCCTTCCTGCCCATCCCGCTGATCCTCGTGGGCGCCTTCTGGTTCCAGCGTCGGCTGGAGCCCCGCTACGCCGCGGCGCGGGAGGCGGCGGCCTCGGTGAGCGACCGCCTCACGAACAACCTCGCCGGCATGGCCACGATCCAGGCCTACACGGCCGAGGCGCTGGAGGCCGAGGAGGTGCGCCGGGTGTCGGACGGCTACCGGACGGCCAACGCCGAGGCCATCCGCTTCAGCGCCGCCATCACGCCGGTCATCCGCATGGCCGTGCTCACCGGCTTCGTCACCACCCTGCTGTACGGCGGATGGAAGACGCTCGACGGCAGCCTCGGCGTGGGCGTCTACTCGGCGCTCGTCTACCTCACGCAGCGCCTGCTCTGGCCCATGACCCGGCTGGCCGACATGACCGACCTGTACCAGCGGGCCATGGCGTCGGTGGACCGGGTGATGGACCTGCTCGACACGCCGCTGCCCCCGCGTCCCGACGGCGAGGTGCCGGCCGACGCGCAGGGCGCGCTGCGCTTCGTGGGTGTGGAGGTGGCCTACGACGGGCGTCCGGCGCTGCGTGGCGTCGATCTGGTCGTGCCCGCGGGCCACACCGTGGCGCTCGTGGGCGGCACCGGCGGCGGCAAGTCCACGCTGCTCAAGCTGCTGCTGGGCTTCGTGCGCCCCGACGCGGGCAGGGTGGAGCTGGACGGCCGCGATCTGGCCACGCTCGACCCCGCCTCGGTGCGCGCGCGCGTCGGGTACGTGGCGCAGGATCCCTTCCTCACCGACGGCACGGTGGCCGAGAACATCGCGTACGGGGACGCCGCGCCCGATCGCACCCGCGTCGAGGCGGCCGCGCGCGCGGCGGAGGCGCACGACTTCGTGGCGGCCACGCCGCTCGGCTACGACAGCCGGGTGGGCGAGCGCGGCGCGGAGCTGTCGGGCGGGCAGCGGCAGCGCATCGCCCTCGCGCGGGCCCTGTACCGGGACCCGCTGGTGCTCGTGCTCGACGAGGCCACGTCCGCGGTCGACAACGAGACCGAGGCGGCGATCCAGCGGTCGCTGCGCACCGCCACGCGGGGCCGCACCACCCTCGTGGTGGCCCACCGCCTCTCCACCGTGCGCCACGCCCACGCGATCCACGTGCTGGAGGCCGGGCGCCTCGTCGAGAGCGGCACCCACGAGGAGCTCCTCGCCCGCGACGGCGCCTACGCCGCGCTCTGGCGCCTGCAGACGGGCGAGGGTCCGTAGGCCGGAGCCGCCGCGACGCCCGCGGCCGTCACTCGCGGAGCAGCACGTCGGCGTAGAAGCGGAAGCGGGCGAGCCACCGGCCGTACCAGCGCTGGTGGATGTCCTTGCGCAGCCACACCAGGGCACGCCGCTCGAGGTGGTGGCGGTCCCACTTCCTCGCCTTGTGCTGCGCGGCGGCGGCCTTCGCCTCGTCCACCTCGGCCAGGGGCGCCCAGAGGCTGTCGCGGTCGTAGCCGAAGACGGCGAGATCCTCGTCGGTGAGCGGCGCGAGCATGCGCTGGAGCAGGGCGATGCGCTCGGGGTTGTGGGCCACCTGGCGGGCCCACTTGTGCAGCGACTTCGTGTTGGGCCGGGTGTCCTGGGCCACGCCGATGGGGTCGCCGAGACCGGTGCCCTCCACCTCCTTGCTGCCGTAGTCGATCATCTCGGGCAGGTACGGCATCGACGCCGCCGCGCAGATCGCGCGGAGCTCCCGCTCGGGATCGGCCACGAGGTCCTCGTACCGGACGTGGTGGAAGCGCGTGACGCCCGGGTCGCGGACGAAGCTGGCCAGCGCAGGGACGTAGCGCTCCACCACCGGGTTGAAGGCGTGCGCGGCCTCCCAGTCGTCGTCGAAGAAGGAGGCGGCGAAGCTGGAGAAGATGGCGAAGGGGTGGCGCGTGAGCACCACGAAGACCGCGTCCGGGTAGATCGACCGGAGGAAGGGCAGGATCAGGCTGTAGGCCGGCGTCTTGTCGAGGAAGAAGCGCTTGCCCGTGGGCTCCAGCATCCCGCCGTACAGCGTGTCGGTGTAGGCACGCAGGGCCTCCCGGTAGGTGGCCTCGCCCCCGGGCAGATCGGCGACGAAGGCCTTCGCGGACTGGGCGGCCTGGAAGGGGTCGTAGGGGGCCTTGTCGACGTAGGCGTCGAAGCCCAGGTGCGCGAGCGGCGTGAGGAGGTGCGGCTCGGGACGCGTGGCGATGTCGGGGTGCACGTTGAGCATGCGCATCAGCAGCGTGGTGCCCGAACGGGGCGCACCCAGCACGAAGAACATCCGCTCCGACATGTCGAGCGCCATCACGCCTCCTGTCGGACGGCTGCTAAACCGCTGCGACGTCTCCCGCCGGTCCGTGGTCGGTCGTGCCATAGTGTGCGAGCAGGGGAACAGGAGGCCACCACCGCCTCCGGCGAGGACGCCCATGAACTCCGCTCCAGGCCGCGCGCGGGCCGTCGCCACGATCCTGCTCGCCGGCTGCACGGTCAAGCCGCTCGAGCTCGAGGTCGACCACTTCCTCACGCCCTGCGTGGTGAAGACGCTGCAGCTCTGCCCGCTGATCCGGGCGCCCGACGAGCCGCGCCCCGGGGTGTTCCGGGAGGAGATCGCCGGGTGGTCGCCCACGTGGGGACGCTACGAGACCCTGAGCGTGCTGCGCACCACCGGCACCGACGTGTCGGGCAAGGGCATCCTGTCCTACGAGCTCGTCGAGGTGATCGAGAGCCGAGAGGCCACGCCGGGCACGCCCTTCTCCTACACCTGGAGCAACGAGGACGAGGACGCGATGCACCAGGGCGTGCACACCTCGGGCACCACGGGCGAGCTCCTCGACGGCCACCCCTTCACCTGTGAGCCGGCGGCGGTCTGCGAGGGCCTGCGCGAGTACGAGACGGCGCGCGGTCGCGTGCAGCTGCAGCTCCGCTACGGCGACGACGTGGACGGCCCCTTCGAGGCCTGGTCCGTCACGCTCCTGCAGTAGCCCCGTCTCCTGCGACGATGCGCCGCGTGGCAGGCCGGGACGCCCTGCCATACCCCCGTGCGCCCCGGAGCAGGCATGATCCCCCTCGCGCTCGCCTGGGTGCTGGGCCACCCCGCCTGGGCGTGCGCCACCTGCGCCGCCGGCGATCCCACGCTCACCTCCATGGGCCTCGAGAAGCCCACGGCGGGGCGCGTGCGGCTGGCCTCCCAGGTGGCCTACCGCTGGGAACGCGAGCAGGACGAGGCCGTGGTCGACCAGATCCGCGGTGAGCTGGCGGTGTCGTGGACGGCCGCCCGCTGGGTGGTGCTGAGCGGCACGGTGCCGCTCGTCACGCAGGCCCGGCGCCCCGGGGACCTGTCCGAACAGCGGGGCACCGGTCTCGGCGACGCCGAGCTGCGCGCGCGCTTCGTGGTGGGCACCAGCCGGCTGCGCAGCCACCTCGGCGGCCTCGTGGCGGGCCTCGAGCTGCCGACCGGCGCCGCGATCCGGCGGGAGGACGGCAGCCTCGCCTCGAAGGACGTGCAGGTGGGCGCGGGCGCCGTCACGCCCGTGTTCGGGGGCTGGTACGGCGGCTTCCACGGCGCGTGGTCCAGCTTCGCCTCCGCCACGCTGAGGTCCAGCACCATCGGGTTCGAGGGTCGCAGGCCCGGCGTGGCGGGCCTCGCCACCGTGGCGGTGCAGTGGCAGCCCCACCACGTGGTCGCGCCCCGCCTCGCGGTCGACGCCCGCGTGTCGGCGGCCGATGCGATGGACGAGATCGCCGAGCCCGACACGGGCGGCTGGCTGGTGCAGCTCACGCCGGCGCTGCTGCTGTCCCCGTCCCCGGACTGGCTGGTGCAGCTGGCCGTGCCGGTTCCGGTGGCCCAGGGCGGATCGGAGGGCACGCGCGAGGGCGTGGGTGCCACGCTCGCCGTGGTGGTGGACCTGTGAGCGCCGACCGCCCTGCCCTGGACCTGGACTGGCTGATGCGCGTGCGCACCGGCGCCGTGCTGGGCATCGCGGCGCTGGTGGGCTTCAGCGGCTGGTGGCTGGAGCTGGTGCTGCCCACCGGCGCGCTCGCGGCGCTCCTCGGGGTGTGGCTGGTGTCGGCGGTGGCCCCCTCCCTGTGGGGGTCGGGGCGCGCGCGCGACGACGCGACGGTGGCCGCGCTGCTCGCCCTCGACGCCCTCCTGCTCACCGGCGTGCTGTACCTCACGGGCGGTCCGCAGAACCCCTTCGCCGTGGTGTACCTGGTGCACATCAGCCTGGCGGCGGCGGCGCTCCCGCCCCGGTACGCGGTGGCCCTCGCGGCGGCCTCCACCGGGCTGTACGGCATGCTCTTCGTCGCGCACATGCCGCTGCGCTCGATCCACGACGGCCACCCGGGCCACGACGCCCACGACATGAGCACCCACCTGCGAGGGATGTGGCTGGCCTATGCCCTGGCCGCCGCGGGCATCACCACCTTCACCACCCGGGTCACCCGCGCGCTCGCCGATCGGGAGCGCGCCCTCGCCGACGCCCGCGCCCAGGCCCTGCGCAGCGAGCGCCTCGCCGGCCTGGCCACCCTCGCCGCCGGCGCCGCCCACGAGCTCGCCACCCCGCTGTCCACCATCGCCATCGCCGCGCGGGAGCTCGAGCAGGAGCTGCGCGCGGTGGCCGCGCCTTCGGACGCCCAGGACGACCTGCGGCTGATCCGGGAGCAGGTGGATCGCTGCCGCGGCATCCTCGACCAGCTGCGTGCCGGCTCGGGGGAGCCGGGCGGGGAGGCCCCGGAGGAGGTGCGCCTCGCCACCCTGGTGGACGCCGCCCTCGACGGCCTCACCGAGCGCGCCCGCGTGGACCTCGTGCTGGGCGAGGCCGCCGACGCACGGCTCACCACCTTCCCGCGGTCCCTGGCCCAGGCCCTGCGGGCCGTGCTGCGCAACGCCCTGGACGCCTCCGACGGCGCCGTGGAGGTGCACGCCACCACCACCCCCGACGGCCTCCGGCTCGAGGTGGTGGACCACGGGGCCGGCATGGACGACACCACGCTCGCCCGGCTCGGCGAGCCCTTCTTCACCACCAAGCCGACGGGGCGGGGGATGGGCCTGGGCGTCTTCCTCGCGCGCGCCGTCGTGGAGCGGGTGGGCGGTCGTCTCGCCCATGCCTCCACGCCCGGCACCGGCACCCGTGCCACCTTCACCCTCCCCCGCACCGCGAGGTCGACGTGAGCGACGCCGAGCGCACCCTCCTGCTGGTCGACGACGACGAGATCCTGCGCGAGCGCCTCGCGAAGGCCCTGCGCAAGCGGGGCCTCGAGGTCCGCACCGCCCCCGACGGCGCCACCGCGCTGGAGCTGGCCCGCGCCGACAGCCCCGAGCTCGCCGTGGTCGACCTGCGCATGGAGGGCATGACCGGACTGGAGCTGCTGCGCGAGCTCAAGCGCATCGACCCCACCACCAAGGTGGTCCTCCTCACGGGCTACGGCAGCATCGCCACCGCCATCGACGCGATGCGTCTGGGCGCCCACCACTACGTGCCCAAGCCCGCCGACGCCGACGACGTGCTCGCCGCCTTCGAGCGGGGCGAGGGCGACCCGCAGGAACCCAGCACGGCCTACGAGGCACCGAGCCTCGCGCGCGCCGAGTGGGAGCACATCCAGCGCGTGCTGTCCGACACCGGCGGGAACATCAGCGAGACCGCGCGCCGCCTCGGCATCCACCGCCGCAGCCTGCAGCGCAAGCTCCAGAAGCGTCCGCCCCGGCGCTGACGCCGCCCCGGCGCATGTCACGGGTGTGTGCGGTCTGCCCCCCCGGGCTTCGCACCGTGCGGCGGCACGGCACACTGGAGGCATCCACGGGGGCGCGGATGGACGCAGGGCGGCAGGGCGACCCCGGAACCTGCATGCCGCGGCGGGCTCCCCCGGCCGTCTGCCTCCTCGCGGTGATCCTCGGCGTGGCCTGCGCGCGCGCGGCGACGGGGCCGTCGAACGCCGCGGATGCCGTGCCCACCACGGACCAGCGGGTCGCCGACCTCGTCGGGCTCCTCGAGGACGCCGAGGCGCTCGCCCCGGGCACCCGCGACCTCCTGCTCGCGCGGGTGTGGCTCGCGTCCGTGCGGTCCCCGGCCGCCTCGGTGCCGGTGGCCTCGAGCTGGGACGGGACGCCCGCCGACCTCGCGCGCCCCGGGGTGCTGCCGGATCCGGTCCGCCTGGTGACCACCTCGCCGCCTCCCACCCCCGCGCGCGAGAAGGCCGAGGAGCTGGTCGCCAACTGGCCCGACGTGGTGGCCCTCCGCACCTGGGACACGCGGGATCCGTGGACCCTGGCGCCCTGGGCCGCACGCCCTGGCGATCCCGACGACGCCCTGCCCACCGCGGCGCAGGACGTGGAGGCGCGCGTGGTGCTCGTGGAGCGGGTCACGCGGGCCCTCGCACGCCTGGGCTGGGGCAGCTTCCCGCACGACGCGCCCGAGACCGACGCCCGCCTCGCCGAGGCCCTGGTGCACGCCGAGGCGGCCCGTCGCGCCCTGCCCGAGGACCCGGAGGCCTGGCTGTGGACCGGGGTGGCCCGCGGCATGGCCCGCGGCTCCGACGCCATGGACCGCTACTTCCACGGCCAAGACGAGGACCTCGGCCTGACCTTCACCGACCGGTGGCGCGCGGACTCGCCGTGGTCCGCGCGCGCCCTGATGTCGGGCGCGCTCGACCGGGCAGAGGCCGCCGCGCGCAGGGCCCGCCTGGCCGTCCCCCGCGCGCCGGAGGAGGCCCAGGCCGCCGAGGCGGTCGCCGACGCCGCGGCCGCGTGGATCGTGGACGTGGAGGCCCTCGGCGCCACGCTGGCCGGCACGGGCGGGCACACCCGCGACGGCCTGCACGCGCTCGTCCCCCGGCGTCCCGATCCGTACGACGACCCCGACCCCCGCGACGAGGCGCTGGCCCACGCACGGGCCCGCTGGTCGCCCGCAGCCCTCTCCACGGGGATGCCGGTGCTGCCGTCCGCGGGTCCGACGTGGCACTTCGCCTGGCCTCCCGACCTCGCGCTGGTCGAGCACGGCACGTCGTCGACGCAGGACCACCTCGCCGGCACCGCGCTGCACACCACCACCGAGATGCCGCTGACCCTCCGGGCGGCCGGGAACGGTCTCGACGTCCATGTGGGCGCCTCGACGTGGACCGCCTCGCGCACGGGTCCTGCGGGCGAGGACCTGACCGTCGAACCCCTCGACCTCGCCCTCCTCGCCCTGACCTTCGAGGTGCCGTACGTCCTGCGGCGCGCGGCGGACGGCACGGTGACCGGCATCGCCGATGGCGCGGAGGCGCTCCACCGCGTCCGTGACCGCCAGGAGGCCCTCGCCGCGGAGCTGGAGGGCGCGGCGCCCGACGCGGTCCGTGGGTTCCGACGGGTCTCCGCGCCGGATCGGCACCTGGAGCTGCTCCGCCACCTGGCCGACAAGGAGGCGCGCACCCTCGCCACGGCCTGGGTGGGCGCGCCGCTGGCCGTGGGCGCACAGAGAACGTTCACGGTGGAGGAGATGGACCCGCTCGAGGGCCGTCCGATGCCGTTCTCGGCCACCGGCGGCCCGGTGGCCGAGGTCCCCTGCGCCCCCGACGGACCCCAGGACTGCGTGCGGATCGAGGTGGTCGCGGTGCCGGTGCCCAGCCACGTGCAGCAGCTCCTGGCCACCTGGACCCCCGTGGGACCCGTGCCCGAGGACGCCCCGCGCGCGCGGCCGGTGGTGCAGGCCGAGGTGCGCACCGTGGCGGTGCTGCGGCCTGCGACGCTGCAGCCGTGGTCGGTGGAGCGCACGATACGCACCCGCGTGGCCCGCGCCGACGCCTCGGGACGCCACGTCTGGCAGGTCGATCGCACCCTCACGTCCCACGGCACGCTGGGCTGGTCCGAGGCGCGCACGGTGCCGCCCGTCGACCGCCCGCCCTCGGTGGCCGTGGCCGCCATCCCCGGCGGGAGGGTCCACCTGCCCCCACCCACCGACGGAAAGGGGCGTGCCCAGCCAGGCGCCGAGGGCCTGGACCGGGACGTGGCCCCCTTCCTCCTCGCCACCCACGAGCTGCGCCGCGACCAGTGGGCCTCCTGGCTGCCCACCCGTCCCTGGGTCACCGACGACCCGGAGGGCGGCTGCGGCGGAGCCCGTCCTCGGCATCCCGGCATGGGCGTGCTCGATCTGCTGGACGACGACCGCCCCTCCCCCGCGGCCGGGTCCGGGGACGACCTCCCCGCGACCTGCATCTCCTTCGCGGAGGCGGCCTGGGTGGCGAACCTGCTCTCGCGCCGGGACGGCCTGCGCCCCGCCTACCGGATCGCGGACGGCGAGGTGACCTGGGACCGCCGGGCCGACGGCTGGCGACTGCCCACGGAGGCGGAGTGGCTCCAGGCCCTCGCGGCCGACCCGACGCTGCTGCCGCCGCCCGACGACCCGGGGGCCTGCGCCCGGGCCAACCTCGCCGAGCCGCGGGGATGGCGCGCGAAGGACGCGCCACCGCCCTGCGAGGACGGCTACGCGGGGCCGTCCCCCGTGGGCACCTTCCCTCCGTCCGCCCAGGGCATCCACGACCTCGTCGGCAACGTGGCGGAGTGGGTGTGGGGCGACCGCGCCACCCTCGACGAGCCCGACCACCTCCGTCCCCACGCCGCCTTCGCCAAGGGCCCCACGCATGCCTCCCGCGGCTGGGGGCGGGCGCGGGACGAGCGGGCCTTCCTGGGCGGACAGCGGAGCTCGGTGGTGGGCCTCCGCTTCGCGCGCAGCGCGGAGGGAGCGCGATGAGCGCACGTCAGCTGCCCCTCCTGTGCGTCGCGCTGCTCGCGGGCCCGGTCCAGGCCGCCGAGGACGCGCCGTCGATCGCGAGCCAGCTCCCCGCCTCCGACGCGCCCGCCCTCACGGCGGCATGGCCGCCGGGGACGGCCGAGGCCACCTGGCGGTGGCGGGTGGAGGTGGTCGGGGGCGACACCGCGCCCTCGGTGCTCGCCTTCACGGTGCGCGGCGACGTGGAGGTCCGGGACGTGGCGGAGGGCCGCGAGGTGCGCGTGCGCGTGCGCGTGGTCGACGAGGTCGCCTCCCTCGGTCCGGAGGGTCCCCTGCCCGCGAGCAAGGCCCGCGACCTGCTGCTGACGCTGCTGCCCGGGTTCGGGATGGCCTGGACCGTGCGACCGGACCACACCCTGTCGGACGCCGTCGATCCGGAGCTGCTCGCGGAGGCCTCCGCCCGCCTGGACGCCGCGGTGGAGCGCGTGAGCCCCGGGTCCACGGGAGGGCGACCCGAGGCGATGGCCTTCCTGGGCAGCCTGTCCTTCCGCTCTGCCGTGCTGCGCTTCCTGGGCACGCAGGCCGGGCCGTGGCGGCCGCCTGCCGTGCTCCTGCTCACCGGCGGCGCGCGGGTCGAGCCCGGGCACGCGCACACCACGTGGTCGCTCGACGACCACGGGCAACCGCTCCACGGCACGCTGACGAGCCGCCGCGCGCCCTGCACCCCCGACGCCCGTGGGGAGGACTGCCTCGCCGTGCAGATCACGCTCGCGCGCGAGCCCGACCGCATGCCCACCATGACCTTCGGCGCGTCCCGGGACCCCGACGTGCTGCCCCCGGCGCCGTGGCGCGCCGGCGTGGCGCAGGAGGCGGCGGACCAGCTCACGCTCGAGGGCGCCTGGTGGATCGACGACGCAGGGCGTCCGTGGCGGGGCACCGAGCGCGAGGAGGTCCTCATGCACGCCGAGACGGCGCGGGGCCCGGCCACGCTCCGCACCACCACCACCGTGGAGGCTGACCTCGCGTGGCGCTGACGGGGCGCCCACACGCTGCCCTGCACCCCCATCACGCGGGCGTTACGAGCCCCCGATCCCGCGGAGGCGCCCGCCCATGTGCCGCATCTTCGGCTTCCGCAGCGTGCTCGACAGCCACGTGCACCGCTCCCTCGCCAGCGCCGACAACGCGCTCGCCGTGCAGTCCAGCCAGCACCCCGACGGGTGGGGCGTGGCCTACTACGTGTCGGGCGCACCGCACGTGATCCGCAGCGCCGGCACGGCCCTGTCGGACCACCTCTTCCACCGCGTGAGCGGCGTGGTCACCAGCCAGACCGTGCTGGCGCACGTGCGCAAGGCCACGCAGGGCGACCTGCACACCCTGAACTGCCACCCCTTCCAGTACGGCCGCTGGGTGATGGCCCACAACGGCGACGTGCCCGCCTTCGCCGACGTCCGCGCCGACCTGCAGGCCCAGGTGGCCCCGAAGCTGCGGCGGTTCGTGCTCGGCGACACCGACTCCGAGCTGCTCTTCCACCTCTTCCTCACCTTCCTGGCCGCCGACGTGGACCTCGACCGCGCGGGCACGCCCCTGGCCGCCGTCACCGAGGCGCTCAAGCGCACCGTGGCCTGCGTGCGCGAGGTGGCCGACGGCCGCGAGGGCGTCGACGACGCGCTGCTCACCCTGGTGGTCACCGACGGCCAGGTGATGGCGGCACACCAGGGCGGGCGCGACCTGTACTGGTCCACCTGGAAGACGCGCTGCCCCGACCGCGAGACCTGCACCTTCTTCGCCCCCGAGTGCGAGGCGCCCACGCGCAGCGGCTACGTGAACCACCTCATCCTGTCGAGCGAGCCCCTGCAGGGCGACAACGACTGGACCCTGCTGGGCGACGGCGGGATGGTGGGCGTCGACGCCTTCATGAAGGTGTGGCGAGGCGCGGCCTAGGCAGGGGCAGGGGCAGGGGCAGGGGCGCCGTCGGCGGCGGCCTTGCGCGCCAGCCGCTCCTGACGCCGCGCCCGGTCGCGCTCCTCACGCTCGGTGCCCAGGTAGGGCTCGCGCGTGCCGAGCACGTGGTCCCACCAGGGGAAGGTGACGCACCAGTTGGCGTCCTGGTTCGGCCCCATGTGGTGGTCGTAGTGCCAGGGCAGGTGCTGGCGCGCCCACTCCGGATCGGTGTGCGAGCGCCTGTGCACGTGGTGGTAGTACCCGGCCCAGCACCACAGGGTGCCCACGAAGAAGGGGGCCACCGGGAACAGGGGCGTGACCAGCACGCAGCCGCCCAGCAGCGACAGCGCCTCCTTGCCCTGGGCGTGCCACCCGAACACCGGCCGTTGGTAGAAGCGGTCGACGTGGTCGTTCAGCCGCACCTCCCGGTGGTGCTCGTGCCAGTGGAAGGACCAGAAGGAGGCCTTGCGGCGCCCGCGCCCATGGAGCAGGTGCTTGTGCACGAGCCACTCCACCCCGTTCCCCACGATCATGCCGAGCGGGATGCCGATCATCGGTCCTCCGAAACACGGTACGCTTCAGTCACGGTTTAGCACGGCGAGGCCATGGGGACAGAGGATCCGCCACACAGCGAGTTCGTTCCGTCGAGGATGCCGGAGGAACGCCCGGGACCCGAGGGCGGCCGGCGCCACGCGAACCGCCTCGCCCGCACGCGGGCCCTGTGCGAGGCGGCGGTCACGCGCTTCCTGGCCGACGGGCTCGACGCGGTCACCATCGACGAGGTGGCGCGCGCGGCCGACGTCTCCAAGGGAAGCTTCTACCGCTACTTCCAGAACAAGGAAGAGCTGATCGGCGCGGTCTTCGCCCCCATCGGCGCCGAGATCCGCGACGCGATGGGCGCCTGCGCCGTGGCCCTGGAGGCGGCACGGGAGGAGCCCGAGCTCACCGCGGCCTACGGCCTGCTCGCCGCCCGCCTGCTCGGGGTGCTCGGCACCCAGCCCGAGGTCATCCGCCTCTTCCTGCAGGAGCGCCACGGCCCCGCCACCCCCGCGCGCGCGGCCATCCTCGCCCTCGACGCCGAGGTGGTGGAGCTCGCCGTGCGCCTCACCCACGCCGGCCAGGCCTCGGGCCTGCTGCGACGGGTCGACCCGCGCGTGAGCGCCACCCTGGTGCTCGGCGGCGTGCACGAGCTCCTCTGGCGCACCTTCCTCGGCACGGGCCCCGACGACCCCGTGGCGAGCGCCCAGCAGCTCATCGACATCGTGCTGCACGGCGTGCGGGCGCCCGCGGAGCGTTAGGGCACGACCGAGCCGCCCTCGCCCCGGGACCCCCGTGTCGCGCCTCCTCCTCCTCCTCCTCCCGGCCTGCTGGAGCCCCAAGGACACGGGGCCCACGAGCATGGTGGGTCACCTGCGCGACAGCAGCGGCCAGCCCCTGGCGGGCGTCCACGCCCACACCCCCGAGTCCCACTGGACCACCGACGCCGAGGGCGCCTTCCGGGTGAACTACAAGGACCCGAGCCTGTGGGTGCGCTTCGACGTGGCCGACGTGGTGTGGCAGCGCGCCTACCTGCCCGAGGACCGCGGCACGGTGGTGGAGGTGCGTCTGCCCTCGCTGGAGGCGGGCACCGTGCGCTGCGACGTCGCCGCGCCCTGCGACGCCGAGCTGCGCTGGGAGGTGGCCCCCGGCCTGCACGCGCTGCTGGCGCTCTCCTGCCCTGCCGGTGGCGACGTGGCGCGCGAGGCCCTGCCGCCGGGCTCACCCACCCGGGCCACCTGCCGCACCACCGCCACCGCGCCCGCGCAGCCGCTCTCCGCCCTCCGACAGCCGGACGGCACGCTGCGCCTCGCCCTCGAGGGCGCGCCGTGAGGCTGCACCGCCACACCCTCCGCCTGCCGCCGAGGCGGCGTGGGCTCCACGAGATCACCGACGCGGTGGCGGCCGTGGTCGCGGAGGCGGGCGTGTCCACCGGGCTCTGCCACCTCTTCCTGCTGCACACCTCGGCCTCGCTGCTGGTGCAGGAGAACGCCGACCCCGCCGTGCTCCACGACCTGGAGGCCTGGTTCGCCGAGGCCGCGCCCGACGGATCGCCGCGATGGCGTCACAGCGACGAGGGGCCCGACGACATGCCCGCCCACCTGCGCACCGCCCTCACCCAGACCTCGATCACCCTGCCGGTCGACGAGGGTCGCCTGCTCCTGGGCACCTGGCAGGGGCTCTACCTCTTCGAGCACCGCCTCGAGCCCCACGCCCGGCGCCTGGTCGCCACGGTGTGGGGTCCTTCCCCGGAGGCGGCGTGAGCGCGCGCGAGCTCGGATGGTACCGCCTGCTGCTGGGCTGGCTGGAGGCCAACCTCCGCCAGACCACGTCCGAACGCCTGGGCCTGCGGTCCACGCCGCTCAAGCTGGTGCGCTTCCCCGACAGTCCCGGTCCCGGGATGTGCACCTGGACCACCTTCGAGCACTCCGACCTGCGCTGGCCGGGTCCGGGCGTCGAGGTGGGCTACGAGCTCGTCTTCTCGAGCCGCGCCGAGGTCGACGGCCTCACCGTGCTGCGCCGGGCGGTCGAGAGCCTCGGGGCCATGCAGCGCCCGGCCCAGCCCGGCCTCGTGCTCCTCGACCTGCTCGTGGCCGTCGACGGCCTGTCGCCCCTGCTCCGCCACGCGGTGCTCCTCCCGCCCTGGATCTGGGACCACTGGGAGCCCCTGGTGGAGGGCGAGCGGCGGGTGGAGGCCGTGCAGGTCGTACCGGCCACCGAGGCCGAGGTCGATCTGGCCCGTCGCGAAGGCGTCGCCGCCCTCGCCGAGCACTGGGAGCGCGCGCTGGCGCAGCTCCTGGAGCCCGGCCGTCCGTCCACCCTCTGAGATCCACCCAGGAGCCCCCATGCGCGTCCGCGACTGGATGACCACCGACCCGAGGACCGTGGGCCCCACCGCGCCGGTCGACGAGGTCGTCGGGCTGATGCACGACGGCAGCATGCGCCACCTCTTCGTGGTGGACGACGGCGGCCACCTGCTCGGGCTGATCAGCGAGCGGGACCTGCTGGGGCGTGCGCTGGGTCCGCTGTCCTGGCTCACCGATGACGAGCGCGACCAGGCGCTGCACGAGCTGCTCGCGCGGGAGGTGATGACCGAGGAGCCCGACACGGTCACGCCCGACACCCGCCTGGCGGACGCCGCCCGCCTGCTCCGCGATCGCAAGCACGGCTGCCTCCCGGTGGTGGACGGGGGACGCCTCGTCGGCGTGCTCACGGAGCACGACTTCGTGCGGCTCGCTGCCGCCGAGGGCTAGCCGCGACGGGTCGCGCACCAGCGGCCCGCCGCTTCCGTCCGGCGCCCCGACGGCGCGGTATGCAGCGCGTGGGAGGCCCCACGTGCCCACGCTCCGCGACGACCTCGCCACCCTGATCGCGGCGCCCACGGTGTCGAGCGCTCCGGTCACGCCCGCCGCCGCGCACCTCGCCACGCGCCTGGAGGACGCCGGGCTGCGCATCGAGCGCTTCGAGGCCGACGAGCCGGGCAAGGTCACGCTCGTCGCCACGGCCGGTCCGGCGGGCACCGACGGCCTGCTCCTCACCGGCCACATGGACGTGGTGCCGGTGGAGGGCCAGCCCTGGACCTGCGAGCCCTTCCGCCTCACCGAGCGCGAGGGGCGGTGGCTCGGGCGGGGCACGGCCGACATGAAGGGCTTCCTCGCCGCCTGCCTCCAGGCGGTCGACGCCCTCCCCCTCGCCCGGCTGCAGCGGGAGCTGGTGCTCGTGCTCACCCACGACGAGGAGATCGGCTGCCTGGGCGCGGGGCACCTGGTGGAGGCCTGGGATCCGGCGCGCACGCTGCCCACGGCCTGCTGGGTGGGCGAGCCCACCGACTTCCGGGTGATGCGCATGCACGCCGGGCACGTCGCGGTGCACGTCGAGGTGGAGGGGCGCGCCGCCCACACCAGCCGACCCGCCCTGGGCGACAACGCCATCGAGCGCGCCGCGCGCGTGATCGAGGTGGTCCGCGAGCTCGCCGCCGACCTGCGCACCCGCGTGGCCTCCGACCTGCCGATGGACGACCCCACCGTGCCGCTCGTGGTGGCCCGGGTGCAGGGCGGCACGGCGGTGAACGTCGTGCCCGATCGGTGCACGCTCCAGCTCGGCTACCGTCCCCTGCCCGGCATGCCCCCCGAGGCGGTCTTCGACGAGCTGCGCGAGCGCCTCGCCCATCGGCTCGGGTACGACGCCGCCCGCGTCCACCTCAGCCTCGGCACGGTCACGCCTGCCCTGCTCACGCCCGCCCACGGCGCCCTGCAGCAGCTCCTGCAGCCCCACGCGCAGCCGGGCCCCGAGGTGGCCCCCTTCGCCACCGACGGCGGGCAGCTCGCCCGGCTGGGCACGGCACCGGTGGTGTTCGGGCCGGGATCGATCGACGTGGCCCACCAGGCCGACGAGCACGTGGCCATCGACGCCCTGGAGCGCACCGTGCGCCTGCTGGGGCAGGTGGCCCACGCCCGGTGCGTCGCCCCGTGAGCGCCCCGCCCCCCGCCGAGCGTCGCGTCGATCCCCAGGCCGCGCGCGAGGCGCGCATCCGGCGCCTGGTGCGTGCGGTGCTCGCCGCCCTGCGCGAACGGCAGGAGCTCCCCGGAGACCGGTGGTGACCATGCCCGGCGACGGCGACGCCTCCCTCGCGTCGCGGCTCCGTCGCCCGAGGGCCCTCCTCGTGGCCGCGCTCGCGCGACGCCACCTCGCGCAGGGCCCGCTGGGGGGTCCGCTCGGCGGCGACGAGGCGCTGGCGCTGCTGCGCCTCGAGGAGCAGACGCCCACCCTGCCCGCCGAGCTGGCGGAGGGGCTCCAGCGCAGCGAGGCGTGGCGTGACGTCCACGGCGACGACGGCACGGCCCGCGCACGCCGCGCCTTCGGGCTGGACACCCGCGAGGTCGACCTGCTGCTCCTGGTGGCGGCGGTGGAGTGCGCGGCGGGGTGCGCGCGGGCGGCCGCCCTCCTCGCCGGGCGCGACGGCGCCGGACTCGAGGCGGGCGTCGCCCTGGAGGTGCTGGGTGTCGCGCCTGCGGATCCCGCCGTCGCAGGCCTCCTCGGCGACGACGGGCGCCTGGCCCGGGCCGGCCTGCTGGCGTGGGCCGAGGCGGCGCCGCACCGCACCCCGTGGAGCCGACGGGTCCTCGCGCCTGCCTCCGGGGTGGTCGACGAGCTGGCGCGCGTCCGGCCTCCAGCGCCGCATGCGGCCCCCCGGGTGCGCGTGGTCGCTCCCCCGGGCCACGGCGTGGCCGAGGCGAGGGCCCTCGCCGGCGCCCACCACCGCGTGCTGGAGCCGGGGCCCGAGCTCCCTCGGACGCTCCGCGACGCCCGCTGGGCCGGTCTCGTGCCCGTGCTGCACGTACCGTCCGACACCCCCGCCGCGTCGGCAGACGAGGCGCAGCGCCTGCTCGCGCGCATGCCCGGCCCCGTGGTGGCCGTCGAGAGCGCCCACGGCGCCACCCTGCGGCTGCCCGGCGTCGAGGTCGTCGCGGTGGCTCCCGAGCCCGCAGAGGGCCGCTGGGCACGCGCGCTGGCCGACGCAGGCCTCGACGGCGGCGACCCGGCGGCGCTCGCGACGCGGTGGCCGCTGCTGCCCGCCCACGAGGTGTCGGAGGCCTGCCGGCGCGCAGGCGGGGTCGAGGGGCTGCCCCGCGCCGTCGCCCACCTCACGGCCGCCGCCTTCGACGGCCTCGCCGAGTGCCGGGTCCCCCGGCGCACCTGGGAGGATCTGGTGCTCGCCCCCGCCGTGGAGCGCAGGCTGCGGGACCTCGCCCTGCTGTCCCGGCGGCGCGCAGCCGCGGCAGCCGCGGGGCTGCTCCCGGCAGGGGCGCCGCGTGGCCTGAGGCTGCTGCTCGCAGGCCCGCCCGGCACGGGCAAGAGCCTCGCCGCCGAGGTGCTGGCGTCGGCCCTGCAGCTCGATCTGGTGCGGGTCGACCTCGCGGCGATCGCGTCACGGTGGGTGGGCGAGTCGAGCAAGCAGCTGGCACGGGTGCTGGAGGCCGGGCGCCTGGGCACCGCGGTGCTGCTCCTCGACGAGGGCGACGCCCTCCTCGGACGCCGTCGCGCCCAGGCGGAGGGCCAGGATCGCTACGCGAACCAGGACGTGGCCGATCTGCTCGTGCGCCTCGAGCACTTCGAGGGCGTGGCCGTCGTCACCACCAACCTGCTCGAGGCCGTGGACCCGGCCTTCCTGCGTCGCTTCACCGACGTCCTCGAGCTGGGGCGGCCCGGGCCCGCCGAGCGCGCGCGCCTGTGGGCGCGATGCCTGCCGGCCCCGCGCGATCCCCAGGTGGACCCGGCCCTGCTCGGGCGGTGGGTGCAGCTGTCGCCCGCCGACATCGTCGCCGTCGCGAGCGACGCCCTCGCCGAGGCCCACGCCCGGGGCGAGAGGATCGATCTGCACGGTCTCGCGCGCGCCGCCGCGGTGCGCCTGCGGACCGCGCGGGTGCCGGTCAGTCCCGCGAGCCTGGGTCCGCTGGCTGCGGTGCTGCAGGCCGAGCCTGCGCCGCCGACGCACCCAGCTCCCGCGGTCGTCCCAGCGCCGGGAGCGGACCGTCTGCCGGCAGCGCCTTGAGCATCACGGCCTGCACGTAGGAGAAGCCGGCGCCTCCCTCGGCGCTCACCGAGCCCGCGGTGGGACGCGCCTCCGCCATGTAGCGACTCTCGAGCAACGTGCCCTCGCGCGTGTCGAAGCGGTAGCTCCCGTCGAGCACCATCGTGTAGGCGTGCAGCAGCTGGCCGTCGGCACTCGCGCCCTCCGCGACCACGCCCTCGCCATGCACGACCACGTCCACGACGCCCTCCCGCTCCTGCTGCAGGGCATGCTCGAGGCGCGCGCCGCCCGAGGTGCCCACGGGCGTGACGAGGTGGAGCGCCATCGCCTCGGTCTGCCGCCATGCTCCCGACCCGCGGTCGTCCCCCCGCTTGGGGAGCTCCATGTCGAGCGGCGCGAGGGCCCGGAGCAGCGCGAGCCGAGCCCAGAGCGCGATGTCCTGCTCCCGCGTCGTGCCCGACGGCAGCCCCTCCAGGTCCACACCGCGCAGACGGCCATGGCGCGCCTGCGTCAGCCGGAGCGTGGCCTGGTCGCGGAGCGCCGCCGTCCACTCCTCCAGCACCGGCAGGGTGCGTCCACGGAACAGCTCCACCGGCAGGGCCGAGAGGCTGGCGTCCTCGATGTCGCAGACCAGCTCCCAGGCGTTGCGGCCCAGCTCCTGCCCCATCCGGCAGGTGACCACGAGCGACAGGGTGAAGGCCACCACCTGGGCGTCGGTGTCCACCCGCGCCGCGAGCGGCATCGCCGACGGCAGATCCACCTGGGCACGCAGCAGCCACCGGCGCGCCGTGTCAGCCGACCACTGCCACCCCAGGCCGTCGGTGGCCTGCGCGGGCGTGGGAGCCAGGAACACCGCGACGGAGGCCAGCAGGACCGCCCCGCGGAACCCCCTCACCATGCGGCGCGCCGCGCACGCCCACGCTTCATGCTCAGAGTCCCGCGCCGAACCCGAGGCGGAGCCAGCCGGTGATGGCCTGCGAGGTGGCGTTGGGCGAGTCGTAGCTGTCGGCCGCGTAGGCGCCGCCCAGCGAGATGCGGAACCAGGTGCGGTCGGCGATGGGCACGCCCACCGCCATGCGGCCGCCGAAGGCCAGCCAGCCGGGCGCCAGGTACTGCATCGTGGCCGCCACGTTGAAGGTGGGCGTGGGCTTGGTGGGCCGGAGCGCGTAGGCGCCGATGCCGATGAAGGGCTGCGGGTAGGTGGACGCGCTGTCGAAGGTGGTGGCGGGCCGCTCGCCGTAGGGCAGCGAGTTGCCGGGCGTGAGCATGCCGTCGAGCCCGAACGTGAACATGAAGTACGAGACGCCGAGCTCGTAGCCGAGGCTGGCCGTGGCGGCGCCGGCCACGCGGAGCACGTCCTGCTGGGTGCGCCCGGCCGCGTCGACGTTCTCGAGGAAGGCGTTGCTCACGAAGACGCCGCCACCGAACTCGCCCGTGAGCACGTGGGTGAGGAGGCGGGTGTCCTTCAGCGCCGCGCCCGGCGTGTAGGGGATGGCCACCGGCCGCTTCGGGACGTCGGCCGCGAGGTAGAGCGGACCGCCGTCGTGGTAGGCGATGACCTGCGAGAGGACGACGTCGACCGCGTCGGGCACGGAGCCCTTCCGCCCCGAGACCGCGGCCGAGCGCGTGGCCTCGACACCGCCGGGATCGACCGCGGTGGGGAAAGCCGCCTGCTGGCCCGGCGCCAGCCGGATGGCGGCGCGACCGGAGACGACCTCGTCGCGCACCACGTGGACCCAGTGGCGCCCCGGGTTCAGCGTGAGGCTGCCCGGCTCCACCACGCGGCCGTCGACGTAGACCGTGCCTGCGTCGGCCGGCACCTCGAGGGTGGCGTCGGGGAGGGCCTCGATGGCCTTCGCAAAGCGCTGGTAGTCCTGCCACGCCGTGCCGTCGGACAGATCGCCGCGCGCCGCCAGCGCGCCCGACAGCGCGTAGGCGTCGACCCAGGCCGTGGGGATGGTGACGGTGTCGTGGGCGGTGCGCCAGGGGGCGGCCGCCTCGGCGGTGGGGAAGTCGTTCGGCGAGAAGGCGCGCGCCACGGCCGAGCCCTGGAAGACCAGGCCGCGCACGAGGTCGTCGCGATCACGATCCGAGCGGACCAGCGAGAGATCGTCGAGCACGAGCGCGATGTCGTTCGCGATCTGCAGCTCGACCTCGAACTCGTCCCACCGGGCCTTGCCGTTCTCGATGGCGAGCCGGAGCTGCTCGAAGACGTCCTGGTCGGCGCCCGTCTCGGGCGCCGGCGGGTAGAGCAGGGTGCGCACGTCGACGTGGTCGGTGCCCCCCGTCTGCAGGTCGATCTTCTCCCGCGTCTTCTCGTCGGGGACGCGATCCTCGACCCACACGGTGACCGGCCCCGCCCACGCCGTGGCGGAGACGAACAGGAGGCCCACCGTCATGGACGCTGCGGGCAGGCGGGTCATGGTCCGTCGCATGCGACCTCTTCCCCTACGACGCGGCATTCGTACCGCCCGCCTCTGGCCATGTCCAGCGCGGTCGCAGCGACCACGTCGCCCGCACGCACCTCCACGCGACAGACGACGGGACGCGACGGCAGGAGGAGGCGCGGTTCCGCGCTCTCGTGGCGCGTGTCGGCGCAGCTGGCGGTGATCGCGATGGCACCCGGCGCGACGATCTCGACGGTGGCGCCCGTGGCGCGCCCCACCAGGCCCCCCGCCACGACACCCAGCAGCAGCGTGAGCACGGCCGTGCGGGCCACGCGCACCCGCGCGGGCGGGCTGCCGACCGGCGTCGACGCATCGGATCCCGGCCCGGCGATCGGCGCGATCCGCTCCCCCGGCATCGGCTCCACCAGCGCGTGCGCCGCGCGGCGCGCCGCGGCACGCCAGCCCTCCAGGTCGCCCGGGAGCGCCGCGAGCGCCGCCGCGGCGTCGGCGTCGAGCCGCTCGACCCACGACGGCTCGCCCTCGGCGGCGGCGTGGGCGACCTCGCCCCGGAGCAGGTAGCGGGCCAGCGCCGAGAGGCTGCCTGGCCCCTCGATCCGTCGCGCCTCCCCGGCTTCGTCCACCCAGCTGGCATCGGGATCGACGCGCCGCGGACCGCCGGCGAGCAGGGCGCGGAGGCCCGCCACCACGACGGACTCGCCCAGGCCCTCCGGATGTGCCACGACGATCTCCCAGACCGTGGCGCCCGCCCAGGACGGCGCGAGCCACCGCACGCCCCGCAGCGTGGACACGGGACCCACCCGGCCCGGCCCGGGCTCGGCGAAGGCGAGCCACACGGCCCCGGTGGCCTCGACCTCGACGACCAGCGCGTCGACCGCGACGTGGCGGCCCCGCAGGAGCAGGACCGGACCGACCTCAGAACGTGGATCCGACACCGACCGACATCCCCAGCACCGGGAGGACGAGGGGCCGACCGTCCGCCCCCCTCAGCAGCGTGTCCCCGTAAGGAATCCGGACGCCGGCGTACAGGTCGAGATCGAGGATCGCCACGATGCGGCGCAGGGGCGGCCGCCGGCCGAAGCTCGGATCGGCCGTGCCCCCCACGTGGGCGAGCAGGTCGACCGCACGGGGCAGGTCGGCCCCGGCCACGCCCAGGGCCAGCCGAGGACCGAGACCCAGCGGGGCGAGGCGCTGGAGCACCACGCCGACCTGCCCCTCCCCCCGGACCTGGACCGCCGCGTGCCGCAGGGCCTCGGCGCCGGACGGATCGCGCAGGATCTCGCCCCCGGACGGGTGGCGCTCCGTCCACCTGCCCTCGGCGGCTGGCGCGATCGCCGGGCCCACGGCGACGGAGGCCGCCAGCACCAGCCGGCCGAGGTGGCCGCGAAGCGCCAGGCCCACCGGGACGGACTCCGGCGTGACCGCCACGAGATCCTCGACGGACGCCGCGCCGGATGGCGGCGCGAGCCCCGCCCCGAAGCGCGCGCCCACCTGCACCAGGGCCGCGAAGCGCACCGGGAAGCCACGATCGACGTCGAGCACCGCGTGCAGGCGGCCTTCGGCGCGGTGCCAGGCCCACAGGCGTGGGCGGTCGGGACGATCGCGCTCGGGGATGGCGACGAAGAGATCGTCGCCGGGGTGGAGCGCGGCGAGCACGCCCAGCGCCGCCGCCTGGGCCGCCGGCACGTCGGGACAACGATCGCCGGGCACCGCGAGCAAGGGGGCCGCGAGCGCCTCGCCCACGGCCTCGCGGGCCGCCTCCCTGAGGAACCAGACGCGGTCGTCGAGCCGCCACACCTCCACCCGCTCCGACAGGCCCTGCGCACCCGCCGGCCGCGCCAGCAGGACGTCGACGCGCCCTCGCGGCACGAGCAGGCGGCCCGAGGCGTCGACCTCGCGCGGCAGGCCGTTGACCACCACCGCGGGATGCTCGCGCGCGAAGGCCTCGGGATCGAAGCGGCCGTCGACCTGCAGGGCGAGCGGCAGGGGTGCGTGGGTGCCCGCGTCGATCGCCCGCACGATCGCGTCGAGCGCCCGGCCGGGCTCGCCACCCGGGCGGTGGGAGGTGACCACGTCGACCCCCAGCTCGCGCTCCTCCCAGAGCATGGCCGCGGCGCGGTAGAGCGCCACGTTCTCGACCCCCGCCCCCACCTGCCCGTAGAAGGGCGGCACCTGCTGACGCATGCCGTGGGCCGCCTCGCCCGCCGCGACGGCGATCTCGAAGAGGAGCAGGCGGGTGGCCGGGCGGTCGTTGGACCACACGCGATCCTGGAGGCTTGCGAGCGCGCCGATCACGGCGAGATCGTCGGGAACGCGCGCGGCCTCGGTGCGCAGCGCGCGGAGCTGCGCGCGGATCGCCGCGATCTCCGCGTCGGACACCCGGGCGAGCTGGCCCTCCGGCGGCAGATCGCCGCGCACCCGGCCCGCCTGGTGGAGGTCGAGGGCATCGACGAGCACGGCGTCGGCACGACCCAGGCGCTCGCGCACGGCGGCGACGAGCACGGGGTGGCCCGCGCGCACGTGGCCCCCCGGCCACGGCAGGACCACCACACGGGCGCCCGGGCCGCCAGGGGACGCAGGGGCCTGCTGCGGCGCCGGCGCGAGCTCGGCGAGGGCTCCCTCCAGATCCGGTCCCGCGGCCCACGCGAGCGCCAGCAGCACGAGGATGAGCACATCCCACCTCCTCGACCACCGCTACCCGGCGCCCCCCGGCCTCCGAGGACCAACGCTCCCGGACTTCCGCTCCAGCGTCGACGCGCCCGCGCGCAGCGCCCGCAGCACCACCCGCAGCAGGATGGCGCCCAGGGCCACCCACGCCCCGGCGACGAGTCCCGAGGGCCCCGGGCGGTGGACCCGAGGGCGACGGAGCTCGATCGACAGCTCGGCCTCCCCCCGCCCGATCACCAGCACCTCCGGCCCCACCCCCGGGGGCACGACGGCGCCGAGCTCCACCCCCACCTGCACCACCGCGGGCTCGGGGACCGGCAGGGCCGAGAGCCACTCCGCGAGGGCCACGGCGTCGGCGAGGTGCGCCCGGGAGGGAGGACAGCCTGGGTCCACGTCGCCGATCCACCCCACCATGTCGGCGGGCGCGACGGGTGGACACCCGCCGTCGAGGTCGACCCGGAGCAGCGCCACACCGGGCGGCACACCGGCGTCGGGGGCCTCCCCTTGGGCACCGCGCACCCGCAGGGACTCGGCGAGGGCCACCCAGCCGAGCGCCCCCCCGGACGCCAGGCCTGCGCCGTCCACCGCGACCCGACGCGCGCCGACCGCGGCGACGACGCGAGGGTCCCTGAGCAGGCGGGCCAGCCGAGGCGTGCCGAGGCCCCGCGACCCGCCCTCCGTGTGCACGTGGAGATCGGCGAGACGCCCTCCCCTGCCTCGCGCCACCACGGGCAGGGGAAGGACCCACGCCCCCCGACGGAGCGAGGCACGCCACGCCCCCGACCCGCCACGGAGGGGCACCACGATCCGCCGTGTCGCAGCCTCCCAGGCGGGCTGGCACATGGGCGGCGGGAGCCCCGCCTCGAGACAGTCCGCCGGGCGCGCCCTCGCGAGCCCCGCGGCATCGGCGGACCACCCCAGCCACCACGCCGTGCCCGCCACCTGGAGCCAGCCCCCCGTCACGCCCAGCGCTCCAGCGCCAGCAGGCGCACCCTGCAGCCCCCCAGGTCGATCCAGGCCCCGTGCCGCAGGTCCACCACATGGCCGGGGCCCAGCACCCGCTGCCGCCAGCCCCACCCGGACCGCAGGGAGGACAGGGCCCGCAGGCGCACGCTGCCCACACCCGGCTGGAGCACCGCAGCGAGCGGGGCGACGCCGTCGTTCCCCGGCAGGGACACCTCGAGCCCCGGCATCGCGCCGAGGTGCACCGGGCCGGCGCCGGACGGCAGCAGGCACGCGAACCCGGCCTGCCGGCCCCGCACCACCACGAGGCCCCATCGCGGCGGGACGGCACGGGCGAGCCGAGGAGCGTGGGCGGCGAGGAGGCCGAGCCCGAGGACCGTGGGCCACGGTGCGGGCAGCCACGGATGCATCGAGGCGCCCGCCGCGGCCCACCCTGCCGCGGCCACGCCGACGCCCACCACCACGCCGCGCGGCAGGGGCGCCACCGCGAGCACCGGCAGCCGCCACCGTCCGCGGAGCGCCGAGACGGCGCGCGCCAGGGCACGGGTGAGCCCGAGGCCCCCCGCGACCGCGAGCCCGCCGCAGGCCCACGTGGCGACGAGGCCCGCCCCCCGCCACGCCCCCAGGCCGTGCAGCGCCCCCCAGAGCAGCGCGACCACCACGGCGGCGACCGCGCGCCAGCCCCCCCGCTCCACCGCCACCGCCACCCCCGCCAACCCACCGCCCAGCAGCAGCGCCTCCTGGACGCCCGGCCCGTGGATCGCCGACCCGGCGAGCAGCTCGTCGACCCCCGCCGCCGCCGCATGCCCGCCGAGCGCGGCCACCACGCAGCGGGCCCGGTCGGGGGCGGGAACGGGGGATGGGAGCGGCGGAAGCACGGGAGCCCTGGTCCTCCGGACGACCCGCGGGGGGCTACCGACCGGGTACCGCCGGGGCGCGGGGAGGGCGCGGAAGTGCAGGGCGGCTGGTGCTGGCTCCGGGACGCGCAGGGCAGGCTGGCGGGTCCGGTCGGCCCGTCGCCGTGGGAGGTGGGCAGCGCCGCGAACGCCCGCGTGCGGGCACCCACGGACCTGGCGCCCGTGCACGTGGTGCTCCGCGGCGGTCCCCAGGGGATCACAGCCGATCCGCGCGCGGCCACCTGGCTGCTCCGCGCGGGCGACGTGCCCACGCGGCTGCACGGCCCCACCGTGGCCCGCCCCGGTGACGGCCTGGCGCTGGGCGCACCGGACGGCTGGCGCCTGGAGGTGGTGCGATCGCCCGAGGCGGGTCGGGCGCCGCGACGTGCTCCGCCGGCACCGGCCCTGCCGCAGGGCCTGGCCGCCGAGGCGGTCCGACGCCTGCGGATGCGCGCGCTCGCCTCGGCCCCCGGGCACGCGATCGACGGCGCGTGGCGCGCGCTCCGCAGCGGCCGCCTGCGATCCCCCGTCGTGCTGGTCGGCGGGGCCCTGGCCCTGGGGGGCTGGCTGGTGGGGGGTACGCAGTGGCGGGCACGCGTCCGCGCCGACGCCGTGGCGGACGAGGCCGCCCACCGGCTCGCCGCGTGCGAGGCCGGTCTGGCCGACAGCGCGCCCACCGACCTCGACGGGCTCGCCGCCGCCATCCTGGGCGATCGGGGTCTGGAAGGGCTCACCCGGGCTCCGGCCCTCGCGGAGGCCACCCAGGCGGCGCTGCAGCGGCTGCTCGCCACGCCGGGCGCGCTCCACCCGCCACGGTGGCGTCCGCGCGGGAGCGCCTACCGACGTGCCACCGCCGCCCTGGAGGGCGCCGGCTCGCTCCCCCCTGCGCTCGCGCGCCGGCTCGCGTGGCTGGCGGTGGACCCCCTGGAACCGGGGAGCCTCCCGCCGTGGCAGGCACGCCCCGCGATGGATCCCACGGCCGCAGCGTGCCTCCGCGGTCCGTGGGCGCTGTCGTACGCCCAGGGGGTGGCGCTGGGACTCGACGTCCGGGAGGACGCCCTGCTGTCGCCCACCGAGGCCGCCCTCCTGCCCGCCCTGGCCCCGCACGCGCGGGCGGCCCACCTGCGTGCCGCCTGGGACGCCACGCGGCACGGGGCGGGGCTGGGCGCGGGCGCCACCCTCACCGGCATCCCCACCACGGCCGAGGTGCCCTGGGTGGCCGGCGGCGGCGTCACACGGCTCGCGTGCGTGGCCGACGCAGGGCACGACGATCG
Organism: Alphaproteobacteria bacterium; assembly: GCA_020632955.1. Taxonomy (GTDB): domain Bacteria; phylum Myxococcota_A; class UBA796; order UBA796; genus JACKEO01. The sequence continues at coordinate 160,127 of JACKEO010000002.1, forward strand.
CGACAGCCTGCTCGCGGTCGCCCGGGCGGTGGGCGAGCACCTCGGGGTGCGGGCCGACGGGCTTCCCCCTGGGGACGCGCCGGGAGCGCACCTGGTGCGCCTGGTGGCCCTCCACGCGCCCGCCGCGCGCGCCACCCTGGGCGACCCGGCCGCGGTCGACGCCGCCTTCGGCCCCGGCAGCCACGGCGCCGCCCTCCGCGATGCCGCGGCCACCCACCTCGCGCGCCTCCTCGCCGTGCCCTGCGCCGAGGCCCTCCGACCCGGTCCACCCCCACCGGACGAGGTCCTGGGGCCCCCCCCCGACCTCGACGCCTGCGCCTCCCTCGCCGCCCGGGCGACGCTGGGACGCTGGTCCTCGCAGTGACCACGCGTCCCCCGGTTGAACCGGCCTGCCCGCTGCAATAGAGGCGCCCGGTGCCAGCGCGCCCCCCCGGCGGAACGTGGGAGGGCAGGCGCGCTGATGGAGCCCGAATGTCCAAGACCGTGACCATCTCCAGCCTCGTTCGTCAGGCCGCCAAGAGCGAGACCGACTTCGTCTCCACCGTGGAGCAGGTGTTCGCCGAGGAGCCCTACGACCGCGTCGCCGACTTCTTCGACCGCCTGAACATCCCGCGCAGCGTCGAGGGGGATGCGCTCCAGGAGCCGATCGCCACGCTCACCGCCACCTGCCACAAGGTGGGCGAGTACGCCGAGGAGCAGCAGATCTCCAACGGCATGCAGAAGTACATGGAGCGCCACCAGAAGAAGCTCAAGTGGCACGCCCAGCGCCCCTCCATCGAGGGCGGTCGCAACGTGCTGCTGCTGGCCCGCGAGGCCATGCTCGTCACCGAGCTGCGGCTCGCGCGGCTGCACGCGCTGCTCCAGACGAAGGACGAGCTCACCCCGCAGGAGTGGGCCATCGCCCGCGAGCTGATGAACCGCTCCTACCTGGCCTTCCGCGACGTGCTCGCGCAGGTCGGCGGCGCGTGGATCGACGCGGCCACCACCCAGCTCGACCGCCAGGATCTCGAGGAGCTGCTCGGCAACTTCTACGAGATCGTCGACCACGCCGTGCGGCGCCTCGAGGAGCACCGCGAGAAGATCGAGGAGCGCCGCCAGGCCCTGGCCGTGCTGCCCCCCGGCTTCGACCCCGTGAAGCCGCCGATCTACTTCGGTGGCGACCTCATGGGCCGCGGTCCGTGGAAGCAGTTCTGGAACGTGGTCGAGGATCGCGCCCACCACTTCCGCGAGGCGCTGTCCTAGGACGCGCCCGCCCCGCCCGAGCTCGCCCTGGAGGCCGGATGCGCCTGCTGCTGCCCCTGCTGACCCTGGCGACGCTCTGGGCGTGCGATCCGTACCTGGACGTGCAGAAGGCCGACACGGTCGAGGCCTACGAGGCCTACCTGGCCGAGCACCCCACGGGCACCAACGCCTTCCGCGCCCAGGTGCGGCTCGAGGAGCTGGTGCTCGCCCGCGCACGCGAGCAGCGCACGCCCGAGGCCTACGACGCCTTCCTGTCGCGCTTCGGCAGCACCAGCGTGCACGCCGACGCGGCCCGGCAGGAGCGCGAGGACGCCCTCTTCGACCACGCCGGCGCCACGGGCACCGTGGAGGCCTGGGAGGCCTTCGTCGCCGACTACCCCAACGCCGGGAAGGGTCGCGCCGCGAAGGCACGCAAGGCCCTGGAGGCCGCGAGGTACGCGCCCTTCCTGAAGCCCACCGAGGTGCGGGTCACGAAGATCAACCTCGCGGAGGATCCGGAGGGCCCGCTCGACGGCACGGGCTTCGAGGCCGACTTCACGAACACCGGCGACAAGGTGGTGGCCTACTACCAGGTGCGCATCCACTACCTGGATGCCCAGGGGCGCAGCCTCGGCGCGCGGGAGTGGCCGCTGGTGGCGCCCTACCGGGACTACCCGGTGCCCGTGGAGGAGGCGCTCACCGTGCCGATGGCCCCGGGCGAGACGCGCACCTGGAGCTGGGCCTCGGGGAACCTGCCCGAGGGCTTCGCCGGCAAGGCCCGCCTCGAGCCCGTCGAGATCCGCTTCTTCGAGCCGGGGTGAGGCATCCGCGTCCTGACCTGCGCGGCCCTGTCCTGCGCCTGCGCGGCGCCTCCGGCCGCGCAGCCCGGCGCTGACTGCCCGGAGGTCCCCCTCGCCCGGGGCGTCATCGCCGTCGGCGAGATCGTCTGCCAGGCCCAGCGCTTCGGGAACGGCGACGGCGTGGGCGCCGACCGGTGGCTGGCCAACAGCCGGCTGCGCGCGGTGGTGCGCCACCCCCAGGCCTCGCTCACCCTCGCCGGGCTGGGCGGCGGCACCCTGGTGGACCTCGCGCCGTGGGGTCTCGCGGACGGTCTCCTGGAGGCTGCGCCCCTGGTGGACGAGGGCTGGCTGGTGGTGGAGGCGGAGGCGCAGGAGGCCGACGCCCTGCGCCTGGGCGGCACGGTGCGCGCGCTGCCCGATCGCCTCCACACCCCCGAGGGGGCCCGTCGGGAGGTGCGCTGGCGCGTGCCCGTCGACGAGCCCTGGCTCGCGCTGGAGGGCGCCGACGGCCTCTGGCTCCACCCGGACGGCGAGGCCACCCTGCTCGGGGACTGGCTGCTCGTGGGCTCCGTGGTCTACGGCCACGACGGGCAGCTCGACGAGGATCTGGGCGGCGCGCTGCGCCTGCGCGGGGTCGGTCGCCTGCTCGCCGCGCCCGTGGGCGAGGCGTGGAAGGCGGGCCTGGTGCCCACCCGGGTGGTGGCGGGCAGCGCGCCCGAGGCCTCGCTGGTGCGCGCGTCCGCCGGCGACCGCCTCCTCGCCCTGCTGGCGGTGGCGGAGGACGGTCGCTTCGAGGGTCCCGTCCCCGAGGCCGTCGACACGCTGCGGGCCCTCGCGAACGGGCGCGCGCCCAGTGCCGCCGTGCCCGCCTCCCAGGACGCCGTCCTCACCCTGGGCGCCGCCGGGGCGGTCCGCCTGCGCGTGGGCTGGGAGGACGGCCTGTCGCCCCACCCGATCCGCGTGCGCTGGGACGGCGGCGAGGCCCGCACCGGAGAGCGACGCCTCGCCCCCGACGGCGACCTGATCGAGCTGGGCGAGGGCCGGGTGCGGCTCACGGTGAGCGCCGGTCCCGACGTCCGCCCGCAGGTGGTGGACGTGGTGATCGGGCCCGAGGCGGTGGAGGAGCTGGCGGTGCTGCTCCGGCCGCGCCTCGCGCGCGACACCTGGGTGCCGGCCGATCTGGCCTTCCCCGCCGCGCGCGCGCGCACCGTGCGCGCCTCGCCCGCGGGACGCCTGCGCAGCGCCGTGGCCCAGGGCCTGGAGTACGTCGTGGCCCTGGCCGACGACGACGTGGGGAGCAGCGTCGCCTTCCTCAACGACCTGCCCTTCGTCCGCTGGGAGGACGGCGCGGTGCTCCACCACCCCGCGGGCTGGACGGTGGCCACCTGGCCGCTCGCCGCCGACAGCGGGGAGGCCGGGGGGGGCGTGCCGCGCATCGTGGACCTGGGGCCCGAGGACGCCCTGCGGGCCGCCACCGGGGGGAGCCGCGACCGCTGGGGACGCGTGGACCTCGCCTGGCTCCACGCGGCGGGCAGGGATCCGCGCGTGCTCGATCCCCTCCCCGACTTCGTCACCCTGGAGGCGCCCGGGCCCGAGCTGGCGGCCTGGACCCCCTGGATCGCCCTGCTCGACGCGGGCCGGTTCGTCCGGCCCAGCGGTCCGCTGCTCTGGCTCCAGGTGGACGATGCGGCAGGTCACGGGCGCATCGAGCTGGAGCGCGCCCTGCGCCGCGGACGCCTGGTGGCGGGCACCGGAGGCTGGCTGTCGCTGGACGTGGACGGCGCCGGGCCCGGGGAGGTCGTCCCCGAGGACATCGTGGCCCCACGGGCTGCGGTGCGCGCCCAGCGCGGGGACCTCCCGCTGGATCGGCTGGCGCTGCTGGGTCCGGGCGGCGCACTCGTGGCCGAGGTGTCCCTGGTCGACGACGACCAGACCTGGGCACCCGACGTGGACCTGCCCGCCTGGGTGGCCGCGGTGGCGTGGTCGTCCACGACGGACGACTGGGTGGTGACGATGCCCGCGTGGGTGGACCCGCCCTTCCTGCCGCGCACCGAGCCCGACGACACCGCGGAGTCCCCGTGACCCCCCTGCTGCTGATCCTCCTCGCCGGCGCGCCCGAGGCCCACGCCCAGCTCGCGGGACGCGGCAGCGCCGTGTGGGGCGACGTCGGCGGCGGGCTCGCCGTGAGCGGTGCCTGGGACCTGCCGGAGCAGCCCGGCGACGTGGTGCGCACCTGGGCGGGCGGCACGTGGACCGCCGGCTTCGGCGGCGTGGTGGGCCGCTACGACGATGCCTTCGCCATCGGACGCGGCGTGGGCTTCGGGGTGCGCGCGCGCCAGGACCTGCTGCCCACCTCGGGCGGCCTGGCGATCCAGACCACCGTGGCCGTGGAGGCCTGGCGCGCCATCGACCTCCTCGTGGTGAGCCTGCGGGTGGGCGCCCTGGCCGGGCCACTGCTGCAGGGCGGACGCCCCGGGGTGGCGCCTGCGGTGGTGGGGGGCACCGCCCGGGTGCTCGGCTCGGCCGCCTACCGCTTCCACCGTCACTGGTCGGTGCAGGCCCGCCTGGAGGCCGGCGCCGACCTCGTCCAGCGTGGCCAGGGCCAGGGGAGCTCGGGGCTGCGGGCCGCGCCCGCCGTGGGCGTGGTGGTGGGCCTGGGCTTCACCGTGCCGGTGGCCCGCCCCGACGCGCGATAGGCGGGGGCCCCGGAGCGCCCGTGACCTTCCGACCCGCCCTGCTGCCCACCCTCGCGACGGCCGTCGCCCTCGCGATCCTCCTCGGCCTGGGCACCTGGCAGCTCGGGCGGCACGCCGAGGCCTCGGCCCGCATGGAGCGGGTGGAGGCGCGCCTGTACGAGCCGCCCCTCGGCAACGCCGAGCTCGCCGCCCCGCCCGAGGAGCTCGACTGGCGCAAGGCCATCCTCACCGGCACCTGGGCACCGCCGGTGCAGTTCGTGGCCGGGCGGATGGAGCGCGGCGAGCCCGGCTACGACGTCTTCCAGCCCCTGCAGCTCGACGAAGGCCCCGCGGTGCTGGTGAACCGAGGCTGGATCCCCGCCACCGGCTGGGAGGACCACCTCGCCACCATCGGCACCGAGGGCCCCGCCCAGGTGGAGGGCCTGGTGCAGGCCGTCGCGGGTGCAGGCACGGAGGCCGGGGCCGCGACGCCCGAACCCCTGCCCGCCGACGGCGACAAGCCCGCACGCTGGACCCCCACCACCACCTGGTGGCTCGGCGTGCTGCCGCGCCTGCTGGGCGCTCCCGTCGAGACGATCGCTGCCCGGGCGCGCCAGGCCCGGCCCGACCTGCTGGGGGTGTGGGTGGCGGCCGGGCCGGCGCTCCGACGGGGCGAGCCGAAGGCCACCGACCACCTGCCCGTCTCCGGCTACGTCCCCGAGCCGCGCCAGATCGGTCACCTGGAGTACGCCATCCAGTGGTTCCTCATCGCGGCCACGGCGCTGGCGGTGTGGGGCTACGCGGGCTGGCGACGCGGCCAGCGCCTGCTCACGGCGCAGGCGGCAGGGCCTCGGGCCGCACCGGCGCCTCCAGGGAGCCCAGGAAGGCGATGAGGTCGGCGCGCTGCCCCGGGTCCAGGGCCAGGGGCTGCAGCGTGAGCTCGCGGTGGCCCACCACCGGCACCGACGGCAGCTCGGCGTAGAAGGCCAGCACCGCGTCGAGGTCGGCGAGCTGGCCCGCGTGCATGTAGGGCGCCGTGGCCGTGACGTTGCGCAGGGTGGGCGTCTTGAAGGCGCCGCGGAAGTCCTCGAAGGCCGGGTTGAGGAAGCGCAGCTCCTCGCAGTCGGTGGTGTCGGACCACGGGCCCCGACACGACAGCTCGCTCTCGAGGACCGACAGGGCGCCCACGGTGCGGCCGGGGTCGTAGCCCCGGGGCTCGGGCAGGCCGAGGGGGTGGAAGGCGCGGTCGGTGAACATCGGGCCGTGGTGGCAGGCGGTGCAGCCGGCGGGGCCCAGGAAGAGCCGCAGCCCGCGCACGGCCGCCGGGTCGAGGTGGCCCCCGCCCTCCGGGTCGCCCGAGAGCACGGCGCCCACGTAGCGGTCGAAGGGCGCCTCGGCGGGGAGCAGGGTGCGCTCGAAGGCCGCGATCGCCTTGGCCGCGTTCACCGCCACGCCCGTGGCCGCCGCCTGCTGGGCCGGGGTCAGCGACGCCCAGGCCACCGCCAGCGGGTGGTCGGCCTCCCGATCGGGGCGCGCGTGCGCCGGGAGCGTGGCGAGCTCGGCCGGGAGCGGGCCGAAGATGGCCTCGTAGGGTTCCCGCCACGCGGCGGCGACGTGGTGGGCCAGGTGCACGCGGTCGCTGCCCATCTCGACCGCGCTCTCGAGGGGCCCCAGCGCCTGGGACCACAGGCTGTCGGCCCGGCCGTCCCAGAAGAACCACGGCCCCTGCTGCATGCCCTCGAGGGCCGGCGCGCTGCGTGACGCCGTGCCGAGCCCCACCGCCAGCGCACGGCCGTCGGTGAAGTGGCGCGCCGGGTCGTGGCAGGTGGCGCACGAGAGGGTGCCCGTGGGCGACAGCCCCGGGTCGTAGAACAGGCGACGCCCCAGCGCGGCGGCCGCCGGGTCGTCCGCCCAGCGGTTCGTGGGGTCTGCGGGCAGGTGGGTGTCGAGGAGCAGCGACGCGAGCTGGTCGCGCTCGGCCACGGACCAGCCGCGCGCCTCGGTGGGCACGACCTGCACGACCTCCGGCGCCGCCTCCCCGCAGCCGAGCAGGGCCAGCAGGCCCGGCGCGCCGCGTCTCACGGCGTGTAGGGGAAGGAGGTGGTGTCGCGTCCCCGCGGGCCCTGCACCTCGATCGTGACCGTCCAGGCGCCGCCCATGTGCAGCTTGAAGCCCTCGGTGCGGTAGACGCCGCCCGGGTGGCTGCACACCGGGGGCTCCCCTGCGCAGTCGCCGGGCAGATCCTGGGGGTCGGTCATCATCCCGTGGCCGTGCTGCGGCATGCGCGCGTCCAGCGCCACCAGGGCCTCCTCCACGGGCGCGCCCTCGCGGTCGGTGAGCGTGGCCTCCACGGCGAAGAGGGCGCCGAGCGCGGGCCGCGGCGGGTCGAAGCGCACCGACAGCGCGTAGAGCCCCGTCTGGGTGGTGCCCTGCCACACGGCACCGTCGGGCGGGACCGCGGGGGCCACCACCGCGGGCGCGGCCACGGGGTCGGCCACGGGCTCCTCCCCTCCACACGCCAGCAGCGCGACGAGCAGCGCGATCATGCGACGGGCTCCGACGCGGGCAGGACCGCCGGCTTGCGCTCGCGGGCGATGTCCTGGGCGTAGTGCAGGAAGAAGGTGACGCCGATGGTGACCCAGAAGACGAGCCCGCCCGGGATCCACATGATGAGGCCGCCCGTGCGCTGGTCGGCCAGGGGGTCGAGGCCGAAGACCCGGGGCTGCACGGCGTAGTACGGGTAGAGGATCACGTCGGAGATGGTGATCACGGCCCCCAGTCCCTTCATCGGGATGGTGAGCACGAAGAGGTAGATCATGCGCCAGCCGGGTGACAGCGGCGGAAGGCGCTCGGAGCGCGACAGCGCGGGCCACCACATCACGACGTAGGCCGCCATGAAGGACAGGTGCTCCACGATGTGCACGTCGTGGTCGCGCAGCGCCCAGTCGTACATCGACGGCACGTGCCACAGGTAGAGCACCGAGGTGCTGAGCACGAAGCCGGTGGCGGGGTGACCGAGCACCCGACCGAGCGCCAGGGCCCAGCGCCGATCGAGCAGGGGGTCCCACATCCACGGGGGGATGCCGGCCAGCATCATCGGCGGGAACACCAGGGTGATCAGCAGGTGCTGCACCATGTGGCCCGAGAACAGGTACACGTCCGACAGCTCGTGCAGCGGGCCCTGGAGGCTCGTGAAGACCACGAGGATGCCGCCGTGGAAGAGCAGGCGCTCCCAGCGACTGGGGCCCTCGTCCGCCAGCGACCAGGCGCGACGGAGCGGGCCCGCCATCAGCTCGTAGGCCACCACGAAGGCCAGGCAGCCCAGCACGATGCTCGGGTAGACGTCCCACGTGATCCACGCGCCGGGCGCGGCGTCGGGCAGGCTGGACCAGTCGTAGATCCCACGCAGCGGCACGGCGCCGCTGTGGGCGTGCGCAGGGCCGACGAGGTGCGGGAGCAGGAACATGGCGCCCTCCGGGCTGCCGAGCGGCCCGTCCTAACCGGCGAACCGGGACCTCCGCCGCTGCGGGCAGCGCCCGGTGGCAGGCGTGGTCAGTCGCGACGCGAGAAGGTCACGACCGGATCGGGCACGAGCGTGCCGTCGAGGAGCCCGCCGACCTCCTCGCCGTCGTCGCCGAGCAGGTGGGCCCGCGCGAAGGCCAGCACGTAGCTGTCGACCAGGCGGAAGCCGAGGACCGGATCGAGCGTGGGGCAGCTGCCCAGCGCGAAGGTCTGGTGGCAGCCCCCGGCCAGCTGGGCCCAGACGGCCCCGAAGCCGTCGAGGTCGGCCCAGGCCTGCACGCCGCCGTCGTTGTCGGCCGTGCCGGTGAGGAGCAGCCAGGGCGAGTCGGCCGCCTGCCGGTGGCCCGCGTCGCCGAAGAGGCTGTTCCGCACGCCGGTGGCGAGGAGCACGAAGGCCTCGGCGCGGGGATCGGCGAGCGAGCCGTCGAGGAAGGGCATCCGCTGGTCGTCCGTGCAGCCCGGGCACCAGGCGTCGGGCTCGCCCTCGAAGGCCGCGCCGGCCACCGACCACACGGTGGACCCGCCACGGCTGTGGCCCGACATCACGTAGCGGTCGGTGGCCACGAGGCCGGCGAGCGGGTCGCTGGCCGGCAGGTCGCGCAGGGCATCGACCACGGCCGCGATGTCGGCAGGCCGGTGGTGCCAGTGCTCCTGCGGGTTGTCGGTGCCCTCGGTGAGGAGGTTGCCCCTGTGATCGGGCGCCACGGCGGCCCAGCCATGCGACGCCATCCAGCCCATGAGCTCGCCGCTGGTGCCCCCGAAGCCGCGGTCGCCGTGGCTGTAGGCGAGCAGCGGGAAGCCCCCCGCGTGGACCGGTGCCGCAGGAGGCGCATCGCCCAGCGTGTCCGTGGCGGGCGCGATGCCCGCGTACGAGAGCACCGGACCGTCCGTGGCGTCCGTCGGGTACCACACGTTCAGGCCGATGGTGCGCGTCTCTCCCGGCCGCAGCGTGTAGCTGACCTCCCAGGTGCGGAAGCCCACCTGGTAGGGACCCCGGGCCTGGGGGGACCAGGCCAGCGGGTCGGGCGCGTCCACGGTGTCGGTGTCGGCCACCGCGTCCGTGTCGCTGTCGTCCCCGTCGGGCGCGGCCGGCGCGCAGGCCACCGCGAGCGCCCCCGCCAGCGCGAGGAGCCCCAGCGGTGGCCGTCGGGCGGTCAGCGGGCGCTCGCCACGATGTCGGGGGTCACGACGCCGTGGTCGTTGCCCCAGCTGTTGCGCTCGTAGGTGGCGATGGCGGCGATCTCGAGGTCGGAGAGCTGGCCGAAGGGGGTCATCATCCCGTTGTAGGTGGTGCCGTTCACGACGATCTCGCCGGACAGGCCGTTGATGATGATGCCCGCGTGCCGCTTCGGGTCGAGGAAGCCCTCGTAGTCGCTGCCGGCGAGCGGCGGGAAGGCGGGCGGGATGCCCGTGCCGCCGGCCTGGTGGCAGGCCACGCAGTGGATGCCGTAGAGGCCCTTGCCCATCTCGACGAGCTGGGCCTTGGTCTCCTCCTCGCTCATGCCCGACAGGTCGAGCTCGGGCGCCTTGGGGCCCCCGGTGGGCTTGGGGGCCACGAAGGCCGTGAGGCGATCACGGTCGATGGGGGGCGAGGCGCAGTAGACGCGGTGCGAGACGTGGCTCTTGACCCACGAGGTGCACTCGCCGCTGTAGTCGGTCCAGTAGCGCTCCTGGATGGGCTCGGGGTCCACGCCCGGGGACGGGTCGTAGCCGGAGCTCAGCGCCATCAGCACCATCACCATCAGGATGCCGCCGAAGAGCGGGGGCACGAAGATCTGGGTGTAGACGTTCGCGTCGTCCCAGAGGTGCATGAACAGCGCGACGACGAGCGTGAACTTCACGATCGACAGCGCGATCAGGCCCGCCGGCGGCACGTTGAAGATCTCGAACAGCGGCGCGAGCTCCACGAGGGTGATGACCCCGAGGATCACCGCCACCACCGTGTAGAACTTCCAGGAGCGGTGGCCCTCGTGGCCCTCGCCGTGGGTGTCGTGGTCGGCGCTCATGCGACGAACTCCATCAGGTAGACGACCGTGAAGATCACGATCCAGACGATGTCGACGAAGTGCCAGTAGAGGCCGGCGACCTCGATGGCGTTGCCCTCGTCACCGCGGATCCAGCCCTTGCCGTACCAGAACATCGACAGCAGCAGCCAGAGCACGCCGATGGCGACGTGGGTGCCGTGGAAGCCGGTGAGGATGTAGAAGGTGGACCCGAAGAGGTTGCCCTGGAGGGTGAGCCCGGCGTGGTAGAAGTGCGCGAACTCGTACATCTGGAAGGCCACGAAGGCGCTGCCCATGGCCGCCGTGAGCGCCAGGTTGACGAGCGTCATGCCGCGCTTGCCCGTCTTCGCGCCGAGCACCGCCAGCACCATCGTGAACGAGCTCATCAGCAGCAGGAACGTGGAGATCGACGTGATGTTCACGTCGAAGACGTCCCGCGGGTAGGGCCCCACCAGGCTCTGGCCCCGGTAGTACATGTAGGTGCCGATCAGCGAGCCGAAGAAGAAGCAGTCCGACCCGAGGAAGGTCCAGAAGGCCAGCTTCATGTGGTCGACGCCGAGGCTCCGCCAGTGGTGCTCGTCGAAGGTCTCGTCGTGACCGGCGCCCGCAGGCACTGCGTGGGACGACATGGAGGCTCCAGGGGCCCCGAGGGGCGAAGGGAGGGAGGGGACGACGGCCTCAGCGAGGCCGCGCGTCCTCACGGATCCAGGCGAACATCGTGAAGAGCATGCCCAGGCCCATGACGAGCTGGACCATGACCTGCGTGCCGAAGGCCGAGGCGTCGAACTTGCCGCCGCCGCCGCCGATGAGGAAGGCCGCGAAGAAGCCGCCCTGGAAGAGGGCCAGCAGCAGCGGCCAGTAGCTGGGCGGGGGCATCTCGACGTGGGCCGGGGCGTCCTTGCCGATGACCGCCTGGCTCACGGGCGAGCCGCCCTCGTGCTTCTCGTCCCACAGCGGGCGGTCGGAGTGGACCACCGGCAGCTTGCGGAAGTTGTAGTGGGGCGGCGGCGAGGCCATCGACCACTCGAGGGTGGCGGCGTCCCAGGGGTCGTCGCCCACCTTCTCGCCGGCGCCGAGGAGCCCGCGGATCAGGTTGACGAAGAAGAAGGCGAAGCCGGTGGCGATGAGGAAGGCGCCCACCGTGGCCATCAGGTTGTAGCCCTCGAGGCCCACGCCCGCGGGGTACTGCCACGACCGCCGGATCATGCCCATCGCCCCGAGGAAGTGCATCGGGAAGAAGGTGACGTTGATGCCGGCGAAGAACAGGGCCCACGCGATCCAGCCCAGGCCGTCGGGCAGCTTCCGGCCGTACATCTTCGGCCAGTAGAAGGTGATGCCCGAGAACAGGCCCATCAGGGCGCCGCCCACCAGCACGTAGTGGAAGTGGGCCACGATGAAGTACGAGTCCTGCTGCTGGAGATCCACCGGGGGGCTGGCGTGCATGACGCCCGAGAGGCCACCGATGGTGAACAGGAAGACGAAGGTGATCGCGTAGACGTTGGGCAGCGTGAAGCTGATCTTCCCGCCCCACATCGTGGCGATCCAGTTGAAGATCTTCACCGCCGTGGGCACCGCGATGAGCATCGTGGTGGTGGAGAAGGCGGCGTCGGCCACCGGGCCCAGGCCCGTGGTGAACATGTGGTGGCTCCACACGCCGAAGCCCACGAAGCCGATCATGATGCCGGAGAAGATGACGAAGGGCGCGCCGAACAGCGGCTTGCGCGCGAACACCGGCAGCACCTCGGACACGATGCCCATGGCGGGCAGGATGAGGATGTAGACCTCGGGGTGCCCGAAGAGCCAGAAGAGGTGCTGCCAGAGCAGCGGATCCCCGCCGTTGGGCGGGAAGTAGAAGTTGGTGCCGAAGCTGCGGTCGAAGAGCATCAGCAGCAGCCCGACGGTGACCATCGGGAAGCTCATCACGATGAGGAACTGCACCACCAGGCTCATCCACGTGAAGATGGGCATCCGGAACAGGGTCATGCCCGGCGCGCGCAGGTTCAGGATGGTGGTGATGAAGTTGAAGCCCGCCATCATCGAGCTGTTGCCCAGGATGGCCAGCCCGAGGATCCAGAAGTCGATGCTCATCCCGGGGCTGTACTTGGACAGCGTCATGTTCGCGTAGCCGAACCAGCCGCCGTCGGGGGTGACGCCCACCACGCCCAGGAGCTTGAGGAAGATCGGCACGTTCAGGAAGATGCCGCCGAACAGGAAGAGCCAGTACGACAGGGCGTTCATCCGCGGGAAGGCCACGTCGCGGGCGCCGATCTGCAGCGGGATGAGGAAGTTGAAGAAGGCCGCGCTCAACGGCATGATCGCGAGGAACACCATCGTGGTGGCGTGCATCGTGAACATCTCGTTGTACGTCTGCGCCGAGATGAACTCCGACTGCTCCGGGTACATCAGCTGCACGCGGATGAAGAGCGCCTCGAGGCCGCCCATCGCGAAGAAGATGAGCGCGGAGAACATGTAGAGCTTGCCGATCCGCTTGTGATCGACGGTGGTCAGCCACGACCAGAGGGAGTTGTCCTCCTCCTCGTGGACGTCCGCGTGATGCTCGACCTCGGTCGTCGCAGCGGTGCTCATGGCGAATCCTCGGGCGTGAAGCAGGAGAGCTTGGGAGAGGGGGCGGTCACTCGATCCCGGGGGTCGGGAAGGAGGACTTCTGGGCCAGCAGGTAGGCGACGATGGCGTCGACGGTCTCCTTGGGGAGATCCTCCTCGGAGAGCTCCCCGTCGCCCTTGGCGAGGGGGATCACCATGCCGTCGAAGCGGGTGCCGCCGGTGCCGAGCAGGGCCGTGCCCGGCTTGATGGCGTCGGGGTGGCGGATCCAGGCGGTGAGCACCGCCTCGGTGTCGGCGCCGCCGTACATGTCCTCGATGCCGGCGCCCAGGTAGCGGCGGTCACCGAAGAAGGAGAGGTTGGGGCCGATGGCGCCCACGGCGGCCGGGTTGCCCGTGACGGCGTGGCAGGCGGTGCAGCCGCCGGCGCCGAAGGCCTCCTCGCCCTTGGACTTCACCGACGCGTCGGCGAAGGTGGGGCCGGCCTGGTACTCGGCCACCCACTGCTCGTAGTCGGCGCCGTCGAGCGCGAGCACCTCGAAGCGCATCAGGGAGTGCGCCTCGCCGCAGTACTCGGCGCACTGGCCGCGGATGTGCTCGGGCTCGCCCTTCGGCACGTCGAGGTCGAGCTGGAACCACAGCCGGTTGACGCGGCCGGGGACGGCGTCGCGCTTGCCGCCGATGCGGGGGGCCCAGAAGCTGTGGATCACCGTGTCGGAGGTGATGAGCAGGCTGACCGGGCGGTCGTCGGGGATCACCAGGTGGTTGCCGGTGGTGATCTGCTCGTTCACGTACTCGAAGGCCCACCACCAGCGCTTGCCGATGACGCGCACCTCCACGGTGGGCTTCACGGGCTTGCCGTCGGCGTCGAGGAGGACCTCGCCGGTGGCGGGGTCCACGCCGCCCACGGGCGGGGCGTCGGCGATCTCGAAGATCGTGCGGATGGTGGGGATGATCATCGTGAGCACGATGAGGATCGGCAGCAGGGTCCAGCCGATCTCGAGCTGGGTGTTGCCGTGGATCTGCTCGGGGTTGCCCGGCTTGCCGTCGTCGCGGAAGACCACGAGCGTGTAGGCCAGGAGCAGCGACACCAGCACGAAGATCACGAGCACGATGTAGGTGATCGTGGCGTACAGGGTCTGCGTGGCGTGCCCGAAGTCGCTGATCGGGTCGACGGACGTGTACGGGTAGCCGGCCTCGTGGGGCCAGAGCTCGCAGCCGGTCGCCAGCGAGGCGACGAGGGCGAGCAGCGCGATGACGGGCAGCCGGGACTTGGACATCAGGTTCCCCACGGCGTGGCGAGATCCACGAGCATGACGAGGAAGAGGAGCGAGAGGTAGGCGACGGAGCCCTTGAAGACCCCCCAGTCCACCGCGTGACGGCGGAGGACGAGGGAGCGGACGACGAGGCCCGTGAACCAGGCACCCAGCGCCAGCGCGGCCGCGAGGTACACCGATCCGAGGTAGCCGAGCCACACCGGGAGCAGCGTGACCGGCACGAGCGCGAGCGTGTAGCCGAGCGAACGCCACCGTGTGCCCTGGTCGCCCACCGCGTGCGGCATCATCGGAAGGCCCGCCGCGGCGTACTCCTTCTGGCGCATCAGGGCGATGCCCCAGAAGTGCGGAGGGGTCCAGAGGAAGACGATCGCGAAGAGGATCCAGGCGCCCAGGCTGATGCTGCCGTCCATCGCCGCCGAGGCGATGAGCGGCGCCGTGCCGCCCGCCGCACCGCCGATGACGATGTTCTGCGGCGTGCGCGGCTTGAGCCACATCGTGTAGGCGAAGACGTAGAAGGCGATGGTGGCGAGGCTCACGGCCACCGGCAGCCACCCGCCCACCGCGTAGAGCACCACCGTGCTGAGCACCGTGAGCAGCACGCCGTAGCCGAGCACCGCGCCGGGCAGCACCGAGGAGGCCGGCAGCGGACGGCGGCGCGTGCGGGCCATGAAGGCGTCGGTGTCGCGCTCGACGTACGCGTTGAAGGCCGAGCTGGCGCCCCCCGCGAAGGCCGTGCCGAGCAGCACCCAGAAGGCCTGGGCGGGCGTGGGCCAGACCTCCTTGCCGAGGACGAGTGCGGGGAGGCCGGTGAAGACCACCAGCGCCATCACGCGGGGGCGCGTGATGTCGAGGTACAGGCGCAGGGTCTCGGCGAGGGTGCGCTCCTCGCGGACCTCGGCCTCGATGCCGGTGCCGGCGACGCTCACTTCGCCTCCAGGGGGCGGCCGACGGGCAGCGAGGCGCCCTCGACCAGCGGCGCGGCCAGGGCGCCGTGGGCCTGCCAGCCGGCGGTGAGCGCCAGGGCGGCAGCCCCCGCCGAGTGCAGCAGGGTGACCTCGACCGGCAGCTGGAGGAGCACGTTGGCCACGCCGAGCGCGATCTGCACGACGACGAGCGCGACGAGGAGGGCAGCGGGGCGCCGCAGCGGCCCACGAGCCTGCGCCAGCGCGTTGCCCAGCACCACCGCAGCCAGCGTGTAGGCCACGAGGCGGTGGGCCACCTGCAGGCCGACGAGGCCCTCGAGGGTGGGGAACCAGCCGGCGCCGTTGCAGGAGGGCCAGGTGCCGCACACCAGGCCGGCGTGGGAGCCGCTCACGAGGCCGCCCAGCGCGATCTGCACGGGCACCAGCGCCAGCACCACCAGGGCCAGCGCGCGCTGGGGCAGCGTGACCGGCTCGGTGCGCTCGGGCTGGCCGAGGCCGTGCACCGTGAGCGCCGTGAGCAGCAGCAGCACCGAGAAGGTGTTGCCGGTGACGAGGTGGCTGGCCACCGTCCACTCGGCGAGCAGCTCGAGCACCGTGAGCCCGCCCAGCACCACCTGGAGCGCCAGGGCCGCCGCGGCCGCACCCACCAGCACGCGCAGGGCCGCCGAGCGCGCGAAGGCACCCTCGCGCCACAGGCGCACCGCCAGCGCCAGGAAGCCCAGCGAGACGAAGCCCGCGACCACCCGGTGACCGAACTCCAGGTAGACGTGGAAGTCGTACTCCGGCACCACCTGGCCGAAGCACAGGGGCCAGTCGGGACAGGCCAGACCGGCTCCGTGCACGCGCACGGTCGATCCCAGGACGAGCAAGAATGCCGTCAAGGCGACCAGGGCGGTCGCGAGCCGGTTCGTGGAGCGCGTGGGCATCGAGGGGCCGACCGGGAAAGTCCAGGAAGAAACGTCGCCGAAGCGGCGCGTGTCCTGGGGCTGCGTCGTGTATGTTCGCCCCCCCTGCGACGCAACGGCACAGGTCGTTGCATGAGCAGGTCGCACCACCGCCCACGGAGGCCCGCCGGTGCCGTGGACGGGGCGATCGGCTACGGCGCACCCTTCACAGCAGGAGGGACCGTGATCGGGTCCGTGATCCTCGCGCTGGCGGTGGGCGCCCAGGCAGCCGAGCTGTCGATCCCCCACGAGCGCTACACCCTCGACAACGGCCTGGAGGTGGTGCTCGCGCGCGACACCTCCACCCCCATCGTCCACGTGCAGGTCTGGTACCACGTGGGCAGCAAGGACGAGCAGGCCGGGCTCACCGGCTTCGCCCACCTCTTCGAGCACCTGATGTTCAACGGGTCGCTCAACGCGCCCGGCGACTACTTCGGGCCGCTGCAGGCGGTGGGCGCCGACCTCAACGGCACCACGAACACCGACCGCACGAACTACTTCGAGACCGTGCCCTCGCGGTACCTGCCGCTCGCGCTCTTCATGGAGAGCGACCGCATGGGCCACCTGCTCGAGGTGCTCGACCAGACCAAGCTGACGAACCAGCAGGGCGTGGTGCGGAACGAGCGCCGGCAGCGCTACGAGAACGTCCCCTACGGCGAGGCCTGGGTCACCCTCGGGGAGCACCTCTACCCGGAGGGTCACCCCTACCGGCACCCCACCATCGGCTCCCACGAGGATCTCGAGCGCGCCCGGCTCGAGGACGTGAAGGACTTCTTCCGCGCCTGGTACCTGCCGAACAACGCCAGCCTCGTGGTCACCGGCGACTTCGAGCCCGTGCAGGCCAAGGCCCTCATCGAGGAGAACTTCGGCTGGATCCCCCGCGGCGCCCAGCCCCCCGCGCGCACCGCGGCACCGGTGGTGCTCTCCGCGTCGGACGAGGTGGTGGAGCACGACGACGTCCCCGACCGCAAGGTGTGGCTGGCCTGGCACTCGGCCCCGCTGTTCGCCCCGGGCGACGCCGAGCTCGACGTGGTGGCGTCGCTGCTCTGCAACGGCCCCGACAGCCGCCTGTACGAGGCGCTGGTGCGCACCAGCCGCGTGGCCCGCGACGTGGGCTGCTACCAGGCGTCCCGCCAGCTCGGCTCGGTCTTCGTGGTGTCGGCCACGGCGAGCAAGGGTCACACCACCGCCGAGGTGGTGGCCGGCATCGACGCCGTCCTCGCCGACCTGCGCGCCGAGGCCGCCCCCACCGCCGAGGAGGTGGCCGGGGCCATCGCCGACTACGAGGTGGGCTTCCTGCAGCGGCTGCAGACCATCAGCGGACGGGCCGGGCAGATCAGCACCTACCTGCACCACCTCGGCAAGGCCGACGCCGTGCAGACGGATCTCGAGCGCTACACGGCCCTCACCCCCGACGCGGTCCACGCCGTGGCCCGCGAGGTCCTCGGCGCCGAGCGCGTGGTCCTGCACATCCTGCCCACCGCCGACGCGCCCGCCGAGGGAGGTGAGTGATGCGCGCCCCCATCCTGCTCTGCCTCGCCCTGCTCGGCTGTCCCAAGACCCCGGCCCCCGAGG
The DNA here is from genome assembly GCA_020632955.1 of Alphaproteobacteria bacterium. Taxonomy (GTDB): domain Bacteria; phylum Myxococcota_A; class UBA796; order UBA796; genus JACKEO01. The sequence goes on from JACKEO010000002.1 coordinate 177,628, forward strand.
CCGCCGCCGAGGGCGTCCGCCCCTTCCCCGAGGCCCTGCCCGAGCGTCCCTTCGTGATGCCCGAGGTGGAGCGCGCCACGCTGTCGAACGGCCTCCAGCTGGCCGTGGTGCGCAACGACGAGGTGGGCCTCTTCAACGTGCGCCTCTTCCTGCGCGGCGGCTCGAGCCTCGATCCCGCCGGCAAGGAGGGCCTCGCCGAGCTCACCTTCGACATGCTCGACCGCGGCGCGGCCGGCCGATCGGCCGCCGAGCTCGCCAAGGCGCTCAAGCCCCTGGGCGGCACGGTGGGCGCGGGCGCGGGTCGCGACAGCGCCGCCGTGTCGGTCTCGGGTCCGTCGAAGAACCTCGAACCCCTGCTCGACCTCTGGGCCGACGTGCTCCTGCGGCCCGACTTCCCGGCCGACGAGTGGAGCCTGCTGCAGTCCAAGGCGGTGGCCGACCACGAGGCCAGCCTCGAGCAGCCCACCGAGGTGGGCCGTCGCGTGTACCGCCACGTGGCCTACGGCGACGCCTACACCGGGCGCCTCACCACCTCGGCGTCGCTGGGCGGTCTCACGCGCGGGGATCTCGTCGCCCACCACGCCGCCGTGCTCGACCCCTCCCGGGCCGTGCTGATGGCGGGCGGCGACGTGGACCTCGCCACGCTCGTGCCGCTGCTCGAGGCCCGCCTCGGGAGCCTGGGGGCGGCCTCTCCCCTGCCCCTGCCCGCCCCGGCCATCCCCGCCGAGGGCGAGGGCGAGGTGATCTACGTGGTCGACAAGCCGGGCGCGCCGCAGTCGGTGCTCCGCGCCCTGCTGCCCGTGATGGACCGCACCGATCCCGCCTGGTGGCCCTTCATGGTGGGCAACACCGCCTTCGGCGGCGCCTTCACCGCCCGCGTGAACATGAACCTGCGCGAGGACAAGGGCTGGACGTACGGCGCCCGCTGCGGCCTCGACGACAACACCGGCCCGTCCCTGTGGCTCTGCTCCACCTCGGTGCAGTCCGACGCCACCGTGGTGGGCCTCGCCGAGCTGCGCAAGGAGACCCGCGACGTGCTCGGCGACCGGCCCATCACCGCCGACGAGCTCGCCTACTTCCAGGGCTACCTGGTGAACGGCTTCTACGGCTCCTACGAGACGCCGGGCGAGCTGCTCGGCGAGCTCTGGGACATCTGGACCTATGGCCTGCCCGCCGACTGGCTCGAGCGGTACGTGCCGTCGGTGCAGGCCGTGGACGTCGCCGGCGCGAACGCGGCCCTGCGCAGCGCCATCGACCCCGATCGCATCGCGTGGATCGTGGTCGGCGACCTCGCCACCCACCGCGAGGGCCTCGAGGCCCTCGGGCTGCCCGTCGTCGAGCTCGACCGCGACGGTCGCCCCGTGGCGGAGGCCCCGTGAAGCTCACCGGCCGCGTCCTGCACCTCGTGGAGGACCCCCAGCGCCTCCGCGCCCAGCTCGACGGGGCCGACCTGCGCCCGGCCCCCGACGAGGCCTACGTCTACGGCGTGAACACCGACGCCATCATCTCGGGGCGCGCCTGCACCTACGGCTACACCGGCGAGATCCTGGGTCCCTGGTTCCTCGAGGACTTCCAGGACGTGGTGCGCAAGGACGACGTCGCCGACGGCGGCTTCCAGGTGCTGGTGGGCGGGCACGCCTACGGCTCGGGCTCCAGCCGCGAGGTGGCCGTGGTGGCCCACCAGGGCGCCGGGATCGAGCTGGTGGTGGCCGACAGCTTCCAGCGGATCTTCCAGGAGAACATGGTCTACAGCGGGATGCCCTTCACCACCGATCGGGAGGTGCTGCGGCGCCTGCAGACCGGGGAGGAGGTGGATCTCGCCGAGCTCACCGCCGAGCTGCCGCCCTTCTTCCGGGCCGTGGCCGAGGCGGGCGGGCTGCTGGGCTACGCCGGCGCCCTGCTCGAGGGGCGCGCCACGCCCACCTACGGCACCGACCGGCCCGCCCGGGCGATGAACATCGCCGAGAAGATCATCGCCGCGCGCACCTGGCGCGGCCAGGGCGTGGCCGACGGCGTGGCCAGCGTGGCGCCCGGCGACCAGGTGCTGGCGCGCTGCGGCTTCCGCGGCATGCACGAGTACACCACCGGCATGGTGATGAGCCTGTACCGGGAGGCCTTCGGCGACGCCCCGGTCGACCGCCCCGAGCAGGTGGCGGCCTTCGAGGACCACTTCGTGCTCATCGCCCACGACGCCGTCCCCGAGGCCGTCCGCAAGGCCCGCCTGGGCCCCGCGATGCAGCTCACCCAGGAGATGGTGGAGGCCTGCGCCCGCGACGGCATCCGCCTGCACGGTCCCGGCCGGCCCTTCCCGCCCGGCGTGTGCCACCGCGTGGTGGTCGAGGAGTACGCGCTCCCGGGCGACATCGTCGTGCTCACCGACAGCCACTCCCCCACCGCCGGCGTGCTCGACGCCTTCGCCTTCGGCGTGGGCTCCACGGCCATGGCCTTCGCCCTGCGCACGGGGCTCGTGCCCGTCACGGTGCCCAAGGTGGTGCGCGTGGAGGTCACCGGGCGCCCCGAGGGCGGCCTGTCGCCCAAGGACCTCATCCTGCACCTCATCGGCGACCCCTGGTTCCGCGAGGAGCACTGGCGCGACGCCCCCACCGACACCTGCATCGTCGAGTTCGGCGGTCCGGGCCTGCACCACTGGGACGTGGACGAGCTGTCGGTGCTCACGAACATGACCGTGGAGGGCGGTCTGATGACCGGCGTGGTGGAGCCCTGCCCGCCGCTGGTCGACTTCCTCCGCACGCGTCGCGGCCTCGACGTCACCGACCGCCTCGTGCACGCCGACCCGGGCGCCCGGTACGAGCGCGTCATCGCGGTGGACCTGGCCGAGGTGCCGCTCACGGTGGCCACGCCGGGCGACAGCCGCAACCGTGCGCCTCTCGCCGCCCACACCGACGTGGCCATCGACAACGTGGTGATCGCCTCGTGCACCGGGGGCTCGCTGGCCGACCTGCGCGCCGCGGCCGCCGTGCTGCGCGGTCGTCAGCTGGCGCCGGGCGTGCGGCTCACGGTCACGCCGTCCAGCACGGCCGTGGCCGCCGACGCCGACGCCGAGGGCCTGCTCGCGCTGTTCCGCGACCTCGGTGCGGTGGTCACCGACCCGGGCTGCGGCTCGTGCATCGGCAACGGGCCGGGCGTGCCCCACCCGGGCGAGACCACGGCCTCCACCACCAACCGGAACTTCGCCCGCCGGATGGGCGCCCCCGGGCCCGTCTACCTGGTGTCGCCCGCCGTCGCGGCGGCGGCCGCGGTCACCGGGCGCCTCGCCGACCCGCGCTCCCTGTAGGTCCCCGTGGACGTCGCCACCTGGAACGTGAACTCGCTGCGACCGCGGCTCGACCACCTGCTGGCCTGGCTCGACACCGCGAAGCCCGACGTGGTCTGCCTGCAGGAGACCAAGGTGGTGGACGAGGACTTCCCGGGCGCGCCCCTGCGCGAGGCCGGGTGGAGCCACCAGCTCATCCACGGCCAGAAGACGTACAACGGCGTCGCCATCCTCTCGCGCCACCCGCTGGAGGACCCGGTGGTGGGCTTCCTCGACGGCGAGCCCGACCCCCAGGCCCGCCTCGTCCGGGCCACGGTGCGCGGCGTGCGCATCGTGAACTGCTACGTGCCGAACGGCGCCCCCCTCGGGTCCGACAAGTACGCCTACAAGATCGCCTGGTACCGTCGCCTGCGGGCCGAGCTCGACGCCCACCACGACGCCGGCGGCGACCTGCTCCTCTGCGGCGACATGAACGTGGCGCCCGACGACGCCGACGTCTACGACCCCTTCGAGGCGCAGGGCCAGGTGCTCACGTCGGCGCCCGAGCGGGAGGCGCTGCAGCAGCTCGTGGGCTGGGGCCTCACCGACGCCTTCCGCAAGAAGAACCCCTTCAAGTCGGACTACTCGTGGTGGGACTACCGGGGCAGCGCCTTCCGGCACAACCACGGCTTCCGCATCGACCACATCTACCTCACGCGCTCGCTGCTCCGTCGCTGCGCCAGCGTGCGCATCGACCGGGAGCCCCGCACCTGGGAGCGCCCTTCGGACCACACCCCCGTGGTCGCCACGCTCCGCGAGCCGGGGTGAGCACCCACCGGGTGCGGGTGGGGCCGCTGCCGGCCTGGCTCGACCGCGCGCGCCTCGTGGGACCGGGCGCCTGGGCGTGGTCCGACGAGACCGGCGAGGCCTCGCTGTCCACGCGGGAGGCCGCGGATCTGGCCGCCCGCCTGCGCGGTCTCACCCTCGCGGGTCACGCCGTGACGGTGGACGTGCAGCCCCCCCTGCGTCGGCCCGCCGTGCGCGCGGCCCGCACCGAGGAGGCCCGGCGGATGCGCGCCACCACCCCCGGCTTCACGCACCCCGGCGCGCGCCTCGACGAGGAGGGCCGGCGCTTCCTCACCCCGGAGGCGCTGGCGCTGGAGCTCGGCCGACGCGCCGACGCCCTGCTCGGCCCCGATCGCCTCGTGCTCGACGCCACCTGCGGCTGCGGCGGGAACGCCCTGGGCTTCGCCCGCGCCGGGCTGCGGGTGCTCGCCTGCGAGCTGGACCCGGAGCGCGCCGCGCTCGCGCGCCACAACGCCCGCACCTACGGCGTGGCCGAACGGGTGGAGGTACTCACCGCCGACGCGCGCACCCTGGTGGCGAGCACCCCGGCCGACCTGGTCTTCGTCGACGTGCCGTGGGGAAGCCACCGCGACCTCGGGCGCCTGACCGCCGACGATCTGCCGCTGCTGGGCGAGCTGCTCGCCCGCGTGCCCCCGACCACCCCCTGCTGGCTCAAGCTGCCCGCCGGCTTCGACCCCTCCACGCTGCCCGGCTTCGTGCCGGAGGCGATCTTCGGCGAGGCCGACGGGGACCGGCGGCGGGTGAAGCTGCTGCTGCTCAGACGGGACTGATCCGGCGGCGACGCGCCAGCACGGGCAGCAGCAGGACCAGGGGCCAGCTCGCGGCGGGGCTCGTGCCGCAGCGGCAGATGCGGGTGCCGCCCTCCCCGGAGCCCTCCGCATCCGTGTCGTCGATGATGTCGCGCGAGCCCCACCCGTCGTCCCCGCTGTCGCCGACGCCCCCGCTGTCGCCGACGTCCCCGCTGTCGCCGACGTCCCCGCTGTCGCCGACGTCCCCGCTGTCGCCGACGTCCCCGCTGCTCCCCACCACGCCCGTCCCGCGCAGGGGGATCCGGTGCTCGGGCACGAGCGGATCGTTCGAGGCGATGAGCAGGGTGCCCAGTCGCTCACCCACCGCGTCGGGGTCGAAGGCCACGGTGACCTGCGCACCCTCTCCGGGCTGCAGCGTGAGGTCGGTGGTGGCGAGCGACAGCGCCGGACTGCTCGCCTCCAGCCCGAGCTCCACCACGAGCGGCAGCTCGCCGTCGTTGCCGAGCGGCACGCCCACCACGCCCCGCTCCCCCACCACCACCTCGCCGAGGTCCACCGGGTCCGTGCCGGCCAGGAGCACCGGCAGCGGGTGCTCCACGGTGTCGCCGGGGAGGTCCACGTCCACCTGGGACTGGAACAGGGGGAAGACCTGCCCCCAGAGCGGGATGCGGATCGGGAACACGGCGTAGCCCAGGATCTCGAGATCGACGCTCAGGTCGAGGTCGAAGCGCAGGCCGATGTTCGCGTCGACGGTGACCGCGTAGGTGCTCTCGAGCGCCACGGACGGCTGCGCCACGTCGAGATCGAAGGCGCCCGACACCGGCACCACGAAGTCCTCGAAGCGTGTGACGGGCGAGGTGCGCGCCGAGTAGCTGGCCGACAGCACCGGCCAGCCGCGCACCAACCCACCCACCCGGATCGCCGCGACGTCCCCGAGGCCGATGGGCACCTGCAGGGGCGCCTCGAAGGCCAGGTCGGAGCTGTCCTGCTGGATGCGCGCGGAGCTGGGCGTGTCGATCGGCCGCAGGAAGGGCGTGAAGGGCGCCGACGCGAGGTCCCAGACGAGGTCCTCCACCAGCAGCGGGAAGGCGAGGACCTTGTTCGCCCCGTAGGTGGGCTCCCACAGCTCGAGGTCGATCTGCAAGGCCATGTCGGTGCGCAGCGCGGCGATGCCCGAGTCCGCCATCGGCACCAGCTGATGCACCAGCCGGCCGTCCACCCCGTCCCCAGGGGACCAGGACAGGTCGCTCCGGGCCTCCGAGACCAGCCCGAACTCCGCGTTGCCCCGGATCCGCGGCGTGACGCGCAGGTAGAGCTCGGAGATGATCAGGTCGAGGTCGACGCCCAGCGGGAGGACGTAGCTGGCATCGACCACCCGCCCGACCCCGTCGAACACCACCGTCTGCGAGGGCGAGCAGAAGGCGTCCTCCTCCGGCACGCACTCGGCCGCCCAGGCCGAGCCGGCCCAGGCGAGCGCCCCGATCACCACCAGCCCGTGCACGGCGCCCTCCCCGCAGCGAGGCACCGTACCACGGCCCCCGGACCGTCAGTCCTCGCGACGACGCAGGGCGAGCAGCGGCAGCAGGCCCAGCAGCGGCAGCATCCCCAGCGGCGACGACGTGGCGCAGCCGCAGGAGTTGTAGACGGAGGTGGGCGAGATGTCGAAGGGGTCGTTGTCGCCCAGGCCCGTGTCGACGTTGGTGGGCACGATGCCGTTCGCCTTCACCGTGATCTCGCGGGACTCCAGGTAGGGGTCGTTCGACTCGAGGATCAGCGTGGTGGTGATCTCGCCGGCCTTCACCGGCTCCACCGTGATCACCAGGATGTCCTCGTCGTAGGGCTGGATCGCGAAGTCGACGGGGGAGACCGCGAAGGCGGTGTCGCCGCGGAGGCCCACGACGCCCACGAGATCGAGCTCGCCGTCGTTCTGCACGCGGAACTGGTAGTCGGCCGACTCGCCCACCTCGACGTTGCCGAGGTCGATGACCTCGTTGGGCAGCGTCATCATCGGCAGCGGGTGGCTGTAGGTCTCGCTCTGGAAGTCGAGGTCGACGTAGTTCTGGAAGAGCTTGAAGGTCTGGCCCCAGAGCGGGATCTTGATCGGGAAGACCGAGAAGCCGAAGATCTCGAGCTCGAAGGAGAGCGTGACGTCGAAGCGGTAGCCGATGTCGGCCTCGACGTAGGCCGTGTACTGGCTGAGCAGATCGGCCTGGGGCAGCTGCTCGTCCATGAGGATCTCGCCGGACTGGCCCACGAGGAAGTCGGCGAACTTCGTCTTGAACTCGCGGCCGCCGTACGACACGTTCGCCACCGGCCAGCCGGTGACGATGGCGCCCACGTTCAGCGCGAGCTGGTTGCCCAGGCCCACCGGCACGATCAGCGGCAGGTTGAAGGCCAGATCGGTGGAGGTGGACGCGATCGACGCGGAGTTCGGCGTCTGCGTGGGCAGCAGGAAGGGGGTGAACGGCTCGCCCTTCAGCTGGAAGACGACGTCCTCGGTGAGCAGCGGGAAGGACAGGAGCTTCTTCTGCCCGTAGGACGGCTGGTACAGCTCGAAGTCGATGACGAAGCTGACGTCGGTCTGCACGGCGGCGAGGCCCGACCCGGGGACCGGCGTGATGTCGTGGTAGAGCAGACCGGCCTGGCCGTCGTCGGGGCTCCACTCGATGTCGCTGAGGCCCTCGACGTAGAGCCCGAACTCCGAGTTGCCGGTGAGCTTCGGGGTGACGCCCAGCCAGAACTCCGCGATGATCACGTCGATGTCGAAGCCCAGCGGCAGCACGTACTGGGCGTCGATCACCTTGCCCGTGCCGTCGAAGACGAGCGGCTGGGTGGGCGAGGTGTAGTCGCCGCCCGCGGCGAAGCCGGTGTCGCCAGGGCCGGCGAAGGCGGTGGCGGGCAGGAGGGCGGCAGCGATCAGGGCGGTGCGGAGCATGGATTCCTCTCGCGGCGGGCGCGATCTACACGATGCCTGCGCGACCTGCGAGCGCTTTCACGCCGCGAGCGCACACACCTCGCCCGATCTTCCGCGTCCCCGAGGATACCCCAGACCGCTCGTCACCCGCAACGACCGTCCGTTCCGGCGATCACCCCGGCGACACCACGCCCAGCACCACGCGGATGCCGCCATGGCGGAAGCGGAGCACCACCTCGGCGCGGCGGTCGAGCCGCTGCAACGCCACCGGATCCGCCGCGAGGAAGGCGAGACGCCAGCCGTCCCAGCGCTCCCGCAGCACGTGGCCCCACGCCCCGTACCGTCCGGCGAGCGCGTCGGCGGTGCCCACCCGCTGGCCATAGGGGAGGTTGGCGATCACGAGCCCCGGCCCCCGGGGCGGCTCGAGGTCCTCGAGGGAGGCGTGCAGCACGCGGACGCGATCGGCCACGCCCGCCTGGCGCGCGTTGCCCTCGGTGGCCCGGATCGCCCCGACGTCGCGATCGGCGGCGAGGATGGCGGTGGGCACGGCCTTCGGACGGCGCCCCTCGGCCGCCGCGAGCGCCCGGGCGTGCTCCTTGCCCCACGAGGCCGCGGCGTAGGTCCACCCCGTGCGCGGCGAGAAGCCGGCGGCCTGACGTGCCGCCTCGAGCGGGATCGTGCCCGAGCCGCACATCGGGTCCACGAGCGCCTCCCCGGGCCGCCAGCCCGCGCCCCGGAGCAGCGCGGCAGCCAGGTTCTCCCGGAGCGGCGCCTTCGCCGTGCGGGGACGCCAGCCCCGCCGGTGCAGCAGGCCGCCCCCGGCGTCGACGCTCACCTCGGCGCGGTCGCCGTCGAGCCGCACCAGCACGCCGAGGGGGGTGCGAGGCGGCGGACCGGACCAGCTCCCGGGCACCCGCAGCGCGTCGGCCACGGCGTGCTCCACCTTGCGGGCGATCACGTCGCGGCGGTGCAGGTGGCGGCTGCCGCCCGCCACGTCGACGTCCAGGGGCTGACGCGGACGGGTGAGCGTGGGCCAGGGCAGGCTGCGCACCCCGCGGGCCAGCTCCTCGAGGGAGCGCGCGGGTCCCGACCCCACCCGCACGAGCACGCGCCCGGCGATGCGGCTCCACACCAGCACGGTGGCGAGGGCCTGCGGCGTGGCCGGGAAGGTGGCGCCGCCCTCCACCTGGGTGGCCCGCACCCCCAGCTCCGCCAGCTCGGCCACGAGGAGCTCCTCCAGCCCCGGGTGCACCGCGGCGAAGCCCTCGTCCGCACGGGCGCGCCAGCCCGCACCATCCTGCCCTGCTCGCCTCACCTGACCTCCGCCGCCGCGATCGGTGGCTCCTCGTGGGCATCCACGACCGCGTGGCATACGGAACGGGGCCCTGCCCGAGAGAGCCACGGATGAGCCAGGACTGGAGCCCCGAGCGGTGGCGTACCCGCCCCGCGCGACAGCTCCCCACCTACCCCGACGCCGACGCCCTCGCCGAGGTCGAGCGTCGACTCCGGCACTTCCCTCCCCTCGTGTTCGCCGGCGAGGCCCGCCGGCTCAAGGGCCAGCTCGCCCGCGTCTCCCGCGGCGAGGCCTTCCTGCTCCAGGGCGGCGACTGCGCCGAGTCCTTCGCGGAGTTCCACCCCGACCACATCCGCGACACGTTCCGGGTGCTGCTGCAGATGTCGGTGGTGCTGTCGTTCGGGGCCAAGTGCCCCGTGGTGAAGCTCGGCCGCATGGCCGGCCAGTTCGCCAAGCCGCGCAGCGAGGACACCGAGACCCGCGACGGCCTCACCCTTCCGTCCTACCGCGGCGACAACGTCAACGGCATCGAGTTCACGCCCGAGGCGCGCACCCCGGATCCCGGTCGGCTGGTGGAGGCCTACCACCAGTCCGCGGCCACGCTGAACCTGCTCCGTGCCTTCGCCCAGGGCGGCTACGCCGACCTCCACGAGGTGCACCGCTGGAACCTCGCGTCGGTGAAGAACGGCCTGGGCACCCGCTACCAGCAGCTCGCCGACCGCCTCGACGAGGCCCTGGCCTTCATGGCCGCGCTCGGCCTCACCGGCGACAACGTCCCGCAGGTCCGCGAGACCGAGCTCTTCACGTCGCACGAGGCGCTGCACCTGCCCTACGAGCAGGCGCTCACCCGCGTCGACTCGCTCACCGAGGCCTGGTACGACTGCTCCGCCCACTTCCTGTGGATCGGCGACCGCACCCGCCAGCTCGACGGCGCCCACGTGGACTTCCTCTCGGGCGTGGGCAACCCCGTGGGGCTGAAGTGCGGCCCCAGCCTGCAGGCCGACGACCTGCTCCGCCTCATCGACGCGCTCAACCCCGCCGACGAGGCCGGCCGTCTCACGCTGATCACGCGCTTCGGCGCCGACCGCATCGGCGACCACCTCCCCGCCCTGCTCCGCGCCGTCCAGCGCGAGGGTCGCAAGGTGGTGTGGGTGAGCGACCCCATGCACGGCAACACCCAGAAGACGGCCTCGGGCATCAAGACCCGCGACTTCACCCGGGTGCTCACCGAGGTGCGCTCCTTCTTCGAGATCCACGAGGCCGAGGGCACCATCGCCGGCGGCGTGCACTTCGAGATGACCGGGCAGGACGTCACCGAGTGCATCGGCGGCGCCCAGGCCATCGACGAGGAGATGCTGCACGACCGCTACCACACGCACTGCGACCCGCGGCTCAACGCCACGCAGGCGCTGGAGCTCGCCTTCCTCGTGGCCGAGCACCTCGCCGACGGCCTGGGCCGTCCCGGCACGCAGGCGGTGGTGCGGCGCAGCCCCTGACCGTGGCGCCGGCGCGGTGCCCGCCGCGCCGCGATCAGCGCAGGCAGAAGCAGTCGGGCTCGACGTACGGGTCGCTGGGCTTCCAGAGCACCTCGTCGGAGAAGCCCTCCTCGAGGCAGCAGGTGGCGCAGGCCTCCTCGTCGGGCTGATCGACGCAGCGGGCGTGGGCATAGCGTCCGTCGCACGAGGCGAGCGCCACGAGCGCGACCATCGCGAACAGCCACCTCATGGCGCCGTCTCGAGGATCACGGGCACCAGGGTGAGGCCCGGCACCTCGGGGGCCGACAGGTCCACCACCTCCACCGTCATGCAGTAGGGCTTGCCGTCGGCACAGGGCTCGCACTGCACGCCCAGGCCCTCGGCGAGCTGGCAGAAGGCGCCCGGGTCGGCGGCGTTGCCCGCGGCCCCACCGGCGAAGCGCGTGTCGCCGCTGCCCGACAGCGTGGCGCCGCCGATGCGGGTGCCGTCGGCCGAGAACGTGCCGGTGAAGCGCAGCTCGGAGATGGGGAGGAGGGAGTCGCCCACGGCGAGCTCGATCCCGGCGGTCTCCACCTCGAAGTAGGGCGCCTCGCCGAAGGGCACCGTGGGAAACGCCCAGGTGGGGTACTTGATGGACTGGGTGATGCCGCCGGTCCCGCCCGTTCCGTTGGTGCCGATCCAGCGCACCACGTCGTCGGTGGCCAGCCGCACGCCCACGAGGATGGGCGCGCTCTCGAGGAAGCCGCCGAGCGTGGGCCCGAAGCCGCCGGGCTGCAGCCAGGTGGCGCGCGCGAGATCGAGCTGCCAGGTGCGCCCCGACAGGCTGGAGGTGCCGCCCTCGAGAGGCAGCCCGAGCGTGCTGGTGGTGAAGCGCAGCTCGGTGCGGCCGTCGCAGTCCTCGAGCTCGAGCACGTGCTCCGCATCGGGCGCGAGCGCCTCGTCGGGACGCACCGTGTAGGTGAGCCCGTCGTCGCTCACCTCGAGGGTGCTCGGGATCAGCAGGCCGTCGCTCGTGCTGAGCTGCGCCTGGTAGCCCTCCCAGGGCTGCGTCACGGTGAAGCGCGGCGGCGTGCGCCAGTACCAGCGCTCCGCGCCGTCCCCCGGGGCCACCTCGACGAGGCGCTCGCGGCAGCCGAGCTCCCACGGGCCGTCGTCGAACCACCCCGTGTCGAGCAGCGGATCGACCAGGGGGCGCGCCGGCGCACAGGCCAGCATCCCCCAGGGCAGCAGCAGGCGGATGCAGCTCACGGGGTGCCCTCCAGGCTCACCGACAGCGCATACCAGTACGGAGCGCCCACGTCCGTCGGACGGCCCTCCGCGATGACCCCGATCAGCACCGTGCCCGCGTCGACCGAGGGCAGGCTGATCGACGGGTCGATGGACGAGCCCGCCTCGGCCGTGCTGGTGCGGCCGAGCTCCGTGCCGCCGACCGTGCGCACCACCAGCGCCATGTCGGCCTGCGAGCCCAGGGCCTCGGCCACCACGGCCAGCCTGAGCGTGGGCAGCCCCACCGGCACCTCGAGGGCGAACCAGTCCTCGTCGGCGCTGGCGTCCACGTCGCCGAAGACCGAGCGGGCGGCGCCCAGCACCTGCGGGGATCCCAGCGGGTTCGGTTCCGCCTCGCGGATGTCGGTCTCGACCGGCGGCTTGGAGGCGGAGGCGAGCACCTCGTAGAAGTAGTCCTCGCCCCCCATCTGCCGCGATCCCTCCTGCCGGATGCTCACGAAGTAGGGCCCGGGCTGCGCGGGCAGCATCAGGCGGGCATCGGGCAGCTGGCCCCACGAGGAGGCCACCACCGTGAGGCCCAGTCCGGGGGAGCTCAGTGTCACCGTGATGTCCGCCTCGGAGCCGATGGCGTAGGCGTCCACCTCCACGCCGAGCCAGCCCTCCTGCACCACCTCGAAGGCCCACGTGTCGACGTCGAAGCGGTCGGTGAACTGGCCGCAGGCACGCACCTCGCGCGGGAGCGCGGTGGCGTCGGTGGTCGTGGCGTTCGGCTCCACCTCGGTGACCGCGCAGCGCACGAGGGGCGGCAGGCCCGTGTCGTCGGGGCCGGAGTCGGGCGCCGACACGTCGGTGTCGGCGTCGGTGTCGCCGTCCTTGTCGTCCACGGGCTCGAGCGTGGGCGGGCAGCCCATGGCGAGGAGGAGCGCGGGGAGGACGAGACGCAGGAGGACTCCAGCAGGCGGTGCGGGCGTTGTACCCGGCGGCGGGCCCTGCCGGCCAGCGCACTCGGTGTGCGTGGTGCCCTCCGATGCGGGTAGGCTGGCAGGCGGAGGAGACCATGACGCGCGCCCTCGTGCTCGCCCTGGGCCTGGTGGCCTGCGGCACCGACACCCCCAGCCTCAGCCGTCAGCTCCCGCTGCTGGCCGTGGCGCCTGCCGAGCTGGACTTCGGCGAGGTGGCCGTCCCCACCACCGTCACGGAGTCGGTGGCGGTGGCGAACGCCGGGCGGGCGCAGCTCACCTTCGAGGCGGAGCTCCGCGGGGCCGACGCGCAGGTCTTCGCGCTGGCCACCACCGAGGGCACGGCGGGCGCCGACGGGTCCGTCGATCTGGAGATCAGCTTCTCCCCCCCCACCTTCCTGGCCTACACCGCCGAGCTCGTGATCACGTCGAACGACGACGAGAACCCCGAGCGCATCGTGCCCATCCGGGGGCAGGGCGTGTCGGCGCCGGTGCCCGACATCCTGCTGTCCACCACCTCCATCGACTTCGGCCAGGTGGACGGGGAGCGCACCGAGATCCTCACCGTGGAGAACGTGGGCACCGACGATCTGGTGCTCGGCACGGTGCTGCAGGTGGGCGCGCCCGACTTCGAGCTCGTCACCGACCCCAGCGGCAACACCCTGGCGCCCGGCGACGACGTCCCCGTGGTGATCCGCTACACCCCGCCCCCCGCCGACACCTCGGGGGACCCGCCGGGCGCGAGCGGGGAGCTGCGCTTCCCGAGCAACGACCCCGACGAGCCCGAGGTCAAGGTGGTGCTGCTGGCCAACGGCGGCGCCGACTACGCCTACCCGGTCGCCGTGGCCGACTGCCCGAGCGTCGTGGATCCGCCCCGCTGGGTGTCGCTCGACGGGCGCGCGTCGGACGCGAAGGGCCGGGGCCCGCTCACCTACGCCTGGACCCTGCCCCAGCGTCCCACCGACAGCACGGGCACCCCCGTCTCCGACGGCCGCCTCGAGAGCGCCGTGCTCGACGTGGCCCGCCTGTGGGCCGATGCGGCGGGCACCTACGTGGCCGAGCTGGTGGTCACGAACGTCGACGGCGTGCGCTCCGCCCCCGCGCGCTGCACCCTCCAGGCCATCCCCGACGAGGCGCTCGCCGTGGAGCTCAGCTGGAACACCCCGAACGCCGACGTGGACCTGCACGTCGCCCGCGACGGCAAGGCCCTGTTCGACGAGCCCGACGACGTGTGCTGGTGCCACAAGATCGGCGCGTGGGGCACCGACAGCTCGGGCGACTTCCGCCTCGACCTCGACGACAAGGCCGGCTTCGGTCCCGAGACCATCGCCGCCGACACGCCCCCCGACGGGAACTACACGGTGCGCGTGCACTACTTCAAGGACCAGCGCGACGCGGCCATCACCGCCACGGTGCGCGTGTGGATCGACGGCCAGCTCGCGCGCCAGTTCAGCAAGGTGATGCAGAACGACAACGTCTGGGACGTGGCCCGCATCGACTGGCCCGCCCGGACGGTCGCGGAGCTCACCGAGCCCCTCCAGTCCAAGCCATCCCGCCGCGACTGCTTCTGACGTCCGAGGGCCCGGGGCCGCCACGGCGGCTCCGGGTGCGGGCGACACGAGGCGCGAAGGCGGTCACGGTCGGGTGGAGGGTTCCTCGACGGAGTCGCCCCACTGATCGCGCTGGGGCTCGGGACCCTTCGGCCGGACGTTCGGCGTGCTCGGCTGCGGTCGCGGGCGCTCGTGCCGACGCGGCTCCTGGTCGAAGTCCACCTCGTCGGCGCCATCGCCCAGCAGCTGCACCCACGGCCCCTGCGAGAGCTCGCCCAGGCGCGTGACGACGGCCGGGTGGGCGAGGACGCGATCCATCAGGGCGTCGAGGTCGATGGCGAGGAGCTCGAGATCGGTGGCGGCCTGGAGCGCGTAGGGCCACCGGCGCCCCTCGATCACCAGCTGCTCCCCGAACAGCGCGTGGGGGCGGATGGTGAGGGTGGCGCCGTCCTCCCGCCGGAGCACGGCCTCGCCGCCGATGACGAGGAAGGCGTGGGTGGCCAGCTCGCCCCGCTTCACCACCGTGTCGCCGGCGGTGACGAAGATGCGATCCCACACGTCGAGCACGCTGCCGAGCTCGTGGTCGGCCATGTACGAGACGAAGGCCTCCATGTAGTCCGACGCGGCGAGCTTGTAGGGGATGAAGGGCAGGCCGTTGCGCCCCACCAGCACGTCGTCGGCGAGCTCCACCACCCCGAACTTCTTCACCGTGGGCCAGGCCGTGGGGCTGCACGCCGCGTAGGTCTCGTCGCAGCCGGCGTGCACCGCGTAGTGGTGGAAGGTGTTCGTGATGCCGCGCACCACCGCCGGCGCGTGCTGGAAGGCGTGGTCGACGAAGAACATCGACGGCGAGGCGCGCTTGGTGCCCGTGAGGTGCGGGGTGAAGTCGAACATCTCGTCGGCCACGGTGCCGAGCGGGTTCTCCTCGGTGTAGCGCACGCCGCCCACCACCACGCCGTCGCACACGGCCATGAAGTTCACCGAGACCGACAGGCCGTCGTACACGTCGACGATGCGGCCGTCGGGGCGGGGGTCCATCCACTCCCCCTGCTCCACGTAGCAGCGATGACGCGCCTCGAAGAGGGCGTCCTTCTCTGCGTCCGTCTCGGCGACCTTGACCCGGACGATCACGTCGCGCGTCCTCCGTTGCACGAGGGGGCCCGCAGCGCACGCGGCGCGAACGCACCCGGTCCGGTGCAGCGCCTATCCCGGCGCACGCCCACCGACCCCGTTGCAACGCGCTCGATCATCGTACATCTCCAGTCAGGACCCGAGCGGCGACGTTACCGCAAGCGGGAGGATCTCCTCGGAAAGCTCGCGGTACGCACCCCGGTCCTTCGCGGCCCGGGTAGCTGCAAACACCGCCGCCGCTGTCCGCAAGTCGGCTCCCGGAGCCACCTCCTGAAGGCGCTCCTTCAGCTCCGGCGATCCGGGGCGCAGGAAGGGGTTGGTGGCCTGCTCCTCCGCCAGCCGGGACGGGACGCAGCTGCGGCCCTGCGCCCGCGTGGCCCACGCCTCGCGGATGCGGTGCGCCAACGCCGCGTTCCCCGGCTCGAGGGTCCACGCGAACCGGAGGTTGTCCTGCGTGTACTCGTGGGCGCAGCAGACCCACGTGTCGCCCGGGAGCGCGGCCAGGCGCATCAGGCTGCGGAACATGGCCGCCGGGGGACCGTCGAAGAGGTAGCCGCACCCCGCCGCGAACAGCGTGTCGCCGCAGAAGAGCGCGCCGTCGGCGAGGTAGCAGAGGTGGCCCGTCTGGTGGCCGTCGGTGGCCAGCACGCGCAGCGCGACCTCGCCGAGCTGCACCACGTCGCCGTCCCCCACCTCCTCCGACAGCCCGGGGATCTCGGCCCGTCGGGACGGGTTGCCCACCACGCGCACGCCCTCGAGGGCGCCCGAGGCCTCGAGCTCGTGGAGGATGCCCACGTGGTCGGGGTGGGTGTGGGTGACGAGCACCGTGTCGAGGGTGACGCCCGCCGCCCGACAGGCCTCGAGCACCGGCCCGGCCTCGGGACCGTCCACCGCCGCGGTGCGGCCGGTCGCGGTGCAGGTGAGCAGCCAGACGAGGTTGTCCTGCCACACGGGGACCTGCTGCACCCGGAGGGCGCCGCCGGCGACGAGGAAGGGCGCTGCGGGTTCGGTCACGACGTGCTGCACGGGGTCCTCCTGACCGTGGGGAGCGGGCGTGCGGCGCCCCGCCTGCGCCGCGGTTAGCCGTCCGGAATGGCCTCAGACAGCCCTGCCGACGCGGTCCGTGTCATCGCCCACGACGAGGAACGCCTGCTGGCCGACGTGGCTCGCAAGCTGGCCGAGGCCCCCTACCTGCTGCCGCCGTCCGAGAAGGACGTCGTGGCCGAGCTGCTGCGCCTGCGCGACGAGGTGAACGTCGCCAAGGAGGAGGACAAGCCCGCCCTGCTCCAGCAGTACGACCACCAGTACGCCCTGCTCCAGCAGCTGCGCGAGGCGCGGGAGCGTCCCCAGGTCGACCCGGCCAGCCCCTACTTCGGGCACCTCCGCATCGAGGAGGACGGCCGCAGCCGCGACCTCTGCCTGGGCAAGGCCACGCGCATCGACCACGGCATCCGCATCGTGGACTGGCGCAACGCGCCGATCAGCCGGATCTTCTACACGTACCAGCAGGGCGACGAGTTCGAGGAGACCTTCGGGGAGCGGCCCACCACGGGCACGATCGCCGCGCGCCGCACCGTGACCATCGAGGGCGGACGCCTGCTTCGCATCGACGCGCCCGAGGGCACCCTCGTGCACGACGACGAGGGCTGGCGCGTGCGTGAGGCCCCCACCCCGCGCCTGGCCGGGGGCGAGGGCACCAGCCGCACCACCCTGCACGCGCTCGACGCCGGCGGGGGGCGACGCCTCGGGTCGGGCGGACGCGGCCAGCGCGCCGACAAGCGCCTGCCCGACATCGCCGGCCTCATCGACCCCGAGCAGTTCGGCCTCATCACCCGACCGCGCTCGGGCTTCGTGGTGGTGCGCGGCACGGCGGGCTCCGGCAAGACCACGGTGGCCCTGCACCGCATCGCCTACCTGGCCTACGAGGACCCGCGCATCGACAGCCAGCGCACGCTCTTCCTCGTCTTCTCCCGCGCGCTGCGGGACTACGTGGAGCGGGTGCTCCCGGCGCTGGGCATCCACGCGGTGGAGCCGCAGACCTTCCCGGGCTGGGCGGCGCGGCTGCGCCACCGCCACTTCCCGCGCCTGCCGCGCCAGGTGCGCGACGACACGCCGGAGGTGGTGCTCCGGCTCAAGACCCACCCGGCCACGATGATCGCGCTGGAGCGGCAGGTGGAGCGCGTGAGCGCGCCGTCCACCCCCGAGCAGGCCGTGGACGACTGGGCCAGCGTGCTCACCGAGGCCGACGCCATCCTGCCCGTGCTCCAGGAGGTGGCGCCGGGCGCCTTCACCGAGGCCGAGCTGCGCCGCGCGCTCGAGTACAACCGCGACCGCCACGCCGAGCTGCTCGCCCGTCTCGACGGCGACGCCCCCCGGCGCGACGACGGTCTGGGCGACGAGGAGCCCGTGCAGGTGGCCCTCGACGCCGAGGACGACGCCCTGCTGCTGCGGGCCTGGCAGCTGCGCGTGGGTCCCCTCCGCGCGACCCGCGGCAAGGAGCCCCTCCGCTACCTGCACGTGGCGGTGGACGAGGTGCAGGACTTCAGCCCCGTCGAGATCCGCGTGCTCCTCGACTGCCTCGACGAGCGGCGGTCGATCACCCTGGCGGGCGACACCCAGCAGCACGTGATGCAGGCCGCCGGCTTCACGTCGTGGACCACCTTCTTCCACTGGCTGGGCATCGACGGCGCGGCGGTCGAGACGCTGCGGGTGGCCTACCGGTCGTCGGCCCCCATCGTCACCTTCGCGATGCACGTCCTGGGCGAGCTCGCGGAGGACGACACGCCCCCGCTCACCATGCGGGACGGTCCGCCGGTGGAGGTCTTCCGCTTCACCGACGACGGCCTCGCCGTGTCCTTCCTGGCCGACGCCCTGCAGGCGCTGGTGCGCGCCGAGCCGCTCGCGAGCGTGGCGGTGCTGGCGCCCAACGGGGCCATGGCCGACATCTACCACGCAGGCCTGGCCCGGGCGGAGGTGCCCAGCCTGCGACGCGTGCACGACGAGACCTTCGCCTTCGCACCCGGCGTGGACGTGGTGGACATCCGGCAGGTGAAGGGCCTCGAGTTCGACTACGTCGTGATCGTCGACGGGTCGGCCCGCACCTGGCCCGACACGCCCTCGAACCGGCGCCTGCTGCACGTGGCCGCCACCCGCGCCATCCACCAGCTGTGGATCACCGCCGCCGGCACCCTGTCGCCCATCCTGCGCGAGGCGCTGGAGGCCCACGCCGCGGCGCTCGGGGACTAGAGCACCGCTCCCGCGCGCCCGCTCAGCCGACGCCCCACCAGGCGAGCAGCCAGGCCGCCGACGCGCAGGCCGCGCCCGCGCAGAACCAGGCCAGCGCCACGGGCCAGGTGACCGCGACCACGGCCTTGGTCGGCGGGTGGGGCGTGGCATCGTCCTCGTCCGCGGGCGCCACCGCCTCGCGCAGCGCCCGCGCCATCGACCGCGCCGAGGCGAAGCGCCGCTGCGGCTCGGGGTGGAGGGCCTGCGCCAGCACCGCGCGCAGCGGGTCGGGCACCTCCGGCGCCTCGGGCAGGGGCGCACGCTTGCGCTCCGCCAGGGCGGGCAGGCTCTCCTCGCTGCGCGTGGGGACGGGCTTGCGCCCGGTCATGATCTCCCACCCCACCGCGCCCAGGCCGTAGACGTCGGCCGCCACGTCGGGCTCCGCGCCCTCCAGCTGCTCCGGCGCCAGGTACGACAGCGTGCCGGCCCGGGGCAGGAAGTCCTCGCCGAGCCGCGCGATGCCGAAGTCCAGCACCTTCGGCTGGCCTGCCGGCGTGACGAGCACGTTGTCGGGCTTGAGGTCGCGGTGGATGACCCCGCGGCGGTGCGCGTGGTCCACGGCCTCGCACAGCTTGGCGAGCATCTCGGCACGCCCGGCCGGGTCGAGCAGGTAGACCGCCTGCAGCAACGGCGCGCCCTCCACCAGCTCCATCGCCATCGCGGGCACGCCGTCGTCGGTCTCGAAGACCTCGTACACCTGCGGGATGCCCGGGTGGAGCACCCGGCCGAGCGCGTCGACCTCGGTGCCGAACTGGGCCCGCACCCGGCGGCTGTGACGCAGCGGCAGCATGGTCTTCACCGCCACGCGGCGCCGCGGGGCCTCCTGCTCGGCCTCGTAGACCACGCCCATGCCGCCGCGCCCGATCTCGCGGAGGATGCGGAAACGACCGAGCCGCTCGGGCAGCCCGGAGACGTCGTCCCCGCTGGCGTCGTCTGCCGTGGCGGGCCCCTCGGCCTCCGCCTTCAGGTCGGCCTCCACGAGGCGACGCACCAGCGCCGCGAGCGCAGGGTCCTCCCCCGAGCGTCGCGCCGCCTCGTCGACGCGCTCCCCGGGCTCGAGCTCGCCCACCTCGTCGAAGATCTCGCGCGCGCGCCGGTAGCGGTCGACGTCGATCCCCCCCTCGGCCACCGCGATCGCCCTCAGCCGAGGCGGTCGGTCAGGAAGGCGCGCGCGAACCGCCACGTGCGGTCGACCGTGCTGGCCGACACGCCGAGCTGCTCGGCCACCTCGGGGACGGAGGCGCCGCCGTACACGCGCAGCAGCACCACGTCCGCGGCGACCGGATCGACCTCGCGGAGGTCCTCCAGCGCCTGATCCATCGCCAGGAAGCCCTCGGCGTCGAGGCCGTCGTCGGCCAGCCCGGCCAGGGTGGTGCGGGCCGGATCCACACCGCGCTTCTGCGACGACCGGGCCCGCGCCCGATCGATGAGCACCTGGCGCATCGCGCGGGCGGCCACCGCCACGAAGTGCCCGCGCGAGGCGTAGGCACCCCCTCCGGCCGACACCTTCGCCCACGCCTCGTGGAGCAGGGCCGTGGGGTCGAGGGTCTGCTGCCCGTGCCCGCGCTCGCCGTGGATGCGGCGCGCCAGCGAGCGCAGGTGGGCGTAGAGGTCGTCGAAGCCGTCGTCCATCGCCCGCGCCTAACCGGCGCACGGCAGGAGGTGAGACCGCTCAGGCACCCGGCAGCAGCACCACGCCGCTGTCGGCATCCACCTGGTGGGGACGAGGCACCCCGATGTTCGCGACCACCGCGCGGATCACGGTGAGCTCGGGGAAGGACACCGAGGCGTCGGCCTCCGCGATGCGCGCGAGCTCCCCCACCACCTCCCAGCGCTCGGCGTCGTCGAGGCCCGCCCCGAGGCGTCGCGCGGCGTCCTCCACGCGACGGAGGAAGGCCAGGCCGCCCTCGAAGGTGGGGGTGATCGCGAGCACGTCGCGCACCAGGCGCGCGCGGTCGTCGTCGCTGTGGTCCCCCAGCCGCCGGGCGAGCGCCTCGCCGAGGGCCCGCTGCTTCGGCACGTTGAGCGTGGGCCCGTCACCCGGGTGCGGGCGCGCGTCGGCCACCACCACGGCGGCCCCCAGGAAGACCAGGTAGCGGGCGGTGCGGGCGTCCATCGTGGCGACGGCCCCCGTCACTGCAGCCGCGCGCGGAGCGCGACGACGGCCTGGGTGGCCTGCGACAGGCCGTCCCGAAGGCGGGGGGCGACGGAGGTGCCGGCGAGCGCGTCGAGCGTGGCCGCCACCTGCTGGGGATCGGTGTCGCGCGCCTGGGCGAGCTCGGCGCGCACCAGCTCCAGCACCTTGGGGTTCACCTCGGCGTCGGGCGCCACCTCCTCGAGGGCGTGGTGCACGAGCCGGAGCCGCGCGCCCGCCACCACCTGCTCGAGCTCCTCCACGGTGGTGGCCCCCGCGAGCAGCGCCCCCGCGGGGCCCGACAGCGACCGCCCCGACACCTCGCCGAGGGCGGCGTGGAGCGCGCCGCGGACCGCACCCACGACCTCGGCCCAGGCGTCGCGCACCGCCTCGAGGCCGGAGCGGAGGATGCGACGGGCGGCCTTGTCGAGCTCGGACGAGACCAGCAGCTCGTCGAGCCCCCCCTGCACCCCGAGCACCCCGAGGTCGGGGTCCCAGCTGTCGAGCTGATCGAAGGCCTCCTGCAGCGCCGCCAGACGGGGCGCGAGCGAGGGATCGCTCCCCACCGCCTCGGCGAGGGCCTCCACGGCGTCCTCGAGGGCGTCCACGCTGCCGAGGTGGGCGTAGAAGCCGTCGAGCACGCGGCCCGCGGTGGGCTCGTGGGTGCCGAAGAGCTCGGCGGTGGCCTGCACCAGCGCCTGGCTGCGCTTCGCCACGACCGCCTCGTCCTCGTCGGGCTCGGGCGCCTGCCCCAGCTCGCCCTTGAGGAAGCGGAAGAGCTTGAGGGCCACCACCACGTCGGCCCGCTTGGCCTTCCCCGTGCGCACGGTGCGCGTGAAGATCAGCCGCCCCCCGGTCCCGTCGGAGGTGACCGTGCCCGCGAGCGACACGAGACGCTTCGGGTCGTCGAAGAAGTCCGCGTAGCTGGCGGGCTTGAGCGCCTTGTACCGCTTGAGGCGCCGCGCGATGAGGCGGGGGTTCTTGAAGACCTCCGGCTCCACGGCGTCGTCGAGGTGGAGCAGGGCCTCCTTCGACTCCCGGTCCACCACCAGGAAGAAGGTGCAGGTGAGCTCGCCCTTCGCCGCCCGCAGCGCCTTGCCGAGGCGCTTGACGAGCGCGAGGTGCCGCGGGTTGTTCCGGATGGGCATCGGCGATCCGTGGGTCGGGGACCGGGCGCCCGCCTCACGGCGGCGCCACGGCGGCCACGAGGACCCCCGCGGGCCGTAGCACGGCGGGATCCCTCGATCCGTCCCCACGCGACGCGGAGGGAGATCGCGTCACCCTGCTTGCGAATCTAATCTACGTAGTTTAGAATGTTGGCACCCAGGAGGACCCATGTCCCAGCCCGCACCCCAGCCCACCGAGGTCCCCATGATCCGCCACGTCCTCGAGCGCCCCGAAGGCCGCCTCGTCCTCGACGTCCACGGCACGCACGGCCGCCCCGTGGTCTGCCTGCCCGGCATCGGCGACCTGCGCGCCACCTGGCGCCGTCTCGCCCCCCTGCTCGCCGAGGCGGGTCACGTGGTCTACAGCGTCGACTCCCGAGGCCACGGCGAGAGCGACGCCACCTTCTCCGACCATGGCCCCGAGGCGCTCGGCGACGACGTCGTCGCGCTGCTCGAGGCCTTCGACCTGCACGACGCCGTGCTCGTGGGCAACTCGATGGGGGCGGCCGCGGCCGCGCACGCCGCGCTGGCGGTGCCCCACCGGGTGGGCGCGCTGGTCTTCCTGGCGCCCTTCGTCCGGGTGATGCCCGCCGATCGCTGGATGCGCCCGCTCGTGCCCCTGCTCTTCGCCGCCCCGTGGGGTGCGGCCGCGTGGAGCGCCTACCGCCGCACGCTGTTCCGCACGCTGCCGGAGGATCTGGACGAGGACGTGGCCCGGGTGCGGGCCAACCTCGCCGAGCGCGGTCGGCTCGCCGCGGTGCGCGGGATGCTCCGCGCCTCGAAGGGCGGCGTCGAGGCCCGCCTCGGCCAGCTCCGCGCGCCCACGCTGGTGATCATGGGCGCCCAGGACCCGGACTTCGGCGACCCCGAGGCCGAGGGGCGCACGGTGCAGGCGCTCGTGGGGGGCCCCTCCACGCTCGCGGTCTTCGACGCCACGGGGCACTACCCGCAGATCGAGCGCCCCGAGGCCACGGCGGCCGCGGTGCTGGCCTTCCTGGCGGACGGTCCCGATGGCGCGTAGGCCGGGACCGAGCCTCGACCGCCAGCAGGTGATCGACGCCGCCGTGGCGCTGGTGGACGCCGAGGGCGCCGAGGCGCTGGGCGTCACGCGGCTCGCCGAGGTCCTGGGCATCCGTCCCCCCTCGCTCTACCACCACGTGGGGAAGGGAGACGCGCTCGCCAGGGCGCTCGTGCACGAGGCGGCCCGGAGCCAGCTCCACGCCCTCACTGCGGCGGTGGCGGGCGTGGACGCACCGGAGGACGCCCTCCGCGCCCTGGCGCACGGGGCACGGGCCTGGGCCCGGCGTCACCCCGGGCTGCAGGCGCACCTGGCGCGCACGCCCCCCGACAACGACCACCCGGACTTCCGGCCCGTGCTCGACGCCCTCCTCGCCCTGTTCGGCCGTCCCCTGGCGGCGTGGGGCCTCGAGGGCGAGCACGCGGTGCACACGGCGCGGGCGGTGCGCGCCGCGGTCCACGGCTTCGTGCTGCTGGAGCAGGCCGGCCAGTTCGCCCTCGCGGTGGACCCCGAGGCCAGCTTCGCCTGGATGGTGGACGGCCTCGTGCGCGGCCTGCGCCCCGCGGCGGGCTGAGCCGGTCGCCCTCCGGTACACTCCGGCCCCACCCCAGGGGCCCCCATGTCGCCCGAGCGCTGGACCGAGGACGACGTCGCCTCCCTGGGCCCCGACGAGTACGACGTCCAGGAGTTCAAGGGCTCGGCCTGGATCTGGCACGACGGCGACCTGAACCCCGAGTTCCACGCCGCCTACAGCAAGCAGCTGTCGGCCTTCTCGAACGGCGCCGGCGGCCGCATCCTGCTGGGGGTGGACGACGCCGGTCGCATCGACGGCGGCGTGCCCGTCGAGATCAAGAAGGGCGGCACGCGCTCCTGGCTCGAGGACATCACCCCGGGCCTGGTGGACCCGCCGCTCGCCTCCTTCAACGTCCACGAGGTGCTGGGCACCGGCGCGGACTCCGCCATCCTGCCCGGCCACGCCGTGTACGTGGTGGAGGTGCCGCCCAGCGACGCGGCGCCCCACCAGGCGCTCGACCACCGCTACTACCTCCGCATCGCCGGGAAGAGCCGGCCGATGGGCCACGTGCACGTCACCGACGTGCTCCGCCGCACGCGCCACCCGGTGGTCGACGTGCGTCGGCTGGCCCCCTACGGCCCCGAGGAGCGCATCACCACCGACCCCCGGGGTCCGAAGGTGCTCGTGAGCTTCCGCATCTTCCTCGAGAACCGCGGCCGCACCCTGGCGCGCCACGTGGGCGCCGAGATCGCCCTGCCCCGCCCCGTGGTGAACCGCGAGGTGCGACGCCGCACGCTGGAGGGACCCGACGTGGGCCTCACGCAGCGGCCGGGCACGGTCACCTTCTTCCGCTACCACCCCCACCCCGTCTTCCCGTCGCAGGACCTCTCCTTCCTGCAGGTGTGGGTGGCCATCCACCGCTCCAACCTCGACGCCGTGCGCACCGGACTCGCGCGCATCGCGTGGCGGGTCTACGCCGACGACGCCCCGGCCCGCACCGGATCCCGCTCGCTGGCCGACTTCGCCGTCGTGCGGGACGCCGTGGCCTGGCTCGATCGCCGCCCGGACACGCCGGAGGACGCGGCAGGCTGAGCCCACGCAGGCCGTCGGCGTAGGATGCGGACGCGTCCACACCGGGGTCTCCGTGCAACCCGTCCGCCTGCTGCCCGTGCTCCTCCTCGCCGGCTGCCAGCTCTTCGAGCTCGCCGCCCTCAAGGTCTCCCACCCGCCGCTGGACGGCGAGCTGCAGGTGGACGGCCTCGACGGCCCCCTCCGCATCGTCCGCGACGAGCTCGCCATCCCGCACGTGCGCGCCGGCAGCGAGCACGACGCCTGGTTCGGGCTCGGCTTCGTCCACGGCCAGGACCGCTTCTTCCAGGCGGACCTGCTGCGCCACCTGGCGTGGGGCGAGATGTCGCTGTGGCTGGGCGAGGACGCCGTGGAGCTCGACGTCTTCCAGCGCGCCCTCGACCTGCGCCGGCTGGGCGCCGAGCGCGTGGCGGCCGCGTCCCCCGAGGCCCGCGCCATGCTCGAGGCCTACGCCGAGGGCATGAACGCCGGCGTGGCCAGCCTGGCGCGTCCCCCCATCGAGCACCGCCTGCTGGGCCTCGAGGTGGAGCCCTGGGACGCGGTGGACTGCTACGCCGTGCTCTTCCTGCAGTCGTGGAACCTGTCCGAGAACCCCACCCTGGAGCTGCTGGCCTGGATGATGCGGGGCCAGGCCGACGGGGCCATGCTCGACGACCTGCTCGCCTTCGACGCGCGCGTGGAGCCGGTGGACGCCTTCTGGGAGGACCTGCGCCACGTGCGCGCGGGCGCCTTCACCCCCGCCTTCCAGGCCTTCAGCGACACCTTCGGCGGGCGGCCGGACGCCGCAGAGGCCTCGAACAACTGGGTGGTGGGCGGCGCACGCACCGAGAGCGGCCTGCCGATCCTCGCGAACGACCCGCACCTGGGCCAGGCCGTGCCGAGCCTCTGGTACATGGCCGACGTGCAGGGCGGCGACGTGCACGTGGCCGGCGCCACGCTGCCCGGCGTGCCGGGCGTGCCCATCGGCCACAACGAGACGGTGGCCTGGGGCCTCACCAACGTGATGGCCGACGTGGTGGACGTGGCGGTGCTCCGCCGGGAGGGCACCGACGGCTACGTGCTCGCCGGGGCGTCCCGCACGCTGGAGCGCGCCACGGTGACGCTGGCGGTGCGCGACGAGACGGTGGAGCGGGAGGTGGTGCGCACCGAGCTCGGGCCCGTGATCTCCGAGCTGGACGCCGACCACCTCCTGGCGCTGCAGTGGCACGCCCTCTTCGTGGAGGACCGTCTCCCGGAGCTGCTCCGCGGCCTCGCGCTGGCCGAGACCGTCGACGACGTCCTCGCGCTGCGCACGGTGCCCGCGATCGTCGCCCAGAACCTCGTCGTGGCCGACACGCAGGGCGCGTGGGCCTGGCAGTCGGTGGGCACGGTGCCCGTGCGCCCGGGCCACACGGGACGGGTGCCCTACCCGGCCTCGGAGCCCGGCTTCGGCTGGCAGGGCTGGTACCTGGCGCTGGCGGGCGAGCGGGAGCCCGCGCGCGGCTACACGCTCACCGCCAACACCCACCCGCCCGTCGACCACGCCGCCGACGGCACGCCCGTGGACTCCACCCGCGTGAGCTCGGCCTGGATCCCCGACACCCGCTTCCGACGCATCGAGGAACGCCTGGAGGTGGAGACGCGGGCCACCCCGGCGTCGATGTCGGCCCTGCAGCGCGATCTGCTCGACACCTTCGCGCGCGACGCCGTGCCCGGGCTGCTCCGGGGCACCAGCGCGCGCGGGCCCGGTGCCGCCTGCCGGGCGCTGCTCGCGGACTGGGACTTCCGCTGGTCGGCCGACAGCGCGGGCGCCGCCGTGTGGGCCGTCACCCAGCGCCACCTGATCCGCGAGGCCCTGCGCGACGACCTCACGCCCCAGGCCATCGGCTGGCTGCTCGCGAGCACCTCCTCGTCGCGCAATCCCCTGTTCGGCCACCTCGACCGCTTCATGGGCAGCCCCGCCGTCACGATGGACCGCGCGCTGGGCGCGGCCTGCGTCGAGCTCGTCGACACCCTCGGCGAGGACGCCACGCGGTGGACCTGGGGCGCGCTGCACCCCCTGGCGCTCAAGCACCCCTTCGCCGGCGGACAGGACCTGCTGGCGGGGTGGAACCTGCCGGTGGTGCCCTTCGGCGGGTCGGGCACCACGGTGGCCGCCGCCGGCTTCGCCTACGAGGAGGGCGTCACGCCGGTGACCGGCATGGCCTCGCTGCGGCTGGTGGTGCCCCTCGACGACGTGGGCGCGGCCACCCTCGTCCACCCGGGCGGCCCCTCCGGCCACCCGGGCCACCCGGATCGCGCCACCGCCTACGAGGACTTCGTGGCCGGCCGCACCCAGCCGCTCCACTTCCGGGACGCGGACGTGGAGGCCGCCGCCCGCGACGAGCTGACCCTCACGCCCTGACCCTTCGGGCCGATTCCGCCCACGACCCCGCCGCCGCCTGCACGGTTACGGGCCCGCCCAGCACCTCGGAGCCTCGTTGTCCTCACGTCCCGCGCGCTTCTCCGGACGGGTCCAGCTCTTCTCCGGCGCGCCCGCCTACGGGTGCCGGGTGGTGCTCACCGTCGGCGAGGCGCGTCACACGGTGGTGGAGACCTGGACGTCCTCGCAGGGCGACTTCCTCCTCACGGTGCCGCCGGGGCGCGTCGCCGCGGGCGAGTCGGCCGCCGAGGGCTTCACCCTCGAGGTGATCGACGGCACCGGCGCGGTGCTCGCGGAGCGCACCGACCTCGTCGCCCGCCCGGGCAGCACCACGCACGTCTCGCTCGTGAGCGACACGCGCACGATGGTGACCCTGCCGCTCGCGCTGCCCCTGATCCGCGCCCACCACGCCGCGATCCTGAGGCCGGAGGCCATGGCGGTGATCGAGGCGGCGCTGGGCCTGCTCGCCCCCCTCGGGTCCAGCGCGCACGAGCGCTACCAGGCCGCGGTGCGGCGCGTGCTCCCTCCGCCTGGCCACGTGGAGGAGCTGCTCGACCTGGCCTGGTCCGCCCTCGACGGCGATCCGGCGGCGATGGACGACCTGCGCGAGATCCTGGCGGTGCAGGCGGCCACCATGCGCCTGGAGGCGCCGCTCGTGCGCGCCTCGATGCCGCAGGACGACGAGCCCCGCCGCTCGCGCCACCACGCCTACGGCCAGCCCCGCGACGCCGGGCCTCGCGCGCCCCAGGTGGAGCCGGCCACCCTGTCGGGGCGCCTGCTCGCGGCCCGCGCCACCACCACCCCCGACAACGAGCCCCGCTCGGGGGTCGAGAGCGCCGTGTCCACCGACCGCCTGCTGCCGCTGCTGGTGGCGGTGGTGCGGGTGAGCCGGTCGGCGGGCGAGCGCGTGGCCTTCTTCGACGCGCTGCACGGCGTGCTCTCGGGCCTGTTCAGCGTGGACCGCCTGCACCGCGCGGCCCTCGACGTGCTCCAGGAGCGGCGGGTGGCGCAGCTGCGCGCGCTGCTGGCCCTGCTCATGGCCGAAGGGGGCGACGAGACCGACCTGCCGCTGCCCATGCCCGGCGGCGTGGGTGCGCCGGGCGGCGATCCCCTGCTGCCCGACCTCATCGACCCCTGGTGGGAGCGCCTGCGCATCGGCATCCGCGCCACGCAGGACGCCCTGCAGGAGGCCCGCCGCGGCCTCGACGCCTACGTGGTCGCGCGGGTGGAGCCCGAGGACGCGGCCCCCGGCACCGTGGTGCGCCTGCTCGGCAGCGGCTTCGGCGCCGCCGAGGGCAGCGTGGTCTTCACGGCCGCCTCGCCGGTGGAGGCCCTGCGCTGGTCCGACACCGAGCTCGAGGTGCAGGTGCCCGACGACGCCGCGCCGGGCCCGGTGAGCCTGCGCATCCTGCAGGGCATCGTCCCCGTGGGACGCAAGCTCGTGGAGGTGTACCGCGAGGGCACGGCCGCCTCCTTCACCGGCGGCCGCCCGCAGCTCCGCAGCGTGCTCGTCGACGGCAAGGCGCCGGGGGCCTGGGTGCGTCCCAGCGATCCCGTCGCCGTGAGCTGGACCGCCATCTCCGGCTCCGCAGGCAGCGTGGCCATGCAGGTGCAGCTGCGCGATCCGGAGGATCCGGAGCGCCTGCAGGTGCTCTTCGACGACAGCGAGCTGCCCCCGAGCGGCAGCCGCATCGTGGCCGTGCCCGACGTCGACCGCGAGCACGAGCTGGTGCTGCGGCTGCGGGTGGAGAACCCCGTCGACATCGTGCGGCGCGAGCTCGTCTACCCGGTGGCCATCCCGCCCAGGCTGCGGATCGAGGGCGTGGAGGTCACCCAGGGCGTGCAGCGCGACCCCCGCGGCGACGAGCCCCCGGTGGCCACCGTGGCCGGGCGCGACACCTTCGTGCGCGTCTACGTCAGCGCCGATCGCGAGGGCTTCCAGGACGACCGGGTGCGCCTGCAGGACGCCCACCTGCGCGTCGGGGACCTCACCCTGCCTCCGTGGCCCCGGTCCGCCGACGACGAGGCCTTCGAGGCCGGGCGCGCCTCGGCCATCGACCGCTCCCGACCCGACCACGCCCTGCTCTTCCGCATCCCCGCGGCCGCCTGCGAGGGCACGCGGGAGCTCCAGGTGGAGGTCACCGCACCCGGGCGTCCGCCGAACGCCCCCCGTGCAGAGGCCCGCCTCACCTGGACGTGGACGGCCGTGCGTCCGCTGCCGGTGCGCTACGTGCGCGTGCGCACCGACGACGCCCACGGCGCCCCGCTCGTGCTCGAGGACGCCGAGGCCCGCGAGACGCTGGCCCGGGCCTTCGACCTGCTCCCCACGCCACCCGAGGACATCGGGCCTGCCTGGCTCGACGTGCTCGACGCACCCGGCGACGTGGCGTCGGGCGACACCGGCGCCTGGGACAAGGTGCTCGACCAGCTCGCCAGCATGCGCGACGGCACCGCCTGGGAGTGGGCGCTCTCGAGCCTGGAGGAGCCGCCCCCGGCCGACCCGGAGGAGGTGTGGGTGGGCCTGCTGCCGCTCGCGCTGCCCGACCAGGCCGATCCGCGCCGCCGCGCCGCCCTCGTGCCCCTCTTCCGCGCCCAGGACGGCCCCACGTCCTCCCGCCGCATCGCCGGTGCTCGCGCGCTGGCCACGGCGCTGGGCGAGGGACCGGGGAGCGCGCGCCTGCGGGTCACCGAGGTGCCGTGGGACCCGCACTTCACCACCACCGTGGACGACGCCCAGCACGGGCTGCGCGATCTGGCAGCCCCGCCCGGTGCGAGCTGGATCAGCCCCGAGCGCTGGCAGCGCCTCCTCGGGAGGATGTGAGCATGGCCATCGCGCGCAGCTGGCTCCGCATCTCCGGCCTGCTCTGGGAGGATCTCACCTTCGAGCCCGACGTGGGCTGGGAGACCGACACGATCGCGGCCCGCCCCCCCGAGGGCGAGGGCCCGTGGACGGTGTCGCTGCACGACGAGGCCGGCACGGTGCTCGCGCTCGCCCGCCCCGAGGTGCGCTTCGTGGACCCGGGGGGCGTGCGGGCCATGCGCCGCGCGCGCGTGGTGGCCTACCTGCCCCTCCGCTCCGGCGCCCGGGAGCTGCGTCTCGCCCGCGAGCACCAGGTGCTGCACACCCAGCCGGTGTCCCCCTTCCGCCCGAAGGTGGAGGTCTCCTCGCTCGAGGTGGAGGACGGCACGGTGCACCTGGCGTGGACCGCGCTGCACCCCGACCCCGCCGCAGGCCGCCTGTCCTTCCGCGTGGTGTACGCCGCACCCGGCCGGGGCGTGTTCCCCGTGGCCGACGAGCTCACCGCACCCTGGCTCACCGTGCCCCTCGCCCGCCTGCCGGGCAGCCGGGGCGGACGCCTGGCCGTGCTGGCCACCGACGGCGTGCGCTCGGCGGTGGACGTGAGCGAGGCCTTCGCCGTGCCCACCCGCCCCGCGCGGGTGGCGATCCTCCAGCCGGCCCACGGGACCTCGTTGCCCGCCGACCAGCCGCTCTCCGCGCGGGGCGTGGCCCACGACGACGCCGGGAGGCGGCTGCCGGCGCGCGGCCTGGTGTGGACCGTGGACGGCGAGGAGGTCGCGCGGGGCACGCGCCTGCCCGGCCTCGGCGCGCTCCCCGCCGGGTCCCACCGCCTCGGCCTGCGCTGGGAGGGCGACGAGGCCCCCCACGCAGAGGTGGTGCACGAGGTGACGGTGGCCGCGCGCAAGGTGCCGAAGGTGCTGGAGGAGCTGCCGCCCAGCGCCCCCCGGGGCAAGGCCGCCACGCTGCGCATCAAGCTGTAGGCGGTCGTCGGGCGGGTCGCGATCGGGCCGTCTACCGTGCAGGCATCCAGGGGGTCCCCGATGCCATCACGTCCCGCCCGCGCCCTCGTCCTGCTCGCCCTGGGCGGCTGCGCGCCCGCCCCCGAGGAGGGCGCCGACGACCCGGTGCTCTCGGTGCCCGTGGCGGTCTTCGCCGGCACCTTCGACCTGATGCGGCCGAGCGTGGTGGAGATCCCCGTGGCGGCGCCCTGCGGCGACGTGGTCCTCGAGGGCATGACCCTGGTGCCGATGGATCCCGCGCTCGACGACGACCTGCCCGAGGACGCGGCCTTCGCGACCGTGGCCGAGGTGGCGGACCTCCCCGACCTCCTGCCCGTCACCCTTCCCGCCGACGCCTGGACGGGCGCCGCGCCGCTCCGCATCGAGGGCGGCACGCAGACGACGATCCCGCTGGTGTACCGACCCGACGAGGAGGGCACCCACGAGGTCGTGGTGCAGCTGCGCACCGCCACCGGCACGCAGGAGGTCCAGCTGTCGGCAGCGGCGCGGCGTCACCTCCCCCAGGTCGTGCCCTACCTGCTCGACTTCGGCTTCGGCCACGCAGGACGCACGCAGAGCTTCCAGGTGGACAACCGCACCCGTTTCCAGCTGCCGGTCTCCCTGCAGTTCGGCGAGCCGACCGACTTCGTGGCGATCGCGGCCCCGACGGCCATCGACCCGCTCACCCGCGTCGAGGTGGTGGTGCGGTACGATGGCGGCGAGGCGCCGGCGAAGGGGCACGTGCTCGTGAGCGTGGGTGACGAGCCCGTGCGCCGCGTGCAGCTCGTCGCCAACGACTGTGCCCACAGCATCTCCGTGGACGTCGACCAGGACGGTGTGAGCCTCTGCGGCGGGGATTGCGACGACGACGACCCCGACGTCCGGCCCGGTGCGCCCGAGCGGGCGAACGGCCTGGACGACGACTGCGACGGCGTCGTGGACGAGGTGGACGTGATCGACGCCTCGGTCGACGCCGACCAGGATGGCGTGAGCGCGCTGGAGGGCGACTGCAACGACCGCGATCCGTCCGTGTCGCCCCAGCGCCGCGAGATCCCGAACGGCCGCGACGACGACTGCGACGGCTTCGTCGACGAGGGCTCCCTCACCTTCGACGACGACGGCGACGGCCTGACCGAGCGCCAGGGCGACTGCGACGACAGCGACCCCGACATCCGCCCCGGCGCCGTGGAGCGCCTCAACGAGCTCGACGACGACTGCGACGGCCTCGTCGACGAGGCGCCCGAGCCCCCGTCGCAGCCCCCGTCGGTGTCGCCCCCCGGCGCACCCAGCCTGGAGTGCACGCCCTGAGCACGCTACCGCCTCCTGGTCCCCCGGAGGTCCCGTGCGCCGTCTGATGCCCTACGCCCTCGCCGCCGCCGTCCTCGCCTGCGAGGGCGCCCTGCTCACCATCCCGGTGGAGGACTCGGCCCAGACCACCATCCGCCAGGGCACCGTGCTGGAGTCGGTGCTCGGCGACCTCGGCCTCGACGGCTTCACGGCCCTCGACGTCACCGCCTCCCAGGAGCTGCAGAACCAGGGGGTGGAGCCGGGTGACATCGTGGACGTGCGCCTCGTGCGCTTCGACCTCGCCGTGGTGGCCCCCGAGGACGGCACCTTCGACTTCCTGGGCGGCCTCGACGTGCTGGTGGAGGCGCCGGGCCTGCCCGAGGTGCGCATCGCCCGGATGGACCAGAAGTCCCCCGGCGACCAGACGCTCTCGCTGGCGGTGGAGGACGTGGACCTCACGCCCTACGTCACCAGCCGCTCGATGACGATCACCACCGACGCCCAGGGCGGCCGTCCCACCGAGGACACCACGGTGGAGGCCACCTTCGAGCTGTCGGTGGGCGTCACCACCCAGGGCGCCTGCAAGGCGATCCAGGGCGAGACGCCCGGCTGATCACGCGCCCGGAGCCCCGGGACGCCGCGCCGTGGGCGGACGCGACAGCCAGCCCTCCAGCTCGCCGAGCGAGGCGGGGGGCAGACCCGCCAGGCGGCGCTCCAGGTGCCCGAGGCTGTCGAGCCCCCAGAAGAGCTCTCCGTCGAGCACCAGCGTGGGCACGCCGAAGATGCCCTGGGCGATGGCGGCCTCGGTGGACGCGCGCAGGCGGGCCTTGGCCTCGGGTGCCGTGGCGCGCGCCACCGCATCGGGCACGCCCACCTCCTCGGCGAGCGCCCCCACCACGTCGGGGTCCTCCACGCCCGGCCCGCCCGCCCACACCGCCGCGAAGAGGCGGTCCACGAGCCGACGCCGGGTGGTGTCGTCCATGTCCAGGCCGGCCACGCGCAGCGCGAGCAACGGGTTGAAGGGGTGGGCGGGCGGCGCCTTGAGCGGCACGCCGAGGTGGGCCGCGGTGCGCAGGCAGTCCACGAAGACGTAGCGGCGCTTGGCCGGCACCTCCGCGGGCCCCACGGTGCCGTGGTGGTCGAGCAGCGCGGCGAAGAGCACCGGCACCGGCCTCACCACGGCACCGTGTGGCGCCACCACGTCGTGCACGGTGCACCAGGCCAGGTAGGCGTAGGGGGAGATCAGGTCGAAGTGGAAGGGAACGGGGACCACGTCAGCTCCGGCGCGCCCCTCCCCGTAGCGACCGGGCCGCCCTCACGCCGCCGCGAACTGGCGCTCGACCAGACGTCGGTAGGGACCGTCGGTGGCGATGAGCTCGGCGTGGGACCCCGTCTCGGCCACCCGACCGGCCTCGAGCACCACCACGCGGTCGGCCGTCTGGATGGTGGACAGGCGGTGCGCGATCACGAGCGTGGTGCGCCCGCGCATCAGCCGATCCAGCGCCTCCTGCACCAGGTGCTCGTTCTCGGCGTCGAGGGCCGAGGTGGCCTCGTCGAGGATGAGCACCGCCGGGTCCTTCAGCAGCGCGCGCGCGATGGCCACCCGCTGCTTCTGGCCTCCGGACAGCCGCACGCCGCGCTCGCCCACCGCGGTGTCGAGCCCCTCGGGGAAGGCGCGCACGAAGGCCTCGGCGTTCGCGGCCCGCAGGGCCTCCCAGACCTCGTCGTCGGTGGCCGTGGCCCGCCCGTAGCGCACGTTGTCGCGCAGGGTGGTGGCGAAGAGCACGGGCTCCTGGCTCACCACGCCCACGTGGCGGCGCCACGCGCGCGGATCGAGGGCGTCGAGCCGGCGACCGTCCACCTCGATCCAGCCCGTCCCGGGGTCGTAGTACCGGAGGAGCAGCGAGGCGATGGTGGACTTGCCGGCGCCCGAGGTGCCCACGAGGGCCACCACCTCGCCGGGCGCCACCTCGAGGGTGAGGCCGTCGAGCACCCGCACCTCGGGGCGCGTGGGGTAGGCGAAGACCACGTCGCGCAGCGCGAGCGCGCCCTCCACGGCGGCGACCGGCTCCCCCTGCCCCGCCTCCAGGCCCTGGTGGCGGTCGAGCAGCTCGAAGACGCGCTCGCTGGCACCGCGGGCCCGCGCGAAGTCGCCCCACAGCCCCGCGAGAGCGCCGAGCGAGAAGGCCACCGACAGGGTGTAGACCAGGTAGCTGGTGAGGTCGCCGACCGACAGATCGCCCTCGACGACCAGGCGGCCGCCGTACCAGACCACGAGGGCCAGGGCGCCGTAGCCGGCGAAGCCCGCCACCCCCTGGAAGATGCCGTAGGCGCCGGCCTGACGTCGCGCGAGCTCGAAGCTCTCGTCGATGGCGGCCCCGTAGCGCGCACGCTCCGCGGCCTCGGTGGCGAAGGCGCGCACGGTGCGCACGCCGCCGATGGTCTCGTCGGCCACCGAGGTGGCACGCGCCAGGGCGTCCTGGAAGGCGGCCGCGAGGCGACGGATCCAGCGTCCGAACCAGCTGGCCCCCACCGCCACCAGCGGCACCACCAGCAGGGTGATGCTGGTGAGCCGCGGGCTCATCCACAGCATCGCCGCCGTGCCGCCCAGCGCCGTGACCGTGAAGCGCAGCGCCATCGACAGGTTCACGGTGACGGTGTTCTGCAGCACCTGGGTGTCGGAGGTGAGCCGGCTCGTGATCTCGCCGGTGCGCACCTCGTCGAAGAAGGCGATCTCCTGGCCGATCACCGCGGCGTACAGGTCCTTGCGGAGGCGCGCCACCACCCGCTCCCCGGCCAGGGTGAACCACCAGGCCCGGAGGCCCGCGAAGCCCGCCTGCGCGGCGAAGGCGGCGAGGAGCACCAGCGCGAACTGGTCGAGGCGACGGGGATCCCCGCCCGCCTGCACGAGGTCGACCAGCCACCCGATGACCCGCGGATACACCAGGGTCATCGCGGAGGAGACGAGCAGCGCCACGGTGGCCAGCGCGATGAGCTGGGCCTCGGGGCGCGCCAGCTCGACGAGCCGCCGCAGGGGGACCGGGGATCGCGCCACGACCGCTCCGCACAAGCGATGAGTCTATGCACCGTCAGCGAGAGGTCCAGTCCGCGGCCGCTGACGGGCCGTCGCGAGCCCTCCGGTTAGGGAAGCCGGCCAGCCGGGAGGCCCCCATGCCGATCGACGTCGGCGCCCAGTACAGGCTCGCCGAGGACACGGCCGAGCTCGCCACCTCGCCCTTCGCGAACGGGCTGCGCGGGTCGTCGATCCTCGCGATCGCCGCCGAGGTGCGCAAGCTGCGCGCCGAGGGCCGGGCGGTGCACGACCTCACGATCGGCGACTTCGACCCCCGCATCTTCCCGGTGCCCGACGCCCTGGTGGAGGGCATCGGCCACGAGCTGGCCGCGGGGCAGACGAACTACCCGCCCGCGGTGGGCCTGCCCGAGCTGCGCCAGGCGGTCACGGCGCTCTACAAGCGCACCCTCGACGTCGAGATCCCCGAGGAGGCCGTGATCGTGGGCTCGGGCGCTCGGCCGCCGCTGTACGCCGCCTTCGCCGCGATCGTCGCCGAGGGCGACACCGTGGTCTACCCGGTGCCCTCCTGGAACGTGAACCACTACTGCTACCTCACGCGCGCCCGCGGCATCCCCATCGTGACGAAGCCCGAGCAGGGCTTCATGCTCACAGCGGAGGACGTCGCGCCCCACCTGCGCACGGCGCGGCTCGTGGCGCTGAACAGCCCGCAGAACCCGTCGGGCACGGTGGTCACCGAGGCGCAGCTCACCCGGCTGTGCGACGCGATCCTCGCCGAGAACACCCGCCGTCGCGGCACGGGCGAGCGCCCGGTGATCCTGCTGTACGACGCGGTCTACTGGCGACTGACCTTCGGCGACGCCGTGCACCTCACCCCCTTCGTGCTGCGCCCCGCCATCGCGCCCTACACGGTGATGGTCGACGCGATCAGCAAGTGGTGGGCCGCCACCGGGCTGCGGGTGGGGTGGGCCGTGGCACCGCCGTGGATCCGCGCCCGCATGCAGGCGATCATCGGGCACGTGGGCGCCTGGGCCGGACGGCCCGAGCAGCTCGCCACCGCCCGCCTGCTCCGCGAGCCCGAGCGCACGGGCGACTTCCTCGCCCACTTCAAGCGCCAGATCCGCGCCCGCCTCGAGCTCCTGCAGCGGGGCATCGACGACATGGGTCGCGACGGGCTGCCCGTCCGCGCGCTCGAGGTGCAGGGCGCCATCTACCTGTCGGTGCAGGTGGGCCTGCATGGGCGCACCACCCCGGACGGCACGCTGCTCGAGACCGACGAGGACGTGCGGCGCTACCTGCTCCACCAGGCCGGCGTGGCCGTCGTGCCCTTCACGGCCTTCGGCTACCCCGAGGGCTCGGGCTGGATCCGCCTGTCGGTGGGCTCGGTGACCATGGAGGCCGTCCAGGCCACGCTCGCGGCGCTGCGGGAGGCGCTGACGCCCTTCGCGGAGGACACGGACTGATCCGGCGGCGGCTCGACTGAACATCGTGCCTTGGATGCGGTCGTTTTCTGGCCCACCCCTCCGGTAGACCGGGGACATGTCGTTCCTCGCCTCCCTGTCGGATGCTGCGCCGGGTTCCCTCTCCTGGGCGCTGCTGGTGTGCCTCGGCCTGCTGGCCGTGGCGCTGTGGGGCTGGTGGCTGGCCTCCACGCGGGTGGCGCGCGGCAATGCGCGGCGCGCCGGGCTGGCCCGCCAGGCCGAGACGGAGGCTGAGCGCCTGCTCGCCGCGCGGGGCTTCCGCGTGGTGGATCGGCAGGTCACCCGCACCTTCGACATCGACGTGGACGGGGCCCCGGTGGAGGTGTGGTGCCGGGCCGACCTCGTGGTGTCGCGGCGGCGGCGCCAGTACGTCGCCGAGGTCAAGAGCGGTCACGCGGGCAGCGATCCCACCCACCCCGCCACGCGGCGCCAGCTCCTCGAATATCGGCTTGCCTTCGATGTCGACGGCGTGCTGCTGGTCGACATGCGCCGTCGTGCCGTGGTGGAGGTGGGCTTCCCGTTGCTCCCACGGTGGCGACACTAGCGGGGCTCGCGGGCCGTGTGCCCCGGCGGGCGCGCAGGCTGCGCCCTCGTCGTCGGATTACACGCCCCGCCTCCAAGGAGGCCCCATGGCCACGGTCACCGTCACCAAGGACAACTTCGAGAGCCTGGTCGAGTCCAGCTCCATGCTCGTGCTCGACTTCTGGGCGTCCTGGTGTGGCCCGTGCCGCACCTTCGGGCCCATCTTCGAGGCGGCGAGCGAGCGCCACCCCGACGTGGTGTTCGGCAAGGTCGACACCGAGGCCGAGCCCGAGCTGGCCGGCGCCTTCGGCATCCAGGGCATCCCGTCCACGGTGTACTACCGGGAGCAGGTGCCCATCCACATGCAGGCCGGGCTGCTGCCCGCCGAGGCCCTCGATCAGATCCTCCAGCAGGTCCGCGACCTCGACATGGAGCTGGTGCGCACCGAGATGGCGAAGCGCGCCGCGGAGCACGAGCAGGGCGAGGCCTGACCCGGTCGCGGTGGCCCCACGCCCGCTAGAGCGGGGGGGTCACCGGGATCCAGAGCACCGTGGGCTCGCCGACCTCGAGGTCGTCGCGCTCGAGGTGCAGGTCCCGCACCTCCACCTCGTCGGCCGCGGCGCGGTGACGCGCCTCGAGCTCCTCGAGCTCGCGGGCCGTCTGCTCCTCCAGGTCGAGCAGGTCCTCGTCCAGCGAGCGCAGCTGGGCCTCCGCCTCCGCCAGGCGGGACTGCGCTGCCAGGGTCTGGCGACGGCGGCTGACCACCGAGCCCACGCCCTTGCGTCCGCCGAGGAACATCGAGAGCAGCGTCTCGCCCACGTTCACCGCCTCCTGGGTGGCCGAGCCCCGCACCGCCACCTGGTGCTTGTCGACGTCGCGCTCGGCCTTGGCGCGCCGATCGCGGAGGCGCTCGGCCTGACGCGCCACCTTCGCCTGGAGCTCGCGGGCGTCGTCCGCGATGCGGGCCTCCACGGCCTCGTCGACGCGGGCGCGGAAGGCCTCCTCGGTCTCGCCCGGACGGGCGGCCAGCTTCAGGCCCCTGTGCGCGAAGGTGCGCTCGGTCTCGCCGCGCAGGGCCTCGTCCCGCACGCGGTCGGCCAGCGCATCCAGCTCCCTGGCCTCGTCGAGGAAGCCCGGCAGCGGCGCGTGATCGCCCGGCTGGGGCGTGCCCAGCAGGTCGTCGGGGTGCACCTCGGGCTCGTGCACGGACGTGCCCGTGGCGTCCAGGGGGAAGAAGAGGCGCACCTCCTCGCGCTCGCTCCGGAAGTCGCGCTCGTCGAAGCGCAGCCGCAGGCGCAGCAGCACCGCGGGCTCCCACGCCGGCAGGCCGTCGGCGCGCCGCGGCGCGAGCCGCGCACCCACCAGCTCCCGGAAGCGGGGCGACAGCGCGACGTCGGGTCGGAGCCAGCGAGCGGTCCAGCCCGCCGGCATCGGGGGCACCGGACGCGGGGCCTCCACCGCGCCGGACGCGCGCGCTGCCGGGACGACGGCGGGCGTCCCTCGCGACACGGAGGCCGCCACCGGGGAAGCGGCTGCCTGGTCCAGCGCCTCCACCTCGCGCCGGGTGAGCGGCCCACGCAGGAAGGAGATCACCCACCGGGCGTGGAGCAGCTCCGGGGCGGGCATCGCGGCGTCGCGCACGACGAAGGTGCGCGACGGGAGCTGCTCGATCCAGCGTCCGACGGCGGCGCGGTCGAGGCCCCCGCCGGCCCCTGCCAGCCCGTCCAGCACCCGGTCGCGGTCCTGCGCGGTCTGCAGCCGCCCCACGAACCAGGTGCCGGCATTCGACAGCGCCTTGTAGTCCACGTCCACGGGGTTCTGGGTGCACAGCACCACGCCGAGACCCACGGCCCGCGCCTGCTTCATCAGGGTGAGCACGGGGCGCTTGGTGGGCGGGTCGCGGGGGTGCGGGGGCAGGTGGCCGTACACCTCGTCGAAGTAGAGCAGGGCGCGCAGCGACCCCGTGCCGGGCTGGCGTCGCGACCAGGCCACGACGGCCTCGAGCAGCAGCGTGAGGAAGAAGGTGCGCTGCGCCTCGTCGAGGTGGGCCAGGTACATCACGCGCACGGGCGTGCGGCCGTCGGGCTCGGGCGCGAGCAGGGCGTCGACGTCGAGCGGGGCGCCCTCGCGCCACGAGGCGAAGGACGGGGCGGCGGCCACGGCGTTGAGCTTCATCGCCAGCGCCAGGCGCTCCTTGCGCGGGAAGAAGTCGTCCACCGGGAAGAAGCCCACCTTGTCGAAGGGCGGGTCGACCAGCGCGGGCAGCAGCCCCTCCAGGCCCAGCGTCCTGCCGGCGGTCCACGCGTCGGTGAGGAGGCGTGCGAGCACCACGGCCTGGGGGTCCTGCACCGGATCGGCCTCCACCCCCACCAGGCCCAGCAGCGCCCCCACCGTGGAGCTGACGTAGGCGGCGAGGCCCTCGGCGTCGTCCACCAGCCCGGACGGCGGCGCATCGAGCATCGCGAGCACGTCCACGGGGACGCCCGCGGTGGACCCGGGCGTGTGGATGGTGACGCGGGTGCCGTCGACGAAGCGCGCGATGCGGGCATCGTCCACGCCCCAGGCCTCCAGCCCCTCACGCCACCGACGCGCCGTGCGATCCGCGAGCTCGTCGACGCCCACGCCCTGGCGCGCCGCCTCCGCCGGATCGACCCACGGCGCGAAGTCCTCCGCCCGGTGGTCGCGGAAGGCCAGCGCGAGGTTGGCGAGGTCGCCCTTGGGATCGATGGCGATCACGGGCACGCCCGTCGACGCCACCTCCTCCAGCAGGCCCACGCACAGCCCCGTCTTCCCCGACCCGGTCATCCCGACGCAGACCGCATGGCGCACCAGGCGATCGACCGGGAGCCGCAGCTCCTCGTCGCCCGGGGCGAAGGTGTGGGGATCGACACGACGACCGAGGTGCAGGCTGGACACGGGACCTCCGCCTCCGGCTCCTAGCGTGTCCGACCCCGGTCAGCGGCAGGTCGACGCACCCGCCGCCCCGCCACCACGCCCCGACCAACCCAAGCCACCACGCCCCAAGGACGGCGAGCCAGCAGGCATCTCGGCGTCTCCGCGAAGGGATGGACCGACGACGCGTGCCTTGCACGCGAGGAGGTCCAGCCCGAGCGGAGGCGTCGAGAGGCCGCTGGCTCGCCGTCCTCCGTCCTAGAAGGCGTCGGTCATGGAGGCGTGCTTCGCCTCGAGGCGGTCCGCCAGCCCGGCCACCTTCGCCAGCAGCGCGTCGAAGGCCGGCAGGTCGATGCCGCCCAGGTCGGCGTTGTGCACCACCAGGAAGGTCTCGCCCGACAGCGCCACGGCGCCGAAGGGCAGGCGGGCGTTCTCGCGGAGGAGCTCGAGCGGGTCGGGCCCGCCGATCTTCGCGAAGGGGCTCTTGAACTCCACCATGTCGTGCGTGCCCGACTTGAAGCGGCGCACCACGATCTTCTGCGTGCGGCCGTCCTCGTACGCCCAGGCCATCGACATCGCGTCGGCCTCGTCGAGCTGGAGCCGGTACGTGCTTCGCATGTGGGCCTGGACGTCGTTCCAGGAGGCCATCAGCGTCTCCTCGGTGAGCGGAAGGCGCGTCCACGGGGGGCCGTCGGCGGGTCCGGCGGCGGCGTCGCGGGGAGCGACGGAGCACCCGACGGGGGTGCGGGGGGAGCAACGGGAGCGGTGGACGAGCGGGCGGGAACGTGCACGACCCGGGAGGCCGCGCGGGGGGACCTGCAGGATGCTACCGCAGGGATCGTCCCGCC
This sequence comes from Alphaproteobacteria bacterium, assembly GCA_020632955.1. Taxonomy (GTDB): domain Bacteria; phylum Myxococcota_A; class UBA796; order UBA796; genus JACKEO01. The sequence goes on from JACKEO010000002.1 coordinate 218,513, forward strand.
ACCACCACCGGCCGGTCCCCGAACGTCAGGAGGCTGTCCGAACCTCGGAGGTGGGCCGTTCCAGGCCCCGCCCGCGCCCGTCGAGGCGGTGCAGGAGGTCGTCCACCATGAGCAGCGTGAGGCCCCACAGCCTCACGCCCGCGAAGTCCACGCAGGGCAGGGTCATCCCCACCCGCGCCGGCCAGCGCATCTGGCCTCGGCCCGCGCCGACGAGCAGGTGGTCGAGCGAGGCGCTCACGACGCCGGCGACCTCGTGGTTCGGCGTGACCTCGGGCTCACGATCCAGCGCGAAGACGAAGGGGCGGACCATCAGGCTGCGCACCGGCCGCGTGCGCACGTCGTCGAGCCGGCCCAGGAGCTCGGCGGCGCCGAGGTCGACGCCCAGCTCCTCCATCGTCTCGCGCACCGCCACGGCCAGCAGGCTGGGGTCGTCGGCGTGCTCGCGCCCGCCCGGGAAGCCCACGTGACCCGACCACGGGTCCCCCTCGCGCAGCGCCCGCTCGATGAACCAGAGGCGGCGCCCCGGCGAGATCATCGCGGCCACCGCCGAGCGGCGCACCCCGGCCCCGGTGGCGTCCACCGCGGGTCGGGCGAGCGCGGCACGCACGTCGGCGAGCTCGTCGGTGACCGGCTCCACCAGGGGGCTCCTGGGCGTGGCGGGGAAGGGACGGGGACGTGGTCCCGGGGGGTCGGACCGAATACCCGGCCGGACGTCCCGGAGGCACCCGCGTGACCGAACAGCCGCCTGCACCGGAGCCCCGCCCCGCCCCGCAGGCCCCCCGGCACGATCCCTTCGCCGACGAGCCCCGCGAGGGCTGGCGCGAGACCCTGGTCACCTGGGTGCCCGCGATCCTGCTCGTGCTCGGGATCCGGCTCTTCATCTTCGAGCCCTTCCGCATCCCGTCCGGGTCGATGGTGCCCACCCTGCTGATCGGCGACCACGTCATCGTCACGAAGTTCAGCTACGGCGTCTGGATGCCCTTCAAGAGCATCGGCATCCCCGGCACCGACATCGGCCTGCCCTGGAACAACGTCGAGCTCGTCGATCTGGCCGACCCCGAGCGCGGCGACGTCATCGTCTTCCACTACCCGGAGGACGAGTCCTACACCTACATCAAGCGGGTCATCGGCCTGCCCGGCGACCGCATCCGCGTGGTCGACAACCAGGTGATCCTCAACGGGGAGCGCCAGGCCCGCGAGACCCTGGGCACCTTCGACGACGTCACCGACCGCTGCGAGCCCCGCTCCGCGCGCTTCTGGGCCGAGGCCCTCGCCCGTCCCGAGGGCGAGACGCTCCGGCACGGCATCCTCACCGACAGCGGACGCGGCAGCCCCCTGGCCGACCGTCCCGAGATCGTGGTGCCCCCCGACAGCGTCTTCGTCATGGGCGACAACCGCGACCACAGCCAGGACAGCCGCGCCTGGGGCTTCGTCCGCTACGACCAGATCAAGGGCAAGGCCCACGTGGTGTGGCTGTCGTGGGACAGCTGCGACGGCTTCCCCGGACGGCTGAGGCTCGACCGGATGTTCCGGTCCCTCTACACCACCGAGGACCTCACCCCGCCCGCGGCGGAGCCGGGAACCTGAACCCCGGCGCGCGAGGAGGGGCCCTGCTGCTGCTGGCGCTGCTCCTCGGGTGCCGGCCCGCCGACCCCGGCGTCGCCGCCACCCTGCTGGTGCGCGAGGTCCCGGTCGCCGACGGCACCGCATGGCACGGGCCCGACGGCGGCCGGTGGACCTGGACGTGGCGGCTCCCCCTCCCGCTCACCACCGTCGACGAGGCCACGCTGGACGCGCAGGGGAGGCTGACGCGCTGGCGCGGCCGCCTCGACGGCGCCGACGTGGAGGTGCGCTTCGAGGAGGGTGAGGCCCGCTGGCGCCGCGACGAGGCGGCCGGCGCCTTCCCCGCGGTGCCCCCGCTCCACCTGCTCGCCGGCGGGCCCGCCTGGACGGCGTGGGCGGTGGGCGAGACGCGGCCGCTCTGGGTGGAGGGCGAGGTGGTCGACGCCACCCGCCTCCCCGGCGAGGACTGGCAGCTCCAGGCGGGGCGGCGACACTGGCGCGTGGCGCTGGACGCCGACACCCACCCGGTGGAGGTCACCTGGCCCGACGGCAGCCGGCTCGCGCCGGGCCGCCTCGACGGCGGCCTCGTGGACCCGGACGCCCTGCTCCGCCTCGCGGCCCCCGCGATCCCCGATCCCCGCCGGCTGCGTCGCCTGGAGGTGCGCTGGCCGGAGGACGAGGCGTCGACGGTGCTCGAGGCGCCGCCGCTCGCCGCGGTGCCCCGCCTGCCTGCCGACGCGCAGGCCACGCCCGCGCCCCCCCGCATCCCGCCCCCGATGCCCACCCTGCACGACGACCTCGGACCGGCCCGCGACCGCGTGGACCTGCTCCGTCGCGCCATCCCCCTCGCCCGCCGGACGGCGGCCGGTGCGGCGCCGGCCGCGCCCACGCAGGCGCTGCCGGGGTGTCTCGATGCCGCGCGCGCCCTGGTCGCGCTGCTCGCGGGACGCGGGGTGGAGGCCGAGGTGGTGGAGGGCTGGCTGCTCGTGGACGCCCCGCAGCCGGCCTGGGTGCGTCATGCGTGGGTGCGCGTGGCCTTCGGCGGTCCGGTGCCCTGGCTGGCCACGGACCCGGCGCTCGGCCAGCTCGTCGCCGACGCCGGGCACCTGCCCGACGAGGGCGATCGACGCCTCGGTCCCGACACCGCTCCCCTCGTGCTCGCGGCCGTGGCCGCCGACGGCACGGTGCTCACACCCGGGCGCTGACCAGGTCGCGCACCCGCGGTGCGGGCCGCGCTCCGGCCTCGGCCTCCTCGAAGAAGGCCTCGAAGGCCCCGAGGAGGGCGGGCACGCCGAGGAGGTGGGCGGGGTCGAACGTGGCCTCGCCGTGGCCGAGGAGCGGGCTGACCACCACCCGGTGGGGCACCCGCGCCGCGCGCAGCGCCTGGGCCAGCGTGCCCGCCTGCGAGCTCGGGATGGTGCGGTCCCTCAGCCCGTGGAGCACCGTGACCGGGGCGCGCAGGCCCCCGACGTGGTCGACCACGCTGGCCAGATCGAGCATCAGCGGGTGGGCGTCGAGCACCTTGCGCACCTGGGCGAGGCGGACCTCGGGCGAGCCCATGATCCCGTCCACCAGCGCGCGCTCGGCCGGCGCGAGCGCGGCGAGGGCCGCGGGCAGCGAAGGCGCAGCGGGCGCGCCCTCCCAGCCCGGCCGATCCACCCACCACGCATCCCACGCCGCGCTGCGCAGGGCCTCGCGCACCGGCGTGGGCGCCTCGAGGAAGCTCGCGAGCACGATGGTCCACGCGTACGAGGTGAGGTCGTCCCGCGTGAGCACCGCCTCCATCGTCTGGTGGATGTCGGCGTAGGCCCCCAGCGACAGCACGGCACGCACGCGGTGGGCCACCCGATCCCGCGAGGCGGCGATCAGCGACAGCCCCGCGGAGAAGCTCACCGACAGCAGCGCCACCCGCCCCTGGGGGCAGAGCGAGCGCTCCTCCGTCACGGCGAGCAGCGCGTGCTCCACCTCGTCGATCTGGCCGGCGTGGATGCGCAGCTCGGCGATGCTCGGGAAGGCGGGGCTCACCACCCGGAAGCCGATGCGGGCGAGCGCCCCGTGCAGGGCCAGCATGCGCGGGTCCCGCCGACCCAGCGGCGACATGCCGTGCACCGTGAGGATGGTGCCGCGCCAGCGTCCCACCGGCTCGATCACGTCGAGCTCCCAGCCGCAGCAGCGCACCACCTCGGGGGGCGGAGGCGGGCCGAGGAGGCCCCGCTGGGCGGCGAGGAAGCGCAGGGCGCGGATCATGCGCCCCCCAGGGCCCGGTGGACCGGCAGGACGGGCCGCGCCGGGAAGAGGTGGCGCACGCCCGGGAGGCTGAGCCCGAGGCGCCGCGCGACGTGACGGCCGAAGCCACCCAGGCTCACGCGCCCCACCTGCACGACCGCGTCGCCGGCATCCAGGTCAGCCAGCTCCCCGTACCAACGGGTGAGCGCGGGATCGCGGTGGTGGTACGCGGCCTCGTCCCGGGCCTTCGCGAAGGGCGTGCCCAGGTTGCCGCGCGTGAAGACGAAGCGACGGTCGCAGAAGGGCGTGTCGGGCCGCAGGTGCAGGCGGGCGCGGTGGTGGGCCGCGATGGCGCGCGCGATGCGCAGGTGGGTGGACGACGGCGGCACCTGCCGGAAGGGCGACGGATGGACGTCCTCGAAGTGGAGGGCGACGTTGCCCAGGCTCGACAGCACGCTGGCGGCATTGCTGAACCAGGCGCCCCGCAGCGGCCGGTGCAGGAGCAGGTAGCGGCCGATCACCTGCGACAGCAGCTGGTGGGTGAGGCCCGTGCCCCGGGCGTCGGGGTGGACGCAGGTGAGGCCCAGGTGGAAGACCTCGCCCACCCCCTCCACGGGGAGCAGGCGCGCCGCGCAGAAGCCGAGCACCCGCCCGTCCGCGTCCCGGGCCACCGTGAGCACCGCGTGGTCGAGCGCCTCCGGGTCGCCCGCGATCACCTGGTAGCGGGGCAGCTCGTCGAAGCAGGTCTCGGCCACCTCCCGGAGCTCGGCCACGAGGCGGTCGCGCCGCGCCAGCGGCAGGGTGCGTCCGGGCCGGTACAGGTAGGTGATGCGGGGGCGGGGCATGGGCTCCTCCAGGGCGGGCGTCCCGGCTCCCCGGCGAGGCGGGCGCCCCACCGCCGGAACACCCCCAGGATCCTCCGTTCTCGGCGATCGCGCCGTGCCGTGTGCGCAACGTGCGGATCTCCGCGTGCCCACGCGATCACGGCCACGAAACAGACCTTTTCCGATCCGTCACCTGGAGATCGGACCCGCGACGGATCCGCTACAGGGTGCGCCCGCCCTGCAGCCGGCCGATCATCTCGGCGCAGCGCACCACGTCGGGGTGCCCCTCGGGCCCCGCCGCGCCCGCGTGGAAGCAGTGGAGCGCCTCGTCGGCCCGACCGCTCACGCGCAGCAGCACGCCCAGGTGGTAGAGCGCGGACGGGTCGTCCTTCCGCCGCTCCAGCGCCTCCCGGTAGCGGGCCTCGGCCGTCTCGAGCTCGCCGTGGCCGTAGGCCTCCCGCCCCTCCGCCACCAGCTCGTCGGCGTCGTGGAGCAGCTCCACGTCGAGGAAGACCTTGCCCGCCAGGTTGCCGAGCACGGCCTTGAGCGGCCCCAGCAGCGCCAGCGCCACGCCCTCCCCCGCGAGGAAGAGGGTGAGCGGCACGTCGGGACCCAGCTGACGCCCCTTGTACGACACGCGCACCCGCGTGTACTGCGCCTGGGACAGGCCCGTGGAGGCCTGGTCGCGCAGCTTCTCGACCCGGTCGCGCAGCCGGCGCAGGGCCTCCTCGAGGCGCTCGGGATCGAGCTCGACGCGAAAGCCCTCGAAGGGATTGCGGGATCCAGCGGCCACGGAGCCTCCAGGGGGGGCTCCCGACAGGATAGCCGCTGGCTCCGGCCCGGACCGCCCGATGTCGTCTACGTGGAACAAGCCCGCAGGCTTGCCGGTCTTCCCGCCGCATGCCGATCCCCGGGGGCCCTGCGTCCTGGGCACGCTGCACGCCGCGCAGCCGTGGCGCAGGGAGATCGCCTGGCCCGAGGGCTTCGAGGGGGGCATCGCCCACCGCCTCGACACCTCCACCTCGGGGGCGCTGCTCCTCGCCGACGACGTCGACGAGCTGCAGGCCATCCGGGAGGCCTTCGCCACGGGCGCCCTCACCAAGCGCTACCGCCTGCGGGCGGCCCGGGACGTGCCCTGGGACGAGCACGCCTGCGACGCGCCCCTGGCCCACGACCGCCGCCACCGGGGTCGCATGGTGGTGCAGCGCGGAAGGTCCACGCCCCACCGCGGGAGGTGGTACGAAGCCCACACCCGCTTCCGTCGCGTCCACGGCGACCTCTGGGAGGCCGAGATCACCACCGGCGTCATGCACCAGATCCGCGTCCACGCCGCCTACGTCGGGCTGCCGCTGCGCGGCGACCGTCGCTACGGTGGGGGCGCCCCTGCCCCCGATGCGCCGCCCGGCGTGGACTTCCAGTTGCACCACGTCGGCCTCGAGGGCGCCGGCCTGCGCACCGACCCCGTCCCCGCGCCGGCCTGGGCGGAGCTGTCGTGAGGCGCCGACTCCTCCTCGGCGCGGGGCTGCTGCTCGTCGCGGTCCTCGCGCTCCTCGTGCTCGGACGTCCCAGCACCGCCGTGCCCGCGGGCCACACCCGTGTGGAGCGCGCGGAGGTGGGGGGCCCCGCGGCCCTGCCCGCCGCCACGGCGCCGGCGACCGCACCGCCCGGGCGCTCCGACGCCGGTGCGGAGGCCGACGATGCCGACGCGGAGGGAACGCCCCCCACACGCACGGTGCCACGCGCCCCCGACGCCCCCGCCGACGCGGCGGACGGCCGGCTCGAGGGCCCCACCGACACCGACCCGCCCACCTACACCCTCGACGGCGTGGGCATGCAGGCCGCCTTCGACGACCTGCGCGACCTCCGCGAGACCTGCCTCGACGAGCTGCCCGCCGCACCGCGCACCCCGGCCACCCTCACCGCCACCGTGCAGGTGGTGGACGCCGGCGGCGTGGGCCGCGTGGACGCGGTCTACCTGCCCGACACCACCGAGGACGACGGCCCGATGATCGCCTGCCTGGCCCGCACGCTGGCCCGGGTGCACTTCGAGCAGCCACGGCGGGAGCGCATCGGCCTCACCGCCACGTGGACCCTGGGTCCGCCCTAGCGGTCCCCACCGCCCTGCGTCGCGCCCGGAGCCCCGTTGCACCACCGCCTGCTCCCCCTGGACCGCCTCCGGGGCCTCGTCATCGTGCTGATGACCGTGGACCACGCCTCCGGGGCCTTCAACCGCGGACGGCTGGTGCGCGACGCCGCGGCGATGGTGAAGCCGGGCGAGGTGCTGGACCCCGCGCAGTTCCTCCTGCGGTGGATCACCCACCTGTGCGCCCCCACCTTCCTCTTCCTGGCGGGGGCGGCGCTCGCGCTGTCCGTGGCCCGACGACAGGCGCGCGGCGTGTCGGCCGGTGCCATCGACCGCGACCTGGCGATCCGTGGCCTGCTGATCCTGGCCCTGGACCCCCTCTGGGTCTCGCGCTTCTGGGCTGGCGACGCCATCCTGTTGCAGGTGCTGTACGGCATCGGCGCCACCTTCCTGCTCCTGGTGCCCCTGCGACGGCTGCCGCCCGCGGGTGCCCTCGCCGTGGGACTGACGCTGGTGGTAGGAGGCGAGGCGCTCGCCGGCGGGGTGCTCGCGCTGTCGGGCGGAAAGCCGGCCCTGCCCGGCGCGCTGCTCGTCCACGGCGGCTTCTTCGACGGCCTGATCGTGGCCTACCCGGCGCTCCCCTGGCTGGCCGTGGCCCTGCTGGGCTGGTGGTGGGGCCACCGCCTGGACCGCACGGGCGCCCCTCCCGACCGCACCGCCAGGGAGCTGGCGCTGGCGGGGCTCGCCAGCCTCGCCGTCTTCGGGGTGGTGCGCGGCCTCGACGGCTACGGCAACCTGCTGCTGTACCGGGGCGGCACCGACCTGGTGAGCTGGCTGCACGTCAGCAAGTACCCGCCGAGCGTGACCTACGTGACGCTGGAGCTGGGACTGATGGCCCTCCTCCTCGCCGCCTTCTTCGCGCTGGAGCCCCGCCGCCAGCCCGCCGACCCACGGGCCCCGCTGTTGATCTGGGGCCAGACGGCGCTGTTCTTCTACGTGCTGCACATCCCGCTGCTCGAGCTCGTCTCCCATGCCACCGGCCTGCACAGGGCGGGGGGCATCGGGCTGACGCTGGCCGCCGCCGCCCTCACCCTCGCCGCGCTCACCCTGCCGTGCGTGGCCTACCGCGCCTACAAGGCGGCCCACCCCACGTCGTGGGCCCGCTTCCTGTGACCGGTGGTGCACGCTGCGCCGACAGGCGATGACGCGTGCAGGGAGGTGTCCGTGCGTGCGTCCTTCGTGTTCCTGCTCACCGGCCTGGGCGCGTGCGTGCCCACGGCCCAGACCTACCTGGACGACGTCCAGCTCACGTACTGCACCCGCCTGTTCGCCTGCGAGCCGGAGACGGCCGAGGCCACCCACGGCGACGTGGCGTCGTGCGCCTCGGATGGCGACAGCGACCTCGCGAAGGCCACGGAGTGCCTGATCGACGCCTGCGAGGGCTTCGACGCCGGCAAGGCCATCGACGGGGTCGCCTCGATCCGCGACGCCGACTGCGGCGACCTGGCCGCCACCACCGTGGGCGCCCTCGACGATCCCTACCTGGACTGCAACATCATCAAGGCCGCGGTCTGCGCCGTCGCGCCGTGAGCTCGCGTCCTCGCACCCGCTGACCGCCGGTCAGGGCACCCGCGCACGGAAGGTGGCGGTCACCGTGCCGGTGCGGGTGCCGCTCGCGCCGCCGGTGGCGTCGGAGGTGAAGGAGCCGGCGATGCTGCCCCCGCTGCGGACGTCCCACTCCGTGATGCTGAGGCTGCCGTCGTTCACGAACCAGGTGCCCCGCAGGTCCCCCACGAGCACCGGGTCGGCCTCGGTGATCACGAACATGCGGCTGCCGTCGAGCGCGAAGGTGCCCTTGCCCAGGGTGTCGGGGAGCTGGGTGCCCACCACCACCGTGCCGGTGTCGCCCACCTGGAAGCGCAGGGTGACCGTGCCCGGGCTGCGCGAGACCTCGCAGTTCCGGTAGCCCTGCGTGGACGCGTAGCAGCCCTGGAGCGAGCGGTAGCCGTCCCACGAGACCGCCACGTCGGCCCACGAGGTGAGGTCGAAGCAGGCCTTCGGCGTGGCGAAGACGTCGCACTTCCGGCGCACGGGATCGCCGCAGTCCGCATCACGCTGGCAGGCGTCGGAGGGGCCCGGGCTGCCGCTGTCGCCGCCGGTGTGCCCCGCACCCGAGTCGCCGCCCGGGCTGCCGGAGTCGGAGGGCCCGCTGTCGCCGCGCGGCGCGCTGTCGTCTGCACCACGGTCGCGCACCCCGCTGTCGGCCACAGCGTCGGTGTCGGCGGACGCGGTGTCGACGGTCTGGCCCGGGAAGGGGGCCGGCGGTGCGCACGCGAGGAGCAGCGCGCAGACCAGGGGGCCGGTGGGGGTGTGCACGCCGCGTCTCCTATGGGGCCACGATCTCGCTGGACCGCATCCAGCCCCGCGACCCGACCGAGGTGAACACGTCGCACGTGGTCGCCGTGACCTCCACGAAGAACCACTCCCCGGAGCGGTAGAGCACCGTGACGCCGTCTCCCTGCTTGACGTGCCGACGCGGCTCGCCGCCGGGCGCGTACCGGAGCGGCGCGTCGGAGGGTCCGACCAGGCGGGCGTCGGAGGCGCCCGCGCCGCCGCAGTCCGCATCCCCGTCCGAGGGATCGTTCACGGCACCGCAGGTGGTGGGGGCGTCGCACACCAGCGGCGTACAGGCATCGTAGGGGTTCGCGACCACCTGGAAGGCCACGTCGCCCACGCCGTCGGCACAGGGCAGACCCGCCTCGTAGCCGGAGAACCCGAGCGCGTCGGCGGGCACCCAGCCCCACCGGCTCGACCCTCGGGCGTAGCCGAACACGTACCCGTCCACCGCGGGCCGCAGGGGCGGGTTGTCGCTGCACGACGGGTTGCGCGTGGACTGCACGGCGAAGCCCTGGCCGGGCGCCAGCGTCTCGACCACCTCGCCGTCGCACTGGAGCACGTCCGCCGCGCGACGGAGGACGTAGGGGTAGTAGCCGAGGTTCACCGCGGTCTTCGTCCATGCCTCGGCCAGACCCCCGCACGTGTCCTCACGGCCGTTCCCGGGCGCGGCGCAGGTGGCATCGAAGCGGGTGCCCGGCGGCAGCCCCAGCGGCGGGTCCGTGTCGACGGGGGGATCGGAGTCGGGCGAGGTGTCGGCGGCGCCGGAGTCCGCAGGATCCGTGTCGGGCGCATCCGAGTCCCTGCCGACGGGGCCCGTGGCGTCGGTGTCCTCGAGATCCACGAACTTCACCACCGAGCCGCCGCAGCCCGGCAGCATCCCGGCCGCCAGCAGCGCCGCCACCGCGCGCCCTGCTCCCGTCCCCCACGCCATGCCTACTTCCCCGCCACTTCCGCCTGCGTGCCCCCCGCGGCGAAGACCCAGGCCCGCATCGCGACGAAGTTCACCGCGAAGCACAGGCCGTCGGCCGCCAGCTTGCTGGGGTCGGTGGGCAGCGCGAGCACCTCCACCGCCAGGTAGAGCAGGCCGAGGGACAACACGTAGCTGACCGCGTAGAGCACGCCGAAGCGCAGCGCCTCCTCGGTGGTGCGCCCCGTGCCGGCGCTCTCGTAGGTCCACGTCTTGTTCAGCGCGAAGGAGGTGACGCCGCCCACGATGCGGCTCACGGCCTGCGCGCCCAGCGGACCGAGGCCCAGCACGCCCAGCAGCTTGAAGACCAGCCAGTCCGACCCCGCCGAGGCCATCGCCGTGGTGAGGTAGCGGGGGGCCTGGATGCGGACCGACACGAAGGCTCCGTCAGGGCACGTCCCGGCAGCGTAGCACGGTCGTCCCCCTGTCCCGTCAGCACGAAGCGTGCGACACTGCGAGCGGAGGTGGCATGCCCACGCGGTGGATCGCCCGGCTCGGACTCCTCGCCACGGTGGCCTGCACGGCGCCCGAGGACGACGCGCCGATCCCCGATCGCACCGACGACACCGGGCGTCCCCCCCTGCCCGACCTCACCGCCTGCGGCCCCACCTGCGGCGACGGCCCGCTGTTCGTCATCGACCAGATCGGCTTCGTCTTCGGCGACAAGGACGGCCCGGTGCCCGGCTTCGACCTCGACGGGCTCGGTGCGCAGGACGATGCCGACTGCGACGTGGACGACCTGTCGGGCCCCGACGGCACCCTCGGCATCGACAACCAGTTCGCCACGGTCTTCGACGCCCTCCCCGCCGCGCTGCGCACCACCCTGCCCGGCATCCTCGACGCGTCGCTGGCCGGCGGCGGGCTCACCGTGCTGGTGGAGGTGGTGGGCGTCGACAGCCTCGACGAGGACGGTCCGATCGGCCTCGTCTTCCGCCGCGGCGCCGGCGCGCCGGAGACCACCGCCGAGGGCACCATCCTCCCCCAGCAGACCTTCGAGCTGGACGAGGACGCCTTCATGGGCGCCACCACCGACGCATGGATCCGCGACGGCGTCATCGAGGCGGGGCCCTTCGAGTTCGACCTGCAGATCGCCTTCCTCGACACCGTGGCCAAGACGCGCCTGCACCACGCGCGGCTGCGGCTGGAGCGCGACGATCAGGGCGGCTTCGACGGGCTCATCGGCGCGATGGTGCCGCTCGAGCAGATCATGACCATCGTCAACCGGCTCGGCGGCTGCGGCGACGACGCCCTGGGGTCCGCCCTGAAGGTGGTGATGCCGCTGCTGGTGGACGCACGCCTCGACCCCGACGGCGACTGCGACGCGATCACCGGCGCCTTCGAGGTGTCGGGGGTCAAGGCCTACGTCTTCGAGACGCCCTAGCGCGGGGCGCCCGAGCCACCCGTGACGTGGCCCCCGCCGCGTCCGCTCCTCGTCACTCCTTGACAGGCGGCGCGGAGCGGGGTGCGTAAGAGCCCCTGCGAGCGTCCCCTGCCGGGGCGTCGGAGCGTGGGAGGACCATGTCCACCGTCGAGCAGACCGAGGCCCGGGTCGCCGAGCTGGGACCCGTGTTCCAGGAGGCCCGCACCCAGATCGCCCGCATCCTCGTGGGCCAGGCGGCGATGGTCGACAGCCTGCTGCTGGGCATGCTCGCCGACGGGCACGTCCTGCTGGAGGGCGCGCCGGGCCTCGCCAAGACCACCGCGGTGAAGGCACTGGCGAGCACGCTGCACCTCGCCTTCAGCCGCATCCAGTTCACGCCCGACCTGCTGCCCGCCGACCTGGTGGGCACGCAGATCTACGAGCCCAAGACGGGCGAGTTCCGCACCCGCCAGGGGCCGGTGTTCGCCAACGTCGTCCTGGCCGACGAGATCAACCGCGCGCCGGCCAAGGTGCAGGCGGCGCTGCTCGAGGCGATGCAGGAGCGGCAGGTCACCCTGGGCGACCGCACCTACCCCCTGCCCACGCCCTTCCTGGTGCTCGCCACCCAGAACCCGATCGAGCAGGAGGGCACCTACCCCCTGCCCGAGGCGCAGACCGACCGCTTCATGCTCAAGCTGTCGGTGGACTACCCGTCGCGCGACGAGGAGCTGGAGATCGTGGCACGCGCCGCCACCCCGGTACCCCGCCTCACGCCGGTGGCGAGCCCCGAGCAGATCCTCGCGGCGCAGGAGGTGGTGCGCGGCATCAGGATCACCGATCCGCTCATGGCCTACATCGTCGACATCGTCCGGGCGACGCGCGACCCCGGCCGGCTCGACGCCCAGCTCCAGGGCACCGTGGAGTACGGCGCCAGTCCCCGCGCCTCGATCTCCATCGCCGCCGCGGCGCGCGCCCGCGCCTTCCTCGACGGCCGCGGCTACGCCGTGCCCGAGGACGTGAAGTCCGTGGGTCCCGACGTGCTCCGGCACCGGGTGCTGCCCACCTACGAGGCCGAGGCCGACGGCACCACGTCCGACGACATCGTGGCGCGCATCCTCGACGTGGTGAAGATGCCGTGACCTCGCTGCTCACCGCCGAGGAGCTGCGCGAGATCCGCCGCCTCCACGTCCAGGCCGGGCGTCGCGTGGATGCCCTGCTGTCGGGCGACTACCGCAGCGCCGTGCGCGGCCGCGGCATGGAGTTCGAGGAGGTCCGCAGCTACCAGCCCGGCGACGACATCCGCCACCTCGACTGGAACGTCACGGCCCGCACCGGCGAGCCCTTCGTGAAGATCTTCCGGGAGGAGCGGCAGCTCACCCTCCTGCTCGTGGTGGACGTGAGCGGGTCCACCCGCGTGGGCACGGGGGGTCGCGACGGCCGCACCGACCGCCGCCTCCAGCTCGCCCGCGTGGCCGGTGGCCTGGCCTTCGCGAGCTACCGCAACCGCGACCAGGTGGGCCTGGTCACCTTCAGCGACCGCGTGGAGGAGGTGCTCACCCCGCGCCGCACCCGGGGCCACGTCTGGGCCGTGATCCGCACGGTCTACGACCCCCGCGCCCACGGCCAGGGCACGAACCTCGCCGAGGCCCTCCGGCTGGTGGCCCGCACCCAGAAGCGCCGCGCCGTGGTGGTGATCGCCAGCGACTTCCTGGACCCCGGGCCCTGGGATCGGGTGCTGGGCGCGCTGTCCCGGAAGCACGCCGTCTACGGGGTCTGCCTCACCGATCCGCTGGACGACGGGCTGACCGGCCTGGGCCTCGTCTCGGTGGTGGACGCCGAGACCGGACGCCGCCGCCTGGTGGACGCCCGGCAGCTCCGCGGCAGCGTGCCGGTGGCCGACCGCCTGCAGCGCCTGCGCCGCGCCGGCGCCCACGCCTTCGAGCTGTCCACGCAGGACGACCCCTTCGCCGTGCTCCACACCGAGCTGCACGCCGCGGCCGGGAGGCGACGCCGGTGAGGTGGCTGCTGCCCATGCTGGCGGCCTGCGGGGCGCCGCCTCCGCCCGCGCCGTCCCCGCTGCCGGACGCCGTCACCGTGGACGCGGCGGTGGAGGCGCGCGGGCCCGACCCCGAGCTCGTGGTCACGGTCACGGCCCCGGCGGGACGGTCATGGAGCCTGGCCGAGCCCACCCACGACCAGGTCCGCTTCTCCGGACGCGACGAGCGCGTGGAGCAGGTGGGGGGACGCACCGTCACCCGCCGCCGCTGGGCCGTGCACGGCCCCCCCGGGGGCCACCGCGTGGACGGCCTCTGCGCCGTGGTGGAGGGCAGCGCCGATCCCCCGCCGTGCGCCGACGTCCTCTGGATCGACATCGGCGTGAAGCCCGACCGCAAGGAGATCGCCGACATCGTGGAGCCCGACCCGGTGGGTCCGGGCGTGCCGTGGGCCTGGCTCGCGGCGGGCACGCTGCTGCTCGGCGCCGGCGCCGGCGCGCTGGCCTGGCGTCGTCGCACGGCACCGGAGCCCGAGGCCGTCCCGGTGGCCGAGGAGCCACCGCACCTGGCGGCCATCCGGCGCTGGGAGGCCCTCCGCGACGACCCGACGCTCTCGGACCACGACAAGGCGGTGGGGCTGTCGGAGGTCTTCCGCACCTACGTCGAGGCCACGCTGGGCTTCCCCGCCCGCGCCTGGACCACCACGCAGACCCTCGCCCACCTCGGCGGCCTCGACGCGCTGCCGAAGCTCAACGTGCCCCGCGCACGCCGGCTGCTCATGGCCACCGACCGCGTGAAGTACGCCGAGGTGCCGCCGGGCGAGAGCTTCTTCGACCAGCTCGAGTCCGACCTGCACGGCTTCGTCGACGCCACCCGACCGCGGTCCTGGGACCACGAGGAGGGCGCGTGATCTCGTGGGGCGCCCCCTGGGCCTTCCTCCTGCTGGTGCCGGTGCTGGCGCTGCCGCTGCAGCCCTGGCTCACCGGCGTGGCCCACCTCGTGGTGCCCGGCCCCGACACCCTCGAGGCGGGCCGCACCGCGCGCCGCGCCCTGGGTCGCCTGCCCCGGGTGCTGCAGGTGGTGGGCCTGGTGCTCGTGGTGATCGCCTTCGCACGGCCGCGGCACACCCAGCGCACGCTCACGGTGGAGTCCGAGGGCCTCGACATCATGCTGGCGATCGACACCTCCGGGTCGATGCGCGCCGAGGACTTCGGCGGCGGCATGCGGCCGCTCAACCGCCTGGAGGTGGCGAAGGCCGTGATGGCGGAGTTCGTGGAGGAGCGGCCCTACGACCGCATCGGCGTGGTGGCCTTCGGCACCGAGGCCTTCACCCACGTCCCCCTCACGCTCGATCACGACACGCTCACCAACGTGCTCGACACCATCCAGATCGGCATCGCCGGCGAGGGGAGCACCGCCGTGGGTTCGGCCATCGCGGTGTCGGCCAAGCGCCTCAAGGACCTCGACGCGCCCAGCCGCCTCGTCATCCTGCTGACCGACGGTCGCTCGAACAGCGGCCGGCTGGAGCCGGAGGAGGCCGCGCGCCTGGCCGCCACCCTCGGCATCAAGGTCTACACGATCGGGGTGGGCAGCGCGCGGGGCCGCTCGGTCTTCGGCATGGGCGACGGCCTCGACGAGGCCACGCTGGAGCGGGTCGCGGAGATCACGGGGGCCCGGTACTTCCGCGCCACCGACACCCGCACGCTGCAGAAGGTGTACGACACCATCGACGAGCTCGAGCCCTCCCCTGCCGAGGTGGAGGAGCTGGTGGAGCACACCGAGCTCTTCCGTCGCTTCCTGGTGCCGGGCACGCTCCTGCTGCTCCTCGAGGCCCTCCTCCGCCTGTCGTGGCTGCGGAGGTTCCCGTGAGCTGGGCGGAGCCGGGCTGGTTCTGGCTGTTCGGGGCGGTGGCCCTGGTGGCGGCGGTGGCGCTGGGGGGCGGCCGACGCCACCTCGCCGCCCTGCGTGGCCTGTTCGGTCCTGCGCTGCTCGACCGCGTCCTGCCCCCCTCCACGCGCCTGCGCCGGGTGGTGCGCGACGTGGCGCTCGTGCTGGGCCTGCTCGGCCTCGTGGTGGCGCTCGCCGAGCCCCGCTTCGGCAAGACCCTCCGCGAGCTGGAGGCCGAGGGCGTCGACCTCGTCCTCGTGGTCGACCTGTCGCGCTCCATGGACGCCACCGACGTCGACCCGAGCCGGCTGGAGCGGGCCCGCCGCGAGATCCTCGACCTGGTGCGGGTGCTCGAGGGCGACCGGGTGGGGCTGGTGATGTTCGCCGGCGGCGCCTACCCGCGCATGCCGCTCACCCTGGACTACCGGGCCCTGGAGCTGATGGTGCGCGAGCTCGACACCCGCACCTTCCAGGCCCAGGGCAGCGAGCTCGGCCCCGCCCTCCGGGAGGCCCAGCGCCTCCTCCAGGGGCAGGCGGGCCAGGCGGGCCAGGCCGTGCTCGTCCTCACCGACGGCGAGCTGCACGACCACGACGAGGCCCTGGCCGCCGCGCGGGAGCTGGCTGCGGCGCAGATCACGGTCTACGGGATGGTCATCGGCACCGATCGTGTCCCCATCCCCAACGGGGACGGGTCCTTCCTGGTCGAACCGTCGTCGGGAGTCCGCGTCATGACCGAACCCTCCGACACCGACCTGCTGGAGATCGCGCGCATCACCGGCGGCGCCGTGGTGCGCTCGGTGGCCTCCGACGCCGACACCAGCGAGCTCTACGCCGGCCAGATCCGCAGCTCCGTGCGCGCGGCGGTGGGGCGCACCTCGAAGCGCGCCACCTGGAACACCGCCTTCCCCTGGCCCCTGGGCGTGGGGCTCGCCCTGCTGCTCGGCAGCGCCTGGCTCGGCGACGGGCGCAAGGTGGGCCTGGTGCTCGCCGCGCTCCTCGTCGCCCTCCCCGCCCAGGCCGCCCCCAGCCTGCGCGACGGCGACGCCGCCTACCGGGCCCAGCGCTACGACGAGGCCGCGCGCATCTTCACCGAGTTGTCCCTCGAGCGGCCCGACGACGCCGACCTGCTCGAGCGTCTCGGCGCCGCCCGCTACCGGGCCGGCGACTACAACGGGGCCGCCCGCGCCTGGGAGCAGGTGCAGGCCCTGCGCGACGGCCTCGACAGCACCTACAACGCCGGCAACGCCTGGTGGCAGGCCGGCAGGCTCGACGAGGCCAGGCGCCACTACGAGGAGGTGCTCGCCGCCGACCCCGACCACGAGGCCGCGCGACGCAACCTCCAGGCGCTGCAGCAGGAGCTGCAGATGCGCGAGATGGCCCAGCATCAGCAGCGGCCCGAGCCCCAGCAGGGCGACCCGCAGGACGGAGACGGCGAGCAGCAGGAGGGCGAGCAGGCGCCGCGCCAGGGCGGCGAGCCCCAGGGTGACGAGCCCCAGGACGGCCAGCAGGGCGAGCAGCAGCAGCCGCAGGAAGGCCAGGCCCAGCAGGCCCAGGCCCAGCAGGGCGAGGAGGGCCAGGAAGGCCAGCAGGGCGACGCCCAGGCCCAGGCCGGCACGCCCGAGGACGACGGCACGCGCAGCGAGGACGGGCGCGACGGCGAGCAGGACGGCGTGGCCGACCTCGACCAGCTCGGCCAGCCCGAGGGCGAGGGCCAGGGGGGCGGAGAGGAAGGCAGCCAGGCGGGCGCCACCCAGGGCGAGGGCAGCCCGTCCGGCATGACGCCCGAACAGGCCGACCGCATCCTGGAGGGCGTCGAGGAGGGCCGTCCGCGCGTGTACGTCCCGGGCGGGAGGTCCAGCAAGCCGTGGTGACCCCGCGACCGCTCCAGGCCGTGCTCGCGCTGCTCTGGTCCCTGCTCGCCACCCCCGCCTGGGCCCAGGACGTGGCGCTGCGGGTCGAGACCGATCAGCTCGCCGTCGGGCAGCGCCTGCCCTTCGCGGTGGTGGTGTCGGGCGCCGAGCCGCGCGGCACGCCGCGGGTGATCGCCCAGGACGGCCTCGAGACGAGCTTCGTCGGCCAGTCCCAGACGATGACCCTGATCAACGGGCGGATGGAACGGTACGTGAAGTTCCAGTACGAGGTGTGGGCCACCGATCCCGGCCCCCGCCTGCTCGGACCCGCGTACGTGCAGGTCGACGGCGCCGGTCCGCAGCGCACCATCACCACGAACACGGTCGAGCTGCTCGTGCGCCCGCCGGAGCAGGCCGACGCGTCCACCGCGCGCCTGTCGGTGCAGGCCGAGTTCTCCACCGCGCAGGCCTGGCAGGGGCAGGTGGTGCTCTTCCACCAGGTGCTGCGCAGCCGCGAGAGCCTCGCCCAGGCGCGCTGGCTCGGCACCCCCACCGACGGCCTGATGGCCCCCCGCGACGGCACGCCCGAGACGCGGGAGTACGTGCTGCAGGACGCCCAGGGGCAGGTGCTCGTCAACGAGCAGTGGGTGCCCCTGGTGGCCACCGAGGCGGGCTCGCGTCGCTGGCCCGCACCGGCGCTGGAGGCCCACGTCGTGGTGGACGACGGCGGGCCCAGCCGGCTGCTCCGCTTCTTCTCGCGCACCCGCCGCGAGGTGGTCGCGGCCCAGCCGCTCGCGCTCGACGTGCGCCCGCTGCCGCCTCCGCCCACGGACTTCTCGGGCCTCGTGGGCACCTTCCGCCTCAGCCAGCGCATCGACCCGCGCAACGCCCACGTGGGCGACTCCATCCCGTGGACCATCTTCCTCGACGGCACGGGCACCCTCGAGGGCTACGCGTTGCCCGAGGTGCAGGAGGTGGACGGCCTGCGCATCTACGACAAGGCCCTGCGCCCCCGCGCCTCCACCCGCAAGGGCGAGTACAAGGCCGGCCTCACCTTCGAGCGCACGCTCGTGCCCACCCGCGAGGGGCGCATCCAGCTGCCCACCCTGCGGGTGGTGGTCTTCGACACCGACAGCGGCAGCTACGAGACGCTGGAGCTGGTGGGGGCGGTGATCGACGTGGCCCGCGGCGAGGGCGACGAGCTGCAGCTCCAGAGCTTCGGACCCGACGGCAGCGTGGACGTGGCCCCTCCCGAGGAGGACGACATCCGTCCCCTGCGCGGCAGCGGACCGGGCCTGCGCCTGCCGTGGCTGGCCTGGTTCCCGCTCGCCCTCGCCCTCGCGGGCGCCCCGGGGCTGGCCTGGCTCGGGGGCGGTGCGCTCGCTGCGTGGGCGGCCTCGCGGGCCCGCAGGCGGCAGGTGGAGGCCGCGCGTCCGCTCACCCCCACCGAGCAGCTCGCACGCCTGCCCGACGCCGCCCCCGCGCGCCTCGACGCCCTGGACGCGGTGCTGCGCTCCGCCCTCGCGCACGCGGTGGACCAGCCGCCCGGGCAGCTCGACCGGCAGGCCGCGCTCGAGGCCCTGCCGCCCGCCACGGCCGCTGCCCTCGACGCGCTCTCCCAGCTCCTCGACCGCGTGCGCTTCGCGGGTGCCGCCGCCCCCCCGGACCTGGAGGCGCGCGTGCGCGCGCTGGTCCACGAGCTGGAGGGCACATGAGCCGCAGGGTGCGCGGCGCGCTCGCGGTGCTGCTGCTCGTCGTGGCCTGGCTCGGGCTGCGTCAGCTCGGCGCCGGCCAGGTGCGCGCGGCCGCGGCCGCCGTGGAGGCCGAGCAGTGGGACGAGGCGGTGACCGCCCTGTCCACGCCGTCTGGCCTCCCTCCCTCGGCCACGGCGCTCCACGACCTGGGCGTGGTCCACTACCGCCGCGGCGACCTGCCCCGCGCCCTCGCGGCCTGGCGTGCCGCACGGGAGCTCGCGCCACGGGACGGCGACCTCGTGCACGACCTGGCGCTGGCGCGGAGCGAGCTGCCCCCGGGCGTGCCCGAGCCGGTGGGTCCGGTGCACGCCTGGATGGAGCTCGTGACGCCGGGCGAGGTGGGCGTCCTCGCGCTGCTCGCCTGGCTCGCGACGTCGGTGGCCGCGCACGCCTGGCGGCGACGTGGCCAGCCCCTCGCGCCGGCGCTGGGGGGGCTGGGCGTGGCCGTGCTCCTCACGGTCGTCGCGCTCCAGGGCCGGGACGCGCGCCTCACCCGCCCGCCGGGCGTGGCGCTGGAGGAGGTGCTGGTGCGCGACGCGCCCTCGGTCGATGCCGGCGAGCGCTTCGTCCTGCCTGCAGGTACCGAGCTGCGCGCCGAGGCGAGCCGCGGTCCCTTCCTGCTCGTGCTCGACGGCAAGGGCCGCCGCGGCTGGGTGGTGGCCGACGCCGTGGACCTGCCCGACCCGGGATCGCTCCGCGCGCGGTAGCGCCCTGGGGACCCGGGCGCCTCACCGCGCCCGGCAGCTCCGCTGGCCCCACACCGGCACGCAGTCCTGCGCGAACACCCCGGGCTCGTCGTCGCGCCAGTCCGCCGCCCAGCAGTCGAGGAACCACGTGAAGCCGCTGCCGGGCCGCACCGCACCGCAGAACTGCGCCTGCGCGCAGCCGCGCGCGTCGACCGGCGCACCCCTCGCCGTGCGCGGGCAGGCGTCGAGGGCGTCCGGCACCCCGTCCCCGTCGAGGTCGCGACGGAAGGCGGCCAGCTGCGCACGGAGGTCCGCCACGTCGTCCTGACAGGCCCCCAGGGCGCGCCGCGCGCGTCCCAGGTCCGCCTCGCAGCCCTCCAGCTCCTGGCCGCAGGTCTCGAGGTCGTCGGCACACCCGTCGGGTGCCTGGCGGCCGCAGGCCAGGCCGAAGACCAGGGGATCCTGCCAGGCCTCGGTCTGCGGGTCGTCGGTGAACACGGCGTAGGCGCTCTGCTCGCCGGTGCGCACGCTCAACACGCCCTGCGAGACCACCACCGGATCGAGCACCGCGTCGAACCAGATCGAGGCGGCCTCGCCGGGCGCGAGCGGCGCGAGGTCGAGCCGGAAGGCGTCCTCGAGGGGCTGGTTCTCCACGATCACCTGCCCGTGGGTGGCCACGATGCTCTCGGGCAGCAGCAGCAGGCCCGGGGGCAGGTCGTGGTGGTACTGGCTGCCCTCCTCGAGGTCGTCGCCCTCGAGGTCCACGCGGAAGCGCACCGTGTCGCCCGGCGTCGGGCCCCCGCTCCCGTCGGCGTCCTCCACCACGGTCACGGACTGGCTGGCGGTGACCGGCTGGCGCGCCACGGTCAGGAGCACGGTGACCACCTCCACCTGGGGCCTGTCGAAGTGGGCGTGGGCCCCCCAGGCCCAGTGGAAGTGCCCCCCGTACACCGGGCCGCGCACCGGCCGGTCCACCACCACGGTGCCGCCCTTCAGCGCCTTCACCGACAAGCGGTAGTCGCTGTGCTCGGGCACGGTGAGCTCGGTGACCCGCACCCCCACCGTGAAGTCCCGGGCAGCGGCGGGCGTGTCGACCACGGCCACGAGCAGCGGCGGAGACACGTCGGTGCGGGTGACCTCCACGCGTACCGTGTCGAAGTCGGTGCCCGGCGCCAGGTCGCTCCGGACCTGCACGATGAGCACGTCGCCATCGGCGACGGCGACGCACGGCAGGAGCAGCGCCGCCACGGCCGCTCCCGCCCGCAGCACGCGGTGATGTGGGCGCATGGGTCCTCCCCGGATCGGTCCCGCCCCGAGGATAGATCAGGAGAGCCAGGGCGTGGTCCGCGACCCATGAAGCCGAAGCGAAACCGCCGTCCCTTGCCCCCGACCGCCGCGTACCGGAAGATCGGGACGACGCAGGCCGCGCACACCACCGCGCCGGCCGCCCGGAGCGACGCATGGCCTCCCGGTCCGACAGCGACGGTGGCGTGGTCGTGCCCAAGCAGGCGCGCTCCCGCGAGACCGTGCGCGCGATCCTCCACGCCGCGCGGGTCGTCGCGAACGAGGCCGACGAGGAGCCCACGGTCAGCCGCATCGCCGCCGTCTCGGGCGTCGCTCCCGGCTCGATCTACCGGTTCTTCCGCTCCAAGGACCAGATCTTCGCCGAGCTCACCCAGGAGCTGCTCGACGAGCTGCTGCGCGAGCTCGACGCCCTGCTCGCGGCCCACGCCGACGCCGATCCGCAGGTGCGCACGCACGCGGTGGTGAGCTGGATCTGCGCGTGCTTCGAGCGCAACCAGCGCCTCTTCGCGGTGCTCCGCGACGTGGCGGGCCGGCTCGACCTCGACGACCGCCTCACCCGCGCCCGCCTGCGCATCGTCGACGTCGTCTCCCGCTCGCTGGCGCGGCACATGGGCATGCCGCTGACCACGGCGGAGCACCGCGCCTTCGTCATGGTGATGGCCTGCTCTGGGGTGCTCGTCGCGCACCGGGCCGAGGCGCGGGACCCGGTGCCCGACGACGTGCTCCGCGACGAGCTGGAGCACCTCTTCGGGCCGTACGTCAGCGCCGCCTGAGGAGGGGCTGCGGGCCGCGCCGCGGTCGGTCGGCCACCGAAGCAGCCCCGGACGCCGACGCCCCCACGCCCCGCTCCCCCAGGGGCAGGACGTGGGGGCGGACCGCGGGGCCCGCCGGCCCGCGGTCTGACGGCGCGCCTACGGGAAGCACACCTGGTAGGGCGCGACGTAGGCGCTGTTCGGGAAGGTGGAGACGCCCTGCCAGCAGTTCGGCAGCACGCCCCGGCCCTCGAACTCGAGCACCAGGTCGCCGTTCGCGTAGTAGGCGAAGGCCAGGTGATCCGGGCCGTTCGACCACCACTGTCCGGTGACGCCAGGTCCGTTGGCCGACAGGTCCACCACGCCACCCGGCAGCAGCGTCGCCGGGTGCGCCGTGAGCGAGGACGGGAAGAGCAGGCACTCGTAGAAGGAGGTGAGGCCCACGCCCGTGCAGTGGGCGTTCGTCACCGCCTGGGGCGCGGTGAGCGCCACGGGCACGTAGGCCACCTGCGCCACGAGGACGTCGTCGTCGTTCGTCGGGTTGCTGTCGCCGCTGGACGTGTCGGCGTGGGCCTCGATCACCATCGGCTCCGAGCTGTAGGGCAGCGCGAGGTCCACCCACACCGTGGCGCTGCGACGCTTCCGGAGCGTGCCCAGGTCGCACACCAGCGTGGTGCCCACCGCCGCGCAGGCGCTGCTGTGCCCGTCCACCATGGCGAGCGTGTAGACCTGCGGCGAGGTGTGGGTCTCGGGCAGCTGCACGACGAGCTCCACGTCGCTCGCGTTGCGGCGCCCGTCGTTGGCCACGGTCACCTCGTACCGGGCCACGTCGTACACGGTGGGCACGGTGGACGGCGGCGTGATCGTCACCTCCAGATCGGCCTGGGCGAAGGCGGTGGGTGCGAGGAGGAGCAGGCCGAGGGACGGCAGGAGGACGTGGTTCACGAGACACCTCTCCGAAGGGCTGGACACCGGGACACCGGCCCCTCCGTGGTACCCCTTCCCTTCGGATGGACGACATCGATATTCGGCGTTTCTCCGTTTCTTTCGCGTTTCGCTCAAATCCGGGACGCACCGGGGATCCGGCGATCGGCACGGACGGAGGCCCACAGTCGTCCCCGCGCCCGGCGCGGACGCACCGGAGCGTTCGCCTTTCGCTCGCGTGGCGTTCGCAGGGGTCGTCCGCGCTATCCTCCGGTGCAGGGAGGCAGCATGGCGACCGACGAGGTGGATGCCTGGTTCGAGGCCTACGACAACCCGATGAAGCCGGTGGTGCAGCGCGTGCGGAGCGTGATCCTCGCGGCCGATCCCCGGATGGCGGAGTGCATCAAGTGGAGCGCGCCCACCTTCACCTTCGGGGGCAACCTGGCGAGCTTCAACCCCCGTGCGAAGAAGCACGCGAGCCTGCTCTTCCACACCGGGGCCAGCATCCCCGGCCACCACCCGGGCCTGTCGGGCACCGGCACCACCGCACGCACGATGACCTTCGCCAGCGTGGAGGAGGTCGACGCCCGCCGCGCCGAGATCGAGGCCGTGGTGCGCGCCTGGTGCGACAGCCGGGCCTGATCGCGCCGACCGATCAGGGCTCCAGGCGCACCAGCGCGTTGTCGAACAGCCCCACCACGTCGCCGTCGCTCGCCGACTTGCGCACGCGCAGGAACAGGCGGGCCGACAGGTTGCCGCCCGCGCCGAACACACGCTCCAGCCGCGACCACGTGTCCTCCACCTGCACGATGGACGTGGACAGGGGGGCCGCATCGAGGCCGGTGCAGCCGGCGTCGGCGTAGCGCACCACCACGAGCTGGAGCCCGGCGCCGATGGCGACCTGGCCGCTGGGCAGGAAGGCGCGCGCCGCGGCGCGGTAGTCCTTCGCCCCGTCGAGGTCGACGCACTGGGTGGCGCCCAGCTCCGTGGGCGCGGCAGCCGAGGCCCCGTTCGTGACCCGCAGCGCGCCCGAGGCCGCGTCGGCGCCGGCGTCGACGCTGGCGTCGAAGACCACGGTGGCGTCGGTCTCGGCCTCCCAGGAGGCACCGTCGGCACGCACCTGCCCGTTGTCGAGCAGGTTCTCCTCGCAGTCCGGCGTGCCGTTCTGGTCGTCGTCGAGGTCGTCGACCTCCCCCGGACAGGCGTCGGTGGCGTCGGGCACGCCGTCCCCGTCGGCGTCCGGCGGGTCGGTGTCGGCGGAGTCGGACGTGTCGCCGCTGTCCGACGTGTCCCCGCTGTCCGACGTGTCGCCGCTGTCCGACGTGTCGCCGCTGTCGGACGCGCCGTCGGTGTCGTCGGTGTCTGCGGCCTTGTCGGCGTCGTCGGCCGCCGTGCAGGCGATGGCGAGGCAGAGGGCGAGCGCGCGCTTCATGTGGATCCCCCAGGGTCGTTCCCCCTGCCCGTAACGTCGGCAGGCGGGGTGCCCAGCCTCAGTCGCCGTGCTCCACGACGCGCCTCGGGTGCTTCCGCGGGTGCAGCCCCCCGTCGGCGATCACCTCGCGGTAGCGCTCCAGCACCGGACGGGCGGTGCGGGCCTTCGTCACCGGATCGAGCGCGTAGAGCCCGAACCGCCACTTCAGACCCAGGTTCCACTCGTAGTTGTCGACGTAGGACCAGTACCAGTAGCCCCGGACGTCCGCGCCGGCGTCCATCGCCGCGCGCAGGAAGGCGAGGTGCTCGAGCAGCACCTCCTCCGAGCGCTCCACCACCTGGGTGCCGTTCTCGGTGACGTACAGCGGCAGCGCGTACTCCGACGCCCGCGCCAGCACCCGCGCCAGCCCCTCGGGGTGCGGCTCGGGTGCGAAGACCGGGAAGAAGTCGAAGGCCGGCGCCGACGGCCCCAGCGGCGCGATGGGCGCGATCGAGCGCACCACCACGCGGTGGTAGTAGTTGATGCCGAGGAAGTCGAGGGTGTGGGCGAGGTCCTCGCGGAAGGTGTCGAAGGTGCCGTCCATGTCGGCGTCCCACTGCCCATAGGCGAGCCCTTCCAGGAAGAGCCGGTGGTACAGGTGGTCGAAGTGGGCCACCGCCTCGTGGTCCGGCGCCCACACGGGGTTCTCGGGCTCGATGTCGACCATGTTGAGCACGATCCCCACCTGCGCGGGGTCGCCGTCGCCGTCGGCGTCCACGGTGTCGGCCGCGTGCAGGGCCCGGTACATCGCCGCATGCCCCTCGATCTGGTGCTGCAGCACGGCCACCGTGGCCCGCCCCTGCAGCATCCGGCCGGGCGGCGCGGAGCGGTCCTCGCCGGGCAGGACGTAGCCCGACAGCGCCGTGGCGAAGGGCTCGTTGAGCGTGGCCCAGAGGTCCACCTCGGCGCCGAACTCCCGTCCCACCCAGCCGGCGTAGGCCGCGATCAGCGGCACGATGCGCTCGCCGTCCACCCAGCCGCTGGCGGCGCAGGCCTCGGGGTCGGGGTGGCAGGCCACGCCGTCGTGCACCCAGCGCGGCAGGGTGTAGTGGTTGACGGTGACGAGCGGACGGAGGCCCGCCGCGCGCAGGGCCGCGAAGTGGGCGTGGTAGCGCGCCACGGCCGCGGGGTCGGCGAGGGCGTCGAGCGCCTCGGGCGTCGTGGCCCCCGAGGCGTCGCGCGGGAAGAGACGGCTCCACTCGAGCGACAGGCGCAGGGAGCGCAGGCCGTCCGCCTCCATCCGCGCGACGTCCTCCTCGAAGAGCTCCCACATGCCGGGGCCGCGGCGCACGTCCTCGCCCGTGACGTGCAGGTCGGCCCGGCCCAGGATGCGCGGATCCGTCACCCACTGGTACCAGTCGGAGGCCTCGTCGAGGCACTGGGCATCGGGCAGCGTGGGGCACCCCATGTCCACCTGGAAGCCGGCGGTGGCCGCGCCCCACAGGAAGCCCTCGGGGAAGGCGCCCGAGTGCGCCGGGATCACCACCACGCGGTGGCCCGCATGCGCACAGGCCATCGCGCCCCACGCCAGGATCCACCGGACCCGCATCACGCCCCCCGAGTGCCGCGCACCATCGATACCATGCGGGTAGACGGAGTCCGCTCCCCTCCCGCCACGATCCCGAGGTGGCCATGCTCGTCCTGTCGCTGTGCGCCCTCGCCCTGGCGGGGCCTCCCGCCGCCGTCACGCCGCTCGCCGACGCCCCGGTGCGCACCCATCCGGCGGGGGTCGCCCGGGTGCAGGTGCTCTCCCGGGGAGACAACGCCTTCGTCGCGCGGCTGGTGCTGGCGCCGGGCGTCACGCTGCCCGAGCACCGCGACGCCACCGAGGAGGTGGTGCACGTGCTGCGCGGCACGGGCACGGTCACCATCGACGGCCGGAGCTGGGAGGTGGGCCCGGGCCACACGCTCTTCATGCCCGCGGGCGCCCTCGTCTCCTACGTGAACGGCCCCGAGGAGTCCGAGGTGGTGCAGGTGTTCGCCGGCCCGGAGCCCGCGGCCAAGTACGACGCCTGGACGGTGGCCCCATGAGGGCCCTGCTGCTCGCCCTCGTGGCCACCCCGGTCCCCGCCCTCGCCTGCTCCTTCGTGCCGTGGCAGGACGTGGTGGTCGATCCCCTCGACAGCGACGGCGTCGGCCCCGAGGCAGCGGTGGTGGTCGATCTGGCGGTCCATCGGGGCCAGGGGCCGGAGGTGGCGGGCTGTGCGGTGGCCACCACGAGCTGCGACGACGTCGGCCGGGTCACCCTCGACCTCGACCTGCCCGCCGAGGCGGTGGGCGTGCGCATCACGCTCGCGGAGGGCAGCCTCCCCGAGGGGCTCGGGCTGCCCGCCGACCCCGTGGCGCCCTTCGACGGCGCGATCGTGCTGGTGTGGACCGACGAGGCCACGCATGTGCAGGAGCCCCTCGACTTCGTCCTCACGCTGCGTACGGTGGACGCGGCAGGCGACGAGGGCGAGGCCCTCGACGTGGTGGTGCAGGATCCGGGCTCGGGGGGCTGCGCGGCGTCCACCCTGCCGGGCCGTCCTGCGCCGGCGGGCCCCCTCCTCGTCGTCCTCGCCGCAGGCGCGCTGCTCCGTCGCCGTCGCGCGGACGAGCGCAGGCCCACCGCGCGTTAGTCGGCCGTCCGCAGGAGCTCCCATGCGTCGCCTCTCCACCCTCGTCCTGCTCGCCAGCCTCGTGCTCGGCACCGCCGGCAAGCTCGATCGCCTCTCGGAGGCGGAGCGCACCCACTTCGCGGCGCTCAAGCCCTTCCTCACCGACAAGGACCAGAAGGCCTACCTCAAGCTCAAGACCGAGGACGAGCGCAACGCCTGGCTGAAGGCCCGGCGTCTCTGGGATCGCTACTACGCGCTGCCCGAACGCCAGCGCGAGGACATCGCCGCGGGGAAGGTCCAGAAGGGCTGGACCGACGACATGGTGATCATGGCCTGGGGCTCGCCCCACGAGCGACGCCGGCTGGCCGTGTCGGAGGCCTCGCGCAGCGAGCTCTTCGTCTACTTCGTCGAGGTGCTGTCGGACGGCAAGGTGATGCTGTGGAAGCCCGGCAGCAAGCAGACCCACGGCGCGGTCGACAAGTACCGCTGGGAGCTGCGCGTCTACGACCACGAGGTGGTGCAGATGGAGCGCCGTCCCGGCTGGGAGGGCTGACCGCGCGTGCCGGGACCCTCGGGTCCTGACGGGCTCAGCTCTGCGGGTCGCGCGCGCGCTCGGGCGGGGCGTCGGGGCCGAGGCGACGCAGGCGCGCCTGGTGCCGCAGCCAGGCCTCACGCACCTGCTCCAGGGCCTGACGGCCCGAGGCATCGGTGAGCCAGACCTCGTCGGCCTGCAGCGCCACGAGGCGACCCCAGGCCACCTCCGACAGCGGCGAGGCGGCGAAGCGCTCCAGGAAGCCGCGGTAGGCCGCGACGGCCTCGGGGCCGGAGAGACGCTGGAGCTCCAGCGCCTGCCAGGCGTGGAGATCGTCCCCCGAGGCCACCTCGAGAGGCTGGGCCAGCGCGGGCAGGGAGAGCATCGCCAGGAGGGCCGAGAGGACCGACGGGGCGACGAGGGAGCGGGCTCGCACCAGGCGGCCTCCTCGCGGACCGGGGGGATCTAGACGTGGCGCCTGTCGACGTCAAGCGCTGTCCGCGGGTCAGCCATCGGCATCGTCCCGGCCCTCTTGCGCCCATTCGGCTTCCCTGCGGTAGATCGTGCGCGCGGTGATGCCGAGCAGGGAGGCTGCAAGGTTCTTGTCACCCCCGCAGTAGCGCAGCGTCTCGACGATCATCCGGCGCTCGATGTCCTTGAGCGGCGTGCCCACCTCGAAGGCCAGCCGACGCCGGCCGGTGCCCTCCCGGAGGGGCGGCGGGAGGTCGGCCAGGCCGATGCGATCGCCGCGACAGAGCACCACGGCCCGCTCCACCGCGTTCTCGAGCTCGCGCACGTTGCCGGGCCAGTGCCAGGCCTGGAGCGCGTCCAGCGCCTCCTGGGTGAAGCTGCGGACCTCCTTGCCGTTCTTCCGCGCGAAGCGGACGAGGAAGTGCTGGGCCAGCAGCGCCGCGTCGGCCTCCCGGTCCTTGAGGGGAGGCACGTTGAGGCGGATGACGTTGATCCGGTAGAACAGGTCCTCCCGGAAGCGACCGGCCGCCACCTCGCCCTCGATCTCGCGGTTCGTGGCCGCCACCACGCGCACGTCGGCCTTCAGGGTCTGCGTGCCGCCCACGCGCTCGTACTCGCCCTCCTGGAGCACCCGGAGCAGCTTGACCTGCGTGGCGGGCGCCACCTCGGTGATCTCGTCGAGGAACAGCGTGCCGCCGCGCGCCAGATCGAACCGGCCCTCCTTGCGCTTGGTGGCGCCGGTGAAGGCGCCCGGCTCGTACCCGAAGAGCTCGCTCTCGAGCAGGGCCTCGGGGATGGCGGCGCAGTTCACGGTGACGAAGCGGGCCTCGCGACGTCGGGACAGGCCGTGGAGCAGCTTGGCGATGCGACCCTTCCCCGTGCCGGACGGGCCCGCGACGAGCACCGTGGCGTCGCTGGGCGCCACCTGCTCCACCTCCTCCATCAGCGAGGTCATCACCGCCGAGCGTCCGATGAAGTCGCCCTCGCTCGTGTCGAGCTGCTCCCGGAGGCGGCGGTTCTCGAGCTGCAGGGCGCGCTTCTCCAGCGCCTTGTGCAGGGTCTTCACGAGGTCGACGCGCTTGACCGGCTTGCTGACGAAGTCGTAGGCGCCCTCCTTCATGGCCTCCACGGCCGTCTCCACCGTGCCGTAGGCGGTCATCACCACCACCTCGACGTCGGCGTCGAGCGTGCGCACGGCCTTGAGCACGTCCAGTCCGGTCATCCCCGGCATCTTCAGGTCGGTGAGGACGAGATCGACGGGCTGGCCGCGCAGGCGCTCCAGGGCCTCCCGGCCGCTCTCGGCGTGGACGACGTCGAAGTCCTCGCGGGCGAGGATCCGCTCCAGCGTGAGCCGGTTGGCGGCGTCGTCGTCGACGACGAGGACGGTGTGGCGCATCGGGGGCCCTCCGGGGCGGGGTCAGGTCGTGGCGTCGTCGAGGATGTCGGCCGGCCCGGGGCCGTGGCGGGGGAGCACCAAGGTCACCGTGGTCCCCTGCCCCGGAACGCTGGCGAGCTCCACGCGCCCGTCGTGATCCTCCAGGATCTGTCGCGTGATCGCGAGCCCGAGCCCGGTGCCGGCGGCCTTGGTCGAGAAGAAGGGGTCGGTGGCGTGGGCGAGCTCCTCGGCCGGCATGCCCGGACCGTCGTCCGCGAGCTCGACGCGCAGCTCCGTGGCGTCCTGGTGCAGCCCGAGACGCAGGGCGCGCGCCCCGGCCTCCACGGCGTTGCGGACCACGTTCAGCAGGGCCTGCCGGAGCTGGTTGCCGTCGACCAGCTGCACCTCCAGGGGCCCCGCCTCGACCTGCAGGGCCACGCCCGCCTCCTCCAGCTCGGGCTCCAGCAGCCGCGCCACCTCCTCCACCACCCGCGCCACGTCGGTGGGCGCAGGGCGGGCCGGCGGGCGGCGTGCGAGCTGGAGGTAGTGCGCGGTGACGGCCGTGAGGCGATCGATCTCGCCGGTGATGGTGGCGAGGATCTCCCCGGCCTCGGCGCGCCGCGCCGGCTCGAGCTGGCCCAGCTCCTCGGCGAGCAGCTCGGCGTTCAGCGACAGCGCGTTGAGCGGGTTGCGCACCTCGTGGGTGATCTGGGCGAGCATCTGGCCGATGAGGGCCAGCCGCTCCGAGCGGGCGAGCCGCTCCTGGGCGCGGAGCTGGTGGGTGACGTCGGCGATGACCGCGACCACGCCCCCCTCGCCGAAGGGCACGGCGCGCACGGCGTGGATGGTGCCCTCCGGCCCGTCGAGGCGATGGCGTCCGGGCGCCAGCGCCGCTTCGAGCAGGTCCGGAGGAGGCGCCCCCACCCGCAGCTGCCAGAGGTCCGCCGCCGCCGGGTTCACCAGCGACACGCGCCCCTGCTCCACCACCACGAGGCCGTCGTCCAGCGAGTCCACGACGCTCCCGAGGTAGCGGGACAGGCGGTTGAGGTCCTCGGCCCGCTCCACGAGCGAACGATCCCGCTCCTCGATCGCCTGGGCCATGTGGTTGAACTCGGTGGCCAGCAACCCCACCTCGTCACCCGACCGCACGGCCACCCGGGCCCCCACGGCACCGGCGGCCAGGCGCTGCACCTCCACCGTGAGCTGACGGATCGGCTGCAGCGCCAGGAAGGCCGCCGCGAGCAGCCCCACCGCGGCGGCGATGGCCGTGGCCGACAGCCCCATCGCGATGGCCGTGGCCCGCGCCTGCTGCGCCCGCGTGGCCCGCGTGAGCGCCGTGATCCGCGCGTCCAGCGTGCGCTCCAGCTTGTCGAACTCCTCCGACAGGGCCTTGGCCGTGCCCCGCAGCGGGCGCCTGAGGCGGTCCTGCGCCACCTCGAGCTGCCCCTCGTCGGCCATCGCCACGTAGGCGGCGGACTGCTGCTCGTAGCGGGCGAAGAGCTCCTCGAGCGTGTCGAGGTAGGCCAGGATCTTCGCGTGGAGCGCCGTCTCGGCCGCGTCGAGGGGCAGGTCGCCCATCGAGGCCGTGATGATGCGGGCGATCTCGAGGTTGTCGCGCAGGTCCTGGGTGTAGATCTCGGCGGCGCTGGTGTCGCCGGTGACCGGGCGCGGCAGCTCGCGGCTGATGCGGTTGAGGTCGCGCTGCACCCGCTCCTGATCGCGCTTGAGCCGGGCCACCTGCTTCGACAGCGGCAGGTAGCCCTCGGCCACGAGCTGCAGCGAGGCGTTCACCGGTCCCTGCTGGGCGATGAGGAAGGCCTGGGCGCCGCCCATCGCGAGGAGCGCAGCGAGGAAGGCCGCCGCGATGCGGAAGCGGATGCTCCGCGGCCCGAGGGGGTCCGAGCGCCGGAGCCGACGGTCGTCGGAGCCGGACACGTCCGGCCTGCTCACCGCGAGGTGGCGTAGAAGGCGAGCCCGTTCCCCGAGGTCTCGGGGACGCGGCCCTCGGCCACCTGGACGACGAGGTCACCGCCGCCGGTGACCGTGAGCACGCCCCGGGCGTAGATCTGCGTGCCCTCGGGGTTGCGCACCGAGACGATGTGCTCGCCGGCCGACAGGTCGACGTCGATGCCCTCGCCGGGGGCCACCGTGTACCGACGGGTGTCGATCTGGACCAGGAGCCGCGCGCGCCCCGCCGTGCGGAAGCGCACCGGCACCGGTCCGAGCAGCGCGGGCGCGGCCGACGCGGCGACCTCGGGCGTGGGGGCGGGCGCCGCGGCCACGGCGGCGGCCGTAGAGGCAGGCGACGGCTCGGGCGCCCCCTCGGCCAGCGTCCCGACGCTCGTGCCCGTGCGACCGACGATCACCACCACGGGCTGGTCGCCCACGTCGATCTCGTGCGCCGCCGGCGTGCCGCCGGTGGTGAGCGTGAGCGTGTGCTTCCCGGCGTCGACGGGCAGCTTCAGCACGCCCACGGTGTAGACCTCGGCCACCACGACGCCGTCGACGGCGAGGTGCACGGGGACTTTCGCATCGACGATGACCTCGCCACCGTGGGCGAGGAGACAGCTAAGGATCCACCACATGGCGCCGACCTAACCGGCGCGGCGGCGCGCGCCCCTGCGTCGAACCCCGGTTGGCTCCGGGTATCCCTCCGGATACGCTCCGCACCCGCCGAAGCACGCCATGGCCCCAGCTCCGAGGCTCCGGGAGGAACCCCCCATGCTCCACACGCACGCCACGCCCCTCCGCCGCCGTCCGGCCTTCCGGCTGGCCGTCCCCGCCGTGGTGATCGCGGCCCTCCTCGGCTGCTCCGGCGGCAGCGCGCCCACCGGCGACGCCGGCGCCACCGCGGGCACGCCGATGCCCGCGCCCGCCGAGCAGGTCGGCGATCCCCTCGCCAAGGTCAACGGCGCCACCGTGGGCGGTGCCGCGTGGCTCGACACGGTCCATCGGCGCACCCCCGAGGACGGCGAGCGCTGGACCACCACCGAGAAGCGCGAGATCCTCGACGACCTGATCGACGAGGAGCTGCTCTTCCAGGAGGCCTTCGCCCGCGGCCTCTACCAGGACGGCAAGGTCCGCAAGATCCTGTCCAACCTGCTCCTGCGCTCCGAGATCTACGACAAGGTGCGCAACGAGGACTTCAGCGAGCAGGAGCTGCGCGCCTTCTTCGACGAGCACCGCAAGGACTTCGTGGTGCCCGAGAAGGCCCAGATCCTCCGCATCTTCGTGGCCGCCCTCGGCCGCCGCTCCGCCGACGAGGCCAAGGCCCTGGCCCTCGAGCTGCACGCCAAGGTGGCGAAGCAGCCGGGGTCCTTCCGCGACCTCGCCGTGGAGCACTCCGACGGCCCCTTCGCCCAGCGCGGCGGCGATCTGGGCTTCGTGGAGCGCGACGGGCGCCCGGGCGTGCCCGGCCAGGTCTTCACCACCGGCTTCGGCCTCGAGGAGGGTGCCATCAGCGAGCCCTTCGAGGCGGGCGGCGGCTGGAACATCGTGCAGCTCGTGCAGCGTCGCGAGCGCATCGAGCGCACCTTCGAGCAGATGCGCGGCTCCGTGCTCCGCCGCATGAAGAACGAGCGCTACGAGCAGCTCACCGAGGCCTTCGTGGAGGGCCTGCGCGCCAAGGCCAGCATCAGCGTCGACGAGGGCGCCCTCGCCACCTTCGACGCCCCGGTGCCCAAGCGTCCGTCGGCCCGCGTGCTGGAGCGTCCCGTGCCCTCCGAGGGCATCGTGAACCCGCCGCCCCCGGCCGACGAGGACCCGCTGAACGGCGAGCCCGATCCGCTGCTGTCGGAGTGAGCGTGCCTGCCTGGCTCCGATCCCCGGCGATGGGGGGGCTGCTCCTGCTGCTCCTCTCCCCCACCGCCTCCGCCGCCGAGCGCGTGGTGGATCGCCTCGCCGCCGTGGTGAACGACGAGGTGATCACCCTGTCGGACGTGTACCTCCGTGGGCGCGCCTTCATCGAGAACCAGTGCGGTGAGGCCGGCGCGCCCCCCGACTGCCGCGACCAGCTCGAGGCCGAGATCCTCGACACCCTCGTGCTCCTCGAGCTGGAGCGCCAGGAGCTCGCCCGCCAGGGACGCGACGTCGGCGAGCGCGAGATCGACCGGGCGATCGAGCAGACGGTGCAGCAGTACGGCTTCGCCGACCGCGACGCCCTGCGCGACGAGGTCGAGAAGCAGGGCTTCGGGTGGGAGGTCTACCGCCAGCTCCAGATCGTCGATCCCCTGCGTCGCGAGGCCTTCGCCCAGCTGGTGCTCCGCACCCGGGTGTCGATCACCGAGGACGAGCTCCGCGACCAGTACCAGCGCCTCCTGCGCGGCCTGGAGCCCGAGACCCGCGTGCGGCTGTCGGCCTTCGGCTACGTGATCCCCGACAGCGGTCCCGGCGCGCTCGTGGAGGCGGTGGGGCGCGTGCGCGAGGCCATCGTCGCCATCCGCGCAGGCCAGCGCACCTGGGAGGACGCGGTCGCCGAGCTCGACACCGCCGGCCTCGGCCCGATCTTCGCCGGCCAGTCCCTCGCCCTGCCCGATCTCCGCGAGAACCTCCGCAAGGCCGTGGCCGCCACGGCCGAGGGCGCACTCGCCGAGCCCATCGCCGCCGACGGCGTGGTGTACGGACTCCGCGTCGACGCACGGGAGCAGATCCAGACCGATGCGGTGAGCTTCGAGCAGGCCCGTCCGCAGCTCGAGAACGAGATCTTCGCCCGCAAGATGAGCGACGCCGAGGAGGAGTGGTACGCGCTCGCGCGCCGCCGGGCCTCCATCCAGTGGTTCCTCGACGTGCCGCAGCCCACCCTGCTCGACACGGGGCGGGAGCGCGCCCGTCCGGGAGCCGAGGTCGAGGAGCCGGCCTCGGCCGAGCCCGCGACGCCTCCGGCCGACGAGGCCGGCTCGACGGAGGAGGCAGCCGCCGCGCCCGCCGCGCCCGGCGAGGACGAGCCCGCCGACGAGGCCCAGGCCGCACCTGCCGACGGCACGCCCGCCGACGACGCGCCCGCCACGTCCGGCGACGCCGAGCCGGGCGAGGACGCGCCGCCCGCGCCATGAGCCGCGCCCTCGTGCTCACGCCGGGCGACCCGCAGGGGATCGGTCCGGAGGTGGCCTGCCGAGCGCTGGTGGCTCGCCCCCCCGCCCGCCCGGTCCTCCTGGTGGGGGACCCCGAGCCCGTGCGCCGCGAGGCGGAGGCCTGTGGCCTGGAGCTGGCGCCCCTCGACGCACACGACCTCCCCACCGGCGCCGTCGGACTCCTCCCGCCGCCCCCGGGCCCGGAGCCCGTGGAGGTGCGCGCGCTGCGCTGGGCCGTGGCCGCCTGCCTCGACGGCCGCGCCGCAGGCCTCGTCACCGGCCCGATCCACAAGGCGCGGCTCGCGGCCCAGGGCTTCGCCCACGCAGGCCACACCGACTTCCTGGGCGCGCTGTGCGGCGTGGAGCGCCCCGTGATGGCCTTCACCGGCGGGGAGCTGCGGGTGGCGCTGGTCACGGTGCACCTGCCGCTGGCGCGCGTCCCTGCGGCGGTGACGTCCGAGGGCGTGCTCCACACCGTGTGCCGCGCCCACGAGGCGCTACGCGACCAGCTCGGGCTGCCTGCGCCGCGCCTCGTGGTCTGCGGCCTGAACCCCCACGCGGGCGACGACGGCCTGCTGGGACGCGAGGAGCTCGAGGTGATCGGCCCGGCGGTGCGCGCCGCACGTGCCCAGGGCGTCGACGCCCGGGGACCCGTGAGCGCCGAGGCCGCCTTCCTCGACGCCCGCGCCGGCCGGGCCGACCTCGTGGTGGCGATGTACCACGACCAGGGCCTCGCCCCGCTGAAGGCCGTGGACTTCGGCCGCAGCGTGAACTGGACCCTCGGCATGCCGATCGTGCGCACCAGCGTCGATCACGGCACGGCGGACGATCTCGTCGGCACGGGCCGCGCCGATCCGTCCAGCATGGTGGCGGCACTGGAGCTCGCCAGCCAGCTCGCCGACGTCCGCGAAGGCCGGGCCTGATCGCGCTCCGATCGGCGGGTCAGCCGGCCTCGCCCTCGGGGGAGACGAGCGGACAGGGGGGGGTCTCGGGCTGACCCTCGAGCAGCGCCGGCGCCGGTCCGCGCGCCACGCAGTCGGTGGGCGTGCCCTCGAGATCGGTCACCCAGATCCACGCCGAAGGCTCGTCGAGGCAGGACAGGGCGGTCTGCCCGTCGGAGGCCTGGCGGAAGTCGAGCACCACCGCCACGCCCAGGGTGAGCTGGTCGCCCCCGCCCTCGGGCTCGGCGCCCACCGACCGGAAGCGCGTGTGACGCTCCACCCAGCTGCCGTCGGTGGTCCACAGCAGCACCGCGCTCCCGGCCCACGAGCTCGTGGCCACGTCCACCGTCCACGCAGCGCCCTCGGCGTCACACGACAGGCGGGCCGCACGGATCGTGGGCGGAGCCAGATCCGGGACCCGCGAGGAGCGCTCGGCCATGCCGGGCGGGACGCAGGCCACGAGGCCGCCGGCGATCGCTGCTGTGGCCAGACGGCTGCGCACCCTCTCCCTCCGACGACGAAGCCCCGCCCGGGAACTCCCGGACGGGGCAACGTAGCGCAGACCTGCACCCGCGGACCGCACGAGGCGATCCGCGGCCGCCGTCAGGGGCTGACGGGCGACAGGGTGCGGCAGTTGGCCTTGGTGACCCAGCCCGGACGCGCCGAGCCCTTCGAGACGGGCGAGGCGGTGTAGCCCGCGTCGACGTTGAAGCCGAAGGCCACGCAGTCGTCGGGGGTGGCGGGATCGTTGGTGACGTCGTCGTCGCCCAGGAGCGCGGCGCTCGCGGGGCTCCACAGGCCCACGTAGAAGGCCGACTTGAAGTCGCCGCCCAGCTCGGCGGGATCGATCGAGCCGCCGGCCTTGCCGCACTTCCAGAAGGTGGTGGAGTCCGTGGTCCAGTTGTCGACCGTGGCGCCGGTGGTGAGCTCCCGCGCGAAGGGCGCGAAGCCGGCGCCGGGCGTGCCCTCGTCGAGGGTGTGGTACTCGCTCCAGGGCGAGGTCTGGCCCTGACGCGTCTCGACCACGTAGAAGGCGGCGACGCCCTCGCCGTTGGCCTCGATCTCGAAGGAGATCTTGCCGGCGGTGCCGCAGTCGACGAAGTCCTTCCAGTCGCCCGTCCAGGCGTTCTCGTTCCACGCCAGGGCCACGGGGACGTCGGTGTCGTCCGTGTCGTCGGTGTCGGCCGTGTCGGCCGTGTCGACGGTGTCGGTGTCGGTGTCGGTGATGTCGGTGTCGGTGTCGTCGGTGCCCTTGGACGAACCGGTGCCACAGGCGACGAGGCCGGCGAGCGCGACGAACAGGCTGATGCTCCGCATGGGGGCGACTCCTCTGGTTGCCTGCACTC
The DNA here is from genome assembly GCA_020632955.1 of Alphaproteobacteria bacterium. Classification (GTDB taxonomy): domain Bacteria; phylum Myxococcota_A; class UBA796; order UBA796; genus JACKEO01. Next base: position 254,887 of record JACKEO010000002.1, read on the forward strand.
GTGCGCAGGACCGGCTGTTCCTAGCCCTCCGCCGAGGGCCGGGCAATCGCTCGCCTTGCACGTCCCTGACACCCCGGGGGTGATCAGGTCCCCGTGGTGCGGGCGTCGACGGCCTGCTCGCCGGATGCGGAGGCCGCCCGACGCGAGGACGCGCGGGTGCGGAAGAGCTGGTGCTCCAGCTCGTCGAGCAGCACCTCGAGCCCCTCGCCCGTCACCGCGCTGATCGGCAGGCCCCCGTGCGTGTCGAGCAGGCTGCGCAGCACGAGCGGATCGGCCACCTCGGCCTTGTTCCAGGCGAGCACGGTGGGCACGTCGCGCAGGCCGAGCCCGTCGAGCACCTCCTGCACCGACGCGAGGTGGGCCTCCACGTCCTCGTCGGCCGCGTCGAGCACGTGGAGCAGCAGGTCGGCCTCCTCCAGCTCCTCCAGGGTGCTGCGGAAGGCCTGCACCAGCGTGTCGGGCAGGTCCTCGATGAACCCCACCGTGTCGGTGAGGATGATCTCGCGCTCCTCGGGGAAGCGGAAGCGCCGCGTGGTGGGGTCCAGCGTGGCGAAGAGCTTGTCCTCCACCAGCACCTCGGACCGCGTCATCCGGTTGAGCAGGGTGCTCTTGCCGGCGTTCGTGTACCCGACGATCGACACGATCGGGATGCCGGCCTTCTGACGGGACTTCCGACGGGTGGCGCGGTTGCGCGCCAGCGTGGCCAGCTCGCGCTCCAGCCGCGTGAGGCGCTCCTGGGCCCGTCGGCGGTTGATCTCGAGCTTGGTCTCGCCCGGACCGCGACCGCCGATGCCGCCGGTGAGCCGGCTCATCGCGCGCGGCATGATCGCGATGCGTGGCATGCGGTAGCGGAGCTGGGCGAGCTCCACCTGCAGCTTGCCCTCCCGGCTGGTGGCGTGCTGCGCGAAGATGTCGAGGATGACCTGGGTGCGGTCGAGCACCTTGAGCTCGGTCTCCTCGGCGATGTTGCGGAGCTGGCTGGGCGACAGCTCGCGGTCGAAGAGGAGCGCGTCGGCGCCCAGGTGCATCGCGTTGAGCACCAGCTCGGCCAGCTTGCCGGACCCGATGCAGGTGCGGCCGTCGAGCTTGTTGCGCTGCTGGAGCACGCGATCGACCACCCGGAAGCCCGCGGTCTCGGCGAGGCGCTCGAGCTCGTCGAGGCTGCGACGGGCCTTGCGCGGGTTGCCCAGCGTGATGCCCACCAGGATCGCGCCCTCCTGGTCGCCCACCTCGGACAGCTGCGGGCTCCGGGCGAACTGGGCCTCCAGATCCGCCAGGACCGTGCGCCAGTCCTCCTCCCACTGGTGGACGTCGCGGAGCCGCTCCACGCGCCAGGGGGTGTCGCCCGCGTCGGGCGGCAGCAGCGTGGCGTAGTGCACAGGGCCCGGCAGGCCGTCGGGCTGGGCCTGCACCACCACCACAGCGTCGAGCTGCAGCAGGACGAGGTCGGTGAGATCCTCGTGCGTCAGCCCGTCGGGTCGCAGCGACGACAGCACGAGGCGCACGCCGCGGAAGCGACCCGAGCCCGCGCGCCGCGCGCCGAGATCGGGCAGGAAGACCCGGTGGGCGTCGCCCACCACCACCTTGTCGACGCGTCCCTGCCGGTCGAGCAGCACGCCCAGCCGCCGCCCGAGCCGACGCGTGAGCTCGGTGAGCTCGCGGGCGAGGGCGGGAGAGACGAGCTGGCTGGCGTGGACCGAGCGGCGGTAGAGCGCACGCAGCGCCTTGTCCTCGGCGTTGCCGAGTCCCGTCGTGTTGCCGTACAGCGTGTCCAGGCGTCCTCCGCAGCTCCACCTCCCAGCCTAGCCCGCCCGCCTCCACCCGGCCGTGCCCATGCCCCCGCTCCTGCTGTCCCTGCTCCTGTCCGCGTGCGGTCCGCGCCCCGTGGCCGAGCCCTCCCTCGTGGTCACCCAGCACACGCCCTCCGGGCCGCGGGTGGCCCGGGTCACCCTGCCCGACGGCGCCACCACGCCGTTCACCTCGCTCACCGCCCACCACGGCGCGCTCGCCACCTGCACGGGCGGTCGCGTGCTCGCACAGCAGCAGGAGGGCGAGGGCGTGCGCCTGGTGGTGCTCGACGCGGAGGGCGTCCACCCCACGCCGCTCGCGGGCCTGCGCCTGCGCGCACCCGTCTGCACCGCCGAGGGCGCGATCGTCGTCGAGGCCGCCGTGGACGGCGCCGGCGACCTCTACCGGATCGACGCGGACGCGCTCACCCGCCTGACGGACGTGGACGGGGGCTCCTTCGAGCCCGACCTGGCCGCGGACGGCACGCTGGTCTACGCCTCGAGCCGCGACGGGAACCCCGAGATCCACGTCCAGGCCACCGACGGCAGCCCCGCGCGCCGCCTCACCCACCACCCGGCCGAGGACCTGCGCCCCCGCTGGTCTCCCGACGGGCACGCGCTGGTCTTCCTCACCGAGCGCGAGGGTCCGCTGCGGGCATGGACCATGGCGGCCGACGGCAGCGGCGCACGGCCGGTGCTGCCCGACGCCACCGGGGAGCACCTCGACGCCGGCTGGACCCCCCGGGGCGACGTGGTGCTGGTGGTGGCCGACGCGCAGGGCCAGGACGTGGTGATCGCCGACCCGTCGCGTCGTCGCCCCGCGCGCCGCCTGGGCGGTCCCGACCCCGACGACGACCCGCAGGTCTCACCGGACGGGCGGTGGCTCGCCCGCACCCGTCGGGGCGACACCACCGTCGACGTGGTCCTCCTCGAGCTGGCGAGCGGGCGCGAGGTGGTCGTCCCCGGGGCCTGGGGCGCCCGCTGGCTGCGCTGAGGCCGCCTCGGGGCGACAGTCGACCACGAAGACGTCGTCCACCACCCGCGCGCCGTGGAGCGCCGTGCAGCCCGCCACCAGCACCTCCGTGCAGGCCAGCTCGTCGGCGCTGCGCTGGCGCCGCTCCATCACCACCCAGGCATCGCGCGCCGCCGCGCGGCAGGCCGGGTCGGCCACGCAGTCGAGGCAGGGTCCGAAGCGGAGCTGGGCGGCCACCACCGAGGCGTGCGGCGGCGCCACGACGTCCCTGAGGTCGCCGAGCCCCGCCTGGGCCCGGGCATACGCCAGCTGCGGCCCCAGGCCGGCGAGGTTGGTGACGATGGGGCGCCCGTCGGCGTGCGACCGCCGCGCCAGGTCGGGCAGCAGGGCCGGCAGGGTGGCCTCGGCCGCGTACCGGGGCGCGGGCGGGAGCTGCCACGCCGTGGCGCCCGCCACGACGAGCACCGGCACCAGCCGACCCGCTCCCGCCGTGGCGAACCCCGTCGGCAGCATCGCGCGTCCCACCGCCACGGTGCCCGCGGCGCTGGCGGCCAGCAGCACCGGAGTGAGCAGCCCGACGTAGTAGCCGCCGTTCACGTGGCTCACCCGCGCCGCGGCCCCCAGGGCGGCGAGCACGGCCACCAGGGCGGCCAGGGCGAGGCGCGCGTCCAGCCGTGATCTCCGCCCGGCGAGCCACCCCACCCCCAGCACGAGCGGCAGGCCCATGGCGAGGGCCCGTCCCACCGGCCAGTGCTGCACGATCTCCTGCACGAGGCCCGTGTCGCGCACGTTCGGGTCGAGCTCCACGGCGATGTCGCGGCCCAGCGCCACCACCCCCCACAGCGGCCAGGCCGCCAGCACCACCACGCCCGCCGTGGCGAGGGCCGGCACCCACCCCACGCGGCCTCGCCACGCGCCGTGCGCCAGCACGAGCGCCGCCGCGACGCCCACCGGCCACACCAGCCACGACGAGGCGATGCCGAGCGCCACGAGCCCGGCCACCTCGAAGGCGTCCCCCGCGCCCCGCGGCGGCTCCCGCTCGCTCCGCTCCAGCCACAGCAGCAGCCCCAGCACGAAGCATCCCGCCAGGTCCCAGTCCCCCAGGTCCTGCAGCCCCATGCGCCGCCGCACCTCGGCGGCCATCCACAGCGCCGCGAGCACCCCGGCGAGCCGTCCGCCCCAGCGCCGCGCCAGCAGCTGCAGCAGCGCCACCTCCGCGAGCAGCCAGGCCAGCGGTCCCAGACGCACCACCTCGGGCCGCAGCGACCACCGCGCCGGCTGGTTCAGCAGGTAGGCGAGCGGCGGGTGGTTCCAGTCCGCGAAGGGGGCGTAGCGCGCGAAGCCCACGCGGAGCGGCACCGTGTCGGTCTCGAAGGGGTCGTCGAGCAGCGGCCAGGCGGCCAGCAGCACGAGCACCACCGCCAGGAGCGCATCGACCGACCGCCCCCCCCGACGGGGCAGGCCGAGCGCCGGCAGCGCCACGGCGACGGCGGCCACGCCCAGCCAGGGCAGCAGCAGCTCCGCGCCGGCCACGGGCGCCGTCAGCGTGGACTCAGGACCGGCCGCCGCGCTGCGTGGCGTCCTCGAGGAGGCGCGGCAGGTCGACGCCGATCGCCCCCTTGAGCTCCTCCACCAGGCGCACGGCGCGCACCGCGGTCGAGCCCCCCGCGTCGCTGCCCTCCCCCGGGAGCATCGTGAGCTTGTCGACCTTCACGGCCCCCACCGTGCCCACCAGGGCGTCGAGCACCGCCTGGAGCTTCTGCATCAGGAAGATGTCGCGTGCGGAGCTGCCGGCCTGCTGCCACACGGCGATCATCTGCTGCAGCACGTCGACCGTGGCGCGACCCTCCTCGAGGATGCGCGCGGAGCGCCCCTTCGCCTCGCTGATGCCCGCCTCCATCTGCGCCTTGGCCGGCGCGATCACGTCGGCGTCGAGCTGCAGGCGCACCTGCTCCACGCGCTCGCGCTCGGCCTCCACCGCGGCCGTGGCCCGGGCGATGTCGGCCTCCACCTGGCCCACCGACTCGGCCACCATCGCCTTCGACCGCGTCTTCGCGTCGGCGATGCGCCGATCGGCCTGCGCCCGGGCGATGGACGTCTCGCTGTCGAGCTCCTTGAGCCGCGCGCGCGTGCGGTTGTCGGCATCGCGCATCAGCGCCGCCGCCTTGGCGTTGGCCTCGGCGATGCGGCTGCGCTTGATGATCTCGGCGGACTGCCGACGCCCGATGCTGTCGAGGTAGCCGCGGTCGTCGTGCACGTTCTGGATCTTCATCGTGTCGAGCACGAGGCCCAGGCGCGCGAGATCGGGCTCGGCCTCGTCGAGCAGCTTCTCGGCGAAGGAGATCTTGTCCTCGTTGACCGCCTCGGGCGTGAGCTGGGCGAGCACGCCGCGCAGGTTGCCCTCGAGGACCTCCTTGGCGATGCGGATGAGCTCGTCGCGGTTCTTGCCGAGCAGGCGCTCGACCGCGTTGCCGAGCACCGGGTCGTACCCGGCGATCTTCACGTTCGCGACGCCCTGCACCGTGAGCGGGATGCCGCCCTTCGAGTAGGCCCCCTGCACGCTCACGTCGATGATCATGTTCGTGAGGTCGAGGCGGTCCACCCGCTCGAAGAAGGGCACGCGCACCCGACGTCCGCCCTTCACCGTGCGGTAGCCGCGCCCCTCGGTGCCGCGCGCACCCGAGAAGACGAGCACCTCGTTCGGCTCGCAGATGTAGAGCAGGTTGTTGATGACGAAGACCACGGCGACGCCCGACACGGCGAGCACCATCAGGACCACGAGCATGGCGAGCACATAGGTCATCGCGGGGTCTCCTCGGTGGTGGGGTCGGCGGTGAGCGCGGGACGTGCGGCCGCGACGCCGTCGCCCTCCCTGCGCTCGGTGAGGATGCCGACGACGTCCACGCCGGTGGTGTGGCGGAACTCGTCGAGCAGGGCCGCCACGGCCGCGGGCATGGCGGCCATGTGGCCGGCGAGGGCCTTGCCGTCGCCGCGATCGAGCAGGGTGACCTCGCCGATGTCGAGCGCGCGCACGCGCTCCGTGACCTTCTGCAGCGTCACCTCGAGCTGCTGGATGAGGAAGATGTCCTTGGCGTCGGGCCCCGCCCGCAGCCAGGTCTCGGTGAGCATGCGCAGCACCTCGGCGAGCGCCTCGCCGTCGGCGGCGATGGTGGCCGCCTCGGCGCGGGCCCGCATCACCGAGGCCTGCTTGCGCGACTCGGCGGGGAGCACCACGTCGGCCTCGAGGCGGAGCCGCTCGAGATCGGCGCGGATCTGCTGGAGGCGCTGCTCGGTGCGGGCGCGGGCCGCGAGGGCCGCCTGCTCGGCGCGCTCCTCCTCCGACTTCGCCTGCGCCTCCAGCTCGGCCACCCACTGACGGTAGGCGTTCTCGCGCTGGCGGATGGCCGTCTCGGCCTGCTCGTTCGCCACGTCGCCCTGCCGCTTGGCCTCGGCCTGGGCCTCCTCGGCGTCGGCCTTGGCCGTCGACTCGGCGATCTCGGCGGTGGAGAGCACGTTGGCCAGCCGCTCGCGCCCGATGCTGTCGAGGTAGGCCACGTCGTCGCTGACCGACTGCACCTTCAGGGCGTCGAGGGTGAGCCCGAGGCGGTCGAAGTCCTCGGCCGTCTCGCGCATCAGCTCCTCGGCGAAGGTGAGGCGATCCTCGTTCACCTCCTCCGGGGTCATCCGCGCGATGATGCCGCGCAGGTGCCCCTCGAGGGACTCCTTCGCCACGTCGCGGATCTCGCTGGCGTCGCGGCCCAGGAAGCGCTCCACGGCGTGGTTGACCTTGCGCGGGTCGCTGCTGACCTTCACGTAGGCCACCGCCTGCACCCGGAGCGGGATGCCGCCCTTGGAGTAGGCGTTGTGCACCTCGAGCTGGATGGCCATCGTGGTGAGCTCCATCCGATCCACCTTCTCGAAGAAGGGGATCGCGATGCGCCACCCGCCGTGGAGCACGCGGTAGCCGACCTGGCTGCCGTCGGTGAGCTGGTACTGCCGACCCGAGAAGATCAGCACCTCGTTGGGCCGGCTCACGAAGAGGAACTGGCGCACCACGAAGTACATGCCGAGCACGGCGATGCCTGCGCCGCCTCCGACGCATGCCCACCCGAGGGCCCATCCGAGCACGTCTTCCACTGCCCCTCCTCGCGCGCGGCGCGACCCGTCGCAGGTCCGCTAAGCCTTCCCTACGACGGGCACCACCGACATCTTGCACGCAAGGGTCGCGCGCCGACGACCCGACCCGCTCAGAGCGTGGAGAGGTAGGCCACCAGGGCCGCGCGCTCACCCGCGGTCATGCTCGCGTCCGCGCCTGCCGCGTGCGGCGTGGAGAGGAGCTCGTCGAGCGATCCCACCGAGCCGTCGTGGCCGTAGGGGCCGGTGGCGCCCACGCCCCGCAGCGAGGGCGTGTCGATGTCGCGCTCGTCGACCTGGGAGCGGTGGAGCTTCGTGTCGGTGAGCGCGGTGCCGGCGTGGCAGGTGTCGCACCCGGCCGCGCCGAAGAGCGTCTCCCCCTGGGCCACCAGGGCGGCGTCGGCGGGCGTGGGCCGCTGCGGCCGAGGCAGCGACTCGAGGAAGGCCACCACCTTCAGGGCCTCGGCGTCGGTGAGGTCCTCGCCGCCCATCTGGTCCTTGGCGGTGACCACGATCTCGTCCTTGGCCGTGGCCGTGACCCCGTCCCAGCGGAAGGGCGCGGTGTCGTGGATGTCGCCCGCGATCATCGGGGCCTGCTTGCTGAAGTCCTCGAAGTGCCAGACCAGGTGGTCGCCGCGGCCGTCGGGGTGGCAGGCGGAGCAGCTCACGCCGGCGCTGGGACCGCTCATGCGGCGCTCGTCGGCCCCGAAGAACAGGCGACGCCCCTCCTGGATGTCGGGCGACAGCGGGCTCGCGGGCGGCCGGAGCAGCGTGGTCTTGCCGGTGACGAGGCGGCGGATGTCGCCCGGGCCGGTGATCTGCGCGAAGGTCTGGTCGAGGGTGGAGGGGGTGAAGCGGTGGAGCGCGCGGCCCACCATGCTCCACACCGACACGGTGTCGTCCTTGTAGGAGACCGCGATGCCCGACGGGCCCGCCTCCACCGGCAGCGACAGGCGCCGGTAGGACTGGAAGGAGCCGGTGCGCTCCTTGAAGGTGGAGGTGCGCGACATCACCACCACGGTGCTCATGGTCTGCATGGCGACCCAGATCTGGCCGCGCACGTGGTCCCAGGCCACCGCGGCGGGCACGCCTCGCGCGACCTCCGTCTCGCCGAACAGCGCGTCCTCGCCGGACAGGCCGTTGATGAGGATCAGCTCGTCGACCTCGCCCTTCGCGACGTCGACGGCGCTGATGGTGGGGTTGAACTTGCCGACGATCGTGGGCCGGTCGCCCACGAACTGCAGGGCCGGGATGCAGGCGTAGCTGTTGGGCTTGCAGGGGGTGATCACCACCCCGCCGTTCGGCGGCACCTCGCCGGCATCCTCGCAGACGTCGTCCTCGCCGAACTCGACGCCGTCGCCCACCTGGGTGGCGCGCCAGGCGGCGTGGTCGTCCTCGAAGAGCTGGGTGTCGTTGTGCAGGCCCGGCACCAGCAGCTCGGCGTTGGCCGGCGTGAGCACGGGATCGCCGGTGATGCGGGGCTGGAGCTGACGCTGCCGGCAGTCACCGTCCGCGAAGCGGTCGGCGGTGGGGATGCGCACCGTGGTGGGCTCGCCGGGCGACGTGGGGTCGAGCAGCACCAGCTCGGGCCGATCCGACATCGCGATGACCACCAGCGGCGCGTCGGCCGGGTGGGAGCTGGTGACCCACCGGGGCTCGCCGTCGAAGGTCCAGCGCTCCACCTCGGAGAGGTCGACCGGATCGAGCGCGACCACCGCGCGCTCCTGCGACAGGGCCACGTACAGGTGGCCCGTGGCCTCCAGGCCGGCGACGCCGAAGGGCTCGGCGCCCACCTCGGCGCGCACGCTCTCGGCCAGCGTGCCGTCGCGCAGGGTCTCGAGGCGCACCACCTCGCCCGCGCCCCGCAGGGTGACGAAGAAGCTGCCCTCGTGCCCGGCGATGCGGGTGGGACCCACCCCCAGCTCGAGCGTCTGCACCACCGCGCGCTCGCCGTAGGCCACCACGGCACCGAGGTCCTCGTCGAGCACGTACGACATCGCCCCGTCGGCCGAGAGCTGCACCGCACGGCCCGTGGAGGACGGCGCCTGCACGTCGGGCAGGGCCGTGTCGCCCGGGACGAAGGAATCGCCGGGCTGCGGCGGCTCGCCGACCCCGCCGACCGATGGCGGCGCGTCGACGTCGCTCGACACGTTGGGCCCCCCCGGAGAGCACGCCGCGCTCCAGGCCATCACCACGATCACGGAGTTCCAGCGCATGTCGAAGCCTCCCGCTTCCCCCCTGCTGAGCCACGACGCGCCCATCCGGATCAGCGCGGCTCGGGGAATGCTCCGCGACAGTCTAGCGGACTTCGGGCTCGGGCAGCGACGGCAAGCCGGTGACATCCGCAGATCGGCCGTGGAAGCCCGCGATGAGCACCTGGGTGCCGGCGGACAGGTCCTTGCCGTCCCGGGTGGTGGCGGGCACCTCGACGTCGCCCGCCGCGGTGTGCAGGCGCACCAGCCCCGTGCCACCGGGACGCACGGTGAGCACCACGCGGGCCTCCTCGCCCACGAAGCGGGCGAGCGAGGTCTCGCCCGACACGCTCTCCGACTGCACCCGGCGCAGGACGGCCGCCGCGCTCCAGCCCGTGAGCGTGCCGGCGCTGCCTGCCACCACGGCCGTGACCACCTCGCCGAGGCCGAGCACCGACAGCGCGCTGCCGATGGCGCCGAAGGAGGCCGCGAAGAAGGACCAGAAGCGCATGGAGAGGAAGGGCAGCCAGAGCCAGTCGATGGGCGTGCCGTCGGTGGGCGCCAGCGCCAGGTCGTCGGCCACGCCGTGGCCCCCGTGGCCGTCGCCGAGATCCGCGTCCCCGAGGTCCGCATCGCCCAGGTCGCCGTCGCCCCCGAGGTCGGCGTCGCCCAGATCGCCGTCGCCGCCGAGATCCGCGTCGCCGTCGGCGTCGTGTCCGCCGCCGAGCACCACGCTGGCCCCGACGAGCACGCTCCCGAAGGCCAGCGCGGCCAGGTACAGCCCGATCATCCCCCGCCTCCCGACCTCGCGAAGGCGAGCACGAGCCACCCCGCGATGAAGCAGAGACCGCCCAGCGGCGTCACCGCGCCCAGCCAGCGGAAGCCCGTGAGCGTCATCAGGTAGAGCGAGCCGCTGAAGAGCACGATGCCCGCGAGGAAGAGCCCCCCCGCCCACGCGGGGCGCGCCGGGTGGGCCGCCACCGCCAGCAGGGCCAGCGCGTGGATCAGGTGGTACCGCGCACCCGTGTCCCACACCTCGAGCAGGTGGGGGTCGGTGACGACGCCCTTGAGGCCGTGGGCACCGAAGGCGCCGAGCGCCACTCCGAGCGCACCGGCCAGGCCGGCGACGGTCCACCACACGAGGCACCTCCACCGCCTGCCTATGCGCTGCACCCTCCGGAGGGAAGGTCGCCGCCGCGACGACCGCGATACGCGCAGCGCCAGGAGGGTGAGATGCGCAAGGCCGTCGTGGTGGCCGCAGGCCACGGCACCCGCTTCCTGCCCATCACGCGGGTGGTGCCGAAGGAGCTGCTGCCCGTGCTGGCGCGGCCGGCGCTCGACCTGGTCCTCGACGAGCTGGTGCGCGCCGGGTTCACCGACCTGCTGCTGGTGGGCAGCGCCCGCAAGCAGGCCCTGGAGCGCTGGCTGGTGCGGGATCCCGAGCTCGACCGGGCCCTGGCGGCGCGCCCTGCCCTCGCCCCCCTGCTGGAGCCCCCCGCCCTTCGCGCCCGGGTGGTGCACCAGGCGCGGATGGGCGGCACCGGCGACGCCATCCTCCACGCGCGGGACTTCGCCGGAGACGATGCCGTGCTCGTCGTCTTCCCCGACGACCTCTTCGACCCCCGCGGCCCCAACCCGAGCGGCGAGGTGTGGTCGGCCCACGAGGCCACCGGCCACGCCGTGCTGGGCGCCGTCGACCTGACCGGGCGCGACGTGAGCGCCTACGGCGTGATCGACGCGATCGGCGACGGGCCCGTGCGTCCGGTCCGCGGCATCGTCGAGAAGCCGGCCCCCGGCGCCGAGCCCAGCCACCTGGTCAGCGTGGGGCGCTACGTCTACACGCCGGCCCTGCTGGACGCGCTCGCGCGCTCCGCCGCGCACCACGGCGAGGGCGAGCTCTACCCGATGGCCGCGATGACCGAGGTGGCGGACCAGGGGGCCCTGTCGACCGCCGTGCTCACGGGACGCCGCTGGGACACGGGCACCCCCCTCGGCCTCCTCGAGGCCACCCTCGACCTCGCGCTCGACGACCCCGACACCGCCGAGGCCGTGGCCGGCCTGCTGCACGCCCGCGCCGACCGGGCCGCCCGCATCCTCGGCCGCGGGCAGGGCTGACCGATGCGCCGCGCCCTGCTCCTGCTCGTCCCGGCCTGCTACACGCCGCCCGATCTGCCCGTGACGCCCTTCGAGACCCCGATCCTGGTCGACGGCACCTTCGAGGTGTGCGCCAGCGAGCGTGCGGTGCGCGTGGCCTGCACGGTGGACGGCGACACGGTGGACCTCGCGAGCTGTGGCAGCGCGGGCGAGCGGGTGCGCCTGCTCGGCATCGACGCGCCCGAGACCGCGAAGCCCGGGGAGGGCGCCCAGTGCGGCGCCGACGAGGCCGCGGCCTTCCTCGCCCGGGTGGTGGACCACCAGATCGTGCGGGTGGGCTTCGACGCCACCTGCACCGACGTCTACGACCGCACGCTCGCCTACCTCTGGCTCGACCGCGCGTACGCCGAGCGGGCCCTGGACGCGCAGGTGCTGGAGGACGTGGTGCGCCTGCACGGGGCCGACCCCGAGGATCCCGTGCTGCTCTCGACCTACCTGCTCGCCGCGGGCTGGGCGCGGCGCTTCGACGAGGACTGGGTGGAGCCCCTGCGCTTCGAGCGCGAGCTGCAGGCCGCGGAGCGCCTCGCGCGCGTGCGCGGCGCCGGCGTGTGGGGCACCTGCGACTGACCGCGACCCCGATCAGGCCGTGGGGCGCTCGCCGAAGATGGCCGTGCCGATGCGCACCCAGGTGGCGCCGTGCCGCACCGCCACGCGGAAGTCGTGGCTCATGCCCATCGACAGCTCGTCCACCTCGTGCCCGTCGGCCCGCAGGCGCTGCAGCAGGTCGGCCACCTCGGCGAAGAAGGGCGCGGCGTCCTCGGGATCGTCGGTGTGGGGGGGCAGGGTCATCAGCCCGCGCACCCTCAGGCCGGGCACCTGCACCAGCTCCCGCACGCGCGCGACCACCTGCGACGGCGCCACCCCGCCCTTGCTCTGCTCGTCGCCGGTGTGGACCGCCACGAGCGCGTCGATCCCCGCGGGGGCGCGCGCCACCAGCGCCTCGGCGTGGTGCACCTCCTCGAGGGCGTGGACCCGCCAGGCCACCGGCGCCACGTACCGGGCCTTGTTGGACTGCACGCGGCCGATGAAGTGCCAGCGGACGGGCGCGGTGATCGCCGCCGCCTTGTCCCTGAGCTCCTGCGCGTAGTTCTCGCCGAGGTCGATCTGACCGGCGTCCAGCGCCGCCTGCAGGCGATCGATCCCGTGGCGCTTGCCCACCGCCACGAGCCCCACCGAGGCGGGATCGCGTCCGGCCTCCCGGCAGGCGGCGTCGAGCTCGGCCCGCACCCGGGCGAGGTTGGCGGCGACGTCGGTCACGCGAAGGCCTCCAGCACCGCGAGCACCTCCTCCATCGGCAGCCCCATCACGTTGGTCCACGACCCCTGGACCTCGGCCACGAGCACGCCCCCCGTGCCCTGGATGGCGTAGGCCCCGGCCTTGTCGTCGGCCTCGCCGGTGGCGACGTAGGCCGCGATCTCGGCCGACGACAGCGAGCGGAAGCGTACCCGCGTGGTGGCGTGCGCCAGGCGCTCGAGGTGGCCGTGGCGTACGCACCAGCCGGTGGTGACCTCGTGCCAGCCCCCCGAGAGGCGCGCGAGGTGCGAGGACGCCTCCTCCCGGTCGCGGGGCTTGTCGAGCACCTCGCCGTCGAGGTGGACCACGGTGTCGGCCGCCACGGCCAGCCGGGCCGCGGGCGCGGTGGCCACCTTGGTGTGGGCGAGCCGCCGTGCGTAGGCCACCGGGGCCTCGCCGGCGCGCCGACGCTCGTCCACGTCGGCCGGGTGCGCCTCCACCTCCCAGCCGGCCCAGCCCAGCAGCGCCAGGCGTCGGGGCGAGCCGCTGGCCAGCCAGATCACCGGGCGGGAGCCCGCAGGCGACGCGCTCACCCCGCCTCCTCGGCCCGACGGCGCAGCATGTCCTGCTTGAAGCGCAGCCGGGCCTCGCGCCGCGCCTGGGCCTCGGCGAACCGACGCCGGTGGTCCTCGGTGACGGGCCCCAGGGTGGGCACCGGGCAGGTGGCGCCCTCGCCGTCCACCGCCACGAAGGTGAGGTAGGCCGTGGACGTCTTGCGCTGGCTGCCGGTGTGCACGTCCTCCGCGTCCACGCGCACGCCCACCTCCATCGAGGTGCGGCCGGCCCAGTTCACCATGCCGCGCACCACCACCACGTCGCCCTGCCGGATGGGTGCGAGGAAGGTGAGCTGGTCCATGCCCACGGTGACCACGTCGGCGCGCGCGAAGCGCTGCGCGGCCACCGCGGCGCACACGTCGATCCACGCCATCACCTGGCCGCCGAAGGCCGTGCCCAGCGCGTTGGCCTGGCTGGGCATGACGATCCACGTCATCTCGGTGCGCGTGCTGTCGGGGTCCACGGGCGCGCTCACGAGGCCTCCAGGCCCGCGCGCAGGCGGGCGATCTCCCCCACGGGGAGCTCCCGCACGTGGGGCACGGCATTGGGCACGTAGCGCTCGCCGATCCGCGCGGCCTCCACCCCGTCCACCAGCCCGAGCAGGGCCCGGAGCAGGCCGCCGTGGGCCACCACCAGGGTGGGTCGCCCGTCGTCCATGCGCTCGAGGAAGCGGAGCGCCCGCAGGGCGACGTCGGCCAGGGACTCGCCGCCCGGGGGACGGGCGCGCAGGGCGTCGAGGCCGCCGAGACGCCCGTCGGCGCGCAGGTCAGCGAACGGCGCCCCCGTCCACGCGCCCACGTCGCGCTCCCGCAGGGCCGGCGTGGTGCGCAGGCCCAGGGCACGCCCGCTCAGCGCCACGCGCGCCGTGTCGGCGGCCCGCTGCAGGTCCGAGGAGACCACCCGACCGATCCGCTCGCTGCGCAGCACGCTGGCGAGGCCGAGCGCCTCCTGCCACCCCCGCAGCGACAGGGGCACGTCGAGGTGGCCGGCGAGGGTGCCCGCGGCGTTGGACGTGGACTGGGCGTGCCGGACGAGGATCCAGCGGGTCATGGGCGCCTCGGAGCCCACGCACCTAGCGGGTCGGTGGCCTGCCGCCTACCGCGCGGCGGGGACCTCGCACGTGCTCGTCTCGGCGGTCACCACGCCGTCCACGCGGATCTCCGGGTGCAGTCCGGCGCCGGACTGGTCGCGGGTGCCCCGGAACCAGTAGCTCCGCCGGAAGCTGTCCTGCTCGTTGAAGTGGAGCAGCCAGGCCGTGTGCGCGTCGGCGTGCGGGTAGCGCTCGGGGGTGAACGCCCCGTCGTACCGCACGGTCGACGACACCCGCACCTCGTCGATCCAGCCCACGAAGGCGTCGCGAGCGCCCTCCTCGTCCACGAGCGAGCCCACCGAGGCGCCCCCGTAGGCCCACCGCGGACGCCGGGGTGCCGTGCAGCGCGCCGCCTCGCGGCCGTCGACGTAGAGCACCTTGGCGCCCGTGAGCGGATCGTAGGTGCCCGCGAGGTGATGCCACGCCCCGTCGAGATCGGCCTCGGCCTCGAGGACGGCGCAGTCGCCATCGCCGCCCGACACCAGCTCCACCTGACCCGTGCCGTCGAGCCGCAGGCCGTAGTCGAGGTCCTCGTCCGCCGAGGCCAGGGTGTCGCCCCGCGCGAGCACCACGAGATGGACGCCCACGTCGGGCGGGACCTCGGCCCCCACGTCCGGGCGTACCCAGGCCTCCACCGTCCACGCGCTGTCGAGCAGGTCGAGCTCGGCCGCGTAGGCCGCCACCACCGCCGCGTCGGCCCGCAGCGAGGCGCAGGCCTCGTCCACGCCCACGCTGGCCTCGCCCACCCCGCCGCGCACCGTCTCGGCCACGCAGGTCCACGTCTGGTAGCCGTCCACCAGATCCCCGGGGACCTCGGTGCCCACGCCCTCCACGGGCTCGCCGTCCACCTCCCACGAGACCGAGGCCGGGCGGTCCACGTCGCAGCGGAGCGCGGACCCCGCCACCGGCGCAGCCGGCTCCACCACCACCGCGGGGACGTCGGAGGGGTCGGCCGCCGCACCGCCACCCGGCGCGAAGCCCGTGGGCACGAGCACGGCCGAACCACCTTCCGAGGACGCACAGCCGGCGAGCACACCCGCCAGCACGAGGACAGGTCTCAGGGACATCGAGGGGCTCCGGACACCCTCCCGACGCACAGCAGCGTGCCGGGATGGGTCTCCACTCGGTTTCACCCCGGCGACGCTTGAGGCCCTCTCTCGCGGTACCCGATCCCCTCGGGGCGCACGCGCGCCACGGCGCCGGCCACACGCTCCTCGAGCACCAGCAGGGTGGCGAGGTCCGGCGCCCCCTCGGCGGGCAGCACCGCGTCCACCTGACGGCGCACGTCGGCCAGCGGACCCGCCACGAGCTGGGGCTCGAGGATGTCGACGCTCTCGACCTCGGTACGCTTGCCGAGGCCCAGCACCAGCTCGCGCAGCAGCCGGATGAAGCGGTTCACCAGGATGTGCACCGCCAGCGGCTCCCACTCGCCGGTGCTGGGGCGATCGCGCAGGGCGTCGATCACCTCCTGCAGGCGGCTGGCCCGGCCCGCGGCGAGCTGCACGATGGCGGCGTCGCGCAGGGAGGTGCCCAGCTTGCGTGCATGCCACCACGCCATCAGCGCGATGTTCAGGTAGCTGGCCTTCACCACCACGCGCGCGGCGTCGGCGGGGATGTCGTCGGCCTCCATCGCCGCGATCACCGACGCGTTGCGCCGCACCACGTCGTCGGCCTGCAGCTCGAACACCTTGTCGACCGCCTCCTCCATCTCGACGATCTCGGCCGGCGTGGGCACCCGCAGGCCCGGCGAGAGCCACTGCGACACCACGTCGCGACAGCCGGCGTCCACCTGGGTCCAGGCGCGCGACAGGGCGTGGAGGGCCACGCTGGTGCGCAGCTCCTCGAGCACGCCGCGCACCTCGTAGGCACGGGCGAGCCGCTGGGCCTCCAGGTAGGCCTGGCACACGGCGAAGACCCCCTGTCCGGTCTCCTCGACGGCCAGCGGCACGAAGGCCGCGCCCGCGTCGCCCACCACGCGCGTGGTGACCACGGTCATCGCGATCTCGTCGGCGAGCTGGTGCGCCTCGATGTCGGCGCGGAAGCGCTCCCGCAGCGCGGCGGGGAAGTAGCCCAGCAGGAAGGTGGCGTAGCCGTGCAGCTCCCGGGCCCGGCCCGACGCCACCAGCTCCCGGTAGACGTAGCGCTTCACCCAGCTCGACAGCACCGCGAGCTCGGGACGCGTGAGGCCCTCGTCCTGGGCGGCGCGCTGCTCGAGCTCCTCGTCGGTGGGCAGGCGCAGCACCTCGCGCCCCACCCCGAAGACCCGCTCCACGAAGGCGATGGCCCGCGCGAACGGGAAGACGTCGGCCTGCGCCCGGATCACGTCGCGGGTGATCTGCCGCCCCTGCGTGTCGTTGTCGGCGAGCACCAGCGCCGCCACGTCCTCGGTGAGCGAGGCGAGGAGGGCGTTGCGGTCGTC
Organism: Alphaproteobacteria bacterium; assembly: GCA_020632955.1. Taxonomy (GTDB): domain Bacteria; phylum Myxococcota_A; class UBA796; order UBA796; genus JACKEO01. Next base: position 271,484 of record JACKEO010000002.1, read on the forward strand.
GACCGACAGCTCGCCCCGCGCCACCGGAGCGCGCAGGAGGATCTTCAGGTTCACCTCGTGGTCCGACAGGTCGACGCCACCGGAGTTGTCGATGAAGTCGGTGTTGAGCAGCACGCCGCGCCGGTTCGCCTCGATGCGCGCGTCCTGCGTGAGGGCCAGGTTGGCCCCCTCCCCCACGATGCGCACCCTCAGGCGGCTCGCGGTGATGCGGAAGCGGTCGTTGCTGCGATCGTCCACGTCGGCATCGCTCTCGCCCGTGGCCTTCACGTAGGTGCCGATGCCACCACACCAGAGCAGGTCGGCGTCGAGGCGGAGGATGGCCTGGATCACGTCCTCGGGGCGCGCGGTGGCCTGGTCGAGGCCAAGCAGCTCCCGCACCTGCGGCGACAGCTCCATCTCCTTGGCGCCGCGGTCGAAGACGCCGCCGCCCGGCGACAGCTTCGCGGCGTCGTAGCGATCCCAGCCGCCCTCGCGGCCCCCCGCGGCGAAGAGCCGCTGGCGCTCGGCGAACGACACCTCGGGGTCGGGGTCGGGGTCGAGGAAGACGTGGAGGTGGTTGAAGGCCGCCACCAGCCGCGTGGTGCGCGAGGCGAGCAGGCCGTTGCCGAACACGTCGCCGCCCATGTCGCCGATGCCGATGCAGGTGAAGGGCTGCGTGTACGGGTCGCGCCCCAGCTCGGCGAAGTGGCGGCGCACGAGCACCCACGCGCCCCGGGCCGTGATGCCCACCACCTTGTGGTCGTACCCCTGGCTGCCCCCCGACGCGAAGGCATCGCCGAGCCAGTAGCCGCGCCCCAGGCTCAGCGCGTTGGCCGTGTCGGACAGGTGGGCCGTGCCCTTGTCGGCGGCCACCACCAGGTAGGGATCGTCGCCGTCGTGCACCACCACGCGCGGGGGGTGCACCACCTGCTCGTCCACCACGTCGTCGGTCAGGTCGAGCAGACCGCGGATGAAGGTGGCGTAGAGGCGGTCGGCCTGGCGGCGCTGGGCGTCGCCGCCGCGCTCGGGCGTGCGCAGGTAGAAGCCGCCCTTGCTGCCCTCCGGCACGATGACGACGTTCTTCACCTGCTGGGTGGTGACGAGACCGAGGATCTCGGTGCGGTAGTCGGCGCGATCGCTCCAGCGCAGTCCACCACGGGCCACGCGGCCGAAGCGGAGGTGCACCCCCTCCACCTCGCGGGAGTGCACGTAGATCTCGTAGAGCGGACGGGCGCCGCGCATGTCGCGCACCCGCGCACCCGCCAGCTTGAGCGACAGGTAGTGGCCCTCCCGATCGGTGCGGAAGGCGTTGGTGCGCTCGGTGGCCAGCACCAGATCACGCAGCCCGCCGAACACCACGTCCTGGTCGTGGGCGTGGATGCGGCGGAGCAGCTCGTCGACGTGGTCGAGGGCCTCCTCCACGGCGGTGGCCCGGTCGGGCACGTCGGGATCGAAGCGGGCGACGAACAGGGCGTGCAACCGCGCGACGAGGTCGGGGCGGTCGAGCACGATGGCCTGCAGGCGCGGCAGGCTCACCGGCACCTGGATCTGGCGCATGTAGCGCAGGTAGGCCCGCACCACGTCCACCGCGGTCCAGTCCAGCCCCGCCGTGACCACGAGCGCGTTGAGCGGGTCGTCGTCCACCAGCTTGCCGAAGACGGCCGGCAGCGCCTCGAGGAAGCGTTCCCTGTGCTGGAACAGCCGACCCCGATCGTCGCCCGTCACCTCCAGGCGCAGGCTGTCGAACTGCAGCGTGCCCCCCGGACAGCGCACCTCCACCACCTCCGAGCTGCGCACGATGAGCCCGAAGTGGTCGATGATCGGCAGCAGCTCCGTGAGGTAGACGTCGTGACGCTGGTAGACGCGGAGGATCACCTCCCCGTCCCCCTCCTCGAAGAGGTCGGCCGACACCGCCCCGCCCTGGCTCAGCGAGTCGAGGTGCCGGATGTCGCGCAGCGCGCGGTCCACGGGCGTGCGGCGCGTGTACGTCTCGGGGAAGGCCCGGCCGAAGGCGTCCACGAGGTAGTCGGCGCGCTCCTCCCCCTCGCGGTCGGCGGCCTCCTGCCAGAGGCGGCTCGTCCAGGGCGTGGCCAGCGCCCGCACCCGCTCGATGAAGGTCTGCAGGGTGGCGTCGGAGCCGTCGCCGAGCCCGGTGAGGTAGTCGTGGAGCAGCAGCGTGTCGAAGCGCCCCACGAACAGCCCGTGGTCCACGTAGGTGGGACGCAGCAGCGCGTGGATCTCGCGCTCGATCTCGCGCCGCAGGTCCTCCGAGTAGAAGGACTTGGGCATGCTCATCAGGCAGAAGGCGCTCCCGTCCTCGTTGCGGAGCACCGTGACGCCCACCTCCTGCTGGGTCTCGCTGTCGAGCACCAGCTCGACCATCTGCGAGATGGCCTCCCGCGGCGTGGTGAAGAGGAACTCGGTGGGGAGGCTGTCGAAGACGTTGGCGATGCCCTTGTAGCGGAAGGACCCGGGATCGGCCTGCTGGGCCTCGAGCACGTCGCGGAGCACCCCGCGCAGGATGGGCACGTTGCGGCTGGGGTGGCTCACGGCCCGGTAGGTGAACAGGCCGCGCAGGAACAGGTCGTCGCCCTCGGTGGCCTCCGGGTCGAGCGTGACGAGGATCTCGTCGATGCGCCCGTTGCGGTGGATGGGCGACTCCTGCAGGGACTTGCGCACCCGCACCGTGCCCGGCCAGTGCGGCTCCACCCAGCCCGCTCCGATCATGCCGCCGAAGGGCCCGTCCGACGACTCGGTGCCCAGGGTGACGTCGGGCGAGCGCAGGCCCATGAAGACGAAGTTGTCGCGCAGCAGCCACTTCAGGAAGGCGGCCGTCTCCTGGTAGACCGCCGCCCGGTCCGGCCGGCGCTCCGCGAGGCCCTCGCACCGCTCCATCACGCGCTCGACGGCGCGTACCATCGGCTTGAAGTCGCGCACCGTGAGGCGCGCGAGCTCCAGCATGTCGCGCAGCTCCTGGGTGCCGTCCGCGAGGTCGGTGAGGGTGCCCTCGTCGGCCTCCACCGCCGAGAGGGACTCGGCACGCGAGCACTCCGGCCCCACCGCGATGAGCCGCCCCTCCGCGTCGCGCTCGGTGCGCACGATCACGTGGAAGCCACCCCAGAAGTCGGCGCCACGGCGCCGGAGGAACAGCCGGATGGTGTCGACGATGAAGGGCTGGTCGTCGAGGCAGGCGAAGACCTCGATGCCGCGCGTGGGCCCCGGCCGGACCTCGACCCCCACCTCGGCGGGCCGGTGGGCACGGAGGAAGCGGAAGCCCTCCTGCAGCACCTGCAGGACCTGACGCGGCGGGTGCTGGGCCAGGAAGGGCCCCCGGATGCGGCTGACGGTCTCGCGGACGAAGGCGCGGAAGAGCTCGCTGCCCTCCACGTCAGCGCCCTGTTGGTCCAGGGCGCGCAGCACGCGCTGCTGGACGAGCGCGCGCTCGGTCTCGACGGTCACGCGGACCTCCGCGGAACGGGTGTGGCACCGGAGCCGTAATCGAGGCAGGGAGGCGCGGCCGCCCGCTTCGCCGAGGCGCCCGGGAGCCGTTAGAGCCGCGCCGCCCGGAGGCAGCGTGCGCAAGGCCGTCCTGCTGGTCCTCCTCGCCGGGTGCGAGCCCGGGGAGGTCCGACCGGTCTTCGACACCGACGACAGCGGCGGCAGCGTCTGCCCCGCCTCCGTTCCCGGGCTCAGCTTCACCCTCGGCGGCCGCGTGCTCGAGGGCGCCACGCCCCGGCAGGGCGCCACCGTGCGGCTGGAGGACCGGAGCGCGCGCCCCGTCACGGTGTTCGGCACGGCCACCTCGGGCGCCGACGGCCGCTTCCAGCTGCAGGCCACCGACGTCGTGGGCTGGCCCGAGTGCTGGAACCTCCTCACCGAGCACTACGTGGTGGCGACGCTCGACAGCCTGGAGGGGGAGGTCTTCGTGAACAAGGAGCTGTCGGAGGCCACGCGCGACGACGAGGACGTCATCGACCTCACGAGCCGTCCGGTGCTCCTGAAGCCTGCCCAGGACTGAGCTCCGCGGGCGAGGCCGCCACCAGGTGGCCCGGATCGGGCCCCAGCTGGCCCGGATCGGGCCCGAGGTGGCCAGGAGCGGACGCGGGGCCGCCAGGATCGGGCCCGACGACCGCCTCGATGCCCGCCTCCTGGAGCCAGACCTCGAGATCCTCCGACAGCTGCGGCGCCATCGCGATCGCCGCCTGCACGTGGGCGAGCGCGTACGACCGGTGCCGGTCGGCATCGCGGGGCTGCTCGTCGGCCAGACGGAGGTAGGCGTGGCCGAGGGCGGCATTCGCCAGCGCGCCCGCCCGCTCCGGCGGCAGGGCCCCCGGCTCGGGCACCTCGCCGAGGTTCTCGACCACGTAGGCCAGCTGCGCGCGCGGCATGCCGTCGAGCCAGCGCCCCGCGCTGTCGGCGAGCGAGAGCAGCGCGGCGGAGGGATCCCAGTGCACGAGGCGTGCCTCGGCAGCGGCGCGGGCCAGCGACACGGTGCGGGGTGCGAGACGCCACACCAGCCCCGCCTTCTGGGCCGACATCACGAAGCCCGGCGCCTGCTCGTGGGGCGCCCCGAGGGCGTGCAGCACCTCGTGCGCGACGATGACGCCCTCGTCGGCGACGTCCCAGGCCGGCGCGTGGCCGGGCGGCAGGGACTGGTCGACCACCACCACCTCGCGGCCGGGCGTGAAGGCGCGGCCCACGTCCTCGATGCCGGCGAGGGGCCCGCTCGCCGGCGGACGCTGGGTGAAGGCGATGCGCAGCACCGCCTCGTCCACGCGCTGGGGGCGCGCGGCGAGATCGGCCAGCAGGCCCGGCAGATCGGGCGCGTCGTCGCCCTGCTCCACCTCCCAGGTCTCGAAGCCCACGGGGTGGAGCGTGAGGCCGGCCTGGGCGAGGATCGCGGAGGCGGCGCGCAGGCGGGCGGTGGCCTCGCGGCGCCAGCTCACGCCGTAGAAGGCGCGGTAGGACGCATCTCCCGCCACCACCACGGGGACACGCAGCGGCGCGTCGCCGCCTCCCCATGCCGGCACGGTGAGCGGATCGAGCGCCACCCACACCGCCTCCTCGAGGGAGACGTCGGGCAGCGTGAGCACGCCGTCGTCGCGCACGCGCGTGCCGGCGGTGAGCGATCCGGGCGTGGCCCGGTACACGGCGGGCGCACCCACCGCGTGCCATCGGCGCCGCACCTGCAGGCCGTCCGCCCCCAGCGTGCGCTCCACCACGTCGACCTCGGCGGCCGGAGGCACCGCCAGCAGGCCCTCGCCGACCCCCACCACCTGGTGGCGCCAGGTGACCGACACGTCGAGGTGGGTGGTGACGTGCGCTTCCCGCAGCCGGTGCGCCAGTGCCTCCTCCCCGGCGTCGGTGGCGGGGTCGAGCCCCACCACGAGCGGCTCGAGGCCGTGACGCAGGTGCAGCGCGTGCCAGACCACCGCCTCGGTGCGCACCTCGTCCACCGGCCCCTCGCCCGCGTGCACCGACACCGCGACATCGGCCGCAGACGCTGCCTGCGCGGCGAGGAGGGCGGTGACGAGGAGGCCGAAGCGCACGGAGGGTCTCCAGGGGGACGGACCGGGATGTGCACCTCCCGCGACACGCGGGAGGGGCCGGCGCCGGGGGGCCCGGGCCGACCAGGACGGTGCGCGCCCCAGACGAGCACACGACATGCCCGCATTGTAGCGCAGGATCGCCAGTTCGTCCCCCGTCGCCGCAGCGCGCGGCGGGTCGGTGCCCTGCACCAGACACCGGAGCGCCTCCGATGGTGCCCTCGCCGCGGTGGTGGGGCGTGATCCGTGCACCTATGATGAGGTCGTCTCCCGCGCGGCGCGCGGGCCACAGGAGTGCAGATGACGCCGGCAGTGAGGGAGCTCGGGGGAGTCCTCGAGGGAGCGCGTGACGCGGGAGCCAAGGCGAGCGAGGTGCTCGTCACCACCGAGCAGGGGCTCGAGCTGACGCTCGCCGCGGGCACCACGCACCCCACACGCCGCCGCTGGAACACCACGGTGGCCGTGGTCCGCTGCTGGCTCGACGGCGGCGGCGCGGGCGAGGCCCGAGGTCCGCTGGAGCGTGCCGAGGCGCTGGTGGCCGAGGCGATGGCGGCCGCGGCGAAGGCACCCGAGGACCCCCACGGGGGCCCCGTCCGCCGGATGGATCCCCCTCCGCGGGGCCTGGGGGTCGACGACCCCCGGCACGAGCAGATCACCGACGCGGAGCGGACGGAGGTGCTCACGATGGCGCTGCGCGGCGCGCTGGCGGCGAAGGCACCCGTGGTCGCCGGGCCGTTCGTCTACCGGGAGGCCCGTGGTCATCGGCGCTTCCTCAACAGCCACGGCGTCGGCATGGAGATCGCGCACACCCGGTACGACGCGCTGGGCGCCCTCACCCTCCGCGCGCCCGAGGGGCCCATCGAGCTCACCGATCACATCGCCGGGCGCGCCTTCGCCAGCACCGCCTGCCTGCCCTACGGCGCCCAGCTCGCCCAGCGCGCCCAGGCCCTCGCCGGCGAGGCCACGTCGGTGGAGGGCCCCGTGCGCGTGCTCTTCCCGCCCCGTCCCACGGGTCGTCTGGTGGCCTGGCTGGCCCGCATGTTCTCGGTGCACGCCTTGGCCGAGGGGCGGAACCTCGTCACGCGCGGTGCCGACGAGCCGCTGTTCCATCGCAAGCTCCACCTGGTGGACGACGGCCTCGCGCCGGGTGGCCTGCACACCCGCGGCTTCGACGACCGTGGCGTCACCCCGGTGCCGCTCACCCTCTTGCGCGAAGGGGTGGTGGCCGGTCGTCTGCTCGATCCCGAGGCGGCGCGCGCCCTCGACACCCGCCCCACCGGGCACTGCTGGCCCGAGGGACTCCTCCCCACCAACCTCCAGCTCAACAGCGGGGCCCGGTCGATGAACGCGTGGCTGGGCGAGCAGGACCGCCCGGTCTTCGAGGTGGACGACCTGCCCGAGCTGGACGGCGCGATCGACCCCGAGACCGGCGAGGCCACGCTGCGGGTGCACGGCCAGCTCCGGGAGCGGCACGACGTGCTCGGCGTGGGGCGCTTCGTCACGCTCCGCGGCAACCTCGTCGACGTGCTCCGGCAGGTGCACGGCATCGCGAGCGACACCGACCGCATCCTGCACGTGGACGCGCCCGGGCTCTTCCTGGACGGCTTCGTCGCCACGCCCCACGGCGCCTGAGATGCGCTAGCGGAACAGCCCGTCGGCGTCGCGCCGGTGCACCACCGCGGCGGTGCGCCCCTCGGGTGCCGCCGCACGGCCCAGCGCCTCCTCCAGCCCCTCCACCGCGCCCACGGCCACGATGCGCAGCGCGTCCGGCCGGAGGTGCTGCGTTGCCGCCCGACGGACCTCGGCGTCGGAGAGCGCGTGGAGCGCCGAGCGGACGTCGACGCGCTCCGCGCCGGCCGCCACGCTGGCCACGGCGTCGGCGAGACGGAGCGCCGGATCGGCCCGACGCGCGTCGAGGGCCTCGCGGAGCGCGACGCGGGCGGATGCGAGCGCCCTGGCGTCCGGCCCCTGGGCCACGAGCCCCCGCAGGGCGTCGCGCCGTGCCGCCAGCGCAGGCCCCACCGCGTCGGGCGGCAGCGGAGGGAGACGCAGCCCCACGGCCACCTGACGCCGGTGCTCCGCGGGCGTGGGCCACGCACCGCGGCCGACGCGATCCAGGGGCAGCAGGCCCGCCGCGTCGGCGTCGAGGGTGGCCAGCGCCAGGGCGAGCGCCACCGCCTCGACCGACCCGGGACGCACGCCCACCGCGTGCCCCAGGACCACGTCGACCTGCGAGCCGCCGGTGGCCACGGCCAGCACCTCGGTGGGCCCGCCGCGCACCGGTCGCATCAGCGGGACCTCCGGCGCGCGTCGAGGCACCAGCCCCGCCGAGCGCGCCGAGAGCCGCTCGAGGAGCGGGGGCGTCACCGGCCCGCCGAGTCCGAGCACGGTCGTCTCGCGCACGTACCGCTCGGCGCGGAAGGCGCGGACCCGATCGAGGTCGAGCACGGGCAGCACGCCGGTGCGCCCCGCCACCGGGTGGCCGTAGGCGTGTCCCTCGTGGATCCAGGCATCCAGCAGCTCGGCGGCCAACCCGGGCCCGTCCCCGACCCCCTCGGCGAGGCCCGCGAGGGCGCGCGCCCTCATGGCCTCGACCTCGGCCTCCCCGATCTCCGGGGCGGCGAGCAGGTCGGCGAGGCGGTCCACGCACCCCGTCGCGACCGCCGCCGGACAGCGGAGCTGCAGGGAGACCAGCTCCCGATCCACGACGACCTCGGGTGCACCCACGGCGGCGGACGGATCCCCCGGCGTCGCGACCCTGGCGCCCGTCCTGCCCGCGGCCATGACCGCCGCGGTGAGTGCCGCGAGCCCCTCGGCGCCGGAGGGATCGTGCACCGAGCCCGCCCGGACGACCGCCTGCACCAGCACCTCCGATGCCGCCGGGTCCTCCTGCACCACCACCCGGGGGAGCTCCGCCGCCACCTCCACCGGCACGGGCCCCCGCGGCGGGAGCGGCTGGCAGGCACACAGCACGCCCAGCGCCAGGCCGGACCGCCACCACGGATCCACCCACCTCATCGGGGCCCGCTCGCCGGAAGCCATGGTGCATGCAGCCACACGGCGCACCACCAGCCCGCCCGAGGCATGTCAAGCGGACGTCCAGATTCGGCGCAGCGCTCGGTCACCACCCCGCTCACCTTCATGGATCCGCCGCCTTTGCGTACACCTGAAGCAGGCATCCGAACGCGATAATCCAGGCACCAGCCCTCGCCCGGCTGCATCCGTCCTCCCGGGCTTCCTCCCCCGGGATCCTCGCTTCCTGCCGGTCGCGTTGAACCAGGTTCGGGCGGCATGGTACCGTTCCGTGGTCCGTCAGCAACCGTCGTGGTTGCATCCTTGACAACATGGTGGAGGAAGTCAGATGACCGTCGTCACTCTGGTCGACGAGAGCATGTCCTCCCGCGATCTCATCCGCACCCTGCGGGTGAGCGCCTCGCGGTGCGGTGAGTACATGCCGGAGAGCGTGGCCTGGCACGCCTACCTCGAGCTCGAGCGTCGTGGACACGACGGCGCCGGTGAGCTCTTCGTGGCGAGCCTGCGCAGCCTGCACGCCCGCCGGTCCATGTCGGGGTCGGACCTGTCCACCGACGACAAGCTCATCGAGGAGCACAGGCTCACGAACGACCAGCTGCTCTCCGAGCTCTGGAAGGCCTACAAGAAGTGCATCCGCAGCAACCGCACCGGCCCTGCCGGTCAGCTGCTCAAGGAGATCGAGGATCGTCTCGCGATGAACTGAGCGCGAGCACACACACCACCCCCGAGACCCGCGTGGACCTCACGGACCACGCGGGTCTCGTCGTTTCGGTCTCACGATGACCGCCTTGCAGGAATCCGGCGGTCTCAGGTGACCAGGCGCAGGTGGGGTGCGCGTGCCGAGGGCGCGAGCTCGGGCTCGGGCTCCGCGCCCACCTCGGCGGGCTGGTCGGCATCGGGCACGAAGACCACGCGCAGGATGGCCGACCACGGGAACCGGCAGCGGTACAGGCGGTCGAAGGACAGCGAGATCTCCACGCCCTCGGGCGTGAAGCTGGGGGCCATGTGGCGGTGGTAGGCAGCGTCGAGTCGGATGGGGAGCTCCCGGTCGCGGTAGGCCTCGAGCACCTCGTCGGGGCCGCCCCAGTCGTCGAGCTTCGTGGTGTCGGCCAGGAAGAGGAAGTCGACCGCCACGTCGAAGCCCACCCGGAACAGCGCCTCGGTCTGGTTCGCGAAGGAGGCCGGCTCGGGCAGGTCGGGAAGCTCGGGCAGCTCGGCGGGCACGCCCAGCGAACTCGCGTCGAGCTCGAGGGCCTCGCCCAGGGCCAGCAGATCCTCCACCAGCATGGGCGTCTGCCCGGTGAGGAGCTTGCGCACCTCGGCACGGGAGCGCGACAGCAGCGCGGCGAGCGAGGCCGTGGTGTGGCCGCGCGCGTCGATCTGCTGGCGGAGCCAGCGCAGCAACGGCTCGGTGGGATGGCTCACGGCGGTCTCCTGGACGGAACGGCCCCGGGGGGGCAGGCAGGGACGCGGAGGACCACATGACGGGGTCGATCGTCGTCGCGCTCCTGGTGGTGGTGTCCGGTGGGCTGGCGCTCGTCAAGCTCACGGGTCGCTGGCGCCGCCGTCGCGGCCGCGCGCTGCTGCGGGGCGAGCCCCCGGTGCGCGAGGCCCACGACGTCGACGGGCGGGTGCACCTCTTCCGCACGCCGCCCTGGCACGGCATGCTCCCGGGACGGGCCCACCCGGTGCGGGTCGACCTGCTGCTCGCGGCGTCGCGCGTGGTGCTGGCCAGCGACCAGGGGGTGCTCGCCGAGGTCACCACCGCCACCGCCCGCCCGCTGAAGTCGGCGCGCTGCACCGGTCCACGCCGGCTGGTGGTGGAGGGCGAGGTGGTGCTCGCCGGCAAGCCGCCCGGGCTCTGGCGCCTGGAGCTGCTGCTCGACGACGCCGAGGGCTGGGCCCACGCCCTGCGCCCCTTCGTGGCCGACGACGGCGGCGGGTACGGCACCTGGGGGGAGCGCCCCGCCGTCAGTTGAGCGTGATCGTGCCCGCGCGCACCTCCACCAGCGCGCCGCCCGTGACCCGGCAGGTGCCCGCGCCGTCGACGTGGGTGATCCGGCCTCGCAGGGTGAGCCGCGCCCCCGCGTCCACCACCACGTCGCCGTCAGCCCCCAGGGAGGCCGAGGCGCCGGCCTCCAGCGCGAGCCGACCGCGCGCCGACACACGCGCCTCCGCTCCCGCCTCGAGCGCCAGATCGCCCCCCGCCTGCACCTCCACCGCGCCCTTCGCCTCCACCACCACGTCGCCCCCCGCGCCCAGGTGGAGGTCGCCCGCCGCGCGCAGGTGCAGATCCCCGTCGCCTGCGCACACCCACACGCTGCCCGTGGCCGAGTCGAGCACCAGCCCGAGCCGACCCGAGGCATCCCACACCTGCACGCTCTCGGCCCCCTCGGTGTCGTCGAAGGCGATCACGTGGCCCGCGCGGGACCGCCAGAGGCGACGATCGTTGCCCTCGGCGCCGCGCGAGCCCGCCGTGGGCACGGCGGTGGACCGCTCCAGTCCCGCCACCCGGGTGCGTTCGGGCGACGGCAGGGCACGCGCCTCCTCGGGGACCGGACGCCCCTCGTGGTGGAGGCCCCCCACCACCACGCCCGCGTCGAGCCCACCGTAGAGGAAGAGCACCACCACCTCGTCGCCCGGCTCCGGCAGGGCCAGCAGGCCGCACCCGTCGCCCGCGCCGGGCAGGGCCACCCGCAGCCACCCGCTCTCGGGCAGCTCCTCCAGCGTGGGGAAGGCCACCCGCACCCGCCCGAGGCCGGCGGGATCGTCCACCGCACGCACCACCGCCTGCACGGCGTGCGGCAGCGTGCCTCCCACCGCCCTGCCTCCCGCATCGATCGCCCGCGCCATGACCGCCTCCCGTCGGAGGCTAGCGTCCGCCGCGGCGGCAGCCCCGGAAGCGCCGACGCGATGGTCGTCTCGCAGCGCCGCGGACGGCTAGCTCCCGCCCATGGTCCCCGACCTCACCGTCACCGCCGGCCCCGCGCACGTGCTCGCCTCGGGCACGGTCACCACCTTCGACGGCGGGCCCCTCCGCTGGCGGCTCGGCGCACCCGAGGCGCCCCTCGAGATCGTGCTCTCGTTCCGTGCCTCCCCGCGCGGCCACGCCCGCCTGCACGCGCAGCAGACGCCGACGGGATGGGCGCTGGAGGCGATCGGGCTCGACGCCACGCCCGGCCGCGGCACGGCCACCCCGCTGCTGCTGGGCGCGGTGGGGCGCGATCTGGTATGGCTCCACCTCCGCGTCTTCCGCTATGGGGCGACGCCCGACCCCACGGTCCACTACACGTTCTTCCTCGCCGACGAGACGTGTGTGCCCTCCCCGCGAGACCCTCGATGGACGACGACCGCCTCCAGCAGCTCCAGCACCTCCTCGACGCCGAGCCCGTCCCCACCCGTCGCCCCACGGTGGCCACCCTCGAGGACAAGCTCTTCCACATCGTGCCCGTGCTCGATCACGGCTTCGTGCGGGTGGTCGACTACATGGGCGACGACGCCGCCATCGTGCAGGCGGCCCGGGTGTCGTACGGGCGCGGCACCAAGTCGATGCGCAACGACCGCGGCCTCATCCGCTACCTCATGCGCCACCGCCACACGACCCCCTTCGAGATGTGCGAGCTGAAGCTCCACGTGAAGCTGCCCATCTTCGTGGCACGCCAGTGGATCCGGCACCGCACGGCCAACGTCAACGAGTACAGCGCCCGCTACAGCATCCTCGACCGCGAGTTCTACGTCCCCGAGCCCGAGCACGTCGCGGTGCAGTCCGAGTCGAACCGCCAGGGCCGCGGCGAGGTGCTCGACGCCGCCCAGGCCCAGGCCGTCCGCGACCTGCTCCGCCGCGACGCCCTCACCACCTACGAGAGCTACGAGCACCTCCTGAACGACGCCGGCGACGGCGTGCCGCTGCGGGAGGGCGAGCCCCAGGTGGCCCGTGAGCTGGCCCGGGTGAACCTCACGCTGGCCTACTACACGCAGTGGTACTGGAAGGTCGATCTCCACAACCTCCTGCACTTCCTCTCGCTGCGCATGGACGCCCACGCGCAGTACGAGATCCGGGTGTACGCCGAGGCCATCGGCGCGCTGGTGGCCGCCTGGGTCCCGCAGGCCTGGGAGGCCTTCGCCGACTACCGCCTCGGGGGCGCCTTCTTCTCGAAGCAGGAGCTCGACGTGGTGCGCGGCCTGGTCGCCGGCGGCGACCTCGACACCCTGCTCGGCGGCTCCGATCTGTCCGGTCGCGAGAAGACGGAGCTGCGCCACAAGCTCGGCGCCGACTGATCACGAGCCCACCAGCCCACGAGGCCGGGAGCGCACGCAGCAAGACCCGCACCGCCTCGTCGGAGGGGGCGCGGGTCTCGTCACCCGGAGCGGGCTCCAGGACCGGCGGCCCGGGCACGAGGCCCGGACACGGGACGACCTACCAGGAGGCCTTGTGGATGCCCGGCAGCTCGCCGCGCAGCGCCATGTCGCGGAAGGCGATGCGGGAGAGCATGAACTCGCGGTAGACCGCGCGGGGACGACCCGACACCACGCAGCGGGTGACGAGGCGCACCGGGGACGAGTTGCGCGGCAGCTCCGCGAGCTTCTCGCGGGCGGACTGGCGCTCCTCGGCGGAGAGCTTCATGTCGCGGCTGACGCGCTTGAGCTCCGCCCGGCGGGCGGCGTACTTGCGCACGAGCTTCTCGCGCTTCAGCTGCTTGTGGATCATGCTGGTCTTGGCCACGGATGCTCCAGAGGGAGGCGACCTCATGAGGCGCGGGAAGCCCCGCCCGGCAGGTCGAACCCGGCGCAGGTAGCCCACCCGCGACTCAGGCGCCAGCGACCGGCCCGTCCTCCGGCGGCAGCGGCCCGGGGCCCGGACCGGGCTCGTCGGGCCAGCGCCCCGACATCACGCGGGTGAGCGTCCAGGCCACCACGGCCACCACCGGGATCCACAGCGTGAACAGGAGCGCCGCGGGCGGCGCCGAGGCCTCGCCCGACGGCGCGGTCTCCACCTCGGTCCTGGCGGGCGCGTCGTCCACGTGGCCGGGCTAACGCGGACCCACGATCCCGGACGGCGCCGATGAGCACCCCCTTCCTGCAGGCCTTCACCACGGCGGTGCTCACGCGCCTGCTCGAGGAGGAGCTGGTGGAGCTCCGACCCGGCGAGGAGCAGGGGGTGGTGCACCACGTGGCCGCGGCCCTGGCCCGCGTGGAGACCGGCTCGCTGATCTCGTCGCTCTCCGCGGCCCTGCTGTCGGCGGACGGCGTGGAGGAGCTCTGGGCCGACAACGACGAGCTCAAGCGCGTGGTGGACGAGCTCGGGCGGTCCGGCGACCGCGGCGTGGGCTCCTAGCCCTCGTCGTCGCCCTGCAGCGCCCGCGCCTGACGCACCACCTGCACGGCCCGCCATGTGGCCAGCACCACCGCGCCCACGCCCGCCCAGGTGTGGTCGGACGCGATCAGGAGCAGACCGGCCCCGCCCCACACCGCCACGGTGACCGCCCCGATCCACGGACGCAGGCCGGGTCGGATCACGGGGCGCACCGCGACCGGGCCACTCAGAGCCCGGCGTGCAGGACGGCCCAGTAGCGGCGCTCGTCGGCGAGCCAGTCGCGCTGGGCCACGCGCTTGCGCAGCGAGGGCACGAGCAGGAGCCCGCGGTCCTCGGCGAAGCGCGCCATCCGACCCAGGGCGAGGCGCACGTCGCCATCCCCCGCGGCGAGGCCCTCGAGCCGTCGCGCCCGCGCGCCCACCAGGCCGAGCAGGGCCTGCTGCACCGCGTCCGGGTAGAGCGACCAGCGCACCTCGAGGTTGGTGGTGGCCTGCGCGAGCGTGCGCACGGAGGCCTGGGTGGCCCCGTCGCCCTCCGCGAGATCACGCGGTCCGCCGAGCACCTCGAGCAGGTCACGCAGGTGGGCGAGCCAGTCGTCCTCCGAGACGCGGACCTCCACGGCGCTGCCGCTCTCCTCGCTCGGCGTGGGCGCGGGCGCGCCGCCCTCCTCCTCGATCACCTCGAAGGACCCGGTGCGCACGGCGATGGCCATGCCGTCCTCGTCCTCTCCACCGTCGTCGTCGTCGCCGTCGGGCAGCTCGTCGCCGAGCGCGATGGCGCTGGGCTCGGTGCCGTCGGCGCCCTCCGGACCGACGTCGGTGCGCTCGTCGTCGTCGAGATCACCCAGGGCGAGGGGCTCGGCCTCCACCACCTCGGGCAGGATCTCCTCCACGAGCAGCTCGGGCAGGCCGGCGTCCTCGTCGGCCAGCTCGCGGAGATCCACGGCGCTCATCGAGCGGGAGTCGCCCGTGAGCTCGACCACCTGGAAGGAGCCGGCCGTGGGCTCGTCGAGCTCGTCGAAGGCCTCCGGCTCCACCTCGGCGATCTCCTCGCGCTCCGCCACCTCGCGCGCCGCCGCCCGCGCATCGGCGCTGGCCGCCCAGGCCCGCGCCTCCTCGTCGATGCGCGACAGCGCCGGGGGATCCTGACGCATCAGCCAGTGCACGTAGCGGCCGAGCTCGGCGTAGAGGCGCGCCGCCTCGTCCTCGGCCGCCGCGCGTGCCGGATCGCGCTCGTCGAGCTCCGCGGCGCGCCGCCGGGCATGCTCGACGCGCCCGAGCATCTCGGTGATCCGCGGGTTGTACGCGATGTCGACGATCACGGGGCCCTCGTGGGGGTCGCGGCACGTACCTACCACGTCCCGCGAACGGGGGACCCCCCCGACGGCCCTGCGGCGCACCGCCGGGATAGGGGCGCCGCCGGAGAGACCATGGCCCGACGGCCGGTACCGCCCTTCGAGACCGAGATCCACGCGCTCGCCGACCGAGGCGTGGGCGTGGGCACCACCCCGGACGGACGCGAGGTGCGCGTGCGCGGCACCGTGCCCGGGATGCGCGTCGCGGCCGAGGTCTTCAAGCGATCGGGGCGCACGCTGCACGCGCGGCGCACGGCCACCATCCGGCCCGCGCCCGACGCCGTGCCACCCCGGTGCGCCGTCTTCGGCCTCTGCGGCGGGTGCACGCTGCAGGAGCTGCCGCTCGCTGCCCAACGCGGCCACAAGCACGCGCTCGCCGTCGACGCCGTGGGCGGTGCGCCGACGGTCCACGCGCCGCGGGGCGGCCCCCACGCCTACGGCTACCGCAACAAGGTGGAGCTCTCCTTCGGCGTGCGCCGCTACCTGTCCGAGGAGGATCACGCCCGGGGCCTGCCCGTGGAGGGCCGCTGGCTGGGGTTCCACGCGCCCGGGCGCTTCGACCGCGTGGTCGACACCACGCGCTGCGAGCTGGTGTCGGAGCGGATGAACGCGGTGATCGCCGCGGTGCGGGCGCACGTGCTGCAGCCCCACCAGCCGCCGCCCCTCGACGTGAAGTGCCACGAGGGCTTCTGGCGTCACCTGGCGCTGCGCGAGGGCATGGCCACGGGTGAGCTGCTCGCGGTGGTCCACACCACGTCGCAGGGCCCGCCCGAGGCGGTGGCCGCCCTGGCGGAGGTGCTGCTCGCCACGCCGGTGCCGGGTGGCCGCCTCGTCGGCGTGAGCTGGCGCCTCCACGACGGCGTCTCCGACATCGCGGGCGGGGAGGTGGAGGCCACCTGGGGCCGTGCCACGCTGCGCGAGGAGCTGGCGGGTCGGCACTTCGAGCTGGCGCCCCAGGCCTTCTTCCAGACGAGCACCGAGGGCGCCGAGGTGCTCTACGGCACGGTGGGCGAGGCGCTGGGCCGGGGCGGCACCCTGGTCGACCTGTACTGCGGGGTGGGGGCCATCGGCCTCGTGCTCGCCGACGGCTTCGACCGCGTGATCGGCTGGGAGGTGGTGCCCGAGGCGGTGGAGAACGCGCGGGCGAACGCTGCCGCCAACGACGTCGACGCCTCCTTCGAGGCCGTGAAGGTGGAGGAGGCCATCGGCACGCTGGGCGCGATCCCGGGGCCCCGACGCATCGTGGTGGACCCGCCGCGCGCCGGCCTGCACCCCATCGCCGCCAAGGCGCTCGCCACCGCCGAGGCCGAGGTCCTGGTGTACGTGGCCTGCCACCCCGCCAGCCTCGGCCGCGACCGCCCCCTGCTCGAGGCCGGGGGCTGGCGGCTCACCGACCTGTGGACGGTGGACCTCTTCCCCCAGACCGGCCACGTCGAGGCCGTCGCCCGCTTCGTCCGCGAGCCCGCGCCGTGATCCTCGTCACGGGCTTCGGGCCCTTCCAGGACGTGCAGGCGAACCCGAGCGAGAGCCTCGCACGCGCCGTGCACGGGCGCGTGGTGGCGGGCCACCGGGTGGTGGGGGCCGTGCTCCCCGTGGCCTGGGACGCCATCCCCTGGCGCGTGGAGGCGTGGGCGCTCCGCCTGCGGCCGGCCCTCGTGGTGGGCACGGGCGTGGCGCGCGGTCGGTCCCGGGTGGCGGTCGAGACCTGCGCACGTCCGGTCGCCACCGGACGCGACGTGCGGGGCGTGGAGGGACGCGGGGCGCTCGGCGACGCCTCTCGGGGCCCCACCCTCGACGCGGCCACCCTGGCCACCGCGCTGGGCGCCGACCTGTCGGACGACGCCGGCACCTACCTGTGCAATGCGTGGCTGTTCGAGGTGCCGCCGCGCGTGCGGGCGCCGGCGGCCTTCGTCCACCTGCCCGACCAGGACCTGCCCCCCGAGCGCCTGCTGGCGGCCCTCGGGGTGCTCCTGCGCGCCCCGGACGAAGGCGACCCGATCAGTCGGTGATGCGGGCGGCGTTGCAGAGCACGTCGATCTTCTTCGTCTCGCCGCCGCAGGTCTTCGACCGCTTCAGGTGGAAGAAGCCGCCGCGCAGCGGGGTGCGCGTCTGCAGGTCGTTGCCCACGAAGAGGCGGTCGTCCGCCTTCCACGCGTGGCTCACCGACCAGGCGATCGTGCCGTCCTCGCCCACCGTGACCGCCTTGTCGGTCTCGACCGGCTTCCAGTTGGCCCAGGTGCTCACCGCGTAGGTGCAGCCCTCCTCGGCCTTGAGCGCCTGATCCCCGATGTAATGGTAGTGCACCGGCGCGCCCGCCGCGTGCTCGCGCACCGGGGGCACGGTGGAGAGGTCCGCGGGCAGCGCGGGGGCCTCGAAGTCCACGAGCATGCCCTCGCGGGTGCAGTCCTCGTACAGGTAGTCCTGCTCCGCCTTCACGAAGGCGTTGGTGCCCACCGGGTTGAAGTCCTCCTTCTTCTGGCCCTCGAAGATGGTGAGGAACATGTCGTCGACCTGCACGCGGCAGCGCTGCGTGTCGACCTTGACGTACAGCACGCCCTGCAGGGTGTTGCCGACGTTGTTGTTCATCAGCTTGAAGGTGGTCCACTGCTCGCTCTTGCGGGCCTCCGCGGCGAGCTTCTTCGCGTCCTCCAGCTCCTTGGCGGCGTCGGTGCCCTCGGCGGCGAAGCCGAACTTCGCCAGCGCCTCGGCCGAGCAGCTGCCCTCGGTGTGCACCTCGAGCGCGAGACAGGCCCGCTTGAGCTCGGGCTTGGTGCGGCAGACCACCTCGCCCTCCCGTCCGGAGGCCTGGCAGGTGTAGTCGTAGACGTGCAGCCCGTTCGCCACCGTGTAGGCCGCGTGCAGCGCGTCCGGCTGCTTCGTGAACTTCATGCGTGCCAGCGGGTTGGGCTTCTCGCTCTTGTCGCCTTGCACCTCGAGCTGCACGAAGGCCTTGCCGTCGAGGGTGTCGACCGTCAGGTCGCAGGAGGACGCGGCGGGCGCGGCGGGCTCCGAGGAGCCGCAGGCCCCCAGGACGAGGGAGGCGAGGACGAGGCAGCGCATGAGGGCTCCGGGGACGGGTGACGATCCCCGTGGAACCGGGATCGTGCGGACGCGTCCCCTGTATAGGACAAGCGGACCCGAACCCACAACACCGGACCGCGCGGCGTGGCCGGGCGCGCGGAGCGCTACTCGGCGGGCGGCAGCCGCTCGATCTTCAGCGTCTTCACCACCACGTCGTCGACGGGCGCGCTGCCCGACTCGCCGCCGGTGGGGAGCGCCATGACGCGCTCGACCGTCTCGGTGTCGCACTTGCCGAAGATGGTGTGCTTGCCGTTGAGGTGGGTCTGCGGGGAGCTGGTGATGAAGAACTGGCTGCCGTTGGTGCCCGGCCCCGCGTTCGCCATCGCGAGCACGCCCGCGCGGTCGAAGCGGATGTCGGGCCAGACCTCGTCGCCGAACATGTAGCCAGGGCCGCCACGGCCGGTGCCCAGCGGATCACCGCCCTGGATCATGAAGCCCTTGATCACGCGATGGAACTTCGTGCCGTCGTAGAGCGGCTGCGTGGTCTTCATCCCGCTGGTGGGATCCACCCACTCCTTCGTGCCCTCGGCGAGGCCCACGAAGTTCAGCACGGTCATCGGCGCGATGTGCGGGAAGAGCTCGCAGGTGATCTCGCCCTGGTTCGTGTCGAAGACGGCGCGGAGCCGGCCGCCCTTCGTGAGCCGCAGCTCGCTGTAGGCCGCGGCGATCTGCGCCTCGGGGGGCCGCGTGGGCACCTTCTCGCGGCTCTTGTCGAGATCCTTCTCGAGCTCCTTGATGCGACCCTTCGCCTGGTCGAGCTCGTCCTCCAGCTTCGTGACCCGGGAGCGCGCGTCGTCGCGCTCCTTCATCACGGCCTTGAACTCCTCCTCGCTGATGCACCCCGAGGTCAGGGCGATCACGACCGCGGGCGTCAACCACCGCATCCACGCCTCCTGCCCGTCGCCCGGGCGAAGTCCCCCCTACCCCGCCGATCCCCAGGCGCCACAGCCCGCCTCGGAGGCCCCACGGACAGCCCGCGGGATCCTCACGGTGCGTCCATGCCTTTTGCACTTCGACTGTCGGCGTTTCGCCTCGCTTTGCGGCGACCGGGGGCGTGCGTTAGCCGTGCGGACCCCCGCGAGGTCGTCGGCGATCGACCGCGGGCACAGGGAGCAGCGGCATGTCCGACGAGCTGGAGCTCGAGTTTCAGGTGGGGAGCAAGGCGGTGGTGCCCAACCAGGGCGTCGGCGTCATCAAGGAGCTCGAGGCGGCAGAGATCAACGGCACGAAGGTCACGTTCTACGTGATCAAGCTGCTCGACAACGGGGGCACCTACCGCTGCCCGGTGGGCATGGCCGCGCCGAACAACGTCCGCGACGTCATGCCCATCGAGCTGGTCGACCAGGTCTACGAGGTCCTCGCCGATCGCGAGAAGCCGGCCGACAAGCAGACGTGGAACCGTCGCTACCGCGAGTACACGAAGAAGATCACCACGAACGATCCGCTCCAGGTGGCGGCCGTGCTGCGTGATCTCGCCGTGCTCCGCCTGGGCAAGACCCTGTCCTTCGGCGAGCGCAAGATGTACGACCGCGCCCACGGCCTGATCGTGCAGGAGATCGCCGCCGTCCGCGACGTGGACGAGGAGATCATCAAGACCGAGATCGAGGAGCTCTTCGCGAAGGCCGACGCCGAGGCCCAGCAGAAGGCGAAGACCAAGAAGAAGAAGTAGGTCCGATGCCCGCGTCCGAAGCTGGCGCGCCGCCGGCGCCCTTCCGCCTCTACAACACGCTCTCGCGCCAGGTCGAGCCCTTCGAGCCCCTCGTGCCGGGGCACGTCTCGATCTACGCCTGCGGGATGACGGTCTACGACCACGCCCACGTGGGCCACGCCCGCGCCTTCGTGGTCTTCGACGCCTTCGTCCGCTGGCTGCGCACGGGCGGCTGGTCGGTGCGCTTCGTGCGCAACTACACCGACGTCGACGACAAGATCATCCGGCGGGCCGCCGAGCTGGGCGAGGATCCCTTCGCGCTGGCCCAGCGCTACATCGACGACTTCCGCGCCGACTGCGACGCGCTCGAGCTCGCGCCGCCCGAGGCCGAGCCCCGCGTCACCACGTCGATGGACGACATCCTGGCGATGATCGGCGAGCTCGTCGCCAAGGGTCACGCCTACGCCCAGGGCGGCAGCGTCTGGTTCCGGGTCGACTCCTTCGCCGACTACGGCCAGCTCTCGGGGCAGCGTCCCGACAAGGTGTGCGCCGCCCCCGACACGGGCGACAAGGCCGATCCCCGCGACTTCGCCCTGTGGAAGGCGGCCAAGGACGGCGAGCCCAGCTGGCCCAGCCCCTGGGGCCCGGGCCGGCCCGGGTGGCACATCGAGTGCTCCGCGATGGCGCGCTCCTGCCTCGGCCACACCATCGACATCCACGGCGGCGGCCTCGACCTCGTCTTCCCCCACCACGAGAACGAGATCGCCCAGTCCACCTGCGCGAACGGCCAGCCCTTCTCCCGCTGGTGGATGCACAACGGCCTGCTCACCCTGGTCAAGCACACCGCCGACGGCGTGGTGCAGGACGTGAAGATGGGCAAGAGCCTGGGCAACGTGGTGAACATCCGCGACGCCCTGCAGCAGGTGCCCGCCGAGGCGCTGCGGCTCTACTACCTGCAGGCGCACTACCGCTCGCCCCTCCCGTGGACGGACGACGCGCTCACCGAGGCCCTGGCGATGCTGGCGCGGCTCTACGAGGCCCGCGAGCTGGCCGCGCGGATGCAGGGCGAGGGCGATGCCGACCGGGTGGCCGAGGCGCTGGGTGCCGACGCGCAGGAGGTGCTGTCCCTGGGCCGCGCCTTCCCCGAGCGCTTCGCGCAGGCCCTGGCCGACGACTTCAACACCTCGGCCGCGCTGGGCCTCGCCTTCGAGCTCACGCGGGCGCTGAACCGTCTGGCCAACCACAAGAAGGCGGCGTCACGCGGCGGTCCGGTGGTGGGCCCTGCGCTCGAGGCGCTCGCCCACCTGTCGGTCCTGGGCCTGCTCACGCGCACCTCCGAGGCCTTCGACGAGGAGGTGAAGGACAAGCGCCTCGCCGCCCTCGGCATCGACCGCGCGCACGTGGAGCAGCTCCTCGCCCAGCGCACCCAGGCCCGCGCCGACAAGGACTGGGCCCGCGCCGACGCGCTGCGCGCCGAGCTCGACGCGCTGCGCATCGTGGTCATGGACCGCCCCGGCGGCGTGGCCTGGAAGCTGCGGCTCACCGAAGGCTAGCCGCGTGCCGCGGCCGCTCGCGGTCGCTACAGCGAGAAGCCCACGCCCACGGTGCCGAGGATCTGCTCGTCCTCGAGCGTGCCGCGCACGAGGCCGCTGTCGGCGCCCTCCACCTGCAGCGACCGCTTCTGGTAGCCGAAGCCCAGGTCGATCACGAAGTGCTTCGTGACGTCGAAGCCCAGGTTGACGTCGAGGTTCCCGGCGTAGGGCACGGTGGCGTAGGCGAAGCCCGCGCTGCCCGACACCACCATGTACATCTTCCAGAACTCGGCCCCGAGCTCCAGCCCGGCGTCGAGACCGGGCAGACCGAGCGCCTCGTACTCGATGGTGCAGCCCACCGCGGTGCAGCCACGGAAGGTGATGAAGTCGTCGTAGCGGAAGCCCGCCTTCACGCCGAGGTGGACGACGTCGCGCTTCACCTTGAAGGGGTAGCGGCCGATCACCAGCGCCTTCGCGGCGAAGAGGTTGTCGGGCGCGTCGGAGGCGAAGGCGGGGTTGGCCACCACGTAGCGGCTGTAGCGGAAGCGCCCCTGGAAGCCCAGGTAGGGCACCTTGGGGATGAAGGCGCGCAGGTCGAACTCGCCGCCCAGCGGCACCGGGCCACCGCCGCGGGAGCCGCCCCAGCCCAGCGGCTGATCCAGCAGCGTGCCCGAGTCGTCGGTGGGCGACTGCTCGAAGGTGTAGCCCGACACCATGAAGGACAGGTGTGCCCGGAGGAAGGGCCGGTCGCGGCTCTCGACCAGCGGCTTGGGCTCGGGCTCCGGCTCGGGCTCCGGCTCGACGACCGCCACGGGCTCGCCGGAGACCATCAGCTCGAGGGTGGCCAGCGCCGCCCCGTCGTCGACGACGACGTTGAGCTTCACCATCGACGGCGCGTCGGCGGGCACCTCCACCGTGGCCGTGTAGATGCCCTCGCCGGCGTCCTGCACCGGGCCGATGCGCACGCCGCCGGTGCCGAAGACCTCGACGCCGGCGCCGCTGACGCCCACGCCGTCGGCGTCCATCACCTGGATGGACAGGCTGGCCTGGCCGCCGAAGACCGCCGGATCCGGGGTGGAGGTGACCTCCACCAGGGCGGGCTCGCCGGAGGCCACGGCGTCGGGCACGGTGACCGGCGCCGGCTTGCCGCCCTCACGGGTGACGTACACGCTGCCCTGGGCGCCGTCCCAGGCGTCGAGCACGCGACGGGCCTGGAAGGTGCCGCTCTGGGGCAGGGGCGCGGGCAGATCGACGTCGGCCTGCCAGAGGGCGCGGGCGCCCTTGGCGCTGCCGGCCGTGGCGCGCACGATGCCGAGGCCGGCCGTCTTCCCCGCGGTGTAGACCACCTCGGCGAGGCCGCTCCCGTCGGTGGTGACGGTGTCGGGCAGCGAGCCGTTCTCGGCCGACAGCTCCACGGTGACGCCCGGCACGGGGAGGCCGAAGGCGTCGACCGTGGCCAGGGTGACGGTCTGGGCATCGCCCGGCGCCACGCGGGTGCGGGACGGCAGGATCACCACGTGGCCCACGGCGTTCGCGCTGGGCGGCGCCAGCGCGATCACGCGCAGCAGCACGTCGGTGTCGCCCTCGGCGCTGAGCTCGGCACGGTAGTCGCCGCCCTGCAGGTCGGTGGTGGGACCCTTGAGTGCCGCACCGGCGGCGCGCACGCGCAGCGGGCGGTCGGCGAGGCCGCTGCCGTCGGCGGCGTAGAGGCTGGCGAAGAGCTTCAGGCCCGTGCCCGCCTTCGCGAGCTGCGCCGGCTCGGTGGTGAGCTTGATCTGGGAGGGCAGCGGCGGGACGAGGGCGATCTCGACCGCGTCAGACTGGTTGGGGTTGCCCGACAGCGAGACCTGGATCGTGGCCGCCATCGGCACGCGCCCGTCGGGCGGCGTGTACTGGCCCACGAAGACGCCAGGGCTCTGCGGCAGCGGGTCGGAGATGCGCCCGGCCGTGGCCGAGAGCACCGGCACGCCGTCGGGGTCGAGGGAGCCGTCGGGACGCAGCACCACCACGCGCACCGGCACGCGGACGCGGGCGTCGGCCGGCACGCTGGGCGGGATGTCGAAGAGCGCGACCCGCTTGGTGTCGGGCACGCGCAGATCGAGGCTGGACTCGGCCAGGGAGGCCCCGTCGGCCACGATCTGGGTGGCCATGGTGAGGCCGGGCGGCACGACGATGGGCACCGACGCCTTGCCGGACGCATCGGTCTGCACCGGCCCGAACTCCCGGGTGCCCACGCGCAGGATCACGTTGGAGCCCGGCGCGGCCGTCACCGGGTAGTCGACCTTGCCCTGCAGCTCGAGCGACAGCGTGCCCCAGACGGTGCCGGGGTTGCGGCGGTCGATGACCGTGACGATCGCCACGTGCGGGTAGTTGACCGCGGGCGCCTGGTAGCGCGCCGAGAAGCGGCCCCCGCCCAGCGCGACCACGCGGGTGATCTCGCCGGAGGTGACGCGCACCAGCGCATCGGCCGCCGTGGGCAGCCCGCCGCTCCCCCCGCTCGTGGGCAGCGTGAACGACAGCGTGGCCTCGGTGTCGCGGCCGAGCACGAGCGTGGTGCTGCTGGCACCCAGCGCCACCTGCTCGGCAGGGGCCGCGGCCACCATGAGGTCGCCGATGATCTCGACCGGCCCCAGGGCGTCGGTGCGGCCCTTGAGCGTGATCGTGACGCGCCCGGGCTCCTTCACGGCCGGGGCGGTGAAGAGCACGCGGTACAGACCGCCGCCCACGTCGGCCACCTCGCCGACGCTGCCGGAGGTGACCGTGGCCCGCAGCTTCGCACCCGTGACCGGCGCGCCGTTCGCGTCGAGCAGCAGGGCGTGCACCTGGGCCTCCGAGCGGCCGTCGCCCGGCACCTCGGCCACCGGCAGGATGCGCGCCACGCCCTCCACGGGCAGGGGCGCCGCCCACGCCGGGCTCACCGCGAGGGTGCACACCACCAGGAGCCCAAGGGACCACACCGCGACGGCACGAACCGTCCGCCCGACAACCAGGCGCATCCGCCCTCCACTGCAGGCATCCAGCCGAAGCTACCCCGCACGATCGGGGTCTCCGGTCAACGTCGTGACAACACGGAGACGGCGATCAGCCCGTGGGTGACGGGGCCGCCGGCCTGCGCCGCGCCCCTCACGGGGAGCAGGTGACCGCCACGCCGAAGGAGATGTCGAGGGTGCTGTTGCCGGGCGGCGGATCGTCGAAGACGATGGCGTTCTGCGCCGGATCGTACACCCAGCCCTCGGTGACCGGCACGCCGTCGAGCTCCACCACCATGGACGGCTGGTAGGGCTTCGCGGTGCCGAGCTTGAAGGTGTAGAGGTCGTCGACCGCCTGCTGCGCGATCTGGCCGAGCTGCGAAGGCCACTGCGGCTCGCACACGTCGAGGGTGAAGCCGCCGAGGTTGCCGGCCACCTGGACGTAGCCGGCGGGCCCCGCCTCGGGACCGCTGCAGTTCGTGCCGCCGTTCGGGTTCAGGTCCACCACGGCGTGCGCGCGCACCGTGGCCTGCACCGACTGCGTGCCGTAGCTCTGGAAGCGCGTGGAGTAGGAGTTGAAGTAGAACATCGGGTTGGTGGCGTAGCCCGACGACTGATCGCGCTCGTCGCTCACGAAGATGATGTGGAGCGGCGCGCCCGGCGTGCGGAAGCCGATGTTGCATCCGCCCGGCTTGCGGACCGGATCGTCGTTGTCCATCGCGAGGCTGGTGAGGCCCAGGAGCGCCTCGGTGAGGCCGTGATCCGTGCCGAGCTGCACGGCCGCCTTGAACTTGGCCTCCCACCCCGACGTCTGCGGCGTGAGCCAGCCCTTCGTGCTGTTGCCGTCCTTGCGGAAGCAGCCGTCCTCCAGGGTGAGCACGCCCACCTTCCAGTCGGCCCCACCGGCGTCCAGCGCCTGGATGAAGGTGCCGATCTGGCTGTTGAGCTGCGTCTGGTGCGACTGCATCGAGCAGGACTGGTCGACCGCGAAGATGATGTCGAGCGGCAGCACCTCGGGCACGTCGTACTGCTTGTCGATGAGGCTGGCGTACACGCCGTTCGCCTCGACGTCGGCGGTGCGCTCGCCCGCGGGATCGGTGCTCTGCACCACGAGGCGGCCCGTGGTGGCCCCCGGCACCTCGGCGTCGAAGTCGATGGCCAGATCCCACGACTGGCCCTCCACCAGCGTGAGGTTCTCGGGCACGCGGCTGCCGATCGACAGGCGCCCGTCGGCCGTCTCGAGCACGATGCTGGTGACGTCGAGGGGCTCGGTGCCCACGTTGGTGAGCGTGAAGATGCCCTGGGTGCCGCAGGGCACGTACTTGTCGCCCAGGTCGAGCACGGACGGCTCGATCAGCAGCTCGGGCACGGCACCGCGACCGAAGAGGTCGACGTAGGACTCGTCGGCGTTGTCGGCATCCGAGTAGACGGTGACCAGGCCCTCGGCGTCGCCACCGCCGTCAGGCGCGAAGGCCACGTCGAACTCCCAGGACTCGCCCGCGAGCAGCGTCTTCGGGAAGCTCTCCTCGGCGACGAAGCTGAAGCCGGCGTCGCCCGTGAGCACCATGCCGTCGATGGTGAGCGCGTCGTACCCGATGTTCGTGGCCTTGATGCGCTTCTGCTCGCGATCCACGCTGGCCAGCTCGCCGAACTGGATCTCCGGCGGCACGACCTCGATGGCCGGGAGCTGCTGCTCGACACCGGGCTTGCGCGGACGGAACTGCACGTCCGGATCGCAGGCGGCACCGAGGGAGACGGCGAACAGGAGGGGGACGCTGACAGCGCGCGTGCGCATCCACGCACCTCGGGAGGCGGGAGAGTCCCCCGGATGCTACCCGAACCCCGAAGCGTCCGCACGACGATCCGCGGAAGATCCACGACAACGGCCTCGCGGGCCTGCCGCAGCCCTAGCGGAGCATCTCGCCGAAGGCGTGCGCGAGCGGCGCCGCGGCCTCCTGGGCGGGGGCGTCGGCCGGAGCGTCGGTGCGACCGCAGTCGCAGCCGTCACAGGGCGCCGTGGTGCGGGCACGCTCGCCCTCGCAGGCCTCGCCGTCGGCGGCCGCGAGCGCCGCGGGCGACAGCATGCCCAGCGCCACGGCCACCACCAGGGGATGCGCACCGACCTTCACGACGTCCTCCGAGCTGCCCTGCTACGCGGATCGCTCCGGCGATGCCACCCCTGCGTACACGACGTGACGCCGTGCGGACGCTCCCCGCCTCGCCACCCCGGCGCCCCCCACGTTACCCGCGCCGCCCCCCAGCACAGCCCGCGTCCCGGGCGAGGAGGCCCCGTGATCACCATCTCCAACGTGGTGAAGGGCTTCGGCGGACGCACGCTCTTCGAGAACGTGAACGTCGCGTTCCGACCCGGCGTCCGCTACGGCCTGACCGGTCCGAACGGCGCCGGCAAGACCACCTTCATGAAGATGCTCATCGGCGCCGAGGAGCCCGACGGCGGCGGCATCCAGCGCCCCAAGCGCACGGCCTGGCTGCGCCAGGACCACTCCGCCTTCGACGAGCACAAGGCCCTCGACACCGTGATCATGGGCAACGCCCGCCTCGCCGAGGCCATGCGCGCCAAGGAGGAGATCTACGCCCGCGGCGAGTTCACCGACGAGGACAACGAGGCCCTCGGCGAGCTCGAGTGCGTGGTGGCCGAGGAGAACGGGTACGTGGCCGAGGCCGACGCCGCCACGCTGCTGGTGGGCACCGGCGTGCCGCAGGACCTGCACGATCGCCCCATGTCGGAGCTCCAGGGCGACATGAAGCTGCGCGTGCTCCTCGCCCAGGCGCTCTTCGGCGACCCCGAGGCCCTGCTCCTCGACGAGCCCACCAACCACCTTGACCTCGACGCCATCCGCTGGCTCCAGGACCACCTCCTCGCCTTCCAGGGCGTGCTGGTGGTGATCAGCCACGATCGCCGCTTCCTCAACGAGGTGTGCGACCGCATCGCCGACATCGACTTCGAGACCATCATCGAGTACGCCGGCAACTACGACGACATGGTGCGGCAGAAGGCGCAGATCCGCGGACGCATCGAGAAGGAGACGGCCGCCAAGGAGAAGAAGATCGAGCAGCTGCAGGACTTCCTCCAGCGCTTCGGTGCCGGCTCCCGCGCCAGCCAGGCCCGCTCCCGCGCCAAGGAGATCGAGAAGCTCCGGCCCGACGAGATCAAGCGCAGCAACATCGTCCGCCCCTACATCCGCTTCGACGAGGGCGACGCCAGCGGGCGCGACGTCCTGGAGGTCCGCGGCCTGTCCTTCGCCTACGAGGAGGGGGCGCCGATCTTCACCGACCTCCACACCCGCGTGGGCCGCGGCGAGAAGGTGGCGATCGTCGGCGGCTCGGGCCTCGGCAAGACGACGCTCTGCAAGGTGCTCGTGGGCCGGATGGCGCCCACCGAGGGCAGCCTGGTCTGGGGCCACAACGTGCGCGTGGGCTACTTCGCCGAGCACCACCGCGACGAGATCGAGCCCGGCCACACGGTCTTCAGCTGGCTGCACGCGCAGCGCCCCGAGATGGACCACCAGGACGTGCGGGCCATCCTGGGCCGCATGCTCTTCTCGGGCGAGGACGGCGCCAAGCCCACGGCCACCCTGTCGGGCGGCGAGGCGGCCCGCCTGATGTTCTGCAAGCTGATCATCAAGCGCTACAACGTGCTCGTGCTCGACGAGCCCACGAACCACCTCGACCTCGAGAGCATCAGCGCGCTGCGCGAGGCCATCGAGGCCTTCCCGGGCACCATCTTCTACGTGACCCACGATCGCGACCTGGCGGATGCCGCCAGCCGCATCCTGGCCTACCCCGAGCGCGGCACGCTGCTCGACTACACCGGGAACATGGAGGAGTACCTGACCTGGTACGACAAGCACCACGAGCGCGCCCGCCACGCGAGCTGATCGCGCGGGTCAGCGCGAGCGCTGCATCCACCAGCGGCCCAGCGCGTCCACCGTGGACGCCCACCACGCCCAGGTGAGCAGGGGCAGGCCGAAGCAGGCCACCCCCAGGGTCCAGCGCATGCTCGACAGCGCCGCGAGCGCCGGCTCCGGCGAGCCTCCCGCCTGGTGCCGCAGGGTGTAGGCCACGGCCACGCCCATCGCGACCGGTGCGGCGGCCCCCACCTGCGCGATCACGCCCCCGAGCAGCGCGCCGTCGAGCAGCGCGCCCATCGGCGGGTCCAACGGCTGCGGCGGGAACTCGGTCTTCCAGGAGGTGCGCGCGAGCCACGCGACCACGGCCACCGCGGTGGTCATGGCCGCCAGGCCCACGGGCCCGCCCAGCTGCGCCACCAGGGGACTCTGGAGGGCCTGCTCCAGCACCCCGACGCCAGCCCCCAGGAGCACGGCGGGCGCGGGCAGGGCGAGCACCAGCAGCAGCCAGGTGAGCCAGCGCACCGACCGATCCGAGCGCTCCCGGTGCGCGCCGCTGGCCGAGACCAGCCGCGCCAGTCGACGCGCGCTCCA
The DNA here is from genome assembly GCA_020632955.1 of Alphaproteobacteria bacterium. GTDB lineage: Bacteria > Myxococcota_A > UBA796 > UBA796 > JACKEO01. Next base: position 300,403 of record JACKEO010000002.1, read on the forward strand.
CACCGACGCCGACAGCGGCAGGGCCAGTCCGAGCACCACGCCCGTGACCGCGAAGGTGCCGGCACCGGCGCCCACGCGCACCGCGAGCACCGAGCCGTCGCGGGCCGACACCACCACCAGCGCCAGGCCCGCCGCCAGCGCACCGAGGGTCAGCGGCAGGCTGAGTCCTCCCGCGATGCCGGTGCGCCAGTCGTCCATCCGTGCGCGATCCGCCACCGGCGCGTCGTCGGGGGGCACCGCCAGTCGTGCGCCCTGCGCGCCCGCGAGCGTGCCCAGGCCCGCGCCCGCGGCGAGTGCGATGGCCGCCGCCCAGGGACCCATGCCCACCAGCCAGGCCAGCCCCTGGAGTCGGGTCTCGCCGTCGGGGGCCAGCAGCGCGCCGCGCGTCGTGAAGGAGACCAGGGGCACCACGGCGGCCAGGGCGGCGGTGGTGAGGCCCGCGATCGTGCCCGCAGCCGCCGCATCGCGCTCGCGCAGCGCAGGATGGGCTCCCCAGCCGGCCCAGCCACCTGCGGCGATCCAGACCGGGGGCACGAACACGAGGGTGGCCAGGCCCACGCCGAGCTCGCCCGCCCACACCGCCGAGGAGGCCGGCCACGCGACCACGGCCGCGAGGAGGCCGCCCAGCGCACCCGCCCGCACCGCACGCGCCGCGAGACGCTCCGACAGCTCGGGCGTGCGCACCACGTCGCCCCGCGCGCGCACCATGTCCCGGAGCTGCGCCACGTCCAGGTGCTCGCCGTCCCGGATCACGTCCGAAGGGTCGGTCACCCGCACGCGCCGACCCGCGCTCGCCTGAAGCACACCCTCACGGCACCTCCGGCCGGCATGCTACACCGGGTCACCATCGGACGGAGCGCGCGCGAAGCCAGGCGCCCACCACGAGCTCCACCGTGGCGGGCCAGCCGGGCCGACGTGCCACGCGGAGCTCGCCCTCGCCGGCCCGCAGATCGACCTCCGCCTCGCCGAGCACCGCACCGTCCGGTGCCTGGACCTTCACGGGGAGGGCGCGCACCGGCGTGGGCGTGCGCCAGGCCACGCGCACCACGTCGCGGTGGACCGGCGTGAGCAGGCTCGCACCGCAGGCCCCGCCCGCGGCGTGCACGACCATCGCGGGTACCATCCCCCCGAGGCCGGCCCGCTCGAGCGCCACGGCGAGCACCCCGTCGTCGGCCCACGGCACCTCCCAGGTCGCCACCTGCTCTCCCGAGAGCCGGACCTCCCCGTCGCCGATCTCCCGGCCACCGGCGGCGGCGCGCCAGCGCCAGTCCCCCTCGGCGGCCGTGCGTCGGGCACGGGCCTGCACCTGCCACCGGCCCGCCGCGCAGTCCGCCTGCACCTCCAGGCGCACCGCGGGCACGGCGAGCGCCACGGCGCGCCAGCCCGGCCCGGCGGGCACGCTCGCCCAGGCACCCACCTGGTCGCCCCGCGCCACCTCCAGCGCGACCTCGAGCGCGCTGGTGGGCCGACCGGTGGCCGACCACGGCACGCCGATCTCGCGGACCGCCCCCACGCCGCGGACGACCACGCCGGCCTCGTCCACCGCCGCGCAGCCCACCGCCGTGCAGTGGGCCACCGACAGCTCGTCGGGCGTCACGGCCACGGCCAGCCAGCGCACCCCGAGCCCGTCCGGGTCCACATGGACCGCGAGCCGGTCGCCGGACCGCAGGCCGCCCAGCGCGAAGGCGAGCCCGCGATCTCCCACCGCGAGCCGCGCCGCCACGTCCGGCGGCTGGAGGGTGCCTCCCACGCCGACCAGGGGCTGCGGCCGCGCGGCCACCCACACCCCGTCGTCGAGCCGACCGTCCACGCGGGCCTCGCCGATGCCCACCCGCAGCGGCGCGGCCCGCTCCGGTGCGCCGTGCGCGAGCGCCTCGGCGGCCACCACCACCTCGACGTCGAGGGGCGCCGCGAGGGCCACGGCGAGACCGGACCAGAGCACCGACACCTCCGGGGCTCCCTCCTCACGCGCGTGGGACGGCGACGCCACGCGACCGCCGCGCGGCGATCCGATAGGGCCCGCGCATGCAGACCTGGCACCGTGGCGTGGTGGAGGTGCGCTGGCTGGCGGGGGCCCTGTGGCTCCGTCACCCCGGCGGCGGCCTGCTCGTCGATGCGCCGGGCGGGGTGCACGTCCACCTGGAGGCCGCCGGCCTCGCCGACAAGCTCACCACGCTGGTCGTCTCGACCGACCGGCTCCGGGCGCTCGGCGGCCTCCTCGACCTCTGGGACGCCGTGGCCCGGGCGCGCGGTCCCCATCCGCCGCTGCACGTGCTCCACCCCCTCGACACCGAGCGCGTCGCCGTGGTGGCCGACGCCTGGTCGCGCGGGTGGGGCGACGACCTGGCGCTCGATCTCGACGGCCTCCGGCCGGGCGAGCACGCGCGCACCCCCTGCGGCGTCGACGTGCACCTGGTGGAGCTCCCCCTGGGCGAGGTGGGTCCCGCCGGCGCGGTGCGTCGGGCACGAGGCTGCGGCCTGCGGCTCGAGGTGGCCGGCGTCACGGTGGCCTGGGTACCCGCCACCCGCGCCGGCAGCGCCGCCCGGTCCCTCTGCGCAGGCGCCGATCTCGCCGTGCTGGAGGTGGCCCGTCGCGCCTGGCCCGGCAGCGATCGGCCCTGGCGCATGCTGCCGGAAGAGGCGATGCGGCTGGCGGAGGGGGCCCACACCGCCTGGCTCGTCGGCGACGACGGCACCAGCCTCCTCGACGACCCCGTGCACTGAGTCCGCCGTGAACGCGACGCCCGCCCCCTGGACCTGCCCGCGCGACGCCACCCCCCTCGAGGCGGGCCACTGCCCCACCTGCGGCACGTCCTGGCCCGAGCACCACGGCATCCCCGACCTCCTCGACCCTCCCCTCGACCCACCCGGTGCGGCCCAGCGTGCGATGACCTCCCGGGCGGTGTCGCGCGTGTACGAGCGCTGGTGGCGCCCCACCCTCACCCGGCTCGCGGGGCTGGTGGGCTACGCCGAGGAGGCCGCCTTCCTCGACGCCGCCCTCGAGGGCACCACGGGTGCGGCCCTCGACGTGGCCACGGGCACGGGACGCTACGCCCGCCTCCTGTCCGAGCGCGGCCTGGGTCCGATCTACGCGCTCGACGCCAGCTGGCCGATGCTCGAGCAGGCCCGACGCACCAGCCCCGACGCCGTCCACCTCGTGCACGCGCGCGCCGACCACGTGCCGCTGCCCGACGCGTCGGTGCAGGTGGTGGCCTCCTTCGGCGCCTTCCACCTCTTCCCCGATCCGTGGTCGGTGCTCGACGAGCTCGCGCGGGTCCTCGCGCCGGGGGGGCGCCTCGTGCTCCACACCGCCTGCGAGCACGCCGAACCGGCCCTCCGCATCCCCCAGCGCGCGCTGGGCTCGGCCGGCTTCCGCTTCGTGCGCATCGAGGAGCTGCTCGAGCGCCTGGAGGCCGCCGGTCTGCGCCCCGACACGTGGCAGGTGGCGGGGGCGGTGGCGCTGGTGAGCGCGACGCGGACGAGCGGCTAGCGGGCCGCGAAGGCCGCGCCGCCGTCGTCCACGAGCACCGCGCGCACCGGCGAAGCGTCGGCGTCGACCAGCCGCAGGGGCAGGGCCAGCAGGGTGTAGACGCCCGGCGTCACGTCGCGGAGCACCAGGCCCTCCAGCACGGCCAGGTCGCGGGCCGCGAGCGCGCCGTGGGAGGGCAGGTCCTTCGAGTCCTGGGGATCGACGCTCGGCGTGTCGATCCCCACGAGCACCACGCCCTGGTCGGCCAGGTGGTGCACCAGCTCGGGCGACAGGCTGGCGAAGTCCTCGTTCCAGGCGTCGGGATCGGGGAAGCTGCCCGTGCGCAGCAGCACGCGGGGGGCGCGCACCGGCCCGGGCAGGTCGGCGGGCAGCAGGCGTCGGCCGCGCACCCCGTCCACCGCCACCACCTCGCAGGGCCCGAGGTACCGGTCGAGCGGACGCGCCGCGATGCCGGCCCCACCGGCCACGTAGTGGATGGGCGCGTCGGCGTGGGCCCCCAGGTGCAGTGTGCTCTGCACCGAGGACAGCTCGAGGTGGTCGCCGAAGGCGAAGCTGAGCGAGACCTCGCGCCGGTAGGGCACGTCGTCGGGCCACACGCCGATCCCGGGGTGCACGGGCGGGGAGATGTCGAGGAGCCGGGCCAGCGGGGCCTCCAGGGCGATCCTCGCGTGGCCTAACCAGCGCCCGCGGTGCGCCACGGGCGGAAGTCCAGGGGCGATGGTGCCTCCGGCGCCGCGACCGGCAGGTAGGCGGGGGGTGGAGGTCCCCCGTGGTCCGCATCCTGCTCTTCCTCGTCGTCGTGCTCGTGGCCTGCCGTCCCGCGGCCGGGCCCACGGGCACGGTCATCGTGCACGTCTCCCCCGCCGCGCGCTCCACCTGGCTCCTCGCCTGCGGCCGTCGGGTGGGGGTGCCGCGCGATGCCTGGCCCATCGTCCTCACCCTGGCGGCCGGTCGGCCCTGCACCCTCACCGCCGAGCGCGACGACCGCGGCGCCGTGGTGCGCACGCCCCCCGAGGTGCTCACGCTGGCGCCCGGTGAACGGCAGGTGCGCGTGCTGTCGCTCCCCGAGCCCGGCTCGGTGGGCACGCCGGGCTTCACCCTGGTGCCCGGGCCGCGCGGGGCGCGCGTCCTCCCCCTGGATCACACCCCGCGCGACCCGGGCGCTCCCCACCCCAGCTGGCTCGAGGGCAGCCACGTCGTCGCGGTCGACGGCGCCTCCCTTCAGGGCGCCAGCGCGCTCACGCTCGACGCCCTGGCCCACGGTGCGCCCGGCAGCCGCCTGCGCCTGCTGGTGGAGGTGCCGGCGCCCCACGAGGTGGCGCCGGCCCACTTCCCCCTGATGACGCAGCGGGGCGCCCGCTACCTCGTGCCCTTCGTGCGGCAGCGTCCCGTGGCCTGGCAGGAGGGGCGCCCGCCCGCGGCCACGGTGGCGGCCTGGGTCAGCGATCGCGACCTGCCCCCCGACGAGGTGGCCGAGCGCATGGAGCGCTGGCGGGCCGGTGAGGTCAGAACCAGCCGTTCCGACGGAAGAACGCCAGCATCGATCCAGCCACCACCGCCATGAGGCCCAGCACCGCGGGGTAGCCCCAGTTGTAGTGGAGCTCGGGCATGTGGTCGAAGTTCATCCCGTACAGCCCCACGATGAACGACAGGGGGATGAACACCGTGGACACCACGGTGAGCACGCGCATCACCTCGTTGAGCTGGTGGCTGGTCTGGGCCAGGTGCAGGTCCACGATGGTGAGCAGGCGCTCGCGGCCGCTGTCCACGCCGTCCACGAGCATGGCGAGGTGATCGGCGATGTCGCGGAAGTAGGGCACCGTGCGCGCCTCCACCAGCGAGCCCTCCCCGGCCACCAGGGCGCTCACGGCCTCGCGCAGCGGCCACACCGCGCTGCGCACCACCGCCAGGTCGGACTTCAGCGCGGTCACCTGCTCCAGCAGATCGGAGGCCGCGCGGGGCTGCAGCGCCGAGTCCTCCAGGGTGTCCACCCGGGTCTCGATGCCCTGGAGCACCGCCAGGTAGCCGTCCACCACCACGTCCATCAGCGCGTGCAGCAGGTAGTCGGCGCCGCGGTCGCGGATGCGCCCCAGGCGCTCGCGGATGCGGGTGCGCACGGGCTCCCACACGTCGCCCGGGCGCTCCTGGAAGGACAGCACGAAGCCCGGCCCCATCACGAGCGCGATCTGCTCCACCTCGAAGTCCTCGCCCTTGGGGGAGAGCACGCGGATGAGCACGAAGAGGCGGTCGTCCAGCCACTCGGCCTTGGGGCGGCTGCTCGGGTTGAGGAGATCCTCCACCCACAGGGGGTGCAGGGTGAAGGTGGCCGCCACCTCCTGGATGCGGTCCACCTGGTGCACGCCGTCCAGGTCGATCCAGGTGACCGTGTCGGGGCGCACGCAGGCCGCGAGGCGCTCCAGGGTGGGATCCGAGGCCTCGGTGAGGGCGTCGCCCGTGTAGTCGAGCATGTGCACGCTCACCGGCGTGTCGCGCGCTTCCCCCGTGTAGACGGGCACACCCGGCGGCAACCCCCGCTTGCTGACGCCCGCTGCCTTCTTCCGCCTGGTGCGACGCGGTCGTGCCACGGCTCCCTCCGCCCTGGGGGACGTACTGCGCACGGCCGTGGCTGACACCCCGCGGCGCTGGCGTGCGGCCCGTCGGCGTCGTACCCTCCCCGGCTCCCGTCCCTCGGACACGTCCCCGGAGCCCCCATGGCGTGGCAGGACCGCGCGCTCGCGCGCCAGCTCCTCTCGAACGCGCGCAAGGCCCTCAACCAGTGGCTCGACGCCCCCGACGATCGGCGCAGCCACGCCCTGCTCGTGGTGGGCACGCCCCACGGCGGCACCGGCGCGCTGGTGGCTGCGCTGCACGGCTGCGAGCAGGTGTGGACCTGGGGGGCCGACGCCGCGGCCGCCTTCGACGGCGAGCACCTGCGCCCGCCCGACGTGGTGGAGGCCCTGCTCTGGGCCACGCCCGCCGACGCCGTCGTGCTCGAGATCCTCGGCGACGTGCACCTGGTCGACCGCGTGCTGGAGGTGCACGACGGCGCCCGCGCCGTGTGGCTGGTGCGGCCCTGGCGCGAGGTGGCGGAGCTGGCGGTGGCCGCGCAGGGCGACGCGGCCCTGCGGGCCATCCAGGCCCTCGCCGACGGCACGGCCGAGGAGACGGGTGCGCTGGGCGTGCGGGTGCCCGAGGCCGTGGTGGAGCAGGTGCGCGCCTGTCGTCCCGCCGATCTCTCGCCCGCCGCCGGTGCCGCCCTCGACTGGTACGTGCGCACCAGCTTCCTCTACACGCTGCAGCTCGACACCGATCCTCGGGTGCTGGTGCTGCCCACGCCCACCGTGGCCGCCGATCCCGTCGCCACGCTCACGCGGGTGCTGGCCCACGCCGGCGTGTCGACGCGCCAGCCCCTGCCGGCCCTGGATCTGGCGCCCTCCCCGCCATCGCCCGCGGTGGAGGTGGGAGGCGACGTGGCCGCCCTCTGCGACGCGCTCTGGACGCGGGTGGTGGCGTAGGCGAGCGCGGGATCAGAACCACCCGTGCAGGAACCACTGGCTCCGCTCCTGGAAGAGCCAGGCCAGGCCCTCGGGGAGCTCGGCCACCCAGTAGGCACGGGCGAAGCCGCCGGTGGGGGTCCACCAGGCGCCCTCGAGGTGCTCGGGACCCCGGGCGCGACGCACGGGGGACCAGCCGTCGCGGACGCCGACGGCCACGGGCCGACCACCGCGGGCACGCACGCGCAGCGGCAGGGGCGGGCTGCGCAGCAGCGTGGGACGCGGGCGCTCGGCGTGCCAGGCCGCCCCCTCCTGGCGCTCCACGGGATCGTCGGCGACCCCCGGCGGGACGGGCGCCGCCTCGCCCAGGCGGCAGGGCACCCAGGCGGCCTCGGGGGCCCAGGCCTCCCGCAGCGCCGCGATCGCCAGGGCCTGCTCGCCCAGCACGTCGCCCAGGCGGGCCACCAGCTCCGACCAGGCCCCGGCCTGCTCGCGCCGATCGAGGAGATCCTGCTGGCCCTGGCCATCGGGGGCCACCTCGCTGGCGTGGAGCAGCAGGCCCGTGACCGGGGCCTCGAGCGGCGTGCGGGAGAGGCGATCCCCCAGCAGGCGGAGGAGCACCTCGGGATCGCGCGTGGGACGGGCCACCCGCAGCCGCACCCGCACCGACGGCCCCCAGGACAGCTCCAGCCGCAGCTCCAGGGCCGCCGCGACGAGATCGCGCCCCGCGAGCTGATCGCGCAGCCGCCGCAGCCCGGGCTCCACCGAGGCCAGCACCTCGTCGACCTGCACCAGCTCGTCGTCGACCGGCAGGCGCAGGCGCTCCCGCGGACCCGGCCGGGGCAGCGAGGCCCAGGGAGGACCGAGCCCGCCGCGGGCCACCCGGTGCAGGGTGAGGCCCTCCTCGCCGAAGCGCCCCGCGACCGAGGCGGCGTCGAGCCCCGCCCAGTCCCCCACGGTGCGCAGGCCGAGGGCCCGCACCGAGGCCGCCAGCTCCTCGGAGGGCTGCAGCGCCGCGAAGGGCAGCCCCGCCAGGGCCGCGGCCCCCTCCCCCGGCGGCACGAGGGTGGGGGCGGAGGCGTGGACGGCGAGGGCGTGGGCGGCCCGGGGGTGATCGGCCAGGGCGAGCCGCGCCTCGTGCCCCAGCTCGACCAGCCGCTCCTGCAGCCGGGCCATCAGGGCCTCCTCGCCACCGAACCAGCCCGTGACCGCGCTCGTCTCGATCACCACGGCCTCGGGGCCCCAGGCCGCCACCCGCTCGCCGAAGCGCGTGAGGGAGGCCACGAGGGCCTCGCGATCCTCGGCCTCGCCCCCCTCGTCGAGGCGCTCCACCACGAGGCCGTGCACCCGCGCCCGGGCCTCGGCCACGGTCATGCCCGGCGCGAGCCCCTCGGCCGCCACCGCCGGGGTGAGCGCCACCACCCGCGTGGCGTTGCGCCGCTCGGCCACCACCACGGCCGGGGTCGCGGCCGTCCACCCGCAGCGCTCCAGCGACCAGGCCGGCAGCCAGGCCACCAGGTAGCGAGGCCCCCCCTGCCCCGCGGGGAGCAGCCCGTGCACGCCCTGCGCAGGATCCCGCAGGGCCAGGGGCAGCCCGGGTGCGGCGCTCACACGGCCCCCGAGCGCCCGCGACCGGACCCCGGCGCACGCACCGCCCACGGCGAGCGCCCGCCCCCCTCCAGCGGATCCAGCCCCTCGGGCCACGGCGGCAACGCCAGCGCGCGCCCCACGGGCCCCGCCCGCCGCCGCTGCACCACCGCCACGCCCTCGCGCACCTGCAGGCGCAGGTCGACCGAGGCCAGCCGCGCCGGGCGATCCGACAGCACCACCAGCGTGGTGCGCCCCTGCCGCACCGCCTCGCGCCAGCGCGCCACCACCCCACGCAGATCCGGCAGCGCCGCGAGCACCACCAGCCCGAAGCAGCCGGAGCGCGCGAGCTGGTCGGCCGTCCAGGCCAGGCGCTCCTCCACGGGCCGCACGAGCAGCAGCCGCTCCAGGGCCACCCCCAGGGCCGCCGCGGTGGGCGGATAGAGGCTGCCCGCCGGATCCACCCAGGCCACCCGCGCACCCCGCTGCGTGGCCTGGGCGGCCCAGCCCAGCACCAGCCGCGTGCGCCCGCCGCCCACCGGACCGTCGACCTCCACCAGGCCCGGACAGGGCAGGCCGCCGGTGAGCCCGTCGAGGCCCGGCAGCCCGCTGGGCGCAGCGCGCACCTGCTGCACGGGACCGCCCTCGATCTCGCGGATCTGCTGCCTCAGCCTCGCCAGCGTGTCGTCCATGGCCGACTCCCACACTGAACACTAGTGCAGTCATCGAGGACACTCAACGACCTCGTGCTCAGGCAGGATCTGAGGGATCCACGGGATGATCCCGCTCGAACGCCCACCACGACCGTCCGGATCCCACCGGCGGGCGAGGGGGTCAGGTCAGAAGCTGACCGCTCGGAGACGCGCACCCCGGCGGGCGTGCGGGGCGCGTTCAGGTGCGCGCGACGAGCCCGCGGTCGGCGACGAGCCCGAGGAAGTCCTTCGCGATGGCCTCGGCCGGCCGCGTGGACGACAGGGCGCCGATCTCCAGGAGGTCCTCGACCACGCGGAGCAGCTCGCCGCGGGTGAACACGAGGTCGCTGGTGGCCTCCCACACCGTGGCGTTGATGCTGCCGGTGCGGAAGCTGGGGGTGCCCCGGAGCTTCCACACGATCTCGTCCACCTCGGCGGGCCCCGCGTCGCCCGGCTCGGGCGGGAGGGGGTCGAGCCGCGGCCCCACCGCCTCCACGGGCGCCGTCTCCACCGGCGCCGTCTCCACCGGGGCGACCTCGACCGGGGTGGTCTCCACGACGGCCGTCTCCACGGGCGCCGTCTCCACCGGGGCGACCTCGACCGGCGCCGCCTCCTCGGGCGCGGCCTCCGCCACGACCTCGGGCGCGGCAGGCGCCGCCACGACGGCGGGCACGACCGCCGCGGGCACCGCCACCACGGGCGCAGGCACTGCCGCCGTCACCACGGGTGCCGCCGTCCCCTCCGACAGCTCGAGCTCCACGAGCCGCGCGAGCACCTCGAGCTCGGCCTGGAGGTAGCGGATCTGCCTGAGGAGGCTGACGGGATCGGACATGCGGCCCTCCGGCGGCGTGCGGACGCAGGGCGCGGGTCTATCGGCCTCCGCAGGCCCCGCAAGGCAGCCCGCACGCCCTGCTCGCCACGGTTCGTCGCTGTGGCTCGGCGACAGCGCCCGCCGTCGCTACCGGGCGACGGGGAGGGATGCATGCGCCTGCTCCTGGCGACCACGAACCCGCACAAGGCCACGGAGGTGCGCGCGATGCTCGCGGGCACCCCCTTCGTCATCGAGACGCTGGCCGACCACCCGCACCTGCCCGAGCCCGGGGAGGACGGCGACACCTTCGAGGCCAACGCGCTGCAGAAGGCCCGCGAGATCCACGCGCACGCCCGCGTCCCGGTGATCGCCGACGACTCCGGGCTCGAGGTCACGGCCCTCGACGGCGCCCCGGGGGTCCACTCCCGGCGCTTCAGCCCCGAGGCCACCCACGAGGCGAACAACGCCCTGCTGCTCGCACGGCTCGACGGGCGCACCGATCGCGAGGCCCGCTTCGTCTGCGTGCTCGCGCTGGTCACCGAGGGCTGGGAGGGCACCGCGCGCGGCGCCTGCCCCGGCCGCATCGTCGACGCCCCCCGGGGGGCGGCGGGCTTCGGCTACGACCCCGTCTTCGAGCCCGACGAGCTGGGCGGACGCACGATGGCCGAGGCCACGATGGTGGAGAAGAACGCCATCAGCCACCGGGGCCGCGCCTTCGCGCAGCTCCCCACCCTGCTGCGCCGCGCCGGCATGCTGTAGGGCCCGACAGGAAGGCCCGCGCCGCTAGAGCTCCACGCCGATGCGGAAGCGGGCCGTGTAGAGCGAGCCGTAGCGGTCGAAGCCACCCACCACCTCGGCGTCGGCGTCGGGCAGGGTGAAGCCGCCGGGTGCGGCGTAGAACTCGCCCGCCAGCCGCAGCCGCTTCACGAGCAGGGTGTCGAGCCCCACCGCGATGGCCGGACCCCCGTAGGGGTGCAGGTTGATGGCGGCGTAGCTGGAGTCGCCCACGAAGAAGAAGGTGGAGGCGTCGAGGTAGCCGGCCGCCAGGTAGGGCGAGATCTGCTGCTCGTTCACGGCCACCGGGAAGGACAGCAGGGCGTCGATGCCCCAGGTGCTGCCCACGTACACGTCCTCCACCACGGGCTCGTCGGGGGTGAAGGCCGTGGCCACGTCGCCGTAGGTGCGCTGCAGGGTCATGTGGAAGCGGGCGCCCACGTCCACCACCTTCGCGGCGTGCACGCCGAAGCCCAGCTCGGCGCTGAGCAGCAGGGTGCGGGTGCCGTTCAGCGGGATGGGCGGCAGCAGGGCCAGGCCCCCGTAGAACACCAGCCGGTCCTTGATCTCGGGGAAGGCGTACGAGGCCGTGATCTTCGGGATGATCGGGGACTTGTTGGTGTCCTCGGTCTTGGTCCAGTCGAGCACGTAGCGCTGGGCACACCCGAGCGGCGGCAGCACGCCTACGTCCACCCCGATGGACCCGCGCCCGCCCGCGTGGGGCACGGCGGCGTGCAGCGGCGAGAAGCTGCTCACCAGCGCGAAGTAGTTCTGCTGATGGTCCTGCTGGGTCTGCTCGTCGTAGTCGTCGGGCTTGGGCAGCCCCTCGCACTCGGGCGCGATCTCGGCGCGCGCCGTGGGGACCCCGAGCAGCGCGAGCAGCGCCAGGGACATCGTCATGCCGGCCTCCTGGACCGCTCCCGACATGGCACGGGAGGACCCACGCGCCAAGTGCGCACCCCCTCCCACGCCCACGCTCCGCAGCGATAGGGGCAGGCGCGAACGGGGGAGGCACCGATGACCGCACCCGAGCCCATCGACCCGCCCACGCGCGGCCGGCCGCGCCTCGCGGAGCTGCTGGTGGCGGCCCTGCTGCTGCTGGCGATGGCCGCCCAGATCGGCCTGGGCGCCGACCGCCTGTCGGTCACCACCGACGAGTACGCCCACCTGCCCGCCGGCTACAGCTACTGGGTCACGGGCGACTTCCGCCTCAACCGACAGCACCCGCCCCTGGCCAAGCTCACCGGCGCCCTGCCCCTCGTGATCGCGCGCGGCGAGCTCAGCACCGAGCGCGCCTGGCCCTACTTCGAGCAGGCGCCGGAGCACGGCTCCACCTTCTGGCAGGAGTGGTTCTTCGGCGAGACCCTGATCCACGGCGACAACGACCTGCCCCACGACGGCGGCATCGCCTGGGCCCGCCGCGCGATGATCCCCTTCGGCTGGATCGCCGCGGTGGCCGCCTGGCTGCTCACGCGTCGCCTGTTCGGACGCCGCGCCGGCCTCGCGGCCCTGTCGTTCGCCGCCTTCTCGCCCAACCTGCTGGCGCACGCCGGCCTCGTGAACACCGACGCGGCGATGGCCGCCTTCTACGTGGCCACGCCCACGGCGCTCTACGCCTGGCTGCTGCGTCCCCACCCCGCCCTGCTCGTGCTGTCGGGCGTGCTCCTCGGCCTGGGCCTGGCGAGCAAGTTCTCCAACGCCCTGCTGCTGCCCGTGGCCGCCGTGATGATCGCCGTGGCCGTGTGGCAGGGGCGCCTCGACCTGCGTCGGGCCGGCCTGGCCGGCGCTGCCCTCGCCGGGCTCGCGGTGGTCACCGTGTGGGCCGCCTACCTCTTCCAGGCGCCCCCGTGGGCGTGGCTCGAGGGCTTGGGCCTCGTCTACGACGACCGCGCCGACGACCCGATCCACCTGCTGCTCGGGCACTACGCCACCGGACGGGCGTGGTTCACCTACTTCCTCGTGGCGCTGGTGCTGAAGACCCCGCTGTCCACCCTGGCCGCCGCCGTGCTGGGTGGCGTGGCGATGCGCGCCGCACGCCACCGCCTCGACCTGCTCGCCCGCACCGTGCTGATCCTGCCCCCCGTGCTGCTCTACCTGGCGATGAGTGCCCGCGCGGAGCTCATGGGCGTCCGCTACGTGCTGGGCGTGGTGCCCTTCCTCTGCGTGCTGGGCGGCGCCGGGGTGGCCTGGGCCTGGGACCACGCGGGGCGCTGGGCCGGCGTGGCCGCGCTGCTGCCCGTGGCCACGGCCCTCAGCGCGCTGACCACCTGGCCCTGGCACCTGTCGTACCACAACGCCCTCATCCCCTCCGACGAGGCCTTCCTCCACGCCCTCGACGACTCCAACAACGACTGGTACCAGGGCTGGAAGGAGCTGGTGCGGCTGCAGGAGGCCGGCGAGCTGCCCGCGCTCACGGTGGACGTCACCGAGGTGAGCTCGCGGCGCCTCGGCTACCCCGGCGACTGGCGGGTGCGCGCCATCGGCGGTCGCCCCCTGCCCGGCCTGCACGCCCTGAGCGCCTTCGAGTACACACGCAACCGCCACCTGCTCGCGGGCCAGCGCGAGCGCTACCCGATCCTCTTCGACCACCCGGTGGTGGGCGTGGTCGCGGGCTGCATCGTGCTCGTCTACGTGGATCCCGAGACGCGGCCACCGCGCGAGGAGCCCGACGCCGGCTAGAAGAAGCGGTAGCCCAGCTGCACGGCCAGCGAGGGGGTGTGGACGTAGGACCGGTAGGTCTGGTCGAGGTACTCCTCGGCGCGGGTCCAGGTGGCGTCGGACGCGCCGAGCAGGCCACCCGACCCCTCGATGTCGGTGCTGGACCACACGGTGAACATGCCGCCCACGGCCACGCGCAGCACGAGGTGGTCGAGCCACACCTGCTCGTAGCCGAGGTGCACGGTGACCGTGTGCAGCAGGCTCGACAGGTCGGCCGACCCGGCGCTGCGACCGAGGCCGCCCAGCGGCACCGCGGCCGAGACGAGGTCGGTGGGCACCAGCCCGCCCCCCAGGGCCACCAGCTGGTAGCCGGCGCCGAGGATCAGGCCCTTGCGCGGGATCGGACGCCACCCGAGGTCCACCCCGAAGACCGCGGCGTCGGCGAGCCCCTCCGACACCAGCCGACCCGTGTCGTCGTCGTACCAGCCCGCCGCGAGCGCGATCTCGTTGACCACGTCGATGTAGGCGTGGGGCAGCCAGCCACCCGCGAAGCCGAGCCGCAGCCGGTGGGGCAGCTCGAGCTGCAGCCGCCCGCCCACGTCCACCGGGAAGGTGGTGCCGGCGACGAGGTCGAGGTGCACGTCCTCGGGGGGGGCCGCCCAGGCCGTCGAGCCCACCGCCAGCCCCAGCGCCACCACCGTCCGCGTCACGCGCACCTCCGGGGGTGTCCTAGCCCGCGGAGGTGGCGGGACGGCGGAGGGTGCGGCCCGCGGTGGTCGTGGTAGGAGGCGGGGCACGGGGCGTAGCGCAGTCTGGTAGCGCATCTGCTTTGGGAGCAGAGGGTCGTTGGTTCGAATCCGACCGCCCCGACTTCAACCCGACAACGTCGCCCGCATGCCTGCCCTGCTCCTCGATCGCTTCGCCCACGCCGCCCGCGCACTCTGCGACGCACTCGAGACGAGCACGTACACCGAGACCCTGGCCGCTGGGATCGCAGAAGTCCTGTCGCTCGCAGAGCAGCTCCCCGCGTGCGAGCCCACGTCGGGCGCACCCGAGCCGGCCGAACCGCCGCCCTGGTCCCCCACGGCGCTCCCGTTCGACCTGTACTGGGTGGTGCTCGACCCGCTCGCCGACACGCCGGGCGAGGTGGCCGCGGGGTCCTTGCACGACGACCTGACGGACCTCCGCGCCGATCTGCGCGCGGGGTTGGACCTGTACGACCTCGGCTTCGCCGAGGACGCCGGCCACAGCTGGCGCCACGCGTACCGGACGCACTGGGGGGCGCACGCCCACGGAGCGTTGTGGGCGCTCTCGCACCATCGGCGGTCGTAGGCCCGTGCGTCGAGGTCGCAAGCCCGATGAATCAGCCCAGGACGGTCAGCCGTAGACCCTTCGACACGCAGCGCTCACTCGCGACGGCGGACCTGGGGATCGGAGCAGCTCCGGCCAAACTCCAGAATCGCCGTGGGTTCGACCTCATCGTGGTTGTCGTGGTAGGCCCGATCGAGGAGCGCGTACGCTCCGGGAACATTGGGATCTGGCGGAGGATCGAGAGGATCAGGGACGGCCGTCAGCTGGATGTCCTTGCAGACGTCCTTCTCCAGGTCCGCACATCCACGCTCGAACATCACCCGCCCATCCATCGAGTCGACGGTGCGCAACTCGACGCAGACCTCGCTGTCTCCATCTTCGAAGAGATAGTAGCGATCCAAAACACCCGCATTGACGATTCGGAAGTCCGGGGCCCTCCCGACGCCTCCTACCGAGATCGTCAGCCCACTCGGGGGTACAGGCTCGCGGTCGATTCGCGGTACGAACACGCGGCCCGAACGCCATTCCACGCACGCCCCCCGCGCAGCATGCGACGAGCACCCACGCCATCAGGCGCAGCGCATGGCCCGAGAACGGAGATGGGCTCAACGCGTCGTGCCTCCTGGGCGCGCGACCGCGCGAACCAGAGGTACCAGGATTCGCACGACAGTGCGTCCCAGCACCGCATCTTTCGCTCGGTGGAGCTCGCAGACGCCCGCCCGTCACGGCGAGGAGCCGCTGCACGCGTCCTCCGTCCTCCACCGCACGCGCCGGCGCGTCCGCGGGTGAGCCGCCGCCTGCACGTGCCCCGCCCGCACGTGCAGTGCTCTGCCCCCCGGTGCGCGTCTGCGCCCCTCGGAAGGCGAGGTGCGTCGACACATCGTCCGCCGCGCAGGACCACCCAGGGCGCGCGCGCCCGTTCCCCTCACCCCGGCGGCGGGAAGCTCGGCGCCAGCATCGCGTGGTTGTTCGACGTGATCGCGTACCGGAGCGCCTTCGCGGGCTGGTACTCGGGGTCGTCGAGGAAGGCGTGCACCGCCTCGCGGTCGGGGAAGCGCAGCACCACCACACAGGCGCTCGGGCTGCCCTCGAGGGCCTCCGCCTGGGCGTCGAAGGCGATGAGCTCGGCGCCGTGGCGCGTCGCGATGGCCATCGCCTGGGGGACGTACTCCTCGAGGTAGCGCTGGGGCGCGTCGAGGTCCTGGTTGAGGATGAAGTAGGCACTCATGGGGGATCCCTCCGATCCGGGTGGGCGCAGCACGCAACGTCCGCGCGATCGCAGGCGTCTCGGGCACCGCGGCGTGCGGGGATCGAGTACGTTCAGCCTGCACAGCGACCGTACCGACGCCGTTGCCGGCCTTCCAGGACACCTCACGCCACGCCGCGGACGATGCGCGCCAGGGCCGAGGGAACCATGCGATCCACGCCCGATGTCCCCACGCTCCGAGGCCAGATCGTGCTCGGCATCGCGATGTTCGGCGCGTCGCAGGGGGTCGATCTCCCCCACATCGAGGAGGCCCTCGGGCGCGCCGTGGGCGACCTCGCCGATCCCGACCTGCGGCTGCCCTACCCCCACGCGCTCGCGGTCTGGCGACTCCTCGAGCGCGAGCTGCCCGACCGACCGCTGGGACTGGAGCTGGCGGCGGTCGTGCCCCCGGAGGTCTGGGGCACCTACCACTTCGCCTCGCGGCACGCGCCCACCCTGTCCGACGCCGTGGACCTGTGGGTCCGCTACCACCGCGTGATCTCCAGCCACGCCCAGGTCGGACGCGAGGGGGCCACCGTCTGTCTGGCCCACGTCGACGCCGTGCAGGCGGTGGCGTCCGTGGCGGAGTTCGGGCTGGGGTTCAGCGTGCGGGCGCTGCGCGAGATGGCGCCGGCGGTGACGCTGCTCGACCGCGTCGACCTCCCCCACCGGCCCCGGGGCGACGCGGCCGCGTACGAGGCCTTCTTCGAGGCGCCGGTCCGCTTCGGGTGCCCCGTGGCCCGCCTCGTCTTCCGTCCCGAGGCGCTGGCGGGACCGGCACGCCACGGCGACCCCGTGCTGTTCGAGGCCCTGCAGACCGCTCTCGACGGCGCCCTGGCCGACGTGCGCGCGCGCTACCCGGACGAGGCGGACCCGGTCGCGTCCACGCGGCGCGCGATCGCCACCCTGGGGGAGCACGGCGTGTGGTCGTCGGATGCGGTGGCCCACCACCTCGGCGTGCCGCTGCGCACCCTCCAGCGCCACCTGTGCGACCACGGCGCCACGCTCACCGACCTGCTGAACGAGCAGCGCAGGACCTCGGCCGTGCGGCTGCTGCGCGGCCCTCCCCTGTCGCTGGACGACGTGGCCTTCCTCTGCGGCTACGCCGACGAACGCTCGTTCACGCGGGCGTTCAAGCGCTGGACCGGACGCACGCCGGTGGCCTTCCGCAACGGGTGAGCGGCGTGGCGGGTCTGCCCGGACGCACGCCTCCGACCGCGACGTGTCCGCGGTCGTGGCCGTGGCCCCATGCAACGCCCACGACACGGCCCCCCTTCCTCCCGCGGCCTACCCGTCCCCCACGCCCTGCACACCCCGCAGGCGGGAGGTCCCCATGCACCACACCCCCTTCCTCCTCGCCGCCGGCCTCGCCGCGCTCGCCCTGCCCGCGCACGCGATGAACAAGGCCGAGCTGATCGACGCCATCGCCACCGACGCCGGCCTGAGCAAGGCCGACGCGCGGCGCGCGCTCGACGCCCTCTCGCAGGCCACGGCCGAACAGCTGTCGCGGGGGGCTGCCGTGCACGTCGAGGGCCTGGGCGTGCTCTCGCGGGGCGCCGTGTTCCGCACCGCCGACGGCACCGACCCGGAACCCGCCACCTTCGACTACGTGCACGCACCCGACGCGCTGGACGTGAAGCTGCCCGGCCAGCAGGTCGTCCGCGCCCGCGATCTCGTGGGGGCCGACACCGCCCAGCAGGCGCTCGACAGCCTCGCCTTCCTGGTGGCCGACCGTCTCGACCACGACGAGCCCATGGACGTGCGCGGGCTCGGCACCTTCTACGTGGCCCTCGAGGTGCCCCTGGGCGCCGAGCTGCGCGGCGTGTGCTGCCTCCGCAAGCGACCCGGCGGCACGCGCAAGGCCGACGCGCTGGACGACGACAGCGACGACGACAGCATCCCCACCCACGCGGGGGAGCTGCGCATCGCGGCGAAGAAGGTGGCCAGGTTCAAGGCCGGCAAGGCGTTGGCCGACCAGGTGAAGTGAGGCGTCCCGCCCTTCACCCCACGGCCCGCAGGTACGCCCCCAGCGCCTCCAGCGTCTGCCCCCACCCGCCGTCCATCGACGGCAGCATCGCGCGGAAGGCCTCCACCTCCTCGGCGCTCGCACCCCGCGGCGCCGAGCGCAGCGTCAGCACCGTGCCGCGCCCCAGCCCGGCGTGCGGCTCCAGGGTGACGGTGGTGTCGACGCGGGCCGGCCAGGCGCCGCCGAAGGGCGACGGCACGAGCCGCCGCGCGGCGTCGGCGAACGAGACGTCGAAGCGGAGGCGCCGCGGCGGATCCACCTCGGTGAAGGTCCACAGGCCCCAGGTCTCGGGCATCTCGGGGCCGCGAAAGCCGTAGTGGAAGCTGCCGCCCACGCGCAGATCCAGGGCCGCGGAGAAGATCGTCCAGACCTCGGGGTGGAACCAGCGCTGCAGGTGGTCGGCGTCCGTCCACACCGACCACACCAGCTCCGGCGGCGCCGCCAGCACCCGGCGCACCACCAGGGTGGCGTCGGGCAGCTCGTCGCCCGACGACCCCTCCAGCAGGGCGGCGAGCCGGCCGAGGGTCTGCTGCCCGCCCTCCATGGCGCCGTAGCGCTCCACCGCGTCGCGGCAGGCCTCGGCGCTCGGGAAGCGCAGCGCGAGCGTGATCCGCGTGCGCCCCGGGGCCAACGCGTCCAGCGTGATGGTGGTGACGTGGTGGACCGCCTCCTGACCGCTCTCCTGCACGTACCTGAGCACCAGCCGCTCGGGCGGCTCCACGACGTCGAAGACCACGTGGTTGGGGTAGGCGCGCCCGTCGGGCCCGTGCATCGTGAGGTGCCACATGCCGCCGGGGCGCAGGTCGTGGCCGTGGGTCTCGGTGCGGAAGCCCGTGGGACCCCACCACCGCCCCAGGTGCTCGGGCGTGGTGAGCGCGGCCCACACGAGGTCGCGCGGCGCGGAGAGCTCGCGGGACAGGGTGAGGTTGCGTGCGTCGTCAGCGGCCGTCGTCATCGGGGTCCTCGGGAGCGGGAGCGGAAGCGGGGAGGCCGGCCTGCAGCTCGGCCAGGTAGGTCTCGAGACGATCCAGGCGCTGCTCCCACAGGGCGCGCAGCTCGTCGATCCACGAGCGCACCTCCTGCAGGCCCTCCGGCCGCAGCCGGCAGGGGCGGAACTGGGCGTCGCGGCCGCGCTCGATCAGCCCGGCCTGCTCCAGCACCTTCAGGTGGCGCGACACCGCCGGCATCGAGATCGCCAGCGGCGCGGTGAGCTCGGTGACCGTGGCCTCGCCGCGCGCCAGGCGCGCCAGGATGGCCCGCCGCGTGGGGTCGGACAGGGCCGCGAGGGTGGGGCTGAGCGTGTCGACGTGCACGGCGGACTCGTACTTAATGAGTTGGTTAAATACACCAGGGCCGGACCGCCGTCCACCCTCTCGCACAGGAACCACGGCCTGCCGACGCGTCGAGCCCTACGCGGCGCCCGCCAGGTGGCTCACCAGCACGCGCAGCCCGATGCCCACGAGCACGCCGCCCGCGAGCCGGATCGCCCAGGGCCCCACGTGGGCGCCCGCGCGCCGTCCCGCGATCGCGGCCCCCACCGACAGCGCGGTGGTCACCACGCCGATGACCACGACCGCAACGCCCACCGCCGCCCCGAGCAGCGGCAGGGTCACGCCCGCCGCCAGCGCGTCGACGCTCGTGGCCACCGCGAGCCCGAGCAGCACCGTCGTGGACGGCTCGGCCCCGAGCTCGTCGGCCTCGTCGGCGCCCACCCACAGCATCCGGCCGCCCACCGCAGCGAGCAGGACGAAGGCCACCCAGTGGTCCCACGCCGACGCCACCTCCGCGAGCCACGCGCCGCCCAGCGCGCCCGCTCCCGACATCGCCGCCTGCGCGAGGCCGAAGAGGAGGGCCGCCCACGCGAGCGTCCGCGGGCGGGTCCCCGCCGCGGCGAGCGCCGCCGACACGGCCGCGGCGTCGAGCGCCAGCGCCACGGCGAGCACGCCCACCTCCACCATCGAAGCCTCCGCCCGAACGTGGACCCGACGTCCTACCCCGCCAGTGCGCGCACCACGCGACGGACGAGGGCCTCGGGGAAGGGCTGGTCGTGCGGCAGCACCAGGTTGCCCTTCGGACCCCGGAAGGGCGCGAGGTCGGCGATCAGCGCCTCGTCCCCGCGCACGGGCGGGTAGACGCCCACGTGGTGCCGGAAGGCGCCGTAGTACAGGAAGACCCTGCCCCGACGGAAGGCGGGCATCCGGTAGCTCACCACCTCCTCGGCCTCGGGCACCAGCTCGTGCACCAGGGCCCGGAGGGTGCGCAGGCGTGCGCGCACGGGCTCGTCCGCCGCGTCGAGGAAGGGATCGTGGGGTCGGACGTCCACCGAGGCTCCGCAGGGGCCAGGACCACGCGCGTCGGCGCCCGTGCGCGTCGCCCGGAGGCTGCCCCGACCGCGAGCGTAGCTGCCCCGACCGCGAGCGTCATCGACCCGGACCCGGGCGTCGTTGCCCCACCCGGGAGCGTCGTCTGCCCGACCGGGAGCGTCGTGTGCCCACCCCCGGGCGTCGTTGCCCCGACCGCGAGCGTCGCGCCGGGCGCAGGTACCCAGCCCCCTCACCCCTGCGGCGCGTCCCCCTCCCGCCGACGCGCGCACCACGCCATCGCCGGCGCCCACGCGATCACCGCCACCACCGCGCCCAGGGCCGTGTGCACCAGCAGCATCACGCCCACCTCGGGGTTCAGCCCCGTCTCGGCGAGGGCCACCTGCGCCAGGAAGGCCACGCCCGTCCCCGTCCCCAGGGCCAGGGCCGCGCCCCCCGCGGCGTCCCACGCGTGGCCGGGCAGGTCGCGCGGCACGCCCACCGCCGCACCCAGCAGCCCCGCGCCCACCCACACCTCGCCGTGCCAGGGCCGCGAGGTCGGCAGCTCCCACAGCAGCAGCAGCCCGAACGCGACCACCGGCAGGAAGGCAGACCGGAGGGAAGGGCGTGACGCGCCCGGCGTCGCGCCCTCCTCCGTCACGCCAGCTCCGCCAGCACCGCCTGCCCCTCCTGCCCGAAGCGCTCGTCCTGCCGCCCGGCCCGCCGCAGCAGCGTGAGCAGCAGGTCGGCGTGGGGGCGCCCCGCGTAGCGCAGGTGCCGGCCCGTCTGGTCGCGACCGCCGAAGAGCACCACGGGCAGGTCGTAGCGCAGGTGCCACTGGGGCTCGCCCATGCCGCCCATCGCCACCACCGTGGTGTGGTCGAGCAGCGAGCCCCCGGCCGGATCCGGGCGGGCGGCCAGCTCGTCGATCAGGTGGGCCAGGCGCTCGAAGAGCCAGACCTCCGCCTGCTGCGTGGCCTGCTTCTTCCACGCCAGCCCCGTGTGGTGGCTGAGGAAGTGGTGGGAGTCCACGTGCCCGAGATCGCTGTACACCCGCAGCGAGCGCTCGTTCGACGGCATGTACGTGATGACGCGGGTGCGGTCGCAGGCCAGGGCGAGCCCCATCAGGGCGTGCATGGCCTCGATGTGGGCCTGGTTGCCCAGCTCGGCGGCCGCCAGCGCCTCCGCGAGCGGCGCGCTCGCCTCGCCGCAGCGCGCGTCGGACGGCGGCAGGGCCAGGCGGCGCTCCACCTCGCGCACCCCGTCCAGCCAGTCCTCCAGCCGCACGCGGTCCTCCGACCCCAGCCGGGCCTCCACCCGGGTGGCGGCGTCCTTCACGAAGTCGAGCACGCTCTGGCTGCGGGCCACGCGACGCTGCTGGGCCTCGGCGTCGGCCAGGGTGTCGGCCGTGCCGAACAGGCGCTCGAACACCTTGCGCAGCGAGGACTCGCGGGAGCGCGGGGTGTGGCGGTCCTGCCACGACACGTTCTGCAGGTACAGGCAGTTGAGCTGCGCCAGGCAGGGGAAGCCCTCGTCGCTGGCCAGCTCGAGCGACCGGAAGGCCGTGTCGCCCGCGAGCGTGTCGGCAAGCAGCTGATCCACCGACCGCCCTCCGTGGGGCCCCTCCACCCGGTCCACGGCCAGGTACTCGCCGGTGAACGCCGCCGCGGCGAAGATCTCGTGGGGGTCCACCGGCAGGTAGGCGTCGCCGTCGAGGCTGTCGAGACCGCTCACCACGGTCATGCGCTGACGGTGGCGGGCCAGCGGCGCCAGCACCGGCGACGGGGTCCAGTCGAGCCCGGTGGTGGTGGGCACGAAGGCGTCGGGCAGCATCCCCACGGGGATGTACCAGAACAGGTGGCGGTGGACCGGGGGCGCCACCTCGGCGCGGGCCAGCGACGGCAGCCACGGCAGCGCCACCGAGGCGCCCAGGCCCCGGAGGATCGCCCGACGGGAGGGCCCGCCGGTCACGGCAGCTCCGCCGGGCGGGTGCGGAAGGCCTCGGAGCGCACCACCGCGTGCAGGGCCGCGCGCAGCGTGACCCCGCCGGCGAGCATCCCCTCCTCCACCGCCCCGAGCACGGCCTCGTCGAGACCCGCGAGGGCGTGGCCCGTGGCCCAGCTGGTGAGGTGGCGGGTGAAGCAGCGCGCGGCGCGGTCGTCCTGCTGGAGCCGCGTGAGCAGCTCGCCCGCGTCGGCGAAGGTGGTCTCGTACTCGCCCTCGGGCAGCGCCACGGCCTGGGCGGGGTCGAGGCGACCGGCCACGTCGTAGGCCGACAGCACGAAGCCCCACGGATTGAGCTTGGCGTGGCAGGAGGCGCAGCCCGGCGACAGCGTCTGCACCGCGATGGCCTGCCGCTCCTCGCCTGGCGCCGCGTCCACCTTGGGCAGCATGGCGGGGGCCGGCTCGGGCGGGTCGCAGGCGAAGGCCGTGAGCACCAGCTCGCCGCGCCGCACGTCGGAGACCCGCGCCGGGTTGGCCGTGGACAGCAGCAGGCCGCCGGTGCGCAGGATGCCGCCCCGCACCGCCGGATCCACCGGCACCCGCTCGAAGCCCTTCCCGGCCGGCTCGGGCAGGCCGTAGTGGCGCGCCAGCAGCGGATCCACCCAGGTGGTGTCGGACACCACGAGCCCCCCCAGCGGACGGTCGCCCAGCAGGACGTCCTCCAGCACCAGCCGCGTCTCCTCCCGCAGCGAGGCCACGAGCGCGTCGTCCACCTCGGGGAAGGTGGCGGCGTCGGGCTGCAGGGCGTCGAGGCGGGCCAGGCCCAGCCACGCGGTGGCGAAGCCGTCGATCAGCCGCAGCGCGCGGGCGTCGTCGAGCAGGCGGTCGAGCTGGGGCCCGAGGCCGCAGGGCCCGGCGTCGTCCACCCCGAGCGCGCCCTGCTCGGCGCAGGCCAGCAGGGCGTCGTCGGGCAGGCTCTGCCACACCAGCAGGGCCAGCCGCGTGGCGAGCTCACCGGGCGACAGGTGGTAGCGCCCGTCGGTGACCGTGCCCTCGCCGCCCTCCACCACGAACCAGAACTCAGGCGAGGCGAGCACCGCACGCAGGCCCTGGGCCAGCACCTCCCGGGGCCCTCCCTCCCGCTGCGCCTCGGCGAGGAGCAGGGCCTCGAGCGCCGCGCGCCGGTCCGCATCCACGGGACGCCGCCAGGCGCGCGCCGCCAGCGGACGGAGCACGCCCCACACGCAGTCCACCACGCGATCCGCAGGCTCGACGGGGCAGCCGTCCACCGCCGCGAGCGGCCCGCCGGCCTCGGCCACGGGACCCACGGTGAGGCTGTCGAAGATGGCCAGCCGCGTGCGCGACGGCGCGACGCGCAGCGTGAGCACGTGCGGTCCGGCGTCGACGTCGAGCTCGATCACCGCCGGGGGACCCTCGGTGCCGAAGGTGGGCAGGGCGAGCACGCCCACCTCCTCGCCGTCGAAGCGCAGCGGCAGCGAGAAGGGCTCCCACGACGGCAGCGGGGCCTCGCCGTCGTTGGTGATGAAGCCGAGCCGGAAGGTGAAGCGCCAGCGTCCCGCCTCCTCGAGGGTGAGGGGCACGTGCAGCGTGTAGTCGTCGAGGCGGAAGATCCAGGTGTGCTCCACGGCACCCGACGAGGTGAGCAGCTCGCCCTCGAGGCCCGGCAGCGCCTCCAGCTCGAGGGTGCGCGTGAGCCGCGGCCGTGCGGTGCCCAGCTCCCCCACCACCTGCTCGGCCGCGAGGAGCATGCCCTCCACGAGGCTGTCGTCCACCGACCCCGCCCGCACGTCGGTGGCGTAGCCGCGCTCCACCGGCTCGGGCAGCACCGCCGAGGGCGACAGCTCCACGCCCAGCAGGTCCTGCACGGCGTGGTCGAGCTCGGCGCGGGTGAGCAGGCGCAGGCCGAGGTCGGTGGGGGACGTGGCCACGGGGGGCGCCACGGTGGGGTCGGTGTCGCCGTCGTCGGGGTCCTTCGGGTCGGGCGCGGACCCACAGGCGACCAGCACGGCCCCGCAGCCGGCGAGCAGGGCCCCACGGGCCGCAGCCCGCCACCCGGTCGCCCCCCCGCCCCGCGTCGGCGGGCGGCGCGGCGACCCCGGGGGGCGCGCCTGCAGCCGACCGGTCGGGACCATCCTCACCTCGTCGCGGCCACGAGGACCGCCAGGGACCCTGGAACATGCCGCACGCAGCACCCTCCGGCCACAGCGAAGGGCGCGGACGGCGGGTGCACTCACCACCCCGGCAGCCGCGCGGGCACGGGGTTGGTGTTCGGGAGCTGGTCGGGATCCACCGCGAAGGGGTTGTCGCCCCAGCCCCACACCGTGCCGTCCTGGCGCAGCGCCACCGTGTGGTAGGCGCCCACCGCGATGCCGGCCACGTCGTCGAGGAAGGCCGTGCAGGGCCGCGCCGCGTCGGGCCCGCACACCTGCACCGGCGCCCGGCGTCGGTTGAAGGTGCCGTCGCCCAGCTGGCTCTCCTGGTTGGCGCCGAAGGACCACACGGTGCCGTCCTGGCGGAGCGCCACCGAGAAGTCCAGGCCCGCCTCCACCTGCGCCAGGTCGCGGAAGGGGTCGGTGCAGGCCGCGATGGCGGTGGAGCACACCACCACCGGCGAGGTGACGCAGGCCGGGAGGATGCCGCACGTGGTCTCGCCGTGCCCGGTGGCCAGCTCGCCCTCGCCGTTGCGCCCCCAGCCGAAGGCCAGGCCGTCCTGCCGCACCGCGAAGGTGTGCGTGGAGCCGGCATCCACCACGAGCACGTCCTGCAGGCCCATGTCGCAGGGCACCACCTCGTCCACCCCGCACACGAGCACCGGGTGGGCGCGCTCGTCCAGCTCGCCCACGCCGCGCCCGAGCTGGCCCGCGGCGTTGGAGCCCCACGACCACACCCGACCGTCCTCGCGCAGCGCGAGGGAGAAGATGCGCCCCGCCGCGATGGCCACCACGCCGTCGAGCGCGCCCGTGCAGGGCCCCACGTCGGGACCCGGACCGCACACCTCCACGGGCGTGCGGCGCACCTCGGTGGTGCCGTCGCCGAGCTGGTGGTCGTCGTTGGCCCCCCACGCCAGCACGGTGCCGTCGTCGCGCAGGGCGAGGCTGAAGGCCGCCCCGGCCGCCACGGCCACCACGCCGGTGAGCGGGTCGGCCGCGCAGTCGGAGGCGCCCACGTCGCACACGGGCACCGGGGTGAGCCGCTCGTCGAGCGTGCCGTCGCCCAGCTGCCCGGCGATGTTGTCGCCCCACGCCCACACCCGGCCGTCCCGTCCCAGCGACAGCGAGTGCAGCAGCCCCGCGGCCACGGCCGCCTGGTCGGTGAGCGGGGACCCGGTGCAGTCCGTGGCGCCGGGCGCGCACACCGGGCCGGCCGCCGGACGGGCGTCGTGGGTGCCGTCCCCCAGCATGCCATTGGTGTTGTCGCCCCAGGCCAGCACCGTGCCGTCGGGCTTGAGGCCGAGGCCGTGGTCGAGGCCCACGTCGAGATCGTGCACCTGCAGCCGCACCACCGCCGGCGTGCCCGGCCCCTCGGCGTCCGACGGCAGCGCCTCCACCTCGAGGGCGCCCACGCCCCGGGGGATCACCACCACGTGGGTGGCGTCGAGCTCCACCAGCCGGGCGCCCACGCCCCGCACGGCCCAGGCCACGGTGGGCGTGTCGCCGTCGGGATCGGCCACCTGCACCTCCACGCGCACCGCCTGGCCCACCAGGGCGAGGCCGTCGGGCGTGACCGCGGTGGCCACCGGGGCGAGGCCGGTGCGGCCGGGCGGATCGGTGTCGGGCGGCGCGCTGTCGCCGCTGTCCCCCACGTCGGAGTCACCGCTGTCGGTCGTCACGTCGGTGTCGACGTCGTCCTTCCCCCCCGCAGGCCCACACGCCGTCACCACCACCACCCAGAGCCACCTGCGCATCGATCCTCCGCCCCCAGTCTACCGCCGGAGGCCACCCCGCCGTCGTCACCTGCGGTCGAGGGGCCCCGGTGGTCCTACGGATCCAGCGTGCGCGCCAGCCGGAAGCCGAAGAGGGGTCCGTCGTCGTCCGGGGTGGCCCGGCTGCGGTTCGACAGGCGCAGCAGCGCGGGCGGGTCGAAGAAGGAGCCTCCACGCAGCACGTGGTTCTTGCCCGTGTCGGGCCCCGCGGGGTCCACCGCCGCCTCGGGCGCGATCGGCGCGTAGATGTCGTGGCACCACTCCCAGACGTTGCCCACGAGATCGACGAAGCCCAGGGGCGAGGGCGTCCGCTGCCCCACGGGACGGGGACCCCCGGTCTCGCCGTCGAGGCACGACCAGGCCCAGGTGGCCAGCGACGCGCGACCGTAGACCGCGGGCGGGCCGTCGCAGCGCACCGCGGCGCGCGGGTCGCGCAACGTGCCGCCGCCGGGCAGGCCGCCCCGCTCCACGCCCCCTGCGCGGGCGACGTACTCCCACTCCGCCTCGGTGGGCAGGCGCCAGCCGCGGCAGGCGTAGGGGTCCCGGGCCGCCACGCAGCCCTCGCCGGCACAGGTGTAGCAGCGCGGGAGCCCGTCCAGGTCCGACATGCGGTTGGCGAAGGCCGCCGCATCCACCCAGGCCACGTTCCGCACGGCGCAGGTGGCGGCGCAGGCGGCCCCGGGTGCTGCCGACCCCGACACGAAGGTCCAGGCGTCGCGCGTGACCTCGTGCTCCCCCAGCAGGAAGCGGTGGGTGAGCGTCACCTCGTGGGCCGGCTCGTCGTCGTCGCGCAGCGGGTCGCCGTCGGGGGAGCCCATGCGGAAGGTGCCGGGGTCCACCGGCAGGAAGCGCTGGCGCCAGGCGGTCACCACCTCGCCCACCGCGGGCAGCGGACAGGCGGCCTCCTGCACCACCTCGCAGGCCTCCACCTCCGCGACCGCCGCGGCGTGCCAGGCGGCCTGCCGGTGCACCCGCTCCACGGTCCACGCCGCCACGGCGCGCGCCCCGTCGGGCTCGGCGTGGGTGAGGAAGGGGTCCACGGCGCCCGCCTCCTGCAGGCCGGTGAGCACCTGGCGCAGGGCGTCGGCGGCATCCACGGCATCGCCCACGCCCTCGGCCAGCCGCACCCAGGTGGCCCAGGGGGCCCGCGGCGCCACGGTGGCCACCGTGCCCGTCCACGCGGCACCCGGCGGGGCGAGATCGACGCGATGCAGGCAGGCCGCGCTGCAGGACGCGTCGTCCACGGGGTCGGGGCCTCCCGCCTGCACGGCGCACGGGGCCAGCGCCGTCGCGAGGCCCGCAGGCGGTGCGGCGAGCCGGGCCTGCACCCCCCCCACGTCGGCGAGCCAGGTCGCCGTGGGCGGGTCGCGCTCCAGCGCCCGCACCACCTGCAACGCCCACCAGCGCAGCGCCGGGTCGCGCAGGTCCGTCAGGTCGTCGTCGCCCACGCGGCCCAGGTCGAGCACCTCGTCCACCACAGGGCAGGCGGGTCCCGGGTCCACGGCGGTCTCGTCCGTGTCGACGGCGGGCGGGTCGCTGTCGCTGTCGTCGGGACCGGTGCCCTCCGGGGGGGCGCAGGCCGTGAGCACGGCCAGGACCCAGCGCCTCACCCCAGCTCCAGCAGCGGGCGATCCCCGTCGTCCCCGAAGGTGGTCTGCGGCAGCCCCGCCGACTGGAGCAGCGACAGGTACAGGCGCGACAGGGGCGTGCCGTCGGGCTGCCGCAGGTGGCGCCCCTGCACGAAGCCGCCGCCCTCGCCCCCCGCCAGCAGCAGCGGCAGGCGCACCGCCTCGTGGTCGGCGCCGTGGCCCATGCCGCTGCCGAGCAGCACCCAGGTGTCGTCGAGCAGGCTGCCCGTGGCCGTGGGCACCTCGGCGAGGCGCGCGACGAGATCGGCGAAGCGCGCCACCTCCCAGCGGCAGATGGCCCGCACGCCCAGGTCGGAGCCCGAGTGCGTGTAGCTGTGGTGGCCCCCGGGGTAGCCGAGGAAGCCGAAGGTGCGCTCCGACTGGCCGTGGCCCAGCATGTACGACACCACCCGCGTCTGGCCGCACTGCAGGGCGAGCACGATCAGGCGGTTCATCACCTCGGCGTGGCTCGTGGGATCCAGGCCCGACAGCGCGAGCTCCGGGGCCTCGCACGACAGGGTGCCCGACACCCCGAGCCGCCGCTCCAGGTCGCGCACGCCGTCGAGGTACTGCTGCAGCACGAGCTGGTCGTCGCCACCCAGCACCCGCTGCAGGTCGCCCACCTGGCCGATCACGTGGTCGAGCACGCTCTGGCGGGCCGCACGCTCGCGCACCCGCGCCGCCGCCGACTGGCCGTCGGCCGCCGCCACCCCGAAGAGCCGGGCGAAGACCGACGAGGGGTGGATGTCCACGGCCATCGGCGTGGCCAGGTCGGACCACGAGACGTGGTGCAGCCGGGCGCAGGCATCGAGGGTGCACGACAGGCTGCTCTCGGAGCCCAGCACCAGCGACCGGAAGCGCAGGTCGCGACCCAGGCCCTCGGCGAGCACCTGGTCGATCGACACGCCGTACCCGGGCGGCGCGTCCATGCGACCCAGGTCGGCGCAGGTGAGGAAGGCCGACGTGCAGCGCGCGTGGTCCATCCCCAGGGTGGAGGCCGAGGCCGGCGGGTTGGCCATGCCCGTGAGCACCGTGACCCGGTCGCGCACCGCGGCCAGCGGCTCGAGCAGCTCGGGGAGGACGTAGCCGGCACCCTCCTCCGCGGGCTCCCACCGCGCGGGCACCATGCCGTTGGGCACGAAGTAGAAGACGAAGTTGGGGCTGCGCGAGGCCGCCCGCGCCGTGCCCGGCAGCGAGGCCATCACCGGCAGCGGCAGCAGCGACCCCAGACCCTTCAGGAAGCCCCGGCGCGACACGCTCACGGCGCCTCCCCGGCCACGCGCAGGCGGCGGAAGGCGGGGTGCAGGGCGACGGCGCGGAGCAGGTCGGCCATCGACCCGCCGCGGTCGCGCCCCTCCACCTGCAGCGCGTGGAGCAGCCCTCCGGCCTCGCCCAGCGGCACGCCCCAGGCATAGCGCCCCACCTGGCTGGTGACGCAGGCGCGCAGGGCGGGGTTGGCGGCGAGCCAGTCGGCGAGGCCCTCCGCACCCGCCACCTCGCTGCCATCGGGGAGCGTCGCGCGCGCCGGCACCGGGGCCCCGTCGGCGTAGGCGGTGCGCACCTGCCCGTCGGGCCCGTAGGCCTCGAGCGCCTCGCCGTAGGGATCGAAGCCCTGGTGGCAGGAGGCACACGCCGGGTTGGCGCGGTGGGCGTCGAGCGCGGCGAGGGCGTTGTCGCCGGGCTCCAGCATCGGCACCTCGCGCGGCGGCGGATCCGGCGGGTCGCAGAGCAGGCGCGCCGCCACGAGCACCCCGCGCGCCACCACGCTGGTGCGGTCGCCCTCGCTGGTGGCCCGCAGCACCTCGGGCAGCGCCAGGGCCCCGCCCGGCCGCGAGGGATCGGCCACCGCCGCGTCCATCCCCTCCCCCGTCACCACCGCCTCCAGGGGCGCGTCCCCCAGCAGCAGGGCCTCGAGGAAGGCGTCGGTGGCCGGCTGGGCGCGCGCCGGATCCGCCACGTCGAGCCACGGCCGCCCGAAGCGCTCCACCAGCGCGGTGGCCCGCGCGTCGGCCAGCAGGCGGTCCACCTGCGCAGCCAGGCCGCAGTCGCCCTCGGGCAGCACCAAGGCACCCGCGTCGGCGCAGGCCCTCAGCGCGGCGTCGGGCGGCTCGGCCCACAGCAGGTACGACAGCCGCGTGGCCAGCTCGTGGGGGGTGAGCGCGCGGGTGCCCGCGTCCACGGGCCCCTCGCCGCGCTCCACCCGGAAGAGGAAGTGGGGCGACAGCACCAGCGCGTGCAGCGCGGTGGCGAGCCCGTCGTCCCAGGTGGCCCCCCCGTCCATGGCCGCCTCCACCAGCCGCACCAGGGCCTGCACCTCGGGACTGGTGACCGGCCGACGCCAGGCCCGGGGCGCCAGGTCGGCCAGCACCTGCTCCGCGCAGGCCACCTGCGCCCGCGGCTCCTCGGGATCGCAGGGCACGAGCCGGGCGCGCAGCGCACCGGGCGCGCCCTCGTCGGCGGCCAGCGGGCCGCGCAGCTCCACCGCGTCGAGGCCCACCCCCACCTCGCCGAGCTCCACGCTGGAGCCGTCCTCGGCCACGCCCGACGACAGGGAGCCGTTGCGCAGGCGCAGCGACACCGCGTGGCTGCCGGCCGTCAGCGCCAGCGGCCACGTCACGTGGTCGGGCGCCTCCTGGCTGCCCCGCGCGGTGCGCACGCCCTGCGTCACGCCGTCCACCCGCAGCTCCAGGTCGGCCTGGGCCACGCCCGGTCCCCAGGTGGAGAAGGCCGGCACCCGCAGCGCGTACGTCCCGTCCGCCGGGGCCTGCACCGTCAGCTCCACCGGCGCCGCCCGTCCCCACAGCAGCCACCAGGTGCCCTCGGCGCTGGGCAGCTCCACCGCCACGCCGGTGGCGGGGGGCACGTCCTCCACCTCGACGCGCTGCACGTCGGTGGGGCGCGCCACACGGGCCGTGGCCTCCCGCGCCAGCTCCAGGGCCAGCCGGTCGAGCTGCTCCAGCAGCAGCTCGGGCACGGTGAGCCCCGACGCCTGGTTGTCGAGACCCTCCACGAGGTCGTCGTCGGGCAGGCGGGTGCGCAGGTCCAGGTCGAGGCCGTAGAGGGCCTCGAGGGAGCGCTCGATCTCGGCGCGGGTGAGCCGACGCAGCGGCACGCCCGGCACCAGGGGCTCGGCCACCTCGTCGGCCGGGGGGGCGGTGTCGTCGCCCTCGTCGGGGACGTCCGACGGGAGCCCGCAGGCGCCGAGCAGCACGAGCGACAGCGTGGTCCTCCGCGTGGGCCCGGCGCGCCGCATCGTCCTCCTCGCCACGCGGCGACGGCCGCGGTCCTGCCAGCCTAGCCCATCCACGGGCCCCTCCGCGACGCGCACCCCCGGGCAGGGCGGAGGGCCCGGTGCTAGCGTGACGGGTCCGCCGGGGACCCGATGACGCGCACCCTCCTCCTGTGGCTCGTGGCCTGCGGCCCCCCCCTCGACGACAAGGTCGGGGCCGACGACACCGACAGCGGCACCGACGACAGCGGGCCACGCGACGACACCGGGCCGTCCACGCACAGCGACACCGACGGACCCGACGACACCGGCCAAGGCCGCGCCACCCGCTGCGGTCCGCTGGGGGGCGCCTTCACCCCCTGCACCCTGGCCGTGGATCCACGCCAGGCCACCCTGCCCGACGGCATCCTCACCGTGCCGCACACCGACGCGGCCCTGGCCGACCTCGACGGCGACGGCTGGCTCGACGTGTGCGCGAGCCGCCACCCCGGTCGCCTCACCTGCCACCTGGATCGCGGCGGCCTGGACTTCGGCCCGGGCACCGAGGTCACGCAGGGGCTCGCCTTCGGCGTGGTGGCCACCGACCTCGACGCCGACGGCCACGTGGATCTGGTGGTGCCCGAGGTCGCGATCCCCACCGACACCGACCTCGGCGACCTGGAGGTGCGCCTCACCCTCCTGAAGGGGCGCGGCGACGGCACCTTCGAGGACGTCTCCGACGCCGCCGGCCTCGGGGCGCTGCCCGTGCAGGGCTGCGACAGCCCCACCCCCCAGGGCGTGCACGCGCTGCACCTCGACACCGACGACCGCCTGGATCTGGTGGTGCGCATGCAGGGCACCTGTCCGCCCTTCGTCTTCCGCGGCCGCCCGGGGCTCACCTTCGCGCGCTCGATCAGCACGCTGCCCGACCCGGTGGAGAGCGGCCTGCTCACCCTCGACCTCGACCTCGACGGCCACCTCGACCTGCTCACCTACAGCTTCGGCGAGCCGCCCGCGCGCGCCTACCGGGGCCTCACCGGGGTGTTCACGCGGCGCCCCTTCGCGGCCCCCTTCGACGGCGAGCACGCGTCGCGGCCGCGCGGGTGCGGGGCCGGCGACATCGACGGCGACGGCCTGCTCGACGTCTACTGCGGCGACCACGGACGCCAGACCCTGCTGCGGCTCGGTGCCGACGGCGAGGCCACCGACGTCACCCAGGCCCTGGGCGCCGCCGTGCCCACCACCCTGGGGGGCGACGTGCCCATCACCTGGTCCAGCTGGATCGTGGACCTCGACGGCCGGGACGGTCCCGACCTGGTGGCGGCCTCCGGCTTCGAGGAGCTCGACGAGCCGTGGGCCCAGGAGACCGTGGTGCTGATGCAGCAGCCCGACGGGCGGTTCCGCCGCAGCACCGACGGGCCGCTCGGCCAGCCCTACGGGGCCCGCGGGCTCGTGGTGGCCGACCTCGACGGCAACCGCTGCCCCGACCTGCTGCTCCTGCCGATCGACCGCGAGGCGCCCGGGCGCCCGCTCCAGGTGCTGCTCGGTGCGGGCTGCGCGCACGGCCTCGGACCCGTCACCGCCACCGTGCACACGGGGCAGGAGGCCGTGGGGGCCAAGGTGGTGGGGCGCTGGAGCGACGGCACCACGGCGGCCTGGCGCGTCACGAAGTCGGGCGGCGACGAGGGCGCGGGCCCCGCCAGCTTCTGGCCCACAGCCCGGGACCCGTCCGCCACGCTGGTGGATCTCACGGTCCACTGGCCCGACACCACCACCTCGGTCCACGCCGCCGCGGAGGCGGCCACGGGGGCGATCAGGCAGCCCGCAGGCCTGTCTCCGTGACGCGACCGGATCGGCGCCGCGCGCCAGCCTGCACACAGCGACGGCGTGGGAAAGGGATCGAGATCGTGCCGTGATTCACGTTGTGACCTCGCTGACACCGATTTCGCGCCCGTGCCTCTGGTAGACTCGATTAGAATCGCGCGGGACCGAGAGTGCGTGTCACGCCTGGGGCGTGGTCACACCCGTGCACGAGGGAGCGTTCTCCCTCGCCCCCCTTGATCGACCCGGCCGACCAGGAGACCCCGATGATGCGACCGACCCTGAGTGTTCCCCTGATGCTCGCTGCGATGGCCTGCGCCACCGCACCGGTCGCCCCGCAGTCCGAGCAGGCTGCGGCCCCCTCGCCCTCCGATCGCCTCCAGGGCGTGCAGGAGGCCCTCGAGGCCTCCCCGGCGTACGCGTCCA
Organism: Alphaproteobacteria bacterium; assembly: GCA_020632955.1. GTDB lineage: Bacteria > Myxococcota_A > UBA796 > UBA796 > JACKEO01. The sequence goes on from JACKEO010000002.1 coordinate 333,762, forward strand.
TCAAGCCCGATCTCGAGCTGTACCGCGACCTCCGCGACGACGTCTTCGGCCCGCTCGCCAAGGCCTTCGAGGGCGGCGCGCTGCCCGCCTCGGCCGCCGAGGCCACCGGCCCCGACTTCGCCGCCGGCAGCCGCACCCTGGTGCGCACGGTCGACGACGTCGCCGAGCTCGCCTGGTCGGCCAGCGGCAGCACGGGTCTGCAGGCCTCCATCGCGGGCCTCGGCCTCACCCAGGTGGCCAGCGCCACCTTCGAGGTGGAGAAGTTCGAGCGCACCGCCGACGGCGTCCAGGCCCGGGTCGCCTTCGACGTCCGCGGCACCGGCGCCGACGGGGTCCGTCGCCAGGATCGCGGCGAGTTCCTCGCCCGCCTCGCCTCCACCCCCGAGGGCACGCGCCTGCAGGCCCTCGAGCTGGTGAAGGGCGAGTCCCTCGAGCTCCAGGGCCGCGCGCCCACCTTCACCGACGCCACCGCCGACCTCGGCCTGGCCTCGATGGACTTCGGCAGCCGCTCCGAGGCCATCCGCCGCGGCGGCTACGCCATCGCCGCCGGTGACGTCGACGGCGACGGCGCCGCCGACATCCTCCTCGGCAGCTACGGCCCGATGAAGCTCATGAAGCGCACGGCCACCGGCTACGAGGACGTCACCGAGCGCATGGGCCTGCAGGGCGAGACCAAGGTCAAGTCCGCCGCCATCGCCGACTTCGACAACGACGGGCACAAGGATCTGGTCCTCGCCCGCTTCGTCGAGCCCGGCGAGACCGAGCAGGGCGACTTCGTGGCCTACCGCAACCGCGGCGACGGCACCTTCGAGCGCAAGGGCGACGTGCTCACCCGCAACCGCAAGTACGACCGCTCGATGCCCATCGCCACGGGCGACTTCGACGGCAACGGCCTGCTCGACGTGTACGTCGGCTTCCCCGGCGCCCGCGACTTCACCAACCAGCTCTCCGAGGACGCCACCCCGGCCACCCTCGCCTCCCAGGGCGTGTGGCTGAACCAGGGCGACTGGACCTTCGGCGAGCTGGCCATCGGTCCCGACGACGTCGCGAAGGGCGAGCCCCGCCACGTCTACCCGCACGCCGCGCTGGTCACCGACCTCAACCGCGACGGCCTGCCCGACGTGCTCATCACCGACGACTCCGGCAGCGCCAGCCCGATCTACTACAACCAGGGCGACGGCAAGTTCCGCGAGGTCGCGGCCGAGCAGGGCCTGGCCCACTCGGGCTGGGGCATGGGCACCGCGGTCGGCGACTACGACGGCGACGGCCACCTCGACGTGTACATGTCGGCCATCGACCTGCGCGGCTCGCGCGCCCTCCTCGCCTCGCTCGATCCCAAGGATCACGCGGGCATGAAGGAGGCGCTCGACATGGTGCGCAACGGCCTGCCGCCGAACGTCCTCTTCCACAACAAGGGCGACGGCACCTTCGAGGAGGTCGGCGAGGCCGCCGGCGTCCGCTGGGCCGGCAGCGCCCCCGCCGTGGCCGAGTGGATCGACTACAACGACGACGGCCGCCTCGACCTGTACGTCCCGAACGGCCTCTGGTCGGGCGGCGAGCAGGAGATCGAGGACGTCTTCTTCGCCGCCTCGGTGGTGGAGGGCCTGTCCGAGTCCGAGACCGACGGCGACGCGCCGGTGGCCACGGATCACGGCGACGCGCTCTTCAACGCGAAGTTCTTCGCCGCCGCCCACGAGGCCGACCCCAACCCGATGCTCACCATCCTGCGTGAGTTCAAGGGCGACCTGGCGCACCCGAAGGCCGCCGGCGAGGCCGCCGCGCCCACGCTCTCCTTCGGTGGGCACGAGCGCAACCGCCTGTTCCGCAACAACGGCGACGGCAGCTTCACCGAGGTGGGCTACCTCGAGGGCGCCGACCGGGTGGAGGACGGCTACGTCGCCACCATCATGGATGCCGACCGCGACGGCCGCTCCGACCTGATGCTCCGCAACTGCGACCACGCGCCGGGCCACGACGCCCCCGCGCTGGTGCTGCTGCAGAACACCCGCACCGACACCCGCTCGCTGGCGGTCGTGGCCGAGGGCAGCGCCTCGAACCGCGACGGCATCGGCGCGGTCATCACGGCCACCATCGGCGACCGTCAGCTCGTCCGCGAGATCCGCGGCGTCACCGGCGCCGTGCAGCACGAGCCCACGGCCACCTTCGGCCTGGGCGACGCCGAGAAGGTCGACCGCCTCGAGGTCCGCTTCCCGAACGGCAGCGTCCAGGTCTATGAGGACGTGAAGCCCGGTCGCGTCAAGGTGGCCGAGGGCATCACCCAGCTCACCTCGCTCGCCGCCCGCTGAGCGGCGCCGGCGCCTCCGGGCGCACGGCACGAGGGGTCCGACGGTCCGTCCGTCGGGCCCCTTCCTGCTTTCTGGGCAGGGGCGCGGCGGGTGCGGCCAACCCGGCTGCACCGGGCACCGCGCGGATCAGGCGAGCAGGTCGTCCACGATGCGCTCGCTGTCGCCGAAGCTCGACAGCGACAGGCCGAAGGCGCGCCCCAGCGTGAGGTGCAGGTCGGCGAGGCGACGCCCCTCGAGGTCCAAGTGGAGACCGGTGCGCAGCCGGCCGCCGGCGCTGCCCACCAGCACGGTGGGCAGGTTGACCGGCTCGTGGGCCATGCCGTCACCCATGCCGCCGCCGTAGAGCACGCAGGTGCTGTCGAGCAGGGTGCCGCCCACGCCGTCGTCGGTGCCGGCCAGGGCGCCCACGAAGTGGGCCAGCGCGCCGGCCTGCTCGCGGTCGATGGCGCTGTACTGCTCCACGAGCACGGGGTCGTCGCGGTGGTGGGAGATCCAGTGGTGCGACTGGGTGTGGCCGAGCCAGGTGCGCACGGTGGACGGCTCGGCCGCCGCCAGCATCACCGTGGCCACGCGCGTGAGGTCGCAGGCCAGCAGCCGCGCGAGCAGGTCGGTCATCACGTCGATCTGCTGCTCGTACGCGAAGAGCACCTCGTCCTCGAGACCCTCCGGCGGCTCCAGGCCGCAGGCGTCGTCCACCCGGGGGCGATCCAGCGAGCGCTCGAGCTCCCGGAGCCCCGTGAGGTACTCGTCGAGACGCAGGCTGTCGTCGGCGCCCGCGCGCTGCTGCACGGCGTCGAGGTCGTCGAGCACCCGGTCGAGCACCGAGCGGCCGCGCAGCCGCTCCAGGGTCTGCTCCATCTCGGACCAGTCCGCGGCGCCCGTGCCCACGAGCCGCCGCCAGAGCTCCGACGGCGACGACAGGCCGGTCATCGGCAGCCCACCGCGCCACGAGACGGTCTGCATGTAGACCATCGAGTAGTGCAGCTCGGGCTCGATGCGGAGGTTGCCGATGCGCGGCGCCAGCTGGAGCGAGGGCCAGGCCTGGGCGGCGTCGCGGCTGTCGGCCAGCACCTGATCGAGGCTCCAGCCGTTCGACAGGTCGCCGGCGTCGAAGGTGGCCTTGATGGGCGTGCACGTGAGCCACGAGGCCGTGGCGCGCCGGTGGAAGCCGTCGAGCTCCGAGAAGGTGGCCGAGGCCGTGAGCCCCGACAGCACCGTGGTCTGGGCCTTCCACGGCGCCAGCGGCTCCAGGGTGGGGCCCGGTGTCCACTGGCTGCCCCAGCCCGCCGGCGTGAAGCGCGGCATGTAGGCGCCGCAGGGCGCGTACATGGCGACGAAGCGGGGGCGCGCGGCCAGGTCGGCGGCATGCGCCCGCTCGGCGCGCGGCAGCAGCGAGGGCAGGAAGGGCAGCGCCACGGCCGCACCTGCCCCGCGGAGCACGGCGCGGCGCGAGAGCCCGCCCGGGGTGGGAGGCCGGCGGCTCACCGGATCACCTCGAGGTGGCGCCGGAAGACCTCGGCCTGGGTGAGCACCGCCATCGCGTCGGGCAGCGAGGCGTCGGGGCCCGTGAGCGCCTCGGCCACCGCGAGCACCGCCGGGTGGTCGGGGTGCAGGGCCCGCCCCAGGCTCCACGTGGTGAGGTGGCGCGCGAGGCACACCGGCAGCCGCGGGTCGTCGGCGAGCAGCGTGGCGAGGCCGTCCAGCCCCGACACCGGGGTGCCGTCGTCGAGCGCGCCCTCGGCGGAGACCGGCGCGCCGTCGGCGTAGGTGCTGCGCCGCGCCCCCACCGCGTCGAAGCCCTCGAGCGCCTGCCCGATGGGGTCCATGCGGTCGTGGCAGCGGGTGCAGGCGGGGTTGTTCGCGCGGGACACCGCCGCCTCGCGCGGGTCCTGGCCGGGCATCAGCCGCGCCACCCCGGGGGGCGGGCCCTCGACGCCCTCGCAGAGCAGGGTGGTGAGCACGAAGAGCCCACGGTGCACCACCGACGGGTGGACCTCGGCCGAGGTCATCGTCAGGAAGGCCGCCGTGCCCAGCAGGCCGCGCCGTCCCACCGATCCCAGGTCGGCGCTCGTGGACGGACCCGGGAGCCCGTACAGCGCGTCCAGGGGCGCCTGGACCGTGCCCGTGGGCGTGGTGAGCAGCTCCGGGAGCGTGAGCTCGCCGCGCGCGAAGCGTCCGAAGAGCGCCAGGGACTCGGCGCGCATCGCGGCCCGCAGCGGCTCGCCGAACAGCGGGAAGCGCGCCACGTCGCGCTGCTCCAGATCGAGGCTGTGCAGGCCGAGCCACTGCCCCCCGAAGTCCTCGACGAAGCCCTCGGCGTGCGGGGAGGCCAGCATGCGCCGCACCTGCGCATCGAGCACGCCCGCGTCGAGCAGCGCGCCCGACTCGGCCAGGTCGAGCAGCTCGGCATCGGGCACCGACGCCCACAGCGCGAACGACAGGCGGCTGGCGAGCTCGAGCGCCGACACGGGGCCGATGCCCTCGTCCTCGAAGCGGAAGAGGAAGTGCGGCGACAGCAGCACGGCCTGCAGCGCCTGGCCCAGGGCCGCGTCGAAGGGCGCTCCGGTGTCGGCGGCCACCTGTGCCACCACGCCCACGAGGCCGTCGACCTCCTCCGCGGTGACCGGTCGACGCCAGGCCCGGTGGGCGAAGGGCTCGAGGATCTCGGCGGCGCAGGCTTCCCAGTCCGCGCGCGTGGCCGGCGTGCAGGAGAGCAGCGCCGCCCGCGCCGGGTTCGGCGGGGTGCCCGGCGGCGGCAGCACCTCCACGCTCACCACGCCGGCGCCGAGGTTCACGCCCTGGAAGACGTGCGTGCCCGCGTCGAGCTCCACCTGCACCTCGTCGATGGTGCGGAAGGTGCCGGCATCCCAGCGGCGGTCCACCGCGAGCACGTCCTGCAGGTCCACCTCCCACTGCGGCAGCTCGTCGGCCGACAGCTGCGCACGGTGCACCACGCGCAGCGTGTGGAGCCCCGACACCGTGGTGCGCAGCGGCAGGTCGAAGGGCACCACGGCCACGAGGCGCTCGTCGGTCCAGCCGGAGGTGGGCAGGCCGTCGATGCCGGCCTGCAGGTCGTCGAGCCACGTGAGCCGCGCCCGCACCGCGAGCTCCTGGAACGACCAGGACGCGGCGACGTCGCCGCGATGGAGGGCGAGCTCCACCGCCTCGCGCACGGCCGCGCGCCAGGACTGCAGGAAGCTGGGCGAGACGTACAGGCCGCCCTCGGTGTTGTCGAAGCCCAGCGAAGCCACGTCGGGCGGCAGCCAACGCGCCGCGTCCACGGGCACGCCGAGCAGGTGGCCTGCGGCCCGACCCAGCTGTGCCCGGGTGAGGCGGTGCGCGCGGAAGGGGGCCTCCGGGGCGCCGTCGGTGAGGCCCTCGGCCCCGCGCGGCGCCTCGGCCTGCGGGAGCTCGGGAGGTGCGTCGGGCTGGGGCTCCGACGCGCACCCCGGCCCCAGCAGCAGGAGCACGAGGCTCGCTGCGCCGAGGGGCCTGGAGCTGGACGACGCGATCACCCTGCCTCCGTCGCGGCAGACCCGCGACGATCCCGATCGTACCGTCACCTTCCCCGGTCCGCAATCGCCGCGGCGGTCACGGTTCGCCTGCGGCCAGCGCCTCCCGCAGCGGCACCTCCAGCACCTCGGCCACCCGCGCGTGCCCGGCCTCCGAGAAGTGGCAGCAGGGATCCGCCCGCAGCGGCAGGATGTCCTCGCCCTCCAGCGCCCCGCCCAGGTCGACCCAGGCGATGCCCTGTCCCGTCAGCCAGGAGGCGATCGCGAGGTGGACGGGCTCCTGGCGCTTCCACAGGATCTTCGTGCCCGAGGCGGGCAGCGGGGTGGCGATCACCGGGAGCAGCACGGCATCGTGGGCCCGCGCCACCTCCGCCATGGCCTGCGCGAGCGCGATGCCCTCGGCGGGCGAGCGCGCGTCCAGCGTCACCACGCGCGGCGCGGACGCCCGGAGGCTGAGGTACTCCCACCCGCGCGACCACCGCAGCAGGCCGTGGTGGAGTCCGGGCGCCAGCGGGAGCCACGGGATGGCGGGCACCCCGTCGGCGTCGACGTGCATGCCCACCGTGGGCAGGTAGGCCCGGTCACCCACGCGCGCGAAGTGCCCCACCTCGCCCCACACCTCCCAGAGCAGCACCCGGGCCCCGCTCTCGCCCAGGTGTGCGCGGGCCAGCGCCAGCTTCTGCTCCCCCACCATCGCGGGCTGGGCGACGTTGAGCAGGCACCAGGGCTCGCCTCGGGCGGCCGCACGCTCCATGAGGCGCACGGTGAAGGGCGCCTCGGGCCCCACGTCGGTGCCGTACGCGATGGAGCTGCCCACCACGAGCACCCGGGGGACCGCCTCGCCGTGGGCCTCCAGGCAGCCCGCGTACGCCTCCGCCCCCCGCGGCGACTCGGTCCACGTCCAGGTGCCCTCCACCTCCACCAGGCGCCGCAGGCCGTCGTTCCGCACGATGTTGATGCGCGGCCGCGGCGTGGCGAGGCGCACGTACGCCTCGAGGATCCCCAGGAAGGCCACGAGGGTGACGGTGGTGGTGAGCAGGAGGGTGGCGAGCCCCCGCAGCAGCACGGTCAGCGAAGACGATCGCACTGCGCCTCCCAGGCCGCGGCCGCGGCCGCCGGATCGGGCGGCGCCTCCCCGTGGCGCGCCGCGTACACCGGGTGGGTGCCGGAGCAGTGGGCACGCACGGCGCAGGCCTCGCAGGCGGCCCACGGGTGGAAGCGCTCCTCGTTGGGCGCCGACAGCACGCGCAGGCCCGGCGCGGAGGCCAGGGACAGGGGGACGCGACACCACGGCAGGTTCACCACCTGCAGGTGCGGCGCGCCCTCGGCCGCCACCGCCCGGGCCAGCCCGCGCACCACCTCGGCGTAGTCCGGGTACTGGTCGACGTAGGCCGGCGTGGGCGCGGCGATGTCGGGGTGGAAGACCCGCACCGTGAAGGTGGTGGCGCCGAGCTCCCCCGCCCACGCCGCCAGGTCGGCCAGCTCGTGGGCGTTGCGCGCCGTGAGCACGGTGCCCAGCTCCACCTCCACCCCCGCCGCCTGCGCCGCCGCCAGCCCCGCCGCGAGGCGCTCCAGCGCGTCGGGCACCCCGGTGATCGCGGCGGCGGTGGCCGGGTCCCGCGACCAGAGCGTGAGGTGCACGCGCACCCCGGCGCCCGCGAGATGCCGGGCGAGCCGCCCGTCGGCCAGCCGGAAGCCCGGCGTGGTGACGCGCACGGCCACTCCCCGCCCGCGCAGCAGGGTCACGAGATCGAGCAGGCCCGGGAAGGCGAGCACGTCGTCGGAGACCAGCTCCACCTCGCCGGGCGCGTGGGCATCGAGCAGCGCGGCCACCTCGTCCAGCACCTCCTGCACGAGCCGAGGTCGCGAGGGCACCGGGTGGCGGTGGCTGCGCAGGGACACGGGACAGAACACGCACGACAGGGTGCAGGGCGCGAGCGAGCCGTGCAGGTCGAGGAGCAGGCCCCGGCTGCCGAGGGGGTGCGTGCGGACGAGACCGGGCATCCGACGAGTCTGACCCGACGGACGGAGGGCGGCCAGCGTCGGCCGGGCACCCTCGTCCCGTCGGACCCGACCTACGACGGGCTCCACGTGGCGTCGGCCGCGCCCGGGTCCACGGGGTCTCCGGACGGCGTGGCGTGGCCCTCCCCCCGTGCCCACGACGCCGCCGCGTCCGTCGAGGTCCAGGCCGGCAGGTCGAGGGCCTCCAGCGCCTCCGCCACCTCCCGCGCCGAGGCGGGCCGATCCGCGGGGTCCTTGGCGAGCAGGCGCGCCACGAGGCGCTCCAGATCCCGCGGGATGGGCTGGGGCGCCACCGCACCGAGCGGTCGCGGCGTCTCGGTGGCGTGCGCCACGAGCCAGGCCCCCACCGTGCCGGCACGGAAGACGTGCTCGCCCGCGAGCAGCCAGAAGGCGATGCAGCCCAGGCCGTAGAGATCGCTGCGGGGCGTGGCCTGGTCGCGCTGCGCCATCTCGGGGGCCATCGCCACGGGCGAGCCCAGCAGCGCGCCCCCCGCGGTGAGCTGCGCGGCCTCGGGGTCCACCTCCCGGGCCAGCCCGAAGTCGAGCACGGTGGCCACGTCGTGCACCGTGCCCCGACGGCACAGCATCACGTTCGCGGGCTTCACGTCGCGGTGCACCAGCCCGGCCTCGTGGGCCTCGGCGAGCGCGTCGCAGATCTGCAGCAGCACATGGCGCACCCGCGCGGGCGGCAGCGGTCCCTGGTCGGCCACGAGCCGGTCCAGGTCGACGCCGTCGAGCAGCTCCATCGCGTAGTAGAAGACGCCGTCCTCGGTGGTGCCGAAGTCGAAGACGCGGATCGTGTGGGGCGACCGGAGCTGCGCCGTCACCCGCGCCTCGCGCTCGAAGCGCGCCAGCAGGTCGGCCCGACTGGCCTCCGAGCCCGTGAGCCTCCCCGGACGCACGAGCTTCACCGCCACGGGCTGGGCGAGGCGGCGGTGACGGGCCACCCACACCTCCCCCATGCCGCCGGCGCCGAGGCGACGCTCCAGCCGCCACGCCCCCATCTCCTGGGCGCGCTCGGCCTGCGCGCGCAGGTCGAAGAGCGAGGTGGCCGTGACCCACGCCAGCGGGAGCGCGAAGAGATCGGGCGCGTGCAGCCACAGCCACAGGTTCCACGGCGGCATCGGGTGGCCCCGCGTGACGAAGGCGCCGAGCACCAGGGGATCGGCGAGCACCCCCAGCACCGCAGCCAGGAGGAAGCGGCGCGGCGGCACAGGGATGATGACCGCGAACAGCAGCAACGCCACGGCCACGGGGCTGACCCCGCGCACGACGTCGCTGGCCACGTAGGGCAGCCCGTGCCGGAACACCGCGGCGAGCACGCAGCTGAGCACGAGCCAGACGAGGCCCAGGTCGACGCGGCGCGCCGCGGGGGGGGAGGGCCGCGCCACGCCCCAGGCCATCAGGGCACTCGCCACCACCCACAGCGCCAACGGCCACCAGGGCCGGGTGTGCGCCGCCCGATCTCCCAGGTTGTCCTGGCGCAGGGCCACGAGGGCCAGCCCGCCGAGCCCGAAGCCCGCCGCCAGCCGCCCCACGAACCCGAGGCGACGGATGGCCACGTCCTGCCAGGCCGGGATCGCCTGGCCGAGCATCCCGCGCGCGGTGTCGAGGACGAGCCCCGAAGGCATGCCACCTCCGCCGGCACGGTAGCACCGGCGCCCCCCGGGAGCGCCCGGATCGGGCCCGCTTGCACCCACCCGACATCGGGGGCATACCCGGAGGGCCCCCTGCCGGAAGCTCCACGATGTCCCCGTTCGCTCGCCCACTCCGGCGGATGCTGCGCCCCGGCGCACGCGTGCTGGTGGCCGTCGCCGTCGTCAGCACCGTCGTGGCGGGCTGCGAGGGCCCGAAGAACCTGATCCGCAGCTTCGACAAGGCGGGCGACGACACCGACGCCGCCGACGACAGCTCCGACAGCGGCGCCGACTCCGGGTCCGACAGCTCCGACAGCGGCACCGACAGCGCCGACAGCGGCGTCGACAGCGGCACCGAGACCGACGCGCCCTGCGTGCCCACCGGCGTCGACCTGCCGGATCCCGACGGCGTGGACGCCGACTGCGACGGCATCGACGGCGAGGCCGCGCGCGCGGTGTTCGTGGCACCCACCGGCAACGACGACAGCGGCGACGGCAGCCTCGGCACCCCCCTGAAGAGCCTCGAGGCCGCCCTCGCGAAGGTGGCCCAGACCCCGGGCAAGGACCACGTCTACCTGTCGGAGGGCACCTTCACGGGCACCCTCGACCTCGTGGACGGCGTCTCGGTCTTCGGCGGCTACAGCTCCACGGGGGGGTGGGCGCGGGTGCCCGGCCTCGTCACCGAGATCCGCGGCACGCCCGACGCCTCGGGCGACGTCGTGGCGTTGCGAGCGGTCGACCTGACCAGCCGCACGGTGGTGGCCGACGTCACCCTCACGAGCCCCGCCCCCACCCAGCCGGGCGCCTCCAGCGTGGGCGCCCTGGTGGTGCGCAGCCCCGGCCTCGAGCTCGTCGGCGTGACGGTGTCCGCGGGCCGCGGCGAGCGTGGCGCCGACGGCGTGGACGGCGCCGACGGCGATCCGGGCGACGAGGGCGACCCCGGCGTGGGGGGCACCTGCAGCACGGGCTGCCGCTCGCTCTCGGCCCCCATGGGCGGCGCCGGCGGGGCCTCGCCCTGCGGCCACACGGGCCTCCAGGGCCTGCAGGGCGGCGGCGCCACCAACCAGTCCGGCCAGTGCGGTTCGGGCACCCTCGTCCCCCGCGACGGCAACCCGGGTGACCCCGGCGACGACGGCGACGATGGCCAGGGCGGAGCCGACGGGGCCTTCGACACCGATCTGCGCTGGCACGGCGGTCCGGGCACCGACGGCACCGACGGCACCGACGGCACCGGGGGCAAGGGCGGCCTCGGCGGGCCGTCGTACTGCACCACGAACTGCGGCGCGCTCCAGTCCGGGTCCAGCGGCGGCGGCGGCGGCGGCGGCGCGTGCGCCGCCACGCTCGGCACCGGCGGCGGCGCCGGGGGCGGCTCCTTCGCCGTGGTGATCCTCGACAGCCCGGGGGCCGTGGTGCGCGACAGCACCCTGGCGGCGTCCGACGGCGGCGCGGGCGGTCGCGGTGGCCGCGGCGGTCGCGGCGGCACCGGCGGCGCCGGCGGCAGCGGCAAGACCATCACCTGCGCCCTCGGCACCTCGTCCAGCGGACGTGGCGGCAAGGGCGGCGACGGCGGCGACGGCGGCGAGGGTGGCGGGGGCGCCGGCGGCCCCTCCTTCGCGCTGTGGATCGAGGGCAGCCTGCCCACGCTGGCGGGCAACACGCTGACCCACGGCAGCGGCGGGGCGGGCGGCACGTCGGCGGGGGCAGGCGGCAGCCCCGGCGCGAGCGGCGAGACGCGCGTCATCCCCTGAGCGTGGCGCCGGGGCAGGTGCGACGTCCCAGGTTGTCCCCGGCAGACCCGTGGCCCCGCGTGGCCTCCGTCCCCAGGCTAGCGGACCCGTACGACCCGGGAGGGACCATGGAGATCGTCGACGGCAAGCACACGCGGATCCGCTTCGACGGCACGCGCTGCATCCACAGCCGGGCCTGCGTCCTGTCGCAGCCGGCGGTGTTCAAGGCCAACGTGCAGGGTCCGTGGATCGATCCCGACGCCGCCAGCCCCGAGGAGCTGCTCGCCCTGGCCGAGCGCTGCCCGTCGGGCGCCATCGCCGTGGAGCGCCTCGACGGCGGCGCGCAGGAGCAGCCGTCGGGCCGCAACGTGGTCGCGGTGCTCGAGAACGGCCCGTACGCCGTGCGCGGTGACCTGCAGGTGGGCGGCGCCGCCGCGGGCACGCGGGCCACGCTGTGCCGCTGCGGCGCCTCGAAGCGCAAGCCCTTCTGCGACGGCTCCCACCACGAGGCCGGGTTCACCGCCACCGGCGAGTTCCCGCCCCCCGCGAGCCTGCCCGACTGGGGCGAGCCCGGTCCCCTGTCGGTGCAGGCCCAGCCCGACGGTCCCCTGCGCATCGAGGGCGCCCACGAGGTCACCTGCGGCACCGGGCGCGCCGTGAAGCGCGGCACCCGCGCCTTCCTCTGCCGCTGCGGCGCGTCGGGGAACAAGCCCTTCTGCGACGGCACCCACACCAAGGTGGGCTTCACCGCGCCGGGGAGCTGACCTCGGCGCGGAGGACAGCCCCCCGGAGTCCCCCCTGCGCACCCGTCCCGAGCACCCCGACGACCTCGCGGCCATCCGCCGCGTGCACCTCGCCGCCTTCCCCGGGCCCGGCGAGGCCGACCTCGTGGACGCGCTGCGACGCACGGCCCGGCTCACGCTGTCCCGCGTGGGGGAGGTGGACGGGGCCGTGGTGGGCCACGTGGCCCTCAGCCCGGTCACCGTGGCGGGGGCCACGGGCGGGCTCGGCCTGGCGCCGGTCGCCGTGCTGCCCGAGCACCAGGGCAGGGGCCTCGGCGGCGCCCTCGTGGTCGACGCCCTCGGTGCGGCCCGGGCGCAGGGTGCGGCCTTCGTGGTGCTGCTCGGCGACCCCGGCTGGTACGCCCGCTTCGGCTTCCGCCCCGCGTCCACGTGGGGGCTGCACGACGCCTGGGGCGGCGGCGACGCCTTCCAGGCGGTGCAGCTGCAGCCGGGAGCCCTCGACGGCGCCCGCGGCGTCGTGGCCTACGACCCGGCCTTCGACGACCTCGGCTGACCGGTCAGCGCCAGACCACCACCTCGTCCAGCGCCTTGCGCCGCAGATCCGGCACCGTGGCGTCGGCGGCCGGGTAGCCCACGGGGAAGAGGATGTAGGGCTGCTCGTGGCGCGGGCGCTCCAGCACCTCCGACAGGAAGGTCATGGGCGACGGCGTGTGCGTGAGCGTGGCCAGCCCCATCTCGTGCAGGGCCGCGATGAAGAACCCCGCGGCGATGCCGCAGCTCTCGCGCACGTAGTAGTGCGTGCGCCGCTCGCCATCGGTGCAGAGGCCGTGGCGCTGCGCGAAGAGCACCACGATCCAGGGCGCCGTCTCGAGGTAGGGCTTGCGCCAGTCGGTGCCCAGCGGGGCCAGCGCCTCGAGCCACTCCTCGGGCATCCGCCCTCCCTCGTAGCTGCGATGCTCCTCCTCCTCGGCGGCCACCCGGATGCGGCGCTTGAGGTCGGGGTCCTGCACGGCCACGAAGGTCCACGGCTGCCGGTGGGCGCCGCTCGGGGCGGTGCTCGCGGTGCGGATGGCCGAGGCCACCAGGTCCTGGGGCACGGGCTCGTCGGAGAAGAAGCGCACCGAGCGGCGCGCGGCCATCCGGTCGTGGAAGGCCTGGGCGCGCGACCGCATCTCGTCGAGCGGCAGGCGCTCGGGGCGGTAGGGCACGGGCCGGTACGCGTCGGGCATGGATCCTCCCCACCACGTGGCCCCACGTGGCGGGTGCCGGTCGGGGACACGCGGTCCTCCTGCGTACGCCGGCCAGCGCGACGACGCCCCCCCTCCGACCGCAGCCCACGCTCACGTGCGCACGGTGCCTCCTCGGAGGACGCGCCGCGACCGGCTACACCTCGTGCGAGCCTCCCCCGAGGTCCCCATGGCGCGCCTCGTCGCCCTGCTGCTCCTCCTGCTGTCTCCCCTCGCCCACGCTGGCACCGTGGGCTTCGAGCTGTCCTTCGCTCCCTTCCGCGGGGCGCTTGGCGACGACGAGGTCACCGCCGTGCCCGGCACCGCCACCGTGTGGTTCAACGGCATCCTGGTGGCCGAGGAGGAGGTGGAGGCCGAGCCCCTGATGGTGCTCTTCGACGCGCGCGAGGTGTCGCCCGCCGTGTGGGTCACCGCCGGATCGAACGCCCGCCTGCTGCGTCCGGGCGCGAACACCTGGAAGGTCTCCTTCGTGCCCGACGAGGCCGACGCGCCCTACGCCGCCCAGATCCGGTGGTCGGCCATCGGCGACGAGGTGCGCACCACCGAGACGGAGGACGGCATCACCTCCACGAACGTGGTGGCCTCGGGCCGCGCCGACCGCGAGGCCCCCGGCACCACCGTGTTCGAGGGCACCTTCGAGGCCGACTGGGTGCGACGCCAGGACTGGCACGACTGGCCCGCGGTCACCGAGGTCACGCCGGAGGACCGCACGCGCATCGCCGCCCTGCTCGCCGAGCGGGCCCACTGGTTCGCGCCGCCCTTCGAGAACCTCCACACGCTGCTCAAGCGCACCGACGGCATCGACGCGCGTCGCATCCGTCGCGCGATGTGCCTCGACGCGGCCTGGCTGGCGGGCCTGCGCATCACCGCCGTGGACCCCGATCAGCTCGACCCCGAGCTCACCGGCACCCCCATCGTGGTGCTGCGCGGGCGCCCGTGGGAGGCCGATCCCACCAAGCTCGACAAGCTGCGCAGCGACGAGAAGGCCTTCTGTGCCGCCGTGGCCCTCAGCGTGGCCTACGCCGTGCCCACCCGTGTGGTGCGCGCGCCGGACGGGAGCTGGAGCTTCCTGCGCTGATCAGGAGGCGGCCGCCTTCGCGACGAGCCGCCCCAGCGTGGTCGCCTTGCGCACCGTGAGCGGCACGCCCACCACCTTCTCCAGCAGCGGCCCCCCGAAGACCGAGGCCGAGTAGCCGCCGGCCGTGGCCCACTGCAGGTCCGCCCCGTCCACCGCGAAGCGGTCCGCGGCGCTCCCCACCTGGGCGAGGGCCTCGAGGGTGCCGTCGGGCAGGGGCAGGCGCGCGAAGGCCACGAACCGCGTGCCCCAGCCGTCGAAGGGGTCCCCGGCGGCGGCCTGCGACAGCGCCTCCAGGGTGCGCACCACCGTGGGCACCTCGAAGCCGAGCACCTCGCCGAGGTGGGCGGTGAGCCGATCGCCCAGGTCCACGGGGGAGCCCGAGGGCGCCTCGAAGCCCACGTTGCCGCTGGCGAGGAAGGTCCACGGACGCACGAGCCCGAGGGCCTCGAAGGCGGCGACGAGCTCGGGCCCCTTCACGGTGCGCTTCCCGACGTTCACCGAGCGGAGGAAGGCGACGTGCTGGACCATGTGACGCACCCCACGACGAGGCGCGCCCCGGTCTTCGTGCCGGGGCGCGCAGGGGATCCTGCCTAGCCTGTCTCGGGGCGCAGGCGGACCACCCGGAGCGTCGCGGGCCTCAGGGACGCCAGAGCGTGCTGCTCGCGTTCACCAGGCCCAGGAACTCGGTCTTCTCGGGGCCCCGCGCGGCGGGCGGCCAGGCCTCCGACGCCAGCGCGTGCACCTCGGCGAACGGCGCCCCCTCGCTGTGCGGGCTGCGCCGGAGGATCTCGGCCCACTCCGCCACGGCGGCCCCGAAGCGGAAGCTGGGCGAGGCCTGGGCGAGGGTCCCGTGGCCGTCCTCCACGTCCAGCGACCAGGTCTGCTCGGTGCTGGCGCCGCCCTCGGGGGGCTTGTGGCGCAGGTGCACCTCGGCGAGCGGGCCGGCGGCGCCCGGGGCCAGGTCCACCTCGTAGAAGGCGGTGACCCCGTGGCCCGCGCCGATCTCGCCGGCGTCCTTCGTGTCGTCGGCGAAGTCCTCGTGGGCGAGCACCCGGTTCTCGTACCCGATGAGCCGCCAGCGCTCGACCGCGGCCGGGTCGAAGGCCACCTGGATCTTCACGTCCTTGGCCACCACCTGCAGGGTGCTCACGAGCCGGTCGCCCAGCACCCGCAGGGCCTCGTTCCGCGAGTCCACGAAGGCGTGGTTGCCGTCGCCCCGGTCGGCCAGCTGCTCGAGGAAGGCCTCCTGGGTGTTCCGCATCCCGAAGCCGAGGGTGGTGAGGAAGATGCCCTGGTCGCGCCAGGACTCGACCTCCCGGATGAGGGACTCGCCCGTGAGGCCCACGTTGAAGTCCCCGTCGGTGGCGAGCACCACGCGGTTGATGCCGCCGGTGACGAAGGCCTGCTTCGCGAGCTGGTAGGCCCGGCGGATGCCGGCCTCGCCGTTCGTGGAGCCCCCCGCCTGCAGCGCGTCGATCGCGTCGAGGATCGTGGACTTGTGGGCCGCCTCGGTGGGCTCGAGCACCACGCGTTCGGCGCCGGCGTACACCACGATGCCGAGGGTGTCGGCGGGGCCCAGCTTGTCGATCAGCTGCGACAGCGACCACTTCACGAGGCCCAGCTTGTCGGGTGCGTTCATCGACCCCGACACGTCGATCAGGAAGACGAGGTTCGCCGGCTTGCGCTGGTCGGGGGGCACCGTCTTCGACTGGAGGTGGATGCGGAGCAGCTCCACGTCGGGCGCGGGTCCGAAGGGGGCCGGCGCCAGCTCGAGGTGCACGGTGAAGGGCTCGTCGCCCTGGGGACCCGCGTCCTCGTAGCGGAAGTAGTTCACGAACTCCTCGGTGCGCACCGTGGAGGGCGCGGGCAGCACGCCGCGGCCGATCTCCCGCCGGGCGAGCGAGTAGCTGGCGCTGTCGACGTCCACCGAGAAGGTCGACAGCGCGTCCTGCGTGGTGTCGACCCAGGGGTTCGTGGGGACGGTCTCGCCGGGCACGCCCGTGTCGTCGCGGGGCTCCCCCTCGTCGTCCGCGGCCGTGTCGGTCCCGTCGGGCGTCGCGGTGTCCTCGTAGCGGCTCGTGCCGTCGCCGTCGTAGTCCCCCACGTCGGAGTCGGCGGCGGACCAGGAGTCCTTGTCGGAGGCCGTGCCGCAGGCCGCGAGCACCAGCATCGGGATCAGGGTCGAGCGCATGTCCACCTCCCCGTGGTCTGCGGGGCGGAGGGCAGGCGGCGTGCCGAACCGCGACGATCCCCTTCGCGACGGGATCGCGTCAGGGCGGGTCGCCGCGATCGCGACATCGGTGTCGCGGTGGACCGAGGTCAGGGCGCGACGAAGGCCGCCTTGAGCTGGAACTCCTGCCCGCGGCCCTCCTGCCACACCACGAAGGCGTGGTCGGCGTCGGCCCGGACCACGCGCAGCGGGTAGGGCGCCGGCACGTCGTCGGCCGCGAGCTCCACCTGGCCCACCAGCGCCCCCTCGGCGTCCACGCGGCCGAGGTGGAGGCTGCCGTAGAAGCCGTCCACCTGCGCGTACCACCCCACGAAGGCGCCCTCGTCGGTGGCCGCGATCGACAGGCCCGTGGGCGGCGCGTCGGTGCGGGTGAGGCGGCTCCCCTCCCCCGCGGGCGCCACCTTCAGGCCCTTGGGCACGAGGTGACCGAGCCAGGCCGTGTCGCCCCACGCGCTCACCGCGGGCACCTGCCCCTCCGGAGCCAGGCGCTGCAGAACGCCGTCGCCGTCGCGCCACCACACCTCGTCGCCGCGCTGCCAGGCCGCCACCACCGCACCCGACCCCGCCACGTCCACCGACGGCAGGCTGTCGCCCTCCCCCGGATCTCCGCCCACGGCCTCGTCGGCCACGAGGGCGCCGTCGGCGTCGAGCGTGAGCAGGTGGGTCTCGAAGACCGTGGACCCCGCAGCGGCCACCGCCACCACGAAGCCGTCGGGCGAGGCGGCCACCGCCGGCATCCACGCGCTGCCCGTGGCGTCGAGCTCGCGCCGCTTCCCGAGCGCCTGGCCGGTGACCGGATCGAAGAGGCGCCAGCGCACCCGGAGGTTCCGCTCCCCGCCCACGTCGGCCTGCCAGGCCACCAGCACGCCGTCCTCGCGCACCGCGATGGCGGGGTCGAGGTCGTTGGCCTCGCTGTCGCTGACCGGGAGCGGCCCCACGTCCACCGTGCCGTCGCAGCCCAGGTGGGCCAGCCACACGTCGAAGGCGCTGGAGCCCTCGCGGACGCGGTTCCAGGCCACCCAGGCGCCCCGCGCGTCCACGGCGCCGTACCCGTGGATCTGCGTGGGCGGGCCTGCGGCGTCGGGCAGGAGCACCCCCTCGGGGAGGGAGGGGCACTGCACGCCGCGCACGCCACCGGAGGGCGCGCAGGCCGCGAGGAGGGGGAGCAGGAGCAGGCGCACACGACCTCCGTCGAGGGCCTGCCCTATCACCCGAGGAGCTTCGGCAGCTCCATCCCCAGCTGCACCACCGCGAGCACCAGCACCAGCACGGCGAAGCCCTGGCGCAGGCGACGCGGAGGCACCCGCTCGGCCACGGCCGCCCCCAGCAGGGAGCCCACCACGGCGGCCGCGGTGATCGTGAGCGTGAGCTCCACGTCCATCGACACGTGGCTGGCGTGCCCCAGCCACCCGGCCGAGGACTTCATCGCGATCACCAGCAGCGAGGTGCCCACGGCGTGCCGCATCGGCAGGCCCCCGAGGAGCACGAGGGCCGGCACGACGAGGAAGCCGCCCCCTGCCCCCACCAGTCCGGTGACGGCACCCACCACGAGGCCATCGGCCACGATGCGCCAGCCGCCACGGACATGCGCCGGTGCCTCGCCCTCGTCGGGCTCCGGTCGCGGACGCAGCATCGCCACGCCCGTGGCGAGCATCATCCCCGCGAACAGCAGCAGCAGCGTGGTGCCCGACAGGAAGCCGGCCACCCAGCCGCCGCCGTAGGCCCCCACCATGCCGGCGAGGCCGAAGCGCAGGGCGATGCCCCAGGCGACGTTCCCGGCCCGCGCGTGCCGGAGCATCGCCACCGCGGCCGTCACGCCCACCACGACGAGCGAGGTGGCGATGGCCTCCTTCGCGTCGACCCCGAGGACGTACACGAGCAGCGGGACGGTGAGGATGGAGCCCCCACCGCCCAGCAGCCCGAGCGCGACCCCGACGAGCAGGGCGCCCACCAGCGCGACGGCGCTCACCGGCCGTGCTCCACCGGCAGCGACAGGCCGGACCAGGCGAGCATGCCGCCGTCGAGGTTGAAGACCTCCCGGGCGCCGGCCCGGGCGAGCATCGCGGCGGCGTGGGCGGAGCGACCGCCGGAGCGGCAGACCACCAGCAGCGGCCGGGCCTCGGAGGCCACCTCGTGCGCGCGCTGCGGGACGGCCCCGAGCGGCAGGAGCTCGGCGCCGGGCACGTGCCCGAGGGGGCCGGTGTACTCGGAGGGCTCCCGCACGTCGATCACGCGGAAGACCCCGAGGTTCCTGGCCGCCACGGCGGGCGGCAGGTCCTGGAAGCCCGCGGCGTGGGGGCGGGCGTGGGCGACGACGTCGGACGAGACGGACATGACGTGCTCCAGGGGTTCAGCCCTGCGGCGTGGTGCCGCAGGCCTGGTTGGCGGGCAGGGCCCGGTCGATGTGCTTGGGGTAGGGCAGGTCGAGGGCGTCCATGATGCGGACGAACTCGTCGCGCGTGCGTCCCCCGCCGAGCCGCGGGTTCTTCGCGAGCTCCTGCTTCACGGTGGACACGGTGTCGCCCTTGTAGTCGTGGCCCGGGTAGACCAGCGTGTCGGGCGGCAGCGAGAAGACGTTGGCGTGCAGGCCGTCGTAGAGCCGACCGGCGTCGCCCTGCTGGAAGTCGGTGCGGCCGCAGCCGCCGATGAAGAGCGTGTCGCCGGTGAAGACGCGGTCGCGCATCACGTACACGACGTCGGCCGAGGTGTGGCCGGGCGTCAGCCGGGCCTCGAGCTCCAGGTCGCCCACCCGGAAGACCTGGCCGTGGGCGGCGTGCACGTCGGCGCAGGCCACGTTCGCGCCCTCGCCCACCACCGTCTTCGCGCCGAGGCGCTCGCGGAGGGCACCGGCGCCGGTGACGTGGTCGGCGTGGACGTGGGTGTCGAGCGCCCACACGAGGCGGAGCCCGAGCTGGTCGAGCAGGGCCACGTAGGCGTCCACGTGCTCCAGCACGGGGTCGACGAGGGCGGCCTCGCGCGTGGTCTCGTCGGCCACCAGGTAGGTGTAGGTCGACGTCTCGGGGTCGAAGAGCTGGCGGAAGATCATGGGGACCTCCTGGGGTTCGTCGGTCCCGGTTCCAAGCAGCGTGCCAGTCGGTGGTCCACGGACGAACCGCGCATCTTCCGCGTCGCGTTGCATTCCATGTTCCATCATGTTCCATGTTTCGTGGAACATGGAACGCGCACGAGGAGGCCCCGGGTGACCACCGCGGATCTGCCGAGCTGGCTCGCCCGGGTGGGCGCGGCGCGGGCCTTCGAGACGCTGGCGGGCCTCGCCGCCGAGGGCGCGGTGGTCGCGGTGGACGGCCAGGGCCGGGTGGCCTTCTGGGGCGGACGCGCCGAGTCCCTGCTCGGCTGGCGGGGCGACGAGGTGCTGGGGCGTGCCTGTCCCGAGGGCCTGCTCTGCGAGGTGGGGCCCGACGGACCGGAGCCGCGTCCCTTCGGCACGGTGGTCGAGCTGCCGCGCCACGACGGCACGCCCGTGCGGGTGCGGCAGGTCACCCACGTCTTCCCCGGGGACGCCGGCGCGCTGCACGTGCTCACGCCCACCCAGGCCAGCCCGTCGGTGTCCACCGTGACGGCCCCGCCCGACGCCGTGCGCTTCCACGGCCTGCTCACCCGGGCGCCCGCGATGATCCGGGCCATCGAGACCATCCGGAACGTCGCCGAGACCGACGTCACCGTGCTGGTGCGCGGCGAGAGCGGCACGGGCAAGGAGCTGGTGGCCCGGGCACTGCACGCCGAGAGCCGGCGCGCCGACGGGCCCTTCGTTGCCGTGAACTGCGGCGCCCTCGCCCCCACCCTCCTCGAGGACGAGCTCTTCGGCCACGTGCGGGGCGCCTTCACCGGGGCCGAGCACGATCGCGCCGGCATCTTCGCCCAGGCCGACGGCGGCACCCTCTTCCTCGACGAGGTGGCCGAGCTGGCCCCCGACCTGCAGACCCGGCTGCTGCGCGTGCTGCAGGAGCGCACCGTGGTGCCCCTGGGCGCCCAGGTGGCGCTGCCCGTGGACCTGCGCGTGGTGGCGGCCACCCACCGGTCGCTGCGCGCCGAGGTGCGCGCGGGGCGCTTCCGCGAGGACCTGCTCTACCGGCTGCGCGTGGTCCCCCTCTTCCTGCCGCCCCTGCGCGAGCGTCGGGAGGACGTGGACCTGCTGCTGCGCCACGCCATCGCCGAGCACAACCTGCGGGGGCCACGCCGCGTGGACGCGGTCACCCCCGAGGCGATGCGCGCGCTGCTCGACCACGGCTGGCCGGGGAACGTCCGCGAGCTCCTCAACGTGGTGGACTACGCCTTCGCCGTGGGACGCGGCGCGATCCTCGACGTGGAGGACCTGCCGCCCGAGCTCAGGGAGTCCCTGCCCTCCACGCCGGCGCCGTCGACGCGCAGCGCCCACGACGCCCGCCGCGCGGCCCTCCTCGACGCCCTCGCCGCCGCGGGGGGCGATCTCGCGCGGGCGGCCGAGCTCCTCGGCGTGAGCCGCACCACCCTGTGGCGATGGCGCAAGGAGCTGGGCCTGGGCTGAGACGGCGTCGCCCGTGCGCACGGCGCCGGACACGCCCCCTTCCGGGGGCCCCCGGCGTCGGGTAGGGTGCCACGACCGATCAGGGGACCTGACCATGCCCTCCCGCGTGCCCAGCCGTCTGCCGTCCGTGGCGCTGACCGCAGGTCTCCTCGGCTGCGCGCAGGGCCAGATCAAGAACCTGTTCGATGTCGACACCGACGCGGGGCGGGGAGACTCGGCCCCGAGCACCTCCGGGTGGGGCGACAGCGGCGACTCCGGGTCTGGAGGCGGCGGCAAGACGGGCGACTCGGGCAGCGCCGGCGACTCCGGCACCACCGGCGACTCCGGCAGTGGGGGCGACTCCGGCACCACCGGCGACTCCGGCACCACCGGCGACTCCGGCAGCGGGGGCGACTCCGGCAGCGGGGGCGACTCCGGCGACTCCGGGTCCGGCATCGACACCGTGCACACCGGCAACTGGGACCCGTACTTCCACGTCACCGGCATGGTCTTCACGGCGGCCATCGCGGTGGACGGCTCGGGCAGCGTGGTGCCCTGGTACACCTTCTACGGCGCCTCGTGGATCGACGTGCCCACCGCCTTCGAGATCCGGTTCTACGACAGCGCGAACCGCACCTGTACGCTCGGCTACCAGCTGCCGCCGGCCTCCACGGCGTGGGCCGAGCTGTCGAACCCCTCGGGCTCCGACGCCACCGTGTACGCCTGGCTGCAGGCCACGGGGCAGCGCGCGGGCATCCGCATCCAGAACGGCGCCTACGCGCCCTACGGTCCGGTGGACGCCCAGGGCCTCCCCTGCTCCCTCGACCCCGCCATCTGGACGAGCGATCCCCACGCCTACGCCCTCGATCTCGGAGGCACGGGGCAGCCCGCCTACATCGGCTTCGGCGGCACGCTCGACGCGGACGGGCAGACCTTCGTCACGGCCGTGGCGGGCCAGAACGGCCTCCCGGCCGCGGCGTCCTGGCTCGGAGGGCGGCTCCAGCTGGGCTGGACCTGGAGCACCGGGGGCGGCGGCACGTCCTCCCAGAGCAGCGGCGCCGCGTTCGGCACGGTGCTCGACGTCACCTTGCGTCGCCAGTCCAGCGCCACCAAGGTGAACCCCGCCACCATCCCCGGCACGGGGCCCCTCCCGCGCGGCGTGTACGACGTCTTCGCCGCCATCAACCTGTCGTTCAACCCGTAGGACGGGGCTCGGCTACACCAGCTCCGCGTCCCCCTTCGCCACGCCCGTGCGCCCACCCGACGCCCGCACCAAGGCGCGCGCGTGCAGCGCCACGGCCACCCCGTCCTCGGGGCACTGGGCGGCACACCAGGCGAGCTCCCGCGCCGCCTCCTCGAAGGCGCCGGCCCGGTAGGCCTGCAGGGCCCCGTCGAAGCGGGCGCGCGTCCTCAGCTTGGCCTCGCGCACCGTCTCGGGATCCGCCGCGCACACCTCCACCACGCCGAGGGGCTCCTCGCGACCGTAGAGCCGCACGGGCCCGAGCGACCGGAGGTGGAAGAGCTCGGGGTCGCGCAGCCGCCAGGTCACCTCCTCCGACACGAGCACCCCCACGCCCAGCGCCGACGTGAGCGCCTCCAGCCGCGCGGCGCTGTTCACCGTGTCGCCCAGGGCCGTCACGTCGAGCCGGTGCTCGGAGCCCACCGTGCCTAGCGCCACCGCGCCCGCGTGCAGGCCCGAGCCCGTGGCCAGCCGCACGCCGCGGGGCAGCGTGCCGTCCTCGTTGAGCTCCCGCAGCGCCTGGCCCATCGCCACCACGGCACGGACGGCGTCGTCGGCGGCCCCGAGGAACAGCGCCATGATCGAGTCGCCCACGTACTTGTCGACCACGCCGCCGTGGGCCTCCACCAGCGGGGTCATCCTGCCCAGGTAGTGGTTGAGCAGCGCGAAGCCCTCGGCCGGGGGGATGTTCTCGAACAGCCGGGTGAAGCCGCGCAGGTCGGTGAACAGCACGGTGGCCTGGTGGGTGACGGCGTCGCCCAGCGCGATGTCCACCACGCGCTCGCGCGACAGCGGGCGCAGGAAGGCCTTGGGGACGAAGCGCTCGAAGGAGCGCGCCATCGTGGTGGTCTCGTCGAGCAGCCGGGCCTTGTTCAGCGCGATGGCGGCCTGGGTGGACAGCAGCTGCAGCACCGTGACCCGCTCCGCGGGGAAGGCGCCCGCCATGAGCTCGTTGTCGACGTACAGCGCGCCCAGCCGCACGCCCTGGTCCTGCACCGGCACGCAGAGGATGGCGAGCGGGTGGTCGGCGGCGAGGTCGCGCCCCAGCCGGCGATCGGCGCGGGCGTCCGTCACCACCTCGGGCGCCCCGGTGCGCAGCACCCGCCCCGCCACGGTCTGCGCGACGGCACCCACCTCGGCGAGCGGCGTGCCGCGGGGCACGCCCGGACGGCGATCGGCGTGGGCGCTGGCGTCCACGCGGAGCACGCCCCCCTCCTCCAGCACCAGCAGCGCGCTGGTGCCCCCTGCCGTCTCCAGCGCCACGGCGACGATGCGCTCCCGGAGCGCCTCGAGGCCGCCCTCCGACGCGATGGCGGTCATGGCCTTGGCCACCGCCACCACGTCCAGGTCGACCGACACCGTGCCGTGCGAGGTGTCGGAGCGGGTGCCCGAGATCGTGCCCCCCGTCGCCGGCGTGGTCACCAGCTCCGGGAAGGCCTCGACGAGCTGCGCCACCTTGGTGCGCGCCCCCCACTTCTCGTAGGCGAACCGGGCCTCCGTCAGGTAGGCGCGCGCGATCACGGTGCGGCCGTGGGCGAGGTGGAAGCGTCCCGCGAGCTCGTTCGCGAGGGCCTCGTCCTGGGTGAAGCCCTGCCGTCGGGCCTGCGCGACGGCGCGATCGTACCCGTCCATGGCGGCCACGGCGTCGCCGCAGGCCCGCGCGCGCTCGGCGTCGAGGAGGGCGAGGCGGTGGGCGTGGTTCTCGGGCACCGCCGTCGCCCAGGCGGCGAAGGCCTCGCGGTGCGCGTCCACCGTGGCGAGCAGGCCCTCGGGCGCGGGCCCCGTCGTGTGCCGCTGCAGGTGGGCGAGCGCCGCGTAGAAGCGCATCGCCACCGGCATGTAGGTGGCGAGCACGCCGTCAGCGTGGGCCAGCGCCTCCTCGGCGGCCGCCACGGCCCCGTCGAGGTCGCCGTGGAGGAAGCGGAGGATGGTCTGCAGCAGGGCGGTGACGGCGACCGGCCCGCGGTACCCGGCCTCCCGGTAGGCCGACATCGCCACGGCCTCGTCGAAGGCGCCGTGCGACAGCCGCGTGGGGTCGTCGGTCTCACCGCGCAGGCAGGCCACGGCCGCCTGGAACTGCACCGTGCTGTGCAGCACGGGCTCCTGACGGTGGGTGAGGCAGGCGGTGACGGCCGTGTCGAGGTGACGGGCGACGTCGTCGAGGGGCAGCCCGGCCCAGAAGGCGTTCGCCGACGCCATGTGGGCGCCCCAGCAGGCGTACTCCAGGTCGCCGGTGTCGAGCCCCAGCGCGTACACCCGCAGCTCGGCCGCGATCGCCTCGCGCAGCGGGCGGCTCCAGGGCATCACGAAGCCGTCCGCCAGGTGGGTGGCGCGCGCCCTGTGGGGGACGTCCTCGAAGCGCCCGAGGAGGGCCCGGGTGGTGTCGGCCTGGGCGGTGGCCTGGTCGAAGAGCCCCACCGCACAGAGGAAGAGCCCGAGGAGGCCGAAGCCATAGGGCGCGTCCGGCGACACCCCACGCTCCAGGCTCGTGCGCACCATGTGGAAGGCCAGCACGGGGAGCAGCGAGGGACGGCTGATGAAGGCCGGCACGCTGATGAGCGCCTCGAGCTGCAGCACCAGCCGCACCGCGGGGTCGTCGGTGTCGAGGCCGGCGGCGATCTCGGTGGGCGAGCGGCCTCCGAGCAGGCCCAGGGTGGCCTGGAGGCCCTCGCCGATCTGCGCCTCGGTGGGGTGGGAGGGCAGCTCGGCGCCGAGCGAGGCGAGCACCTCGAGGGCGCGCTCGATGGCTCCCTCGAGATCGCCGCGACTCACGCGCGCCTGCACGTCGACCGCCAACGCCGTGGCACGATCGAGCACGTCGTCCGCACGCGCCACCACCGTGGCCACGTGCTCCTCCATCCTCTCGGGCACCCCGGCCAGGTAGGCCGCGCGCGCCGCCAGCGTGTGGGCCGACCGCGCCTTCGCCGCGTCCTCGGTCCACAGCGCGGGACCGGCCAGCGCCAGGGCCTGCTCGGCGTAGGCGTGGGCCGGCGCGAAGGCCGCCGCGTCCAGCGCCCGGCGTGCCGCCGCCAGGTTGAGGTCGCGCGCCGTGGTGCGCAGGTCGCCGTCCACCTGGTCGCCGGCGCGGTGGAGGTGCTCCACGAGCCGGAAGAGCTCGGCGTCCGCCACCTCCGCGCCGTCCTGCGTCTGCAGCAGCCGGGCCAGGGCCAGGTGGATCGCGCGCCGCTCGTCCCCCGACAGCAGCGACGCCGCCGCCTGCTGGATGCGGTCGTGGCGGAACCGGTAGCGGAAGCCGGGGACGTCGTCCCCCTCGGCCTCCCAGTAGTCCTCGTCGAGCGCGCCGAGGAGCTCGGCGTCCAGCGCCGGCCGCAGGTCGGCCAGCACCTCGCCGCGCGGCGCCTCGAGCAGCTCCGCCAGCGTGCCGAGATCGAAGGTGTTGCCGATGACCGCGGCGGCCAGCAGGGCACGCCGGGTGGGGCGCGGCAGGCTCTCCACCGTGGCGCAGAGCAGGTCGACCACGTTGTCGGTGACGGCCTCGCCGTCGATCTCCTCCACCGACCACGTCCACGTGCCGCCCTCGCCGTCGCGCACCAGGCGACCCGAGGCGTGCAGGCCGAGCAGGAAGCGCCCGAGGAAGAAGGGGTTGCCGTCGGTCTTCCGCACGCAGACCGTGGCCAGCGCAGCCACCTCCTCCGGCGAGGCCCCCAGGGTGTCGGCGAGCATGTCGGTGACGTCGCGCACGCCCAGGGGACCCAGCCGCAGCTCCTGGGCCGGTGCGCCCCGCGCCGCGAGCGCGGCCTTGGCCAGCGTCAGCGGGTGGGCCTCGTCCACCTCGTTGTCGCGGTAGGCCCCGAGGAAGAGCACGTTCCGCGTGGCCGGATCGGAGGCGAGCTCCAGGATGAGGTCCAGCGACGGGCGATCGGCCCACTGCAGGTCGTCGAGGAAGAGGACCAGCGGATGGCCGGGCGCCGCCACGGCGCGCACGAACCGTCCCATCGTGTGGAAGAGGCGGTGCTGGGCGGCGGCGGCGTCCACCTCCTCCACCGGGGGCTGCGGCCCGAGCAGCGTGCCCAGCTCGGGGACCAGATCGACGAGCAGGCGCCCGTTCGGCTCCACGGCCTCGCCGAGCCGCTGACGCCACGCGGCCACCGTGGCCTCGTCCTCGAGGAGGAGCTCCTTCACCCAGGCGCGGAAGCCCTCCACGAGCGGCGCGTAGGGCACCCCGCGGTTGAGCTGGTCGAACTTGCCGCGCACGAAGACGCCCCGGCACTCCAGGATCGAGGGCTGGATCAGGTGCACGAGGCTGGACTTCCCGATGCCGGGGAAGCCGTGCACCAGCAGCACCTCGCGCCCGCCCACGGCCGCGCGCTGGAAGGCGCCGATGAGCATGCCGGTCTCGCGGCGGCGCCCGTACAGGCGCTCGGGGATGCGGAGCCGGTCGTCGCCGTCCTCGGTGCCCAGCTCGAAGTCCGGCACGTCGCCCGCGTCGGTGAGCGTGTCGAGGCAGCGCTGGAGGTCGGCCGCCACGCCCGCCGCGCCCTGGTAGCGACGCTCCGGCCGCTTCTGCAGCAGGCGCATCACGATCCGCGAGACCACCTCGGGCACCTCGGGGTCCACCTCGTGGGGAGGCAGCGGCACCCGCGCGATGTGGGCGTGGATGAGCTCGAGCCGGTCGGTGCCCTCGAAGGGAGGACGGCCCACGAGCAGCTCGTAGAGCGTGGCCCCCAGCGAGTAGAGGTCGCTCCGGCGGTCGACGGAGCCCTCCGTGCGTCCGCTCTGCTCGGGCGACGTGTAGGCGGGCGTGCCCGCGAAGCGGGTGAGCGACCGCAGGCCGGCGGTCTGGCGCGCCAGGGGCGTCGACAACCCGAAGTCGATGAGCTTCACCTCGCCGGTCTCGGGGTTCCGCACGATGTTCGACGGGTTCACGTCCCGGTGCACCAGGCCCCGCGCGTGCACCACCTGCAGCGCACGGGCGGTGGCCAGGGCGATGCCGAGGGCGTCACGCAGCGCCGGCGGGCCGTCGACGTGCTGGGCGGCCACGCTCGTCGCACCGAAGTCCTCCAGCACGAGGCAGACGGAGCCGTCCTCCTCCACCAGGTCCAGCGCCTCGATCACCCCGTCCGAGGCCGCGCGGCGGGTGAGGTCGAGCTCCCGTCGGAAGGCCGCCACGCGGTCGGGCGGCGGGTACAGCCACCGCAGCCGCTTGACCACCACCGGGCGTCCGTCGGCGACACGTCGGCCCCGCGTGACGACCGTGGCTCGGCCCTCGCTCACGAGGTGCTGCTCGACGTACCCGCTCAGCGGCATGTGCGGACGCTCCGGTCAGACGTGGATGCTCGCCGTGATCTGCTCCGGCCGGGAGAAGACGTAGGGCAGCAGGCGACGGGTGTTGCGCTCGTCGACGAGGGCGTCCACCGCAGCCAGCCTCTCCTGCAGCGCCTCGACGAGGGGCGCCACCGCCGGATCCGAGAAGGCGTCCCCGTAGTCGCCCAGCCGGTTCAGGCGCAGTTGCAATGTGTAGTAGATGCTGACCACCTCGTAGGCGATGTCCCACGGCGCGAGCATCTCCCGGAAGGCCAGGTCGTCGTCCTCGGCACCCCCGCGCGGCCCGCGCCCGAAGGCGCTGGTGGGGCCGCTCCCGGCGTACGAGAAGTCGTAGAGCGCGTAGTTGATCGAGGCGTGGAAGGCCGAGGCGCGGAAGACGATGCGGGCCATCAGGGCCACCAGGCGATCCACGGTGAGGATGTCGCCGATGCCCTGCAGGCGCCCGCCCTCCTCGGCACCGAGCTCGGCGACGAAGGCCTGGAGCTCGGCATCCCCCGCCACGTCCTCGTCCCGCGTGTAGTAGAGCCGCACGTAGGCGTCGACGAAGGGCTCCAGCGCGTCCCACACCGCGAGCTGGTCGTCGCGGTGCGGGTAGACCGGCAGCGCGTCGACGTCGCCCACCCCGCGCGCCGCGCAGTCCTCCGCCGGCGACGAGGCCATCAGGCGGAAGTCGGCCACGGCCTTCACGCACAGGCCCATCGCCTCCGGGAGCACGGGCGCCTGGAGGCGATCGACGATGCCGCCCGGGTTCGTGAGGCTGCTGCGGCAGATCTCGTTGGCGATCAGGGTGTTCTCGACGTGGGGCGTGATCAGCGCCCGCAGCGGGTGGCGCGTGGCGAGCTGGCGCTTCATCGCCAGCGTGATGGCCTCCATCACGAGGTGGCACAGGCCGAAGTGCACCATCAGGCCCTGCACCTGGCTGTCGCCCACGCGCACCACGAGCCGCGCCATCTTCCAGCTCGTGCCGTCGGCGGGCGTGAACATCGGGCTCTCGCCCGGGGACTGCCCCACCTGGATGCACACGGGCAGCAGGCCCGCCTCCCGACCCTCGGCCGCGCGCTGCCACACGTACACGGCGATCGGCGCCCAGAGGTGCTTGGGGTGGTCGTCGGTGACACCGGGGGTGAGGCCCTCCAGCACCGCGTAGTCGGCCACGAGCAGGCGCCCCTCCGCCATCGCGGCGGCCAGGGTGTCGTGGGCGCCCACCACGCGCTGGTAGAGCTCCTCGGTGAGGGCGAGCGTCTCCAGCGGCTCGGCGAGGCGCCGCACCATCGTGGGGTTCGCGCCCGCGAGGGCCTGCCACGCGAAGACGTCGTCCCGGTCCCACAGCTCGAGCATCAGCGGACTGCGCAGGATCCGGTAGGCGCGGTCGAAGTCCTCCACGCCCGACACCGGGTAGGAGGTGTCGGTGTCGTCGGACTGCGCCCGGGTGGCGCGCGTGAACTCGCCCCAGCCCGCCGCGTCGAGGGCGCCCAGCTTCTCCTCCAGGGAGGCCCGGAGCGCGGCCACCTTCTCCTCGGTGGTGGTGGCCATGGCCTCGTTCACCGCGATCTCGGCGCTGAACCTGCCCAGCCCGAGCCAGTACGCCACGTCGGACTTGTCGCGCAGGGGCACCGACTCCGCGTAGAGGATGTCCTCGTAGCTGTAGTCGTACACGTACTCGCGTCGGGCGAGCTCCAGCTCCACCCGCCGCGCGGGAGCCAGGGGATCGTGCTGGGGCAGGCTCGGTCGCATGGTCACCTCGGGTGGGGTGGATCGGTCAGATGCTGATGCTCTGCAGGATCTGGGACGGGCGGAGGTAGGGGTACGGCAGCCAGCGGGAGGCGTCGCGCGCGGCGGTGGCCTGCTCCACGTCGCGCAACGCCGCCTGGAAGCGCTTCACCAGCGGGAGCACCCGCAGGTCCTGGAAGCGGGTGGGACCGTACTCGCCCAGCGTGGAGTCGCGGACCTCGCTGAGCAGGTAGACCATGGAGATGCTGTCGAGCGCCACGCCCATCGGCGCCATGAGCGCCAGATAGGCTTCCTCGGACGCCGCCGATGCGCCGGTGGGCGGCGGGGCGTACAGCGCGCCGCCCATGTTCGGGACGTAGCCCATGTACGGATACTGCGTGAAGTTCACGGCGGAGTGCTGGGCGGTGGCGGTGAACACCAGGATGGTGAGCAGCTGGGCCAGCTGGGCTCGCGTCTGCACCTCGGGCACCCCGGGGAGACGGCCGGCGTCGGGCGCGGCCAGGTCGCGCACGAAGGCCTGGAGCTCCCCGTCGGCCTGCACCGCCGTGTCGGCCGTGTAGTAGAGCGCCACGTACTCGCCGAGGAAGGCGGCGAGCGCGTCCCACACCGGCAGGGCGTCCTCCCGGTAGGGGTGCACCGGCAGGGCCTCGACGTCGAGCAGGCCGCGGGCCTCCAGATCCTGACGGGGCGTGGCCCGGTCGAGCGGCCACGACTGCACCGCGCCGCGGACGATGTCGCCGAACACCCGGATCTTCGCCGCGAAGGTGGTGTCGACCGTGCCGCCGGGCGCGATGAGCGAGGTCTTCGCCGACGCGTTGATCGCCAGCGTGGTCTCGGTGTGGGCCGTCAGCAGCGGGGTGAGCGGGTGGGTGGACGCGAGCTGCCGCTTCATCGCCACGGCCACCGCCTCCATCACCATGTGGGTGCGACCCAGGTGCGCGCTGCCCTCGTGGTGGTTCGCGTCGGCCACCTGCACGCACTGGGTGGCCATGCGCCAGGCCCAGCCGTCGGCCGGCGTGACCCGCGGGTAGGCCGTCGGGTCCTGGCCGTTCTGGATGCACACCGAGCGCAGCCGGCCGTCGGACCGATCCACCGCGTACAGGGCCAGCGGCGCGGCGAGGTACTTCTGCAGGCCGTTCGTGACCCCGCAGACCACGCCGTCCAGCACGCCGTAGTCCGCCAGGTACAGGCGCCCCTCCGCGCGGGCCGCCTCGAGGCTGTCCCCCTCCCCCATCGCGCGGGTGTAGTCCGCCTCGGTCACGGGGAAGTGCGACGGCAGCGCATCGCAGCGCGCGAGCACGGTGGGGTTGCAGCCCGCCACCCGCTGCCAGGCCATCGCGTCCCCGAGCGTGGCGTCGTCGTCCACGCGCGGCACCACCGCGGGCTTCGCGAACACCTGGAAGATGTCGGCATAGTCACGCCACGTCCGCGGCCTCGTGGTGCCGAACACCTCCTTGGGCGTCGCCATCCCCTTGAGGTGCATCGACTTGAAGAGCCGGGAGTCCTTCTCCACCGACCTCGACAGGTCCTCGAGCAGCTCCAGGCGCCCCCCGGTGCCGTAGCGGAGCGCCACGGCCGCGTAGTTCGCCGCGATGCGGGCGTAGATCGGGACGCTCTTGGCGATGTAGCCGGAGCTGTAGTCGTCGGCCTCCGGCAGCCAGGAGGCCGTGGCCACCCCCGCCGGCCAGTCGTGCACGAAGCGGTAGGTGTCCTGCTGCACCTCCAGGCCCGCCGCGCGTCCTCCCGGATCCGGGTCGTCCTGGGGCAGGAGCGGACGGGCGGAGGGCCGGGGATCGGGCAGGGACATCGCGGCTCCCGGAGCGGGGACAGCCGCCCCTAGGATGCCGCGAGACTGCATGCAACGTCTCGACACACGTCGCGCACAGTCCCCCTGGATCGCCGGACCTCGGAGGACCGCGCGCGGGTCAGCGCGAGGGGCAGGCCGCGGGCCAGACCACCTCGACGTGGGCGAGGCTCGCCTCGCAGGCGTTGCCGTAGGTCACGCGATCGGCGCCGCACACCGGGCGGTAGACCTTGGGGCAGGCCCCCACCACGCAGGTGCCGCTCCGGCAGATCGAGCCCACGTCGCAGTGGGCGTCGGCGCGGCAGGCCACCCCGCACGGCCCCTGGTGCACCACCCGGGTGCCGGCACGCGTGGCCAGGCACTCGCTGCCGTAGGTGATGCCGTCGGCGCCGCACACCGGCCACACGTTCACCGGGCAGGTCTCGCAGGTGCCCCAGCAGATGTCGCACTCGGGGCAGCCCGGATCGGAGCCGCACTCCGTCTCGGCCGTGCAGATCTCGTCCTTGTCGCAGTCGCCGTGGCCGTAGCAGCCCTCGAGGCAGGGCCCCTCGTACGACACGTCGACGCCCGCCGACTTCGCCTCGCAGGTGTTGCCGTAGGTCTTGCCGTCCACGCCGCACACCGGGTCGTACACCGCCGGGCACACGCCGCCCGCGGGGCAGGCACCCTGCGACACCACCCGGGTGCGGGCCCGCGTGGCCAGGCACTCGCTGCCGTAGGTGACACCGTCGGCGCCACACACCGGCTGGATGTTCACCGGGCAGACCTCGCAGGTGCCCCAGCACACGTCGCACTCCGGGCACGACGGGTCGGAGTGGCACTCCGTCTCGGCGGTGCAGATGCTGTCCTCGGCGCACGCCTCGTGGCTGTAGCAGCCCTTCTGGCACACGCCCTTGTAGGCCACGTCGGCGTGCGCCACCCGGGCCTCGCAGGGGTTGCCGTAGGTGGTGCCGTCGACCCCGCAGACCGGATCGTACTGGCGCGTGCAGAAGACCTGCTCGCAGGCGTTCGCCTCGCACACGAGGCCGACGCGGCAGTCCTCGTCCACCTTGCACTCGGGCTCGGGGGGGCACTCGCGGAACTCCCACCCGCACTGGCCCGCCTCGTCCTTCAGGCAGACGCCGGTGTTGCCACCGATCGAGCCGTCCCAGCACTCGAACTGGGGTGCCTTGAGCGGCGGGCCGCAGTCGGCCACCGGACAGGTCTCGGGCGGCGTGACGTCGGTGAAGGCGGCCCGCGTCTCGGCGGTGGTCTCGCCGTCGCCCGCAATGGCGCCGTGCAGCACCACGTCGGGACCGCCGGGGGCGAGCCCCTCGACGGAGGGCGCGGGCTCGCCACAGGCGGCGACGAGCAGGAGCGGAGCGAGCACGGCGGACCAGCGCGCAGACATGGGACCTCCCCGGAGGCGCGCATTCTAGCCCGACGACGACGCGACCCGCAGCCCCGGAGGGAGCACGGCCCGCCTCACCGTCCCGCGATCAGCCGCCCGCACCGCCAGCCCAGGTAGTTCGTCAGCATCCAGAACCGCGCGAAGGCCGGGTTCCGGGTCTGGCGGTGGTGGTAGCGGTAGTAGATCTGCTGCACGATCACCGCCAGGCGGAACACGCCGTACACCTGGTGGAAGGTGAGATCCCGCGGACCGAGGCCGCTGCGCTCGAGGTAGCGGTCGATCACCTCCTGGCGGGTCATCATCCCCGGCAGGTGGGTGGGCTGGCGCCGGATCGACAGCGCGAAGCGGTCGTCGTCGGCCTGGGTCCAGTAGGCGAGGCTGTTGCCCAGGTCCATGAGCGGGTCGCCCAGCGTGGCCATCTCCCAGTCGAGCACCGCGAGGATGCGGGTGGGATCGGCCGGGTCGAGCACCAGGTTGTCGAGCCGGTAGTCCCCGTGCACCAGGCAGATGCGGCTGTCGGGCGGCGTGTGCTCCGCGAGCCAGCGGGTGACCCGACGCAGCGGCAGCACGTTCCAGGTGCGCGCCTTGGCGTAGCGCCGCGTCCAGCCCTCGATCTGCCGGCGGGTGTAGCCCTCCCCCTTGCCCAGCGCGGCCAGGTCGGTGCCCTCCACCTCGATGGCGTGCAGGTCCACCAGCCGGTCGACGAAGGCCTCGCAGAGCGCGCGGGCCTGCGCGGGCTCGAGGTCCACCGGCATGTGCTTGCGCGGGATCAGCCCCTCCACCCGGCGCATGACGTAGAACTCCGTGCCCAGCACGCCCTCGTCCTCGCAGTGACCCACGATCGCGGGAACGAAGGGGAAGACCGGCGCCAGGGCGCGCTGCACCCGCACCTCGCGACCCATGTCGTGGGCGCTCTTCGCCTTGGTGCCGGCGGGCGGGCGGCGCAGCACCAGATCGTGGTGGGGGTAGCGCAGGCGGTAGGTCCAGTTCGACGCCCCGCCGGCGTACTGGGTGACCTCGGGACGCCCCTCGAGGTCGGGGAGGTGGCCGAGCAGCCAGGCGTGGACGGCCTCGACGTCGAGCGCCTCGCCCTCACGGACGGGGCCCGCCCGATCCAGCGCCTCGCTCACCGGCGCCTCCCGCCACGCCGCAGCTCCTGCCGGGCGATGACGCCGCGGTGCACGGCGTCGGGGCCGTCGGCGATGCGCAGCACCCGCGCCGTGGCGAAGAAGGCGGCCAGGGGCACGTCGTTCGACACGCCGGCACCGCCGAAGAGCTGGATGGCCTCGTCGGCCGCCTGCTGCAGCACGTTCGGCGCCACCACCTTGATCGCGCTGATCTCGGTGAGCGCGCCCAGCGGACCCTCGCGGTCGAGCTTCCACGCGGCGTGCAGGGTGAGCAGCCGCGCCTGGTCGATGGCGATGCGCAGGTCGGCGATGCGCTCGCGGTTGCCGCCGAGGTTGATCAGCGGCTTGCCGAAGGCCTCCCGCGAGAGCCCCCGCTCGACCATCAGCTCGAGGCAGCGCTCCGCGGCGCCGATGCAGCGCATGCAGTGGTGGATGCGCCCCGGACCCAGCCGCCCCTGGGCGACGAAGAAGCCCGCCCCCGCCCCGGCGATCAGGTTCGCGGACGGCACGCGCACCCCGTCGAAGCGCACCTCGCCGTGGCCGTACGGCGCGTCGTAGGCGCCGAAGACCGGCAGCATGCGCTCCACGGTGACGCCCGGCGTGTCGCGCGGCACGAGCACGATGGAGTGCTGCTGGTGCCGCGGCGCGTCGGGGTCGGTGAGCCCCATGAAGAGGATCAGCCGGCAGTCCGGGTGGCCGATGCCGGACGACCACCACTTCCTCCCGTCGATCACCACCTCGTCGCCGTCCACCCGCGCCGTGGCCGCCATGTTCGTGGCGTCCGACGAGGCCACGTCGGGCTCGGTCATGCAGAAGGCCGACCGGATGCGCCCCTCCAGCAGCGGCGTGAGCCAGGTGGCCTGCTGCTCGGGCGTGCCGAAGCGGTGCAGCACCTCCATGTTCCCCGTGTCGGGGGCATTGCAGTTGAACACCTCCGGCGCGAGGAAGGACCGCCCCATCTCCTCGGCGAGCGGCGCGTACTCCACCGTCGTGAGGCCGGCGCCGAGCTCGGGGTCGGGCAGGAAGAGGTTCCACAGGCCCGCCGCCCGGGCCTCGGCCTTCAGCGCCTCCACCTCGGGATCCGTGGTCCACCGGGTCCAGTCCCCGCCGTGCTCCCGCGCGTGCAGCTCCCCCCACAGCCGCGCCTCCACGGGGGCGATGCGCTCGGCCACGAAGGCCGCTACGCGCTGCTGGAGCTCCCTCGTCCGCTGTGACGGCTCGAAGTCCACCTGGGCCTCCCGGCTGGCTCCACGGGCCTAACCCCACCGGGCGCGGAGGCCGGCGGGCGGCGCCCCACCCCGCCGGTTACGGCCCCCGCAGCACGGGTCGCTCCCTCCGGGGGCGGCAACAGGGAACCCGGTGGAAATCCGGGACTGCCCCGCAGCGGTGAACCGGAACGACCTCCGCCACGGCACTGGCGCATGCGCTGGGAAGCGGCGGACAGTAGGCGCCTTCGGGCAAGGCCGGTGAGTCCGAAGACCTCCCCGTGCCGGCGCCCTGCGCGCCGCCCGCGTGCCTCCGAGGGGGAGGGTCGGGCCCCGCAGGAAGGGTCCGGCCGTGCCGGGCTCCACGGCCCTGTCGGCCGTCCATCCGGGAGACTCCCGTGCACCGCACCGCCTCGTGGCTCGCCCTCCTGGGGGCGTGCTCCCCCCCCGCCGTCGAGCCCGCAGACTCCGACACCGACCGGTTCGACCTGCCGTGGGTCGACACCGCCGACACCGGCCTCGGCTTCGCCCACGCCTGCCACGCCGCGGGCACCTGCTGCCCCGTGCCGCGCGCACCCGTGCTGCCCGAGCTCACGGCCGCGGATCCCCTGGTGTTCACGGCCCCGTCGGGCACGATCGAGGTGGCCCTCCTCCGCGACCACCTGCCGCTCGACGAGGCCGTGTGGATGCCCGGCGACCGTCTCGAGGCGGGCGACGAGACGGGGAGCTTCCGCTTCCTGGCCCGCGTGGTGGACCCGGGCTGCGAGACGGGCCCGGTGTTCGACCACGTCGCCACCGTGGTCACGGCCTTCTCCGGTCCCCGCGGCACGCCGGGGAGCCAGGCCGTGGCCCACGACGACCCCCACGTGGTGGGCTGGGCCACCGGCGTCGCCGAAGCGGTCTGGGGCACCGACGTCCTGCCGGCCTGGCAGGTGCCCGAGCGCGCCCTGGGGCCCGCCGGCGGCAGCGGCGACGTCTGCTCGCTGGGCCGCGGAGGGCAGGTCACCCTCACCTTCGATCCGCCCGTCACCAACGGCCCCGGCCCCGACCTCGCCGTGTTCGAGAACGGCTTCTCCCACCGTTTCCTCGAGCTGGCCTGGGTGGAGGTGAGCAGCGACGGCCAGGCCTTCGCGCGCTTCGACGTCGCCGCCCACACGCCGCAGCCGGTGGCGCAGTACGGCGAGCTCGATCCCGGCGCCGTGCTCGGTGTCGCAGGCCGCCACCGCGCCCTCGACGGCACCCCCTTCGACCTGGCCTGGCTGCGCGTCCACCCCGCCGTCCGCGACGGGCAGGTGGACCTCGACGCCATCACCCACGTGCGCCTCGTGGACGTGGTGGGTGACGGCAGCGCCCGGGATGCCTGGGACCGCCCGATCCACGACCCCTTCCCCACGATCGAGACCGCCGGCTTCGACCTCGACGCCGTGGCCGTGCTGCGCTGGCAGGCCCCGCGGTGACCCCGCGCCTCGCCGTCGTCGCGCTGCTCCTCGCCGCCCTGCTGGGCTGCGGGCGCACGGCCGCGCCACGCGGGCGCGACGACGGCCGCCTCCTCAGCCTCGCCCCCGCGATCACCGCCACCCTGCGCCAGCTCGGCGCGCAGGACCGCCTGGTGGGGCGCAGCGACTGGTGCACCGGCGACGAGCTCGCGGCGCTGCCCACGCTCGGCTCCGCGCTCACCCCCGACCTGGAGCGCATCGCCGGCCTGCAGCCCGCCACGGTGCTCGTGGACGGCAGCGCCGCCACCCGGCTCGACGACCTCCGCGCCGTGGCCCCGGTGGAGGAGCTGCCCTGGCTCACCACGGACGAGGTCGCCGGCTCCCTCCGCCGGCTGGGCGCGCTCACCGGCACCTCGGCCACCGCCGACCCCCTCGCCGCCCGGCTGGAGGCCACGCTGGGCCGCGCGCCGCCCGCACACGCCCCGCGCGTGCTCGTCGCCCTGGGCAGCGACGGCCTGGAGGGCGGCGAGGTGTGGTTCGTGAAGCGCAACTCGCTGCACGGCGCCGTGCTGCACGCGGCCGGCGTGCGCAACGCCGTGGACCGCGACGTGCCCGGCGTGCCGATGCTCTCGCTCGAGGCGCTGATCGACGCCGATCCGGATGCCGTGGTGGTGCTGAGCGCCACGCCGGTGGACGACGCAGGCCGAGCCCGCCTCGTCGAGGCCTGGGCACGCCTCACGCCGCTGCGCGCGGTGCAGCAGGGCCGCCTGGGCGTGATCGACGGCGAGGTGGCGATGGCCACCGACCCCCGCATCCTCGATCTGGTCGACCTGCTCCACGCCGAGCTGCGCCGCCTCGGCCTGGAGCTGCCCTGACCACCCTGGCGCTGCGGGGGGTGCACCTGCCCGGACGCGGCCGCCCCCGCCTGGCCGGCGTGGACCTCGCGCTGTCGCCCGACGTGCTCACCGTGGTGGTGGGTCCCAACGGCTCGGGCAAGTCCTCGCTGCTCGCAGCGCTGCTCGGTCAGGTCCGGCCCACGCAGGGCACGTGCGAGGTCGACGGCCGCGCCGCGTCGGCGTGGAGCCCCCGGGCACGGGCAGCCCACCTGGCCTGGCTTCCGCAGGATCCGGTGCTGGAGGAGGGCATCACCGCGCGGGAGGCCGTGGCCGCCGCGCGCTACCGGCACGACGAGCCCTGGCGCACCGCGCTCCACGAGGCCGAGGCCGCGCTCGCACGGCACGACCTCGCCTCGCTCGCCGACGCCCCGATGCAGACCCTGTCGGGCGGCGAGGCCCAGCGCGTGCGGCTCGCCGCCCTCGAGGCCCAGGCGGCCGCCTGGTGGCTGCTCGACGAGCCGG
This sequence comes from Alphaproteobacteria bacterium, assembly GCA_020632955.1. Taxonomy (GTDB): domain Bacteria; phylum Myxococcota_A; class UBA796; order UBA796; genus JACKEO01. The sequence continues at coordinate 371,345 of JACKEO010000002.1, forward strand.
GCAACCACCTCGACGCCGCCGTGCAGCTCCAGCTGCTCGAGGTGCTCCGCGCCCGGGTCCACGGGGGCGGCGGCGTGCTGCTCGTGACCCACAGCCTGCCGCTGCTGCCCCACCTCGCCGGCACGCCCACCCGCGTGGTGGGGCTGGCCCAGGGCCGGGTGGCCGTCGACGCCTCCCTCGACGACCCCTCCCTCCCCGAGCGCCTCGGCGCGCTCGTGGGGCTCCAGCTGCGCACGGTCGAGGTGGACGGCCTCGCGCGCTGGGTGGTGGTGGACCGCCGATGACCGCGCGCATCCCCCTGCTGCTGCTGGGCTCGCTCGCGGCCCTGCTCGTGGCCCCCTGGTTGGGCGCACCCCTCGACGGCCCCGCGGCCGACTTCGTCCTGTGGGAGCTCCGCGTGCCCCGGGTGCTCCTCGGCGCGCTGGTCGGCGCCGCCCTCGCGCTCACCGGCGCGGCCTTCCAGGCGGTGCTGGAGAACCCGCTCGCCACCCCCAGCACGGTGGGCACCACGGCGGGCGCCACGGTGGGGGCCCTGGCCGCCCTGGTGCTCGGCGCGGGCGGGGCCTGGGTGGGCGCGGGGGCCCTCCTCGGTGCCCTCGGCGTCACCGCGCTGGTGGTGGCCCTGGCCCTGATCCGTCGCCTGCGGGTGGAGGACCTGCTGATCGCGGGCATCGCCGTGAGCCTGGGGGCCAGCGCCCTCGCCACGGGCCTGCAGCTCCAGGCCGACGCCGCCACCACCTTCGCCGCCGTGCGGTGGTCGCTGGGCAGCGTGGCCACCGTGGGCCACGACGATGCGCTGCGCCTGCTGCCCCCCGTCCTCCTGGGCACGATCGGCATCCTCTCCCAGACCCGCGCCCTGCAGGCCCTGGTGGCAGGCAGCGACCGCGCGGCCTCCCAGGGCGTGGACGTGGTGCGCGTGCGCACGCTGGTGCTGGGCCTGGGCTCCCTGGTGGTGGCGGCCTGCGTCGCCACCTGCGGCCCCATCGCCTTCGTCGGGCTCGTGGTGCCCCACCTGGTGCGCCTGGCGGTGGGCGGCGGCCCGCGTCGCCTGGTGCCGCTCTCGGCGGTGGTCGGCGCCGGCTTCCTCCCGCTCGCCGACGGCCTCGCGCGCATCGCCTGGCCGGGTCGGGAGCTGCCCGTGGGCGTGCTCACCGCGGCGCTGGGGGCCCCCACGCTGCTGCTGCTCCTGCTGCGGCGACGGTGATCCCGGACCTCACCAGGTCACGCGCACACCGTAGGCCGGGAAGACGGGATCGGACGACACGAGCACCAGCTGGTCGACGAGCGCGGTCGCCGCGAGCAGCCGGTCGAAGGGATCGCGGTGGTGGGGCGGCAGTGCCTCCACGCCGAGCGCGTGCCGCGCCTCGACAGGAAGCACGGGAATGCCCAGGGCGTCGAGATCCTGGCCCACGATCCTCGGGAGCGGCCGGCCGAGCTTCAGCTTCCCCAGTCCGACCTTGATCGACATCTCCCAGATCGACGCCGCGCTGACGAGCACGGGCGCGCGGTCATCGAGGAAGACCTCCCGGGCCTCGGGGCCGAGGCGCGCATCGTCGGCCAGCGCCCAGAGCAGCGCGTGGGTGTCGAACAGGTACATCAGACGTACGCCTCGAACGCCTCCAGGGGCGCATCGAAGTCGTCGGCCATCTCGATCTGTCCACGGAGCGTGCCGAGGCGCCGACGCACCGGAACCTCCCGGACCACCGCGAGTCGCACCACCGGCTTGTTCCGCCGACAGAGCACGACCTCCTCGCCGGCTTCCGCGCGCCGCACGAGCTCCGACAGCAGCTTCTTCGCATCCTGGATGTTCACGGACGGCATGCGACCTCCGGGTCCGCGCCTACTCCGGATCCGCGATCTGGACCAGATTCCTGGACCAGCACCGGCCCCGGTGCACTCAATACAGCGGGCTCGGGCACCGCGACGCACGGAAGCTGCCGTCCAGCATGCCCAGCACGGCGCCCGTCACGTCGTCCCGCTGCAGGATGGGCGACAGCTCGGCGTCGAGCACGCCGTCGGCCAGGTCGAAGGTGAGCGAGGCCGCCACGTCCAGCACCCCGTCGCCCGCACCCTCGGGGAACCACGTCCGGGCCGACGTGAGGAAGGGCACAGGCGGGATGCCGCCTTCCGGCGTCTGCGAGGCGAGCGCCGGGATCGAGCGCGCCACGCCCGCCGCGTCGGCTCCGTCGCCCTCGTGGTGGATGAAGTACACGAGCGCGTAGGCCTCGCCGGCCGCCACGCCGCCGTCCCGGAGCGCGTCGTCGTCCGGATACGACAGCCGGTGCACGTCGCAGGCGCGCACACCCGCGCCCAGCGCGAGCGAGACGAGGGCCGTGCTGCCGCCCCACGGCGAGTGCGAGCTGAACCAGCCGGCATCGGTCCAGCGCCGGCTGCCCGCGTCCTGCACGAGGCCGGTCTCGTCCTCGAGATCGACCTCGGGTCCGGTGTAGTTCGGGTCGAAGCCCTTGCAGGCCACGTGGGCCGCCACCACCGCCGCCACCACGCCCAGCCGAGCCGCCACCACGCCCCCTCCGCCGCGCCGCACGTGCCGATCCCTCACCCGCGCGCGGGACCCCGTCACGCGCCCCGCCCCGGTCAGGGCGTGGCGCAGACCCCGCGGTAGACCAGCCAGTGCGTGGTGCCCACGCCGCCCACGTCGCAGACGTCGGTCACCACCACGTCGAGCCGACCGTCGCCGTCCAGATCCTGCCAGGTCCACGCCGCCTCGCCCCCGCCGTCGCAGGGAACGGGCCGGCCTGCGAGCTGCCGTGGCGACAGCGCGGGCGGCCCCACCGGGTCGGTGGGCAACAGCGCCTGGACACCGGTCTCCTTCGCGCCCATCCCGTCGGCACGACCCAGGTAGAGCTGCAGTCCCTCGGGTCCCGAGGGTGGCGCGTCGCAGGGAAGCGGGAAGACGATGTCGGAGAAGCCGTCCCCGTCGGCGTCGCGCACCAGGAAGTAGCCCTCGACCCCGCTCTCGCACATCGCCAGGCCGATGTTCGCCGGCTTCGAGAACCAGCGGTTGGCCACCTTCATCCCGGGCGGGGCGGGCAGGTCCCAGTCGATCGGGGTCGACGCGAAGCCCGTGGGCGTGGCCGGGTAGACCAGCCACGTCGACACGCCCACGATCGCCGAGGAGGTACAGGACGCGGTCTGCACGAAGTCGGGGACGCCATCGCCCGTCATGTCCGCCAGCGTGAAGTCCGCGTAGGTGTGGTACGAGCCCGAGGCGCACGCCGCCTTCGACAGCCCGGTGGTCTGCGACGCCGCCCGGCTCGTCGGGTGGAGGCCCGGCATCGGCGCCAGCGTCCAGTCCCGCGCCGTGTGCTGCCCGCCCCGGTCGTAGGTGTAGGCGATCCAGCGCGTCGTCCCCACGTCGCCTGCGTCGCAGGCATCCTGGATCACCAGCGACGAGCGTCCGTCCCCGTCGAGATCGAGCAGGTCCCAGGCGAAGCCCTGGGCGCTGTCGTCGCAGGCGTAGAGGTTCTTGTCGGCGAACGAGACCGCCTGGTCGGGCATCCCGTCGGGCAGCCCCGGCGGCAGCCAGGCCGCACCCGCGTCCGTCCAGCCGGCGGCAGACCCGAGGTAGACCCACCACGCCGGCGTGGGATCCAGCGTGCTGCCGTGGCAGCGGTCGTGGAACAGCAGGTCGAGGATGCCGTCCCCGTCGAGGTCGGCGAGGCGCCCCACCGTGGGACGCGAGCCGCCGGACGGGCAGTCCACCTCGATCTCCAGCCCGGTGCGGCCGTCCACGTGCAGGCGCCGGTTCGCGGCCTTGGTGTAGCTGCGGGTGTCGGGCGTCGACAGCAGGCGCGGGGTGGTGGCGAAGCCCTTGCCCGTGCCCGGGTAGACCGCGATGCGGTCCTCCGGGAGCGTGCCGCAGTCGTCCGTCACCACGAGATCGGGGAGGCCGTCGCCCGTCAGGTCGAGGACGCCGAAGCTGGTCTGCCGGGTGGCGTCGCCCGGGCAGGGCACCTCGTAGCCGATGCCGTCGAAGGTCTCCGACGGCAGCGTGCTCGCGGTGGGCAGGTCCCAGCGACGCGGCGTGGTGGCCACGCGGTAGCTCCCGGGGGTGCAGCTCACCGGCGTGAAGGTGTCGACGGGCGGGTCGCTCTCGCCCGTGTCGCTGTCGCCCCCCGCACCGGTCTCGGAGTCCGTCGGCGTGTCGCTCTCCACCGGGACGTCGCTCTCGGGATCGGTGTCGCGCACCCTGTCGGTGTCGACCAGCCCACCCTTGTCGGGCGCACCGCCGAGACCGTCGCAGCCGACCACCATCAGCAGCGCACCGAGGAGCGGGGAGCGCGACATGCCTTCCTCCAGCGGAACCTTCCGGGCAGTCTGGCGCGGGAAGGCCCGCGGATCCACCCCACGGGCGCGTGCTAGCCTCCGGCACGCCCTGCTCCCGGACCCCCGCCATGTCCCTCCGACGCCTCCTCCTCGTGGCCCCGCTGCTGGGCGCGGCCTGCACGCCGGACCCGGGCACCGGTCCGCGCAGGCTGGTGGAGGACGACACGGCCGCGGTGGAGACGGACGCACCCCACACCGACCTCACGCCGCGCGACACCGATCCCGGCACCGACACCGCCGTCGACAGCGACACCGACGACCCCTCCCAGCTCACCTTCCAGGAGGCGCTGTCGCTGCTCTTCCGCGACCTGCGTGCCAGCCCGGCGATCCCGAACGCCTGGATCAAGGTGCTCCGCGACAAGCGGGAGGCCGCCCGCCTCGCCGCCGGCGGCACCGAGCCCTGGTCGGTCACGCTGGGCCCGCACCTCACCGCCGACCTGCTGGGCGGCGCGAAGGCGCCCACGGGTACGGATCCCGCCGACCAGATCGCCGTGGCCGCCTTCACCACCAGCACCCTGGACTTCGACGACCACCTCGCCCTGGCCCTCGACGCGAACCAGGTGTGCATCGCCACGAACAGCACGGTCTACCACCGCCGCACGTACACCTCGAACTGCGCACCGGCCGCCTTCCGCACCGGCGGCTGCAGTCCCCTGGTGGCCACCGCCGAGGTGCACCGGAAGCTGTCCTTCCTCGCGGCGGCCTGGCTCGACCTGCACGAGGAGCTCCGCCTGCTCACGCTGCCCACGGGCGGCCGGGCCCTGTTGGCCCGCACCTGGACCGAGGAGGTGGTGCAGGGCCACGGAGGCGGTGACTTCCGCCAGGAGTTCACCCTGGACGTGTGGGTGGAGGAGGGCGGCTCCACGTGGCGCGCCTCCGCCCTGTGGGTGGAGCTCGACCTCGGCCTGGACATCGGCTCCACCCTCAGGAACGCGGTCACGTCCGGCTTCGCGCGCGAGGAGGCCTTCGTCACCGACGGAGGAAGCAGCTGCGGCGAGGATCGCGACGCCGCCTACACCCGCGACGCCGACGAGGCCGGCTGACCCCCCCTCAGGGCGCCGCCTCGAGGAAGGGCGCCAGCCGCCGGCGCCAGATCACCCCCGCCGCGTCCCGCAGCTCGAGCTCCAGCACGAGCGAGCCCAGGAAGGTGGTGCCGAAGGCCTCCTCCCAGCGGGCCGCGAAGCCGGCGTCGGCGGTGCCGAGCTGCGCCGCCGCCTCGTCGCGCGTGGGCACGGTCACCGACACGGTCCACCCGCCGGCCACGGGCTCCAGCACGGGCGCGCTCCCGAAGCGGAGGTCGGCGATCCGCAGGCCCGCGCAGGTCCACCCCGTGGGGCAGCGCACCTCCAGCGCCCACACGCCCGGCGCCGCACCGAGCCGGAGCGGCCCCTCGTCGGCCACCTCGAGCACCACGGGCTCCTCCACCTCGCGCACCGACCCCTCGGCACCCCCCGCGTCGACGCACTGCTCCAGCCCCGACTCCCACCAGGTGACGCACACCCGCCCCGCCGCCCGGCCGGGGGGCACGCGGAAGCGCACCCCGTCGGGCGCCACGTAGGCCGACGGGGTGCCCGAGCCGTCCACCAGCGCCTCGCCGAGCGTGCCGCCGTCGGCCGCCTCGAGCCGCGCCCAGCTGCCCTGGCCCCCTGGCAGCGAACGATGGGGCACGAGGCGCACCCCCACGAAGCGCTCCCCCCCCACCGGCCGCTCCGCCAGCACCCGCGGCCACGCAGCGTGTGCCCGGGTGTTGTACTTGCTGCCCAGCCCGTGCACCTGGGACCCGTCGTCGCGGAGCGCCGAGGTGACCGCGTGCCAGGAGCCCCCGAGGCCCGCGAGCACCGTCTGGTCGGTGACGTCCTCGTAGTCGCCCTGCCCCGTCCCGTCCCAGAACAGGCGCGGCGTCAGCCAGGCGTCCTCCATGCACGGCTCCACCCGGCAGGCCTGGTCGCGACCCATGGCCACCAGCAGGGCCTGCGCGTCGCCGGCCAGCCCCCAGTAGCGGCCGTACGACTCCTCCTGCGGCATGCCCGCGAAGGTGACCAGCGGCAGGCCGAAGCGACCACCCGACTCCGAGAGCACCGGCCAGATCGACGGCGACGGCTGCCGGGGATCCCCCCATCCGAGGAAGGGCGAGGCCTCGAAGGTGGTCGACACCACGAGGGCGGGGCCCGCCGCGGGGTGCACGAGCACGCGGGCGCCCATGGGCGACAGCAGGTTGAGGTTGCTGCGGCCCTGCTGCGGACCGGGCCGCTGCGACCAGGGGGTGCTCGTGGGCACGGGGTCCCGGGGCACGAGCCGCCGCGACCCGAGCGCCCAGCCCGCCTGCTCCGGGGCCGCCCGCAGCAGCTCGAACACCCCCGAGGCCAGCTCGGGTGACCCCGTGGTGGGCACGTCGCCCAGCGCCAGCGCCCAGGGCACCCAACGCCCGTCCGCGCCCTGGCGCGTGGGCGTGTGCAGCACGTAGGCGCTCGGCAGGTGACCGGTGGGATCCACCAGCTCCGCGTGCGGCAGCCAGGTGACCGTGCGTGCCGCTCCCTGACCCCGCTCCACGGGGACCAGCGCGATCACCCGACCCCACCCGTCCGGACCGTCGGCGGTGAGCAGGAGGTCCGGGAGGTGCCCGGGACGCAGGCGCGCGGGCGTGAGGTTCGTCACGCCCGTGAGGCCCCAGGCCTCGGGCAGCGGCAGCCCGTCCACGCGGCCCGACCACGGCACCGCACCCTGCGCCCCCCGGTACAGCCAGCGCCCGTCCTCCACGATGCCGCCGGAGAACACCAGCTCGGGGAGTCCGTCGCCGTCGAGGTCCACGCAGGCCGCGTCCGTGGGACCCTCGAGCGGGAAGGCGCCTCCGTCCACGTCGGTGAGGCGGGCGCGAGGCACCAGGCCGCCCGCGGTCAGCTCGGCCACCGGGACGGCCACCTCGGGGGCGTCGAGGCGATCCACCAGGCCCCCCATCACGGCGAGCAGGTGACCGTCGGACCGGCACAGCAGCGTGGGCGTGCCCTGGCTGCCCACCAGCCGCTCGTCGGTGCCGAACGGAAGCCACCCTGCCCCGTGGTCGGCGATCCACGGCACCGTGAGGTCCTCGAGGATGCCCGACAGGTCGAGCGGCGTCGCCACCTGCGTGTCGGCGGTCGAGTCGTCGGGCGCCTGGGTGTCGTCCGGCAGGTCGCTCTCGACGGCGGAGTCCGCGGCGGGGTCGGAGGCGTCGACGCCTGCGGTGTCGTCGGGGACATCCACCAGGTCGGTCGAGGCCGGGCCCGCACAGGCCATCGCCACGCACCAGGGGATCGGCAGCCGGGACCAGCGCCGCACGCGTCCTCCACCCACGCATCCTAGCGGGAGCAGGCCGCCCGGTCGCCACCCCCACGAACTTCGGGAACCTCCGTAAGTCCCCCGCGGTCCACCTCGTTAGCCACGCCACGGGAGGTGAGGGATGCTGCGTCAGGTGCTGTGGCTGCTCGCCGTGTGCTGGGCCTCGATCGCCGTCGCCGGGGATCCCCCGCCGCCCTTCCGCGCCGACGAGGCGCCTCCCGAGCTGAGGGCGTGGGTGGACTGGGTGCAGGCCCGCACCCCCGAGCTGGCCTGTCCGGTCGTGGCGGGCTCGCGGGCCTGCGTGTGGCCCGGCGTGCTCACCGTGGACGTGCGCGGAGCCAGCGCCCGCCTGCGCCTGCGGGTCCACACCGACCGCCACACCACCGTGCCCCTGCCTGGCGGGCCCGGGGCCTGGCCCCAGGACCTGCGCACGGACGGACGCCCCGCGCCGGTCCTCGCGACCGGCGACACCCCCGTGGTCGTCCTCGGCGCCGGCGAACACGACCTCGACTGGACCGTCGCCTGGGCCACCCGTCCCGCCAGCCTCGCGCTCCCCCCGCACGTCGGACGCGTCGAGCTCACGCTGGACGGGGTCGGGGTGGACCAGCCCCTGGTGGACGGCGAGGGCCTGCACCTCGGCGCCGTGCAGGTGGACGCCCGCGAGGGCGAGCGCCTCGACCTCGAGGTGGCGCGGCGCATCGTCGACGGCGTCCCGGTGATGGTCCACACCCGCGTCACGCTGCGCGCCTCGGGCCGGGCACGCGAGGTCGACCTGGGCGACGTGCTGCTCCCGGGCACCCGCGCCGTGCAGCTCTCGGCCACCCTGCCCGCACGCTTCACGCCCGACGGCACCCTGCTCGTGCAGGTGCGTCCCGGATCCTGGGAGATCGCCTTCGCCGCGATCCACGACGGCCCCGTCACCGCGCTGACCCGGCCCGCCTCCACGGCGCCGTGGCCGGCCCTGGAGACCTGGGCCTTCCAGCCCGACGAGCGGGTGCGCGCCGTCGAGGTGGACGGCCCGCCCGGCATCGACCCCACCCGCACCACCCTGCCTGGCGACTGGCAGGCGCTCGCCGCCTTCTCGGTGGACGGCAGCACCCCGCTCACCTTCACCGAGCTCCGTCGGGGCGATCCGGAGCCGCCCCCCAACACCCTCACCCTGCAGCGCACGCTCTGGCTCGATCTCGACGGCGGCGGTCTCACCGCCCAGGACCACTTCGAGGGCCAGCTCGCGCGCGGCTGGCGCCTGGACGTGATGGGCGAGGCCGAGCTCGGGCACGTGCAGCTCGACGGCACCGACCAGGTCATCACCCGAGGCGGCGACGGCCAGGCGGGCGTGGAGCTGCGGCGCAGCCGGCTCCAGCTCACCGCCGAGTCCCGCTTCTCCTCCCGCCCCACCACGCTGCCCGCCGTGGGCTGGGACACCGACGTGCAGCAGCTCGGCATCACGCTGAACCTGCCCCCCGGCTGGACCCTGCTGGCGGCCCAGGGCGTCGACAGCCTCGACGGCTCGGTGCTCGACGCCTGGACCCTCTTCGACCTCTTCTTCGTGCTCGTGCTCGCCATGGCCACCATGCGCCTGCTCGGCGTGCAGTGGGGCGCGTTCATGCTGGCGCTGCTGGTGCTCACCCGCCACACGCCCGACGCCCCCCAGTGGGCCTGGGCCGTGCTGCTCGTGGTGCAGGCGGTGTCGCGCGTGGTGAAGGCCGAGCGCGTGACGCGCCTGCTCGTGTGGCTGCGCGGCGGCGTGGTGCTCGTGCTCCTCGTGCTCCTCGCCCCCTTCGTGCAGGACGAGGTGCAGGGCGCCCTCTTCCCCGCCCTGCAGGACGGGAGCGGCTGGCACGGCGGCTGGGGCGCCGGCGCCTCACCTGAGTTCGAGCTCGAGGAGATCCCCGACCAGGTCAAGATCCTCCGCTTCAACCAGGCCGAGGAGACCGCGTACCGCGAGTCCGACAAGCCCGCGGAGGCCCGCGGCGCCGGCGCCACCTACGCCACGGTCGACCCGAACGCCGTGGTGCAGACGGGCCCCGGCGTGCCCACCTGGTCGTGGAACAGCCTGTCCCTCACGTGGTCGGGACCGGTCAGCGCCGAGCACACCCTCCGCCTCCACCTGCTCGGACCGGGCGCCAACCTCGTGCTGTCGTTGCTCCGCGTGGTGCTGGCGGTGCTGCTCGCCCTGCGCCTGGGCGGCGTGCCCCTCGGCCGCTGGCTGCGCGCCCCGCCCTCGGGTGCGGTGGTCGCCGCCCTGCTCGGCGCCCTCCTGCTGCCCGCCGCCGCCCGCGCCGAGCCCTCCCAGGCCGCGCTCGACGAGCTGGCCGCACGCCTCGCCGCGCCGGCGCCCTGCGGGGAGGCCTGCGTCGACGTCCCCGACCTCGGCTTCGTCCTGCGGGGCGACGTCCTCCGGATCGAGGCGCAGGTGCACGTGGGCGCGACGCGCTCCTGGCCCGTGCCGGGCCCCACGAAGACCTGGGTGCCGGCGCGCGTGCGCGTGGACGGCCGCGACGCCGTGGCCCTGGCGCGTCAGCCCGACGGCCACCTCCACGTGCGACTCGAGCCCGGCGTCCACACCGTGGAGGTCGAGGGGCCGCTGCCGCCCACCGACGCGCTGGTGCTGGCCTTCGGCCTGCGCCCCCACCACGTGCACGCAGACGCTCCCGGCTGGGTGATGGACGGCGTGCGGGCCGACGGCACGCCCGAGGCCTCCGTGCAGATCGCCCGGGTGGTGGGCACCACCACCGGCACCTCGTCCGCCGAGAACCTCGCCCCCTGGCTCGAGGTCCACCGCGCGCTCCAGCTCGGCATCCCGTGGACGGTCACCACCACCGTGCGCCGCGCCTTCCCGGGCGATCAGGCGCTGGCGCTGCGCGTGCCGCTGCTCCCCGGCGAGGCGGTGACCACCGGGGGCTTCGAGCCGGTGGACGGCGTGCTCCCTGTGGCCCTGGCCCGCGATCACCAGGCCGTCACCTGGACCTCCACGCTCCCCACGGTCGACCAGCTCGTGCTCACGGCCCCCGAGGGGGTGCCCTGGAGCGAGACCTGGACCCTCGACTGCAGCCCGATCTTCTCCTGCAGCCCCACCGGCCCCGCGCCGGTGCACCACGCCGCCGCCGGGCGCTGGCTGCCCCGCTGGCTGCCGTGGCCCGGCGAGGCCCTCACCCTCGACGTGATCCGACCCGCCGGCGTCGAGGGCCAGACCACCACCATCGACCGGGCCCTGCTCACGGTGCGGCCCGGGCGGCGGCAGCTCCTCGCCACCCTCGACCTGTCGCTGCGATCCTCGCGCGGCGGCCGCCAGGAGGTCACGCTGCCCGAGGGCGCCGTGCTCCAGTCGGTCACGCTCGACGGCGTGGCCCGGCCGCTCCGCATGCAGGGACGCGTGCTCGGCCTGCCGGTGCAGCCCGGCGCCCAGGAGGCCCGCGTCACCTGGCAGCAGGAGCGCGCCCCCACCGTGTACGACCGGGTGCCCGAGGTGCACGTGGGCGGACCGGCCGTGAACGTGCAGGTGGTGGTGGAGCCGCCGCCGGAGCGCTGGATCGCCGCGCTGCGCGGCCCCCTCTGGGGTCCTGTGCCCCTCTTCTGGTCCTACGTGCTGGTGGTGGCCGGCGCGGCCTGGCTCCTCGCCCGCGTGCCCTGGTCCCCCCTGGGCTTCGGCGCCTGGCTGCTGCTCGGCCTCGGCATGACCCAGGTGCCGGCCTTCTGCCCGGCCGTGGTGGCGCTGTGGCTCGTGGCGCTCGGCTGGCGGAAGGCCCGACCGCTGGAGCATCCGCTCGCCTTCGACCTGCTCCAGGTGGGCCTCGTGGGCCTCACGCTGTTCGCGCTGCTCTGCCTGTACGTGGCCATCCACGCCGGCCTGCTGCTGCAGCCCGACATGCAGGTGGCCGGCGCCGGATCCCACGCGGGCGAGCTCGTCTGGATCGTCGACCGCGTGGACGGTGCGCTGCCGCAGCCCGCCGTCCTCTGGTTCCCCATGTGGACCTGGCGCCTGGCGATGCTGCTCTGGGCGCTCTGGCTGGCCGCCAGCCTCGTGCGCTGGCTGCCCTGGGGCTTCGGCGCGTGGACCGAGGGCGGCGCCTTCAAGCGCCTGCGGCCGCTGCGGACGCCGCAGGGGCCCCCGGCAGCGCCCGAGCCGTGATCACCTCGCGGGCCGGGCTCCCTCGCCCCGCCCGCGACGTGGTCGACCTCTACGCGTCGGTGTCGGTGTCGGCGGCGTCGGTGTCGTCCTCGCCCGTGTAGGGCGCGCCGTCCGGACCCACCTTCTCCTCGTCCGAGCCGCAGGTCAGCTCGTCGATCGTGCCGGTGTAGGTCCACTCGATGTAGTCGTACTTCTCCTGCTCGTCGCCGGAGCAGCCGCCCACCTTGCCCTCGTCGGGGCAGGTGCCGTCCGAGGGGGGCGCGCCGGTGATCTGGCAGAGGATGCCCAGGCTGGCCTGCAGGCCCAGGCCGAAGAGGCTCTGCTCGATGCCCGAGAAGTCGTAGCAGATCTCGGTGTTGCCGTCGGAGCCGTCGCGGGCGCAGTGCTGGGTGCCGCTGGAACCGCAGCCGGTGGCGAGGACGATCGTGGCGAGCACGGGAAGGGTCAGGGACCGCACGGGACCTCCAGGGTGACGGCAGCACATCGGTACCGCAGACGGGCGCTTGAGGTCCACGCCCCTGCGACCTCAGTCCTCGAGCAGCACGCCGCGCACCAGCACCACCCGCTCCGCCGCCTCCGCCCAGGCGTGCAGGGCCTCCTCCACGCTGCGCGGCACCGCCGGACAGCGACGGCGCAGCAGGTCGAGCGCCTCCCCCACCTCGTGGGTCGACAGCCAGGTGGTCAGGGCTGCCCGCTCCAGACGGAAGCGATCCACCACGTCGCGCTGCAGGCAGGCGCCCAGGCGCTCCACCTGGAAGCGCTCCCACACCGTGAGCGCCTCGGGGGGCACGATGACCTCCAGATCGCCGCTCACCCACACCGGCGGCTGGGGTCCGCTGTGCGCACCCGCCCACCGGCGGCCGTCCTCGGTACCGGCGAAGACCCCAGGCGCCCGACGCACGAGGCCGAGCCGCGCCAGCTTGCCCAGCACGGCCTTGATCATCGGCACCTCCACCGCCTCGAAGCCGGCGGCGTCGTAGGCCCGTGCCCGGTCGCCCTCCAGGTGGGGGTAGACCGCCCGGCCCTCGCGCGACCACGCCGGGAAGAGCACGTCGCGGTGCTGCTCGGCGAGGAGCTCGAGGAAGACCAGCTCGTCCACGGCGCCGTCGCCGGCCTGCCGCAGGGCCGCGCGCACGGCCGGCACCAGCGTGTGCAGGTCGCGCTCCACCAGGCGGTGCACCAGCCGATCCGTGGCATCCTCGGTGCTGCCCTGGAGCACCCGCTCCAGGCCCAGATCCAGGTGGACCTCGCGCGACAGCGGGTCGGAGCCCACCATGTGCAGTGCCTGCAGGCCACGCCAGGCCCGTCCCCAGCGCGGGTGCTCCTCCAGCCGACCTCCGGACGCGAGCTCGTCGGAGGCCAGGCGCTCTCCCACCCGACGTCCGTCGGCCACCGCCACCGTGCCCGCGGTGGTGAGGTGGACGGTGAGGTGCTCCAGCGCCGCCGCCAGCGAGGCGAGGTCGTGCAGCAGCGACACCGGACCGGGCCGCGAGGGCTCCAGGTCGTCGGTCTCGTCCATCACCGCGTCCTCGAGGTCGTAGACGACCTCGGGCGGGGGCGGCAGGTCGGGGTGCAGGCGGTACCGCCCCTCGTAGGGAAGGTCCCCCGCCACGGCCTGCAGCAGGCCCGCGCCGTGCAGGGCCCGCACCGCGGCCAGGTCCTCCACGGGGTCCCAGGCCTGTCGTCCCACCACCACCTCGTCGAGGGCGTGGCGCTGCGCACCGTGGAGCACCCGCTGCCAGGCGGGCTTCAGCGCGGCCACCTCGTCGGCCAGGTGGTGACGGGCGGCGTCGATCTCGCGGGCGTCCCGGCGTGCGTACCGCACGAGCACGCGTCCCTGGAGCAGGGGGAGGAGCTCCCGGTCGAAGGAGGGGCGCACCACCCGACGGCACGCGTCCAGCGCCTGCTCGACGTGCTCGGCCAGCGGGACCGTCGCCTCCAGCTCCGCCCAGGAGACGGGGTCCGACACCTGCAGCACCGACACAGCTCGCATGGACGCGGGACCTCGGGAGGGCACCTCGGCGTGCCCCCCGACACGGGGACCGGGCCGCCTAACCGGGCAGGGCCCGGCGTGGCCCGACCCCGTGGACGTAGCGGCCCCGACGGCACCTGCACCCTGGCCGGCTGCGCGCCGCCCGCCGCCGTGTGATGCTCGCCGCCGTCCGGTCCGACCCGAGGTCACGATGCGATCCCTCGCCTTCCTCCTCCCCTTCGTCCTCGTCGCCTGCAACCAGGGCGGCGGCGCGCCCCAGAGCCTCGTCGACACCGACGCGCAGGACTCCGGCGACTCCGGCACGTCGGGCTGGAAGCCCGACGACAAGGACACCGCGCCCGACACCGACGTCGACACCGACCCGCCGGTCGACACCTCGGTCTCCGACGCCGCCTTCTGCGCGCGCGACACCGCCGACACCGCCGTGAACCTCAGCTGCAACACCGGCATCCGCAGCATCCACCCGCAGGACCGATCCACCGGCGTGTACGTGAAGGACCTCTTCAGCGTGAGCTTCACCGAGGCGGAGTCCACCACCGCCACCTTCCGCATCGTGCGCACGTCGGACGACACGCCCCTGGGCGTCACGGACGTCACCTGGGACAGCACCGGCAAGAACGTCTGGTTCCGGCCCGCCCGCGCCCTCGATCCGTCCACCGACTACACCCTGGAGGTCTGCCACTCCTGCGACGAGTTCGCCGCGAGCTTCACGACGAGCGCGGTCGGCACGACGCTCGCCTCGCCCAGCAGCCTCGTCGGCGAGACCTACGTCATCGACCCGAGCACCCCGCGCGTGGTGGAGCCCCCCGGCCTCGGCGCCACGATGTCGTCGCTCCTCGCACAGCTCGACGAGACGGCGGCCCTGGCCATCACCGGCCTCGGCGGCGGGCAGACCGCGCTCCAGGCCCAGCTCGGCACCGTGGAGGCCAGCTTCTCGGGAAGCCAGGTCTACGGCGTCACCCAGTCCTGCGTCGAGACCTCCGCGATGACGCCGGCCCTGCAGTTCACGAACCCGTATCTCCGCTTCGCCGGCACCCGCTTCAAGCCCGACGGCTACCTCTCCGACGTCGTGCTCACCGGCGCCTTCACGCCCTCGGGCGACGCGCTGGAGGGCATCGAGGTCTCGGCCACGATGGATGTCCGCGACATGGGGGACATCCTCTCCGAGCTCACCGAGGACGGCACCCCCGACGCGGCCTGCAACGTGCTGTTCTCGTTCGGCGTGCCGTGCGCCGCGTGCAGCGACGGGAAGAAGTACTGCGTGAAGACCGTCATCCACGGGCTCCGCGCGCTCCGCGCACCCTCCGCCTTCGCGTTCCGGACGATCTCCGCGATCGACGTCGAGAACGGCTGCACCGTGGCGAACTGAGCCGGCGACCCGACCCACGCCGCGCCGTGGTACCGGCCCGCATGTCCGGCACCCGCCTCCGCATCGCGCTCCTCGCCATGGCCTTGGTGGTCCTCCTCGTGTGGGCGGGGCCGCAGGTGCTCGCGCGCTGGTCCGTGGCTCGTGCGCCGGCCCTGCCTCCACCCGACGACGTCGCCGCCGCCCTGGTCGTCCCGCCCGGCTTCCGTGTGGCCCTCTTCGCCGAGGTCCCCAACGCGCGCGGCCTCGCGCGGGGTGAGGGCGGCACGATCTTCGTCGGGTCGATGCGGGCGGGCCTGGTGCACGCGGTCACCGACGAGGACGGCGACGGGGTGGCGGATCGCGTGCGCGTGCTCGCCCGGGACCTCCGTCTGCCCGTCGGCCTCGACCTCTGGCAGGGCGACCTCTACGTCTCGGCGAACGACCGCATCCTGCGCCTCCCCGCCATCGAGGACCACCTCGACGACCCGCCCGCGCCCGAGGTGGTGGTGGCCGACCTGCCCGCCGAGCCGCACCACGGCTGGCGCTACCTCCGCTTCGGACCCGACGGCCGGCTCTGGGTGCCCGTGGGCGCCCCCTGCAACGTGTGCGCCTCCGACGATCCCGTCTTCGCCAGCATCCTGCGCATGGACCCCGACGGCAGCCACCGCGAGATCGTCGCCCACGGCGTGCGCAACACGGTGGGCTTCGACTGGGACCCCCGCAGCGGCGACCTCTGGTTCACCGACAACGGCCGGGACTGGCTCGGCGACGACCTGCCCCCCTGCGAGCTGAACCACCTGGTCACCGCCGGCCAGCACTTCGGCTTCCCCCACTGCCACGGCACCGCGGTGGTCGACCCGGACCTGCCGCCCGCCGACGGGTGCGAGGCGTACGTCCCCCCCGTCCAGGACCTGGGCGCCCACGTGGCCCCCCTGGGCATGCGCTTCGCCGCCCGCACCGGCTTCCCCGCGCCCTGGCGCGACGGCATCCTCGTGGCCGAGCACGGCTCCTGGAACCGCACGCGTCCCGCGGGCTACCGCGTGAGCTGGGTGGGCCTCGACGCCGACGGCCGGGCCACCGCCTACGAGCCCTTCCTCACGGGCT
>JACKEO010000020.1 GCA_020632955.1 Alphaproteobacteria bacterium
CGCAAGGGCTCCCTGCTGCTCGACTTCATCATGCTGAACGTCACCAACAACCGGTCGCCGGGCGACTTCTACTCGGGCAACCAGACGGCCTCGATCAACAATGGCGGTGGCTTCTACGACCAGAACCGGCTGTTCGCGATCTCCCGCCAGGACCCGCTGAGCTTCTACTTCGGCCTCCGGTACCAGTACTGATGGCACCCTCCATGCCCACCCACCGCTCGCTCCGCGCCCGCTCCGGCCTGCGTCGGCTGCCCCTCCTCGCCGCTGTCGCGGCCAGCGCGGGCTGCTTCGCGGACGCGCCGATCTTCGACCTCGATCTGCGCGTGGTCATCCCCAAGGAGGCGGCCACCGCCGAGGTGGCCGTGCGGCGCGACACCATCGACCCCACCACGGGGAACGTGGTCGACTCGCAGGTCACGCTGCAGACCTTCGAGAACGACCTGCGCATGCTGGGGCCGGTCTACATCGGCCTGTACGCCGACGTGGTCACGGATCTCGAGGCCTACCCCACGCCCATCCGCGGCGCGGCCTTCCAGTCCGTCGTGGGCGAGGAGGGCGAGTCCTACCCCTACGGCGGCACGTCGATCGGCGACTTCCGCTTCGCCTGCGCGCGCGCCCTGGCCTGCCGCGTGGTGTCGGGTCGCTACGAGACCTACGACGACATCGTCGACTTCTTCACGAAGGACCTCGGCAACGAGATCTTCGACGCCTACGGCGAGCCCATCACCACGGGCGCGCGGCTGAAGTCGGCCTGCTACGAGATCCTCAACGCCACGTCCGATGACGAGGTGCGCCTCACGGCCTACCGCGACAACAACGACGACGGCGAGATCGACAAGAAGGACCTCGACTTCACCAAGGACGCGAACGGCGACTGGGTCACCACCGTGCGGCTCTGGCAGCAGGAGTTCTTCCCGGGCTTCAAGCCCTGGGCCTTCCTCGACACGCCGGCCTCCTCGGGGAACTCGGGTCGCCAGACGGCCTTCGGGTTCACCACGTGCAACCCCGAGGCCGGCTTCCGCTCGTCGCAGTACGCCGCCACCTTCAACGCGGGCGTCTCGTACAACGACATCCTGAACCGGCCCTACCGGCGCATCGCGGCCGACGACTGGGTGTCGTCCGCCGAGATCTCCTGGGAGGACCCGTACGTGGTGCCGGAGCTGGTGCTCGACTTCAAGGTGCCGGCGTCCATCGCGCTGCCCGACCCCACCGACACCGGTGACACCGGTGGAGGCGCGCCGTGAACCGCTCGCTGCTCATCGCCCTCGTCGCCTTCGGCGGCTGCGCGAAGGACCTGTCCTTCCTCTACCAGGCCCCCATCGACGGCCTGGAGCCGGTGCTCCACCTCGGGGAGATCCCGGTCATCCCCCTCACCACCCGCGACGACATCCGCGCGAACGTGGTGTACGGCGAGATCGGTCCCACGGGCACGCCCGAGACGGGCGGCGTCACCTTCACCTTCCGGGGTGTCGACGGTCCGCTCTGCATCTGGATGGACCCCGAGCTCGCCACCTGGGTGCAGGCGGTGGAGACCTCGGTCCAGCAGCCCAGCGCGCCCTACACGCAGCCCGACAACCTCTACGACGACGGCGATCTCGAGCTGTTCGCGGGGCTCTCGGTCTTCTACACGGGCACGCCCGGCGCGAGCATGGGCGACTTCGCCGTGCGCACCAAGGACCAGCTCGGGAACGACCTGCAGGTGCAGTACGTGGAGTGCTCGCCGCTCGGCGACTCCGTGGGCATCGAGACGAACAACTACGCCGGACGCGGCGCCCCCGAGAGCTGCGAGATCGGCTCGTCGCTGGGGGGGTCGTCGTACACCGCGGTCCTCGACGCCTGGTCGCTGCCCATCGACGACGGCCGCCTGGGCTTCGGCGTGGTGGTGGTGGCGAGCACCTGCGAGGATCTCGTCGGGAGCCTCACGCCGGCGCAGCAGGAGTGCCTGATCCTCGGCGAGGCGGTCTTCCCCGGCGAGCCGGGTCGCCGCGGGGCCGAGGCCAAGCGCCGCGGCCTGCCGCTGAACACGTGGGTGGGCGTCGACGAGGTGCCGTCGTGGCCGGGGTCCATCGACCTCGAGGCCGCCTTCTGCACGCCGCAGGAGGGCTTCGTGGGCCAGGACGACGTCACCTACCCGCTGGCCGACCTCTGCCGCGCCGAGCGCCGCGCCAACCGCGACGCGGGTACGGAGTGCTCCTGGCAGCTCAACGCCGCCGTCGAGGGCAACGGCGAGCGCTGCTACTGCGGCAACATCGACGACACGCCCCGCGCCGGGTCTTTCTGATCGCGCCCAGCGGGTCTTTCTGATCGCGCCCAGCGGGGCTTCGGATCGCGCCCAGCAGGGGTTCTGATCGCGCCCAGCGGGGCTTCGGATCGCGCCCAGCGGGGCCTGACGGCCCGCTACGTCGGCGACGCCACCAGCTGGTCCACCAGGGCCAGGGCGGTGGCACGATCGTCCACCGTGCCGTCGAGCTGGGCGGCGTAGGCGGCGGCCACCACCTGGCCCACGCGCGGGCCGGGGCGCAGGCCGGCGGCCAGCACGTCGCGTCCCTCCACCAGGCGCGGCGGGGCCTCGGTGAGCACGCCGAGGATCTCGGCCCGCCGGCGGGCCGCCGCCGTGGACGTGGCGTGCAGCGCCTCGTGGGCGCGCAGGGCGAGGTCCACCTCCGCACGCGTGGAGAGCCAGCGGAGCTCCGCGTCGGTGGCGTGGGGGTCGCCCGCGTGGGCTGCGGCGGCGAGGCCGCGCTCGCGCGCCGGGAAGCCGAACCAGCGGTGGAGCTTGAGCCGGTCGAGCGTGGCCTCGGCAGCCTGCGGCGTCAGGCCCGCGAGCCACACGGCGGTCATCAGTGCGAGCTGCCGGCCCTCGGGCTCCAGGGTGTCGCGCAGGGCCACGGCGCGATCGAGGGCGGCGTCCACCTCGGGGGCGTGGGGGTGCTCGGGGAAGACGCGCCGCAGCAGGTCGGCCTCGCGCGCGAAGGCCAGCCCCGCCGAAGGCTGACGGCCGCGCAGCAGCAGCTTCGCCCACTCCCCCAGCACCCGCTCCTCGGGCAGCTCGCCCAGGGCCGCCTCGCGGCACAGCGGTGCCAGCTCGGGCACTGCACGGAAGCCGAAGCGGGCGGTGAACTGCACCACCCGCAGGGTGCGGAGGGGGTCCTCGAGGAAGGTGGTGGGGTCGACCGCGCGCAGCAGGCCGTCGGCCAGGTCCTGGCGGCCTCCCCAGGGGTCGAGCACGCTGCCGTCGGCGAGGTCGACCATGATGGCGTTGATGGTGAGGTCGCGCCGTCGCGCGGCCTCCTTCGGGTCCATGTCGGGGTCGCCCGTGGCCTCGATGCCGGTGTGACCGGGGCCCACCTTGCTGTCGCGCCGGGGCAGGGAGACGTCGAGCTCCAGCCCGTGCGCGTGGAGCTTGAACACGCTGAAGGCCCGACCCACCGTGTCGACCCGGGCGATCGTGCCCAGCGTGCGCTCCAGCGCCTCGGGCTGCAGCCCGTAGACCTCCAGGTCCCAGTCCTTCACCGGCGCGCCCATCAGGTGGTCGCGGACGGACCCGCCCACGAGCAGGCAGCGCCCGCCCGCGTCGGCGCAGGCCTGGGCCACCCGCCGCACGAGCGGAGGCGGGCGGAGCTCGGGGACGTCCACGGTCAGTTGCCGTACTTGGTGCCGGTGGTCTCGAGGGTGCCCACGTCCGAGGCGGTGGCG
The DNA here is from genome assembly GCA_020632955.1 of Alphaproteobacteria bacterium. Lineage (GTDB taxonomy): Bacteria > Myxococcota_A > UBA796 > UBA796 > JACKEO01. The sequence goes on from JACKEO010000020.1 coordinate 3,697, forward strand.
GGCGTGCCTGCCGGCTTCGACGGGTCCGCGCCGGGACCTCGCAGCCACGCGAGCACGTCGCCGTCGAGCTTCGGGTCGCGGGCGAAGAGCTCGGCGCCGGTGCCCTCCGCCGATCGGGTGAGGACGGGGGCTGCGCCGGGCGCCTTGCCGGCGATCATGCCCGCGGCGCGGCTCCCCGTGGCGTCGCCGGCGCTGGTGACCAGCAGCAGCGGACGGTCGCCCAGCGCGGCGAGGTCCTTGGTGATCGACAGGCCCTCGGCCGACAGGCGCGGCGACAGCACCACCACGCGGGCGATGGCGGGGTCGGCCGCGGCGGCGTGCAGGGCGAGGTTGCCCCCCTCGAGCGCGCCCAGCACGGCCACCGAGGTGGTCTTCTGGCCCTTCATCCAGGCGATGGCGGCGGCCACGTCCTGCGCCGCACCGGGCTCCCCCTCGGCCGCGGCGAGGGCGCGGGGCTGCACGGTGAGGACGCGCGCGCCCAGGGTGCCCAGGCGGGTGCGGATGGCCTCCCAGCCCGCCGCGTCGCCGCCCGGCGGGAGCACCACGACGAGGCCCAGCTCGCCCGAGCCGGAGGTGGCCACCGCCACGCTCGCGCCGTCGGCCGCGGTCACCTGCGGGGGCCCCGCCCAGGCCGGCGAGGCCAGGCAGAGGAGCAGCGGCGCCCGCAGGAGGACGCGAGAGAGGGAGCCGAGGACGGTGCGCGACAAGGGGACCTCCGGTGCGGGTCCGACACGGTAGCAGGGCGCGCCCTTCCGGCACGCAAGAGAACCGTGGATCCTGCGGCCACAGCGGCGTGGGGGCGGGCTGTTGACACGCGCTCAGGGTGCGTTTACGAGGGCGAGTCCGAGAGCCGACCCCTGGTCGGCCCGCTCTTTGATGGTTCGACATGAGCCTCCCCCTCGACCTCCGGTACATGGAGGAGGCGCTGCGACTGGCCGAGCAGGCGGCCGAGCAGGGCGAGGTGCCCGTGGGCGCCGTCGTGGTCCACCAGCCCCCCGGGGCCGTGGAGGGCACGGTGGTGGGCCGCGGTCACAACCAGCGCGAAGCGCTGCAGGACTTCTCGGCACACGCCGAGCTCCTGGCCATGCGCCGAGCCGCTGCCGCCCTCGGGTCCTGGCGCCTCCAGCACTGCACCGTCTACGTCACCCTCGAGCCCTGCCCCATGTGCGCAGGCGCGATGGTGCTCGGGCGTGTGCACCGCTGCGTCTTCGGCGCCTCCGATCCGAAGGGTGGGTACCTCGGCACGCTGGACGATCTGTCCTCGGTCGCGGCGCTCAACCACGGCTTCGAGGTCACCCGCGGCGTCCACGCCGAGGCCTGTGGGGAGGTGCTGAGCAGCTTCTTCCGTCGCGTGCGTGCCGATCACAAGGCCGCGCGGGCGCGGGAGGAGCGGTCGTAGGGAATCCTGGAGAGGTGGCCGAGTGGTTGAAGGCGGCAGACTCGAAATCTGTTGTGCCGCAAGGTACCGGGGGTTCGAATCCCCCCCTCTCCGCTCCCTCCCCGCGACCTGTCGAACCCGTGTGCCTGCGGAGAGGTGACCGAGTGGTTGAAGGTGCACGACTGGAACTCGTGTGTGCCGAAAGGTACCGGGGGTTCGAATCCCCCTCTCTCCGCCACCTTCTTCTTCCTTCATCTCCGCCGTGCTCCAGCCCCCCGAGGGGTCGATCCTGAGGGGTCGGGAACGCGGCACCCCCCACGCGAGGCACGCAGACGACCAGGACGGGTGAGGGTCGGGTCCCGAGGACCGGGGCCCGTGAACCCCGCCAGGCCCGAGAGGGAGCAACGGTAGCGGCAACTCCGGGGTCTCGGGGTGCCCGGCCCTCACCCGTCCTGGTCGTCGATGGCAGGCTGGCCTCCCGCCGCCGCCCATGCCCCCGCCAGCGCCTCCGGCAGCGGCGCACGCAGGTCGAGCCGCGCGCCCGTCTCGGGGTGGCGCAGCCGCATCCGCGCCGCGTGCAGCGCCAGCCGCGGAAGCCAGCTCCCCACGGCGCCGCCGTGGCGGCGGTCGCCCACCATCGGCAGTCCATGCATCGCGGCGTGACGTCGCAGCTGGTGGGTGCGACCGGTGCGGGGCTGCAGGCGCACGGCGAGCAGCCCGCCGCCCGCGCCCAGCACCTCCCCGTCGGTGTGCGCCTCCTGGCCGTCGAGGGGGTCCGACCAGGCGAAGCGCTCCCCGGCGACGAGGCCGTCGCCGGCCAGCACGGCCAGGTAGTCGCGCTGGATGGCGTGGGTGCGGAAGGCCTCGGCGATGGCGGCGTTCACGCGCTCCGCGAGGGTGAGCAGCACGAGGCCCGACGCCGGGCGGTCGAGACGGTGGTGCAGGCCCACGTAGGGCTCGCGCGCGGCCAGCAGGCGGTACAGGTCCTGGCTGCCCTCCCGGTCGGGCTGCGAGGGCATGCCCGAGGGCTTGTCGACGACGAGCAGCACCTCGTCGCGGAAGACCTCGACGGGGATCACGTCAGCTTCTGCCGGTTCTGCAGGGCGCGGGCCAGGCTCACGGCGTCGGCGTACTCGATCTCGGTGCCCACGCTGATGCCATGGGCGAGGCGGGTGACCTCCACCCCCACGTCGCCGAGCAGGCGGGCCAGGTACAGGGCCGTGGCGTCGCCCTCCACGTCGGGGTCGGTGGCCACGATCACCTCGCGCACCTCGCCGCCACGCAGCCGGTCGAGCAGGCTGCGCAGGTTGAGATCCCCGGGGCCCACGCCGTCGAGCGGCGAGATGGCGCCGTGGAGCACGTGGTAGCGGCCGCGGAACTCGCCGGAGCGCTCGAAGGCGAGGACGTCCTGGGGGTGCTCCACCACGCAGAGCACGGTGGGGTCGCGGCGGCCGTCGGCGCACAGCGTGCAGGGGTCGGTGCCCGTGAGGTTGCCGCACACGGTGCAGCTCCGCACCTCCGCGGCCAGGCGGGTGAGCGCCTGGGCGAGCTCGTCGGGGGTGCCCTCGGGCGCGCGCAGCAGCCAGTAGACCAGGCGGGTGGCCGTCTTCTCGCCCACCCCGGGAAGGCGGCGGAGCTGGCGGACGGCCTCGCGGATGGGGTCGGGCGCGCTCACCGCTGCACGCTGCCGCTCATGTGGGGCCTCCCCCGTCCTCGGGGGCCTGCACGTCGTCGAGCACGCCGCCGAGCAGGTCGAGCAGCTGGCGCATGGCCGGGTCGGCCAGCACCTCGCGCTCCAGCGCCTCCGACACCCCGGCGCGCCGCGAGGCCAGCGAGGCCTCCACCGCGAGCGTCACGCCGGCGCCGTAGCAGGCGGCCAGCGCCGCCTCGACGTCGGGCCGCTGGGCCTCGCGCTCGGCGGCCACCAGGGTGCGCCCCGCGTCCACGCTCACCACGAGCTGCGCGCCCTGGCGCCGGCCGAAGCCGGCCACGAGCGGGGTGGCAGGGGGCTCGAGCTGGCCGAGGGCCTCCACGAAGGCGGCCCATCGATCGTCGTCGGAGGCCGAGGCGGGCAGCGGCCGGGCGGCCGGGCGGTCGCGGCGGCTCCGCGCACGCGGACCGGTGCGGGTGGGCGTGGCCCTGTGGACGCGGCCCGTGCCCGTGCGGTGGGGGGGCTCGCGACCCGGACGGCGCCCGCCCCCGTCGGAGGCCTGCCGCAGGCGCCGCTCCAGGGCCTCCAGACGGCCCACGAGCTGCCCCACGGGCACCACCGGCCGCGTGGTGGCCAGGCGTGCCGTGGCCACCTCCAGCACCGTGCGAGGGCGTGCGGCGCGGGACACCTGCTCGTGCACGTCGAGCAGGGCGTCGAACAGGCGGGTGAGCGACTCGGGCTCGGTGTCGGCGGCGAGCCCCGCGAGGGCCTCGATCTCGTCGGCGGCCAGGTCGACGTGGGCCCGCGCGCGCTCCGACATCGACAGGAGCAGCAGGTTGCGCACCAGCTCGAGGAGCTCGGCCGTGAACACCGAGAGCTCGTGGCCGTAGCCGTAGACCTCGGCGATGAGGTCGAGGCAGGCGTCGGGCTCGCCGCGCACCATGGCCTCGGCGAAGCGCAGCACCAGGGCGCGATCGATGAGGCCCAGCGTCTCGGCCACCTGGGCCTCGTCGACCTCGGTGCCGCCCACCGACAGCACCTTGTCGAGCAGGGACTGGGCGTCGCGCATCGAGCCCTCGCCGGCGCGGGCGATCATGCGCAGCCCGGCCTCCGACACCGTGGCGCCCTCGCTCGCCGCGATCTCGGCGAGCCGCTCCACCACGCCCGGCACGGGGATGCGCTTGAAGTCGAAGCGCTGCACCCGCGACAGGATGGTGTCGGGGATCTTCTGGGGCTCGGTGGTGGCGAAGATGAACACCACGTGGGGCGGCGGCTCCTCCAGCGTCTTCAGCAGCGCGTTGAAGGCCGCCGTGGACAGCATGTGGACCTCGTCCACCAGGTAGATCTTCCGGCGGCCCCGCTGGGGCGCGTAGCGCACCGTCTCGCGGAGCTCGCGCACGTCGTCCACGGAGTTGTTCGACGCGCCGTCGATCTCGATGAGGTCGGGCGCCGTGCCCGCGGCGATCTCCAGGCACGAGGTGCACGTGCCGCAGGGGCTGGGCGTGGGGCCCTGCTCGCAGTTCAGGGACTTGGCCAGGGCGCGCGCCGCGGTGGTCTTGCCCACGCCCCGGGCGCCGCAGAACAGGAAGGCGTGGTGCACCCGGTCGCGCTCGATGGCGTGGGCCAGCGTGCGCGTGACGTGCTCCTGGCCGACGATGTCGGACAGCAGGGCCGGGCGGTACTTCCGGGCGATGGCGAGGTAGGACACGGAGCTCTCCCGGCGGCCCCCTCCCTGTAGAACTCGCGCCGGGGCGCGGCAAGGGAGGCGTGCGCGGTGGCGATCGCCGCCGCCCGGCGCGCCGGACGGGACGCTATCAGGTCACCCCGTGGTGGCGCGCCCAGGCGTCGAGGATCAGCAGCGACCACAGACGCTGGGTGGCGCCGTGCGTGCGCCCCAGGCCCCGCTTCAAGGCCTCGAGGGCGGTGGTGTGGAAGAGGTCCAGCGGATCGGCGCGCAGCTGGGCGAAGCGCTCCTCGAGGAAGAGGCGGCCCGCGCCCACCAGCCAGTCGTCGAGGGGGCGGGGCATGCCCCGGTCGGGCCGGTTGACGAGTGCGGCGGGCAGGGTGCCCCTCAGCATCGTGCGCAACAGCCAGCGGGTGGGCAGGTCGCCGCGTCCCATGCCCTGCACCTTGAAGGCGCCGGGCAGCACCTGGGCGAGCCGTCGCACGTCGCCGTCGAGCAGCGGGAAGCCGGCCTGCAGCCCCGCGGCCGCCGCCGTGGCCTCCACCCGGGGCAGCGTGTCGGCCACCAGGGACGACATGTAGAAGGCGTGCAGGACGCGGTTGAGCACGTCGCTGTCGACCTCCGCGTAGAAGGGCCGCAGGGTCTCGGTGCGCACGTCGGGACGCGCCAGGGACTCGTCGAGCAGCAGCGACCGGCGGCCGCGCACGTCGAAGAGGTGCACCCCGCCCACCCCGTTGGCCAGGGGCCAGTCGTCGGGAGCGAAGCGCACGCCCTTGCCGCGCCCCACCACCCCGAGGGCCTGCAGCAGGGGACGTCGCAGGGGGAACGGCAGCATGTGCACCGCGGCGGCGCGGCGGATGCCCGCGGCGGGCTCCACCAGCATGTTGCCGCCGAAGAGCTGGTCGGTGCCGTCGCCGGTGAGCACCGCGTCCACCTCGGTGACGGCGTGCCGGGCGAGCAGGAGCTGCAGGATCACGCTGACGTTGCCGCAGGGCACGCCGAGCGCACCCACCGCCTCGTCGAAGTGGTCGGAGACGTCCTTGCTGCCCACGGTGACCACGGTGTGGTCCATGCCGAGGAGCTGGGCGACGCGACCCGCGAAGGGCGACTCCGGGAAGGGCTCCTCGGCGAAGATCACCGTGAAGGTGCGCAGGCGACGGGAGGCCGCGCGCGCCGCCGCCACGAGCGCCGTGGAGCCGACGCCCCCCGACAGGTAGATGCCGACGCGGTCGCCGCCGCCGCCCAGTCGACGACGCACCGCGCGCTCGATGGCCGAGGTGAGCTCGGGGACCACGTCCTGCTCGCGCGGCACGGCCGTGCCCGGCGCCGCGTAGGTGGGCGTGTGCCAGCGCACCACGCGCGCGCCCTCCGCGCCGAAGCGCAGGCGGTGGCCGGCGGGCACCTGGTGCACGTCGCGCAGCAGGGTGCGCGGCGCGTGGACGACGCGGAAGGCGAGGTACTCGGCGAGGTGGTCGCGGGAGAGCTCCCGACCCACCCAGGGCAGGGCCAGCAGCGGGGCGAGCTCGGACGCGAAGGCGAAGCGGTCGCCGGCGCGGGCGTGGAAGAGGGGACGCGTGGCGCTGGCGTCGCGGAGCAGGTGCACCACCTGGCTCGCCCGCTCCACCACCGCGATCGTGAACTCGCCGTCGGCGTAGCGGGCGAGATCGACGCCCCAGCGGCGCCAGGCGCGCGCGACGAGGGTGGCCGCGCCCTCCTCCTCCTCGCCCTGGGTCATGCCCTGCAGGCGCACCCAGCCGTCCACGAGCACCACGAGGTCCTCATCCTCGTGGCACACGTCGGTGGAGCGACCCGTCCACGCCAGGCCCACGGCCCGCTCGCGCCACGTGCCTCGCTCGGTGCCCTGGCGGACACCCAGCCGGAGGAGACGCTGGAGGCTGCGGACGTTCGGCGCACCCTGGGCGAGGTCGACGATCCCTAGCAGTCCGGCCACGCCCGCTCCTCGTGCCACGCGCTCATCGACGACGCCCCCCGCCGCGTCGCGGCCTGGGTGGCGGGGGTCCCTTGCCCTGGCGGCGCGGGCGGTCCTGGTCGGAGGAGGCCACCGGGTCGAGGCCCGTCTGCTGGGTGCCGCCCTGCGACGCCGGCAGCACCATCTCCTTGGGCTCCCACGACCACGGCGAGCCCGACTGCCACACGTTGAACAGGGCGAGGCCCACCAGCCACAGCAGCACGGCGGCGCTGATCGCCTGGGGCGTGGTGGTCCACACCACCTGGGTGTCGCCCGCCGGGGGGGTGACCGTGAAGTAGAACTGGAAGCGGCTCTTCGCGGTGCGCGGCGCCGTCTCGGGCACCTTCGGCGGCGGGGTGCCGGTGGGCTCCACGCGCAGCTCGAGACCCTGGACGAGCTCGGCGGGCCAGTCGACCTCCGTGGTGGTCTCGTCGTCGGTTACGACCAGCACGGTGAAGACGGCGGGATCGTCCGAAGGCGCCGGGCGTCGGCTCACCGCGTGTCCGTCCCACTGGGTGAAGAAGTTCGACAGTCCCAGGAACACCAGGACGGCGAGCGGCGTGCCGACGAGGACGTAGCGAAGGAGCGGGTGCATCGACCGAGGCGGGTGGGATCTGTGAAGGCGCACCGCCCGACATGGGGGGTGGTGGGCCGGAGTCTAACCGCGGTCTGGCTCGTGGCGGTGACCGTCTTCGCCTGCACCCCCTCGCGCATGGAGATCCAGACCGACGCGGTGCGCCGCATCCGCTTCGTGGGGAACGGCGCAGCCTTCTCCGGGCAGAACAACCTGCAGCTCCGTCGGGCCATGGAGCTGAAGCAGAGCCCGGCGCTCACGTTCACGTGGCCGTTCATGTACTTCCAGCAGCCGTCGGAGCTGTCGGTGGCCACGTTGCGCGCCGACGCGCGGCGGCTCGAGATCTGGTACGCCCACCACGGGTGGTTCGACGCGCGGCTCACCGGGTGGGAGATCCGGCGCGTGCGGCAGGCCGACGATCGGCGCGCCGGCGTGGTGGACGTGCTGGGGCACGTCGAGCCGGGGCCCGTGTCGGTGGTGTCGCGCTTCGAGGTGGTGGGCACCTACGGGCGCACGGTGGGCGTGGTGATCGCGGCGGCGCTCTCGGAGCAGACCATCGCCGAGGGCAGCGGCTTCGACCTCGACGCCGTGGACGCCGTCGCCGCGCGCCTGCGGGAGGAGCTGCAGGACAACAACTACGCCTACGCCACGGTCACGCCCCGCATCCACGCCTTCCCCGAGGAGCGACGGGTGGAGGTGGAGCTCGAGGTGGTGCCGGGCATCGCCTCGCGCCTGGGTCCGCTGCGGGTGCACGGCCTGGAGCGCGTGGCCGACGACCTCGTGCTGGCCAGCATCGACCTGGACCCGGGGGACGGCTTCAGCAGCACCGCGCTGCGCACCGCCCAGCTGGACCTGTTCAACACCCAGCTCTTCTCGGTGGTGGACGTCCACCCCGACCTGTCGGACCCCACGAATCCCGATGTGCCCATCGACATCGAGCTCGTGGAGGCGCGCTTCCGCCGGCTCCGGGTCGGTGCCGGCGTGCGCTACGACTACTACACGGTGAGTCCGCGCCTCACGCTGTCCTTCCGCGACGTGCAGCTGGGCGGCACGGGCCTCGTGCTCGACCTCGACGGCGGCGCGGGCGCCTACATCGGCGTGGTGCGCGACGACGAGGGGAACGTCAGCTCGGTGCTCCCCACGGGCCTGGCCCGGGTGGGCCTGTCGTATCCGTGGCTCAAGGGCGGCCGCGTGGGCCTCTTCGGCGAGGGTACCTTCGAGCAGGACGCCCAGTTCGGCTCGCTGCCCTTCTGGAAGATCGGCGCGCGCGTGGGCGCCACCTACAACTTCTCCCGTCGGGTGAGCCTCACCTTCGGTCCCGCCTACGAGCTCTTCCGCTACCTGGAGCCCAGCGAGGACGCCCTGGAGGCCGCGCGGGCCCAGTTCGGCGGCGACTTCACCGGGGCCAGCTACCAGCTCCTGTCCTTCGACGTGGTGGGCCGCATCGACCAGCGCGACACGCCCATCCAGACGTCGCGGGGCACGTACTGGCAGCTCGACGTGCGGCAGTCGATCCCCATCCCGGGCTTCACCACCAGCCCCGATCCGAACGCCCCGCCCGACGAGGGCTTCCTCTACACCAAGCTCGCGGGCGAGGTGCGGGGGTGGATCCCGCTGCGCCTCAGCCGGTCGAGCAACCGCCGTCCGCTGGTGCTCGGCGGCAAGCTCCGCCTCACCGGCCTGCTGCCGTGGGAGGCGGGCGCGCCGCTGCCCTACCCCGACCTCGCCTTCCTGGGCGGTCCCAACAGCCTGCGCTCCTACCGGGTGCAGCAGATGGGGCCCTACCGCACGCTCTGCTCCTACCGCTCGGGCCGGCCGAACCCGCAGCACAACAACGGCGAGGCCTACGATCTCACGCGCACCTACCTCCCCGAGGGCGGCGCGGCGGCGGGCGAGGTGCTCGCCGAGGCCCGCTACGACTGGAAGTACGGCGTGTCCTTCGTGGTGTTCGGCGAGGCGGGCATCCTCGCGAACCGCTGGCCCGACCTGGCCGCCGACAAGTTCCGCTACGGCGGCGGGGTGGGCCTCCGCTACATGTCGCCGGTGGGCCCCATCCGGCTCGATCTGGCGCTGCGTCCCACCTTCGTGGAGGACTTCGGTCCGTCCACCTGGGTGGGCTGCAACCCCATCGACCGGCTGCCGCGCGGCTACGACCTGCTCACCTCGGCCACCGGCGCGCGGGAGGCGGTGCGGGAGCTGGCCTACCCCGTGGCCTTCAACCTGGTCTTCGCCATCGGTGAGGCCTTCTGATGGCCCGGCTCGCCCGGGCGCTGCGGTGGCTGCTGCGCACGGCCCTGCGGCTGGTGTGGTGGCTGTGCGTGGCCCTGCTCCTGGCGCTGGTGGTGCTGGACGGCGCGCTGCGCACGTCGTGGGGCCGCGAGGTGCTCCGGTCGCAGGTGGAGGCCCTCCTCGACGGCCTGGTGGCCCCGGGGCGTGACGTGCGCATCGGCGGGCTGTCGCTCACCCTCGACCTCGTGGTGCAGGTGCGGGACTTCGCCTTCGTCGATCCCGAGGGGGAGCCCATCATCGCCGTGGGCAGCCTCGACCTGCGCATGGCGTGGTGGCCGCTGCTCCGGGGCGAGCTGCACGGCGACACGCTTCGCATCGAGCGCGTGGTGGTGGACCTCGACAGCGACGAGGAGGGCGTGCTCGACCTCGTGCGCCTCTTCGGCGGGCCCTCCACCGAGCCGGTGGACCCCGACGCGCCCCCCTGGGCCGGCCTGCCCTTCGACATCGTGGTCGATCAGCTGCGGCTCACCGACGGCCGCGTGAGCCTGTGGGGCTTCGCGCCCCCGGGGGAGCGCCCCGGCGGGTTCGAGGCGAAGGTGCTCACGCTGGCGTCGGGGCGGGTGCGCCTGCCACGTCGCACGGCGCCACGGGTGGAGGTCGCCGACGTCCACCTCCGCGGGGTGCTCCTCGACCCGGGGCCCGCCGGGCTGATGCTCGACGGCCAGGACGTGGTGTGGACGGGCGACGGGGTGATCGCCCACGGCACGGCGGTCCAGGCGCTGGGCACCCGGCTGGGGCTCGACGGGCACGTGGCCGACCTCTTCGGCGTGGGCGACGTCGATCTCACCGTGGGCGTGATGCCCCTGGACCTCGGCGCGATCGATGCGGTCTTCGGCGCCGGCACGGACGGGGTGTTCGCCGGCGAGCTCAAGGCGTCGGGGAGCCTGGCCGTGCTGGAGCTGGAAGGGGCGCTCGCGGGGCAGCCCCCCACGCGCGGCGGCCTGCGCTTCACCCACGCCACGGTCTGCCTGCCGCGACCGGTGGAGGCGCCCGCCGGCTGTGGTGCGGAGGGGCCCACCGTGCCCGCGGGCTCGCCGCTGCGCTGGGAGGCCGATCTCGGGCTCGACGATCTGGCGATCGAGGAGATCCTGCCCAGCCTCGGCGGACCGCTGCAGCTCCGCGGGCGGGTGCAGGCGAGGGGCGGGGGCACCGCCTGGCCCGACGGGGTCTTCGTGGACCGGGGGCGTCTCGACCTCGGCCCGGTGGACGTGTGGGGCGTGCCGCTGCGCCGGATCGGTGCCGGGGTCACGCTGTCGCGCGGTCGGCTGCGCATCCGCGACCTCGACGCCACCGCCGTGGTGGGCCGGGTGCGGGGCGAGGGCACCTTCGACCTGCTGAAGGGACGCCTGGAGGCCGACCTGGAGGGCGACCTCCGTCCGGAGCTGCTGGCCGATCTCGGGGTGACGCAGCTGTCGGGCGGCGGCAGCTTCGCGGCGCGGGTGCGGGGGGACGTCTTCGCGCCGGGCGCGCCCATCGAGGTGCTGGGCACCGTGCACGCGGAGCCGCTGGCCTGGGACGGCGACGACGTCACCGTGGAGCGCGCCGACGCCAGCTTCGGGGTGCGGGTGGAGCATGGGGTCACCGACGTGCTCGCCCAGGTCACCGCGCAGGGCGTGCAGGCCTACGGCTTCGAGGCCCCCGACGCCGAGCTGCCGCGGCTCACCGTGCACGTGGAGGGCAGCGACGTGCAGGTGGGGGGCCAGGTGCTCGTGCCGGAGCTCACCGGGCTCGACGGCCAGGTCCACGCCGTGGAGGTGGACGCGGGCTTCGAGGTGGCCGTGCCGCGCGAGGGGGAGCTGTCGGTGGACGCCGAGGTGGCCCTGGGCGCGCACGAGCTGGCGGGCCTCATGGGGTCCCACGGCACCGTGGACGTGGCGCTGCGCGGCAGCCAGCTGGAGGTGGGCACCGACCTGCGCTGGGAGCAGGATCCCTTCGTCGTGGTGCCTTCGCTGCACATGGACCTCGACACCCAGGAGATCGACGTCCCCGAGGCCCTGTTCGCGCCCACCTGGCGTCAGCGCTGGTCGCTGGAGCGGCCCCTGCACCTGCGCCTCGTGGACGGCGGCGTCGCCGACGCCGATCTCGCGCTGTCGTCGGAGCTCGGCCGCCTCGAGGTGGTGGGCCGGCTGGGCACCCAGGGGCCGCTGGCGGGGCGCGTGCAGGCCGACGGTCTGGATCTCGACGCCCTCGCCGAGCTCTTCCCCGACCAGCTCTCGGGCCTCGACGGCGTCGTGCGCGCCTCGCTCGACCTGCGGGGCGACGCCGCCCGCCCCCAGGCCCTCCTCGACGTCGACGCGGAGGATCTCTTCCTCGACGGCGTGCTGCGGTGGCTCGGGGTGCACGGCCAGGTGGAGCTCGCCGACGATCTCGTGCGCGTGGACCTGCGCAGCGACGTGGCCGATCGGCCGCTGCTCCGCGCCAAGGGCACCGCGCCCGTCCACTCCGACCTCGCCGCGCCGGCGCTCAGCACCGACGGCGAGGCCGACCTGGTGGTGGTGGTGGAGCCCGGGGATCTCGACCGCTTCGGCCTCGCCTTCCCCGGTGCGGAGGGCGCCCTGCCCGAGGGGAGGCTCTCGGGCCAGCTCGCCGTGCAGGGGGATCTGCGCGACCCCGATCTCGACCTCCAGGCCGTGGCGGAGGTGCTGGTGGACGGGCTGCGCGTGCCGCTGCGCACCGAGCTCGACGTGCGTCGGGAGGAGGGCGTGCTCACCGCCGTGGTCGACGCCTTCGACGGCCTGGATCCCGTGATGCGCCTGGACGGGAGCGCCCGCACCCGCATGGGCGAGATCATGGACTGGCTGCTGGAGGGCGCGCCCGCGCCGTCCTTCGACGATCCCTCGCTCTTCGCCGACGACCTCGACCTCCGGGCCGACCTGGATCGCCTCCAGCTCGGCACGTTGCGCGAGGCCCTCGGACTCGACGTCAGCGTGGACGGCACGGTCGACGGCACCGTGCAGATCACCGGGTCACCGGATCGTCCGCTCGTGCGGGCCGACGTCCACGGCGACCTCGATCTGGCGGGTCGACCCGGTGCGCTCGACCTGCAGCTCGCCCCGCAGGGCGACAGCTACGACGTGGACCTGCGCCTGGGCGATGCCGACGGCACCTGGCTCACCGCCGAGGGCATCCTCCCGGTGGAGGTGGACCTCACCCGGTCGCCCGAGACCTGGGGCACCGGGGACCTCGCGATCCGCTTCGGGGGCGACGGCGTGCCGCTCCAGGCGCTCGCGGCGCTGGACCCGGGCCTCGAGGTGGAGGAGGGCCGCGTGCAGCTCCTGGGGGCGCTGGGCGGCTCGCTGGACGACCCCGAGCCCAACGCCCAGGTGCGGCTCGACGGCGCCCGCTTCGCCTACCGCCCCCTCGGGCTGGCGGTGCGGGAGCTCGACGTGGCCCTCGACGTGGTGCCCACCGGGCGTCCCGAGCCGGGCGACCTGCGCCTCGACGTGCGGCGTCTCTTCGCGAAGACCCGGCCGCTGCGGGCCTCGCTGGAGCGCGTGACCCAGGTGGGCGAGTCCACGATCACGGGCGAGGGCTCGGTGAGCTTCGTCCACTGGGCGCCCGAGCAGGTGGACCTGGGGCTGCACCTCGACAGCGCCTGGCTGGCGGCGCGCGACACCCTGTCGGCGCGCGCCTCGGGCGACCTCACGGCCACCGGCACGTGGCCGGCCCTGAAGGTGCGCGGCACCGTGGCCGCCGACCAGGGCGCCTTCGAGCTCAACGTGGCCGAGCTCACCGCCGAACGCGCGCTCCAGCTCGACCCGCGCATCGTGGTCACGCGGGGCGCCACCTCGTCGGAGGTCCGCGTCACCGACGCGCTGCCGGGCTTCCTCGACGAGCTGGACGTGGACGTCGACGTGGACCTGGGCCGCAACGTGAACCTGCTGCTCACGGTGCCCCTGCTCGACGAGCTGGGCGCGGTGGGCGCGAACCTCACCCGGGCCGACATCACGGCGCGGATGGGCGGGCAGGTGAAGGTGGGCGTGGAGGCCGGGCGGGTGACGGCCGTGGGCGACGTGGAGCTGCTGGCCGGCCGGGTGAAGATCCTCCGCGGCGACTTCGGCATCGACGCGGGCAGCCGCATCAGCTTCATCGGCGACGTGGCCACGCCCCTGCTCGACGTGGGCGGCGCGATGTCGGTCACCGGCGGCGAGCTGCGCATCCGGGTGACCGGCTCGGCCCTCGCCCCCGAGGTGGAGTTCACCTCCGACGACTTCGGCGGCGACACCGCCATCCTGACGATCCTCTTCACCGGGCGCTCGCCGGACGAGCTCTCGGCCGACCAGGGTCGCGCCGCGATCGAGGCCGTGGGCACCCTGCTCTTCCAGGGCCTCCTCGGCGGCACCGGCGGGCTGGGCTCCTTCTCGGTGGGTCCCGACGGCTCGGTCACCTTCGGCCTGCCGGTCTACCGGACCGTCTTCCTCCAGAGCCACTTCGACCCGACGCCCGAGCTCCAGAAGAACACCATCACGATCCGCGCCGAGTGGAGCATCCTCCCCCGCCTCGTCCTGTCGGCCGCGTACGGCGATCAGCTCGTCTTCGGCGACCTCTACTACGAGCTCCGCCTGACCTCCCTCTGCGATCCCGCCCGCGCCCGCTACGAGAAGGCCTTCGGCGTCACCACCACCGCCCACCTCGGCTGCATGCAGATCTGGCGCGCGATGGGGAGGAGGGAGCGGCTGGACGAGGAGTAGGGCGGAAGTCTCGTCGGGTTCGTCAGCCGCCACAGAGGCACAGAGGGCACAGAGGGGTGCACGGAGGGCACCGTGGCGGGCTGGAAGGTGGAGATCACGCGGGCCGTGATCGGGGCGGCGATCGAGGTGCATCGACAGCTCGGTCCCGGCATGCTCGAGCGCGCCTACCAGCGGTGCCTGGCGTTCGAGCTGCGGGAGCGCGGGCTGGCCGTGCAGACCGAGGTGCCGCTGGACGTCGTCTACAAGGGGCTGGCCATCCCAGGCAGCTACCGTCTCGATCTCCTCGTGGAGGACCGCGTCGTCGTCGAGGTGAAGGCCTGCGATCCGCTGCCACCCCTGGCCCAGGCGCAGCTGCTCACCTACCTCCGCTTCTCCGGCCGAAGCGTGGGTCTCCTCCTCAACTTCCACGTCGAACGCCTCAAGGACGGCATCCACCGCCTCGTCCTGTAGCGGAACTCCCGCGCGACACTGCGGCGGCGCAAGCCGTCCGCCCACCACCGCCGCGCCGCGCCCTGTCGCCCCCCCCCCGGATCTGCACGCCGGAATCACCGAGGCACAGAGATCACGACCCCCACCCTCTGTGCCCCCCTCTGCGCCCTCTGTGCCTCTGTGGCGGCTGACGAGCCGCCTCTCAGGGCACCGGGCAATCCCCCCCGTCGAAGGCATGCAGCTCGCAGTTGAAGTCGGGGCTGCCGATGGGGCTGGGGTCGCCCTCGTCGCAGGAGCCGTCGCCGATCCAGCCGCCGTAGTAGCAGGCGCCCTTGCAGTCGCGGCGGTCGTCGAGGTTGGGGCAGGGGATGGGGATGAGGTCGGTGTCGGCGTCGGTGTCGACCGGGTCGCCCGCGCAGTCGCCGTTGTCGAAGGCGAAGGCGGGGCAGTTGAAGTTCGCGCCGGGCGGCTGGGCGGCCTCGTCGCACTGGCCGTCGCCCAGGAGGACGTCGGCCACGCAGGTGCCCGCGCAGTCGTGGATGTCGCCGGGGATGACGCAGGGCTGCAGGTCGGTGTCGTCGGTGTCGACGATGTCGGTGTCGCCCTCGTTCCCGGTGCAGTCGCCGCCGTCGAGCTGGTAGGCCGCGCACGAGAAGTCGGGCTTCGGGGCGGGGCCGTGCTCGCAGTAGCCGTTGCCGACCAGGCTGAGCGCGTAGCAGATGCCGTTGCAGTCCTCCGACCAGCCCGCGGGGCACCCGAACTCGTCGGTGTCGTCGAAGCGCGGGTCGGTGTCGGTGTCGGTGTCGGGCGGGGCCGTGTCGACCGTGTCGAAGGTGTCGACCACGTCGAAGGTGTCGATCGTGTCGACCACGTCGGAGTCGGAGTCGAGCGCGTCCTTGTCGTCGGTGACGGTGCAGGCGACGACCACGAGGCCGGTCAGCATGCCGGACAGCAGCGGCAGTGCGAGGCGGGTCATCAGCTCTCCTCCGGCCCCGCGATCTAGCACACCCCGGGCCGACGCGTGGCGGGGGTTCAGCCCTCGGTGGTGCCCTCGGCCTTGGGCCGGGTGGGCTCGAGGTGCACGTAGGTGTAGGACGACTCGCCCACGAAGGCCTTCGGGGGGCTCCACAGGCCGTCGAGCACCTCGGTGACCACCCAGCAGATCAGGAGCACCTTGAGGGCCTCCACCTTGTCGAGCTCCTCCTCCTCCTCGCTGGGCTCCTGCTCGAAGAGCACCATCGCGGCCTCGTCGACGATGTGGGCCTGGGCCCGGCCGTCGAGGGCGTGGAGGCGGTCGAGGAAGCCGTCGTCGAGCGGGAGCAGGCCGTCGAGCGCGCCCTGCACCTTGGCCTCGGCGGCGTGCACGTCGGACCAGGTGGCGCCCTTGAGGCGGCCGCCGGCGAGGTCGAACATCCGGGCGATCACGCCGGTGAGGTAGACGCAGACGCCCGGCGAGGCGCCGCCGAGCTGCTCGGCGTTCTTCTCGATGAACCGGGTGAGGCGACGCTGGTCCTTCAGCAGGCGCTGCAGGGCCGTGGTGTGCTCGTGCGCGGCCTCGCCGATCTGGTCGGACCAGGCGTGGACCGTGGCGCGCGGGATGAGGGGGTTGGCCATCGGGAGGCTCCGCCTTGAGGAGGCGGCGCGGTCTATCGCCCGGGGCGCGCCCTCACCACACCGCCTCTTCCAGGGCGATCTGGTAGCTCGGGCACCGGTCGTGCCGGGGCAGGCGTCGGCGCACCTGCGTGAGCTGGCGAGGGGCGATGGCGCCGAGGTCCACCATCCACTCGGCCTCGCCGCAGGTGACGCGGGCCGCGGCCTGGTGCACCGGGCGCGCCGAGCGGTTGTCGAGGTCGACCTCCACCTCCACCCGGCCGCCCGGGTATCGCTGGAAGCGGGCCTGCAGGTCGGCGAAGGGGCGCACGTCGAGCCGACGGTTGAAGGACCGGCGCGCCGTGAACACCACCTCGCGCCGATCGGCGTCGATGGTCATGTTGTAGCCGCCGGTCACGTTGAGCCCGAGCAGGCCGGCGTTGTCGTCGCTGGCGCAGTCCTCGCAGGTCGTGATGGCCACGCCGTCCAGGTAGAGGTCGCCGAGCCACACGGTGTCGAGGAGCACCACGCGGGCGGTGCGCGGGCCGTTGGCGGTGTTGAGGGTGAGCTCGGGGTCGCGGTCGGACGGGAAGATGCCCAGCCGGGCGAGCACCTCGGAGGGCAGCGTGGTGTACGTGGCGCCCGTGTCGAGCATCATGAAGGTCTCGAGGGTGCGCCCGTCGTGCTCGAAGACCACCGGCACGCTCAGGCGGCGGCCCTCGCCCTCGTAGGGCAGGGCGATGGCGTGGTCGTCGAGCGGCTGCGCGGGCGGCAGGGGCGCCACCTCCACGGGCCGGGCCTGCGGCACCTGGGCCACCGCGATCTCGGGCTCGTCGGGCAGCACGTCGGCCACGCTGCGGGCCATGCCGTCGTCCTCGTGGCTGCCGAGCAGGATGGCCAGGCCGGTGGCCACCGCGTCGCGTCGCTCCCCCGGGAAGTAGACGGGCAGCAGCAGGAAGACGAAGGCGGACCACGCCAGCATCATCCCGCCCATCTTCGACAGGCGCTTCTCCCAGGCCGCGGCGGCCCCTACCGCCAGCGCCGGACCGAAGACCAGCACCGTGGCCGTGAGCGCCACCACCACCGGCTCGCCGCGCCGGGTGACCCCGAGCCCCAGCACCGCGGCCCACGCCATCACGCCGGCGGCGAGGCCGAGCAGCAGGGCGGGGATGGCGAGGGGATCATTGCGGCGCATCGTGGGCTTGCTCGCTCCGACGGCTGCGCGCTACGGCCGCCCCGGAGGCGACGGTGGCACGCTCGACCTACTTCTGCGTGGACATCGAGTGTTCGGGACCCGTCCCGCACCTCTACGACATGATCTCGTTGGGGGTCGTTCCCGTTCTTCACACACCGGGGTCGGTCCCGCCGGCCTATGCGGTGGTGGAAGCGAAGTTTTACGTGGAGATCCGGCCGGAGGGCCCCCTGGTGGATCCGGGTGCGATGGCCGTGAATCGGCTGGACCTCGACCTGCTGAAGCGCGAGGGCACGCCGCTGCCGCAGGCACTCGACCAGCTCGACGCCTTCGTGGCCGCCCACCTGCTCCCGGGCACGAAGCCCGTGTTCGTGGGGCACAATGCGCCCTTCGACTGGATGTTCGTGACCTACGCCTACACCGCGCTGAAGCGCCGGAACCCCTTCGGGTACAAGGCGCTCGACACCAAGGCGCTGGCCTCGGGCGTGCTGCGCGTGCACTGGGAGGACTCGAGCAAGGAGGTCCTCGCGGACCGCCTCGACCTGCCCGACGTGGTGCAGGACCAGGTGCATCGTGCCGACTACGACGCCTGGTACCAGGCCCACATCCTCGCGCGCCTCCTCGAGGCGGCCGGGATCGACGACGAGGCCCCGCCCGTCCAGCGGTCCTGAGAGGTCCCCCACGATGAGCCGCGAGCACGACGACGCGCACTACCTGCACGAGAAGCGCGGCCTCAGCCCGGTGCTGCGTCCTCCCGTGAAGAACGCCACCCACCTGGCGTGGGACGGCAGCGGCCACCTCCTCGTGGCCACCGCCGACGGCAAGGTGCTCCGGGTGCACCCGGCGATGGGCACCAAGGTGCTGCTCGAGGGCCTGCAGACGCCGGCCGGCCTGGGCGTCGACGGCGACCGCTTCGTGCTCGTGGAGCACGGTGGCAGCTGGTCGATGTACGACCTCAAGGGCGTGCGGATGATCACCGCCGACCACCCCTTCGAGGGTGCGGTGGCCGTGCAGTTCCGCCAGGGCAAGACCCTGCTCACGGGCCTCACCGCGGGCGACAAGCAGGTGCTCTTCTTCGACTCCGGGCGGAAGGTGCTGCGCATCCAGCTGCCGCCCCGCGCCAGCGGCTTCATCAGCGACGGCCACTTCGGGCTGGCCCAGTCCACGCCCCACGGCCTCGAGGTCATCTACCTGCGCGATGGCGGACGCTTCGCCGGCTACGAGGTCACGCCCCACCGCCTCGTGCCCAGCGGCGACCACATCCTGGGCCTGCACGGCGGCGGCATGAAGGTGTGGACCCTGCCGGATCGGCGTGAGATCGAGGTGCTGCTGCCGGGCACCACCTGCGGCGCGCTCTCGGAGGACGGTCGGCTCGCGGCGCTGGGCACCGCCACCGGCGGGGTGGCCCTGGTGGACCTGCGACGCCCGGACTTCCGCGCCAACCCCACCGTGGTGGAGGCCACCGATGCGCCCGTGCGCAGCGTGGCCTTCAGCGGCAAGGGCCGCTTCCTCGCCACCGGCGCCGACGGCCTCATCCTGTGGACCTGGGGCGAGCGCTAGCGCATCGCGAGGAGGTGCATGGTGGTGTGGATCGCGCTGGTGCGGGGCCTGTTCTGGCGCGGGAGGCGCGCGTGACCTCCGTCCTGGTCCTGGTGGTCCTGGTGGGGTGTGGCTCGGGCGCCGACACCGAGCCTGCGCCCGCACCCGACGCGACGCCGGAGGCGTCCGCGGTGGTGGGCAGCGCGCCCGCACCCGGCCGCGTGCGCATCCGCCCCGCGTCCGATCGGCGGGCCTGCTGGTTCGCCTTCGCCGACCAGCTCGCCGCGGGGAACGAGGGGGGCTGGTTCATGCCGGGGGATGCCTGCCCCGCCCACGGCTCGGCCTGCCGTGGCGTGGCCTGCGACGCACCGGTGAACAGCACCTGGGAGCTGGAGCCCGCGGAGGGCGGCGCCTGGGTGATCCGCCCCACCGCCGACCCTGCGGCCTGCGTGGCCGACCGTGGCGCCGAGGAGCCCTTCCGACAGGCCTCGGTGGGTCCCTGCGACGCGGAGCCCTTCCGCTGGGTCATCGAGCCCGCCGAGGGCGACACCGTGCTGCTGCGGCCCGCCGACACGCCGCAGGAGTGCCTGCTCGAGTTCAACTACCAGGGGCCGGGCACCGGCTTCCCCGGCCTGTCCTTCCCGCCGCTCATCGACGAGCCCTGCCCGCCCGACGGCCGGCACGGCGCCTTCCTCGTCACCCGCGCCTGGGTGCTGGAGCGCGTGGACGCGCCGTAGGCCGACGACGGCGCGCGAGCAGCACCAGGCTCCAGACCGCCACCCAGGCGGGGGAGGGGCCCGTGGTGCCGCAGCCGCAGCCCAGCCCGCCCAGGCCCTGCCGCGACAGGTCGGGCAGGGCGAGGTCGTCGGTGTCGCCGCGGTCGTCGTCGGTGTCGACGAGGCCGGTGTCGCCCGTGTCGACGAGGCTGGTGTCGGTGCCGGGCCCGGACGAGCCGCCCGGACCGCTGCCGCCGTTCGTCCCGCTCGCCGCCACCACGCGGAGGGGAACCAGGACGACGTTGTCGGTCTCGTCGAGCTCGGGGATGGCGCGGAGCGCGTCCGCCATCACGATCAGCTGCCGGTCGCCGAGGGGGGTGCCCGTGGGCACGACGCAGCCCCGGATCTGGCGCGCGAGCTGGCCGATGACGAAGGCCTCGACACCGTCGGTGCACACGACCACGTCCGCGCCGTCGAGCAGGTCGTCGTCCGACAGGGCCAGGGTGGTGGTGGAGGCCGGGGTGGCCGTGGTGCCCACGTTGCGGAGGTCGTAGATCACCTGGAAGGGACGACCCACCTCCACGATGGTGGGGGCGCGCACCGCGTGGGGCTCCAGATCGGGGCCCGACGTGGGGGGCGGCTCGATCACCTGGAAGGTGACGGCCAGCTCGTTGTTGGCCTCGTCGAGCTCCGCCTCGCCGTCGAAGGGATCCACGCGGAGCAGCAGGCGCGCCGGGCCGATGGGCCAGCCCGCGGGCACCGCACAGCCGGGAACGGTCACCGTGGTGAGCGCGCCGTCGAGCAGGGCCGGCACGCCGGCGGTGCACAGGGCCGTGCCGTCCTCCCAGGCCTGCCCGACGGGCGCCAGGCGCACCCCGAGGGAGGTGGGCGCCGCCGAGAGGCTGCCGTCGTTGCGCACCTGGGCCGACAGGTCGATCGCGTCGCCCGGCTCCCCGGAGGTGGTGCCCGTGGGGGCGGCCACCACGAGGTCGGGGCCCTTGGGCACCTCCACCACGGTGGCGCCCAGCGCGCGGTTGTTGCCCTCGTCGACCTCGGCGAGCGCGTCGTCGGGGTCGAGCTCGAGCACCACGGTCCAGGAGACCTGCGGCGTGGCGGCGGGCACGGTGCAGGTGGGGGTGCGGGTGACCAGCGCGGCGGCGGGCACCGCCGCCACGTCGTCGCAGAGCACGGTGTCGCCCGGATCGAGGGTGCTGTCGGCCGACAGCACCAGCCGGCTGCGCAGGTCCACGAGATCGCAGTCGCCGTGGTTCCGCAGGCTCCAGCTGGGCGTGAAGCTGGCGCCCGGCGCGAGGCTCGGAGGCACGGTGAGCGACACGGCCTGCACGTCGTGGGCGCAGGCGGGCTGGGGGGTCACGGGTCCGCTCGCGCGGCGGTTGTCGGCGGGATCGTCGTCGCCGGCGACGCCGGCCACGGCGTCGAAGACCTCGGCGATCACGTGGTTCCCGGGGATCCCGGTGGTCCAGAGGCAGGTGATCGTGTCGGTGCGCGCCGCGCCCGGGCCCAGCGGCGCCACCTGCGTGCGGCACAGGCGGATGTCGCCCGGGCCCAGCACCTCGTCGGCCGAGGCGTGGAGGTCGACGACCAGGGTGCTGCTCGTGGTGCTGCCGCCGTTGCGCAGGCCCACGGCGTAGGCGAGCGAGCGATCGAGCTCGAGCGGTGCGGGCACCGTGAGGCTGGTGAGCCCGGCGTCGACCCCGGCCCAGGCGGGCCCGGCCAGGGCGAGCAGGCAGGGGAGGAGGGGGCGCATCCGGTCTCCGGGGGCGCATCATGGCACCTCGGGGGCTCCCGCGGCCACCCCGCCCGCGCCGACGACCGGCGTGGACTCGTGACGCATCGCGACGGGTGCGGGGCGCGCCGCGCCGGTACTCGCCCCGCTGGACCCGGAGCCCTCATGACCCGCACCCTGCTCGCCCTCGCCCTCGTCGCCTGCGGGGGCTCCGAGCCCGCCGCGTCCACCGCCCCCGCGCCGGCCGAGCCCGCCGCGGCCGCCGCCCCGAAGGGCCACGAAGGGCACGAAGGCCATGACGATCACGCCGCCTTCGCGGAGATCTCCTTCGAGGAGCTCTCCGGCCTCGTCGCCGCCAAGGAGGTGGTGCTCCTCGACGCGAACGGCACCGAGAGCTTCGCCGAGGGCCACATCCCCGGGGCGCTCGACTTCGAGGCGGTGTCGGCCAGCCTGCAGGCCAGCCTGCCCGAGGCCAAGGACACGCTGGTGGTCGCCTACTGCGGCGGCCCGAGCTGCGGCGCCTGGAAGAAGGCCGCGGAGGCGGTGGCCACGCTCGGCTACGGCAACGTGAAGCACTTCAAGGGCGGCATCTCGGGCTGGAAGTCCGCCGAGGGCCCCGTCGAGATGTGACCGCGGGGCGCCCTCGGGCGTTCCCCGGCCGCCCGATGACACGCGCTGATTCGGAAGCGGGATTCGTGACCGGCCAGGGGCCGTCGTGGGCGTGAAGGGAGGGCACCCCCGCCACCCGGAGTGCCCCGTGCGTCGCCACCTCCTCGAGCTGTCCGTCCTCCCCGCCCTCCTGTCGCCGACGCTGGCCCTCGCCGCGGAGCAGGACGCCACCCCGGCGAGCGTCCTGCAGGTGGAGCGCCTCGCCTCGGTCCCGGACGCCGAGGCCGAGGAGGTGCTCCAACGGGTCCTGGCCTGGAGCGCCCGGGCCCTCCCCCCGTCGGCCCGGGTGGAGACGGTGGACGGGGTGGTCCTCGCCTCGCTGGACGTCCCCCTGGCCCTCGACGTGCCGCCGGCCTCCCGCGCCCTCGACGGCGCGCTCCGGGTGCAGCTCGTGGTGACCCCGCTGGACGGCGGCGCGCACGCCCTCGTCGAGCGCCTGACCCACGGCGCTGACGGCGGTGCCCACGCCGTGTCGCTGGGCGTGCTGTCGGACGCGGCCGATCCCGGCCCGGCGGTGTGTGGTGACGTGGTGCGGCGGAGCGCCGCCTGCCAACGGGGTCACGCCGCCCTCTGCGCCGTCTCCACCTGCGACCCGGCGTGGCGCGTCGAGGCCTGGGACGCGGCGCGCACCGCCGCCACCACGCTCGCGCGCGACCTGCTGGACGGCTGGGAGCGCGCGCTGGTGCCGCCGACCCCGTGATCGCGGCGCTCAGGGCACCGTGAAGGCGTGCACCTGGCGCAGCTCGGGCGCGAGCTCGTCGAAGCCCTCGGCCGCGGGATCCAGGAGGTTCCGCGTGACGAGGGCGTAGGTGCCTCGCGCGAGCTCCTCCGACTTCATCGCCCAGGTGCGGTCGTCGAGCTTCAGGAACTGCAGCGGCACCGTGACCGCCGAGACCCACAGATCGACCGTGACCTCGGTGCTGCCGTCGATGGCCGGCACCTCGGCCTTGTCCACCCGCTCCAGGCGGTGCAGGGCGATGCCCGCGGCCTCCACCTGCGCCTCGGTGAGGCTGGTGCGGAAGATGACCCTGAGCGGGTCGCCCTCCACCTCGACCTCGCTCGGTGCGGCCACGCCGCGCCAGGTGCGCGTGCCGCCGCTCACGGTGCGGACGGCGAGGCCCTCGAGGTGGTCGTAGCCGCTGGGGCCGATGGCGTGGAAGCCCTCCTGCGGCGGGATGGGCACGATCTCGAAGGGCTCGCGCCAGGACTTGGTGGTGTCGAGCGGCTCGATGGGGTCGGTGCGGGTGACGAAGCCCTCCTTCTCGATGGTGATCATCACGTCACCGAGCATCGGCAGGGTGAAGGTGCCCTCGCCGTCGGTGGTGAGGGTGCCGTCCACCTCCTCCACCGTGATGGTCGCGCCCTCCACCGGATCCCCCCAGAGGTCGATCACCTGGCCCACGATCACCACGGGCTGGCTGCACGTGCAGGCGGCGAGGTGCAAGGTGCCGAGGATCGCGAGCAGACGGGTCATGTCGGGCCTCCGGGAGCGCCGGGACCATAGCGCGTTTCACCGAACCAGCGGTCGAGCGTGCCGTCCTCCAGCTCGGCCAGCGCGTGCTCGGTGAAGCGCAGGTAGGTGAGCCAGGCGTGGAGGCTGGCCGCGTCTGCCGGGGCCTGGGACTGGGCCACCCGCGCCAGGCGCTTGGGGATCTCCTGCTCCTCGCACCAGGTGCGCACCCGCGTGAGGAAGTCGTGCACCACGAGCACCGCGTCGGCGGGATCGACCTCGGCGGGTCGCGTGGGGTCGTAGAGGGTCACGGATCACCTCCTGGGCCGTCACCAGACGTCCCGCGCGCGCAGCCTACTGCTGCGAGGGAGGCTGCGGGGAGGCGACGGGCGATACGGTGCGAGGCTGACCCGAGGCTTCCATGCCGCGAGCCCTCCGTACGAGCGCGCCGGTGGAACCGGTGTCCGACCCGTCGCCGGTCGGGGGGCAGGCGTCCGCCGATCGGATAGCAGGCGGCTCGCTCCGCGGAGCCGAGCTGATGACGACGTCCCTGCCAGGTGGCGAGGCACGGCGTCTGCGCCCCTCCGGGTTGCGGGCAGGGCGGGGTCCGGGTCGGATCGAGGGACCGGCGGCGGCGCTGGGGCTCGTCGCCGAGGAGCTCGCCGCGGCGGAGCGCGCGCTGCGCACCCTGGTGGTGAGCGACGTGGCCGCGGTGCCCCACGTGGCCGGCTACCTCGCCGATGCGGGCGGCAAGCGCCTCCGTCCGGCCCTCACGGCCCTGGGTGCCCGGGCGGCGGGCTTCCGTGGCCCCGTGGCGGAGCTGGCCTGCTGCGGCGAGCTCATCCACCTCGGCAGCCTGCTGCACGACGACGTCGTGGACCAGGGCGAGGTCCGTCGGGGTCGGCCGGCCGCGCAGGTGGTGTGGGGCAACGCGGTGGCGGTGCTCACCGGCGACTTCTGCGTGGCGCGCGCGCTGCTCGCGGCGTCCCGCCATGGCGGACCGCGGGCCGCGGAGCAGCTCGCCGAGACGGTCACCGAGATGGCGGTGGGCGAGGTGGTGCAGCTCCAGCACGCCGGCGACCTCGACAACGACCTCGCCACCTACCTGTCGGTGGTGGAGCGGAAGACGGCCAGCCTCATCGGGTGGTGCGCCGCCGCGGGCGCCTGGGCGGCCGAGGACGTGGCCGCCGCGGATGCCCTGCAGACCTACGGGCGCAAGGTGGGCGTGGCCTTCCAGATCACCGACGACGTGCTCGACTACCGGCACGGCACCGGCAAGGAGGTGGGCCGCGACCTCGCCGAGCGCAAGGTCACGCTGCCGCTCCTCCACGCCATGCAGCGGCTGCCCGACCTGCACGGCACGCTCGCGGAGGGTGCGCCCTCGCCTGCCGAGCTGCGGGAGCTCGTCGAGGTGATCCGGGCCTCGGGTGCGCTCGACGATGCCCTGGTCGACGCCGCCGCCTACGCCACCGACGCGGTGGACGCCCTGCGCGCCCTGCCGCCCTCCGAGGCGCGGGATGCCCTCGAGGTGCTCGCCGGCCACGTCGTCGAGCGCTCGCGATGACCCGGCTGGTGGTCGGCGTCGGAGGCGCGAGCGGTGCCGTGTACGCCCAGCGCCTGCTCGGGGTGCTCGCCGCGCGCGGCGACGTGGAGGCCCACGTCGTCTTCAGCAAGATGGGGCGCGTGGTCTGGCACGACGAGATCGGCACCGACCCCGCCGACCTCGGCTTCCCGCTCTACGCGTCGGGCGACATGGCCGCCGCCTTCGCCTCGGGCTCGGCGCGCTTCGACGGCATGGTGGTGGTGCCCTGCTCGGGCGGCGGCCTCGGTCGCATCGCCCACGGGCTGTCCACCGATCTGGTGGGCCGCGCGGCCGACGTCTGCCTCAAGGAGCGGCGGCCGCTGCTCCTCGTGCTCCGCGAGAGCCCGTACAGCCTGGTGCACTGCCGGAACATGGTGGCGGCCACCGAAGCGGGCGCCACGATCATCCCGGCGAGCCCCAGCTTCTACAGCCGACCCGGCGATCTCGGTGCGGCGGTCGACACCGTGGTCGCGCGCGTGATGGACCACCTGGGCCTGGCCGACCACACCCTCCAGCCGCGGTGGACGGGCCTGCAGGGGGGTGCGGCATGAACGCGCTCGACCTGGACCGCACCCTGCCGCGCGCCGCGCGCCGCGCGCTGGAGGCCGACGGCGTCGGTGACGTGGTCGACAAGGTGATCGCAGCGGAGCGGCTCGACCTCGACGACGGGCTCCGGCTCTTCGAGGCGCCGTCGGCGGCCGCCGTGGGCGCGCTGGCCAACCTCGTGCGCGAGCGTCGGCACGGCGACCTCACCTTCTTCAACCGGAACCTGCACATCAACGCCACGAACGTGTGCGAGGCCACGTGCATG
Organism: Alphaproteobacteria bacterium; assembly: GCA_020632955.1. GTDB lineage: Bacteria > Myxococcota_A > UBA796 > UBA796 > JACKEO01. Next base: position 29,658 of record JACKEO010000020.1, read on the forward strand.
TTCTGCGCCTTCAGCCGGCTGAAGACGGGCGACCCCGCCGCCTACACGATGTCGCTGGAGCAGGCCGTCGGCCGGGTGCGCGCGCTGCGCGACACCTTCGTGACCGAGGTCCACATCGTCAACGGCCTCAACCCCGACCTGCCCTTCGCCTACTACACCGACCTGCTGCGGGCGCTGAAGGAGGAGCGGCCCGACCTGCACGTCAAGGGCTTCACCGCGGTGGAGATCCACTACTACGCGGGCAAATACGGGATGACCTACGCCGAGGTCATCGGCGCGCTGCGCGACGCGGGGCTCGACTCGATGCCCGGCGGAGGGGCCGAGATCTTCGCCGACCGGGTCCGGCGCCGCATCTGCCACGACAAGGTGGACGCCGACGGGTGGCTGGAGGTGCACCGCACCGCCCACCAGCTCGGGATGCGCACCAACTGCACCATGCTCTTCGGGATGATCGAGACCGTGGAGGAGCGCCTCGACCACATGCTGCGCCTGCGTGCGCTGCAGGACGAGACGGGCGGCTTCCAGACCTTCATCCCGCTGAAGTTCCACAACGAGCACAACCGGCTGTCGGGGCTGTACGAGGCCACCGGGGTGGAGGTGCTGCGCACCTACGCCGTGGCCCGCCTGATGCTCGACAACATCGACCACCTCAAGGCGTACTGGCCGATGCTGGGCGTGCAGGTGGCGCAGGCCCTGCTCGCGTGGGGCGCCGACGACCTCGATGGCACGGTGCGCGAGGAGCGCATCTACCACATGGCCGGGGCCACCACGCCCCAGGCCCTGTCGCGCGACGACCTGGTGGCCCTGATCCGCGACGCGGGTCGCCTGCCCGTGGAGCGCGACACGCTCTACCACGTGGCCGCGGAGGTCTAGGTGGCAGCGCGCGTCCGCGTCGGCACGGTGGGCTACCTCAACGCCCGCCCGCTCACCCTGGCCCTCGATCCCGAGCGCTTCGAGGTGATCGCCGACCACCCCACCGGCATCGCCGCGCGGCTCGCCCGGGGCGAGGTCGACGTGGCCCTGGCGCCCGTGGCGGCTGTGCTCGGCGATCCGGAGCTGCGCATCGTGCCGGGCTTCTGCATCGGCGCCGACGGCCCGGTGCAGTCGGTGGGCCTGTTCGCCGAGATCGGGCCCGAGGCCTGGACGGAGGTGGTGCTCGACGGCCAGAGCCGCACCTCGCGCACCCTGGCGCGCCTGCTGTTGCGGCACGGACCCCTCGCGGAGCTCGTGCGTCCCGACCTGGTGATCACCGACGTGCCGCCGGGCACCGCGCCTGCCCGCCTGGGTGGCACGGTGGCGGGTCTCGTCATCGGCGATCCCGCGCGCACCCTGCCCTCGACGTTGCGCTGCTGGGACCTGGGCGAGATCTGGACCGCCTGGACGGGCAAGCCCTTCGTCTTCGCGGTGTGGGCCTGCCGGGCCGACCTGCCCGCGGACGTGGTGGAGGCGCTGCAGGAGGCCGGGCGTGCCGGCCTGGCGGCGCGCGAGCGCACCTGGTCGGGCGACGATCTGGCCTACCTCACCACGCACATCCGCTACGAGCTCGACGAGCGCGCGCTCATGGGCCTGCGGCGGTACGCGGCGCTGGCCGCGCGGGCGGGCCTGCTCCCCTCCGAGCTTGTGCAGATCCACGGACCGCTCGTCACGCGGCGTGCGCGGCGTGCCGACCTCGAGCGCCTCACCGAGGCGGCCGTGGGCGGCGTGGCGCTGGCAGAGGACGACCTGGTGGCGCTGCTCCGGGAGGGGCGCGACAGCGAGCTGGGCATGGCGGCCCAGGTGGTGCGGTCGCGACACCGTGCGGTGGGCGAGGGCAGCTACCTGGTGGAGCACCGGGTGGGCGCCGATCGGGTGGCCGGGGGAGGGCCGGCCTTCGAGGCCGAGCTCGCCGACGCCGTGGCCCACGACGCGGGCGTGGTGCGCCTCCACGGGCTGGCCTGGCTCGGCGCGTCCCAGCGGCGCGCCCGCCTGCGGGCGGTGCAGGCCGCGGGCCTGCAGGCCGTGGGTCTCGACCTCGCCGAGGTGCCCGCGGCGGCACACGAGGAGGGCGGCGACCTGCGCGCCACCCTCGCCGACCTCGCGGCGGCCGGCCTGGCCTCGCTGGACTGGCGCGTCGACGAGGCCCTGGTGGACGTGGCGCTCCTGCGCGCCGCCGTGCACGCGGGCCTGCGTGTCGACGCCTCCGTGCAGGTCACGCGCCCCGACGCCCTCGTCCGTCAGCTGGTGGGGCTCCGGGCGCTGCAGGCCGAGACGGGCGCGCTCGCGAGCCTCGCCGTGCACCTGGCCCTGCCCGAGGGGGCGCTCGTCGAGCCCGGTCGGCCCACGCCCTCGGCCTGGCTGCGGGCGCTCGCGGTGGCGCGGCTCGCCCTGCCGGATCTGCCCCACGTGGTGGCCTCGCCGGCCTCGCAGGGCGTCGATCTCTCGCAGGTCGCGCTGCTGGTGGGGGCCGACGACCTGGGTCCCGTGGGCACGGGTCCCCTGGAGGCCGCGACGGGCTCGGGTGCCGCCTTCGCCGTGGGCGTCGCCGAGGCCGAGCGTGCGCTGCGGGTGGCGGGCCTGGAGCCCGTGCGCCGCGACGCCCGCTGGCACACGCTGGGCGGTGCGCTCACCCCGCTGCGCAAGGTGCGTCCCGTGCAGGAGCGCGCCGACGCCGCGCGCTGATCTCGCGGCCCGCGCCGCCACGCCGCACGGTCGCGGCGGCGGGCCCCCGCCGGGAGGCCCGCCCGCATCGCGCGCTCACTCGGCGGGCTGCACCTGGTCGGGCGCGGGGGCCTGCTCCACCTGGTCGTCGGCCAGCTCCAGGATCTTGAACTGGACGCGGCGGTTCAGCTCGTGGTCCGCCTCGGTCTTCGCGTCCTGCACCACCGGCCTCGTCTCGCCGTAGCCCTTCGCGACCATGCGCTCGCGGCCGATGCCGCGCTCCACCAGCCACTCGAGCACGGACTCGACGCGCGCCTGCGACAGCTTGAGGTTGTAGTCGTCGCGGCCGCGGCTGTCGGTGTGGCCCTGGATCTCCACCGAGCGGATCTCGGGGTAGGCGGCGAGCACGGTGTACACGGCCTCCAGCAGGGGCTGCGCACCGCGGCGGAGCGAGGCCTTGTTGTAGTCGAAGTAGATCTTGTCGAGGATCACGATCTCGCGTGCCTTGACGTCCACCTCGACCAGCGCCTCGTCGGGGCAGCCGTCGGCGTCGTCGACGCCGTTGACCACCTCGGACTCGTTCGCGCAGTCGCCGAGCATGGGCATGTCGGGGTCGCGCGCCACCGTGCCGTCCTCGAGGCGGTGTCCGTCCTCGGCGTCGGGGATGCCGTCCTCGTCGTTGTCGGGGTCGGGGCAGCCGTCGTCGTCCTGGAAGCCGTCGAGGTCCTCCACGCCGTTCATGCAGTCGCCGAAGCCGTCGTGGTCGGGGTCGAAGACGATCGCGCCCTCGGGGGTGCGGTGTCCGTCCTCCACGTCGAGCACGCCGTCACCGTCGTTGTCGGGATCGGGGCAGCCGTCGCCGTCCTGGAAGCCGTCGGCATCCTCGGCCACGTTCATGCAGCCGCCGAAGCCCGGCAGGCCCTCGGCCATCACGAGCGCGCCGCTGGCGTCGCGACGGCCGTCCTCGGTGTCGGGCACGCCGTCACCGTCGTTGTCGAGGTCGGGGCAGCCGTCCTCGTCCTGGAAGAGGTCGAAGTCCTCCGGGTCGGCGGGGCAGGCGTCGACCTCGTCGAGGAGGCCGTCCTTGTCGAGGTCGTGGATCGGCTTGGTGAACCGGCCGGCGAAGACCTGCACGAAGGCGCGGAAGTCGGGTGAGCCGTAGCCGCTCGACACGCCCTTCCCGACGCCGAAGCGCAGGGCGACGGGGAGCTCGTCGGGACGCCAGGAGGCGGCCGCCAGCAGCTCCATCGGGCTGTGACGCAGGGCGTCCCAGCTGTCGCCCACCACGTCCTTGCCGTCCGAGACCACCACGCTGCCGCCGTAGAACTCGAGGCCCACGTCCCAGGTGTCGTCCTTCAGCGGCACGGCGAGACCCAGGCCGAACTTCAGCTGGTCGTCGGCGTACAGGTCGAGGACCCGCGACGAGGCCGACTGCCACAGGTAGCCGAGCGAGACCGAGAAGCGGAAGTGCTTCCAGCGGCGGGCCAGGGCGACGTCGCCGCCCACCGAGAAGGCGTTCGAGCCCTTGAAGCTGCCCGCCGAGCCCGTGGGGAACTTCACCTTGGGCACGATCGACAGCGACACCGCGTGTCCGTCGATCTGGCGGAGCGGACCGAAGGCGAAGCTGAGGGTGACGTCGCCGATGCCCGCGGTGGCGCTCGTGGCGCCCAGGGCTGCCTGCACCGCCTTGGCGTCGTCGCCCGAGGCGTCGATCTGCAGCACCGGGAGGTTCGCGCCCATCGTGAACCAGTTGGTGACGGCCCAGGCGGCGCCCACGTCGAAGCCGATGAGGTGGTCGACCACGCCCGCCGCGCGGGTGCCGTCGCTGTTCGACAGCTCCAGGGGGTTGAGCGCGTAGTTCACGGCCAGGTAGGCGCCCACGGTGCCCTTGGGGGCCTGCTCGCCGTCACGGACCACCGTGAAGGTGCGGAGCTGGGCCTCGGGCACGAAGAGCTGGGCGTCCACCGACTGCGCACGCGCGGTCACCGGGGCCGAGGCGGCTCCTACCGACACCAGGGCGGCCGCCGCCTTGCGACGGCGCCGGGTGGCGGCGCCGAGGGCGAGCAGCCAGAGCCCGAAGGCCCCGCCGGCACCGGTGCTGCCGGTGGTGCTGCACGACAGGCCGCCACCCTGCGCCCCGGTGGGGTCGTTGGGGTCGGTGCCGAGCAGGATCTCCACGGCGTCGGGCAGGCCGTCGTCGTCGGAGTCGGGATCGAGGGGATCGGTGCCCTCGTCGATCTCCTCGCCGTCCTCGAGGCCGTCGTCGTCGGAGTCGGGGTCGAGGGGATCGGTCTCCCCGTCGTCCACCTCGCCGTCGCCGTCCTCGTCCTCCTCGCCGTCCTCGGCGCCGTCGTCGTCGGTGTCGTCGTCGGTGGGGTCGGTGCCCGTGTCGGGGTCCTCGTCCACCACGCACACCGTCATGTCGGTGTCGTTGCCCTGGGGCCCGGTGACGCTGGACTCCGTGCCGTCCTGGATGCCGTCGTCGTCGGTGTCGACGTCGTTCGGATCCGTCTCGCCGGTGTCGACGCGCCCGTTCTGGTCGGCGTCCTCGGTGCCGTCGAGCAGGCAGTCGTCGTCGGTGTCGTCGTCGTTGGGGTCGGTGGTGGTGGACGGGTCGGCGTCGGGGACGAAGAGCGTCGGGTCGGTGCCGTCGCCCTCGGGCTGCGTGAGCCCGACCTCGGTGCCGTCCTTGATGCCGTCCTTGTCGGTGTCGGGATCGTTGGGATCGGTGGGACCGAAGCCCTCGAGCGGACCCGTGCCGTCGACCTCGGTGCGGTCGGTGAGGCCGTCGTCATCGCTGTCGTCGTCCTCGGGATCCGTGCCGAGGTCCTCCTCCTCGTCGGCGCAGAGCCCGTCGCCGTCGGCGTCGTTGGCCGGGTCGTCGATGCAGGGGTCCACGTCGTTGCAGAGGCCGTCGCCGTCGTCGTCCCCGATGTCGGCGCAGGGCTCGCCGCAGAAGCCGTCGCCGTCGAGGTCGCCCAGCGCATCGTCGCCGATGCAGAGGTCGTCCACGTCGCAGACGCCGTCGCCGTCGCTGTCGTCGGGATCGTCGAGGGGGCAGGGATCGCAGGCGTCGGGCGTGCCGTCGAGGTCGGTGTCGACGGTGTCGTCGCCGTCCTCGCAGACGTCGTCGCTGTTGCACACGCCGTCGTCGTCGACGTCGTCGTCGGGCGCATCGAGGGGGCAGTCGTCGCAGCCGTCGGCGACGCCGTCGAGGTCGGTGTCGACCAGGTCGTCGAAGCCGTCGCAGGTGTCGACGCAGTCGGCGATCCCGTCGCTGTCGGAGTCGGTGTCGGCGACGCCGCAGCCGCAGACGCCGGCCATGGTCTTGGCGGGGTCGTCGACGCAGTCGTCGAGACAGTCGGCGGTGCCGTCGGCGTCGGAGTCGGTGTCGGCGACGCCGCAGCCGCACTGGCCGACCTCGATCTTGCCGGGGTCGTCGACGCACTGGTCGTTGCAGTCGGCGGTGCCGTCGGCGTCGGAGTCGGTGTCGGCGACGCCGCAGCCGCACTGGCCGACCTCGATCTTGCCGGGGTCGTCGACGCACTGGTCGTTGCAGTCGGCGGTGCCGTCGGCGTCGGAGTCGGTGTCGGCGACGCCGCAGCCGCACTGGCCGGCGTCCACCTTGTCGGGATCGGTGTCGCAGGTGTCGTCGCAGTCGGCGGTGCCGTCGGAGTCGGTGTCGGTGTCGGCGATGCCGCAGCCGCAGATCCCGGGCTCGGTCTTGTCGACGTCGTCGACGCACGCGTCGAGGCAGTCGGCGGTGCCGTCGTGGTCGGTGTCGAAGTCCGGCGTGCCGCAGCCGCACTGACCCGGCTCGGCCTTGTCGGGGTCCTCGGGGCAGTTGTCGATGCACTCGGGCGTGCCGTCGTTGTCGGAGTCGGTGTCGGGGATGCCGCAGCCGCACTCGCCGGCCTCGGTCTTGCCCGGATCGCGGGGGCAGAGGTCCAGGCAGTCGGGGGTGCCGTCGGTGTCGGTGTCGGTGTCGGCGACGCCGCAGCCGCACTGGCCGGGCTCGGTCTTGCCGGGGTCGTCGACGCACTGATCGAGGCAGTCGGCGGTGCCGTCGGTGTCGGAGTCGGTGTCGGCGACGCCGCAGCCGCACTGGCCCACGAGGACCTTGGACGGGTCGTCGACGCACTGGTCGTTGCAGTCGGCGGTGCCGTCGGTGTCGGAGTCGGTGTCGGCGGTGCCGCAGCCGCACTGGCCGGGCTCGATCTTGGCGGGGTCGTCGACGCACTGGTCGAGGCAGTCGGCGAGGCCGTCGGTGTCGGAGTCGGTGTCGGCGGTGCCGCAGCCGCACTGACCGGGCTCGATCTTGGCGGGGTCGTCGACGCACTGGTCGAGGCAGTCGGGGGTGCCGTCGGTGTCGGAGTCGGTGTCGGCGGTGCCGCAGCCGCACTGGCCGGGCTCGATCTTTCCGGGGTCGTCGACGCACTGGTCGTTGCAGTCGGCGGTGCCGTCGGTGTCGGAGTCGGTGTCGGCGACGCCGCAGCCGCACTGGCCGGGCTCGACCTTCGAGGCATCCTGGTCGCACTGGTCGTTGCAGTCGGCGGTGCCGTCGGTGTCGGAGTCGGTGTCGGCGACGCCGCAGCCGCACTGGCCCGCGAGGACCTTCGCGGGGTCGTCGTCGCACTGGTCGTTGCAGTCGGCGGTGCCGTCGGTGTCGGAGTCGGTGTCGGCGACCCCGCATCCGCACTGACCGGGCTCGATCTTGGCGGGGTCGCGTCGCACTGGTCGAGGCAGTCGGCGAGGCCGTCGGTGTCGGAGTCGGTGTCGGCGATGCTGCAGCCACACCGACCGGGCGCGGTCTTGGCGGGGTCGTCGTCGCACTGGTCGTTGCAGTCAGCGGTACCGTCGGTGTCGGAGTCGGTGTCGGCGATGCCGCATCCGCACCGACCAGGCTCGGTCTTGGCGGGATCGTCGACGCACTGGTCGAGGCAGTCGGGCGTGCCGTCGGTGTCGGAGTCGGTGTCGGCGACGCCGCATCCACACTGACCGGGCTCGATCTTGGCGGGCGTCGTCGCACTGGTCGTTGCAGTCGGCGGTGCTGTCGGTGTCGGAGTCGGTATCGGCGATGCCGCAGCCGCACTGCCCACGAGGACGCTGGGGTCGTCGACGCACTGGTCGTTGCAGTCGGCGGTGCCGTCGGGTGATCAGGTCGGTGTCGGCGACGCCGCAGCCGCACTGACCGGGCTCGGTCTTGGCGGGGTCGTCGACGCACTGGTCGAGGCAGTCGGGCGTGCCGTCGGTGTCGGCGTCGGTGTCGGGGGTGCCGCAGCCGCACTGGCCGGGCTCGATCTTGGCGGGGTCGTTGTCACACTGGTCGTTGCAGTCGGCGGTGCCGTCGGTGTCGGAGTCGGTGTCGGCGACGCCGCAGCCGCACTGGCCGGGCGCGGTCTTGCCGGGGTCGTCGACGCACTGGTCGTTGCAGTCGGCGGTGCCGTCGGTGTCGGAGTCGGTGTCGAGCGCGTCGCAGCCGCACTGTCCGGGGTCGGTCTTCAGCGGATCGGTGGGGCAGTCGTCGAGGTTGCCGCACACGCCGTCGTCGTCGACGTCGCCGGTGGTGTCGTCGCCGGTGCAGATGTCGATGGCGTCGATGCGACCGTCGCCGTCGGTGTCGGGCGCGCCCACGCCGGTGCCGCCCTCGGCCTGGTCGGACGCTCCGTCGTCGTCGGTGTCGATCAGGTTCGGATCGGTCTCGTCGTCCACCAGGCCCGGCTGGTTGCCGTCCCAGCGACCGTTGCCGTCGAGGTCCTCCTCGCCGTCGAGGAGGCCGTCGTCGTCGGAGTCGTCGTCCAGCGGGAACGTCGTGCTGGTGGGGTCCAGGTCGGGCTGGAAGACGCCGGTGTCGGTGTCGGGCCCGATGTCGGCCAGCTCGAGGCCGAGCTCGGTGCCGTCCTGCACGCCGTCGCCGTCGGTGTCGGCGTGGTCGGCACGGGTCTCGTCGGCGTCCTTGGCGCCGTCGAGGTCGGCGTCCTCCTCGCCGTCGAGGAGGCCGTCGTCGTCGGTGTCGAGATCCTTCGGGTTCGTGGTGGTGGCGCCGCTGTCGCCATCCGGCGCCCAGGGGCTGCCGGGGCCGGTGTCGGTGCCGACGAAGGGCACGTTCAGGACGTCGGAGAAGCCGCCGGGCACGGGCGTGGTGACGCCGACCTCCTGGCCGTCGGTGAGGCCGTCGCCGTCGGTGTCGGGGTCGAGCGGGTCGGTGCCGCGCACCAGGAACTCGTTGCCGTCGGTGAGGCCGTCGTCGTCGGTGTCGGCGTCGAGCGGATCGGTGTTCGTGACGTCGATCTCGTCGCCGTCGTCGATGCCGTCGCCGTCGCTGTCCTCGTCGTACGGGTCGGTGCCGGTGTAGCAGGCCTCCTCGTAGTCGGGGATGCTGTCGGAGTCGGTGTCGGTGGTGCCGTCGTCCACCGACACCGTCAGGTTCCCGGACACCACGATGTCCAGGTAGGTGTAGGTGTCCATGAAGGCGTCGTTGCCCTTGCCGTCGCCGAAGGCGGCGCCGCTGGCCACGAAGTTGCCCCAGGAGCGGGCGTTCACGTTCGGGGACGCGGCGGCGGCGTAGGTGCCCGAGTAGACGCCGTTCGGGCCCGAGGTCTCGAGGCCCTCCACGCTCGTGGGCGAGGGCATGTTCACGGCGTCGTCCTGGACGTCGGCGTCGTTCCAGAACATCGGCAGGCCGGTGCGCACGCCGCCGGACGACACCGCGAAGAGGCGGAAGCCCTCGTAGGAGGTCTCCACGTCCTGGGCGCTGTAGTGGAACTCGCCCACGCTCAGCTGGATCTGGCAGTCGTACTCCCCGTTGGGGATGGTGCCGCCGGTGTTGTCCACGCCCGGCCACAGGATGACGTTCTCGCCAGGCACCGCGTCGCCGAGGATGTGCAGGTCGGTGTCGGAGGTGATGTCGAAGAAGCCGTCGTCGTTCAGGTCGCAGACGATGTGGTAGACGCCGTCGACGTTCGACGTGAACGTGAAGGTGCCCTCGGCCGAGCCGGGGACGACGAAGTCGCAGTCCTCGGTGCCCGCGCCGTACACCACGCCCGTGACGATGGGCTCGATGATGTCGTAGGTCGCGATGGCGGGGGGGTTGACGTAGATCCGGTACTCGGAGACCGGGTCGGGCCCGTTGCCCGAGTAGGGCAGCGAGCGGCCGTTCGTGGCCGGCAGGCCCGAGCTGTTCGCGGTGAGCGTCCAGATGTAGCCGGACCAGCCGTCGGCCTTGAACTCGATGACGCCGTCGTGGGCGCCGATCGCGCCGGGCTGCACGTTCGCGCCGCCGGGCACCAGGGCGTAGAAGCTGCCGTTGAAGGAGTTGTCGGAGCTGAAGGAGCCGGTGTCGAAGTCCCACCGGTAGCTGAAGAGGCGGCCGGTCTGCGTGACCGTGCCACGCCGCACGCGCACGTCCCAGTCGCCGTTCTGGTCGCTGCCCACGTCGAGGCGGTAGGCGCCGAGGCCGCCGGTGTTCGTGGTGGTGTAGGACTGGTTGTTGCTGAGCGTGGTGAGGCTGCTGCCGCCCGGCGAGTACACCGTGACGCTGCCCGTGCCCTGCCAGCGGATCGCCTCGCCCACCTGCGTGATGTCGACGTACAGATCGGTACTCGACTGCATGTCCTGGGCGCCGAGGCCCGCGCTGTTGCCGCCTTCGGCGTGCGCGACCTGCGGAAGCACGAGACCTTGCAGTGAAAGCGTCGCGAAGACCGCAGCCTTGGCGAACAGGGGCCCGGGGGGGGTGGCAGCGCGAGACATGGACTCTCCGGAGATTGCCGGCCGTCTATTTCGGTATGATCTGGTGTGAAGTTTACGTGACCTCGGGGAAACCCCCCCAGAATCGCGCGCTCCAGCGAGAAGGCTTCGATGCAGGCTGAAAAATCCAGCGAGAACAATCTGCATCGGCGTACCGAAGTCGTCTGGACCCCACCCGTGTGGGGGTCGGGGCCGGCGTCGGTGCCATGGGGCTGGCCGGCGCCGTCCGCGCGCGGCATGGGGTCGATCGCCGTCCGCCTCGCACCCGGAGCGCCCTCCGCATGCACCGCATCGCCTTCTACGGAAAGGGTGGGATCGGCAAGTCCACCATCGCCACCGGCGTGAGCATCGCCCTGGCCCAGCAGGGGCTGCGGGTGCTCCATGTGGGCTGCGACCCCAAGGCCGACAGCACCCTGGTGCTCACGCGTGGCCAGCCGCAGCGCACGGTGCTGGGGCAGTCCACCACCATCGACGAGGAGCTGCTCTCGGTCGACGACCTGATCATGCCTGGGCTGCACGGCATCGACTGCATCGAGGCGGGCGGTCCGGCCGCGGGCATCGGGTGTGGTGGCCAGGCCGTGGTGGGCGCCTTCGAGCTGCTCGAGGAGCTCGAGGTCTTCGACCCCGATCGCTACGACGTGGTGATCTTCGACGTGCTCGGCGACGTGGTGTGCGGCGGCTTCGCCATGCCCATGCGCACCGACGGGCTCACCAAGGTGGCCATCGTGGTGTCGGAGGAGATGATGGCCGCCTTCGCGGCGAACAACATCGCCCGTGCCTGCCACCGCTTCGCGGACGAGGGGCTCGCGCTCACGGGGCTCGTCGCCAACCTGCGGGACCCCGACGCCGACACGGCGCCGCTGGAGCGCTTCGCCGACGCCATCGGCACGCGCATCCTGCGGGTGCTTCCCCGCGACGCCCGGGTGGGGCGCGCCGAGCTGCTGCGCCGGTCCATCCTCGACCACGCGCCCGACGCGCCGGTGGCCGTGGCCCTGCGCGAGCTCGCCGCCGAGCTCCTCGCGATGGACCCGGCGAGCTGCCCCGTGCCGCAGCCGCTCGACGGGGACCGGGTGCGCGAGGTGATGCGCGGGCCCCTGGACCTGGAAGAGCTGGAGGAGGAGGGCGTGGCCTGAGGCGCGCCGCACGCGCTACCCTCACGCGCCCTGCCCTGCCCGGACCGCGCCCGTGACCCTCCGATCGGCCCTCTGCGCGATCGTCCTCGCCGCCTGCCAGGGCTCGGCGAAGCCGGCCGACCTGCCGCCCGTCCCCGAGGGCGTGGCCCCCCCCGAGGCGGGGCGCACCAGCGTGCTGTGGATCGAGGTGTGCTCGCTGCGCGCCGACCGCGTGGGCGCCTACGGGAACCGCTGGCCCATCTCGCCGAACCTCGACGCCCTGGCGGCGCGCGGGATGCGCTTCGAGCACGTCGTGCCCGCGGGCGCCTGGACCCGTCCCAGCGTGGCCTCGCTGCGCACCGGCCTCTTCCCGCGCTCGGTCGACATCGACCGCCCGCGGGCCGAGGGCGAGAGCCTCAAGGTGGACGACAGCTTCGTGCTCTCGTCGGAGTGGCTGCACGACCGCGGCTACCGGACGATCGGCCTGTCGGCGAACCCCAACGGCAACCGCTACTTCGGCTTCGACCAGGGCTTCGACGTCTGGGTGGACTCCGGCAAGCTCTACACGGGGTGGTTCGAGCACCGGGAGGACGTGCACGACGTCACCGACCGCCTGCTCGCCGAGATCGACGCCAGCCCCGAGGGCCAGCCCTTCCTCGCGCACCTGCTGCTGTCGGACGCCCACCACCCCTATCCGCGGTCGGCGATGCTCATCCCCACCGACATGCCGTGGATGCCGGCCGACCAGAACCTCTACGACCGTCAGGTGCGCAAGGTGGACGCCGGCATCGCCCGCATCCTCCGCGAGCTCGACGCCCGCGGGCGGCGCGACCTGCTGGTGGTGGTGACCTCCGACCACGGCGAGGGCTTCACCGACGACCACGCCCAGTGGCACGGCGCCGAGATGTACAACGCCCAGACCTGGGTGCCGTGGATCATGGCGCACCCGGGCCTTCCGGGCGGCGTGGTGGTGCCGGGCCTGGTGCAGACGGTGGACGTGCTGCCCACCGTGCTCGGGCTGCTGGGCGTGGATCCGGGCGACTACCGCTTCGACGGCCTCGACCTGCACGCGGCGTGGACCGCGCCCGACAGCGTGCAGACGCGGCCCTTCGCCGTGATCCAGACGGCCTACGACGAGACGCTGCGGACGGGCCTCGTCGACCCCACCTGGCGCTACCTCGTACAGGGGGAGGGCCCGGAGGCCCCGCGGGAGCTCTACCGCTGGGCCACGGACTGGCAGGAGCGGCAGGAGCTGTCGGCCCAGGAGCCCGAGCTGGTGGCGCGCTTCGACGCGCTGCTCGCCACCTGGAAGGAGGCCCACCCGCCGCGCGCGTCGGGCTACCTCGACGAGGCCACGGTGGACGAGGGCACCTGGAAGGCGCTGCAGGAGCTCGGGTACCTGGAGCGCAACTGAGCCGGCGGGGTGGCCGCACGCCCCCCGCCGCGTCCCTGGGGTGGTGGGGGGTGGCGCTGCTCGGCGCCGCCCTCGCCGGCGTGCTGGTGCGCCATGGCCTCACCGCGTCCTTCGGCGTCACGCTGTTCACCGACCGCGAGCTGCTGCGGGGGGCGCTCTTCCCCGCCGAGGGAGCCACGCTCGGCGCCGAGATGACGGGGGTGGGCGCCCGGCTGCCGGGCCCGCTGCTCGGCCTGCTGTTCGCGCTGCCACGCCTCGTCAGCCACGACCCGCACGCGGTGTTCGCCCTGCAGCTCGGGCTGGCCGCCGTGGCGCTGCTGGTGGTGGGCCTGGCGGTGGGGCGGCGCCTCGGCCCGGCGGCCGCGGCCGTGGCGCTGCTGGCGGGCGTGCTGCCCATGCCCGTGCAGCACACCCTCGCCATCCTGTGGAACCCCGGCTTCCTGCCGCTGCCCGTGGCGCTGCTGGGGGTGGGTCTGCTGCGCCTGCTCCACGACCGGGACGCCCGGGGGCTGGACCTGGTGGTGGTGGGGGCCGCGCTCGGCGCGCAGGTGCACGCGTCGGCGGGGGTGCTCCTCGTGGCGGCCCTGCCCGCGGTGGCGCTCTCGGGCGCCGACGGGCTGGGTCGACGTGTGCCCCGCGCGCTGGGCTGGGGCGCGCTGGTGCTGGCGCCCTACGCGGTGGGCGAGCTGCTGTCGGGCGGCGCGAACACCCGGCTGCTGCTGTCGGGGGGCTCGCGCGGTGCCTGGTCGCCCGGCGTGGCTGCCGACCACGTGGCGATGCTGGTGGGGCTCTGGCACGCGCGGGACCTCGGGCTCGACGGGGACGGCCTGCGCAGGGCCCTGCCGCTGGCGGTGGCCGCGGGCGGCGTGCTCGGCGCGGCGTGGCGGTGGTCGCGGCCGGGTCCGGCGCCGGCGGCGCGGGCGGTGGCCGGGACCGGGCTCACCCTCGTGCTCTACCTGCTGGCGCTGGGCCTGGGTCCCGCGCCCGAGCCCGTGCCCCGCTACCTGCTGGCCGCCGTGCCCCTGCTCGCGGTGGTGCTCGGGGGCACCGTGGGCGCGGTGCTCTCGGTGCTGGAGCCGACCCGGCTCCGGCCCGCGGCCTTCGTGGCGCTGGCGGCGCTGGCCGTGGGCGTGGCGGGCGGGGTGCCGACGCCGCTCGGTGCGCTGCTCCACCCCGAGGTCGCGGGGCCCGGCACCTGGCGCGAGCTGACCGCGGTGATCGACGCGGTGCGGGCGCACACGGGCTGGACCCTGCAGCGCACCGTGGGGCGCACCGTCTGGGCCACCCGCTGGGCCGACGGCACCGTCACGTGGGGGCTCGGCCCTGCGGTGGGCAGCCTGCTCCACGAGGCCGGCACGCCCTTCGAGGGCTCGGGGGACCCGCCCTGCGCCGTGGTGCTCACCGATGCCCTCGAGGAGGAGGCCGCGCCGCTGGACGCCGCGGTGGTGCTGGCGGGCGTGGCCGAGGACGCCCGTGTGCTGGAGACGGCGCGCCTGCCCGGCGACCGCACCTTGCTGCTGTACGCCCGGGACGGGCGCCGGTGTCCCACGTCGATGGTGCAGCGGTACGTGGACCTGCCGCGCGAGGCGGCGCTCCGGACCCTGTGGCGCGATCTGCCCTGTCGCGAGGCCCGCGCGCTCGGCGCCGAGGGCACCCGGTGGGCACTGCGGCTGCCGGCGCGCACGGCGGGCGGCTGCGAGGGCTCGCCGCCCCTGGTGCTGGAGGTGGCCGTGGAGGCGCGGCCGGGGGAGCTGCGGGCCACGCTGCACAGCGCCCAGCTCCGCGGGCTGGCCGACAACGGCGGCTGGCTCTCGTCGGCCGGGGTCCTCCGACCCACGCTGCGCCTGCACGGCGCGGGCGGTGAGGCGGAGGTCGTGATCGAGCCGGGCGGCGTGGGTGGGCGCGGTCCGGCCACCCCGTTGGCCTCGTGGTGGGTGCAGGTGCCGTCGGGCACCTGGGAGGCCGTGCTGGAGCTGTCGGTGGTGGGGGGGGCGCCGGGGCCGGAGTCCTTCCCGCTGGGTGCGGTCGTGGTGCCGTAGCGCCTGGTGTCTCCGGGGGACACGGTCGGTGTCGTCCGGTGGCCTTCTGCCCCTCGTGCGTGGCCTGTACGATCGACGGGTCCCGCGAGACACGGGCATTGCATCCATGGTTCCACGGCTCACGGCCGCTGGGTGGGTCCTCCTGCTCGGCGGGTGCACGGTACAGCTCGCCCCAGGCCCGGCGCGATCCGGCTTCGCCCGGGATCCGGTGCGCGACGCGCTGGAGGGGGATCTGCGGGAGCTCGCCGACGCCGCCGGCGCGCTCGCACCGCGCATGCCGCCCCGGGCGATCTCCCCGGAGATGTACGAGCTCGGACGGGCCCTGTTCTGGGACGGCGAGCTGTCGGGGGGACGCGAGGAGGCCTGCGCGAGCTGCCACACCAAGGTGCTCGTCATCGGGATGCCCGGGCCCTTCAGCATCGGCAGCGGGCCGGTGCTCACCTCGCGCAACCACCTGGGCGTGGGGGACTGGGACCTGCACGGGCCGCGGTTCTTCTGGGATGGCCGGGTGGAGCCGCTGGCCGACGGTCGCCTGCGCAACCCCATCGGGAGCGCCCTGCCGGACGGCGTGGACGGGCCGTCCCACGCCGCCTTCCTGTTCGGGGGGCTCCACCCGTCCGAGATGATCGGCAAGGACAACGATCTTGCGGCCATCCCCGGCCACGACTTCCCGGCGATCTGGCGGGCCCTGATGGGCCGCATCCTGGCCTTCGACGGCTACCTGCCGCGCTTCCGCGCCGCCTTCCCCGACGTGGACGACGAGGCCTTCACCTACGTGCACGCCTCCCGCGCGATGCGTGACTACGCCGAGGTCACGGTGCGCTTCACGGGCTCGCCGTGGGATCGCTTCGTCCGCGGGGAGGAGGGGGTGCTGTCGGACGAGGCGCTGCGGGGCGGCCTCGTCTTCTTCGGCCGGGGCGGCTGCGCGCGGTGCCACGACGGACCGGCCTTCAGCGACAACGACCTGCACAACCTGGCGGTGCCGCAGTTCGGCCCGGGTCCCACGCCCCCGGGCACCGAGACCTTCGACCTGGGGCGCGCCCTCGTCACGCGGGACCCCGACGACAGCTTCCGCTTCCTCACGCCCTCCCTGCGCCACGTGGGCGAGACCATGCCGTACATGCACAACGGCGTGTTCGTGCACCTCGAGGACGCGGTGCGGCACCACCTGGACCCGGTGGCGTCGCTGGAGAGCTTCGGGCCCGCGCAGGTTCCGGCCTCCTACCACCCCTTCTTCCCCACGGGGGCACGCGACGCCGAGCGGCTCGCGGCGCGGCGCGCCGAGGTGCTCGCCACCCTCGACCCGCTCTTGGCCGAGCCCCTGGACCTGTCGGACGCGGAGGTGCACGACCTGCTCGCCTTCCTCCGCGCGCTGACGGATCCCGACTTCACCTGGTCGCTGCGCTGGGTGCCCACCAGCTCGCCCACGGGGAGGACCGGTGCGCTCTGAGCTCCTGGTGCTCGCGCTCCTCGCCTGCGCGCCCCCGGACGCGCGCGTGCGGGACGGTCGCGGCGACACCGACGCGCCGCCGATCGGGCTGGACACCCACGACACCGGCGCGCAGCCCACCGGCGACCCCGAGGTGGACCTGCGCGCCCTCGCGGCGGAACGCGGGCTGGAGCCCTGGGGTCCCGTGCCCATCGAGGATGCGGCGCTGTACGCCCTCGGCGCCCAGCTCTTCGTGGAGCCGCTCCTGCTGGGCGGCGTGGTGGTGCCCGAGCTGCAGGCCTGCTCCTCCTGCCACGCGGCGCTGGGGCCGGAGGGGCGCGACTACGCGCTCAAGGACATCGGCGACGAGGGCATCCGCTACGGCCGCACCATGCCCACCTTCACCGACGTGGGGCGGGCAGGCGTGAGCGCCTGGTTCTGGGACGCCGCGGTGCGCGTGGAGGACGGCCGCCTGCGCTCGCCCCTGGAGGATCTCGTCCCGCCGGACACCGACCCGCTCGTGGTGGCCCTGATGTGGGGCGGGGCCCACGTGGGCACGGTCTTCCGCGCGAACATGCCGCTGCAGGAGGTGCCGCCGGGCTCCGTCTTCCGACCCGCCGACATCCCCGAGGACATCCGGGAACGCTGGGCCTACAGCCTGGAGCGTGTGCTCGGGGTGCGCGCCTACCGGGACGCGCTGCGTCGGGCCTTCCCGGAGGTGCCCGAGGGCGAGCTGTCGTACCTGCACCTGGCCACGGCGCTCGCGGCCTTCGTGCGCCCGGCCTTCGCCACCGAGGACACGCCGTGGGATCGCTGGCTCGCGGGCGATGCGGGCGCGATGTCGCCGGCCGCCAAGCGCGGGGGCGTCCGCTTCTTCGAGCTCGGCTGCGACGGGTGCCACGCGGGGAGCGGCTTCTCCGACCAGCGCGCCCACGCCCTGGCCGTGCCGCAGTTCGCCCCCGGGATCGGCGACGACGCGCCGCGGGACCTCGGTCTCGAGATCCACACCCGGCGGCGCGAGGACCGCTTCGCCTTCCTCACGCCGCGGCTGCGGAACCTGCGCCACACGCGTCCCTACATGCACGACGGCGCCTACGGCACGCTGCAGGAGGCGATCCTGCACCACACCGACCCGCTCGGTCGGCTGGGCGCCTACGGTCAGGAGGACGTGCCGGTCTGCAGCCAGTTCCTCGACGAGACCAAGACCCACCTCCCCCAGCGGCCGCCGCTGGCCTACGCCACGCCGGCCGCCGCGGTGGCCGACATGGGTCCCTTCGTCGATCCCGGCCTGCCGCAGGGCGTGGCGCTCACCGACGCCGACCTGCAGGCCCTCGTCGACTTCCTCGAGGCGCTCAACGAGCCCTCCCACTTCGGCCGCGTGGAGCAGATCCGCGAGACCGGCGCCAGCGGGCTGTACCCATGGTTCTTCTAGGGGAGGATGCGTCCCAGGCGCTCGCCGAGCTCGTGCGGGTGGCGCGCGACCGGGAGCCCGCCGCGGAGGCGGACGCCGAGGGCTTCGTGCTGGACCCCGGCGACGGGGGCGCGCCCCACTATGCGCACCGGAACGAACGGCTGGGCATCGACTTCACCGTGCACCGGCTGCCCTTCCCGGGACTCCAGGTCTTCGACCCCCGGGTGGTGCGCATCGCCCCTGGGGCGTGCAACGAGCGCCACCGACACGCCCACGAGAGCCTCTTCCTGGTGCTGGAGGGCGAGGGCGAGCTCGTCCTGGGGGCGCGGTCGCTGGCCCTGTCCCGGGGCGCGCTGGCCTTCGTGCCCCGGTGGCTGATGCACCAGACGCGGAACGTCGGTGCCTCGCCGCTCGTGGTGCTGGCGCTCACCGACTTCGGGTTCACGTCGGCCGTGCTGGGCGACTACGACGCGCGGACCCGGCTGAAGCACCACGGCCCGGACAGCGCCGCATGAGCGTGCACGCGGGGGCCGCAGCGCGCCCCGGGACCGAGGGCATGGACGCCTTGCTCGCGCTCGGGGAGGTGGTGCTCCTGCGCGCCGGGGAGGCGCTCCCCTCCGCCGGGCCGGGGCTCCATCGGGTGGTCCTGCTGGCCGCGGGGAGGGCGGTGGTGGTGCGCGACGGGCGCGTGGTCGACCGGCTGGAGCAGGGCGACGTGGTGGGCGCCTTCGCGCACCTCGACAACTGGCCCGCAGGGGCACAGGTGCGTGCGGACGGTGCGCTGCGTGTCCTCGTGGTGGACGGCCGGGCCCTGGTGCGTGCCTTCGTGGACGCGCCGGGAGCGCTCGCGGAGGTGCTGGGCGTGCTGGCCCACCGGATGCGTCCCTCGCGGCAGGCGGCCGACCCCGCCGACGTGGACGCCTTCCTGGCGGCGGCGGTGCAGGAGGCCCTCGCCCACCGCGCGGTGCACCACCCGTACCTGCGCGCCCTCGCCGCGGGCACCCTGGACGGCGACCGGCGCCTGCTCGCCGACTTCGCGCTGCACTACCAGGGCTACTCGGCGTGCTTCCCGCGCTACCTCACCACCGTGATCGCCCGGAGCTCGGCGCCGGCCCACCGGCGGGCGCTGCTGGAGAACCTGGTGGAGGAGTCGGGGGTGTACGGGGCGGAGGAGCTGGCGGCCCTCGCCGCCGTGGGCGTGGAGGCGGACTGGGTGGACGGCGTGCCGCATCCCGAGCTCTTCGCGCGCTTCTGTGCGGCCGTGGGCGTGCCCGCGGACGGGTCGGCGCCCACCCCCCTCGAGGTGATCTGCTGGCGCGAGAGCCTGCTGGGCCTCCTCGCCCACGGGAGCGAAGCGGAGGCCGTGGGTGCCCTCGGTCTGGGCACCGAGACCATCGTCAGCACGATGTACCAGGCCTTCCTGCCCCTCCTGGCGCGGGCGGGGCTGTCGCCGCGCGACGCCGTCTTCTTCCCGCTGCACGCCGCGGTGGACGACCACCACCAGGCCACCCTGCTCGCGGTGGCGCGCGACCTGGCGGGCACCGCGCACGGCCGCGAGGGCCTGGTGAAGGGCATGCGCAAGGCCCTGGCGCTGCGCGTGGCCTTCTGGGACCACCTCTGGGCCCGGGCGGTCCAGGGCGCCTGAGCGCGTGGGGACGTGCTCGTGGAGCCTGCGACGGCCGTGCGTCCAGGTCGTGTCCCCAGGGGACACGGTGCGTGTCGCCTTCGCCAGTCCGGCGCAGCGCGCAGACGATCTACGCTGCGGATCCGGGGCACGACATCGACGGGCGGTAGGTGGTGCTGCGGTCGTCGCTGTCGTGTGGATCCCAGGCTCCGGCCGGGAACCCTGCCGTCGGCGCGGAGAGGCACGCGCGCCGACGGTCAGCCCTGCCCTCTCCCCGCGACGTGACGGGGCGGGAGGCTAGCGGTTGTAGCCGACGACCACCGGTCGGGGGGCGCAGCCCGGGGCGTCGGTGGGCACGGCGGTGGCCAGCACCTGCATGCGCTCGCCCACGAGCGTGGAGCGGTCGATGTCGTTGCCGTACAGGAAGGTGCGGCCGGTGAGCCCGCGGGTGACGGCGTGGTCCACGTCGAGCACGGTGACCGTGTAGGTGCCGCCGCGGCCGTTGTCGATGGCCTGGCCGCAGGCGCTCGTGCCGTTGTCGCCGTGCTCGAGTCCGGTGAGCGAGGTGGTGGGGAAGGCCTTGCCCTTCGACCACGTCATGTCGTCGCCCTGGAGCACCAGGCCGCCGCCGGCCGCCACGTAGGTCTCCAGCGTCTCGAAGGTGCCCAGGTCGTCCATCGGGTAGCCGGGGTTGGCGAACCACACGACGTCGAAGCCGGCCACGTCCTCGGGCTGCAGGCCGTCGGCGGGCTCCGGCAGGTACGACACCGTGAGGGTGTCGACGTCGGCGAGCAACCACTGCACCAGCTCCACGTCGGTGACGTCCTCGCCGTTGTGGCCGTCGTCCAGCACGATCAGCACGTGGGGACGCAGGCGCGGCGAGGCCCACTCCACGGCCTGGAGTGCCAGCTGGGCCGAGAGCTCCTGCGGGATGCCGGGGTCGCCGAGCGTGAGCAGGATGGTGGCCACCCGACCCTCGGACGCGGCGTGGCACCCGTAGCGCACGGTGTCCTCCACGGTGCCCGTGACCGGATCGCCGCCCTCGGGCGGGGTCCAGCTCCAGCCCACGCGCACCACGAGCTCACCGCACTCCAGCTCGGGCAGCTCCACGCACACCTCGTGGGTGGCGTCGAAGTAGCTCTGGATGATGCTGAAGACGTCGGGGATCTGGTCGACGCGGTCGATGGCGCGGTAGCGGCCGCCGGTGCTGTCGGCGAGCTCGGCCAGCGCCACGTGGTCCACCTCGTTGCCCAGGCCGATCGTGTAGACGGGGGTGGTGGCCTCGCCCACGCGCAGGCCGCGCAGGTCCTCGAGCGTCGTGGGGATGCCGTCCCCCGGGTACCTCTCGGCGTCGTAGAGGTCGGCCTGCTCGTCGGCGCTGTTGTTGTCGGCGCCGTCGGTGAAGGCCACCACGCCCAGCGGGCGCTCGCCGTGGCAGAACTCGTGGATGGCGGTGCGGTCGGGGCTGGGACCCAGGGTGCCGCCCAGCGTCTCGTGTCCCAGCCGCACGCCGTCCCACAGCGCGGTCCAGCCGTTCGAGATGAACATGCCGTCGAGGGCTTCGCGGATCTGCTCCACGCGGGTGGTGAGCGGCTGCACCAGCTCGGCCACGGTGGACACGCGGACGAGGCTCGCGCGCCCCCCGCGATCGAGGGCCTCCTCGGCCATGGTGCCCGCGGCGTCGGCCAGCCAGTCCAGGTAGCCGACCTCCGAGCCCGAGTTGTCGACCACGAGCGACAGGTCGCCGGTGCGCCCGTCGTCGCAGCTCACGAGGAAGGACTGGGGGGGCAGCTCGGTGAAGTGGCCGTCGGGGCCCTCGCCGCTCACGGCGACGGTGACCTCGAAGCTGCCGTCGTCGCAGGGGATCGCCGCGCCGTCGCGGGTGGCGAGCAGGTCGAGCGCGAGGAAGCCGCCCGCGCCGATGCGCTGGGCGCGGGCCTGCTGGAGCGTCACCGCCGTGGGGCGCTCGGCGCAGCCGCCGAGCAGCGCGAGGAGCACGAGGCCGCGAGCGGCCCGTCGTCCGTGGTCTGCCATCGTCCACCCTTCGTGGCCGCACGCGCAGCCACCGGTCTCGACGACCTCATCGGGCGACGGATGGACGAATTGAGGGAGAACGACCGGACACCCGACCGAATGCGGGTACTCGCATTCGGTACCCGATCAGTCGACCAGCTTCAGGTCGTGGATCGAGCGTGGCGGTGCGGGCGGGCCCTGCTTCGCGAGGCGATCGATGCCCGCATCCAGCGTGCGGTGGAAGGCCTCGATGCGGCGCTCCACGTCGCTCGACCAGCCCTTCTTCGGCGTGGTGGCGCGGGGATCGCTGGGTGCGACGGGCGGCTTCTTCGCCATCGGGTCTCCTCGTCCGTGGACGACGCCCGCAGAGCGGACGGTCTTCCCTTGTACGGCACAGTCGCGCGATGGTTTCGGCAACCTATCCGCCGCGTCGCAGGTGCAACAGGGCCGCGAGGAAGTACGAGGACCGCAGCCGGATGGTGTCGAGCAGGGCCTGGATGAGCTCCTCCTGCGCCGCCAGCGGCTCGAGCAGGTCCACGCAGAGCACGCCCGCGGGCTCCTCGAACAGGCCGAGGGGCACGGCGAGCAGGGTGCGGGCATGCCGCGAGAAGCGGTCGACCACGCCGGCGGGGACGCCGTGGGCGAGCCAGGCGGCGAGGTAGGCCTCCTCGTCGTCCTCGGGGTCGGGCAGGCCATGCAGGGCCACGGACCTGCCGGTGGCGAAGGCGCGGGCGATGGGCCCGGCGGGTGCCTCGTTCCCGGCGGGGAGCGCCCACCGTGTGCGTCCGAGGGGCACGCGGCGCTTGCGCAGCGGGAGCTCCACCCGGGGTGGGATGGGGCGGAGCTCGCCGTCCTCCGGGACCCAGAGGGTGAGGCGCGGGCGGAGCTGGCGGGCGCGCTGGGCGGGCGTGGTGCCCTCGGTGGCCAGCGCCGACAGCGTGGACTCCCCCACGAGCCGGAGCGCCTGGGCGAGGTGATCGCCGATCTGCTGGATGCGCGCGAGCGCGCGGGGCGGACGGAGGTGGCCGTGGTCGGCGAGCACGCGGAGCTCTGCCATGTGGCCGTGCTTGACCTGCACGCGGAACGGACGGACGGTGCCGTCCTCCTGCTCGCGGCCCAGGAAGACGGGGGCGCGGGGGTGGCGGCCCATCCGGTCCTCGACCTCGCGGACGAAGGCCTCGCTCGCCACCACCTGGTCGGCGGCGGCCGCGGCGGCGATCCGTGCCACCCAGTTCAGGCCGTGGCCCACGGCCTGGCGACGGCCTCCTTCCCGCACCAGCGTGGAGACGTCGCCCCGGTGCAGGCCCGCGCGCACCTGCAGGGGCCGTCCCTCCTGGTCCTCCACCTCGCCGGCGCGGGCGACGAGCTCGGCCGCGAGCTCGCACAGGCAGGCCGGCAGGTCGGCGCTGCCCGCCGTGGACACGGCGAAGAGGAAGCCGTCGCCGGTGGAGTTGAAGTACCAGGCGCGGCCCTCCTCGGAGGGATCCTGGCGGGCGAGCGCGTGCGCGTCGAACACCCCGAGGAGGTGCTCGACGAAGCGGACCTGGTCGGCCGCGGTGCGCTCGCTGAAGGCGACGATGTCGACCAGCAGCAGGTACGCCCGCCAGTGGTAGGGCTCCACGTCTCCCCCGGGCCTCCGCTGGCTAGCATGGGCGGGGGGAGCGTGGGACCGCCGCCGTCAGGGCACGCGCGTGTAGGTCACCGTGTTCACCTGCTCCGACACCCCGGGGTGCCAGAACAGCGTCACCACGTCCGCGCTCGCCGTGTAGGCGTAGTTGTCGGAGAAGACGTTGGTGGCGCTCTTGACGAGCTGGAAGGTGGTGCCGTCGGTCACCACGGTGCCCTGGTCGCAGTAGGCGTAGGTGTCGCCCTCGCGATCGCGGGTGAGCACCCAGCGGGTGACGCCGGCCTCGAGCACGAGCAGGGCGCGGCTGCCGTCGGAGCTGGTGGCGCTGCCGTGGTGCGCGGCTGCCGTCAGGGCGTAGGTGCCGTCGGTGATCGTGCCGCCCTGGGGCGTGGGCGCGGCGCCGGCGTCGAGCTGCACCGCGCGCACCCAGTCCTTCGTGCCGTCGGGGCGGGGTGCGTCGTCGCAGGTGGTGGCCGCGGTGCCGGTGTCGGCGGAGTCGTCCGAGTCGGCGGTGTCGCCCGAGTCGACGGTGTCGGTGTCGGTGTCGACCACGTCGGTGTCGGTGTCGGAGGCCTTGTCGGCGGGGGAGGTGCCGCAGGCGGCGAGGGCGAGGACGAGCGGGAACAGCGCGGGGCGCATCGGGTCTCCTTGGAGGGCCCGCGCTGCTACCGCAGCGCGCGATCGTCGGAAAGACCGGAGCGCGTGGTTGGTGCCGTGCGCGCCTGCGGGGCATGGTCGGACGGCGGGGTCCGGAGGGTCCGTGGGTGGTCGCGAGGTCCTGGGAGGGATGCTGGTGGCGACCGTGGCGGCCTGCGGTCTCGTCCGCGCTCCGGTCGCCGCGTCGGTGTGGCCCGAGCGCGCGATCTTCACCGAGACGGCGCGCGAGACCACGATCCGCTTCGCGGAGGGCGAGGTGGTCTTCCGCCTCACGGGCACGCTGTCGCCCATGGACGTGCCGATGCCCGACGGACCCGTGGCGCTGGAGGTGCTCGTGGCCCACGTGGAGGAGGTGACCGGGCTGGAGGCCGAGGCGGGGCCGCCTCCGTCGGGCTGCCGCGCCGCGGGGCCTACGGAGGTGCGGTTCCGGGAGCCCGGCGCGGAGGTCGCCCCCGGGGGCGCGGGGTCATAGGGCCCGCGCCAGTCCGCGGTGCGCTCCTCCCTGCGAGATCCACCCGATGGCCCCTCCCTCCGTCGCCGACCCCGAGCTCGCCCTCCGCTGGCTGCGGCGGGTGCGTCAGGCCTTCCTGGGCGCCCAGGCCCTGCTGGTGCTGCTGGTGGCCCTCGGGGACGGGCACGGGCACCACGTGCCGGGCTGGCTCGGGGTGCTGGGTCTCGCGTTCGGCCTCGACCTGCTCGTGGTGCGGCGCGGGCGCGGCCGGGTGGCCACGACGCGCACCGTGGGGGCGCACGCCCTGGTGGACCTCGTGGGCATGTCGGCGGTGCTGCTCGCGTCCGGCGGTGCGCAGAACCCGCTCCAGGCCTTCCTCCTCGTGGAGGTGGCGCTGTGGGCGGTGGTGCTGCCGCCGCGGCAGGCCTGGACCACCACCCTCCTCGCCCTGGCGGCGCAGGCGGTGGTGGTGGGGGCGGCCGTGCCGATGGAGGGTCTGGACGACGAGCCCCACGAGCACCCCGGGCACCTGCTGGGCCACGTGCTCGCCTTCGACGTGGCGGCCCTGGCCACCACGGCCTTCCTCGGGCGCCTGAGCGCCACGCTGCGCGACCGGGAGGCGGCACTGCGCGCGGCGGAGCTGCGGCAGGGGGAGGCGGAGCGGCTGGCTGCCCTGGGCACCCTCGCGGCCGGCACGGCGCACGCCCTGGCCACGCCGCTGGGGGCCATCGAGCTGCTCGGCGAGGAGATGGCGCTCGAGCTGCCCGACGGCGCGCCGGGCCACGCGGCCTGGGCGGCGCTGCGGGGCGAGGTGGCGCGGTCGCGCGCGATCCTCGACCGTCTGCTGCTGGGGGACGCCGGTGCGGGCGGGCGCACGCTCGCGGTGGCCGAGGCGGTGGCGGGCTGGGTGGAGAGCTGGCGCCGGGCGCAGGCCGCGCCGCCCGTGCTGGCCGTCGCGGGGGTGGACGCGCTCGGCGACACGGCGGTGACCGGCGCGCCCGAGGGCTGGCGGGATGCGCTGTGGACCCTGCTCGACAACGCCCGGCTCGCGGGCGGGCCGCTGCGTGTGGTGCTGGCCCGTGACGACGGCGCCGTGCAGCTGGCCGTGGAGGACGAAGGTCCCCGGGCGGATCCGGAGGCGCTGCGCCACGCCGGGGAGCCCTTCCGATCGGCCTGGCCCCAGCACCGGGGTACCGGACTGGGCGTGTACGTGGCGCGGCGCTTCGCCCGCAGCACGGGCGGGGACCTGCTCCTCGCGCCGCGGGATCCCCGGGGCGTGCGCGCCACCCTGGTGATGCCCGTGGAGGGACGGTGAACACGGTGCTGGTGGTGGAGGACGACCTCGTCTACCGGGGGGCGCTCGCCCGGGCGCTCACGCGGTCCGGCTACGCGGTGCGGGAGGCCGGGGGGGTGGAGGAGGCCCTGGCCCGCCTCGACGACGGCGCGCCCACCCACGCGGTGATCGACCTGGCGCTGCCCGACGGCTCCGGCATCGACGTGCTCCGCGCGGTGGTCGACGCCGCGCCCGCCTGTCGCGCCGTGCTGCTCACGGGGCACGGCACCATCCCCGCCACCGTGGAGGCGATGCGGGCCGGAGCCGTGGACGTGAAGACCAAGCCCGTGTCGACGGCGGTGCTGGTGGCCGCGCTCGAGCGCCCGGCGGCTGCGGTGCGCGCCGCCGCCGACGTGCTCGACCACGTGGAGCGCGACCACATCCGGCGGGTGCTGGAGGCGGTGGACGGCAACATCTCGGAGGCGGCGCGACGGCTCGGGGTCCATCGTCGCACGCTCCAGCGACGACTGCGGCGCCTGCCCGACGAGGCATAGCCGACGTTCGACGCGACGAAGGGCAGGACGCCGCACGGAGGGTGCGGCGTCCTGCCCCGTCGACGCGCACGGGGAGCGGCGGGTACCGCCCGGGCCGAGGTGCGCGTGAGGTCCGCCTGCGTCCGTCCCTGCCGGTCCGTCTGCTGCCCTGGGGGCTGCTCCCTGCGATGGCGCCTGCCGCCGAGCCGGAGCCCGAGGTGGAGGAGGTGGTGGTGACCACCGACCGCGCCCGGGGGGGCGAGCGCGTGGTGGACCGCGCCGAGCTGTCCACGCTGCCGCTGCGTGCGGCCGACGAGGTGCTGCGCGCCCTGCCGGGCCTGCAGCTCTCGGCCCACGGCGGACGGGGCAAGGCCTGGCAGATCCTGTACCGGGGCGTGGACGCCGAGCACGGCAGCGACGTGGAGGTGGCGGTCGAGGGCATCGGGGTGAACGAGCCCTCGAACGTGCACGCCCACGGCTACGTGGACCTGGCCTTCGTGCCCACCGTGCTGCTGCAGCGCGCCCACCTCGTGCCGGGGGCCGATCGGGCGGCCCAGGGCGACTTCGCGACCGCGGCGAGCGTGGACCTCGGGCTGGGTCTCGCCGAGGAGGGCCTCGCGGTGCAGGTCACGGGCGGCACCGACCGCAGCGGGGCCCTGCGCCTGGCCTGGCGTCCCGAGGGGGCGGCCGAGGGCACCTTCGTGGTGGGCGAGGCCGACCTCGGCGAGGGCGTGGCCGCGGGGCGCGGGTGGCGACACGCGCGCGTGGCCGCCGGCACCGATCACGCCGTGGCGGGCGGGCGGCTCCGCACGGCCGTGCTCGCCTACCACGGCGACTTCGACTCCCCGGGCACCCTGCGCGCCGCCGACGTGGAGACCGGGCGCGTGGGCCTGTACGCGGCCTACCCGGGGTCCGGAGGCGGGCGCTCCGATCGGCTCCTGGCGTTCGGTCGCCTCACCTGGGACACGCCCGACGGGGCCGGGGGCGTGACCGCCTGGGCGGGCGCGCGCGCCCTGCAGCTCGACCAGGACTTCACGGGCTTCCTCGACGATCCGGTGCGCGGGGACGCCACCCGCCAGCACCACAGCGACCTGTCGGGGGGCGTGCGGGGCACGGGCGAGGGCCGGTGGCAGCTGGCCGACCACCCCTGGCGCGTGGGCGGCGGCGTGCAGGTGGACGCCCACCACCTGCAGCAGCGCACCGAGCGGGTGGACCGGCAGGGCGAGGCCTGGCGCGACGAGGGGGCGGGCACCGTGCGCCAGGCGGGACTCACGGCTTGGGGCGAGGCCGAGCTGGGGTGGCGACGGCGCCTGGCCCTGCTGCCGGGCGTCCGCGTCGCGGGCTGGTGGCAGGAGGCCGCGCCCGACGCCGCACCGGCGGCCGACGCCTTCGCCTCGCGGTGGATCGCCACGGTGGCGCCCCGCGTGCGGCTCGAGGGGCGACCCCACGAGCGCGTGCTCCTCTTCGCCGGCTACGGCCGGGGCTATCGCCCGCCCCGGGCGGTGGACGGCGTGCTCGGCGCGCTCGTCACCTCCGACGTGGTGCAGGGCGGCGTGCGGGCGGCCCCCCTCGACCTGCTCGCGCTGACGGCCACGGCCTTCTGGGGCCACCTCGACGACGAGCAGGTCTTCGACCACCTCTCGGGCGCCTTCGTCGGGCGGGGTGCCACGCGGCGCGTGGGCGGGGAGTTGGTGGTGGAGGTGCGGCCGCTGCCATGGCTGCGGGCCGATCTCGCGGCCTCCTTCGCCGACGGTCGCTTCGAGGCCGACGACACGCCGGTGCCGTATGCGCCGCGCTTCCTGCTCTCGGCGGGGGTGGGCGTGGTGCGCGCCCGCCTGCCGAAGGGCCGGCTGGGCGGTGGCCTTCGGGTGACCGCCATCGCGCCACGTCCGCTGCCGCTGGGCTTCGCCTCGAGCTGGGCCGCGTGGGCCGACCTCGTGGCCACCTGGGAGGTGGGCCGCTTCGCGCTGGGCCTGCAGGTCGACAACCTCCTCGGCACCCCCTGGCGCAGCGGGGAGTTCGTCTTCCCCAGCTGGTGGGACACCGACCGGCCCCGCACGGCGCTGCCCGCGCTCCACCTCGCCGCGGGCACGCCGACGGCCGCCCGCCTCTCGCTGGAGGTCCGGTGGTAGACCGCCGTCCCCTGCTGCTCCTGCTCCTCGCCGCCTGCGGCGGTCCCGCGCGTCGCACGGTCGACCTCGCCCTGGCCGTGGAGGCCGCGCCCGCCTCGTGGACCACGGAGGGGGTCACGTGGACGTTGTCGGAGGCCACCCTGGAGGTGGCGGCCCTGCGCTTCCGGGAGCCCGCGCCCGTGGCCTGGCTCGACCTCGTGCTGCCCACGGCCCACGCCCACCCGGGTCACGCGCCGGACGCCGGGGTGGTGGGCGAGTGGCTGGGCCCCGCTTCGCTCGATCTGCTCCAGGGGGGGGCCCTGGGGCCTGCCACCTTCTTCGAGGGGCCGGTGGCCGAGGGGGAAGGGGAGCTGGCTCGCGCACACCTCGTGGGCACCGTCGCCCTGCCCGATCGCGTCGTGGACGTGGACTTCCTCGTGGACGCGCCCCAGGAGGTGCTCGGCATGCACGCCGACCTCGAGGTGGACGCCGACACGCCCCCCGCCCGGCTCGTCCTGGCCCTCGACCTGCCCGGCGTGCTCGCCGGGCTCGACCCCTCCACGGTGCCCGCCGCGGGTCCCTGGACCCTCGACGAGCCGGCCACCCGCAACACCCTGATCTTCGACCTGGTCCACGGCTCCCGCTGGAGCTGGAAGGAGTCCCCATGAGCCTGCGTCTTCCCGTCTCGCCCGTCCTGACCGTTCTCCTTCTCGCCGCGTGCGGGGGCGAGGGCACCTGGGTCCTCGAGACCTGGGGCGAGGCGTTCATCGAGGAGGGCATGGGCATGGACGTCTTCGCCGACGGCTGCCAGGCCACCTACGACCGCTTCCTCGTATCCACCCGCGACCGTCGCCTCCTCGCGAGCGCCGACGCGGACGCGCGGGTGGTGGCGGAGCTGTCCGGGGTCGAGGTCCATGACGTGGTGCGACCCGGTCCCACCGAGATGGCGTCGGTGACGGCCGAGGCAGGCACCTGGCGCACCTTCACGCTCACGGTGGCCCCCGCCGACGCGGACGCCGTGGCCGGCAACGCCGACGCGGCCGACCTGGACGACATGAAGGCCCGCGGCGCCTCGATCCTGGCCTCGGGCACGCTCACCTGCCCGTCGGGCTCGGTGACCTTCGACTGGGCGCTGCGCGGCACCACCACCTACGCCTGCGACCCCACCAACCTCGTCGTGCCCGCGGGCGGCGAGGCGCGCACGCAGTTCACGGTGCATGGCGACCACCTCTTCTACGACAGCCTCTTCGACCCCGACGCCGAGGTGCGGGGCGAGGCGCTGGTGGCGGCCGACGCCGACGCCGACGGCGTGGTCACCGAGGCGGAGCTGGCCTCGGCCCCGGTGGCGGCCACCGGCTACACCGTGGGCGCCGCCGACGTGACCGACCTCTGGGGCTATCTCCAGGAGGCCTCGCGCACCGTGGGGCACGTGGACGGGGAGGGGCACTGCGCCGTGCGGTGAGGGCGCTCCCGCTACCCCCCGGTGTCGAGCTTCGGGTCCTCGTCCGCCTCCTCGCGCGTCCACTGGTCCACCTGCTCGATCTCGACCTCGTCGACGCAGGCGCCCTCGCGCGTTCCCGCCGCGTCGGCGGACACCGCCGCCACCACCTCGTGCACGATCCACGCGCCCTCGGTGACGGCGAGCAGATCGAAGCGGAAGACGAAGGACTCGGTGGGGCCCTGCGGGGAGATCGTCGACACGGTGAGGTCCGTGGACTCCGGGGTCCACCCGGTGGCTGTGCCCAGCGGGACCGCGTTGCGGAGCAGGTCCTGGCGCTCGAACCGGTCGAGGTGGCTCGCGTCGAACCAGGTCACGGCCATGTCGGGATCGAGCTCGTCGGGGCTCCCCGGCACCACGTCGGCGTCCACGAGGAGCTCGAGCCGGACCGACAGGGGTGAGCCGTCGGCGGTCGCCTCGCCCAGGACCTGGCCGCGGATCCTCACCACCGCCGCCTCCACCTCCTCCTCGGGCGCGAAGCGGGCCTGCCGGATGGCCTCCTCGTCGCAGTCCCAGGTGCCGTCCGGCGGATCCTCGGCGCACCCGTCCGCGCCGAGCAGGGGGGGCGTGGGCCCGCAGCTCACCTGGTAGTGGGCGGGCGTGCAGCCGCCGTTGCAGCCGCTGGACGGGAAGCCCGAGCAGAGCGGCACGCCCTGCACCATCCCGAGCAGGAAGCCGGCGCGCACGGCGTGGTGCCACGGTCGCAGCATGACCTACCTCCCGCCCGCGCGGGCCGTGGCGTCCCGGGATCGCCGGGGCCCGGTGCCGGGGGTGCCGAAGCGCACGCCCACCTGGCCCATCAGCATCAGGTACACGTCGTCCTCGCTCCACCACGGACCCGCGGTCACGCCCAGGTGCACCGACACCGACCCGGCCGGCACGTCGACGCCGGTGTGGATGGGCACGGCCAGCACGAAGCTGTCGGCGGTGGTCCAGGCGGCCTGGCCCGCGGCCGTGATGAGGAAGGCCCCACGCGGGTGCCACCGGAAGCTGTACTGCACGCGACCGTCAGGCCCGCCTCCGAAGCCCGCCGGTCCCACCCCGAGCACGCCGCCCGCACGGAAGGCGAGCGCGTGGTGCCCGTCCTCGCCATCGAAGGGGACCATGCCCCACACGCCCGGCGACAGTCCCAGCTGGAAGCCGTTGAAGGCCATCACGCCGGCGCCGCCGATGTCCATCGCCAGGTGCTTCGTGAAGGCGTGCCGCCAGCCCACGTCCACGCTGATGGGCAGGGGCGCGCCCACGCCGAGGTAGACCTGGTCGCCGGGAGACCCGTCGGCGATCGTGTACCCGGACATCGGCATCGGCGGCACCGAGGCCGAGATGGTGCAGCCGGGGCCGATCGTCATGCCCACCGCGAGCAGGGTGGGCGTGCCGCGGCACCAGCATGGCCTCGCCTGCGCCATCGGACCCCTCGGGCGCGGACGCTAGCACGCCGGGACCGGGTCCGGCGGGTGGACCCGGGTGCGTGCTACACTTCCCTGTCTGGTCGGAGTGTCCGTGCGTCCCGTGATCGTCGTCGCCGTCCTGCTCGGCGCGTGCGCGGAGACCGGGCCGGGCGACGCCACCCCGAAGGGCGGCAGCTCCGACACCGACGTCGAGCGCCCCGCCGACACCGACCTGCCCGAGCCCGGCCCCGGGCGCGTGGCCCTGCGGCGCCTCACCCGCAGCGAGCTCGACCGCACCGTGCGCGACCTGCTCGGCGTCGACCTCGGCGTGCGGTCGCGCTTCCCCGACGACGACGCCACGGCCGGCTTCGAGACGGTGGCCTCGGGGCTCACCATCTCGCCGCTGCACGTGGAGCTCTGGACCGCGCTGGCGGCCGATGCGGCCGACGCGATCCTCACGCCCCCCTTCGACGCGCCCGTCGCGCGACGGGTGGAGGTGGAGGACGGGGCCTTCTCGGTGGGGGAGGACGTCGGGCAGGTCCACAGCGAGGGGATGCGCCTCTGGGACGTCGGCACCATCGACGGCTCGCTCCAGGTGCCCGTCGAGGGGCGCTGGCGCGTCACCCTGCGGGCCATCGGCAACCAGGGCGGCGACGAGGTGGTGCGGGTGCGCCTGTCGGTGGGCTCGGCCGACCCCGTGGAGCTGCAGGTGCAGGGGGTCTTCCCCACCTGGGACGCCCACACCGTGGAGCTGCGCCTGCCGCGCGGGCGGGTGCCGGTGTCGGTGGCCTTCCTCAACCCCTTCCACGATGGCAAGGAGGAGCGCACGGTGGACGTGGACGCCTTCGAGCTGGAAGGCCCGCTGGACCCCACGCCCAGCCCCGCCTGGACCCGCTGGATGCGCTGCGACCCCCAGGCCCCGCCCGACGGCCAGGACGCCGTGGGCTGCATCGCCGACGTGCTCACCCCCCTCGTGCCCGCGGCCTGGCGTCGCCCGGTCGACGCGGCGGAGCTGGAGGCGCTGGCGTCCCTCGCCGCAGGCGTGATCGACGGCGGCGGCACGCCCACCCAGGCGCTGGCCTTCGCCCTGCGCGCCGTGTTCGCCAGCCCCGCGTTCGTGCTGCACGTGGAGCCGCCGCCGCCCGCGGAGGGCACCGCACCGCTGCCGCCCCACGTGCTCGCCAACCGCCTGGCCTACGTGCTGTGGTCGAGCGCGCCCGATGCTGCGCTGCGCGCCCGGGCCGAGGCCGGCACCCTCGACGATCCCGCCGTGCTGGCCGACGAGATCCGACGCATGCTCGCCGATCCCCGCGCCGCGGCCCTCGCCGACGACCTCGCGGGTCCCTGGCTGCGCATCCGGGCGGTGGACCGCATCACGCCCGACCCGATCACCTTCCCGGCCTTCGACGAGGCGATGCGGGCGTCGATGAAGGCCGCCATGGTGCGGATGTTCGACGACCTGCTGGCGAGCGACGAGCCCGTCACCACGCTGCTCGAGGGCACGGACGCCTGGGTCGACGAGGTGCTGGCGCCCCTGTACGACCTGCCGGTCGACGGCTTCGGGCCCGCCCTCGAACCGGTGGACATGGCGGCCCAGGGCCGACGGGGCTGGCTCACGCAGCCGGGCCTGCTGGCGGCCACCTCCTACCCACGCCGCACCTCGCCGGTGAAGCGCGGCGTGTGGGTGCTCACCGAGCTGCTGTGCGACGCGCCCGACCCGCCCCCGCCGAACGTGGGTGCGCTGCCCGACGACGACGGCGCGCCGTCCACGGTGCGTGCCCGTCTCGAGGCCCACCGTGCCTTGCCGCAGTGCGCCGCCTGCCACGAGGACATCGATCCCATCGGGCTCGCGCTGGAGGCCTTCGACGGCCTCGGGCGGCACCGCACCCACGACGGGAGCCTGCCGGTCGACACCCGCGGCGAGCTGCCGGACGGCACGCTCGTGGACGGGTCCGGAGAGCTGGCGGCCGTGCTCGCGCAGGACGACCGCTTCGCCCGCTGCGTGGTGGAGAAGGTCTTCACCTTCGCCCACCGGCGTGCCCCCACCGACGAGGACGGGCCGTGGATCGACAAGGCCCTCGCCGCGGCACGCGCCGACGGCCTCAGCCTGCGTGCCGTGCTCACCGCCGTGCTCACGGGCGAGACCTTCCGGCGTCACGGGGGTGCGCGATGAGCTGGTCGCGTCGCGCCGTCCTGCGGGGGGCCGCCGCCACGGTGGCGTTGCCCTTCCTGCCCTCCCTGCTGCCCAGGGCGGCTGCGAACAGCACCCCCCCGCTGCGGCTGCTCTTCTTCTTCGTGCCCAACGGCCTCCGCATGGACACGTGGCGCCCCGTGGGTGCCGGCAGCACGCTGGAGCTCGGGCCCACGATGCAGGGGCTCGTGGGGCTGGAGGATCGGCTGTGCGTGGTGAGCGGCCTCGACCTGGCCGCGGCCCGCTCGCCGATCCTGGGCGACCACTCGCGGTGCTCCGGGTCCTTCCTCACCTGCGCCTCCGTCGCCCAGGACGTGGTGCGCAACGGCATCAGCGTCGATCAGGTCGCGGCCGCCCACCTCGGTGTGGGCACGCCCTTCCGGTCGCTGGAGCTGGGCTCGGAGCCGGCGGCCGGCGTGGGTCTGTGCGACGGCGACTACCCGTGCGTGTACGCCCACACGCAGTCGTGGTCGTCGCCCACGTCGCCCATGCCCAACCTCACCCACCCCCGCACGGTCTTCGACCGGCTCTTCGGGCGCAGCGGGGAGGCGGCCACGCCCGAGGAGGCGGTGCGCCTGGCGGCCTTCCAGGGCAGCGTGCTCGACGCCGTGCGCACGCAGGCCACGGCGCTGCAGGCCACCCTCGCGGTGGAGGACCGTCACCGGCTCGACCAGTACCTCACCGGCCTCCGCGAGCTGGAGCAGCGGGTGGACGTGCTGTCGTCCTGCGGACCCTCCGACCCCCCGCCCGACGTGGTGCCGCTGCGCGACCACCCCGACGTGATGCTCGACCTGGCGGTGGCCGCCCTCGCCTGCGACCGCACCCGCGTGGTGTCGTACATGCTCGCGAACGCCGCCTGCGACCGGGTGTACGACTTCCTCCCGGGGGTGCGCGACGCCCACCACCAGGCCTCGCACCACGAGGGCGACGAGGGCCTGCTGGCGCAGATCGCCACCATCGACCGCTGGGAGGTCGACCGTTTCGCGCGCCTGCTGCGCCGAATGGACGAGAGCCCGCTGGGCACGGGCACCCTGCTCGACCACAGCCTGGTGGTGTTCGGCAGCGGCATCTCCGACGGCAACCGGCACGCCCACGACGATCTCCCCGTGATCGTGGCGGGCGGCGGCGGCGGTGCGGTTGCCGGGGGGCGTCACCTCGTGGTGCCGTCGGGCACGCCGCTGGCAAACCTCCACACGTCGATCCTGCAGGCCGCGGGCGTGGCCACGCCGGCCTTCGCCGACGCGACGGGTCCGCTGGAGGGGCTGGCGGGGTGAGGGGGCAGGAGCCCCTCCGCCGCGTTGCACGCCGCCCATGCCCGTCCTCCCCACCCGCCGTCTCTGGACCCCTGCCGGCCTGCTCCGCGACCTGACGGTGGAGCTGGACGAGGCGGGCACCGTGACCGGGCTGCGGCCCACGCGCGCTGGCGACGGCCCGGCGGCCTCGGGGCTGGTGGTGCCGGGCCTGGTGAACGGCCACACCCACCTGGAGCTCTCGCACGCGCCGCAGGTGCCGGGTGGCGAGGGCTTCGTGGCCTGGGCGGGGCGTGTGCTGCGGGTGCCGGCGCCACCCGTCGATCCCGCGCCGGCCGCGGCGCGCACCCTCGTGGACCTCGGCACCGCCTGGGTGCACGACGTGTCGGGCAGCGGGCGCACGGCGCCGGCGCTGCGTGCGGCCGGGCTGCGGGGCGTGGTGCACCACGAGCTGCTCACCCTGGACCGAGGGCTGCTGCCCGAGCGCCTGGCCACCGCCCGCGCGTACGGACCCGCCGTGGGGCCGGTGGTGACGCGGCCCTCGCCCCACGCCCTGCTGTCGACCGCGGGGGCGCTGGTGCAGGCCTGCGTCGCGAGCGGTCCGCGGCAGGCGCCCGCCACGATCCACGTGGCCGAGACCGAGGACGAGCTGGCCTTCCTGCGCGCAGGCGTGGGTCCTGCGGCCGAGCTGCTGGATCGTCTGGGGCGGGACTGGCGGTGGTGGCGCCCGCCGGGGCGGGGTCCCGTGGAGCACCTGGACGATCTGGGGGTGCTGGGGCCGAGGCTGCTGCTGGTGCACGGCGTGCACCTCGATCCGGCGGCCCTGCGTCGTGCGGCGGCGCGTCGTGCGCCCCTCTGCGTGTGCGCGCGCTCCAACCTCCACATCGGGGGCCGGCTGCCCGACGTGCCGCGATGGCTGTCGGAGGGGGGGCGTCTCGTGCTGGGCACCGACTCGCTGGCCTCCAGCCCCGATCTCGACGTGCTGGGCGAGCTGCCCGTGCTCGGACGCGCCTTCCCCCGGGTGCCCGCCGAGCGCTGGCTCGCCGCCGTCACCCACGAGGGGGCCGGTGCCCTGGGGCTGCCCGGCGGGCGCATCGTGGTGGGGGCACGGCCCGGCCTGCTGGAGCTGGACGCGGGCACCCCGTCCGACCTGCTGCGGGGTCCGGTGGCGCGCCGGTGGCGGGCGCGGCCCTCGCCGTGAGGGCCTGCTGAGATAGGGGCGCTGTCGTGCACCCCGGACGGTCGATGCCCGGTCCCGAGCCCGCCAAGCAGCCGCTCTTCCACGTCCTCGAGGCGCTCTACCTGGCGCGCGCCGTCTACGTGGTGGCCGAGCTCGGCGTGGCCGACCACCTGCGCACCCACGGGCCCACCACGGCCGCCGCGCTGGCGGAGGCCCTGGGTGCCCACCCGGTGAGCCTGCATCGCGTGCTGCGGGCGCTGGCCGGCTTCGCGGTGTTCGCGGAGGACCCCGAAGGGCGCTTCCACCTCACGCCCGCGGCCGTCCCCCTCGAGAGCGAGGCCCCCTGGAGCATCCGCCACTGGGCGCGCATGGCCGGGGCGCCGCCGATGATGGTGGGGGTGGGGCAGGCCCTGGAGGCCGTGCGCACCGGCGAGGTGGCCTTCGAGCTGGCCCACGGCGAGTCGGTCTACGACCTGTTCGCGCGCGACGCCGTGCTCGACGACGCCTTCGTGCGCGGCATGTCGGCCTTCACCGAGCAGCAGGCGGCGGTGCTCGTGCCCTTCCTGCAGCTCGGGGAGGAGGAGGCGGTCTGCGACGTGGCCGGCGGCCGGGGGGCGCTGGTGGAGGCGATGCTCCGGGCCCACCCGCGCCTGCAGGCCACGCTCTTCGATCGGGCGTCGGGCGCCGAGGCGGGTCGGGCGCGCCTCGATGCCGCCGGGGTGGGTGCGCGCGCGGAGACCGTGGCGGGCAGCTTCTTCGAGGCCGTCCCTCCCGGGCGTGACGCCTACACGCTCAAGCACGTGCTGCGCGACTGGGACGACGGCGATGCGGTGCGCATCCTGCGCACGATCCGCGCCGCGGTGCCCGCCCACGGTCGCCTGCTCCTCGTGGACGCCACCCTCGACCCGCGCAACGACACCGACCGCCTCGTCAAGCTCATGGACCTCGAGCAGATGTGGGTGCTGGGCGGCGGGCTGCGCACCCGCGCCGAGCTGGAGCGCCTGCTCGTGGAGGCCGGCTGGACGCTGGTGGACCTGCGGCCCACCCCGATCGTCGACGCGGTCGTGCTGGAGGCCCGTCCGGCCTGATCAGCGGCCCACGGTCACCCGGAAGCCCGGGCGCGACGTGGTCATGCGGGCGAAGCCACTGTCGTCGGAGCTCCACTGCCAGGCCGGCGGCATCTCCGCGCCGTCGCAGGCGGCCACGCAGGGCATGGGGTCCTCGTCGCCGCCCAGTGCCTGGTAGACCACCCACAGGTAGCCCTCCTCCTCCACGAGCACGGGCTCGTCCAGGGTGAGCGCCGCCTCGCGCACGGTGCCGTTCTTGCCCTTGCCACCCGTGAGCTCGCCGCCGGCCAGTGCGGTGTACCGGGGCTTGTTCTTCCCCTCGAAGTCGGTGGCCTCCTCGGCGTCGTCCACGAAGACGGCCAGCGAGATCGCCGCCTGGGTGCTGCAGGTGCGCCCCGCGTACGCCTGGGCCGACTGGAGCAGGGCCACGCTCAGCCCACGGACCTCGTAGGGCGGCTCGGGCGCGTCGAGGCGCACGGCGATGTGCTTGCCCAAGGGGCCCGGGATGTAGAGCGCGGGGTTGCCGTCGGCGCAGGCCGCCCAGCCGGGGAAGGTGAGCACCTCCTCGGTCTCGAAGGACGGGCCGCTCGCACAGCCGATGGGCACGAGCAGGGCGAGGCAGGCGGGCAGCGTGCGCATGGAGACCTCCGCGCGGCACTGTGGCACAGGTGTGGCGCTCAGGGCTCCTCGGGCAGCAGGTAGCGCAGCCGCACCTCCACCCCTTCGGTCACCAGCTCGGCGTACGCGCCGTCGGCCTTGCCTGGCACCCGGACGCCCCCCTTCGCCTCGCTGCGCATGGCCAGCTCGAGCCGCTGCGCGCCCAGGGGACCGAACAGGGTGGGGTTGCGCAGCACGCTGTTCTTCACGCTGCAGATGCCGAGGTCGTCGTCGGCGCGCCCGGTGCGGCAGATCTCCCTCGGGTTGTCGGGGCCGCCGGTGGACGTGGCCACCGAACGCCAGCCCCGATCCCACCCCACCAGGAGCTGGGTGCCTCGGTCGGTCGCGCCGTCGGGATGGCCCACGCCGCCCGCGATCCAGCGCACCGTGAGCGCGTCGGGCTCCGTCCCGCTCCGGGCGTCGGCGGGCAGATCCCCGAGCACCGCCTCCCAGTCGAGGCTCACGCGGTGGGCGGCCTGGGCGGACGCGCCGAGGTCGAGGCGCCAGGTGCCGCCTGCCTCGGCATCCACCAGCACCACGCCGTCGAACAGGTCGGCGTGCGCGCCCCGCGCGCCCTCGAGCACCGCCGGACCCTGGCCCTCCACCTGCTCCTGCGTCCAGGCGAGGCCGTCCCAGGTCCACACGTCGGTGCGGGGCCCCGCGGCGTCGCGACCGCCGGCGAGCACCACCACCTCGCGGTCGGGATCCCACGCCACGAGCGCGTCCCAGCGAGGGGAAGGGCCCTCCGTGCCGTCGTCCACGAGGGTCCAGGTGTCGTCCTCGAGCGCCCAGGTGCCGGCCAGGAAGGGACCCGACGGGCCGGAGGCGCCGCCCACGAGGAGCAGCTCCTGGCGGGCGTCGTCCCAGACCAGGGCGCCGCGGGATGCCGCGCCTGGCGCATCCCCCAGGGTGCCCCAGGCGCCGTCCCACGCCCAGGTGGACGTGCCCGCGCCCGTCGCACCCACCACCACCAGGCGGTCCTCTGCGGCGTCCCAGGCCCCCGCGCCCTGCGCCGACGCACCGCTCGGCAGGGAGGAGACCGACGACCAGGCGCCGCCGAGGAAGCGCCAGGCCTCGTCGAGGTCGCCGCCGGACCCCTCCCCGCCCAGCAGCCACACCGACCCGTCCATCGGGTCCACCGCGCAGGTGGGATGGGCGCGGCCCTCGCCGGGCAGCGGCGCGCCGAGGTCCTGCCATCCCCGGGCGTCGAGCTGCCAGGCGTCGCCCTGCTTCGTGCCGACGTCGTCGCCGCCCACGAGCAGCAGGCCGCCCTGGTGCGGCGCCACCGCCGGTCCCGTCCGCGGGCCCGGGCGCGTCCGGCGCGGTGTCACCTGCGTCCAGCGGTCGCCGTCCCACGTCCAGGTGTCCTGCGGGTGGCGGGTGTCGAGATCGCCGGTGTCGGCGGCCTCGCCCCCGAAGAGCAGCACCTGCTCGCGGACGCGGTCGTAGGCCAGGAGGGCACCGCGACGAGCGGCCGGGCGACCGGCGGGGGGCGTGGGCGTGGAGATCTCCTGCCACCGGTACGCGAAGTCGCTCGTCCACTGGTAGACCACGTTCGAGCGGTCCCCCGGACCCGCGCCGCCGCCCATGAGGATCTCGCGGTTCCACGCGGGGTCCCAGGCCATCGCGTGCCCGGTGCGCGGACCCACGGGACCCTCGGGAATCCCCTCGTCCGGGCCCAGCTCCCAGCCGTCCACCGTCAGACGCCAGGCCTCGTCCAGGGCCGTGCCGTCGCTGCTCTCGCCGCCCGCGAGCAGGGGCTCGAAGGTGCCGTCGCCCGCGAAGACGGCCCCACGTCGGGCGCTCGGCCAGGGGGCGCCGGGCTCGGGCAGGATGGGCTCCCAGCAGGGCGGGTTCCAGCTCCAGAGGTCGTCGAGCACGGCGCCGGGCCCGGTGCCGGCATCGCCCCCGAAGAGCACCACGCGGTCGAAGGCGCGGCTCCAGGCGGCCGCGGCGTGGGAGCGCGGTGCCGGCTGGTCGGGCAGCGTGCAGGTGGCGACGCTCCAGGCACCGTCCTGCCACACCCAGGTGTCGCCCTTGGGGCTGCCGTCGGTGCCGCCGAAGAGCACGAGCCCGCCGTGCACGGGGTCGGGCACCAGCACCAGGCCCCAGCGGGGCGAGGGCGAGGGCCCGCCGCCCGTCCACGCGAGCCAGCTGCGTCCGTCCCAGGAGGCCGTGCCGCCGAGCGCGCCGTCGCGACGCCCGCCGAAGGCGACCACGCGGTCGGTGGAGGGGTCCCAGGCCATGCCGCCCTCGGTGCCCACGTCGGGCGGGTCCTCCCAGCGCAGCGCCTCCCAGCGGGGTCCGGCACGGGTGCGGTGGGTGCCCGTGCCCACCCCCACCTCCGGCCAGGGGGTGAAGGGCCGGGCCGGGTAGCGCGTGGTGGCCTGGAAGGCGTGGGGCGAGCTCGGCACGTCGAGGGTGGTGCGGGCCACGTGGTCGTGGTCGCGGACCCGCCGACGCGGACCCGGCAGGCCCCAGCGGTCGTAGGGCTCGATCCAGATCTCCGCGCCGGGGTCCTGCGCGAAGTCCAGGTCGATCGGCTCGCCGGGCGTGGGGTCGACGCGCTCGGCCAGGAAGGAGCCCGCGCCGTTCGTGACGCGCACCCAGGCCCACGGCGTGGACGCGGGCGGGCCCGCCACGTGCAGGTGGTAGCGCGCCGCGGGGGACCCTCCGAGGAAGCCCCAGGGCGCCCGCTCCATCCAGGTGGCCGCCCGGGCGTCACCCACGGGATCGACCTGCGCGCCCGGGGCCTCCGAGGTGCCGCGGTAGTCCACCAGCTCGCGCAACCGGCGGAGGCCCACGTTGCCCAGCAGGTCCTCCACCTCGATGGTCATCTCGTAGAGGCCGTGGGCGGGCAGGTCCTCGTCGGG
The DNA here is from genome assembly GCA_020632955.1 of Alphaproteobacteria bacterium. Lineage (GTDB taxonomy): Bacteria > Myxococcota_A > UBA796 > UBA796 > JACKEO01. The sequence goes on from JACKEO010000020.1 coordinate 69,839, forward strand.
GTCGAAGCGGAAGAGCGCCAGATCGCTCGGGTAGGGGCGGCGGGAGGGGATGCGCACCGTGTGGGTGGGCGAGGTGAGGATCAGCGTGCCCGGCTCGGCCCCCTCGTCCAGCAGCACGTCGACGTCCACCAGCACGTTGCTGCCGGTGAAGGGGTGGGTGTCGGCCAGGGGGATGATCCAGTCGGCGTCGCCCGGCACGTAGATGCGGTCGTAGGAGGCGAAGGCCGGGTAGCGCTGGGAGATGTCGTAGATGACCTCGGGCCCGGTGAGGTCGACGCGCAGGGCGAGATCGGGCCGCAGGATGCGCGTCTCGTTGCCCGCCCGGTCCACGAGCAGCGCATCGAGCGACCAGCGGCCCTGGCCCTCGGCGCCGGTCATCGCGTACGACCACTGGCCCTGGTCGTCGGGCTGGGCCTGCAGGCGCACGCCGCCGAAGGCCACGTAGGAGGCCTGCAGGTCGAGGTCCTCGTCGGCGAGGGTGCCCGTGAGGCTCACCGTGGAGTGCGCGCCCAGCTGCCAGGCGCCGTCCTCCTTCCAGGTGTCGGCCGACATCACGAGGCCGGTCCACGAGGGGGGCGTGAGGTCGAGCTCGCCGGTGCGCTCCTCCACGGCGCAGAGCGAGCTCCCCTCCTGGGGGTTGTCGGCCAGGTCACGGCCGCGGATCGAGACCACGTAGGGCTTGGCGTCCTCGCTGGCGCGCGGCTCCACCAGCAGCTCGAAGGCCCGGCGGTCCGCCGAGGCCCAGCGCACGCCGGCCACCAGGGTGTCGGGGACCACCTCGGCGTCGGGCCAGGGCTCGGCGAGGGGCTCGCTCGCCTGCACCTGCAGCACGATCGTGTCGTCGGCGTTCGCGGCCTCGGGCAGCAGCAGGCAGGTGGCGCGGGGCGGCGTGAAGTCGGTGCGCACCGCGGCGGGGCGCACCAGGTCGAGCACGTTGCCCACGTCGTCCACCAGCCGCACGTCCAGGCGCAGGTCGCCCTCCTCCTCGGCCCCCGTGAAGGTGTGGACCCAGGTGGCCCCGCCCGCGGGGGCCAGCGTGATCGTGCCGAGGCGCACGGAGCTGGCGGCCAGGTCGACGGCGTCCTCGGTCTGCACGGTGACGGTGACGGTGGCGCCCGCCCGCACCCACGGCCGGCCGTCCGGCGAGGTGGACGGCTCGGCCTCCACGGTGAGGCCGTCGCCGGCGAGGTGCGGGCCGCGACGGCGGAGCTCGCCCGACACCTCCGCGGGGGCGCACAGCGTGTCGCCCGACGTGGCGTTGCCCACGAGGTCGCGACCGCGCGCCACGAGGGAGACCTCGAGATCGGTGTCCTCGGGCCCGCTCACGGTGAAGCGGTGGGCCCTGCCGCTCGTGCCCACGTGGGTCACCGTGACCCTCCCGTCCGACGGCGTGATCAGCGGCGCGGCCCCGAGCTCCTCCGACGGGAAGACGTCGAGGCGCATCGGCGTGGCGGCGTTGGCCACGGGCGGCGAGAGCAGGCAGCTCGCGGAGGGCGGGGTGAAGTCGGCCACCAGGCCCAGGGGCGAGGCCAGGTCCGCGGAGCGCAGGCGCACCTCGTTGCCGGCCGCGTCCACGAGGTGGGCGTCGAGCAGGTGGGTGCCGTCGCCCGCCGCGGACGTCAGCTCGCCCACCCACGTGTCGCCGCCCGTCCAGGTGAGCGGCACGTCGCCCACTGTGACCGTGGAGGCGGCGTGGTCCACGTCGTCGTCGAGGGGGAAGGCGAGCGTGAGCGTGGCGCCTTCCCGCGCGTGGGGCAGGGGGTCTCCCGGGTCCCCCGACACCGAGGGCTCCACGGTGAGCTGGGGCGTGCCCACCAGGCGAGGCAGCTCGCCGTCGTACCGCCCGGTGCGTCGTGCAGCCTCGCAGAAGCTGGTGTTCGCCTGCGGGTTGCCGGCCAGGTCCATCCCCGTGGCGGTGAGCACGTAGGGGTCCACGATCCCGCCCGCGGGGAAGCGCACGCCGAAGCTGTGCTGCGTGCCCTCCGACCCCAGGTGACGGACCTCCACACCCGCCACGTCGGCCTGCACGTCGGGGGCGCCGCCCTGCAGGGCCTCCGACGCGAAGACCTGGAAGACGGCCTCCTCGCCGGCACGCGCCAGCGCCGGCACGAGCACGCAGTCGGCGAAGGGCGGGGTGAGGTCAAAGCGGGCCACGTCGGGCCAGCTGGCGCGGGTCTCGTTCCCCGCCGGGTCCACCAGCCGGGCGTCCAGGGTCTGCAGGCCCTCCACCTCGCTGCCGGACAGCGTGGTGGCGAAGCGCCCGAGGGTCTCGTCCCAGGGCAGGGCCGTGCCCGACAGGCGCACCTCGGAGGCCCGGGGCGCGATGCTGTCGACCGTGGGGATGTGCACGGTGATGCGCGCGCCCTGTCGCGCCCGCGGCACGTCCCGTCCGCCCTCGTCCACGCGCACCGACGGGTCGATCACGATCTCCGGGAGGCCGTCCACCACGGGGGGCACGCCCCGGATCGTGCCGCGGCGCTCGGCTTCGCCGCACAGGGGGCCCGCCGGGAGGTTGCCGGCGAGATCGATGCCCGGGACGGAGAGCAGGTAGTCGGCGTTGCCGGGACGCGTGAGCCGCACGCGGTAGGTGTGCTGGGTGCCCACGCTGCCCTCGTGCACCACCTCCACGTCGGCGTGGTCGGCGGTGACCACCGGCGCGCCGCCCTGCACCGGCTCCGACAGGAAGACGTCGAGCTGCACGGCCTGCTGCGCGTTCGCCGCCTTGGGCTGCAGCACGCAGTCGGCCGACGGAGGCGTGAAGTCGAACCGCACCACGGCGGGGCGACGGTCGCGGAGCTCGTTCTCGGCTGCGTCGAGTAGGCGCGCCTCCAGCGTCTTCAGCCCCTCCCCCTCCGTGCCGTCCAGGGTGCGTCCCCAGCGGTCGTCGCCCAGGTGGTCGAGCTCCAGGCCCGACAGCGACACGGTGCTGAGCCCGGGCACGATGGGGTCCACCGTGGGCAGGGTGACCACCAGCTGCGCACCCAGGCCCCCGCGCGGCACGAGCACCGGCTGGCCGTCCACCACCTCCTCCACGAGGCGGGAGGGGGTGAGGGTGACCACGGGCGCCGTGCCTGGAGGCAGGGCGGGGCCCCGCCCGAGGAAGGTGCCGGTGCGGTCCTCCAGCAGGCAGAAGGAGTCGCCGGCCTGGGTGTTCCCCGCGAGGTCGGTGCCCGTGACCCGCACCACGTAGTCCTCGACGTTCTGGCCGACGGGACCGGTGATCGGGAAGACCCACTGGCCCTCCAGCTGGACGGCTTCGCCCGCCGTGAGGAGGGGGGGGTCGATCGTCACCTGGGGAGGTCCGCCGAGGAGCGCTTCCGACGGCGTGACGATCAGCGTGGGGGCCCGGGTGACGTTCGCGACGCGGGGCGAGAGGATGCAGCCGGCAGCGGGGGGCCGGAAGTCGGTCTCGACGAGCGGCTCGGAGGAGAACCGCGTCGCGGCGCCCTTGGCGTCCCGGAGCGTGCCGGTGACGGCCTTGGGCGAGGACTCCTCGTCGCCCGTGAGATCGAGGGCGAAGCGTGCGGTGGTGGCGTTGTCCTGGGCCACCACCGCCATGGGGTACCCCCCCAGCGTGACCTCGCTGGCCGCGGGGTCGAAGGCGTGCCGCGTGGTGATCTCCACCTCCACGTGCGTGCCCTCCCGCGCCCATGCGAGCGCGTCGCCGGGGGGGTCGACGGGGCTCACCAGGCGCACGCCGAGCAGCGCCGGCGCGGCGGCGCCCTTGTCGGGGTCGGCGCCGAGGAGGCAGCCGGCGGCGACGAGCGGGAGGAGGGACGCACCTGCCGACCGCGTCATCGGGCGGACCCCGAGCAGAGGGCAGGGCGCACCGGCTGCGCACGGCGAGTGCGCACGGCGACGCGTCGATCGACCGCGAGGAGCTGGACCATCCCTTCCCCAGACCGGGCAGTGTACCGGATCGCGGGCGCAACGGGGAGGGGGTCCCGAGGGGTGCGGAGGCGTGCTTCCGCCCTGGCGTCGCGGAACCCGGCCGCATGAGCCGCGATCCGCGGCAGGGGGGTCTCCCAGGTGGCGCGGATCGCGTACGATCGCTGGAGGCCACGTGCACCCGATCGACCGCTTCACCTCCACGTTCGTGCGCATCTCCGCCGATACGCCCGTGGATGTGCCGACGCTCTACGCTCCGTCGATCGTGTTCGCCGATCCCGCGCACCGCGTCGAGGGCGTCGAGGCCCTCGCGGCCTACTTCGCACGGCTCGACGCGAACCTCGTCGAAGCGCGCTTCGAGTTCCACGAGGAGGTCCGTGGCGAGCGATCCGCCGCGCTTCGATGGCGCATGCACGCGCGGCTTCGCTTCCCTCCGGGCCGCACCGTGGACGTCGAGGGGACGAGCTGGCTCCAGCACGACGGCACCCACATCACCGCGCAGACCGACCACTTCGACCTGGGGGCGCTGGTGTACGAGCAGGTCCCT
>JACKEO010000021.1 GCA_020632955.1 Alphaproteobacteria bacterium
AGGCGGGTAGCCGCGGCGGCCGCCGGGCGGGGGACCATCGGGCCCGGGCTTCCGCCCCCTCACCACGTGTACGTCAGCTCCCCCTCCACCCCCGCCACGTCCACCTTCACCTCCCGCTCCCCGTTCCGCACCGGCGTCAGCGAGAACGACAGCGTGGGCAGGCAGCCCGCCTCGCAGGTCTCGCCGTTCGCGTCGTGGAGCAGCTCCACGTGCACGATGGCCGGCTCCACGTCGAGCCAGCTGTGGTCCCAGCACAGGGCGAAGAAGTGCTCGCGGCACCCGCAGCTGTGGCTGACGTCCAGCTCCAGGCTGTCGCCCACCACGCGCGCGGCGGTCACCGTGTAGGGTGCGGAGTCGTCGGCGTCGCAGACCTCCACCGCGGTGCCCGTGGCCGTGAGGTGCACGGGGTCGGGCGGGCCGGTGTCGCCCGGCGACGTGTCGTCGGGGTCGGAGGACGCGGGGGGCGTGCACGCGGCGAGGAGGACCAGGATCAGGGGGCGCACGAGGCCTCCAGGACGGAGTCCCACCCTGCCCGGGCACACGTGGGTCCGCCACCTCTGCATGGCCCGGCGAGTTTGCAGCGCAGACCCCGCGAGGGCTCGGCTAGCGTGCCCACAGGACGGTCACCCCGGTGGCCACGACAGCACCGGTCGGCAGGGGCTCCCTGTCCGACGTTCCAGGGAGGCAGGATGCACGGGCGCACCTGGGTGTGGGGACTGGCGGGGCTGGTGGGCGTGGGCTGTGCGCCGGAGGCGGAGCCGGACGTCGTCCCCGGAGGCGACACCGCCACCGTGGTGCTCGGGGAGGGCCCGCTCGAGGGCGCGCTCCTCCACCCGCCCGGGCAGCGCGCCTGGGTGCTGGGCGACCGGGCCGTGGAGGTGCGCCTGTGCGGCGACGACGCCACGTGTCTCGGTGTGCGCGGCGAGGTGTCGGCCACCTGCGCCCACCTGGGCGACGGCCTCGACGCCCGCGCGGAGGTCGAGCTGCCGACGCCGGGTCGCCTGCAGCACCAGCTCGTCACGTCGTCGGCGCCTGGGCTCGCGGCGGCGCGGGCACGCTGTGCAGACCAGCTCCCCGCGCTCGTCGACGCGCTGCTCGCGGCCTCGGGCGCCACCGGGCTGCGCGCCGGGGAGCTGCTCGCGCTGGTGGAGGTGGAGGAGGACGGCGTGCTGGTCGCGCCGGGCGAGGAGGGGGCCTGCGCTCCGCTCCTGGACGCCGTGGAGGCGCTGGCGGAGGAGCTGGCGCTGGGGAGCGGGGCTGCGGACGTCGCCCTCGCCGAGACCGTGCTGCCCGACGTCCCCCGGCGCCTGGTGCCGGTGGTGCGCCGCCTCGGTGCCGTGGGGCAGCCCGCGGGCGGGCGCTCCGGCGTGCGTGGCGTGGCGGGCTGGTGGCTGGTGGCCGGGGCGCTCTTCGACGAGGACGCCGCCTGTGCCCGCGTGCACGCGGCGGGATCGGGGGGAGGCGAGGCCGTGGCGCAGCGCCCTGCGCGGCGTGCCGTGAACGAGGTGGCGGACCGGCCCGTGCTCTGGCTGCCGTACCCCTCGTGGCACGAGGTCCGCTGCGTGGCGGGCCCGGGCGCCACGAACGTGCCGCAGACGCCGGCGACGGCGCACGCCGTGCAGTTCGACTCCCCCTACGCCTCGGGGCCCTCCCCGGTGGTGGCGCCGCTCGGGGGGCGGGTGGCGTACGTGACCGTGGGCTGCCTGGCCGGTGCGACGGACTGCGCGGGGGGCCTGGGCAACCACCTGCAGATCCTCCACGGCGATGGCCTGTCGTCGGTGCTCGGGCTGCTGGCGGCGGTGGACGTGGTGGACGGGGATGCCGTGGGGCGGGGCGAGAAGGTGGCCGAGGAGGGCACGGCCACCAGCCGCTTCGGCGACCGGGTGCTCCTGTCGGCGCACCTGGGCGAGGGCACGGACGTCTCGCTGCCGCCGTCGGTGCCCTTCCTGCTGGAGACGGTGCCCACGGGCCACTGGCTGGTGACCGCCCTGCGCTCCGACGAGATGGTCTGCGACGGCACGGCCGCCGCCGCGCAGCGCTCCGCGACGGAGTGCCTCCCGGCCCGCGACGATCTCGCCGAAGCCGAGAAGCTGACCCGGTGGTCGCCGACGGCGCGCGAGACCTGCCGTGTGGGCGACCGCGAGCTCTTCTCCTTCGAGGGGGCGGGCGGACGCTTCGAGGCCCGCGCCCTGCCGGCGCGCTGGTCGGCCTTCCAGGCCAGCTGCCGGGTGCTGGACGCCGCCGGCGTGGAGCTGCCGCTGGGGGGTGCCGAAGGGTACACGCAGGAGCTCCTCGACGACGGCACCATGCGGTGCGCGTTGTCGGCCGCGTCCGGGGCGCGGCGCTACCTCGAGCTCACCACGTGGGTGCCGGGCGCCTACACGGTCGACTACGTGCTCCCCAACGCCGATCTGCGACCGGACCTGGTGCTCGAGGCGCTGAGCTGTCCCACCGAGGTGGCGGTCGGCGACGAGATCTGGTGCGACGTCACCATCGCGAACACCGGCGTGACGGCCACCCCCGCCACCGAGCTGCGCCTCTCGGTGGGCATCCTCGGCACGGCGGGCGCCACGTTGGGCGTGTGCCAGACCGGGGCCCTCGCGGTCGGCAAGCGCACCACCGTGCGCTGCGGCGGAGGCTTCACGGCGACCGGCGCGCCCGGGTCGATCTGGTTCGTGCGCGCGGACGCCGACCGTCTCGACGCGGTGCGGGAGGTGTCCGAGGCCAACAACGACGCGCAGGTGCGCTTCACCCTGATCGGTCCGCCCACGCCGGCGCCGGACCTGCAGCTCGATCGCCTCACCTGCACCGCCAGCGCCCTGCCGGGGGGCACGGTGAGCTGCGACGTGGACGTGCGCAACCCGGGCACGGCCGCCGCCGTCCCCACCACCACCCGCCTGCTGCTCTCCACCAACGGCACCGTGGACGCCGTGGACCGCGTGGTCGCCGACTGCGCCACCCCGGTGCTCCTGGCGGGGGCGGGGGTGCGGCTCACGTGTGCCGGCGCCCTCCCGGGGAACGCGGCGCCGGGCACCGGCTGGAACCTCGTGGCGTGGGCCGACGCGAAGGAGCGCCTCGACGAGGTGGACGAGGCGAACAACGTGGCGGCGGTGCCCTTCGAGGTGCGGCCGGTGCCTCCTCCGCCGGCGGATCTGGGGGTGGAGACCGTCACCTGCCCCGCGTCGGTGGAGGCGCAGCAGCCGCTCGGGTGCACGGTGCGGGTGCGCAACCACGGAGGCTCGGCCTCGCCTGCGGTCCGCGGCGAGCTCTGGGTGTCGCGCTCCCCGACCCTGCGCGACGTGGTGCACCTGCTGGCCTCGGGCTGGGTGGCGGCCCTCGCGCCTGGCGAGGCGGTCGACCTCCCCTGGTCGGGCACGCTGCCGCCCGAGGTGCTGCCGGGCAGCTGGACGCTGCTGGCCGCGGTCGACACCGAGCAGCAGCTCGTCGAGCCCGACGAGGACGACGACCTCGGGTGGACCGCCGTGGAGGTGCTGCCGAAGCCGCGCGTGGTGGACCTCGTGGTCGACGCCCTCGACTGCCCGGCCCGGGCTGCGCCCGGCGACGCCGTGGGCTGCGTGGTGACGCTGCGCAACCTGGGGCCCGACGAGGTGGGCCAGACGGCCACCACCCTGCACCTGTCGTCCGATGCGCGCGTGGACGCCCAGGACCTGCTGCTGGGGGCCTGCGCGGTGCCGTCGCTGGCGGGCGGAGCGTCCGCGAAGGTGCCCTGTGGTGGGCAGGTGCCGGCCACCACGCTGCCCGGCGTGTGGCAGCTCGTGGCCACGGCCGACGCGGACGACCAGGTCGCGGAGACCGACGAGGGGCGGAACACCCGCGCGAGCACCCTCGTCCTGGCGAAGGACGCCGCGCCGCGCCTCCCCGACCTGCGGGTGGCCGAGGTGGCCTGTGCCCTCGAGGTGGAGGTGGGCGAGGCCTTCACCTGCACCGTGGCGGTGGCGAACACGGGCGTCGTGGCCACGCGGGCCACCGAGACGGCCTTCCTGCTCACCGTGAGCGGGCAGGCGCCGGGCACGGGCGTCCGCGTGGGGGCCTGCGTCACCGCGAGCGTGCCGGCGGGGGCGGAGCGGTCGGTGCCCTGCCGCCTCGTGGCCCCCGCGACGGCCCGGGTGGGGCCGGCCGTGCTCACCGTGATCGTGGACGCCGCCGACACCGAGGAGGAGGTGGACGAGACCGACAACACGGCGGATCAGCCGCTCGTGCTCCTCGCGCCGCTGTGGCAGGGCGAGCCGCCGGGCCCCGGTCCCGGACCCGCGTCGCCCGGTGTGGACGACCCCACCCTGGCCGAGGGCCTGCGCGGTGCGGGCTGCGCGTGCCGCAGCGGGACCGGGGGCACCGCGGGCGGGCTGGCGTGGCTGCTGCTGGCGGTGGGGGCGGTGCGTCGCCGGAGGACGCCCTGGCCGCGCAACGCTCGGCGCGTCGGGGCCCCCCCGCGGTAGACTCCCTGCGCCCCGTGGGACGGGGCCGCCCGGTGGGGGAGACGTGTCGAGCATGCTGCGCGGGTCGAGCGTGTCGCGGTGGGCCGCCTGCGGCCTCCTGGCTGCGTGCACCGGCGGCGGCGCGCCGGTGAAGCCCGGTGGAGGAGCCGACGAGACCGACGCGCCCGGCGACTCGGGCGTGGACGACTCGGTGCCCGACGACACCGACACCGACGCGGACACGGCCGACACCGACGCGCCCGACACCGACACGGCCGACACCGACGCGGCCGACACCGACACCGACGGAGGCGAGCCGGCGCTGCCCGGATGTGCGCCGGAGCACTTCGACTTCGCCGCCACGCCGATCGCGTGGAGCCTGCCGGAGGCGCGGGGCACCACCGCCTTCACGTCGATGTCCGGCGGCTCTCCGGCGTCCTGCGACCTCGTGCCCCCGGCCGACAGCTACTCCACCGTGGACGGCGACGGCGACGGGACCATCGATCTCCTCGTGCAGCCCTGCGGTGCGACCAACGTGCGCGTGGCCGAGCTGTACCGTGGCACCGCGACCGGCTTCGAGGCGACCTCGATCCCCTGGTACAACCCCGACACCTACGCGTACACCCGCTCGGCGTCGACGGGCTGGGTCACGGTGGGGTCGCCGGGCGGCGCCGACGTGGACGTGTCGTGTCCGGCCGTGGTGGGGGGCGCGGCCACGGTGGGGCGCGCCGTGGACCTCGACGGCGACGGGCTGCAGGAGGTGGTGCTCTTCACGCGGTGCTACGGCGCCACGGGGAAGGGCCTGGGGCGGTTCGGGGTGCACCTCGGCACGGCCGCCGGCTGGGCGCAGGATCCCGTGACGTGGTCGTTGCCCGTCCCGCCGCTGCTCGAGGCCTACGACGGGGCCCTCCCGCCCCCCGGGAGCGCGCGCACCTGCGAACCCGCGCTGAGCGGCGCGTGGCGGTACCACCTCCGGGATCTGGACGGCGACGGCGCGACCTCCGTGGTGGTGGACCGCACGTGCGATCTGGTGGCCGGCGACGAGGTGGGCTTCACCCACCTCCAGGTGCACGACTGGCAGGCGGGCGGCGGCGTGGTGAGCACGCGCTGGGCGCTGCCGGATGCCTCCCACCTCGACCCCACGGTGGCGGGTGCCGTCCCCGGCCTGCGACGCTGCGCCGACGGCACCGACGACGAGAACACCCGGATCGTCGACACCGACGGCGACGGCTGGCTCGACCTGCTGGTCACGCACACGTGCGACCCCTCCGACGACGTGGGCACCGCCCGGTGGAAGGTGCACCGCGGCATCCCGGGCGGGTTCGCCGCGCAGGCCGTGGACTGGACGGGGCTGCCGAGCTCCTCGGGTGCGCGACCGGACTGGTTGAGCTTCCGCCGGCGCACGGGCGGCGAGGATGCATGCCTCGTCGCCGGGATCGCCGTGGTGGACCTGACGGACCTCAACGGCGACGGCGTGATGGACCTGCTGGTGCGGCAGCGGTGCTCCGACACCGACACCTCGGTGGTGGCCTACGACGTGTGGTTCGGTCGGCCCGACGCCAGCGGCTTCCTCGCCACGTCGGTCCGGCTCACCCTGCCCCAGGACTACGCCGCCACCTGTCCCAGGCCGCCCCCGTCCACCGGCATCACGCGCTCGTGGCACACGCGTGTGGACGTCGACGGCGACGGCCTCGTCGACTTCGTGATCGCGGATCGGTGCGACGAGGACGTGGTGGGAGGGGACCACTGGCAGGTCTACAAGGGCACCTGCAGCGCGCCGTGATCCTCGGCAGCGGGCCCTACAGCACCGCCAGCAGCTCCTGCACGGCCCGCGTGAGCCCCACCTCGAGCGCCCGCACGATCACCGCGTGCCCGATGCTCACCTCCTGCAGCCCCGGCAGGCCGCGCAGGCCCTCGAGGTTGTGGCGGTCGAGATCGTGCCCGGCGTTCACCTCGAGGCCGGCGTCCACCGCCGCCTGCGCCGTGGCGAAGACCGCCGCGCGGGCCGCCGCGTGCCCGGGCGTGCCCCAGGCCCAGGCGTAGGGACCCGTGTAGAGCTCCACGCGATCGGCGCCGCAGGCGGGTGCGGCGGCGGCGAGGGCGGGCTCGCAGTCCACGAAGACGCTGACGCGGATGCCGGCGGCGCGCAGGCGCTCGACGTCGGGGCGCAGCGCGGGGCCCTCGTCGGGGAAGAGGTAGCCGTGGTCGGAGGTGACCTCGCCCGGGCGCACCGGCACGAGGGTGCACTGGTGCGGACGCACCGCGAGCACCCGCTCCAGGAGGTCGGGGTGGTGCTCGCACTCGATGTTGAGCTCCACGTCGGGGTGGTGCCGTGCGACGTGGCGCGCCACCGGCTCGATGTCGTCGAGGCGGATGTGACGCTGATCGCGACGGGGGTGGATCGTCACGCCTGAGGCCCCCGCAGCCACCACCACGTCGATGGCCTGGAGCAGATCAGGCACGTTGCGACCGCGCGAGTTCCGCAACAGCGCGATCTTGTTGACATTGACCGAGAGGCGGGGCCGGGACATGGGCGATCCGTCCTGGGGGCTGGTCTTCTCGACGCGCCTTGACCGCACGGGGTAGCCTCCCCGAGCGCCGTGGGACAGGGCTCGCGGCCCGAAGGATCACGCGTGGGCACCCGCACCTTCACCGTCGTGTTCACCGACATGGAGGCCTACACGGCCGCCGTGGCGCGTGCCGATCGCGAGGGTCTTCGCCGCCTGATCTCCCAGCACGCCGAGCTGGTGAGCCCGGTGGTCCGCCAGTACGGCGGCCGGGTGGTGAAGAACCTCGGCGACAGCTTCATGTGCCTGTTCGAGTCGGCCACCGATGCGGTGCGCGCCTCGCTCGCGCTGCAGGAGCGGGTCGAGAGCGACAGCAGCATCCGCATCCGCATCGGCATGACCACGGGCGACGTCGAGGAGATCGGCGACGACGCCTTCGGCGACGCGGTGAACCAGGCCAGCCGCATCCTGAACAAGGCGCCCGCCGGCGAGATCTGGCTCGGGCCGGGCACCATGGTCTGCATGAACGCCGCCGAGATCCCGTGGGAGTCGGCGGGGCGCTTCGAGCTCAAGGGCCTGCCGGGCGCCATCGAGCTCTACCGGGCCGTGCCCGAGGGCCGCTGCTGGCTGCCCCAGCCGGTGTACGCCGCGGCCAAGTCCGGGCGCCTCGTGCGCATCCGTCGTGGCGAGCCCATCGACACGCGGCGCATGCCGTCCAACCCGGTGCTGCTCTTCGAGGGCTTCACCCCGGGCAGCGGCGACCTCACCGAGGCCATGGGCCGCCTGCCCGTGCTCGACCCGTCCAACTTCTTCCTGGCCACCCACCACATCTCGCCCGTCGACCGCTTCATGTGGACGGACGCGAACCGTGGCCTGGTGATCGGCACGCCCCTGGCGGTCGACCGCGCCATCGTCGACGCCAAGCGCATCACCAGCCAGGTCTCGGGCACGAACACCATCCTGCTGGATGGCGGCTCGGGCGCCGACTTCGACCTGGTGATCGCGGGCCTCGCGCTGCCCGCCGTCCCGCTGGCCGACGTGGTGCAGTCCTACACCTACGACCTGATGGCCGACGGCCGGTGGACGAGCCACGCCGAGCAGCCGGTCATCCGCATCGACGTCACGCCCGACGGCCCGCACGTGGTGGTCACCACGGCCGGCGTCGTGGTCGACGGGCGCCGCCGCGGCCTCAACGAGGTGGTGCCCCTGCGGCACGGCTCGCGCATCGAGGCGGCCGGTCGCCAGCACACCTACGTGAAGCTGGCCGACAGCTACTTCGGCGCCGTGCTCGGCAGCACCGACATGCGCCTGGGCGTGCTCGCCGGCGACACGGCCGAGGTGGGGCGCGACCCCAGCCACCCGGGCCTCAAGCTGCCCGAGGGCCGCGGCCAGTCCAACATCCGCTGGTGCTCCGGCCCCAAGGCCGCCCGCGCCCGCGCCGGGGGCTTCACGCTCGACCGCGCGCTCGCCGGCCGTCGCCAGGCCAGCGTGGCCCTGGATGGCAGCACGCTGCGCCTGCAGCCCCTGCACGATCGCTGCGCCACCTACCTGCTCGAGCAGGGGGGCTCGCGCCTGCAGCGCATCACCGGGGCCACCACGGTGTCGATCGGCGACGCGATGGTCGTCGGCACCACCGTGGTCATGATCTCCGATCCTGAAGACTGACCCTACTGCCCCGTGCGGCAGCCGTTCCGGCTGCAGCCCGGGGCTGACCCCGGTGCCGCGGGCGAGGCCTGCGATCGCCCCCGGTCGCTGCGGGCGTGTCGGGGGGCGGGGGATCCGGTAGGGGAGCGCCATGAAGGTGGTGCTCACGGAGAAGCCGTCGGTGGCTCGGGATCTGGCCCGGGTGCTCGGGCTCGGGCGGGAGCAGCAGGGGTGCATCCGGGGTGACGGGCTGGTGCTCACGTGGTGCCTCGGCCACCTGCTCGAGCTGGAGGAGCCCGCCCACTACGACGAGGCGTGGAAGCGCTGGTCGCTGGACGCGCTGCCGATGACGCCGGCGCGCTTCGCGCTGCGGGTGCGGGCCGACGCCGAGGGGCAGTGGAAGGTGGTGCGCCACTGGCTCACCCACCCCGACACCGCCGTGATCGTCAACGCCTGCGACGCCGGGCGCGAGGGCGAGCTCATCTTCCGGCAGGCCTACCAGCACGCGGGCGCGAGGGCGCCGGTGGAGCGGCTGTGGATCAGCTCGCTCACCGCCGAGGCCATCCGCCAGGGCTGGGCCCGGCTGCGCCCCGGCACCGAGTTCGACCCCCTGGGCGACGCCGCGCGCTGCCGCTCCGAGGCCGACTGGCTGGTGGGCATGAACGCCACCCGCGCGCTCACCTGCCGCACCCGCGACGCGGGGGGCGACGCCCTCTGGTCGGTGGGACGCGTGCAGACGCCCACGCTCGCGATGATCGTCGCCCGCGACCGTGAGATCGAGGCCTTCGTGCCCGAGGACTTCTGGCGGGTGGAGGCGGCGCTGGAGGCGTCCGGCGGGGCCTGGACGGGCACGTGGTTCCGCCGCGACAAGCCCGACGCCAGCGCACCGAAGGACGAGGTCCCCCACGAGGAGCGCCTGGGGGACGAGGCCTCCGCGCTCGCCCTCGTCGCCGCGCTGCAGGGCAGGCAGGGCGTGGTGGCCAGCTCCGAGCGCAAGACCCGCACCGAGCCACCGCCCCTGCTCTACGACCTCACCTCGCTGCAGCGGCGCGCGAACCAGCGCTACGGCATGAGCGCCCAGCGCACCCTCGAGGTGGCCCAGGCGCTGTACGAGCGGCACAAGCTGCTCACCTACCCGCGCACCGACGCACGCCACCTCACCACCGACCAGGTGGGCACGCTGCCCGGCGTGGTGGCCGCGGTGGCCGAGCTCGACGTCTACGCGCCGCACGCGCGCCCGCTGCTCGACGCGCCGCTCCGCATCTCGAAGCGCCTCGTGGACGACGCCGAGGTGGGCGACCACCACGCCATCCTGCCCACCGACACGCCGCCCACGCGCGCCCGCCTCTCGCCCGACGAGAAGCGCATCTACGACCTGGTCGCCCGACGGCTGCTGGCCGCCCTGTCGCCCGACGCGGTGATCGACACCGCCGAGATCGTCGTGGAGGTGCACACCGACGCGCCCCTGCCCGACACCGTGCCGGCGCCGCCCACGCTGCGGGCCAAGGGGCGCGTGGTGCGCGAGGCGGGCTGGCAGGCGGTGGACCCGCCGAAGTCCAGCAAGCAGGTGCTGCTGCCCGACGTGGGGCCGGGCGACCCGGTGCAGGTGGTGGGGGCCGAGCCCAAGGCGGGGCGCACCAAGCCCCCGCGTCCGCACGACGACGCCAGCCTGCTGGCGGGCATGGAGACGGCGGGGCGCCAGCTCGACGACCGCGAGCTCGCGCGTGCCCTGCGCAGCGCCGGTCTGGGCACGCCGGCCACCCGTGCCGCCATCCTCCAGACCCTGCTCGACCGCGCCTACGTCGAGCGCGACGGCAAGACCCTCCGCGCCACCGAGACGGGCCGCGCCCTGGTCGACGCCGTGCCCCTCGACGAGCTCAAGAGCGCGGAGCTCACCGGTCGCTGGGAGGCCCGCCTCGCCCGCATCGCCGACGGCGCCGAGGCCCGCCCCGGCTTCATGGACGACGTGGTGGCCTACACCGGGCGCGTGGTGGACGCGCTGCGCGGGGGCGAGCTGCCCGAGGCCGCGCTGGTGCGCACCCGTCCCGAGCCCGACGCGCTGGGCGCCTGTCCGGCCTGCGGCGCGCCCGTGCGGCAGCGAGGCCCGGTGTGGACCTGCGACACGGGCCGGTCGTGTCCCTTCGTCGTGTTCTCCACGATGTCGACGCGCGCCATCTCGGCCCGCATGGTGAAGCAGCTGCTCGCCGACGGCCGCACGCAGGTGGTGAAGGGCTTCAAGAGCCGGCAGGGCAAGGCCTTCGAGGCGGCCCTCCTGGTGCGTGAGGACGGCAGCGTGGGCTTCGCCTTCCCCGACGATCCGCCCGCGGCCGACGCCGCGCCGCCTGCACCGCCTGCGCCCCCCCGCGAGGGCGACGCCTGTCCCGCCTGCGGCCAGGGGCGGGTGCTGCGGGGTCGCACGCGGCTGGGGTGCAGCCGGTGGCGCGAGGGGTGTACGTGGCGCGGCCCCGAGCTGGTGGCCGAGGAGGTGAGACCGTGACCGAGTCCCTCGACGCCGTGCGCCGACGCTTCGACGCGGGCGTGCGCGCGCTGCAGGATCGCATCGTGGACGCGGTCCGCGCGCTGGACCCCGCGCTGGAGGTGCGCGAGGACCTCTGGGAGCGCACCGACGCCGCGGGCGAGCCCGGCGGGGGCGGACGCACCCGGGCGCTGTCGGGCGAGGTGGTCGAGAGCGGCGGCGTGAACACCAGCTGCGTGTGGGGGGCGGTCGACCCGGCCTTCGTCGCGCAGCTCGGGGGCCAGGAGGGCGACCGCCTCTGGGCCGCCGGCATCAGCCTCATCCTGCACCCTCGCAACCCTCGCGTGCCCACCACCCACGCGAACTTCCGCATGATCGGCCTGGGCGGGCGCACCTGGTTCGGCGGCGGCGCCGACCTCACGCCCTACCACCCCCACCTCGACGACTTCCGCCACTTCCACCGCACCTGGCAGGAGGCCTGCGCCCCCCTCGGCACCTACGCGGCCTGGAAGGCCTGGTGCGACCGCTACTTCACCAACCACCACCGCGACGGCGAGATGCGCGGCATCGGCGGCGTCTTCTTCGACGGCTGGGGCGGCGACCACCCCGCGGCCAGCGCCGACGCCGTCCTGCGCCTCGGCGACGCCTTCCTCCCCAGCTGGATCCCCCTGGCAGCCCGCCGCAAGGACGAGCCCTACACGGAGGCGGAGGAGGACTTCATGCTCCACCGCCGCGGCCGCTACGTGGAGTTCAACCTCCTCCACGACCGCGGCACGGCCTTCGGCCTCCGCACCGGCGGCCGCACCGAGTCCATCCTCGTCTCGCTCCCCGCCCGCGTCCGCTTCGGCTACCGCTGGGCCCCCCCCGAGGGCACCCCCCAGGCCGAGATGATGGCGCTGTACCGGCCGCGGGAGTGGGTGGGGTAGCGGGCGTTCTCCAGCCGCCACAGAGGCACAGAGCCCACAGAGGGGTGCACAGAGCCTGGGACGCCGCGACCGACCGGACCTGCCTGGCACCACGCCCCGTCCCTCTGCGCCTCCCCGAGCGGCGCGGCAACGCGCCGCCCACCATCAAGACGCCCAGCCCGGACGCCCCAAGATCCCCGGCACCGCGGAACCCACCCGACGAGACACAGAGATCCGCACCCGCCCCCCTCTGTGCCGGCCTCTGCGCCCTCTGTGCCTCTGTGGCGGCTGCCGACCCCCAACTCCCCGATCTACCCCAACACCCCCTTCACCTTCTCCAGCAGCTCCATGGGCTTGAAGGGCTTGGCGAGGAAGGCCTGGGTGGTGGCGTCGATGCCCACGAGGGGGAGGTTCTCGGGGGTCTCTCCGCTCATGTAGACGAAGCGGAGGTCGGGGCGGCGGGCGCGGGCGGCGGCCACCAGCTCGGAGCCGATCATGTCGTCCATCATCACGTCGCTCACGAGGAGGCGGATGTGGGGGTCGGCGTCGAGGGCGGCGAGGCCGGCGGCGCCGTGGTCGGCGAGCACCACGCGGTAGCCGGCGCGCTCCAGCGCGCGTTGGATCACCTTGCGGACGAGCGGGTCGTCGTCCACCACCAGGATGCCGTCCTCTGCCATCCGCGCCTCCCTGTGGGGCCACCATACCGGTGTGCAGGGCCCGCCGCCGCACGGGCTGCCACACGGTGACGTCCGGCGCGGTAGGTGCCCCGCGGAGTCGCGCCATGTCCACGCTGCACTACGTCGACCACCGGCAGGACCCGGGCGCCTGGGCCGAGGGCCTCGGCGTCTCGGTGGAGGCCTGCGAGCTGCTGCTCGACGCCCACCTCATCGACCTGCACGTCGACATGATGGTGCCCATCCGGGTGCTCGGGTACGACCCCAGCCGTCGGCATGGTCCGTGGGAGCGGGTGATGCCCCTGATGGGGCACACCGACTTCCCGCGGCTGCGCGAGGGTTCGTTCACCGGCATCTGCTACGACATCGCCACCAACCCCTTCCGGCCCGAGCGCAACCGCTTCCACGCCACCCTGCGCAACGTGGAGCGCTGCCTCGCCGACATCGGTCGCCACCCCGACGAGCTGGCCGTGGTGCGGACGCGGGCGGAGTACGACGCCGCCGTGGGGCAGGGGAGGACGGCCTTCTTCCTCACCCTGCAGGGCGGCAACGCGCTGGCGCACGACCCGTCGGTGCTCACCGGTCCGCTGGGCGCGCAGATCCACCGCATCACCCTGGTCCACCTGTCCACCTCGGTGCTCGGCGGCAGCAGCAGCCCCAGCCAGCCCGACGAGGGCATCACCTCGCGCGGGCGCGCCTTCGTCGAGGTGTGCAACGCCGCGCACGTGATCGTCGACCTCGCCCACGCCGGGCGCACCACCTTCTGGGGTGCGCTCGACGCCCACACGCACGCGCTCCCGCCCATCGTGAGCCACACCGGGATGGACGCGGTGCGGCCCCACTGGCGCAACATCGACGACGTGCAGGCGCGCGCCATCGCCGACCGGGGCGGCGTGGTGGGCATCATGTACCAGGGCAACTTCCTCGCGGACGTCCCCGTGGGCTTCGGTGCGCGGCGTGCCGACGTGCTCGCCCACATGGAGCACGCCGTGGACGTGGCGGGCGAGGACGCCGTGGCCCTGGGCACCGACTACGACGGGATGATCACGCCGCCGGTGGACCTGCTCGACGTCACCCACCACCCGCTGCTCGTGCAGGACATGCTCGACCGCGGCTGGAGCGAGACGCGCATCCGCAAGGTGCTCGGCGAGAACTACCTGAGGGTGGTGGCCGACCACCGTCCCTGAGCCCCTGGAGGCCCCGGTGACACTTTGTCTGGCCTCCGAGGGGGTGGGCGAGGGCGCTGGACAAGGTGTCGGGATCGTCGGAGGGGTGAAGTCCCACCGGGCTCCTCTCCGCGCTGGCACGCCACGTGCTAAGGCCAGCCGCGGAGGTCTCCGTGTCCGCTGATCGGGTCGCAGCGCTGGCGGCAGTTCCCTGGCTCGGGCTGGGGATCGCCACGGTCGTGGCGGCAGCGCTCGCGCTGGGGGCCAACCAGGGCCTGAAGTGGGCGCTGGCCGTGCCCGAGGGCGCGCGCACCGGGCCGCTCGTGGCCGACGTGGGCGCGGTCGACGGCGACGACGACGACGTGGCGCCCACCACGCCACCCCTGGCGGTGGCGCTGTCGGAGTCCGCCTACCGCGAGGCCATCCTGGGCCGGCACCTCTTCGACCAGAACCAGATCGGCAAGGACGAGGAGGAGGGCGAGGGCGAGGGCAGCCAGCAGGAGCTCACCTTCAGCGGCAAGCTCCGCGGCACCGTCGTCGCCGTGCCCGAGGCCTACAGCGCCGCCTTCATCCAGGTCGACGGCGCCACCACGGCCTACGCCTACGGCATCGGGCAGAAGATCCTCGATGCCGAGGTCAAGGAGATCCTGGTCGATCGGGTGCGCCTCGAGCGCCAGGGCAGCGACGTCTGGCTCGAGATGGCCAAGGAGAGCGAGACGCCGCGCGATCGCCCGACCACCGACGCCGCGACGAGCGGCGACGTCGAGAAGAAGAGCGACACCGAGTTCGTCATCGAGCGTTCGATGATCGACGAGCAGCTCGCCGACCTCGCCGGTCTGGGCCGCATGGCCCGCGCCCTGCTGCACCGCGGGTCCGACGGTGAGTACGACGGCTACCGCCTCTCCGCCATCCGCCGCGGCAGCCTCCCCGACAAGCTCGGCATCCGCAACGGCGACATCGTCCACAACGTCAACGGGCTCGAGCTGAACAGCGTCGAGGGCGCCATGAAGGCGCTCGAGGCGCTGCGCAACGAGGGCAGCCTCAAGGCCGAGGTCACCCGCCGTGGCCAGCCCGTGACCCTGTCCTACGAGATCCGGTGACGCCGCCTCTCTTCCCCCGACGGCCCCGCCGCCCGGAGCAAGCCCACGTGCGACGCTTCTGCCTTCCCTCTGCCTTCCGTCCGGTCGCCCGTGCGTGGCCCCTCGCTGCCGTCGCGCTGATCGCGAGCTCGGTGGCCCAGGCGCAGGATCCTGTGCCGCCGCCCCCGCCGCTGGCCGTGCCGCCGCCGCCCACCACGCCGCCCGATCCGCGCGCCGCGGGCAAGGTGAGCATCAACTTCCAGGACGCCGACCTCTACACGCTCATGGAGTACTTCGGCCGTGCCACCGGCCAGAACTTCATCCTGTCCGACAAGAAGGAGCTCGAGAGCAAGAAGGTCACGATCATCGCCAACAAGCCCGTGTCGGCCTCGGCCGCCTACGAGGCCTTCATGTCGGCGCTGGAGGTCCACGGGCTCACCATCGTGAAGGTGGGCGAGCTCCACAAGATCATCAAGGCCGACCAGGCGCAGAAGTCCCCGGGCAAGCCCGGCGAGGGCGGCGCCATCAAGCAGACCGACCAGTACATCACGCAGATCATCCCCTTCGAGAACGTCAGCGTGAAGGACGTCCGGGAGATCGTCGACAACCTGGTGTCGCCGAACGCCAAGGTGCTCGCCTACGCCCCCGCGAACACCCTGATCCTCACGGACACCGGCTACAACATCAAGCGCATCTACGACATCGTCAGCCAGCTCGACGTGTCGGCGCCGAAGTCCACGCTCCAGATCTACCAGATCGTCTACGCCGACGCGTCCGAGATCAAGGCGCTGGTGGAGGAGCTCTACGGCACCACCGAGACCACCGAGCCCGAGGACGACCCCCGTGCGGCTGCGCGGGCGCGCCGTCGTCGCCGCCGGGCGGGTGCCGAGGAGACGCCGTCCGAGGGCGTCACCGCGGGCGAGGCCTCGAACTACATCAGCAAGGTGATCAGCGACGAGCGCACCAACGCGCTGATCGCCATCGCCAACGACCAGGGCCACGAGGCCATCCGCGACCTCATCTCGAAGATCGACATCGACGTCGATCCCGCCAGCCGCAGCCAGATCTACGTCTACCGGCTGGAGCACGCGAAGGCCGAGGACGTGGCCGGCGTGCTCGCCGACCTGGCGAACGGCAGCTCCGGCAACCGGGGGCAGGGCAACCAGACCTCGGTCGACGCCCGCGCCGCGGCCCGTCGTGCCGCCGCCACGGGCGCCGAGGCACCGGGCGCCGAGAACGCCGAGGGCGGCGGGGCCGTCGCCGCCTTCGACTCGGGCACCCGCATCGCCGCCGACGAGAACACCAACAGCCTCGTCATCATCGCCAGCCGCGACGACTACGAGGTCATCGCCTCGGTGATCGAGGAGCTCGACACCAAGCGCAAGCAGGTCTTCGTCGACGCGGTGATCATGGAGCTGTCGAGCACCGACGCCCTCGATCTGAACCTCGGCTACCACGCGCCGCTGGCCAACAACCCCGACGGCACCGTGGGCATCGGCGCCGCGCAGTTCGGCGTGAGCACGCCCTTCGGCTTCTCGCCCGACCTGCTCACCGGCCTGGCCTTCGGCATCTTCGGCAAGACCGTGGAGGTGCCCACCGTGGGTGCCGACGGCACGCCGGTCAGCCTGCAGGTGCCGGCCTTCGGCGTGGCGCTCCAGGCGCTCAAGACGAACCAGATGGTGAACATCGTCTCCACGCCGAGCGTGCTCGCGCTCGACAACGAGGAGGCGAAGATCGTCGTCGGCCGGAAGATCCCGTTCCCCACGTCGGGCGGCTTCAACAACCTCGGCCAGCAGATCGTGAGCTTCCAGCGGCAGGACGTCGCCATCACCATGGAGATCACGCCGCGGATCAACTCCGAGAACATGGTGACCCTCGAGCTCAACGTCGAGGTGCAGGACGTCGAGGAGTCCGACCAGGCCCAGGTGGCGAACGCCGGTCCCACCACGTCGAACCGCCAGATCGAGACGGTGGCCCTCGTGGGCGACAACCAGACCGTGGTGCTCGGCGGGCTCGTGGCCTCCACCGACTCCGAGGCCGAGACGAAGGTGCCCATCCTGGGCGACATCCCCATCCTCGGCATCCTCTTCCGCGGCCGCAACCACACCGTGCGCCGCACCAACCTCCTCGTCTTCCTCACGCCGCACATCATCGACAGCGACGACGACTTCAAGGAGATCATGATGGTGAAGGAGGCGCAGCGCGGGGAGTTCCTGCGGCGCTTCTACGGCAAGTCCCAGGACGAGCAGTTCGAGGAGATCCGCCGGCTGCTGCAGTACTCGATGAACGCCGTCGACCGGCCCAGCGTGTACCGCGGCCCCACCACCATCGCGTCCACCGTCACGCTCGACGGCGAGCGCGTGTCGGCGGCCTCCCGCGAGGAGCTGCGCGAGATCGTCGAGGTGGGCACGAAGCGGGCGCCGGGCGCCGAGGCGGGCACCCTGCCCCGCGGCGAGGTGGGGATCGATCGCAGCGAGGACGAGGCGACGGAGGAGGGGAGCGACGCGTCGGAGCCGGGCGAGGCGCCCGAGGACGCCGGGCAGGACGAGCCCGCTGACGACACGGGCGAGGCGCCCGCCGAGGAGCTCGAGGACGCCGACTTCCAGGTCATCCCCCGCTGACGAGGTCCTGATGGCCATCCGCCGCGACGCCTTCGACGACACCCTCCGCCGCCGTGGCATCCCGCCCGAGGCGGTGGAGCGTGCCCGTGCGCTGTCCGAGAAGCAGGGCGTGAGCCTGCGGCGGGCGGTGGTGGGCACCGAGGGCGTCGACCCGAAGGCCACGGCCCAGGCGCTGTCGGAGCTGTCGGGCCTGCCGGTGCTCGAGAGCATCGACCCGGAGCACGTGGACCCCGAGCTGGTGCGCACCCTGCCGCTGGGCATCGCGCGCGACCGGCGGGTGCTGCCCCTCTGGGTGAGCGGCGACGAGCTGGTGGTGGCCATCGGCGACCTGTCGGCCCTGCCGGTGCTCGACGCGCTGCGGCTGCGTCACGCGCTGCCCGTGCGGCCGGTGCTCGTGCCCACCGACATCCTCGTCACGGCCACGAACGCCACCTACGACAAGGCGGCGAAGTCCGCGACGCAGATCCTCAGCGACGTCGACGAGGACGGCGTGCGCAGCGCCGACGACGACCTGTCGCTGGAAGACGCCGAGCTCCTCGACGACCCGAACCACGCGCCGATCATCCGCTTCGTGAACGCCTTGCTGTCGCAGGCCATCAAGGAGCGCGCGAGCGACATCCACATCGAGCCCTTCGAGAAGGACCTCGTGGTGCGCTTCCGCATCGACGGCGTGATGCACGAGCGGCACCGTCCGCCCTTCAAGCTGCGCAACCCCATCGTGTCGCGCATCAAGATCATGGCGGGCCTGAACATCGCCGAGAAGCGGCTGCCGCAGGACGGCCGCATCCGCCGCAAGATGGGCGGCCGCGAGATCGACCTGCGCGTCTCCACCGTGCCCGTGCGGCACGGCGAGCGCGTGGTGATGCGTATCCTCGAGAAGGGCACGGTCTTCTCGCTCGACCAGATCGGGATGGAGGGCGACACGCTCACCACCTTCCGCAAGGTGATCCGCAAGCCGCACGGCATCCTGCTCGTCAGCGGCCCCACCGGGTCGGGCAAGTCCACCACGCTGTACTCGGCCATCAGCGAGATCAACGAGCCCGACATCAACATCCTCACCATCGAGGATCCGGTCGAGTACGAGGTGGCCGGCATCGGCCAGGTCCAGGTCAACCAGAAGATCGACCTCACCTTCGCCAGCGCGCTGCGTTCCTTCCTGCGCCAGGATCCCGACGTCATCCTCGTGGGCGAGATCCGCGACCGCGAGACGGCCGAGAACGCCGTGCAGGCCTCGCTCACCGGCCACATGGTCTTCTCCACCATCCACACCAACGACGCGGCCGGCGCCTTCGCCCGCCTCACCGACATGGGCGTGGAGCCCTTCCTGGTGGCCAGCTCCCTGGCCGGCGTGCTCGCCCAGCGCCTGGTCCGCCGCCTCTGTCCCCACTGCAAGCGCCCCTACACCCCCACCGACGAGGAGCTCGTCGACCTGGGCCTCAGCCGCGCCGACATCGCGGGCCACACCATCTACGAGGCGGTGGGCTGCGAGGAGTGCCAGCAGGTCGGGTACAAGGGCCGGCTCGGCATCTACGAGTTCCTGCCCGCCTGGGACGACGTGAAGACGCTGGTCATCGCGAACGCCGACGCCGGCAAGGTGAAGAAGAAGGCGGTGGAGCTGGGCATGCGCACGTTGCGGGACGACGGCTTCCGCAAGGTCATGAACGGGATGACCTCCCTCGACGAGGTCATGCGCGTCACGCAGATCGACACCGTCGAGAACGAGGGGTGAGCGTGGACGCCCCGGACGGTCGGTGGGCCGCGGGCGACGGAGCTCGCGAAGGCTCCGCTTCGCGGGCTGATGCCTCGGTGTCTTCCTCCGTCGGGCACTCGCTCCGCTCAACGCCCTCCTACGGAAGCCCCCGGGCCGCCCGCTTCGCTTCGCGTCGGTCCGGACCGCGCCCCTCCGGCACGCCGCGTCGCGCCGCGCCGCCCTCCGCCCCCGCAGCCGGGCGGGTGTGGGACGCGGAGGGCCCGGACGGCGACTTCCGGGCGCCCCAGAGCACGTCCCGGCGCGGCGCGTCGTGGGGCGGGGGGAACCGTTCCAGCTGCGCTGGAATGGGGGGCCCCACCCACGACGATCAGCCGCATGTGCCCGGCTCCGCGGCGCGCGTCGCACCCCGTTCGGCCCTCCCCTACGCCCCGGCATCCGGCCTGGGTCGTCGCGTGAAGGGCCCGGACGGCATCTCCCGGGCGCCCCAGAGCAAGGCCCCGCGCGGCGCGTCGTGGGGCGGGGGGAACCATTCCAGCTGTGCTGGAATGGGGGGCCCCACCCACGACGATCAGCCGCAGACCGACGCCGCGCGGGCGCCCGACCACCGCCGTCCCGCCCCTTCCATGCGCCTCCAGGCCGCCTGATGCCCGTCTATGAGTACAAGGCCTTCGACGGCGCCGGCGCCCCCACCTCGGGCGTCATCGACGCCGACAACGAGAAGGCGGCCCGCTCCCGCCTGCGTCGCCAGGGCCTCTTCCCGTCCGAGGTCAAGGAGCAGACGGGCAAGGCCGTGGAGGGCTCCGGCCTGCGCATGGAGATCGACGTCGCGCAGTACCTGGAGTGGATCAGCGCGCGCGACATCGCCAACGTCACCAACCAGCTCAGCGTGCTCATCGGGGCCTCCGTGCCCATGGCCGAGTCGCTCGCGGCGCTCGTCGAGCAGACCGAGAAGAACAAGCTGAAGGTGGTGCTCTCCAACGTGCGCGAGCGGGTGAACGAGGGCTCCACGCTGGCGGATGCGCTGGCCGACCACCCGAAGATCTTCGACAACCTCTTCGTGTCGATGGTGCGCGCCGGCGAGCGCACGGGTTCGCTCGCCGAGGTCCTCGACAGGCTGTCGAAGTTCGCCGACAGCCAGGTGCGGCTGCAGGGACAGATCGTCAGCGCGCTCGCCTACCCGGTGCTGCTCACCATGGTGGGCGTGGGCATCCTGCTGGCCATCTTCACCGGCATCCTCCCGCAGATGCGGTCGATGTTCGACAGCTTCGGGGGGGAGGAGAACCTGCCGATCATCACCAAGGTGGTGTTCGCGGTGGGCGACTTCCTCGTGGGCTGGGGCTGGACGGTGCCCCCGGTGATCCTCGCCGCGGTGTGGGGCTTCCGGCGCTGGCTCGCCACGCCCGCCGGGCGCGAGCGCTTCGACCGCTGGAAGCTCGAGATGCCGGTGCTCGGGCGGGTGAACCGCATGGTGGCCGTGTCGCGCTTCTCGCGCACCCTGAGCACGCTGCTGATGTCGGGCGTGCCCATCATCACGGCCCTCGGCATCGTGCGCGCGGTGGTCGGCAACGTCATCCTCGCCGAGACGATCACCAGCGCCAGCGAGAACATCCAGGAGGGCCAGTCCATCGCGCGACCGCTGCAGGAGAGCGGCCAGTTCCCGCCGATGGTGGTGCACATGGTGAAGGTGGGGGAGCGCACCGGCGAGCTGGAGCGGATGCTCAACCTGGTGGCGAACGCCTACGACCAGGAGGTCGACGACGCCGTGAAGACGGCCACGTCGGTGCTGGCGCCGCTCGCCATCCTCCTCGTGGGCGGCGTGGTGTTCACGGTGGCCCTCGGCCTGCTGCTGCCCATGCAGCAGCTCACCGGCTCCATCCGCGGCATCTGATCCGGGATGCTGGCACGGTGCTTGCTTGTCTCCTGGTGTGATGGCCTCTTGCGGATCCCTTGCAGGACGTGAAGGCTGACCCATCCCCCGCCGTCTCGGGAATCGACCGTCGCCTCTGGAGCTGACATGACCTCGCTGCTCACCACCCTGCAGGCCCGCCTCGCCGCGCTCCGTGCGGCACGCGTCCCCACCCGCCGCGCCCGTCGCGGCATGACCCTGATGGAGGTGATGATCGTCATCGCGATCATCCTGCTCCTCATGGGCGTCCTCACCTTCGGCCTGGCCAGCATGTTCGGCGAGGCCCAGGGCGACGCGGCCGGGCTGATGATCCAGCGCATCGACCAGAAGGTGAAGATCTACAAGGTGAAGAAGCGCAAGCTCCCCGACAGCCTCGACGAGGTCTACCGCGGGGAGGAGGTGCCCAAGGATCCCTGGGGCAACAGCTTCGTCTACCGCAAGAGCGGCGGCAAGGACGGCTACGACATCATCTCGTACGGCGCCGACGGCAAGGAAGGCGGCGACGACGACGTGAAGCTGTCGGACTACTGATGACCACCCGCTCCCTGGTGCTGCTGGCGCTCGTCGCGGGCTGTTCGCTCGGCGACGACGCCGTCGACCGCGAGGCCGCCACCCTGCAGCTCGAGAAGCTGGAGGACCAGCTCCTCCGGCACGCCTCCCGCAAGGGCGACCTCCCTGACAGCCTGTCGGAGGTCACCGGCGAGCTGCCGCTCGACCCCTGGGGCGGACGGGTGCAGTACCGCCGCCTCGGTCACGACCGCTTCGAGCTCCTCGCCCGGGGTGCCGACGGCGCCGTGGGCGGCGAGGGCGCCGACGCCGACGTCTCGGTCATCGGCCGCCTCCCCTGATCCCTCCGGGGCGCGGCCCCCGCCGCGGCCCCGCTCGCGAGGTCCCCATGCCTCCCGCCGCGCAGCGCCGCACCGCCCGCTCCCGTCGTGGCATCACGCTGCTCGAGGTCATGGTGGCCGTGGGCATCGTGCTGCTGATGACGGTGATCCTGGTGCCCTCGCTGTCGGCCGTGCTCATGCTCGAGCAGCGCAACGCCGCCCGCAAGCTGGCGCTCGTGTACGAGTCGCTCCAGCACGAGGCCATCCTGCGCAACCGCACCTTCCGGGTGGTCTACAACCTCACCGAGGGCACGTGGCACGTGGAGCACGGCGACGCGGGCGCCACGGTCTTCTCCACGTCCAAGGCGCGCGAGGAGTTCGAGGACGACGTGCGCGGCGAGGACTTCGACCGCCTGTCGAGCGACCAGCAGGACATCGTGCGGCGCCAGGCCAGCTTCCAGCAGGTGGGCACCGTGGGCACCGTGAAGCTGCCCGACGGCACCGTGTTCAAGAGCGTCTACACGCCGCAGTACGACGAGCCCGTGGAACGCGGGGAGCGTCACGACGACGACGACGGCCCGCAGATCGTCTACAGCCACGTCTTCGCCGACGGCACGGCCGAGTACACGGTGGTGCAGATCGTCGACGAGGAGGACGACGACGAGGGCTTCACGATCTCGGTGGACCCGCTGTCGGGCCGTGTGGAGATGGTGGGCGAGCTGCTCGACCAGCACGACCGCTGGGCGTTCCTGCCCGACGAGGGCCCCGACCTTGACTGACGGAGGCCCCGGGAACGGTCGATCCTTCGTCGCTGGCTGCGCGCCTCGGTCACGTGCGCTTGGCACGCTCCCTTCGGTGCTCGCGGGCGCTCCTCGTGTCGACCGCCCCCGGAGCCTCCGTCAGGGTGCCGGGTGGTGTCGATCCTTCGTCGCTGGCTGCGCGCCTCGGTCACGTGCGCCCGGCACGCTCCCTTCGGTGCTCGCGGGCGCTCGCCCCCCCCGCGCTCGGCGGGGCTTCACCCTGCTCGAGGTGATGATCGCCGTGGGCATCCTGCTGATGTCGCTGGTGATCCTGGTGGGGGCGCAGACGAGCGCCATCGAGATGACCGTGGAGGCCGACCGCCTGCTGGTGGCCACGCAGCTCGCGCAGGACAAGCTCGCCGAGGTGCGGGTGCAGGTGGAGTCCGAGGGCTTCCAGCTGGCCGACGTCCACGAGGAGGGGGACTTCGACGACTTCGGGGACGAGGCGCTGAACCTCGAGCTGGAGTCGCTGGAGGACTACCACTGGGAGTACCTGGTCACCGAGATCGACCTGCGCTTCGCGGGCGGCCTGCAGGGGGCCGTGGGCAACCTCACGGGGGCGCTGGGCATCAGCTCGGAGGCCATCCCCGGCGGCATCCCCGACCTCGGGGCCCTGGGCATCGGCGAGGAGCTCATCACCCAGCAGATCTCGCCCTGCGTGCGCGAGCTCGTGATCCGCGTGTGGTGGGGTGACGACCTGGAGGAGGCCGAGGAGCTCGGCAACCAGGTGGTGCTCACCCAGCACGTCACCGACGTGAACGTCTGCCAGGTGGGCCTCGGCGGCGGCGGGGCGCCTCCGGGCGGCCAGCAGGACCAGCAGCGCAACCGAGCCCAGCAGATCCGCAACCAGAGGGGCCGGTGAGCGCCGCGGGCCGCCGCCGTCGCGGCATGACCATCATCGAGGTCATGCTCGCGCTCGCGATCCTCATCATCATCACGATGGTGGGGTGGGCGAGCGTCGACGGCGCCATCGAGATGAACGACGCCCTGGCGCGCACCGACGAGACCACGCGCACGGCCCGCGTGGCGCTGGCCCGGCTGCGCCGCGAGCTGCAGCTGGCCTACCTCACCCCCAACCGCGCCGCGGTGGCCACCTACTTCACCTTCTTCGTCGGCCACAACGACGACCCCGACCGGGTGTGGTTCACGAGCCTGTCGCACAAGCGGCTCTACCTGGACAGCCGCGAGGCGGATCAGGCCGAGTACACCGTGTGGGTGGAGCGCTCCCCCAGCGAGCTGGAGCCGGGCGACGTGCTCTACCACCGGGAGTCGCGCCGCATCGACGAGGAGCCCTCGGAGGGCGGGCGCGTGTGGCCGCTGGCCTACCACGTGCAGAGCTTCGAGCTCCGCTACCTCAACGGCCGCCTCAACGAGTGGGTGGACGAGTGGGACACGCGGGCCGGCGAGACGCCGTACCAGCTGCCCCGCGCCGTACAGATCGGGCTCGTGCTGCTCGCCCCCGACCCCGACGACCCCGACCGCTCCGTCGAGGTCCCCTTCGTCACCACCACGCTGCTGCAGTACGCCGACCCCGTCACGCCCACCGCCGGCCGCACGGTGGACCAGTGAGGGCCGCGCTGCGCCGTGGCGGCAGCTGGCTCTGGACCGAGCTCACGCGGGAGCGCCGGTGGGGGCGGGGTCCGCGTCGTCGCGCCGGACGTTCCAGCCGCGCGGGCATCGCCCTGCTGCTCACCGTGAGCATCGTGGCCCTGCTCACGGTGGTGGTCACCGAGGTGGTCTACACGGCGTCGGTGCGCATCAAGATGGCGGCGAACGCCCGCGACGAGGCGGCAGCCGAGGCCCTCGCGCAGGGGGCGCTGGGCTTCTACCAGCTCTTCCTCAAGCTCTCGGAGTCCATGGAGCAGAACGCCTTCGGGCCGCAGATCGCCGCGATGACCGGCATGAACGCCCTGGACCTCTGGCAGTTCCTCCCGTCGCTGAGCACCTCGCTGCTGCGCCTCTTCGTGGTCACCGACGGCGACGCCGACGAGATCGAGGCCATCGCGGCCCAGGGCGGCCTGTCGGCCGACCAGCGGGCCGAGAGCCAGGAGCGCGCCAAGACCACGCTGCGGCGTCCCTTCCTCGCCTTCGAGGGCGACTTCACCGCCAGCGTCACCGCCGAGGACAGCCGGCTCTGGGTGGGCGACATCTCGCTCGACGCCGAGGGCCGGCCCAACCTCTACTCCGAGCTGCTCATCGCGCTGATGGCGCGCGACGACGACCAGACCTTCCTCCGCAGCATCGGCATCGACGACCCGCGGGAGCTCGTCTACAACCTGTCGGACTGGACGGACGCGGACGACAACCGCCTCTTCAGCGGCGGCCGCGAGAGCGCGCTCTACGACCGCCTCGACGACCCCTACAAGGTGAAGAACGCGCCCTTCGACTCCGTGGAGGAGATCCGCCTCGTCGACGGCTGGCACCGCGACGCCATCTGGAACCGCTACGGCACCCAGCTCACCATCTACGGCGACGGCAAGGTCAACGTCTCCACCGCGAGCGACCAGGTGCTGCGCGCCATGCTGCGCAGCGCCGCCAAGGTGTCGGCCACCGACTCCTACCTCGACGACGTGGTGCGCCTGCTGCGCACCCGCCTCAACACCCCCCTCGCCGAGGGCGGCGTGCTCTTCACCCACGACGGCGGTCTCGCGAACTGGCTGGAGGAGTGGTACGCCGGCGCCTTCGACACCGACAAGATCAAGCGGCTGTCGATGGTGCACTCCTCGGTCTACCGGGTGACGGCACGGGGCGAGGTGGGCGAGGCCACCGTCGAGATCGAGGCGATCATCGACTTCTCCCGCAGCAAGAACGGCAAGATCCTCTCCTACCGGATCCGCTGACGGCTCCCGACCCCGAGACGCACGAGGACCCATGGCTCGACACATCGCGATCGATCTCGGCGCCTACGCCGTCAAGGTGAGCGTGAGCCAGCGCTCGGGCGACGTGGACGACGTGGAGCTGGAGGTGCGCCGCCGCGTGCCCCAGGACGGCTCCGACGTGCCCACCCTGCAGGACCGCCTGGCCATCCTCGACCTGCTCGTGCGTCAGCACCCCGACCTCGTGAGCACCAGCCACCTCTGCGCCCTGGCCTGGCCCACGGAGCGCACCACCACCCAGCGCCTGGTGCTGCCCTTCACCGATGCGGAGCAGGTGGCGAAGACCCTGCCCTTCGCCATCGAGGACGAGGTCCCGCTCGATCTCGAGGACCTGGTGCTCGCCTGGCGCGCGGGGGAGGGCGAGGGCGAGATCCTGGCCACGCTCGCCGACCGCGCCGAGCTCTCGGGGGTGCTCGAGGGCCTGGCCGAGCGCGGGCTCGATCCGCGCCGCGCGCTGGTCGACGGCGACATCATCGCCGCCTACGGCCGTGGCCCCGGCATCACCGCCGTGGTCGACGTGGGCCACACCCAGACCACCGTCACCGTGGCGCGCGCCGGGAGGCCCCTGGCCACCCGGGCCGTGGGCGTGGCGGGCCGCGCGCTCACCCGCGCCATCCAGCAGGCGCTGGGCTGTTCCTGGCAGGAGGCCGAGCTGCTCAAGCACGGCGGCCCCGACGAGGACGCGCCGCTGCCGCCGGCCTTCGTGCAGGAGCTGGGGAGCGACGACGACGGCCCGGTGTGGGTCGACGACGAGCTCCAGCCCTCCGATCCCGGCTTCGGCGAGGTGGAGGACCCCACGGGCGGCTCGCTCGAGGCCACCGACCCGGGCCTGGGCGCGCTGACCACGCTGCCCGCCAAGGCGAAGGAGGCGATGGACGCCGTCCTGGGGCTGCTGCTCGCCGAGGTGCGCGCCACGCTCGTGCAGGCCGAGGACGACCTCGGCGTCGAGATCGACGTGGTGGTGCTCACCGGCGGTGGGGCCCGGGTCGACGGGCTCCGCGCCTACCTCGAGGAGGACCTCGGCCTGCCGGTGCGCGAGGCGGTCGACGCCGAGGGCCAGCCGGTGCCCGACGCCTACACGGTGGCGCGCGCGCTGGGCGAGCTGGTGGTGGGCGACCCCTCGGCGGCCACCGACCTGCGCGTGGGCGACCTGGCCTTCCGCGGCGGCATGGACCTGCAGCGCACCATCCTGCAGTACGGCGCGGCGATGGTGGCCACCTACCTGGTGGCGGTGCTGGCCTTCTTCGCCTGGAACATGGTGACGCTGGCCCGGGAGCAGGCCGCGGTCGATGCCCGCATCCGCGAGGCCGTGGCCGCCGTGGTGCCTGACGCGCCGCTCGACGAGCTCGACGCCTCGGGTGCCGTGGGCCTGCTGGGCGACCTGGTCTACGACGCGCAGGAGCAGGTGGACTTCCTCGGTCGCGACGGCGAGGCGCCCCCCACGGTGCACCTGCTGTACCGGCTCACCACCGGCTTCCCGCCGCACCCCGACGTGAAGGTGGACGTCGACCGCATCGACATCGCGCCCAAGGCCATCCACCTCGAGGGCGTGGTCGACGACTTCAGCGACGTCGACAAGATCGGCGAGGCCCTCAAGGCGAAGGGCGGCTTCGGCGGGGTCGACGCGTCGCCGGGGAAGAAGAAGCGCGACAAGCTGGAGTTCGCGGTCGACATCGCCCGTGCGGGCGCCGATGGCGACGACGACACCGGCGTCGACGAGGAGGAGGGCTGATGTTCGAGCGGATCCGCGCCGGGCGCACCTACCTGTCGGAGCAGTTCGAGGCGATGCCGCCTCGCGACCGCTGGCTCGCCGTCGCGCTGGCCGGCATGGTGGCGCTGGTGCTCGTGGGCGGCGTCACCTACGTGATCAAGACGGCCCAGGACGAGCGGGCCTCGCAGGTCACCGCCGCCAAGGAGAACCTGCGCGACGTGCAGGGCATGGCCGAGGACTACGCGCTGCTCACGGCGCGCCTCGAGGCCGCGGAGGCCCGCATGGGGCAGTTCCGGGCCGGCCAGATCAACACCTACATCAGCCAGTGGGCCGCGCAGGCGGGCCTGTCCACGAACCTGCAGGGCATCCGCGAGGGCAGCACCCGGGTGGTGGGCGGCTTCCGCGAGCGCACCTACACGGTGGAGATCAACGACGGCGAGCTGGGCGGCCTCGTGCGCTTCCTCTACGCCCTCGAGACCTCGCCCTACCCGATCCGGGTCCACAACGCGTCCTTCAAGGCGCAGGACCGACGGGACGCACGGCCCATCGATCTCGACCTCGAGCTGCGTGCCTACACCAAGGAGGAGGGATGAACCGCTGGACCTGGATCGCGGTGGGCGGCGCCTGGAGCCTCTTCGTCTTCCTGCTGACCGGCTGGCTCACCTTCCCCAGCAGCGCGGCGGCCGCCCGGCTGTCGTACGAGCTGGAGGAGATCACCGACGGCGCGCTGGCGGTCGACATCGACGCCGTGGGGCCGTGGTGGTTCGGCGTGGCCGCCCAGGGCGTGCGCCTCGCCACGGTGCAGGACGACGGCGAGGTGCTGCCGGTCTTCTTCGGCGACCGCGTGGCCCTGCGTGCCGGTCCCGTCGGCGCCCTGCGTCGGCAGCCCACGGTGGTGGGTCGCGTGGTGGTGGGCGAGGGCACCCTCGACGTCGAGGCCGACCTCGACGCCCGCGAGCCCCGCACGGCCACGCGCCGCCTCGAGCTCACCGGCGACGAGCTCCCGGTGGAGGATCTGCTGCTCGCGGCCTTCCGGGGCAGCGGGGGCGTCGGTGTGCGCGGTGCCGTGGACGTGGATCTCGACGTCACGACGCCCGAGGGGCTGCCGTCGGCCGACGGCGACCTGTCGATCCAGGGGCGCGGCGTGGTGCTCGAGACGCTCACCGTGGACGCGCTGGGCTGGACCGACAAGCAGCTCGACGCCCAGGTGGACGAGCTCGACGTGCGCATCCGCATCGAGAAGGGCACCGCGAAGATCGTCCGCGGCCTGCTGCGCACCAGCCTCGCCAGCCTGGAGCTCGATGGCAGCCTGGAGCTCGCCGAGCGCTTCGACCGCTCGAAGCTGGAGCTCGAGGTGGTGCTGCGCCTCGCCGACTGGGCCGGCACGCCGCTCGAGACCTTCCGCTCGCTGGTGGAGGGCTTCCTGCGCACCGCCCAGTGGGCCGACGGCTCCTACCACTACAAGGTGAGCACGATGCTCGGCCGCTTCGGCATGAGCGACCTGCGCCCCGATCGCGAGCGCACCCGGCCGTCCATCGCGAACCCCACGCCCACGCCGCGCGAGGCCACGCGCGTGCAGGCCGCCACGCCCGATGCGGGCGAGACCCCGGCGCCCACCGCGCGCCCCGAGCGCCGCCGGCCGGCCGCCCTCGACCGCGCCGCCCGTGCGGGGCTGCGGCGACCGAGCCGCCCGGCCTCCGGGGATCCCGCCGAACCCGACGACGTGGACGAGCTGGACGAGCTGGACGAGCTGGACGACGAGGAGCCCGACGACGAACTCGACGCCGAGGAGATGGGCGAGATCGACGAGGCCTACTGACCCGGCCCCCGGGGCGCGCTCAGGCCCCGCGCGGGCCCGGTCGGGCACCGGCGAGCGCGGCCTGGAGCAGGGTGCCCTTGGCGTGGGTCTCGGCCCACTCGGCCTCGGGATCGCTGTCGGCCACGATGCCGCCGCCCACGTGGAAGCGGGCGTGGCGGCCGTGCACGACCGCGCTGCGGATGGCCACCGACCAGCGGGCGCGCCCGTGGTCCGACACGAAGCCGATGGCGCCGCAGTAGACGCCGCGCGGCTGGGGCTCGAGCTCGGCGATGCGCTGGGCGGCGCGCACCTTCGGCGCGCCGACCACGGAGCCGGGCGGGAAGAGGGCGGCCAGCGCCGACCAGGCGTCCTCGCCGGGCGCCAGGCGCGCGCGCACCACCTGGCTGGCGTGGTGGACGTTGGCGTGGGCCGTGACCCGTCGCGCCTCGGCCTGCACGCTGCCCGGCACGGCCACGCGGCCGAGGTCGTTGCGGCAGAGGTCCACGATCATCGTGAGCTCGGCCCGCTCCTTGGCGCTGCCCTCGAGCTCGCGGTGCGCCGCCGCGTCGCGCGCCGGATCGGCGGCGCGGGGGCGGGTGCCCTTCACGGGCTCGGTGACGGCCTCGTCCCCGTCGACGTCGAGCAGGCGCTCGGGGCTGTTCGAGAGCACCGCGAGCGCGGGGTCGAGGGCGAGGAAGGCGCCGCGATCGGGGCGGGAGCCCGCGCGCAGGCGGCGGTAGGCCTGCCAGGCGTCGTCGATGCCCTCCACCTCCACCACGCGCGACAGGTTCACCTGGTAGCAGTCCCCCTCGGCGATCAAGGCCAGCACGCGCGCGATGGCCGCGAGGTAGTCCTCGCGCGCGACCGTGCGCGTGGGCCGGGGCAGGGGATGCGGGGGCGGACCGAGGGGCCCGGCCTCCGCGAGCAGGCGGGCTCCCGCGGCGCGGACCTCGGGGGCGCCCACCGCCTCCCAGCGTCCGCTGGCGGCGTGGTGCAGCAGCGCACCCTCGTAGCGCCCCAGCCACACCGGAGGCTCGGCGGTGGGCCGCGCGGCGGGCACCGGGGCCACGGCGGCGCCGGCCTCGTAGCCCACGTAGCCCACGCAGCCCGAGACGAAGGGAAGCTCGCTCGCCGGGGCGGGTCGCGTGAGGCGTCGGCCCGCGGCGGGCCAGCCCTCGGCCGCGCGCACCACCTCCACCGGGTCCCACACCAGCACCGACCAGCCGGCGTCGCCGCCATCGAGCCACACCGTGCCGGGGCGTGCGGCCACCTGCGCCACCACCGCCTCGGGCGAGGGGGCCGCGCAGGGTCCGTGCTGGGCGTGGGCCTCGGCCACCGCGGGACCTCCGAGCCTCGGGGCGGCGGCGTATCCGGTCACGCCCGGTTGTGGGGGAGGAGGGCCGTGGATACCCCGGCGTGGTCGCGGAACGTCCCGCGGTCGCTGGTCGAGGCCGTCATCCGACCGTCCAGGCTGCTCCTCCTGCTCGCGCTGTGCGCCGGCCCGGCCGCGCTCGCCGACGATGCCGCCGATGGCGTGCGTCCGGCCGAGGCGGCGGGCGACGACGCGATCTGGTCGTGGATCGAGCGCCTCGACGGCGACGTCATGGCCGTGGAGGCCGAGGAGGCGTCCGCCGAGGCCCTCACGGTGGAGCTCATCGAGCGGGCCTGGAGCGACGGCGAGGTCGGGCTCGACGTGCCGCTCGACTACTACGACGATCCGGCGCGTGCGCTGGCCGGCGATCCGCTCCGCCTGGCCGAGCTCGACCTGGCGGCCTTCGACCTGCCCGTCGAGGTGAACGCGCACGTGGAGCACTGGCTCGAGGTGCTGCTGGGGCCCGGTCGGCGGTACTTCACGCGCTGGCTCGAGCGCAAGGCGCGCTTCGAGCACCTCGTCCTCGCCCAGCTCGACGAGGCGGGGCTGCCGCGCGACCTGCTGTACCTGGCGATGGTGGAGTCGGGCTTCAACCCCTACGCCTACAGCCACGCCCACGCCGCGGGCCTCTGGCAGTTCATCCCGTCCACCGGGCGCGCCTACGGCCTCGCCATCGACTTCTGGCTCGACGAGCGGCGCGACCCCGAGAAGGCCACGCGCGCCGCCATCCAGATGCTCTCGGAGCTCCACGCCTCCTTCGGGGACTGGTGGCTCGCCTTCGCCGCCTACAACACCGGGCCGGCGCGGGTGCGCCGCCAGCTCGCCGCCGCCGAGGGCGAGGAGGTCGACTACTGGGATCTGGTGGAGCAGGACCTCCTGCACCGCGAGACCCAGGGCTACGTGCCGAAGATCATCGCGGCCGCCATCCTGGGCCACCACCCCGAGCGCTACGGCTTCACCGGGCTCACGCCGCAGGAGCCGCTCACCTACGAGACGGTGCGGGTGGAGGAGGCGGTGGACGTGGCGGCCCTGGCCACGTGCGCGGGCCTCGACGAGGACACCTTCCGCGAGCTGAACCCCGCCCTGCGGCGCTTCGCGATCCCGGCGGGGGGCGTGGATCTGCGGGTGCCCGTGGGCGCAGGGGACACCTTCCTCGAGCGCGTGGCCGCGCTGCCCCCGGAGGCGAAGCGCAGCATCGTCCTGCACGAGGTGGCCCGCGGCGAGAGCCTCTCGGTGATCGCGGAGCGGTACGGCGTCACGGTGCGCGCGGTGGCCGACGCCAACCGGCTGCGCGACGCCGGGCGCATCGCGATCGGTCAGCAGCTGGTGATCCCGGTGCCGGGCCGCGACACGCCGCCGCCCGCCCGTGCCTCGGTGGCCGCCGTCTCGTCGTCGAGCGCGCCCTCACAGGCCACGGCGCCCTCGCGCAGCGCGCCGGCCCAGGTGGCACCGGATCAGGCCGCGCCGCCCCCGTCGTACACGGTGCGCCAGGGCGACACGCTGTCCGAGATCGCCGAGCGCTTCCGCGTGCCCCTCGACGACCTGCTGTCCTACAACGGCCTGTCCACGCGCAGCACCCTGCGGGTGGGCCAGGTGCTCGCGCTGCGGGGGGGTGGCACCCGGTCCGCCTCGAGCCCTCGCACCCAGGCCGCCGCCACCTATGAGGTGAAGTCCGGCGACAGCCTCTGGAGCATCGCGCAGGCCCACGACGTGTCCGTGGAGTCGCTGCAGCGCTGGAACGGACTGGGCCGCGACACCACGCTGCGGGTGGGGCAGAAGCTGGCGGTGACGGGCGGCAGCACGCAGGCGGCCGCAGCGCCGGCGCACCGGTGGACCACCTACGTGGTGCGCGCCGGCGACAGCCT
This sequence comes from Alphaproteobacteria bacterium, assembly GCA_020632955.1. Taxonomy (GTDB): domain Bacteria; phylum Myxococcota_A; class UBA796; order UBA796; genus JACKEO01. The sequence goes on from JACKEO010000021.1 coordinate 32,375, forward strand.
GGGCGCCATCGCCCAGCGCCACGGGGTGTCGGTGGCCGAGCTCCAGTCCTGGAACGAGCTGCGAGGCACCACCATCCACCCGGGCGATCGGCTCAAGATCCGCAGGCGCGGACCCGGTTAGGGGCGGCGGCCACCGGGAGGCCCCCCTTGTCCTGGCTGCTCTTGTCCGTCTCCGCCGCCTGCTTCGCCGGCGTGTCCTGGTTCGCCTGGGAGGGCCGCCTCGGCCTGCCCGCCATCGGTCTGCTGCTCGTGTCGGTCGCGGCCTTCTGGGCGGCACGCCGCGGCATGGAGGTCACCACCCGCAAGCGCGTGGACCTCGTCGCGAAGATCGTCTTCACGATCGCCGGCTTCGTCGCGCTGGGGCGGCACCGCATCGAGGGGGAGGGGGGGGAGCGACTGCCCCTGATCGAGGCGATGACCCGCTACCTGGGCGAGGTGGACCCAGGGCCCTTCTTCGCCTTCGCCGCCCTCGCGATGTCGGTGAAGCTGCTGGGCGTGCTGCTGTCGGCCACGGGCTGGCACCTGATGCTGCTGGGGCAGGGGATCCGCTTCCCCTTCTGGCGCTTCACGGTCACCTCCTTCCTCATCGGGCGCTTCATCGGCACCTTCCTGCCCTCCACCGTGGGGCTCGACGGCTACACGCTCTACGAGGCCGCCCGCTACTCGGGACAGGGGCCGCGGGCGGTCACGGCCAAGGCCGCCGAGAAGCTGCTGGGTCTCACGGGGCGCGCGCCCGGCTTCCTGGTCGCGCTGCCCTTCGGCTACCCCGTGCTGCACGGCGTGATGGACTCCGTGGGGCAGGGGGAGCGCACGCCGCTGCTGGTGGGTGTGGTGGCCACGGTGCTCGTGCTCGTGGTGATCGGCGTGGCGGCGATGCTGCTCTTCCCGGGACTGCCGCAGCGGCTGGTGCACGGCATCGCGGCGCGGGCCCAGGGGCTGGGCGGCCCGGCGGCGCGCGTGGCCGGCACCCTCGACCGCCTCGCCACGGCCATCGGCGCCTACCGCGGCAAGGTGGGTCTGCTCAGCGTGGCCTACGTGGCCAAGGGCCTGAGCTCCTTCTGCACCTGGACCGTGTACTACCTGACCGGCCTCGCCATCGGCGTCACCGGCCTCGCCTTCTGGCCCGTGGTGTTCGGCTCCGGCATCCAGGAGGTCGGCACCCTCTTCTCGCCCACCATCGCGGGCGAGGGCGTCCGTGAGGCGCTGCAGGCCCTGCTCCTGTCGGCCCAGTACGGCGGCCCTGCGCAGGCCGTGCTCGCAGGCGCCCTGGGCTTCGTGGCGGCCGAGGCGGCCACGCTGTGGGGCGGCCTCTTCCTCTACACCCGCACCGACAGCTGGCGTCCGGCCTCCTGCGAGGTGGACGGGGCGCAGGTGGACTACGCCTGGCTCGCCGAGGGCGGCGCGGGCGTGGGCGTGCCCGACCCGCGCGCGGGCTGATCGCGGCCACCCGCGGCTCGCGCGCCCGGTGGCCGGGCCGCGGTCCGCCGCCCCTTCTGGAGCGCACGCACGAAGGCGCGGGACGGAGGGAGTCTCCGAACCCGCGCCTGGAGGAACCGGCCCCAGGGGGGCGCGCCGTCCGGTGACGACGCGCCCGCCCCGGGTCAGGGGTCAGCGGTGGGAGGACCGTCCGCCGCTGCCGTGCTTGCAGCCGCGATGGTCGCCCTTGTCGTGACCGGAGCCGTTGCCACCGGTCTTGCCGCCGTGGCTGCTGCCACCCTTGCTGCCGCCGCCGTGGGTGCACTCGCGGTGGTCGCCCTTGTCGTGACCGGGGCCGTCGCCACCCTCGTGCTTGCCGCCGCTGCTGTGGCCGCACCGCGCGTGGTCGCCCTTGTCGTGACCGGGACCGTCACCACCATGGGTGCTGCCGCCGCCGCCGTGCTTGCAGTCGCGGTGGTCGCCCTTGTCGTGCCCGCCGCCGTCACCGCCCTCGCAGGAGGTGTCGTCGTCGTCGCAGTGACCCGGACCCACGATGCCGTTGTTGTAGTCGTCGAGGATCGTGGCGAGCCAGGTGGCCAGCCCCTTCTCGGACCGCGAGATCGAGCAGTCGAGCAGGAGATCCTCGCCGTCGTCGAGGGCAGCCTGCACCTCGGGCGGCACGCTGGCCGTGGTGGCGTTCAGGGTAGCGGCGATCCACTGGTGCGCGAGGATGTACCAGGCGTCTCCGCGGGGCGAGGTGTCGAGGATGTCGATCCACTTCTTGCCGCAGAGCGTGGTGTTCTCGGAGATGGGCCAGGGGATGCGCTTCTTGGACTGACGCTCGTACTTGTTGTGCGTCTTCCAGTAGCCCTGGGTGTACGTGCAGCCGTACTCCTCCTCCTCTTCCTCCTCGCAGCTGGCGTTGCAGCCGTCGCCGTCCACCGTGTTCCCGTCGTCGCACTCCTCGCCGGGCTGGAGCACGCCATCCCCGCAGGACTCGACCAGGCACCCGGCGTCGCAGCCGTCGAGGTCGTCGTTGTTGCCGTCGTCGCACTCCTCGCCGTCGTCGACGATGCCGTCGCCGCACTCGATGATGGTGCAGTCGGAGCGGCAGCCGTCGCCCTCGTCGAGGTTGCCGTCGTCGCAGGCCTCGCCGGGCTGGACCACGCCGTCGCCGCAGTACTCGACGAAGCACGAAGGACCGCAGCCGTCGCCGGCGTCGGTGTTGCCGTCGTCGCACTCCTCGCCGGGGTCGGGCGTGCCGTCGCCGCAGGCGGGGATGGTGCAGTCGGCGCGGCAGCCGTCGTCGTCGTCGGCGTTGCCGTCGTCGCAGGCCTCACCGGGCTGGGCGATGCCGTCGCCGCAGAACTCGACCATGCAGCTCGGGCCGCAGCCGTCGCCCTCGGCCGTGTTGGCGTCGTCGCACTCCTCGTTGGGGTCGACGGTGCCGTCGCCGCAGACGCCGGGCTCGCAGTTGTCGTTGCAGCCGTCGCCATTGATCTCGTTGCCGTCGTCGCAGGTCTCGCCGAGACCGTCCTGGACGGTGCCGTCGCCGCAGTACTCGTCGATGCAGTCGGCGGAGCAGCCGTCCTCGTCGACCAGGTTGCCGTCGTCGCAGCGCTCGTCGGGATCCAGCCCGCCGTCGCCACAGACGCCGATCACGCAGTCGCTGTTGCAGCCGTCGAGATCGATGTTGTTCCCGTCGTCACACTCCTCGTCGGGCTGCTGGACGCCGTCGCCGCAGTACTCCTCGAGGCAGTCCATGTTGCAGCCGTCGAAGGGATCGGTGTTGCCGTCGTCGCACTGCTCGCCGGGCTGGAGGATGCCGTCGCCGCAGGCCTCGTCGTAGCAGTCGGCGGTGCAGCCGTCGCCGTCGTCGTGGTTGCCGTCGTCGCACTCCTCGCCGGGCTGGACGGTGCCGTCGCCGCAGTACTCGTCGCCACAGCTGGCGTTGCAGCCGTCGCCGTCGTCGTTGTTGCCGTCGTCGCAGGCCTCACCGGGCTGGACGGTGCCGTCGCCGCAGTACTCGTCGTCGCAGGTGGCCGAGCAGCCGTCGCCGTCGTCGTGGTTGCCGTCGTCGCACGCCTCGCCGGGATCGACGGTGCCGTCGCCGCACTCGGGCGGGGGCGGCTCGATCTCGCAGGTGGAGGAGCAGCCGTCGCCGTCGACGTTGTTGCCGTCGTCGCACTGCTCACCGGCGTCGAGGGTGCCGTCGCCGCAGAACGGCGGGGGCGGCTCGATGGTGCACACCGACGAACAGCCGTCGCCATCGATGTGGTTGCCGTCATCGCACTGCTCGCCGGGATCCAGCGTGCCGTCGCCGCACTCGGGCTCGGGGGGCTCGCAGAACTCGAGGCCCGCGAAGGGGACGTGGTGGTACTCACCGGACCCACCGGCCGAGGCCGCGAACACCGAGCCGTTGATCTGGCCGTTGTCGATGGAGAAGTCGGCGAAGGGCGCGAGGACCGAGCCGTAGTAGCCGATGCCCTCGAGGTGGACGTCGGTGGCGTCCACGAAGTTCCAGAGCAGGTTGCTGCCCGTGATGCCCGAGATGTTGAAGCCGGCGAACTGGGCGCTCGCGGGCGTGCCGTGCACGTTGACGATCACGGTGGAGCCGGGGAGGCCCGACACGTTGATCGTGTTCGCAGCGGCCAGATCGCTGGCCGCCACGTCGAAGACGTTGACGCCCGGGTTCGTGCCCGCCACGTTGAGCGCGCCGAAGGTGAGCGACAGGATGCCGTCGCTGGGCAGCGCGTCGTAGGCCGAGGAGGCCGCGATGAGGTCGGCGCCCGCGAGGCCGAAGTCGATCGGCGTGCCGTTGCTGAGCGTGCCGCCCACGAAGGTGACGCCCGAGGTGCTCGCACTGCCGCTGTAGAAGCCGTTCCCGTAGACCTGACCGTTCGACGCGATCAGGTTGCCGACCACGAGGGCCGGCCCACCCGGGTTGACGAAGCCGATCGAGAAGGTGGACAGCGTGGCCGTGCCGCCGGCAGCCGCCCATCCCTCCACGTCGGAGAAGTTGTCGAAGTCTCCGGTGACGAAGACGTTGTACGCCCGGGCAACGCCCAGGGCATCAGGACACGGCTCAGGCACGGCATGAGCAGGCATGCTCGCACAACAGAGTGCGAGGACGCCGGCTGCCATGCCGAGCCCCCCAGTGGCTCGACGCATGGTTCACCTCTCGGCCCCTTGTGGCCGCGGCTACGGTAGCGGGCGCGCGTCGGACGATCCAACCCGCACTTTAGAGAAAGTGCTTCGGTACCCGACTTCCGGAGGAGGAACCTCACGCCTCACGGAAAAAAAGTCCGTGGTGGAGGTGGGTGTGCAGGACCGGTGCCCCTCAACTCTCGGGCAGGTCGAGCCCCAGGACGGCCACCACCTCGTCGGCGAAGCGCTCGGCCATGATCCGGTAGCCCTGGGTGTTGCAGTGGCAGCCGTCGTCGCTCAGGTAGTCCTCGCGCCGCTCGAAGCGCTGGGCGAACACCGGCCGGAAGTCCACGAAGGGGATGCCGTGCTCGGCGGCGACCTCGGCCACCTCGGCGTAGCCGTGGTCGGGGTAGGAGGACCAGATCATCGGCACGTCCCGGGCGGCACCGAGCTCGGCCAGCGTCTCCATGTCGGCGCGGAAGCTCTCGGAGATCAGGTCGCGCACGTCGCTGATGGCGTAGCCCTCCGTGGTGCGCGACAGGCGGTCCAGGTAGCGCCACAGCATGTTCTGGCGCACCTCGGGCACGGTCTCGGCCACCTCCAGCGCCTCCCACACCGGGCGTCGCTGCTGGAAGAGCGCGTCGGCCAGCGCGTGGAAGAGCCGTCCAGAACGGGGGAATGCGCGCAGTCCGTCCGTCCAGGTCTCCACGGCGCGGTCGAGGCGGCCCCGGTTGTTGTACGAGAAGCCGAGCTGGTAGAAGGCCTCGTCGGTCCGCTCGCCGCCCTCGATGTCGTACAGGGCGTGACGCAGCACCTCGATGGCCTCGTCGTACCGTCCCAGGCGCATCAGCGCGCCCGCCTGGCCGAGGGGTCCGAGCAGCGACCGCGGCAGCTCCTCGGCGAGCTGGGCGAAGCGCTCCGCGGCGCCCTCGTAGTCCCCCTGGTCCTCGAGCTCCCAGGCCTCCTGGTCGAGCTGCATGTGGCGTTCCGTGAAGCCCTCGGGTGGATCCACCCAGTCGGTGTCCTCCTCCTCGGTGAGCCCCACGACCTCCTGGTACTCCACCAGGTGGTTCGCCTCGCGCTGGATCTCGGCGAGGGTGGGCGCGCCGTCGTGGAAGTCGGGGTGGGACCACCCCACGGCGGCCACCTCGAGCATTCGCGCGAGCCGGGAGTGCCGGCGGAGCAGGGCGAGGGGACCCGGTGTCGCCGGCTCCGACAGCCGGATCGCGTTCCACGAGTTGTTCTCGCCCGTGGTGACGATCACGACGTCGGGTTCGTGCTCGTGGAGGTGGGCGGCCGCGTCGTCGACGAGCAGGGTGGTGTTGATGCCGGGCACGGCCACGTTCACCGTGCGGAAGAGGCGCTCGCCGGCACGCTCGTTGAGGATCTGCTCGAGCTGCTCCGGGAAGGAGATGCCGCCGATGCCGTAGGTGAACGAGTCGCCCTCGCACAGGATCGTGTACCGGGCGGGCGCGTCGGAGGTGGTGCGGTGGTCGGGTCGGAGGGCTGCGGCGAGCTGGAGCGCGGCCTCTGCCGTGAGCACCAGCGCCAGCGTCCCCAGCAGGAGCGCGAGGGCGCGGGCGGTCCAGGTTCGAGCGTGCACGCACTCCCCCCTCGTCCGGGTCCGCGGGCGATCCTAGGGCAGACGAGGCCATCTGTCGCACCGGAGTCGGCCTGCATCGCCGATTCCCGCCGGTACCCCCCGGGGATCGGGGGGCGTCGGCGACAGCCCGGTGGATCGCCGGGGTGGTGCGTCGGCTGCCGACGGGTGGCCAGCGCGCGGGGGCCCGCGTAGGCTCCGGGGGCCAACCGTGAGGACTGCACGTGGGCTTCGCACGACCCCGCGGGCGCGGACGCTGGGCCCCCGCAGCCCAGGCCGTCGACACCGTGCACCTCACGCTCGAGTCGGCGCGTGCCCGCTACCGCGTCCGCGCCGCCCGACGCGGTCTCCAGCAGGCCCTGGCGACGCTGGGCTCGGTGCGTCTCGCCCTGTGCGAGGGGGAGCTCGACACGCTGCTCACGCTGGTGGAGCGACTCTGGCCCCCGCGGGGCACCGCGGAGGCCCCAGGGCGGCCTCCGGCGCCGGTGCGGGCGTTGATCGACCGTGCGCACGAGCCGCGCCTCCCCATCCCGGTGGCGCTCGCCGGCCTGGGCCTCCCGCGGTCCGGCGGGGATCTCCCCACGGGCACCGACCTCTTCCTCGCGAACGGCGACCCCGTGGCGCCGGCGCTCTCTCGCGCCGCCGGTCGGGACGTGCTCGGGCGTCGGCTCGCGGGCGCGCTCCTGCCGGAGAGCGTGATCGCCAGGGAGCTGCGCGCCGTCTCGCCCGACGCGGTGCGTGCCGAGACGGCCGTGGGCGTGGCCCTGCGCGCCTCGGCGGAGCTGGCCGCCACGGCGACGCGCCTCGCGGCCCAGGCACGGGCGCTCGCCCTCACCACCGCCGACCTGCGGCCCGTGCTGGCGCAGCAGGCCGAGGGGCTGCAGCACCTGGCCGAGCGAGGCGAGCGTCGGCTCGGGTTCCAGGACCGTGCCCGACTGCGCACGGCGCTGGATCTGGCCTGGGCGGTGGCCCGTCTCGTCGAGCACCCGCTCGTCGACCCGTCGGGGCGGCCGGTGCCCGCGCGTGGTGCCCGTGCGGCGCCTCGCGCGCGGCCCCGTCAGAACATCATCCCCCAGACGATGTAGAGCTCCACCGGCCACGCGTAGGGGTCCAGCGCGATGCCCCGGGTCCACAGCGGCACGCCCACCACCACGGTGGCGGACGCCGGCGTGAGGCCGAACAGGTCGGCCACGAAGCCCACGCCGCCCACGGCGCCGGCGGCCGCCACGGTGCGTCCCTCCGTCGATCCGATGCCCACGTCGACGCCCGCCAGCAGCTGCACGTCACGCAACCAGCCGAGCCCCAGCGGGACGGAACCCTGGCTGAGCGGCACGCCGCGCACCTCGAGGCTCGCCACGGTCTGCGTCCCGGTCTGCACGGCCCGATCCGGGAGGCCGCGCACGCCCTCGTCGCCCCCGAAGGCCAGCCGCTCCTGCGGGATGTCGGTGGCGGCCAGCCCCGTGGCGAGGCGACCCGCGAACACCACCCGCGTCCCCGCGGGGATCTCGGTCGTGGCGTGCGTGAGGACCCGGACGTAGGTCTGGCCGGAGCCCGGGGTCCCTCCGGCCGACACCGTGAGGCGCAGGCGGCCGCCCCGGCGTGGGAAGAACAGGCCCGTGCGGCTGTCCCAGCGGTAGGAGGCGGTGCCCCCCACCGACAGGGGCGCGGCGAGGTCGGTGCCGGGGAAGGTGGGGTTGAGCCAGGCCGTGTCGAGGCCCAGGGTCAGGGCGTGCTCGCGCACCGTGGGCTGGATCAGGCGGCCCGCGTAGCGGGTCCAGCGCAGGCTGGTGCCCAGGCGGGCGCGCTGGTCCGTCCAGAGGAGCAGTGCGGTGGCGTTGTGGGTGTCGGCGGCCCCCCGCGCGGTGAGCTGGACGAAGGCGGACGCGAAGCCCTGGGCCACGTTGATGCCGGAGAGCTGTCCCCACAGGGTCCACCGGAGGGGGGCCGGTCGCACGTCTCCGGCCCGCGAGGCCTGACCGGTGTGGCGCTCGGGGTCGAGGGCCAGGCGACGGGGCGGCGCGTCGAGGGCCAGGGTGGTCTCGGCGGGTCCGACGGGCACGGCCCAGGTGCGGCGTCGCCCGTCCACGTCGACCACGAGCGTCTCGGCGGGTGCGTCGTCGGGCGCGTCGCGCCGGAGGTGTGCGGTGGAGCCCTCCAGACGCACCACGTAGTCCTGCTCCGGGTAGGCCTGGCGCCACCGGGCGACACCGTCCTCGGGCACGCCCGCCGCGGCGAGCGCGGCGTCCAGCGTCCAGCCCGCTGCCAGTCGCCGTCCGAGCGTCTCGACCGCGGGCCGGCCCAGGGTGTCGCCGAGCTGGGCCACCACCAGGGTCCCGGGGGCGTGCGGCGCGAAGCGCTCGGCGAGGTCGTCGGCCACCGGATCCGACGGCAGCACCCGGTCGAAGAGCTCGGCCTTGAAGGCCATCTCCCGGTTGTAGATGGCCGTGTCCACCAGCGGGATCCACTTGGTGAGCCCGAGCAGGTCCACCTGGAGCCTGCGCCGCAGCCGCGTCTCGTGCACCCGCCCGAGGGCCGCGCCCACCACCTCGCGTTCCAGCGCGCCGGCCTGGCCGGACCAGGCGGTGAGCAGGCCGCGCACCACGGGATCGTGGTGCAGCCGGGCGAAGCCGGGGAAGACCCGCCAGGCGCGGTCCGAGAGGTAGGCGAGCCCCGCGCCGGGGCGCACGAGGCGGCGCCTCAGCGGGGACTCCACCACCACGCCGGTCCATCGCCTGCCCTCGAAGGTGGCCAGGGCGAGCTGGTCGGGGAGGTGGCGTCGCAGCCCGAGCCGCGGTCGCCTGCGCGTGATCAGGCGGACGTCGACGCCCTCGCCCTGCACGCGGGTGACCTGCCCGCCGGGGACCACGGCGAGGGAGGCCCGGTCGGCCGTGCCGGTCCACGACAGGAGGCCGCGCCCGGCCGCATCCCCCAGCGCGCCGGTGGTGTCGTCGGGCAGCTGGACCTGCACCTCCCACCGCACCTCCGGCAGCCGGCCATCGACCAGGGGCTGGGGATACCAGCCGCCGTTCGCGAAGAGCCCGTGCGCCGTGGCGCCCAGGTCACCCCAGCGACGGGGCAGCACGGCCTCGAAGACCACGCGGTCCCCGTGGGCGTGGAAGCGGACGGTGCCCGCGTTGGCGCGCACGGGGAAGGTGCGCGCCTCTTCGAGGCCGTCGGCGGGCACGGGGAGGTCGGCGAGGGGATCCACCCAGGTGGCGTCGTCGAGATCCTCGGCGCGGAGCTCTCCCCGCACGGTGCGCAGGTCGGCGTCGACGGTGGCCACCAGGCGCACCGCCGGCGCGCCGAGCGCGACGGCGGCGAGCAGGGCCAGGATCAATAGTTGAAGCCGAGCGCCACCGCGGCGTAGGCCCGCGCTCCGAGCGTGTAGCCCCCGGTGAGACGGATCAGCAGCGAGCCGGCCACCACCTCGAGCCCGCCGGAGAAGCGCGCGAGGGCGATGGGCGCCTCGGCGGGGATCTCGGCGGGGTCGGGGCTGGCGGCGCCGAAGGCGGAGGCCCCGATCGAGGCGCCCAGCTCCACCGGCAGCACCGGCGCGGCGTAGACGGCCAGCAGCGAGATGTCGAGGTAGGGCGTGATGCGCGCCGCCTTCATGCCGGCCTTCGGACCCACCCGGAAGAGGCTGCCGAGGGTGCCGCCGAAGACCAGCGTGCCCAGCTCCAGCTCGTCGTTGCCGATGTAGCCGGTGTAGCCGAGGTGCAGGGCCACGTCGGGGTAGGGCTTGTCCTGTTCGACGAGGGCCACGCGGGCCCAGCCGCCGAGCACGCCCTGGCGGGTGGCCGCGACCCAGGCGCCCTGGAAGCCGAGCTCCACCGAGAAGGGCAGGCCCTTGCGCACCACGAGGCCCGGCGTGACCAGGAAGGGCTCGGGATCGCCTTCGGGGTGCACCCGCTCCCAGGCCGCAGGCTGGTCGGCGGCATCCGGGTAGACGTCCTTGAAGAACATCTGCACGGTGCCGGCCACCTCGAAGCCGCGCGCGCCCAGGGTGTAGGGGGGCAGCGGCGCGTGGGCGATGCCCGCGCCCAGCTCGGCCACCACCTGCCGGTAGTCGGCGGCGAGGGTGTCGCGGTCGAGCACCTCGACCCCGCCGAAGGTGGTCATGCCGCTGAGGACGACGTCGTCAGGCCAGGCTGCCGCGGCGGGCAGCGGCAGCAGGACGGCGACGAGCATGCCCGGACCGCGCATGGACCTTCCGTGGACGGGGGCACCCTAGCGCGCCGCTCGGCGCGGTGACAACGACGCGCGCGGCGCGCGACCGGTGCGCCGGATAGGCGCAGGCCCCCTCCGCCGGTGGCGCCGTGGCCGACGACGACCCGCTCGACCTGCTCCAGCCTGCGGCCACCCGCGTGCGCGATCCCGTGTCGGGACGCAGCGTCTGGCTGGCCGGCGTGGTGCGTGGGGGCCGCGTGCAGGGCGACGCGCTCCACCTGGAGACGGCCTTCACGGACGCCCACACGCCCGACCTCCGTGCGGCGATCGTGGCGGAGCTGGCGGGGGCGCTCGGCGCGGCCGGCTGGTCCGGATCGGTGGTGGCCGAGGAGGCCGCCCCGGCAGCGCCCACCCGACCTGCCGCGCCGGTGGCCGGCCTGGCGGGTCCCGGGATGCAGCCGCACGGGGGGCCGGTGCGCCTCGCGCCGCTGGAGGGCGTGCGTCACGTGGTGGCGGTGGCGTCGGGCAAGGGCGGGGTGGGCAAGTCCACCGTGGCGGCGAACCTGGCGGTGGGCCTGCGGCGCCTGGGCCTGCGGTCGGGTCTGGTGGACGCCGACGTCCAGGGTCCGAGCGTGCCCCTGATGCTCAACGCCACGGCGCGGCCTGGGGTCGCCGACGACGGACGCCTCGTGCCCGTGGCCTCCTACGGCGTGCGCTGCCTGTCGATGGGCCAGCTGGTGGCGCCGGGCGAGGCGATGGCGTGGCGGGGGCCCCTCGTGATGGACGCGGTGCGTCAGCTGCTGCAGCGCGCGCGGTGGGGCGAGCTCGACGTGCTGGTGGTCGATCTGCCGCCCGGCACGGGGGACGCGCAGCTCACCCTGATCCAGGCGGTGCCGCTGGCGGGCGCGGTGGTGGTCACCACGCCGCAGGAGGTGGCCCTGGCCGACGCCGTGCGGGCCTTCTCCATGTTCCGCCGGCTCGAGGTGCCCGTGCTGGGGCTCGTCGAGAACATGGCCTGGTACGAGCTCCCGGATGGCCGACGCGATCCCGTGTTCGGCGAGGGAGGCGGGGAGCGCACCGCGCTCGCCCAGGGGGTCGACCTGCTCGCGCAGGTCCCGCTGCACACCTCGGTGCGGCGCGCAGGCGACCAGGGCCTGCCCGCTGTGCTGGGCAAGGGGCCCGTGGCCGAGGCCTTCCTGTCGGTGGCGCGCCAGGTGGCCGAGCGCCTTGGCCTGTCGGTGTCAGCGCCCGGCTGACGCGGGCAGCGTGGCCCACCCGCGCCAGAGCTCGCCGGCCAGGTAGCGGGTGCCTCGCGGGTCCTTCGCCGTGCGCACGCGCAGCCAGTCGTTCAGCACCCGGCCCTCCTCGTCGGCGTGGTCGTGCGGCCGGTGCAGGTTGAGGTGCAGCAGCGTGCGTCCCTTGCTGGAGGAGACGTGCGCCACCTCCACCGTGCCGTCGGGCAGCAGCCCCACCACCACGCCCACGTGGCTGAGCGGGTCGTCGAGGCGGTGGTTGCGGTTCCGGTCCCAGGTGTCGTCGAAGAAGGCCAGATCGCCCAGGGCCGGATCCCGGCGGCGGTGCACCGCGTCGGCGCGCTCCGCCAGTTCCCAGAGCGCCGCGGTGGAGGAGGGGAGCGCCATGCCCGACGCCTGCCCTGCGGCGCACACGAACCCGGAGCAGTCCTCGCGGAAGCCGGACGGGAACGGGCCGTCGACCAGATCGCGGGCCGCCTGCGCGAAGCGCTCCTGGGGCGTGCGCGGGCGGGGAGGCGTCGCCGGCCGCGTGGGCTCGATCACCCCCTCGGGCCGCGACAGCGGTGCGGTGGCATCCCGCACGGCGCCCAGGGGACCCGGCGGCAGCGGGACCTTCGCACAGGCCAGCAGGAGGAGGGGGAGCAGGGTCGGGGCGCGCACGGGGCCGTCCTGGGCGCGCTGTAACGCCGACCTGGGGGTGCCGGTCCGCCCTGCGCGCCGTCACCCGGTTAGGGCGGGCGGCTCCCGGAGTCCGCCCCGTGGTCCTCCTCGGCGTCGCCGACGCGCCTGGTTCCGCTGCTGCCGTCGTCGTCGACGACACGCTGGTCGCCCTCGTGTCGGAGGAGCAGGTCCCTGCGCCCGACGCGCCGGAGCTCTTCCCGTGGCACGTGGTGCAGGCGGCGCTCGAGACGGCCGGCCTGTCGCCCGCCGACGTGGACGTGGTGGCGGTGGCCGGCAAGCTGCCGTCGCCCCTGGCGCCACGGGGGCGCGCGGGGTTGCCGCGGGCCCTGCTGTCGATCGCCTCGCCCTTCTTCGACGTCAGCGTGATCTGGCAGGCCTTCCTGCGTCACAGCGGGCTGGGGGCGCTGGCCGGCGATCTGGCCGCCGACTGGCTCACCCAGCGGTTCACGGAGCGAGGCTTCCGCCCGTCGCGCCTGCTCACGGTGGACGTGCACAAGGCGCTCGCCGAGGCGGCCTACCGCAGCCAGGCCGCGGACGAGGCGCTGGTGGTCACGCTGCAGCCCTTCGGGGACGGCGTGGGGCTCGCCGTGCACCGCGGCCGCGCCGGGCAGGTGGATCGCCTGTGGGTCCAGGCGGGCTTCGAGGCCGTGCACGTGCACCTCCCGCGCGCGCTCGCGGCCCTCGGGCTCGCCGAGGCGGACCCGTGGCTGCTCGACGGGCTGGCGGCGCGGGGCGCCGTGGACGCCGACCTGGGCGCCCGGCTCGCGCGCGACCTGTCCGCCGAGGGGCACGAGCTGTCGCAGCTCCCCGTGGTGCAGGGACGCCTGGCCGACCCCCTCGCGCGCATGCTCGCCACGGTGGATCGCGCCGACGCCGCCGCCACGGTCCTCGACAACCTGGGGGAGGCGATCGCGGCGGTGGTGCGGCGCCACGTGCGTGCCCACGGGGTGGGCACGGTGGCCCTGGCGGGCGAGGCCTTCGACCATCCCCGGCTGGTGGCCCGCGTGGCCGAGACCGAGGGCGTGCAGCGGCTGTCGGTGCTGCCGCGGCCCGGTCGCGACGCGCTCGCCGTGGGCGCAGCGGCCAGCCAGGCGGGCCTGGCGCCCCGGGTCCGCGACCTGAGGCTGGGGCCCGTGCTCTCCGAGGCGTCCTGCGCGGGTGCCCTCGCCGCCGCGGGCCTGGGCTCGGCGCGCCGGGCCGACCTGGGCGATCGGCTCGCCGCTGGGGGGGCGCTCGTGCGCGCCCGCGAGCGCGCGGGACCCGGTCGACACGGGCTGGGGGAGCGCGCCGTGCTCGTGCGTGCCGACGACGCCGTGGCCATCGCGCGGGTGCGCGAGCGGCTCGGGCTCGCGCCCGAGGAGGAGCCGCTCGTGGTGGTGGTCCCCACGCCGAACGAGGGCGAGATCGAGGCGCTCGACGTGCTGCGCCAGCCCCTGTCGCTGGGCCTGGCGGCACCGCGGGTGGGGCCCACCTTCCGGCGTCGGTACGGCGCGGTGGTGGCCGGCGATGGCCGCGTGGCCATGCTCCGCGCCGACCCCGAGCTCCATCCGGGCCTGCACGACCTGGTGCGGGCGCTGCTTCGGGGCAGCGGCTGTGGCGCCGTGGCGGCCTTTCCGCTGGAGCTCGCCGGGCGCGGGCGCGCGGTGCGTGCGGCCGACGTGGTGGCGCTCTACCAGCGCACCGGCGCCGAGGCGCTGCAGCTCGGGGCCCACTACGTGGCGCGGGCCTCCCGGTGAGCGCCGGGCCCCCAGGCACCGCGTCGGCGCCGCGCCGCCGCCTGCTGCTCGAGGTGGGTCTCACCACGCTGATCGTCCTCGGCATCATCCGGCTCGTGGTGGATGGCCTCGCCGGGGTGCTCTGGGACCTGCCGCTGGTGGTGGTGCCCGTGCTCTTCATGTGGGCGCCGGTGCTGGTGCTGCGCTGGCGGGGCGACGATCCCGACCGCTACCCGCTCGCGCTCCCCGGCTTCGGGGGCCAGGACGCGGCCGAGTGGCGGGAGGCGCTGCGGCTCTGCGCCTGGGCCATCCTGCTCGTGGGTCCGCCGTACATCGCGCTCTACCACCTGTGGCACACGGCCATCTTCCCGTGGATCCTGGGAGGCCTCTGCGACCTCGGTGGTCCCACCTGCGCCATGGCCCGCTTCCAGACGGCCGTGGGGCCGGCCTGGCGCCTCCCGGCGGAGCCGCTGCAGCTCGTGGCCTACCACGTGCTCTTCGTGGCCATCCCCGAGGAGCTCTACTACCGCGGCTACGTGCAGAGCCGCCTCGACGAGGTGTGGACGCCGCGCTGGCGCATCGGCGGGGCGCTCCTCGGACCCGGCTGGCTCGTGACCTGCGTGGTGTTCGCGCTCGGCCACAGCGTGGTGTCCTTCCAGTGGTGGCACCTGGCCATCGTCTTCCCGAGCCTCGTCTTCGGGTGGATGCGCGCGCGCACGGGCGGGGTCCTCGCGGGCGCCTTCTTCCACGCCTGGTGCAACGTCACCGTGGGGATCCTCGACGTGGTGTACGGCCTGCAGCCCCCGGGCTGAGCTCCCGAGTGCCCGAGGCAGGCTGCGGGAGGTGGCGACAGGCGTGCACGACCGAATAAGGCCCCGCCTCGCCGCGCGGAGGCCCGCGGCGGCGAGGTCCACTGCGCCCCGAGAGGGAGGAGCCGGCGTGTCCCACTGCCCGTTCTGCAACGCCGAGGTCCAGCAGGCCGTGGTGCTCCACGGGGGCACCTGCCCGCAGTGCTTCGCGGAGATCCCGGGCGAGGAGACCGCCACCGACCCCGGGGAGGAGGTCAAGGCCACGCTGGCGGCGCAGGACAAGCAGCGCGCCCAGCGTCGTGCCCTGCTCCCCGCGCTCGTGGGCGGGCCCGTCGTCCTGGCGATCGCGGCCGTGGCCGCCTGGCAGTTCTGGCCGCAGCCCGAGCTCGAGCCGCTCACCTTCGGCGAGGGGGAGTTCGACATCGATCTCGGGGCCGTCGCCACCTACGTCGAGCCCGAGCCCGAGCCGGAGCAGGTGGCCTCGGCCAAGCCCACGCCGGCCCGTGCGGCCACCCCGCGGCCCACGGCGCGTAGGGAGGCGGGCACGGCCGTCGCAGCCGAGGCCGCGCCTGCGGAGGCGGCGGCGCCCCAGGCTGGCGCGGCCGAGGGCGCGGGCGGCTTCGACCTCGCCATCGCCACCCGGCGCACAGCGGCCCTCCTCACGAACGAGGAGGACATCAAGTCGGCCTTCCGCGACCTCTGGGCGAACCGCGCCCCCCGCCTGAGCCAGTGCTACGAGCGCAGCCTCAAGTCGAACCCGGATCTGCGCGGCCGCTGGCGGCTCACCTTCGCGATCGGCAAGGACGGGAAGGTGGCCGACGCCAAGGTCGAGGGCCTGTCGATGTCCGACGAGGCGATGGAGGCCTGCATCCTGCGCGAGATGGGCAGCTGGAGCATCTACGGCCGGCTCGAGAAGCCGTGGCCGGTGTCGCTCACGCCGCTGTTCAAGGGCGGCTGATCCCCTCGGGCGGCAGGCCGCGCTCCAGCACGAGCGCGTCGCCGCCGTCGGCGTAGTAGGCGCGCCGTCGGCCTGCCTCGGTCCAGCCCAGCGAGGCGTACAGCGCCCGGGCCGGCCCGTTCCGCTCGTGCACCTCCAGCCAGGCCGACCGCACCCCTCGGGCCCGCCAGGCCTCTTCGGCCGCGTCCAGCAGCGCGCGCGCGAGGCCGCGTCGCCGCGCGGCGGGACGCACCGCCACCGTGAGCACCTCCCCCTCGTCGGCCACGGCGGTGGCGAGCAGGTGACCCACCACCTCGTTCCCGTCGCGCGCGACCAGCGCCACGGCGTGGGGCGCGTCGAGGAAGGCCTCGATCGCCGAGCGCGACCACGGTGACGCCGCCGCCGCCGCCTCGGTGGCGGCGATCTCCGCGGCATCGGCGTCGGTGGCGGGCTGGACCTGCACCGTGGCGGTCTATCGCCATGGCGTCGCGCAGACACCGGCGGGGTCCGCGCGCGGTGGGGAGGGGTTACCGCCTCCGAGGTGGGTGTGCCCTGGCCCGGTCCGCCGGGCCGTCGACGGCCAGGGTCGTCCAGGGAAGGGTGCGTGGCAGGCAGGACCTACGACAAGCTGCTCCTGCTGGGCCTCGTGGCCATGTTCGCAGACGGCAGCCGTGGGCGTGCGACGCCGGTGGCCGCGTCGGCCCCGCCGCCCGTGCGCACCTGGCGGGATGCGCTCGCCGTCACCGTGGTGCCACCCTCGCCCCCGCGCCATCGCTGGCCGGCGGAGCTGGTGGGCCAGGTCACGCTCCAGGTGGAGCTCGCGCTCGCCGAGCTCGAGGGCGTGGTGCCCCGCGTGGCGGGCCAGGAGCTGCGTCCGGGCCTCCGCGACGCGGTCGTCCCCGGTGCACCGCCGTGGGTGGTCACGCTCGGCCTCGAGGCGCGCGACACGCGGCTGTCGGTGCGGGCCGAGCTGTGCGACCCGCAGGCCACCTGCTGGACCCAGGAGGTGGAGGCCCTCCAGGCTGCGCCCGAGGGGCCGCTCGTGTCGCTGGCGGGGTGGGTGGGCGCGCACCTGGGGCGGCCCGCCACCGCCGGCATGGGTGACCTCGCCCAGCGAGGCACGACCGATCCCTACGCCGCGCTGATCGGGGGCCGGTCTGCCGCGACCTGGCTCGGCCTGCTGCCGGGCCCCAGCCCCGAGGCGGAGGGCGATCCCCGACGGGACCCGATCGCCCGGGCCGTCCACCTCGACCCGCGCCTCACCGTGGGGTGGGTGGCGCTCGAGCGCAGCCGCCGCGACAGCCTGCAGCGCGAACCCGCGGCGCGCACCGTCCGGGCCCACTGGCCGAGGTCGGTGGTGGCGCTCGCGGACCACGCGGCGGAGCTGGCGGCGGCAGGCGAGGTCGAGCAGGCCTCGGCCGCGTGGCAGGAGGTGGGTCGGCGGGCGCGCGGCGATCCGCGCTTCGTCGTGCCGCGGATGCGGGTGGCGCTGGCCGTGGAGGAGCCCGCCCGTGCGCGGACCGCGCGCGCCGAGCTCGACGGTGCGTGGGTGGACGCGCCCGGGCTGGCCGAGGCGGAGGTGGCGCTCGCGGAGGCCCTCGGCACCGTCTCGGAGGCGCAGCTGGAGCGCTGGGCCCGCCTCGACAC
Organism: Alphaproteobacteria bacterium; assembly: GCA_020632955.1. GTDB lineage: Bacteria > Myxococcota_A > UBA796 > UBA796 > JACKEO01. The sequence continues at coordinate 49,747 of JACKEO010000021.1, forward strand.
GGTGGACCCCGAGCCCGTGCGTCGCCGGGTGGACCTGCTGGCCCGCCAGGGCCGGGCGGCGGAGGCGCTCGAGCTCCTCCCGCAGCTTGCGGCGCGAGGGCGGCGGGAGCAGGCGGCGCGCCTGACCGTGGGCCTGGCGAGCAGCCTCGGGCGCTGGGAGGTGGCGGCGGCCGCGGCGCGCGAACTCGGCGCCGACGAGGCGGCGAGCAGGCTCTCGGCGGCGGGCGGGGATGCCGCCGATCTGCAGCTGCTGCAGGGCTCGGAGGCGCCCGAGGCGCGCCTGGTGCAGGCGGCACGCCTGGCGCGCCGGTCCCGGCCCGCCGAGGCGCGGGAGGTCCTCGCGGAGCTGCTCGTGAACGAGCCCTGGTGGCCGGAGGCCCTCGCCCTGGCCGCGGAGGTCTCGGAGGCCCTGGGGGATCACGCGGCCGCGGCCGAGGCCCGCAAGCAGCTCGCCTTCGCCGATCCCACCTTTCCGGGTGCCGCGTGGTGATGCTCCTCTGGCTCGTGCTCGCGGGCGCGCAGGAGGGCGTGCTGGCGCCCACGCTCGCCACCTGGGAGGCCAGCGTGCAGCGTGGCGGCGCCCTGCTCGACCGCGCCGAGCAGGCGCACGCCCGTCTCGCGGCGGCCCAGCAGGCCTGGGTCGCGGAGGGCTGCGTGGCGGCGCGCTGTCCGGTGGAACGGCGGGCCGAGCTGCTCGTGGCGGTGGAGGCGGGCGGCCACGCCGCGCGTGCCCTGGTGCAGGGCGCACGGGCGGAGCTGGGTCGGCTCGATCGCATGGCCGCCTTCCCCGCGGTGAGCGCGCTGCTCGACGCCACGCGGTCGCAGCGCGCGCAACGCCTGCACCTGCGGGCCGACACCCTCGCCGAGGCCGTGGTGGTGCGGGCCGCGTGGACCACCCGCTTCGTGCTCCCGGCCACCCGGGGCATCCCGGCGGCGGCGCTGCCCTGCAGCACCGAGCCCGAGCTGGATCCGACGCCATGATCCGTGGCTGGGCCTTCCTCGTGCTCCTGCTCGCGGTGCTGGTCCCTGCGGTCGAGCGCGTCCTCGTGGCCGACGTGATCCCGGCGCTCGACGAGCGCCTCGCGGGGCTCCAGGACTGGCGTCCGCCCTCCGTGGTGCGCGTCCTCGACCGCCACGGGGCGCCGCTCGACGAGTTCTCCCTGGTCCGGCGCGTCTGGGTGCCGCTCGACGCGCTCCCCGACGCGGTGTGGCAGGCGGTCGTGGCGTCCGAGGACAGCCGCTACTTCGAGCACGTGGGCGTCGATCCGGTCGGCATCCTGCGCGCGGCGTGGGTCAACCTGCAGGCCGGCCGCATCGTGGAGGGTGGCAGCACGCTCACCCAGCAGCTCGTGAAGAACCTCGTGGTGGGCTCGGAGCGCTCGTACGGCCGCAAGCTGGAGGAGGCCCTGCTCGCCTGGCGCCTCGACCGCACGCTGGGCAAGCGCCGCGTGCTCGAGCTCTACCTCAACTACGTGTACCTGGGGTCCGGCAACTACGGCGTGGAGGCCGCCGCGCGCGACTACTTCGGGCACCCGGCGGCAGCGCTGGACGCGGCGGAGGCCGCCCTGCTGGCGGGCCTCATCCCGGCGCCGAGCGCCTACTCGCCCCGGCGCAACCCGGTGCTCGCGGCCTCGCGCCGGGGGATGGTGCTCGACCGCATGGTCACGACCGGCGTGCTCGACGCCGCCTCGGCCGCGGCGGCGAAGGAGGAGCCGGTCGACCCTCCCCGGCGCGAGACCGGTCGCGAGGTGGGCACGGCCTACATCACCGCCGTGCGCCGGGAGGTCAGGCGGCTGCTGGGCGACCAGCTGCCCTTCGAGGTGGGCCTCACGGTGCACACGCCCTACGACCCGGCGCTGCAGGCCATCGCGGAGGAGGCCGTCCGCAAGGCGGCCGCAGCGGTGGAGCGCCGACAGGGTCCTCGACGCTCCGGGCGCGTGCTGGCGAAGGGGGCGGCCGTGGACGCCTTCCTCGCGGAGGGCCGCGGCCTGCCGCGCGCCGGCGACGAGCTCGTGCGCCCGTCGGCAGGCGCCTGCTTCCCGGCCGTCCACCTGGAGGGGGACGCGCTGAGGGCGGGGCCCTTCCGCTACCGCATGGTCGGCGAGGCCTGGCGGGGACCGGTCTGGGACCCGGACGACGAGGCGCCGCGGCGCACGCTGGGGCAGGCGCTGGAGCGCGGCGAGCTCCTCGAGGTCTGCCTGCGGGCGGACGGGCTGGTGGAGCCTGCCCCGCGACCGTGGGCGGAGGGGGCCGCGGTGGTGCTCGACACCGAGACCGCCGAGGTGGTGGCGCTCGTGGGCGGGCGGCAGGTGGCGCTGGAGGGCTTCCTCCGGGCCACGCAGGCGCGTCGGCAGGCCGGCAGCAGCTTCAAGCCCTACGTCTACGCCACCGCGCTCGCCGCGGGGCGTGGCCTCCTCGACACCGTGGTGGATGCGCCCATCGCGCTGCCCTCGGGCAACGGCGGCACCTGGTCGCCGCAGAACTACAGCGGCGGCTTCCGCGGCGCCCTGCCGCTGCGCAGCGCCTTCGCGGCGAGCCTCAACACCGTGGCGGTGCGTCTCATCCTCTCCACGGGCGCGCAGCGCGTGGCCACCCTCGCGCAGCGGGCCGGCATCCGCTCCACCCTGCGCGTCGATCCCACGCTCGCGCTGGGGTCGAGCGAGGTCACGGTGCTCGAGCACACGGCGGCGCTCGCCGGCATCGTGCGGGGTGGCGTGCCCCGCGCGCCGGTCTTCGTGCGGGCCCTCGAGGACATGCTGGGGCGACCCGTGGGCACGGCGGGGGCCCGCGTGAACCTGCCGGGCGTCGATCTGGTGCTGCCGGGGGAGCCGGGCGTGCGCTTCCTGGAGGCCGGCGCCGCGTGGGAGACCGTGGAGCTGATGCTGGCCACGGTGCAGGAGGGCACGGGCCGCGCGGCGCGTCGTGCCGACGAGGAGCGTGGGGGGAAGACGGGCACCTCCAGCGACTACACCGACGCCTGGTTCGTGGGGTTCACGCCCACCCACACCCTGTCGGTGTGGCTCGGCCAGGACTCGAACCAGACCCTCGGACCGGGCGAGACCGGGGGGCGCGCCGCGTTACCGGCGTGGATCCAGATCGCCGACGCGCTCCCGCCCGGACCCGCGTCGCTCCCGCGTCCGCCCGAGGTGGTGCCGGTGCCCTCCGCCGACCGCTGGTTGTCCGTGCGTCCCTCCCACGTGGGGCGTGATGTGCTCGTGGTGCCGGGCCTGTCGCCGCGCGTGCCGCTGCCGGCCTTCCCCACGCCGGTGCCGGCGGCCTGCCCGCCGGTCGCCGCCGAGGAGGGCGCGCCGTGAGCGACCTCCGCGTGGTGCTGGGGCTCGAGACCTCCTGCGACGAGACGGCGGCTGCCGTGGTCGACCTGGACGGGATCCGCAGCGACGTCACCCACAGCCAGACCATCCACGACACCTACGGCGGCGTGGTGCCCGAGCTGGCGGCGCGTGCCCACGTCGAGAAGGTCAGCGCCACGGTGCGGGCCGCGCTCGCCCAGGCCGGCATCGCGCGCCCCGATGCGGTGGTGGCCACCGCCGGGCCGGGACTGGTGGGGGCGGTGCTCGTGGGCCTCTGCCAGGCCAAGGCGCTCGCGGCGGGCTGGGACGTGCCCTTCCTCGGCGTGAACCACCTGGAGGGCCACCTGCTGTCGGCGCGCCTCGGCGACGATCCTCCGGACTTCCCCTTCCTGGCCCTGGTGGTGAGCGGGGGGCACACCACGCTGTACCGGGCCGACGGGGTGGGGGACTACACCGTGCTCGGGCAGACCGTGGACGACGCCGCTGGCGAGGCCTTCGACAAGGTCGCCCGCATGCTCGGCCTCGGGTACCCGGGCGGGCCGCGCGTCGACGCCCTCGCGGCACGGGGCGACCCGCAGGCCGTGGTGCTGCCGCGGCCGCTGCCCGGCGACCTCGACTTCTCCTTCAGCGGGCTGAAGACGGCGGTGCGCACCCACCTGCTGTCGGCGGATCGTCGCAGCCCGGAGGACGTGTGTGCGGGCTTCCAGGCGGCGGTGGTGGACTGCCTCGTCACCCGGGTGACGCAGGCAGCGGAGCGCACCGGCATCCCGCGGGTGGCCCTGGGCGGCGGCGTGGCGGCGAACCGCGGGCTGCGGGAGGGCCTGCGGGCCACCGGGCTGCTGGTGCACCTGCCCTCGCTGCGCCTCTGCACCGACAACGCCGCGATGATCGCCCACGCCGGCCTGCTCAGGCTGCGGGCCGGCCAGCGTGACGGCCTCGATCGCACCGCGCGTCCCCGCTGGCCGGTGGGCGCGCCGTGAGCGACCGCACCGATCCGCGCAAGGTGCTCCCCGAGCTGCAGCGGCGCGCGGCGAAGCGCTTCGGGCAGCACTTCCTCGCCCGTCCCTCGGTGTGCACGCGGATGGTCCGCGTGGCCAAGGTGGCGCCGGGCGATCGCGTGCTCGAGATCGGGCCGGGCCTGGGCGTGCTCACGGAGCAGCTGCTCGAGGCGGGCGCGGAGGTCACGGCCATCGAGGTGGACGACGATCTGGCCGGGCACATCGGCCGCACCTTCCCCGCCGTGCGGCTGCTGCACACCGACGCCACCCGGGTGGACTGGGCCGAGGTGCTGCCGGGCGAGGGATGGAAGGTGGTGGCGAACCTGCCCTACAACGTGGGCACGGGGCTGGTGATGGACCTGGCGCGCCAGCACGGCCGCGTGGCCTCGCTCACGGTGATGCTGCAGGCCGAGGTGGTGGAGCGCCTGGTCGCGGAGGCGGGGTCACGCACCTACGGCGCGGTCACCGTGGAGCTGGCGGCGCACGCCGAGGCGCGGGCCGTGTTCGCGATCCCGCCCGACGCCTTCGTGCCGCCGCCGAAGGTGCGATCGCTGGTGGCCCAGATCGACGTGCTGCCGGCCCCGCGCACGGGCGCCGTGGTGCCCGGGTGGCTGGATCGGGTGGTGCGGGCGGGCTTCGCCCAGCGTCGCAAGACCCTGAAGAACGCGCTCACGGCCGTGTTCGGCGCCGATCGAGCGACGTCCGCCCTGCAGAAGTCGGGGATCGACGGGGGCCTTCGGGCGGAGCGCCTGGACCTGTCCTCCTGGGTCGCGTTAAGCGAGGCCCTGCACGGGCCGACCTAGGGCCCGAGGGTCGTCCCTGGAGCACGGATGCGCGTCGAGGCCACGGGGATCACCGACGTCGGACTCAAGCGCGATCGCAACGAGGACGCCTTCCTGGTGAACGACGAGCTGCGTCTGTACGTGGTCGCCGACGGGATGGGCGGTCACGCGGGCGGTCAGCACGCCTCCGCCCTCGCGGTGAACACGGTGGAGGAGATGGTCGACACGATCGCGCTGTCGGCCTCCGAGGACGACGTGGACCCGGTCGACCACCTCAAGGCGGGGCTGGATCGCGCGGTGCGTCTGGCCGGCAAGCGCATCCACGACTTCGCGTCGGCCCACCCCGAGTTCCGGGGCATGGGCACCACGATCGTGGTGGTGCTCGTGGTGGGCTCCAACGCCTTCGTGGCGCACGTGGGCGACAGCCGCGTCTACCTGGTGCGCGACGGCGCCATCGAGCAGGTCACCGACGACCACAGCCTCGTCGCCCAGTCCATCCGTGAGGGGGTGCTCACGGCCGAGGAGGCCCGCACCCACCGCATGCGCAACGTCATCACCCGTGCGCTGGGCTTCAACGCCGACGTCGAGGTCGACGTGCAGGTGCGTGCCGTCACCCGGGGCGATCGCTTCCTCCTCTGCTCCGACGGCCTGTCGGGCAAGCTGGAGGCCGACGAGATGCGGGAGCTGCTCGACGCCCACGAGCCCGCCGAGGCCACCCGCCAGCTGGTGGGCCTGGCCTGCGCGCGCGGCGGCGAGGACAACATCACGGCCGTGCTGGTGCAGGTCGAGGACGCCGCGTGAGGCGCACGCCGCCCCCGCCGCGCGATCCGCGCATGGAGCGCCGGGACGGCGCGGATCCGGTGGGCCCGTCCACCATCCTGGTGGTGCCGTCGGCGCCCCACCCCGTGCGCCACCACCTGCCGCTCGTGCCGGTGGGGGGGCGCTACACGGTGGCCGTGGGCGTGGTGGCCGGGGTGCTGCTGGCCGCCGTCCTCCTCCTGTGGCCCCGGGCCACGGCCTACCCGGCCCTGCTCGAGCAGAACCTGGCGCTGAAGACCGAGCTGCAGGCCATCCAGCACCGCATGGACGAGGTGGACCGCATCACCGAGCGCCTGCGGGTCTACGACGCGCAGCTCCGCAGCCTCACCGAGGCCAAGGGCCCCCACGGCCCGCTCCCTCCCACCGAGGTGATGAGCAACGGCAGCCTGCTCGAGCACTACCAGGACCTCGAGGACGACGTGCGCACCGGCGCCTCCGTGCTCGCCGCCGAGGACGTGCTCGAGTCGCCCGACCTGGCGCCCCTGATCGCGCGACCCGCCGCCGGCTGGGCACGTGGGGTGGCCGACCGCGTCGACGACTTCGTCGACCTCTGGGAGCTGTCGGAGGCCGAGCTCGCCGCGCTGATGGCCGACGTCGAGACCCTGGGGGCCATCCAGCGGGCGCTGCCCCAGGCCTGGCCGGCCGAGGGACGCCTCACCTCGGGGTACGGCTGGCGACGCGATCCGCTGCGCCGCTACACCAAGTTCCACTCGGGCATCGACATCGCGAACAGCACCGGCACCTCGCTGCACGCGGTGGCCGACGGGGTGGTGGTCACCTCCCGCTACCAGAACGGGTACGGGAACGTGGTCGAGATCGACCACGGCTTCGGCATCGTCACCAAGTACGCCCACTGCAGCCGCCGGCGCGTGCGCGAGGGCGACGTGGTGGAGGAGGGCGACCTGGTGGCCATCATGGGCAGCACGGGCCGCTCCACGGGGCCCCACGTGCACTTCGAGCTGCGCATCGACGGCAACGCACAGGACCCGCTGCGCTACCTGCCCCGTTAGACGGGGCCGACCTCGCCGGGCCGCGTCCCGGTCAACTTCCCGCCTGGGCGCTTGCCGCCCCCGGGGCGGGTGACGAGATCGGGCGTTCGTCGCGCCTGGCCCCCTCTGGAGAGCGGTCCGTCATGTTCGAATCCCTCACGACTGCGGTGAAGAAGCTCTTCGGGGACGCCAACGATCGGGAGCTGCGCAAGCTGCGTCCGCTCGTCGAGGCCGTGAACGCGCGCGAGGCCGCCTTCAAGGCGATGGACGACGCCGAGCTCGCCGCCCGCACCGCCCGCTTCAAGGAGCAGCTCGACCAGGGCGCCAGCCTCGACGACCTGATGGTCGACGCCTTCGCCACCGTGCGCGAGGTGGCCCAGCGCACCCTGGGCATGCGGCACTACGACTGCCAGCTCATCGGCGGCGCGGTGATCCACCAGGGCAAGATCGCCGAGATGAAGACGGGCGAGGGCAAGACCCTGGTGGCCACGCTGCCCACCTACCTCAACGCGCTCACCGGCAAGGGCGTCCACCTCATCACGGTGAACGACTACCTGGCCGCCCGCGACGCGGAGTGGATGGCGCCGATCTACCGCTTCCTCGGCATGGAGGTGGGCACGATCCTGTCGTCGGAGCGCAACCAGGCCGCGAAGCGCGCCGCCTACGCCGCCGACATCACCTACGGCACGAACAACGAGTTCGGCTTCGACTACCTGCGCGACAACATGAAGTTCCGCCTGGAGGACTACGTCCAGCGCGGGCACGTCTTCGCCATCATCGACGAGGTGGACTCCATCCTCATCGACGAGGCGCGCACGCCGCTCATCATCTCGGGCCCGTCGGCCGGCGACGTCGACCTCTACAACGTGGTCGACGCCGTGATCCCGATGCTCCAGAAGGACGTCGACTTCACCCTCGACGAGAAGGGCAAGAACGTCACCCTCACGGAGGACGGCATCGCGCGCATCGAGGAGAAGCTCCACCTCGACAACCTCTACGACCCGCAGAACATCGAGGTGCTGCACCACGTCACGCAGTCGCTCAAGGCCCACCACCTCTTCAAGCGCGACCGTGACTACGTGGTGCGCGACGGCGAGATCGTCATCGTCGACGAGTTCACCGGTCGCCTCATGCAGGGGCGGCGGTGGAGCGACGGGCTCCACCAGGCCGTGGAGGCCAAGGAGAAGGTGCGGGTGCAGGAGGAGTCGCAGACCTACGCGACGATCACCTACCAGAACCTCTTCCGCATGTACGACAAGCTCGCGGGCATGACGGGCACGGCGGTCACCGAGGCGGGCGAGTTCGCCGAGATCTACGACCTCGACGTGATGGTCATCCCCACGAACGTGCCCATCGCCCGCCAGGACCACGAGGACGTGGTCTACCTCAACCAGAACGGCAAGTTCCGCGCCGTGGTGGAGGACATCCGCGAGGCCCACGGCAAGCGCCAGCCGGTGCTGGTGGGCACCACGTCGGTCGAGAAGAGCCTGCTGGTCAGCCGCATGCTCGAGTCCGAGGGCATCCCCCACGAGGTGCTCAACGCCAAGCACCACGAGCGCGAGGCCCACATCATCGCGCAGGCCGGGCGGCCCGGCTCCGTCACCATCTCCACGAACATGGCGGGCCGCGGCACCGACATCAAGCTGGGCGGCAACCCCGAGGAGCTCGCCCGCGCCGAGGCCGATCCCGACGTGGATCCCGAGGGCTACGCCGCCGCGCTGGAGCGGTGTCGCGCCCAGGTCGCGCAGGAGAAGCAGCAGGTGCTGGAGGCGGGCGGCCTGCACATCGTCGGCACCGAGCGGCACGAGTCCCGCCGGGTCGACAACCAGCTCCGGGGTCGCTCCGGTCGCCAGGGCGATCCGGGCTCCAGCCGGTTCTACGTGGCCCTCGACGACCCGCTGATGCGGATGTTCGGCTCCGACCGCATCACCACGTGGATGCAGCGCATGGGCCTCAAGGAGGACGAGGCCATCGAGGCGCGCATGGTCACGAACGCCCTCGAGAACGCCCAGAAGAAGGTCGAGGGCTACTACTTCGGCATCCGCAAGAACCTGCTCGAGTACGACGACGTCATGAACTACCAGCGCACCGGGGTCTACGACCTGCGGCGGCGCGCGCTGGAGGGCGACGGCATCGCCGAGATGGTGGACGAGGCCATCGACAACGTCATCGGCGACGTGATGGACGACTACTGCGAGGAGGGACTCAACCCGGAGCACTGGAACATCCAGGGCATCCGCGACAACCTCGAGCGCATCTTCGGCATCTCCTGGGAGGAGACCGACGCGCAGATCCGCGACTTCGCCCGCAAGGAGATCGAGGATCGCCTGCTCGCCGACGCGCGGGGGGCCATCGCGGCCAAGCGCGAGGCCATGGGCGACGACGCCTTCGTGGCCGTGGCGCGCATGCTCGTGCTCCGCCTCACCGACGACCTCTGGAAGGACCACCTGCTCGCGGTGGACCGCCTGCGCCAGGGCGTGGGCATCCGCGGCTACGGCCAGCGCAACCCGCTGCTGGAGTACAAGCGCGAGGCCTTCCAGATGTACCTGATGATGTCGGCCGCGCGGGACGAGATGCTGCTCAGCCGGCTGCTGCGTGCCGAGATGCGGGTGGATCCGCAGGCCGGCGACGCGCCGCTCGCGATCCCCGAGGACGACGACGAGGACGACGCCCCCGCGATCTCGGCGCTGCCGGCCGGGTTCACGCCGCCCCGCGTCACGCCCGTGGCCGCCCCGGCCCCCGGTCCGGCCCGCGCGCCGGCCAAGGGCGACGAGGCCCGGGCCTTCGCCGCCGAGCACGGCGTGCGTCGCAACGACCCCTGCCCGTGCGGCAGCGGCCAGAAGTTCAAGAAGTGCTGCGGCGGCAAGGACGAGGGCGCCCAGGCCACGGCCTGAGCCGGGCGCCCGAGCCACGGGGGGCGAGATGACCGCCTGGGAGCGTCCGATCCTGTCGCGCTACCTGGACCCGCTCGAGCTGGTCTGGCTGGCCACGGCGCGTCGGCTCGGCATCACCCTGCGCCGCGACCCGTCCATCTTCTCGCGCACCGACGGCAGCGGGATGCTCTGGCTGGGTCCTCGCGACGACCTCGATCCCGACGACACCCTCTGCCAGATGCTGCTCCACGAGCTCTGCCACTGGGTCACGAACGGGGTGGACTCCTTCCACGCGGAGGACTGGGGCTTCCCGCTCACCGACGCCGACGACCCGCGCGAGCACGCCTGCCTGCGTCTGCAGGCCTGGCTGGCCGACCGCCACGGCCTGCGGGGCATGCTCGGCCCCACCGGCCAGTACCGCGCCTACTTCGACCGCATCCCCGCCGATCCGCTCGCACCGCTCGACGACACCGCCCTCGAGGCCGACATCGTGGCCCGCGCCGCCGTGGCCATCGCCACGGTGCAGCAGCCGCCCTTCTGGCCGGTGCTCGACGAGGCCCTCGCGGCCACGGCCGCGCTGCGTGCCACCGTGCGGCCCTTCCTCGCGGCCTACGCCACCGAGCTCGACGACGACCCGCTCCCCAGCCTGTGGAGCCGCTGACCTCCGGTGTGCGGCCCCGGCCGGGCCTCGTGGGCCTTGATCGCCGGCCGCTGCCGCAGTAGGTGCGCCCGGCTCGGGGTCGATGGTCGGCGCCGGGTCACTCCGCACACCGGATCCTGCGCGCGGTCCTCGGTGCCCACTCCAAGGGGAGGGGTCGGACCTCGACACCGGTGGACGTCCAACCAAACATGCGTCGCCTGGCCCGGAGGGGCCTGCCCGAGCGGGCGAGGACGACGCGGGCGCCCAGCGCCCGAAGGACCCCCATGCTCGACATCAGCCTGCGCGACCTGCTCGAGGCCGGCGTGCACTTCGGCCACCAGACCGGTCGGTGGAACCCCCGCATGCGCCCGTACATCTACGGCGCGAAGGACGGCATCCACATCATCGACCTCCAGCGCACCGCGAAGGGCCTGGTCGATGCCGCGCGCTTCGTGAGCGCCACCGTGGCCGGCGGTCGTCCCATCCTCTTCGTCGGCACCAAGCGCGCCGCCCGCGAGATCGTGGCCGAGGAGGCCCTCCGCAGCGGCATGTTCTTCGTCAACCACCGGTGGCTGGGCGGCACGCTCACCAACTGGCAGACGGTGAAGAAGTCCATCGAGAGCCTCATCAAGCTCGAGCACGCCCGCGACGAGGGCCGCTTCGACCTCCTCACGAAGAAGGAGGCCCTCGAGTACCACCGCGAGATCGAGAAGATGGAGCGCACGCTCGGCGGCATCAAGAACATGAAGGGCCTGCCCGGCGCCATCTTCGTGGTCGATCCCAAGAAGGAGCACATCGCCGTGAAGGAGGCCCGCACCCTGGGCCTGCCCGTCATCGCCCTGTGCGACACCAACTGCGATCCCACCCTCGTGGACTACGTCATCCCCGGCAACGACGACGCGCTGAAGTCGGTGCGCCTGTTCACCGCCGCCATCGCCGACGCCGCGCTCCAGGGCCGCCAGCTGTCCCACGGCCGCTCCGGTGGGGCCTGGGTGGGCGAGGGCGCTGCCGCCGCCGCCACCGAGGCCAAGGACGTCGAGGTCATCAAGCGCAACGTCGCGGCCGAGGCCGAGGACGAGGCCGAGGTCGACACCGGCGCCGCCGATGCCGGTGTCGAGGCCGTCGCCGACGAGGCCGAGGCCTAGGCCTCCCGCGTCCGAACGCAGGTCCCGCCGCGGCGCGCGCGCGTCCGGCGGAGCCCCATCCCGCTTCCCTGCCCCACGGAGATCCCCATGTCCGCCCAGCTCATCAAGGCCCTGCGCGAGCGCACCGGTGCCGGCATCCTCGACTGCAAGAACGCCCTGGCCGAGTCCAACGACGACCTCGACGCCGCGGTGGACTGGCTGCGGAAGAAGGGCATCAGCAAGGCCGCCAAGAAGGCCGATCGCGTGGCCGCCGAGGGCATCATCGGCCACTACATCCACGCCGGCGGCCGCATCGGCGTCATCGTCGAGGTCAACAGCGAGACGGACTTCGTCGCGCAGAACGCCTCCTTCCAGGACCTGGTCCGCGACATCGCGATGCACATCGCGTCCGAGAACCCCAAGTACCTGACGAAGGACGAGGTCCCGGACTCCGACCGCGCCGCCGAGCGCGAGGTGCAGATCGCCCGCGCCATGGAGGAGGGGAAGCCCCGCGAGATCGCCGAGAAGATGGTCGACGGTCGCATGCGCAAGTGGCTGGAGGAGGTGGTCCTCCTCGAGCAGAAGTTCATCAAGGACGACAAGAAGACCATCAACGACCTCCTCACCGAGGCCGTGGCCCGCATCGGCGAGAACATCCGCATCCGCCGCTTCGCCCGCTTCGAGGTGGGCGAGGGCATCGAGAAGAAGACGTCGGACCTCGCGGCCGAGGTCGCGGCCACCCTCGCGGGCTGACGCTCGCGGGCGGGTTCGTCCCGTCGTGCGCATCCGGTCCGCACGGGCCGGATGCGTCGCACCCTGCTAGGTCGCCTTGGGCCGGAGCACCGGACCCACGAGGTTGGACATGTCGGCGCCCTACCAACGCGTGCTGATCAAGCTCTCCGGCGAGATGCTCGGGGGCGGCGAGGGGGGGATCGAGCTCGACACGCTCAACTTCTTCGCGCGCGAGATCAAGAGCGTGCTGGAGCTGGGCGTCCAGACCTCCATCATCATCGGGGGGGGCAACATCTTCCGCGGCATCGCGGGGGCTGCGGCCGGCATGGACCGCGCGGGCGCCGACACCATGGGCATGCTCGCCACGGTGATCAACGGCATCGCCCTGCAGGACGCCCTGGAGCGTCACGGGGTGAAGACGCGCGTGATGAGCGCGGTGCAGATGCCGCAGGTGTGCGAGCCCTACATCCGGCGCCGCGCGCTGCGTCACATGGAGAAGGGCCGCGCGGTGATCCTCGCGGGCGGCACGGGCAACCCGTACTTCTCCACCGACACCGCCGCGGCGCTGCGCGGCGCCGAGATCCACGCCGACGTGATCTTCAAGGCCACCAAGGTCGACGGCATCTACGACAAGGACCCCATGAAGCACCCCGACGCGGTGCGCTTCAGCAAGCTCAGCTACATGGACGTGCTGGGCCGCGGCCTGAAGATCATGGACTCCACGGCGATCTCCCTCTGCATGGACAACCGGCTGCCCATCGTGGTGCTGCGCTTCGACCTGCCCGGGCGCCTCGCGGCGGCCGTCCGGGGCGAGCCCGTGGGCACCCTGGTCACGGCCGACCCGGCGTGACCCTCGCGCGTTAGGCGCGCTCGGCTGGAGGCGTGATGGACGAGTACCTGGAGGCGGCCGAGGACGACATGAAGGGCGCCGTCGAGCACCTCGCGAAGGAGCTCGGTGCGGTGCGCACCGGTCGGGCCACGCCCAAGCTGCTCGACACGGTGCAGGTCGAGGTCCAGAGCTACGGCGCGTCGATGCCCATCAACCAGCTCGCCACGGTGCAGGCGCCCGATGCGCGTCTGCTGGTGGTCACGCCGTGGGACAAGTCCACCATCGTCGACATCGAGCGCGGCATCATCTCCGCCGGCCTGGGCCTCAACCCCAGCAACGACGGCCAGGTGATCCGCGTGCCCGTGCCGCCGCTCACCCAGGAGCGCCGCGCGGCCCTGGTCAAGCAGGTCAAGTCGGCCGGCGAGGACTGCAAGGTGCGCGTGCGGCACGTGCGTCGCGAGTACAACGACACCTTCAAGACGGGCGAGAAGGACGGCGAGATCAGCGAGGACGCGCTGCGCCGCCTGCTCGACAAGGTCCAGGAGCTCACCGACGCCTACGTGGCGAAGGTCGACGAGCTCATGGCCGCCAAGGAGAAGGAAGTCCTGGAAGTCTAGGATGACCACAGACCGCGCCCGACACGACGCTCCCGTCCCGCGGCACGTCGCGATCATCATGGACGGGAACGGACGCTGGGCCCAGCGTCACGGTCTGCCGCGCACGGCGGGGCACGAGGCCGGGGCCGAGAGCGTCCGCGAGGTGGTGCGCGCCTGCGGCGAGCTCGGTGTCGACGTGCTCACGCTCTACAGCTTCAGCACCGAGAACTGGGCGCGTCCCGAGGACGAGGTGTGGGCCCTGATGGGCCTGCTCGAGCGCTACCTCCGCGAGGAGACGGGCGAGCTGCTCTCGAACGGCGTGCGGCTGCGGGGCATCGGCGAGCTCGACCAGCTGCCCGACCACGTGCGCCAGCTCCTCCGTGCGGGCGAGGCCCTCACGGCCGACAACCAGGGCATGGAGCTGCTCCTGGCCCTGTCGTACGGCGCGCGGGCCGAGCTCGTCGCGGCGGTGCGGGAGCTGGCCCAGGAGGTCCGCGACGGCGAGCTCGAGGTGGAGGCCATCGACGAGGATCTCGTCGCCAGCCGCCTCTACACGGCCGGCCTGCCCGACCCCGACCTGCTGATCCGCACCTCGGGCGACCTGCGGCTGTCGAACTTCCTGCTCTGGCAGGTGGCCTACGCCGAGCTCTACGTCACCCCGGTGCCGTGGCCGGAGTTCCGTCGTCCCCACCTCCTCGAGGCCTTCGCGGCCTACGGCGAGCGCCAGCGCCGCTTCGGCAAGACGGGCGACCAGGTGGAGACGGACCCGTGACCTCGACGCGGCTGGCGGCCGCGGCGGTGGGCCTGGCGATCATCCTCCCCGCGGTGGTGTGGGGTGGTGGGCTCGCGGTGGTGATCATCGTGGCGCTCGCCATGGGCATCTCCCTCGACGAGTACGCGCGCATGGCCTTCCCCGAGGACCACCGCGTGGCCTTCGGCTGGCTGGCGCTCATCGAGGCCGTCTTCGTCGGCTACGCCGTGTGGGGCACGCCGCAGGAGGCCATCGCCGCCGTGGCCTTCGCCACCGTGGCCACGATGGTGATGGTCACGGTGCGTCCGGGGCCCCGGCTCGAGGACGCCGCCGACCGGGTGGGGCGGTACGTGCTCGGCATGCTCTGGATCAGCCAGCTCACCTTCCTGGTGCGGCTGAGGGCCTTCCCCGACGGGGTGGTGTGGGTGCTCCTGGCGCTGTCGATCTCCTGGCTCTCCGACACGGGCGCGTACTTCGCGGGCCGCGCCTTCGGGAAGCACCGGCTCTACGAGCGCATCAGCCCCAAGAAGACCTGGGAGGGCCTGTGGGGCGGCGTGGCCACGGCCGTGGCCGGCGCGCTCCTGGTGCGCGCGATGTGGCTTCCCGACCTCCTGCTGGTGGACGCGATCGTGCTGGGCGCGGCGGGCTCGCTCATGAGCGTGATGGGCGATCTCGCCGAGAGCCTGCTCAAGCGGTCCTTCGGCGTGAAGGACTCGGGCTGGATCCTCCCGGGCCACGGCGGCATGCTGGACCGCATCGACTCCGTCTTCTTCGTGGCGCCCACGGTGTGGGCCTACATGGTCCTCGTCCGTGGCTCCTGACCTCCGGGTGACCCCATGACCCCCGTGACCTACCTGCTGGCCGGCCTGTTCATGATCGGCTTCCTCGTGCTCGTGCACGAGCTGGGTCACTTCGTCGCGGCCAAGGTCCTCCGCATCGGCGTGCCGGTCTTCTCGATCGGGATGGGACCGCGCATCTTCGGCTGGACCTCGGGGGGCACGGACTACCGCATCAGCGCGCTGCCGGTGGGGGGCTACGTGCAGCTCGCCGGGGCCGATCCCTACGGCGAGCAGGACACCGAGCAGTTCGTCG
Organism: Alphaproteobacteria bacterium; assembly: GCA_020632955.1. Lineage (GTDB taxonomy): Bacteria > Myxococcota_A > UBA796 > UBA796 > JACKEO01. The sequence continues at coordinate 65,283 of JACKEO010000021.1, forward strand.
ATCCCGAGGAGGACTTCATGCGCCGCCCGGTGTGGCAGCGCCTGATCGTCATGGCCGCGGGTCCGCTGGTGAACCTGGCGCTGCCCTTCGTGCTGTTCACCTTCCTGCTCGTGCTGGGCCGCCCCGACTGGGCCAGCCGGGTGGGCACGGTGCTGCCGGGCACGCCGGCCGAGCAGGCCGGGCTGGTCGCCGGCGACCTGCTCACCGAGGTCGACGGCGAGCCGGTGCAGATCTGGCACGACGTGGAGCAGGCCCTGCTGGCGCGCGTGGGCACGCCCGGCGACGTCGCCCTCGTGGTGGAGCGCGACGGCGCCACGCTGCCGCTCACCCTGCCGGCATCGGCGCTCGCCACCGATCCCGACGGCGAGGTCGACCTGCGTTCGCTCGGCGCGCAGGCCTTCTTCCTGTCCACCCGCGTGGGCGTGGAGGCGAGCGCCAGCCCGGCGGGGCGCGCGGGCCTGCGCACCGGCGACCGCATCCTGGCGGTGGACGGCGAGGACGTCGAGACGTGGTCGGCGCTGCTCGCGGCCCTCGACGCCGGACCCCGGCACGCGCTCCGGGTGGAGCGCCCGCCCGCCCTCGACGCGCCCGACGACGCCGAGGCCGAGGAGCTGGAGCTGGTCCTCGATCGCAGCGAGGGGGCCTACGTCGCGGCGCATGCGGGGGCGGTCACGCCCTGGGGCTTCGCGCCGGTCACGCTCTTCGCCAGCGGCGTGGAGGACGACGCGCCCGCCGCACGGGCGGGGGTGCAGGCAGGCGATCGCTTCCTCGCGGTCGACGGCAAGCCGGTGCTCACCTTCCACCACTTCATCGATCTCGTGGCGCGCACGAACCAGGGCGCCGAGGGGCCGCGACCGCTCGATCTCACCGTGGTGCGCGACGGGGCGCTGGTCGAGATGGAGATGACCCCCGAGGTGCGGGTGGTGTCGGGCGAGGCCTACAGCCGCCCCATCATCGGCGTGTCCAGCTTCGGCGGCATGGGCGTCGCGGTCGACCAGGTCCGCAAGTACTACAGCCTGCCGGCGGCCGTGCCGCGCGCCTTCTCCGAGAGCATGGCGGTGGTCCGCGGCACGGCGGCGGTGCTGGGCAACATCTTCACGGGGCGGGCCGACCCCCGCGACAACGTGGGTGGCCCCGTCGCCATCTTCGTCGCCGCCGGCACCGTGGCCGAGCAGGGCTTCTTCCAGTACGCCGCGGTCATCGGGATGATCAGCGTCAGCCTGGGCCTCATCAACCTGCTGCCGGTGCCCATCTTCGACGGCGGGCAGATCCTCTTCTACCTGGTGGAGTGGGTGCGGGGACGGCCGCTGTCGCTGGAGCTGCGCGAGCGCTTCCAGATGGTGGGTGTGGTGGCCATCGTCATCCTCATGCTGCTGGTCACGGTGAACGACATCCAGCGCTGGGTGGTGAACTGACCTCCCGGGTCCTCGCCCTCGACACCTGCGGCCCGGTGGTGGGCGTGGCCCTGCGCGTCGGCGAGCAGGTGCGGGTGCGCACGGCGCGGGTGGTGCACGGCTCCGACGCGCTGCTGCTGCCGTGGGCCGAGGAGCTCTGCGCGGAGGCCGGCATCCGGCTGCAGCAGCTGGACGGGGTGGGCGTTGCGGTGGGTCCGGGCGCGTTCACCGGGCTGCGGGTGGGCCTCGCCACGGCGTCGGGGCTGGCCCTGGCGCTCGATCGACCGGCCTGGGCCGGCAGCTCCCTCGAGAGTCGACGCCTGCGCGCGGGGGCCGATCTCGCCCTCCTCGATGCGCGCAAGGGGCGGGTCTACGCCCTCGCGCTGCAGGACGGGTGCGCGCAGGGCCCGGGCGACGTCCCGCCCGAGGAGGCGCTGGGGTGGATGCGGGCACCCTTCGTGGCCACGGGGGAGGGGGCGGTGGTCTACGCCGCCCAGGTGGCGGCGGCAGGAGGTCGCCTCGCGGTGGAGCCCGACGACCCGGCGGTGGATACGCTCGTGCGCCTGGCCGCCGAGGGGCTCGCGCGGGGGGAGGGGTGCGACGCCGCGGCGCTCGCCCCCGCCTACCTCCGCCCCCCGGACGCCAAGCCCCCCAAGGACCGGAGGATCCCGTGAGTCGCGCCCTGCGTGTGGGAGTGGCCGGCGCGACCGGCGCGCTCGGCAAGGAGGTCGTCGCCGTGCTCGACGCCGCCCCGTGGCGGCCCGAGGCCGTCGTCCCCTTCGCCGGGCCCGCGTCCACCGTGCCCTTCGTGGAGTACGGCGGCAGCCAGGTGGCGGTGGACGACCTCGCCCAGGCCGACCTCGCCGGCCTCGACCTGCTCATCGTGGCGCTGCCTCGGGCCCTGGCACCCGAGGTGATCGCGCGGGCGGTGCGCGACGGCACCCGCGTGGTCGACCTGTCCGGCAGCCAGCTCGAGGCGCTCGACGTGCCCCTGGTGGCGCCGTGGCTCGGCCTCGACGCGCTGGGCGAGGCGCGGGCGCGCGACGTGGTGGCCGTGCCCTCCGGCCCGGGCCTGCTGCTCGCCACCGTGCTCAGGCCGCTCGTGGACGCGGGCTGGGACGAGGAGCTCGAGGCCCAGGTGCTGGTGCCGGCCTCCACGTTCGGCCGCGACGCGGTGGAGGAGCTGTCCCGGCAGGTGGTGGCCCTGTTCAACGCGGCCCCTCCGCCGCGCAAGCAGTTCCCGCACGGGCTGGCCTTCGACCTGCTGCCGCTGGTGGGCGAGCTGGGCGCCACGGGGTGGACCTCCGAGGAGGTGCGCGTGGTGGCCGAGCTGGGGCGGCTGCTGGGCGTGCGTGTGGACGTCTCGCTCGTGGCCGCGCCGGTCTTCTCGGGCCTGTCGGCCACGGTCCGCGCCTACGTGCCCGACGACGTGGCGGTGGAGGGCGTGGTGCACGCGCTCACCGAGGCGGGTCTCGAGGTGGCCACCCACGGCGACCTGCGTCGCCTGCCACGACCGCGCCGGGTGGAGGGCTCGCCCTGGCCCCAGGTGGCGCGGGTGCGTCGGGGCGCGGGCGCCGTCCACCTCTGGGCGTCGATGGACAACCTCCGCGCGGTGGCGGCGGCGGCGGTGGGCGTGGCGGCGGCCCTGCTCGGCGAGGTCGAGGAGGCCTGACAGCTTGTCGCGATCCGGCCGGGGCCTCGGGGCCCGGTGACAGCTTGTCGTGCCTGCGCTACGACGAGGCCGCGGACGGGCCCCTGGGCGTGCTGGCACGCACCTTGCTAGCCCCTGGGTGGGCAGGACTCTTCCCGAGGCGTCGATGGTGTGGCTGGGGCTCGTGGCAGCGGCGATGGCGGGCACGCCGACCAAGGCGCCGCTCCTGATCGAGGGCGGCGGTGCCTCGGTGCGCGAGCTGCGCGCCAGCCAGGATCTCTCGGTGGTCACCGGGGTGGGCGACAAGGGCGTCGTGCTGGTCGACACCCGCACCTGGGCCGGCGCCGAGCTCACCTTCGACGGCGACACGGCGGGCTGCAGCCCCCTCGCCGCGATGGCCCACGCGGCCGACGACGACGTGCTCGTCTTCGTGGGCTGCTCGGAGGGCATCCTCCAGACGTGGACCTGGGACGGGGCGGTGGCCGCGCCGCTCTCGCTGGCCGAGGGCACGGCCGTGGAGGTCACCTCCGTCACCACCGGCGACGAGCCGGTGGTGGCCATCGCGGCCACCACCGAGGGCATCTTCGTGCTCCACGGCTCGGCCCAGGGCACCACGGGGTCGCGCTTCACGCTGGCCGAGCGCAAGCTCACGCGGGTCACCGACTACCCCGACGGCCTGCTCGCCGTGGCCGCCAGCTCCTACGTGGAGGGCGTGCTGCGCGCCTCCCGCAAGGACGCCGACGGGGGCTACATCGGCAGCGCGATGGTGGTCGACCTGGGCAACAGCCGCATGGTGCGCTGGGAGCTGGGCTCCAACGCCTTCTCCTCGCTGCCCACCCAGGCGCTGCCCTACACGCTCGTCGACCTCGCCCCCTTCGACATCGGCGCCGACGGGGCCCTCGCGGGCGGCGACGCGCTGCTCCTCGACGACAGCACCGACCAGATCCGGCAGTTCACGGTGGGCAGCGGCATCGGCGCCTTCCAGGCCCTGGGCGCCATCGACAGCACGAGCACGGCGATCTGGCGCCAGGCCACGGTGCAGGACACGCCGCTGCTGTCGGCGGAGGCCGACGACCTGGTGGTCTACGATCTGGGCGACCTCGCGGGCGGGTCCACCCTCGCCGTGGCCGGCATCGGCGAGGTGGCCGACCTGATCGAGGGCCCCTCCGGCTACGTGGTGGCGGGCCTCGCGGGCGGTGGCCTCCGGGTGCTCACCGACCGTCCCTGGATCGACGGGATCAGCGTGTCGCCCAGCACCGCGGCACCCGGCGACACGGTCACGGTGCGCTTCACGTCCGACGAGCCGGGCTCGTACGAGATCTTCCTCGGCGGTGGCCGTCAGAGCCGCACCAACCGTGTGGCCACCGACAGCGTCACCGCCGACGTGCCCGTCGAGGCCACCTTCACGGTGCCCGACGACGCCAACGACGGCGCCACGCCGGTGTGGATCCACGTGGCCGCGCAGGGCGGCACCCCCATCGGCATCGCCCAGGGCCAGTTCACGGTCGACCAGGCGCCCACGGTGGTGGCCCTCGGGCCGGCGCAGGTGCAGGCCGGCGATCGGCGCTTCCGCGTCTTCTTCAACCACCTCCCCGACGGGGGGGTGACCGAGTACGCCATCTACTTCTCCACCACCGCGTTCACCGCGTCCACCTACGCCACCGGCGGTCCCACGAGCAGCTCGCCCACGTCGCCGAAGAAGGTCGTCGCCCCCGTGGGGGTCACGTCCACGGTCGACACCTGGGTGGAGGGGCTCGAGAACGGCACGACGTACTACGTGGGCGTGCGTGCCTCCGACGGCACCAAGGAGGGCCCGATGTCCGACGTCCAGTCGGTCACCCCCGTCGCCACCTTCACCCCATGCGAGCTCTACCCGGGCGAGTGCGAGGCCAAGCCCTGCTCCTGCGCGTCGGGCGACCGTCCCGGCGCCTGGTGGGGCCTGCTGGGCCTGGGCCTGCTCGCGGGGGTGCGTCGTCGTCGCAGCGGTGCGCTCGCCGCGCTGGCGGTGGCCACCCTCGCGATCGCGCCCGCGGCGCGGGCCGAGGACGAGGTGGAGACGCGGCGTCCCGAGCGCTCCGGCGGCATCTTCGAGCGCGACCTCACGCCCGCCTGGGCCACCTTCGAGTTCCACGCCGGCGGCTTCCAGTTCGACGCCCCCGTCTACACGCGCTCCCTCGGCTCGAACGCGCCCTACATCAAGGGCCTGCTCGGCGTGCAGATCTTCCGCTACGGCGAGGTCGAGGTCGGCGTCGGGCACGTCTTCAAGCAGGGCAAGGCGCTCACCAGCGCCGGCACCCAGACGGGCGACACCTTCAGCAGCCAGTGGCTGCTGGTGGACGTCACGGCCAAGGCGCGCGTGCACGTCATCGACGAGCAGCCCGTGGTGCCCTACGCCGGCATCGGCCTCGACTGGGCGAACTGGTGGGAGACGCCGCTCGACGCCAACGGCGAGCGCCTGCCCGACCTCGCGAACGGCGGCTCGAAGCTGGGCTGGCACTGGCAGGTGGGTGGCAACTTCCTGCTCGACCTGCTGGCCCCGAAGCGGGCGGCCATGCTCGAGGCCGCCACGGGCATCAACGACTCCTGGCTCGTGGTGGAGTACCGGCAGCAGTACATCGGCGCAGGCGGCAGCGGCCTCGACCTGTCGGGGTGGTCGCTCACCGGGGGCCTGAAGATCGACTACTGACGGAGGCCCCGGGAGCGGTCGATCCTTCGTCGCTGGCTGCGGTCCTCGGCCACCAGCTTCCGTGCACGCTTCCTCGGGTCCTCGGCCCCGCCGGAGCTACCCGTCCTCGCCCTCGTCCTCCCGCCAGGCGACCGGGCCGTCGGCGTGGCGCACCCAGAGGAGGGTGAGGCCGTGGGGCGGGGCGGTGCGTCCGGCGGTGCGGCGGTCGCGCGCGGCGAGGGTGGTGGCGAAGTCGTCGACCGACCGGGAGCCGAGGCCCACCTCGCGGAGCGTGCCGGCGAGGATGCGCACCATGTGGCGGAGGAAGCCGTGGCCCTCGATCTCGAGGTGCACCAGCTCGTCCACGCGCTGCACCCGGGCGTCGGCCAGCGTGCGGGTGGTGGTGCTGGCGCTGCAGCCCACCGACCGGAAGCTCGCCACGTCATGGGTGCCCACGAGCAGGCGTGCGGCGGCGTCCATCGCCTCGACGTCGAGGGTGCTGCGGCAGTGCCAGGTGCGGTCGGCGAGCAGCGGGCTGCGGCCG
>JACKEO010000022.1 GCA_020632955.1 Alphaproteobacteria bacterium
AGTCGCCCGTGGGGAGGGTGTCGCCGGAGTCCACCGCGTCGGTGTCGGTGGTGTCGGTGGCGGTGTCGGGGTCCTTCTCGCCATCGACCGCGTCGCAGCTCGCCAGCGCCGCCATGACCACCAGCCAGCGCCCCATCGACCTGTGCATCGTCCGCCTCCGTCGTCCGTCGGAACCCGTCGTCGCGTGGGCGTCGAGGCCGCGGCCTCGATCCGACGGGTCACACGCTGTCCTGATCCCGGTGGGAGGTGTACCGGCCCGGGGTCGGGGGTTAGGCCAGAGGGTCCACCCCACGCCCGGAGCGCCCCATGGGCCTGCACATCGGCAGTACCGCCCCCGACTTCTCCGCCCCCACCACGCACGGCCCGATCCGGTTCCACGACTGGGCCGGGTCGGACTGGGTGATGTTCTTCAGCCACCCCAAGGACTTCACCCCGGTGTGCACCACCGAGCTGGGCACGGTGGCCCGCCTGAAGGAGCAGCTCGCCGCCCGGGGCGCCAAGGCCCTGGCCATCAGCGTCGACGCGGTGGCCGACCACGAGCGCTGGCTGGGCGACATCGAGGAGACCCAAGGCGTGGCGGTGAACTTCCCCGTGGTGGGCGATCCCGAGCGCACCGTGGCGGCGCTCTACGACATGATCCCGCCCGCGGCCGCCAACACGCTCACGGTGCGGTCGGTCTTCTTCATCGACCCGAAGAAGACCATCCGCGCGATCATCACCTACCCGGCGTCCACCGGGCGGAACTTCGACGAGATCCTGCGGGTGCTCGACTCCCTGCAGCTCACCGACCACCACCAGGTGGCCACCCCGGCCAACTGGAAGGACGGCGAGGAGGTGGTGATCGTGCCGTCGATCACCGACCCCGCCGAGATCGCGCGCAAGTTCCCCAAGGGCCACCGCGAGCTCAAGCCCTACCTGCGGATGACGCCGCAGCCGAACCGGTAGCTGCGCACCCGGCCCCGCGTGCCCGGCGGGTCAGTCGCCGAGCACGCTGGGGCCGTAGTGCAGCACCGTGGGCTTCGGGTCGTAGAAGTCGTGCAGGAGCGCCCGCCACGCGGTGAAGCGCTCCGACCCGCGGAAGCCCTCGGTGTGGTCCTCGAGGCGCGCCCACCACACGAGCAGCAGGTAGCTGCCGGGCTGCTCCAGGCAGGGCCGCACCTCGATGCCCTGGAAGCCGGGCGAGGCGGCGATGAGCGGGCGGGCCTGCTGCAGCGCGGCCTCGAAGGCGGCGGCCTGGCCGTCGCGCACGGTGAGGAAGGCGGACTCGAGGATCATGGGGGCTCGGGGGTGGGGGGCGTGGGCACGTACCCGAAGGAGGGCATCGGCGTCAGGGCGAGCGGGCCCGGCGGCGGGCTTCTCCCTGTCGACGATCGACAAAGAGAACATAAATTGGTCGCCTGAACGACCAGAAATCGAACGCATGATCAACGCGTATCCCTGCAGGATCGGCCTGCGGCCGTAGGGGGACATTGGCATGGAGGATGCTGCTACGCGCGGCACGTGACGAGGTCGTCACGACATGGAGCAGCCGATGAGGATGATGAGGGGCGTTCCCCTGCTTGCGTTGACCATGGGGTGTACACCGGGACCGGACGGCGCGGACCATGCGCCCGGTGCGTCCCCCGAGGGCCTGCGCGCCGTGCTGGCGAGCGCCGGAGACCGGAGACCGCTCGCGGACGATGCGCGATCCGCGGCCTGGGACGACCGCACCCGCGCCATCTTCGGGACGGCGGTCGTCGACGTGTTCAATCCGGCCACGGAGGCCCGCCACTGCAGCGGCTTCTTCGCCTCGGACGAGCTGATCGTCACGAGCACGGCCTGCCTGTCTGCCGAGGTGCGGGACGGCAGCACGGCGGTCTGGGTCCGCGGCGCCACCGTCGCCACGCCCGAGGACGCGGACGCCTTCGAGGGCATCCTCGGCCGGCGCGGGCACGGGCTCGGGTACATGACGGGCGAGGGAGACCCGTGGACCCTCCCCGTGTACGAGGAGCGGGTGTTCAGCGGCGGACTGTGCTTCTACGAGGCCGAGGAGCGGGACCGACCGATCGCCTACCTGCGGTGCGAGCTCAACGGGGGCCTGTTCCATCCGGGCGAGGCCTTCGGTCACCTCGAGCTGGCCACGGAGCGGCCTCGGGCCGGCACGCCGCTGCACGGCCTGGCGATGGACGAGCTCTGCGGTCGCGACGCCATCGAGGCGGTCGTGTCGCCGGGCACGATGGGCGCGTCGATCACCTGTCCGTCGGGCGTGGGGGCCGGCTGCTTCGAACACACGGCGGACCACACCTCCCTGGGCATCGGGGGCCCCCTGCTCGATCGCGATCACCGCGTGGTGGGGGTGATGGCCGGGGTCAGCCACCTCGTCGCGAGGGTCACCACCGGCAAGAAGGCGGGGTACGAGATGGAGGTCGATCCGTCCTCGTCGTGGGCCGACGATCCGTGCGTGGCCGAGACCTACAGGAGCATGGACCTGGTGGGCGCGAACCTCGGGGTGACCATCGGCCCCGTGGGTCGGCGGCTGATCCAGGACGAGCGCGAGCCGGGCGCGGTGCAGGGCAGGTACTTCGACGCCACGGAGCAGATCGGGCACATGTCGTACGACCGGGTGGCGCTGACCTGCCCGGAGCACATGCAGGCGGTGGGCGTCATCGGCAGCACGGCCGACAAGGGGATGGTCGGCAACCTCGGGGTGGTGTGCGCGCCCACCGACGCGCACCTGTACGACCAGGCCGTCGTCCACGCCAAGGACGCCGGCGACGTCGGGAAGTTCCAGGACCCGGGGATGCCGCTGAACCGGTACCTGGCGGAGGCGCGCAGCGACAACCAGCCGATCCTCGGGACGCAGACCTTCCGCGTGTGCCCCGAGGGCACGGTGCTGCGCGGCATCCAGGCCACCACGTGGGATCGCGTGGAGCGGGTGGAGGCGCTCGAGTGCGACGGTCCGAAGTCCCGCACGCTGGTGCCCATCGGATCGGAGGCCCACGGCTGGATCGGGTCGACGGGCCAGGGGTACCTCAAGGCCACCCGCTGCCCGGCCGGCACCGCGATCGCGGGCCTGGTCGTCACTGCCGGGCCCGAGACCGAGGGATTCCACGCGACCTGTCGCGAGGTGGTCCCGCTCCCCTGATCGACACGGGGCGCGCCGGCACCGCCTCGCGATGCCGGCGTGTCGCCCGCCTGACGTTCGCGTCGGGCGGGCTCCCGTCGGATCCCCCCCCAGGGTACCCTCGCGGGTTGCCCGCACGTCCGCGGCGCGGGTCTCCACGCGTCGCACGAGGAGTGGCGCATGTGGTTGATGTGGCTCTCTGGCTGCCTGCTGGGCGTCGTCGTCGAGGTGGTCCCCCCCACCCTCGAGGGTGGCCCTCGCGTGCTCTCGCCGGCGGCGGCAGAGGATGGCACGGTCTTCGTCCGGGAGGGCAGCGAGCTCACCCTGCGCCTCGCCCTGAACCGACCGATCGATCTCGACGCCTCCAGCCTCACGCTCGAGGGAGCCGCCCTCGACTGCGCGCCCACCGAGGGCGACGAGGCGACGCTGCTGTGTCGCCGCACGTTCGACGGCGAGGAGGGCAGCGGTCCCAAGGGCCTGACGGGCGAGCTCGTCGACGCGAGCGGACGCCGCAGCGCCGTGGCGACGCCCGCCCTGGTCCAGGCCGACTTCATCCCGCCCACCGCCGGCTGCGTGCTGTCTCCACGATCGGCCCGCGCCGCCGACCGCATCCGCCTCGCCGTGGTCCCGAGCGAGCCGCTCGAGGCCCCGCCCGTGGTCACCGCCACGGTGCCCGGGGTCGGCGTCGGCGACGGGACCCTGAAGGACGGCCAGTACCTGTACGACGTGACCGGACCGGCGGGTGTCGACGTGCCCGCGTACACGCTGGTCGTCCCGGCGGTCGACCGCGCGGGCAACCCGGCGGACGGCGGGAGCCTGTGCGCCGTGGTGGACCGGACGGGGAGCTACCTGGGCCTCGGGCCCGTCTCCGACGGGGAGATCCAGGTCACCGCGGACCCCTCGATCGACCTCGACGGCGTGCCGTGGGTGCGCGCGGGGGCGGTCGTCACGGTCCGCATCCCCACGGTGGAGCCCGTGGACCCCGAGGCCAGCCGCGTGACGCTCTCGGGCCTGGACCTCCTCCCCGTGCCGGGCGTGCCCGGCACCTGGTCGCGCACCGTGACGGGTCTCGATGGCGACGGCCTCAAGGATCTCGAGGCCCAGCTCGTGGACGACGCCCGGAACCCGCTCGGCGTGCGGGTGGAGGACGTGATCGGCTTCGACCTCACGCCGCCGTCGGGCGCCTGCTTCGTGAGCCCCAGCCCCGCCAACGGCGTGGAGCCCGTCACCTTCTCGTTCACGCCGGAGGAGCCGTTGCGCGAGCCGCCCACGTTCGTGTCGGGCCAGGTGGTGATCGCGCCACCCGAGCGGTCCGGCGCGCGCTGGCGCTCCGCCGTGCAGGCGCCTCCGGAGGCCAACACCACCTACCTGGTGGAGGTCACCGCCACCGATCGGGTCGGCAACGAGGCCTCGGGTGCGCAGGTGTGCGCGGAGGCCGATCGCACCGGGCAGGTGCTGGGGATCGGTCCCACCGCATCGGCGGTCGTGCTGTCGGTGGAGGGCGAGCGCACCTACGAGGAGGCGGGTCAGCCTCCTCTCGTCGCCCTGGGCGCGCGCGTCGTGGTCGACATCGCCACCCCGTCCGACCTCGACCTCGTGGAGACCACCGTGCAGGTGGGCGACATCCGGCTCGACCCGAGGGGCGGCGGTCGCTGGGAGCACGTCGTGGTGCAGGAGGACATCGAGGGCGCGAAGCCCCTGCGCGTCCGTCTGGTGGACCGCGCGGGCAACCGCACCGAGGTGGACGCGGGCGGCGCCTCCGTGACGGTGGACCTGTCGGCGCCCTCGGCCGACTGCACCCTGTCGCCCCTCGTCGCCCGCGTGGGCGAGACCTCGATCTTCGTGGTGCGGGCCCACGAGCCTCTCGGGGCGGTGGACGTCAGGTCGAACGACCCGCGGGCGAAGGTCCGCGCCCTGCCCCCGATCTCCGCCACCCTCCGCCCCTACGAGGTGGCGCCCGAGGGCGCGGTGAACGTCGACTTCGTGCTGGCGGTCGACGCCGTGGATCGCGTGGGCAACGCCGCCATCGGGCTGTGCGATCCGGCGGACCGATCGGGCGGCCTGCGGAACATCGTGCCGGATCTGCTGGACGCGCCCGCCATCGCCGTCGCGCCGTCGACCTTCGTGGACGGGGGCGTGCCGTGGGCCAGGGCGGGCGACACCGTCACCGTGCGCCTCGTCACCACGCCGGGCCTCGACGAGGACGCCACCCGGGTGACGCTCGCGGGCCGTGCGCTCGGGCGGGAACCCGACGGGAGCTGGTCCCTCCACCTCGACGGCACCGAGGGGGACGGCGGCCGCGAGCTGCGGGTGCGCCTCGCCGACCCCGCCGGCAACACCACAGAGCGGGTCTTCCCGGGCGCGGTCCGTCTGGACTTCACGGCGCCGTCCGCCACGTGCGTGGTGGGCCCCCTGCCCGTGGCGGGAGGCGAGGTGGTGACCGCGTCCCTCGCGGCCTCGGAACCCCTGGACGGGGCTCCGCGGGTCGAGGCCGCGGGGCTGTCTGCCCTGGGCCCGACCACCTACGAGGTCGACCGCTGGGTGCGACGCTTCCGGGCCCCCGACGGCGTCGACGCCAGGGTCTCCCTCGAGGTCTCGGCCACCGATCGGGTGGGCAACACCACCACCGGGGACGCGCTCTGTCCCGAGGACGACCGCGTGATCGAGGTGAAGGGCGTCGCTCCCGCGCTCGTGGGTGGCGTCACGCTCGAGGTGGTCGCGGGCCCGAGCGCCGTGGACGGCGCGGGCGACACCCGGGTGGGGGGCGGCGCCGTGCTGGCGGTGGCCTTCGACACGGAGGCGCCGATCGATCGCGATCTGTCGTCGGTGCTGCTCGGCGACCTCCCGATGCCGTGGGACGCTGCGTCGGGCACCTGGCGGGCGACCGTGGCGCCCCAGGACGCCGACGGACCCAAGCGCGTGCGCCTGACGCTGGTGGACCGGGTGGGCAACCGCACGGTGGCGAGCCCCGACCTCGGCGTCGTCGTCGACCAGACGCCGCCCGCGGCGACGTGCCTGCTGGCGCCCTCCGTCGCCAACGCCGACGCGCCGATCACGCTGGACCTGTTCTTCGCCGAGGACCTCGCGCCCGACGGCTTCTCCGTCAGCGCCCCCGCGCCGCTCACGGTCGTGCCGCCCCCCGAGAGCGCGCGCACGCTGGCCGTGCGCGTGGTGCAGCCGGATCCCCGCGTGGACATCGACACCTACACGGTGACGGTGTCGGCCACCGACCTGGTGGGCAACACCGCCGCCGGCGACAGCCTCTGTCCCGCGGCCGCGCGCTCGGGGCGCATCAAGGGCGTGGGGCCCCGTCCCGCCGGCGAGGTGACGCTGTCGGTGGTGCCCTCGGTCGAGGAGGCTGGTGTGCCGCGCGCGCGCCACGGCGCGCTCGTGCGGGTGGAGACCCCGACCCTGGAGGACATCGATCCCGTGGCCTCGCGCGTGTGGCTGGGCGGTCTGCTGCTCGGGTCGGTGGACGGGCAGGCGTGGACGGGCGTGCTCGACCGCACCCTCGCCGACGGGCCGAAGGAGCTCTCGGTGTCGCTGGTCGACTGGTTCGGCAACCCGCAGCCGGTGGCGACGACCCTGTCGGTCACGGCCGACTTCTCGCCGCCCGGGATCGCGAACGTCGTCCTGGCGCGCGCGCCCTTCCTCCAGGGTGCGGGCGACGGCTCGTCCCGGGTGTCGTTCTCGACGCACGACCCGCTCACCGGCGAGCCGGTGGAGGCGACGCTGCGCGTGGTCACCACGGAGGACCTGGGGCCACCGCCGGTGCTCTCGGTGACGGGCCCGGCGGCGCTGGCGTGGGGGCCGCCCGTGGTGCAGACGTCGAGGGTGGTCGCGTGGACCCTGCCATCGCTGCCCGCCGGGCCCGATGGCGATCACGGCTTCGCCGTCGTGCTGGAGGACGCGCTGGGCAACGTGAGCGAGCCGCTGCCGCTCGACGTGGTGCTCGCGCTGGACACCCAGGGGCCGACGCAGCGGCCCGACGTGGACGTGCCCGATCGGATCGTCGACCACCGCGCGCCCTGGGGCACGTCGTCGGGGGACACGTCGTCGCCGTCCTTCGAGGTGCGCGGAGCGCAGGGCGCCGCGGCGCCGGGGACGCTGGTGACGATCGAGACGCCCTGGGGTGCGAGGCTGGCCAGCGGGTTCGCCGATGAGGACGGCGCCTTCGAGGTGGCGTACGGATCGGACGCAGGCGACGTCGTCGTGCGCACCCACGACGTGGCGGGCAACCCGTCGCCCGCCGCGCGGGTGCGCGACGTGGCGTGGACGGCGACGCTGGCGGGCAAGGTGGCCGGCGCGAGCGGGAGCAACCCGCACGCCCTGCACAGGGTGGTCGCGGAGGGCCCGGACGACCCGCCGTGGCGGCCGGCGCTGATCGCCCAGGGCGTCGAGGTGGCGGACGCCGGGTTCTCGTACGCGGTGCCCAGCCCACCGTGGACCCCCTGGTCGCCGCGACGTGGTGCGTCCCCGGGGCCGGCGCACAGCTTCGCCACCGCCTACGATGCGGCCCGAGGCGTCGTGGTGGTGCATGGGGGCACGCTCGCCGACGGCAGCATCTCCGACGAGACCTGGGAGTGGGACGGCCAGCAGTGGACGCCTCGGGTGCAGCGCGACGGCCCCGGAGCGCGCACCGATCACGCGATGGCCTACGACGCCCTGCGGGGCGTGGTGGTGCTGTACGGGGGCTGGGACGGCGGGTCGTCCCCCCAGGACACCTGGGAGTGGGACGGACGCGGCTGGACCCTGCGCGCGTCGGGTGGTGTCGCCCAGCCCGGGTCGAGGACCCGTCACCGGATGGCCTTCGACGCGGCGCGGGGCGAGGTGCTCATGTTCGGGGGCCTGCTCTCGGACGCGAGCACCTGGGCGTGGGACGGGGAGGCCTGGCGGCGCGCCCTGCCGCCCGCGGCTCCCCCGAGCCGCTGGGAGCACGCGATGGCCTACGACCCGGGCCGTGGCGTCGTCGTCCTCCACGGCGGCATCCGCTCCGGCAACCAGCCCTCGGGCGACACCTGGGTGTGGGATGGCGCCACGTGGACCGAGGTGGGTCCGGTCAGCGGGCCGCCGGTGCTCGCGGGGCACGCGATGGTGTACGACGAGGCGGCCGGCGCGCTGCTCCTGGTGGGCGGCTTCGACGGGACCACCCGGGTCTCCACCAGCTGGACCTGGAGCGGGACGGGCTGGTCGCCGCGGGCCACGCCAGGCGCGCCGCCCCCGCGGGACGATCACGGCCTGGCCTACGACGTGGCGCGGCAGCGCGTGGTGCTCGTCGGCGGGAGCGTGGAGGGCGCAGGGGCCAGCGACGACACGTGGACCTGGGACGGCAGCACCTGGAGCGTGGTGAGGATGCCCGGCACGCCGTCGTCCCCGTCGGCGCGTTCGGGCCACGCGATGGTGTTCGACCCGGACCACGAGGAGACCGTGCTGTTCGGCGGGGAGTCCAGTGGCGCGCCCGTGTCGGACCACTGGGCGTGGGATGGCGACCTCTGGACCCGACGCCTCGTGTCGACGCCCTCGAGCCGGACCGAGCACGCGATGGCCTTCGACGAAGGCCGCGGCGTCCTCGTGCTGTTCGGTGGCCGCGACGGCACGGGCGCGCTGGGCGACACCTGGGAGTGGGACGGCGCGTCCTGGACGCGACGGTCGCCGGCCACCTCACCGCCTGCGCGTGCCGGGCACGCGATGGCCTTCGATCCCGTGCGCGGCGAGGTGGTGCTGTACGGCGGCGAGGACGGGGTGCTGCGCGGGGTCCCCATCACCTCCTGGGACGCCACCTCGTGGTTCTCCGACACCTGGGGATGGAACGGCACCACGTGGACGAACCGCACCACGAACAACCCTGGCGCGCGGTCTCGCCACGCGATGGTGCACGATCGCGTCGACGGCGTGGTGCTCCTGTCGGGCGGGGCGCTCGGGGCGAGCGCGCGGGGCGACACCTGGGCGTGGAGCGGCAGCGGGTGGCTGCTGCGCTCCACTGCGCCCACGCCGCCGCTCGGCCCGCTCGCGGGCCATGGGATGGTCTTCGACGAGACGCTCGGCGCTCCCGTGGCGTACGGCGGCTCGGTGACGAACGACCGGGCGATCTGGGACGGCGCGACCTGGACCAGGCTGCCGATGGGCGAGGGGATGCCCACGCTCCGGAGCGAGGCGGGGGTGGCCTTCGACGGCGTCGGCTCCTCGCTCGTCGTGTTCGGCGGGGCGACGGCCGGCGGCGCCCGGCTCGGCGACACCTGGACCTCGCGGATGGACAGCACCGCGTTCCCGCGACTGCAGCTGTCGGTGTCCACGCAGGCCCTCGACCTCGATCCGGCCACGATCCGCGATGTCACGGCGTGGTGGGTCGGCGGGGGCGTGGGGACCCCGGGCGGCACGCGTCAGGCCGGAGCCTCGCTCGCCGTGTGGGACGGGCGGGGCTGGACCGAGCTCGACGCGCACACGGCGGACGTGGCCTCGCCGGCCGCGCTGTGCGCGCGGATCGTCGCCGACCCCGAGGCCCCGGCGGTGCCCGACTGCGCCGAGCTCGTCGATGGCGACCTCGCGCACGACCTGTTCCGGTTCGGGGAGGCTCGCACCTCCACCTTCGCGCTGGTCCCCACGGGCCCCATCGGCACGGGGGAGGGTCGGGTCCGGAGCGTGGATGTGGCCGTGACGGTGAGGTTCCGCCGGGCGGCGGAGTGAGGGCGTCTCCGGCCGTCCTCCTCGGGGTGGGGGCCGGGGAGGGTCATGGGGACGCTGCGAGGGGGCCGCCCGGATCGGTGTCGCGTGCGGGGGCCTGGCTATTCCACGTAGCGCAAGAACCTCGGTTCATCGCTGTTCCTTGGCCGCTGTTCCGGCGGGATGTGCCCGGTGGACGCGCCGCTCAGAGAGGCTCCACGTCCTCGTGGAGCCGCGCCAGCCCGACAGCCCGGATGCCCTCTCCCAGGGGGAAGGTCCGGTCCCCGACGTGGACGACGTCGAGCTGGTCCAGGCGCAGGTTCTCGATCGCCGACCGCATGGAAGGCGTGACGACCGGGCTGTTCGTGTGCTTGATCTCGAATCCTCGGCGCCTGCGCCCCCGGACCACGAGGAGGTCGAGCTCCGCGCCGGAGTGCAGGCCCCAGAAGAACGCTTCTTCCGGCTCACAGCCGAGACGCCGGGTGATCTCGCCGATGGCGAAGCCCTCGAAGGACGCGCCCACCTTCGGGTGCCCGAGGAGGTCGGTCTCGTCGGCGAGACCGAGCAACGCGTGAAGAAGCCCCGGGTCGGAGAGATACACCTTCGGCGCCTTCACCTGTCGCTTCCCCAGGTTCTCCTGCCAGGGCGCCAGTCGTCGGACCATGAAGGTGGCGACGAGCACGTCGAGGTAGTGGCGGACCGTCTTGTCGCTGACGCCGAAGGCACGGGCCAGCTCGGCTCCGTTCCAGATCTGCCCATGGTAGTGGGCGATCATGGTCCAGAACCGACGAAGGGAGTCGGCGCCGACGTGAATGCCGAGCTGGGGGACGTCGCGCTCCAGGTAGGTGCGCGTGAACTGCTGCCGCCACCTCAGGCTGGCCGCGTCGTCGCGAGCGAGGAACGAACGGGGGAAGCCTCCTCGGACCCACAGTCGCCGCCAGCACGCCGCACCGACCTCGTCCAGCGCGAGGCCGCCGAGCTGATGGAAGGCCACCCGCCCCGCCAGCGACTCCGAGCCCTGTCGGAGCAGCTCCGGCGAGGCGCTCCCGAGCACCAGGAACCGGGCGGGCGCCTCCCGGCGGTCGGCCAGCACGCGGAGCACCGGAAAGAGGTCGGGGCGTCGCTGCACCTCGTCGAGCACGATGAGGCCCCGCAGGTCGCGCAGTGCGATCATCGGATCGGACAGGCGCGCGTGGTCGCGTGGGTCCTCCAGATCGAAGGCGGTGACGGCGGTGTCGAGCTGCTCGCCGAGCTCCCGGGCGAGGGTGGTCTTGCCGACCTGACGTGCGCCCAGCACGCCCACGACGGGGAACTCCTCCAGCAGCGTGCGCAGGCGGGCGAGCTCGGAGGGGCGGTGGACGAGGTCGGGCATGGGGCGAAATACCATGAAATCTCGGACATGGAGTCCGAGATTTCATGGTGAACGCATGGGCCTGTGGTCTGCTGCGCGCACCGTGCGTGGATCGACGGAGGGCATCGCCGCGGTGGCGAATTGCAGGACATACCCCTCGATCCCGCGTGGTCGGGGCCGTGCGCCTACTCCACGTACCCCAACGCCTCCATCTCCTCCCTCCGCCGCGCATCCCCACCCCCCTTCCGCACCTCCGCCCTGTGCGCCGCGTGCGCCTCCGTCAGCGCCCGCACCAGCTCCACCCCTTCGCCCGTCGCGGGCGACGGTCGCCGCTCCTCGTGGTCGCCGTGACCGTGCTGCACGGCGCCACTGCGCTCTGGGCCTCGCTCCTCTCCGCCTTCGGGGGCGCCGATCGGGTGGGGCACGCCGATGGCGGTTACCGTGGACCTCCTCGGCGCCCGTCCGGAGGGGTGAAGCGTGCTGCGACTCCTGCCCGTGCTGCTGCTGGCGTGCGCCCCGCGCGGGGGCGCCCCGATCAAGCTCGGGGGAGGCGACACGGGCGCGGACTCCGACGACACCATCGCGCGCGACACGGGATCCGGAGACACGGGATCCGGAGACACGGGTGCCGGCGACACGGGCGGCCTGCCCCCCACCGGAGCCCTCACCGCAGACCCGACCACCCTCCGGTTCGGCTCCCTCCCCGTGGGCTGCACGAGCGTCGCACGCGAGGTGGTGGTCACGAACGACGGTGATGGCGACGTCGAGGTCTCCGCACTGCGCCTCGCGGGGCGGGACGCGGCGGCCTACGCGATCCCCTCGCCGCAGGGGCGCACGCTCGCGGCGGCGACGTCGCTCACCGTTCCCGTCACCTTCACGCCCTCCGAGATCAAGCTCTTCGGCCAGGCCCGCCTGGAGGTCGTGGGCTCCACGGCCGCCGAGGTCCACGCACGCGTGGACCTGCTCGGGGAGGGCGCTGAGGACGCCTCGTACGAAGATCTCTTCGTCCAGGGCCAGGCAGCCTCGGTGGACCTGCTCTTCGCGCTCGACCAGTCCGGATCGATGAACACGGTGCACAGCGAGGTGGCGCGGCATCTGGCCGTCGTCGTGTCGCGCTTCACGAACCTCGGCATCGACTACCGCATCGGCTTCATCACCACCGACAGCGCCGCGACCTGCGCCACCCTCACCGGTCCCATCGTCGACCCCACCACCGCGAAGCCGGCCGAGGCGATGTCCCAGCAGGCCACCACGTCGCGTCCCTGCGGTGGCGAGGAGGCCTTCGCCGCCACCCGCGCCTTCCTCACCAGCGGGGAGGGACAGGCCTTCCTCCGCCCCGACGCCATGCTCGCCGTCTACGCCGTGTCCGACGAGGAGGAGCAGTCCGCCGGGTTCTCGCCCGCGCAGTTCGCCTCGTGGCTCGCCGGCCTGAAGGGCGGCGACGTCTCCCGCGTCTCCTTCCACGCGCTCGCGGGACCGAGGACCGGGACCATCCTCGCGGGCTGCGCCGTGGGATCGCCCCAGGACGCCGACCCCTCCCCCCGCTTCCACGCGGCGATCACGCAGACAGGCGGCGAGTGGGGGGACATCTGCCACCTCGAGATCGCGCCCTGGCTCGATCGGGCGACGGTGGTGGCCTCCGGCCTCGCCCTACGCTTCCCGTTGACCGAGACGCCCTCCGGCACGCCCGTGGTCCTGGTCGACGGCGTGGAGGTCGACCCCGACCCGGCGAACGGGTGGATCCACGACGCGGGAGCCAACGAGATCGTCTTCAGCGGCTCGGCCGTTCCGCAGCCAGGTGGTGCGGTGGTGGTCACCTACGCCTTCGACACCGGCTGCCCGACGCCCTGACTGCGCTCGCCCGGCGCGGCGCCGCATCCACGAGCCCGCCGACCCCTACGGGCCGCGCCAGACGTGCCCGGCAAGACCCTTGTCGGCCCCTCCGCGTCCTGACCGCTGCGTCGTCCCGCTCCCCCGCGCGCAACGTGGAGACGTCGTGCCGGGCGGCGGTGTTGGAGGGCCGGAACAGCGGCAGGGAGCTGCAGGTGCTCGCGCTCCCGCTCCGGGGTGGCTGCGCGATGAAGCCGATCGTGCCCCGGGGCGCTCCCGTGGTCTCTCGGTCGTTCGACTCGCTGGCCCAGAACCCAGCGCTGCTGTCCGCGCAGCGGAACCTCGGAGGCAGGTCGGCGGCCGCGGCGGCGTGGAGCCAGGAGCTGGCCTGGCTCTCCAGCGTGCCCCAGCCGGCAGCCTCCGACGGGTCCGTGGTGAGGAGGTGGTCCTTGCTGCCGTGTGCGCGGTGCATGGCCACCTGAACCACGGCGGCATCCCGATGCGCAGCGGCAATATCCGGGCAGCGAACGCCCTGTGCAGCACCGACCTGCTGATCAACCCCCGTGACCAGAACGGGACGGGCACCTGCGGTCCCGGCATCTACCAGGAGGCCTGGGGCTTCGCCTGGACCGCTTTCGCCGGGTTCGGCTGCCTGCAGAACCCCGGCCTCATTCGCACCATCGGGCTCTGGGCCTCGTCGGGCGCAGGCGAGCAGCCCCCCCTCGGCTTCGCGGGCCCCCTCGAGCTCGACCGCGGCACCACCGGGAACACGTTGGAGGTCTACGTCCGGCGGTGACGGCCCCCCGCACACCCGCCGGCAAGCCTCCGCCCTCGGGTCGTACGGCTTCCTCTTCGTGTCCTGCGTCCGCCGCGAAGTCCCCGGGGTGCCCGGAGGCGCTCCCGAGCACCCGGAACCGGGCGGGCGCCTGCTCGCCGGCGGCCGGGACGCCGAGCACCGCAACGAGGTCGGGGCGCCGCTGCACCTCGTCGTGCACGTCCAAGAACCAAGTGTCAAGCTACGCTCATACCGACCGTTCCCACAGGGTGTGCCCGGACGGTATAGCCCGAGAGCTATGGACCTTTCATAGGCCCGGGGCTATGCTCCCGCCATGAGCTGGACCATCCTGTTCCACGACGACTTCGAGCCCGAGTTCCTCGCCCTCTCGGACGACGTGCAGGATGAGTTGCTTGCTCACGCCGAGGTCCTGGCCGAGTTCGGTCCCGCGCTCGGGCGCCTCCACGTCGACACGCTCTCGGGCTCGCGCCATGCGAACATGAAGGAGCTGCGCTTCAAGGCCGGCAACGGCGTCTGGCGCATCGCGTTCGCCTTCGATCCGGACCGCCGCGCGATCCTGCTCGTTGCGGGCGACAAGTCCGGCGTGTCCCAGGCTCGGTTCTACAAGACGCTGATCAAGACCGCTGACGCACGGTTCACGGGTTGGCTCGACGCCCTCCCCAAGCCGTCGAAGGAGCGCTGACATGGCACGCACCCACAAGGACGTCCTCGAGAGCCTGCCCGCCGATCGGCGCGGCAAGGTGGCCGCGCGTGCGGCGGAGGTGCGGCGAGAGGTCGAGGGGCTCCGCGCCCTCCGGCTGCTCGCCGAGCGTACGCAGGAGCAGCTCGCCGAGAGCCTCGGCGTGAAGCAGCCGTCGGTCCACAAGATGGAGCGGCAGTCCGATCTCTACCTGTCGACGCTGCGGCGTTTCGTCGAGGCGGCAGGGGGAACGCTCGAGCTGGTGGTCACGCTGCCCGGCACCGGGCCGGTCCACCTGTCGGGGATCGGGGAGATCACGGAGGCGGATCCGGCCTGACCGTTGCAGCGGGACGGACGCCGTTCCCGTCGGGCGTCGCCCGCCCACGGTAAGCGAGGTTCGACCGTCCGCGCACGTAGCCCAGCGATGGACGTGGTGACGGGCCTCTCGGACGCTGGCCTACTCCACGTACCCCAACGCCTCCATCTCCTCCCTCCGCCGCGCATCCCCACCCCCCTTCCGCACCTCCGCCCTGTGCGCCGCGTGCGCCTCCGCCAGCGCTCGCAGCTGCTCCACGCCCTGCCCCGCCGCCGGCGACGGCCGCCGCTCCCCGGGGTCGTCGTCGAGGTCGTAGGCCACCACCTCGCCGGCGCGCGCGACCAGCTTGCGGTCCTCGTCGGTCCAGAGGGCCACGGCGTCGGCGCAGGGGCGCGGGTCGGTGACGCGGGCCTCGCTCATCGAGACCACGGGGACGTCGGCGCCCAGGGCTCCGTCGCGCAGCAGGTGGAAGACCTGGGTGGTGCTGATGGGGTCGGGCAGGTCGAGGGGCTGCTCGCGGCCCGGCTCGTACACCAGCAGGGGCACGCGGGTGACGGGTTCCCACGGGAAGCAGCCGTGGCGGAGCATGCCCTTGTCGCCGAGGAACTCGCCGTGGTCGGAGGTGACCACGAGGCGGAAGGGGCCCTCGAGCCAGCCCGTGGCACGCAACGTCGTCATGGCGAGGCGCAGGTTCTGGTCGGCGCGGGCCACGCCGTAGTCGTAGCCGTCCTTCACCGCCTGCTCGTAGGCGGTGGCCTCGTCGCGGGGGAGCTCGCCGCGGAGGTAGCGCTGGAAGGTGCCCTCACGACCCGTGGGGTGGGGGTCGTAGACCAGCGCGTCGCGCGGGGTGAGCCACGCCACGTCGAGGGGGATCTCGGGGAAGGGGTCGTGGGCGTCGAAGATGTTGAGGACGAGGAAGAGGGGCTTGTCGCGGGCCAGGCGCTCCAGCGCATTGCGCAGCACGGCGTCGAGGTCGGCGCCCCGCCAGGCGGTGAGGTTGCCGGCCACCACGGCCTCGTCGAAGCCCCGCTGCAGGCCGCTGCGCTGGTTGAGCGTGGGGTTCGCGCTCACCAGCAGGGACTGGTAGCCGCGCTCCCCCAGCTGCTCGGCGAGGGTGGGCAGGTCGGCCGCCATGGGGCGGTCCATCGCGTCGCTGCCGTGCTCCGCCACCGTGCGACCCGTGAACATCGAGGCGTGGGAGGGCACGGTCCAGGTGCCGGGCGTGCGCGCGGCGCAGGTGTAGGTGACCGGCCCGGCGCGCTTGCCCAGGGTCTCCAGGTAGGGCGTGGTGGGCCGCTCGTACCCGCAGAGGCTGGTGTGGTCGGCGCGCACCGTGTCGAGCACCACGAGCACCAGCGTGGGGGCGTCGAAGCGACGCTCGGCGCGGCTGCGCTTGCGGGGACGGGCGGCGGGGGCCTCCACGGGCGCGGCCACCTCGGGCGCTGGGGGCGCCCCTCCACAGCCGTCGCCGCAGCCGGACAGCAGCAGGGCGGTGGCGAGGGCAGCGGCGCGCATGGACGTCCTCCGGGTCCTGTCTGGCCCGTGGGGGCCGTGGGAGCCAGTCAGCGGCGGGTGCGACGCCGGGCCACCACGCACACGGTGACCAGCCACACCCGCTGGGCCCCGCTCCCCAGCAGCTCGCGCACGCAGGCATCGGCCGTGGCGCCGGTGGTGAGCACGTCGTCCACGAGCAGCACCAGGCCCCCCGGCGACACCTCGGCGCGCACCTTGCCCACGAGGTTGCGACGGCGCGCGGTGCGGTCGAGGGTGGCCTGCCGTGCGCCGGCCTTGCGGGTGAGCGCGTGCACCACGGGCAGGTCGTGGGCGCGCCCCAGGGCCTCGGCGAACACGGCCGCGGGCGCGAAGCCGCGGCGCACCCGGCTGGCGACGGTGCTGGGAGCGGGGACCACCGCGGTGAACGGCGCGTCGCGCATCACGGGCGCCAGCCGCCGCGCGAGGAGCTCGCCCAGCAGCACCGCCACCTCGCGGTCGGCCTTCACCTTGGCGTGGCGGAGGGCCTGGCCGAGCGGGTCGTCGTAGCGGGCCAGCGTCCACGCGCCGGCGAGTCCGCGCACGTACAGGCGGGGCCGCGCCGGCACCACCGCCCGGCAGGCGCGGCAGAGGCGCCCTTCGCCCACCGCGCCGCAGCCGACGCACAGCGAGGGCCAGAGCCAGTCCACCGGGACCTCCCACCCCGTCCTGCGCCAGGGCGCGCAGGCGGTCGAGGAAGCCCGGGGGGCGTGGTGCTCAGCGGGGCGAGCTCAGTTGTCCTTCGTGAAGTTCATCGTGCCGCTCGCGAACACGCCGCCGGCGCCGTCGTCCATCTCGTAGGTCAGGTCGATGGCCGTGGGGGTGGCCGTGCCGGTGAAGGTCATGTCGCCCGGGAGCAGGGGCGGCGAGGCCATGCCGTTCACGGTGCCGTCCGACGCGAAGGTGAGGCTGAAGTCGCCGAAGAGGCTGTCGCCCGTCACCGACACGGTGAGCTCGGTGCTCGTGTAGGGGCCGGTCAGCGAGATGAGGGGCGGATCGCCCCCGTTGAAGACGTTGCCGTTCAGGTCGAGCCCGAAGGTGGCTTCCTTCTTGTCCTGGTCGATGCCGATCGACAGGGTGGCGTCGCCGGTGGAGCTGAAGGTGGTGTTCATCCACGTGCCCGACCAGCCGCCGGCGTAGGCGGTGGGGCTGGTGCCGGTGTCGGAGGTGTCCTCGGTGTCCGAGGTGTCGCCCGAGTCGGCGGTGTCACCGGTGTCGGAGCTGTCGCCGCCCACGTCGGTGTCGCTCGAGTCGGTGGTGTCCTTGCCGTCGCCCGTGCTGCAGGCGGCGACCAGCGCCAGGGCGCCGACGGTGGTGACCAGGTGGCGGCACGCGTGCATGTCTCCTCCCCGAGGCACCTGCGGGCGCCCCCGGGAGGAATCGTACACCGCGCGACCGACTTGACCTCGTCGGCCCCGTCGCCTCGTGTCGCGGACGCGACCTCAGCTCACCACGTGAGCGCGCTGTGGGTGACGATCCAGGACTTCTGCGCGCCCTCGAAGCGGGTGTCGAAGCCCTGCCGCTGGGTGGCGTGCCAGCCGGCGACCTCGGACTCCGAGAGGGGCTCGTCGCTCGTGACCACGCTGATCTCGCCGGTGCCCTTGCAGCCCTTGGCGTCGGCGGGCTGCCAGGCGGCCTCCACCTTGGCGGGGGCGTCGGCGGCCACGGTGTCGGGCCACGCGGTGCCGGGGTGGATCAGCGAGCCGAGGTGGAGCACGCCGCGGGTCTTGCCGTTCTTGCAGGTGATCGCCTCGGTGAGCGCCACCCCGTAGGTGTAGCCGTCGGCGGTGCGCACGTCGGGCCAGGCGTGCTGGGCGATGGACTCCGAGGCCTCGGCGGCGCCCAGGGCGGCGAGCGTGCCGCGCGCGCGATCGAGGGAGCGGCGCGACAGCCCGGGGGCGGCGGCCACGAGGGCCTCGGCGGCGGCGCTGGCGGCCTCGGCGTCCATGCCCCCGTCCATCGACCCCACGCGGGCGGCGTCGCCGAAGACGCCGACGAGCAGGGCCTGCTCCTCCTCGTCGGCGGCCTCGGCCAGGTAGCCGGCGATGACGGGCACGGCGGCGGCGCCCAGGTTGCGGGCGTACACCTCGAGCACGGCGACGAAGCCGGTGCGCTGGCGACCCGACTTGGGGATCTCGTCGGAGGTGAGCGCCGTGGTGAGCAGCTGCTGGATCTCGGGCGTGCGGCAGGCGTCCAGGCCCCGGTACCAGCGCTCCTCCCAGAACTGGGCGCCGAGATCGGCGTGGGAGCTGACGAAGAAGGAGGCCACGGCGGGCTCGGTGGCGCAGGCCCCGCCGAGCTTGTTCACCAGGCGGCTGCGGCTGTCGGGGGTCTCCTCGGCGATCCAGGCGCGCACGTCGGCGGCTGCGCCCACCTTGATGGCCGCCACGAGCGCGGGGATGGCGGTGTTGTCGGCCACCATGCGCTTCATGTGGGAGGCGGCGGCCTTCTTGCCGCGCTTGGCGTCGCAGGAGGCCAGGGCCACGTAGGCCTCGGCCATGCCCGACGGCGGCGCCTCCATCACGGCCTTCTCGAGGGCCTTGGCGTCGCAGGGGTCGCCGGCCTGGGCGAGGGACGACAGGAGCAGCAGGGTGGGGGTCATGGGCAGCCTCCGCAGCGCGCCGGACCCGCCGCAGGGCCCGGCTGTTCCGTGCGGGACTAACCCTGGCGGGGCGGCGCGCTCACGCGATGGTGACCGCGAGCTGCCCCACGCCCTCGATGTGGCCGCGCAGCTCGTCGCCCGGCACCACCGGCCCCACGCCCTCGGGCGTGCCGGTGAAGACCAGATCGCCGGCGCGCAGCGTCATCAGCGTGGAGAGCTCGGCCAGCAGGGCCGGGATGGGCCACGTCATCTGCGACAGGTCGGCGTCCTGGCGCACCTGGCCGTTCACTTCCAGGCGCAGGCGCCCCGACGTGAGCCGACCCACCCGCGTCGCCGGCACCACCGCGCCGACGATCGCGGCGGCGTCGAAGTCCTTGGCCGAGGCCCACGGACCGCCCTTCGCCTTCGCGGCGGCCTGCAGGTCGCGCCGGGTCATGTCGAGCCCCACGGCGTAGCCCCACACGAGGTCCCAGGCGTCGGCCACCGGCACGTCGCGGCCGCCGGCCCCCAGGCACAGCACCAGCTCCAGCTCGTGGTGCAGGTCGTGCGTGCGCGGCGGGTAGGGCATCGCCACCGGGCCCGGCGCGGCCAGCAGGGCGTCGGGCGACTTGGTGAAGTGGATCGGCCGCGCGCCGGGGTCGCCCATCTCGGCGGCGTGGGCGGCGTAGTTCTTGCCGATGCACAGGATGCGGCGGACGCCCACCACCCCGTCGTCGCCGGCGACGGGCAGGGTGGGCCAGGACTGGGGACGGGGCGGCTGCACGGGCACCTCGGACCGCTGACCTACGCCGCGCCCGCAGCCTCGTCACGCCGCCTGGGTCTGCGTGCCGAAGCGCTCCTCCCAGGCCGTGAGCTCGGGCTCCATCACCGCGCGGAACAGCGGCGGTACCAGCGCGAGCAGCACCATCGCCGGGTAGCCGGCAGGCAGCTGGGGGGCCTCGGCGTGGTGGCGGAGCACCTGGTAGGGGCGCGTGCTGTGGGCGTGGTGGTCGGCGTGGCGGGTGAGCTCGTGCAGCAGCACGCGGCCCGCGGGACGCTCGCTGTTCCAGGAGTGGTGGGGCCGCACGCGCTCGTAGGCCCCACGATCGGTGCGCTGGCGCACGAGGCCGTAGTGCTCCACGTAGTTGACGGTCTCCAGCAGCAGGAAGCCCAGCGTGGCAGCCACGGCGAAGCCGGCGAGGGCCACGGGGCCGCCGATCAGGCCGACGATCGCGACCAGCACGGCCTGCCCGGCCAGCAGCCGCACCAGCTCGTTCTGCCAGCTCCACCAGGGCAGGCCCAGGCGCTCGAGGCGCGTGGACTCCAGCGCCCAGGCGCTGCGCCACGACCCGGGCACGGCGCGCGCCCAGAAGGCGTACACCGACTCGCCCCGCCGCGCGCTGGCGGGATCCTCGGGCGTGGCCACCCGTCGGTGGTGGCCGCGGTTGTGCTCGACGAAGAAGTGCACGTAGAGGCTGGTGGCCAGCAGCACCTTGGCGAGGAGCTGCTCGCCGGGGTGGCGACGATGGCCCAGCTCGTGGGCCACGTTGATGCCGTACACGCCGCAGGCGATGCCCATGGTGGCCACCGTGCCCGCCAGCTCCCAGGCCGGCATGGCCACGGTGCCCAGCCGCCAGGCGAAGGTGGCGAGCAGGGCCAGCTGCAGGGGCACCACGGCCCACAGCAGCGCGGCGTAGCGGGGGTCGGCGAGCGCCTCCGCCTCCGCCTCGGCGTCCAGGTTCGCCGTGCTGCCCGCATCGAGCTGGTCGAGCACCGGCACCAGGCCGAAGGTGAGCAGCGGCATGGTCCAGGTCCACGCGCCGCCCACGGTGGTGGCCAGGAAGGCCGGCACGAACAGCGCGAGGGGCGTGAGGAAGACGAGCGGTCGCATGGGACCTCCATGGATGCCGAACGTTCGTTATGTATAGATCGATCCGAGGACCCTCCGCAAGCGCGGCGTCGCGGACGCGCGACCTCAGTCCTCGCCCTCCTCCCCCGCGGCCTCGCCGAGCAGCCCCTCCTCGTCCAGCACCTCGGCCAGCACGTCGGCCACGAGCGCGTGCCCCTCGGCGCTCCAGTGGCGCACCTCGGTGAGGTCCACGCCCTCCTCGGCGGCGGCGCGGAAGGCGTCCAGGAGGTCGACGCAGAGCGGCCCGCGGGCCTGCTCGCACCAGGGCACGAAGACGGCGTCGTGCACGGCCGAGGCGGCGGCGTCGGGCCCCTCCACCTCGGACGGCACGGGGGCGTACACCACCGCGAGGGTCGTCTGGGCGGCGCGCGTCTCGTCGGCCAGGGCCGTGAGCAGCCGGGGGGCGAGGGTGAGCGCGCGGTCGAGGTCGGTGTGCATCGTGGCCTGCGCCCGCCACAGCGTGACCACGTCGTCGAGGCGCGGCGACCACCACGCCGGCAGGAAGCTGTCGGGCGGGGGCACGGGCACGCCGCGCACCGCGAGGCCCTCGGGCGTGGCCTCGATCCACGGGCGCGCCCAGTTGTCCCAGGCGGCGCCAGACCGGAAGGCCACCACGTTCGTGAGCAGCAGCACCAGCACGTCGGGCGGCGCGTCGGCCAGCTCGGCGCGCCACTGCAGCAGGATCTGGTCGAGGCCGTGGCCGAGCACGCCGCGGTTCTGCACCACGGCGCCCGTGCGCTCACGCAGGCCCCAGGCGGCCGTGGCCTCGTCGGAGACCTCGTCGCCGAAGGTGAAGCTGTCGCCCACCAGCGCGATCACGGCGGCGCCCGGGTCGGGCTGCCAGCCGACGGGCGCCGTGGCCCGCAGGCCCTGGGCGTCCACCCGGTAGTGGGCGGTCACCTCGGCCCGCTCGAGGGTGGCGTCCATCGGCGCGTTGCGCTGTCCGAGCTGCGGGTCGAAGACCACCACGTTGTGGTCGAAGAAGGGGATGCGGCCGAGCTGGACGGCGCGGGCGATCGTGGCCACGCGGCGGGCGTCGGCCGTGCCCGAGGCCGCCTGGCGCACGAAGTCCGGCGACGACAGGGCCACGCGCGCGGCCACCTCGCCGGTCCCCAGGAAGACCAGCAGACCCACCAGCACGCCGCCCGCCTGCCGCGCGAGCGTCACGACGCGGCCTCCCCGAACCAGGCGCCGTCGCTGTGGCGGGCGTCGTTCACGCCGTCGCCCACGGCCCGGATCGTCAGCGCGCCCTGCCACGGGCGCACCAGCTCGGCCAGCGCCTCGTCGGCCGTGCGGGGGTCGAGCCACCGCGCCTGATCGGCCGGGTCCACGACCACGGGCATGCGGTCGTGCACGTCGGCCATGGCGCCGGTGCTGTCGGACGTGAGGACCGTCAGCGAGCGCACGGGTTCGGGCCCCCGCGTCCAGGTCTCCCAGAGCCCCGCCATCGCCATCACGCCCTCGGACGGTCCGATGGCGAAGGGCTGCTTGTGGGTGCCCTCGCGCTGCCACTCGTAGAAGCCCGACGCGGGCACCAGGCAGCGCCGGCGCTTCCAGGCGCTGCGGAAGGCCGGCTTGCTCGCGGCCGTCTCGCTGCGCGCGTTCAGGAACACCGGCAGCTTCGGGTCCTTCCACCACGAGGGCACGAGGCCCCAGCGGAACCAGCCCAGGCGGCGTGCGCCCAGCTCGTCGCGGAAGACCGCGAGCACCTGCTGCGTGGGGGCCACGTTCCACCGCGGGGAGGTGATGGCCTCCACGTCGTCGACCGCCGCGTCGAAGATGCGGAGGATCTCGTCGAGGTCGGGTCGGAGGAAGAAGCGGCCGCACATCGGATCACCCCGCGACCCCTACCACGGACGCGCCTCAGTCCGTCACGCAGGCGGCCTCGGCCGGGGTGCGCAGGCCCCAGGCGGCGGCGCAGGCGGGAGAGCAGACCTTCAGGGTGTAGGTCGGGTCCTGGTCGTTCACCGGGAAGGGCGACTGGCGGGTGCAGGCCTCGGGCGCGCCGGACGGGCTGCGCGGCACGCCGTCGAGGGTGAAGGCGCCCACACCGCTCGCCGAGCAGTCGCAGCCGGGCTCGTGGCTCACGTCGGCGCCGCCGGTGGCGAGGAAGCGCGCGGTGAAGTCCACCATGTAGGCGTCGGCGTCGAACACGCGGAAGGGCTGGGCGTTGTAGATGCCGTGCTGGCCGCGCGGGCGCAGGACGGGGATGCGCAGGGCGTCGTACGTGCCGTCCCCGCGCAGGTGGTCGCGGCGCAGGGCCTTGCCGGGGTCTGCCTGCGGGATGTCGAGGAAGGACTCCGGCTCCCCCTCGCCGCTGACGAAGGCGGGCGGGCAGCCGTTCTCGCCGAGGAGGGCGGACCAGTCCGACGGGCCGCAGGAGAAGCGGGCGGTGCCGTCGCTCACGTCGTCCACGTCGAAGATCACCTCGGGGCTGAAGTAGGCGGCGCTCTCCTGTCCGGGCGGGGCGACCGTCCACCGCTGCAGGCGGGCGTCGCCCTCCACCACCGAGGTGGCCACCAGCATGTCGTCCACGCTCATGCCGTAGCGGCCGTCGCGCGCGAACAGCTGGCGCCAGCCGAAGGTGGCGCCCCAGCGCGCCGGATCCCGTCGCCAGTCGCCCAGGAGACCCGCCGCCCGCGCGAGCGCGATGCCCGTGTGGGTGGGCACCGTGCTGTCGCCCGCGGTGGGCATCACGAGCACGCGGGGGGACCGCCCGTCGTCGAAGGGGTCGTAGGCGGAGACGTCGATCGGGTCGAGGAAGTAGTGCTGCGCCCAGGTGCCCGGGTCGCCGGGGCTGATCGCGTGCTGGGCGAGGCCGAGCAGCCGGCGCAGGTCGGGCGTGTTGCGGACGTACCCGAAGCCGTCGAGCAGGGCGACCATCGGCGAGCCCGCCAGGTAGGTGGTGCCCACGTAGGACACGTCGTGCTGGAGGCGCTCCAGGCGGCCGACCTCCTGCCCGTTCCGCGAGACCACCACGCGCAGGGGGTCGCCGATCGCCGGGGTGTCGCGCACCTCGAAGGGGCCGGGCTCGTCGCCCCAGCCCAGGGCCACGCGGCGCTCCACGGCGTCCAGGGCGTCGGACGCCACGGCGAGGCGCACCCAGCCGCGCTCGGTGACGAAGCCCTCGTGGCGCGCGCCGTTCGCGAGGTTCTCGAAGACCACCGTGTCGCCCACCCGCACGCCCGGGATCGTGCCCGCCTCGTGCACCGTGGTGCGCAGCAGCTCGTGGGCGACGAGGGCCAGGCGCAGCTCGCCCCCCACCGCGTCGGGCGCGAGGCCGCGGCCCTGGAAGCAGTCCACGCCGCGCCCGCCCTCGAGCACGGGCCGCTGGTGCGTGTCGGTGGGCAGGCAGCCCACGATCATCTGCGAGAGCATCGGCAGCACCACCGCCTCGGGCACGCCGGCCTGGGTGGAGCGGCGGGTGATCTGCGTGAGCCCGGCACCCGCCGCATTGGGGCTCACGGCGTCGAGGCTGGGCTCGGCGCCGGCCAGCACGCCCGACAGGATGCCGCCCAGGCTGATGCCCCAGTGACCGAGGCGGTTGTGGGGTCCGCCCAGGTCCACCACGCCGTCGTCGTCGACGTCGCCGAGGAGGCGTCCCGCCGCGTCGCGGGTGGTGCCGTCCATGTGGCGGAGCAGCCGCACCAGCTGCATCACCTCCAGCACCGACTGCCGCACCATGTCGCGCGTGTGGAAGATGTTCGCGGTCCACTGGTCGAGGCCGCCGTCCGACAGGCCGTCGTTGGTGAGGTCACGGTCGCGGCCCACCACGAGCATCGGGGCCAGCTCGGCCACGCCCAGTGCGTCGAGCCTGCCCTTCTGGGTGCGGAGGGCCGCGCCCACCAGCGGGTCCTCGAGGTAGCGCGTGGTGCCGTGGCCGTAGCTGTCGACCGCGCAGGCCGCGTTCCCCATCGCGGTGTGACGCCCCATGTGCAGGGTGAACTCGGCGCGCGCGGAGCCATAGCCGTGGGCGTAGATCACCGTGGGGAAGGGCTTGCAGAAGGGCATGCCCTCGGGGTTGCCCGGGGAGCAGTCCGCATCGGGGTCCTCGTAGGGCAGCGCGCAGAAGAAGGTGACGTCGGTGCGGCCGTGGCGCACCTCGCCGGTGGCTGGATCGAGGTCGAAGGACTCGTCGTGGTCGTGCGGGTAGCGCTCGGTGGCGGCGCCGTCGGAGTCCACGAGCAGGTCCGGCGCGGCGAAGGTGCCGCCGAACCACAGGGCCGTGCTGGAGAGGTCGGCCTCGATGGCGCACATGTTGGCGTCCCACTCGCCGCCCGCGAGCGTGGTGTCCCACAGGCTGGTGAGGGCGTCGCCCACGCAGGCCCCGGGCAGCCAGGTCCGTGCGCCGTCCTCGCCGCCGAGGGGCTCGAAGTCCCAGAGGGCGCGCAGCGCGTCGCGGGTCCACAGGTGCAGGCCCGACACCGGGAACTCGTCGCCCAGGGCCGCGAAGGGGCCGGAGCCGTACAGGCCCTCGCGCAGCGCCATGAGGTCGGAGGTCTGCGTGCCCACGGTGAAGGTCCACGCGAAGCGCACGTCCTCCAGGCCGAGGTCGTAGCGCTCGAGCAGGGGCTCGGCGGCGCGCAGGGCCTGGGTCTGGTCGCGGGGGTTGATGCCCGGGAAGGGGGAGTTCACGGCCTCTCCGTCCTCGCCCACCAGGCGGTTCGTCAGCAGCACCGCGTGGGTGCAGCGCTCCTCGAGGGGCCACAGGGGCCACAGCTCCAGGGTGTTCGTCTCGCGCTCGTAGGAGGTGAGCAGGTGGTGGATCACGCACTGGTCGCGCTCGAGCGGGGTGGCGCCCTGGCGCTGGCAGCGTCCGAGGTCGAGGAAGTTCGGCTGGTCGAGGACCCCGTCGTGGTCGAGGTCCTCCCCGGGGTCGAGGAGGTCGTTGCGGTTGCGGTCCTCCCACCGCTCCTCGAAGACGAGGTTGGTGGCCAGCGCGTGGGCGTCGAAGGGGAAGAAGGTGCTGCCGAAGGGCTCGATCACCTGGCCGTCGGGGGCCTGGCCGTCGGGGGTGGCCTTCGCGTGGCCGTACTGGCTGACGGGGTACCGCCCGCGGTCCAGCTCCAGCGCGATCTCCTCGCCGTAGCGCGCGCAGTCGCGGTCGATGTTCAGCAGGAGGATGGCGTCGTCCTGGAAGTCGTCGTCGGCGTGCCGCGCGAGCAGGTCGGCCACGTCGAGGGGCGCGTCGAAGCGCACGCTGAGCGGGGCGAAGGCGCCGAAGCCGTCCATGGCGTCGAAGCGGGCCCGCACCTCGCGCTCGTGGTCGGTGGTGGCCTGCAGGCTCACGTTGAGGCGACGGCCGGTGGGCGAGGTGGGGTCGAGCCGGGTGGCGGCGTCGTTCGGCAGGGGGATCTCGGGCAGCGGCCGCGCGTCGAGGTCGTAGACCACCGTGGGGCCCTGCGTGCGCACGGTGGGGGCCCAGCCCACCGAGGCGGGTCCGTTGGGCGACACGCAGGCGCCCAGGAGCAGGGGGAGCGCGAGGCGCATGGACGTCCTCACCATCGGAAGGCCAGGCGCCCACGACCGAGGCCCTGGGTGGGCAGCGCGCCGCCGCCCAGGCCGTCGAAGGCATCGCCGGGGAGGAGGACGGCACCTTCCAGCCCCAGGTCGAAGGCCAGGCGGTGGGGCAGCCGGGCGGTGTAGCGGATGGCGAGGTCGAGCTCGTGGCCGTACGACCGGCCTCCGCCGACCTGGCCGCCCGAGGTGGTGTTGTAGCCGCCGTTCCGCGCCGACTGGTAGACGTCGACCACGTCGCCGGGCGCCCAGGCCTGGAGGTGGCCCAGGCGGAGTTCGAGGTCGGGCAGCGGGCGGTAGCGGATCACGCCGTTGAGGTAGACGGCGTTGGTGACCACGCCCTGGTTCACCGTGAACCGCCCGCCAGGCGAGGGCACGGCGACGAGCGCCGGATCGGCGGCCCGGTCCAGCGCATGCGCGGTGAGCAGGGGCAGCACGTGCTCGAAGAGGAGCATGCCCACGTTGTAGTCGCTGTGGAAGGCGAAGCTGCGGGCGACGTCGTCGCGGGGGTCGTCGTCGCCGGAGGCCAGGCCGATCTCGGAGCGCACGCTGAGGCGGAGACGGTCGTGATCGTAGCGGAGGCGACCCACCGCCCCCACGCCCTGCACCCGCACGCCGGCCTGCGTCTCGTCGAGGTAGGGCCGGTCGGACGTCCCGTGCACGAGGACGGCCTCGGCCTCCAGCACCACCCGCTGATCCGTGAGGCGGCGCGGGGTGAGCAGGGCCTTCAGGTACAGGTCGATCGGGAAGGCGGTGACCGTGGTGCGCCCCTCCCTCGGATCCAGCGGATCCTGCCGATCGCGCTGCCACCGCGCCACGCCGAAGGCGCCCACGTCGATCACCGGGTGGCCCAGGCGGAAGCCGAGCACGCCTTGGATCGCCGTGTCGCCGTCGAGCAGGGCCGCGTTGTCGTCGCGCAGCACCGTGTCGAGCGAGACGAAGAAGACGGTGCCGCGGGCGGCGTCGGTGGCGCCGTCGCGGAAGCGCCAGGGGGCCGTGCTGAAGCCCAGGCGGGCCACCAGGCTGCCGGTGTTCGGGTCGCCGAAGTCGGGATCGCCCGCGCCGTCGTTGGCCAGCATCCCGGTGCCCCAGGTGAAGGGCTCCACGCCCACGCGCACCTGGCCGATGCCCGGGTCGGCGTAGGCCACGCCCAGGCGGCGGGGCAGCACCCGGAGCAGGTCGCGGCTGTCGGCGCGCCGCAGGCGGAAGACCTCGTCGCTGTAGGCGGTGCCGGTGAGCACGGGCGGACCGGCGAAGCGGCCGTTCATCGCCTCCAGCTCGAGCGCCACCTGCAGGCGGTCGGTGGGGCGCCAGTCCACGCCCACGATCAGCCGCGACGACAGCCACCATCCCCCACCGCTGACGGCGCCCTCGGGGTCGAGGGGCGGGTCGGTGCGCAGGTCGACGCGACCGCGCAGCTCGCCGTGCAGGTCCCAGGTGTCCTGGCGCCGCACGGGATCGGGCGCGTCGGCGCCGTGGGGTCCGCGGAGGCGCTCCATCGGGTCGGGTTGGCCCGGGTCGTCGGCCAGCGCGGGCGCGGCGAGGAGCGCGGCGAGGAGGGCGGCGGGCATCCCGGCTCCGGCGGAGCGGCGAGCGTAGCACGCCCAGGTCGGGGACCGCGCGGCGACGGCCCGCGGCCGGGGGCCTGCACGACAGGGCCCGGACGCACCGATAGGCGGAGGGACCCGGAGGTCGCGTGGTCGAGCTGGTGGTCCTCGGTGCCGGCGTGGCGGGGCTGGCCACGGCCCATCGCGCGCGCCGCGCCGGTCGCGAGGTGCGGGTGCTCGAGGCGTCGGATCGCGCCGGAGGGCTCGTGCGGTCGGTGCGTCGCGACGGGCTCCTCCTGGAGCAGGGGCCCCAGGCGCTGCAGGCCACCGCGGAGCTCGCCACCCTGGTGGACGAGCTGGGCCTGCGGGAGCGGCTGGTGACCCCGGCGCCGGACGCGGCCCTGCGGTGGATCCTGCACGAGGGCCAGCGGGTGGCGCTGCCCCGGGGGCCGCGCGAGCTGGTGGGCTGGCCCGCGGTGCGTCCCTGGGAGCTGGTGCGCCTGGCGGCCGAGCCGCTGGTGGGCGGGACGGCCCCGGCCTCCGAGACGGTCACCGCCTTCGCCCGACGTCGCTTCGGGCCCGCGGGGGCGCGCCTCGTGGACCCGCTGGTGGCGGGCATCTTCGGGGGGGACCCGGACGAGCTGGAGGTGCAGAGCGCGCTGCCCTCGCTCGCCGGCCTGGAGCGGGCGCACGGGAGCGTGCTGCGTGGTGCCCTGCGTCGGCGCCCCGCGGTGGACCTGCCCCGGGGGCCGCTGAGCTTCGACGACGGCGTGGAGACCCTGGTGCGCGCGATGGCGCGGGGCCTCGGCGACGACCTGCACCTCGGGTGTGGGGTCCGCGGCCTCGAGGCGGTGCCCGACGGCTGGCGCGTGAGCCACGCAGGGGGCTCGCTGGTGGCGCGGGAGGTGGTGGTGGCGGCACCCCTCGCCCAGGCCTCGCGGTGGCTGCGCGCGCCGGAGCTCGCCGTGCCCTCCTCGCCCATCGCGGCCGTGCACCTGGCCTTCCGGCGGGAGGACGTGGAGCGACTGCCGCGGGGCTTCGGCTGGCTCGCGCCGCGCCGCGAGCGGCTGGACGTGCTCGGCGGTCTGTACGTGAGCGCCACCTTCCCCGGTCACGCGCCCGGGTGCGTGCTGGTGCGGGTGATGCTGGGGGGCACGCGGGCCCCCTCGCGCGCGCTGGGGTCGGACGCGGAGCTGGTGGCGGCCGCCTGGGCGGCGGTGGCCGAGGTGGACGGGCTTCGGGCGGCGCCGGCGGTGGTGGACGTGGTGCGTCACCCCCACGGCATCCCGCAGTACCGCCTGGGTCACGCCGAGCGCGTGGCGGCCTGGCAGCGGCGCTGGCCCGGCCTGCGCTTCGTGGGCTGGGAGACCACGGGGATCGGGGTGAGCCACCAGCTCGTGGCGGCGGGCGCGTCAGGTCCCGCTTGAGCGCAGCGCGCGCCACGTGCCGTCGGCCAGCCCGGTGACCAGCAGCGCCATGAGCACGCCCCAGGTGGCGGCGTAGCTGGGGTCCCGGGTGCCCATGATCAGCAGCAGCCCCACCGCGACCACCCGCGCCGCGGGGCGCTCGGCGAGCAGCGCCACGGCGGGGCCCGCGGCGAGGGCCAGGTAGTAGATGCGGCTGCGCGGCAGCAGGGCCACCAGGGCGATCAGGCCGAGGATCTCGGTGAGATCGCTGGCGCCGATGCGTCGCCGCAGCCAGATCCACCACCCGCCCAGCAGCACCCCGGTGGCGGCCCACACGGCGAAGGCAGTCGGAACGTCGAACAGCTCGTGGGCCAGCGCGAGCTCCACCAGGCTGGTGCCGTTCGACACGAGGGCCTGCTCGAAGCCGTAGCGCACGCCGGTGAACGGCAGCGGTCCTCCCAACACGAGGTCGAGCGTGGCCGAGGCCACCACCGCGGCCACGGTGCCGGCGAGGAAGGAGCGGGCCTCGTCCCGGGTGCGCGGCGCCAGCAGCACGAGCGCGAAGGGGAAGACCTTCAGCGCCGTGGCCAGCCCGCAGGCGAGGCCGCCCAGGAAGGGCCTGCCTCCTCGCGTGGCGAGGAGGGCGGTGGCCACCGCCAGGTGCACCACGGGGTCGAGGTTGCCGTGCACGGCGCTGCCTGCGAGCGCCCGCTGCAGCAGCACCACCACGAGCCCGACGGCCAGCAGTCCCCAGGGGGTGGGGCGCACGCGGTAGCGCAGCACCCACACGGCCAGCGCCGCGGCCTCCACCCACGCGACGAGCCCGGGCACCAGCGCGCGCAGCTCGGCGACGGTCCGGTGTCCCCAGGCCATCGACCACAGGGCCGCCACCCAGGTGGGGTAGAGGAAGGGCCCGGTGGACCCGCAGTCCACGTCCACGTCGTGGATGCGCCCGGTGTGCAGGAGGCCGAGCTGCCACGCGCGGGCCGCGCGGATGGGCACGCAGAGGTCGTGGGGGAAGGGACCGGCGGCGTCCCGGGCGATCGGGAGCACCCACCAGAGCACCCAGGCGCCGGCGAGCGCGGCGAGGAGGAGCGACGGCCACCTCGCGGCGGAGGGGCCGGGCGGCGCGGTGCCCGCCTCCTCAGCCGACATGCGGGTCGATCAGGAGCCCCAGCCGGGCGCGTGCCTCGGCGCTGATGCGGTCGGGCGCCGTCATGATCGCGCCGGCGAGGGCCTGCTGGGCCTTGGGGACCGGTCCCCCGTAGGCCGCCACCTGGGGCAGCAGCGCGCGGATCACCCGCTGGGCCGCGGCGACGTTGGCCTTCACCGTGGCCACCACCGCCTCGACGCTCACCTCGTCGTGGCCCGTGTGCCAGCAGTCGTAGTCGGTGGACAGGGCGAGGGTGGCGTAGGAGATCTCGGCCTCCCGGGCGAGCTTGCACTCCGGCACGTTGGTCATGCCGATCACGTCGGCCCCCCAGCCCCGGTACAGCTCGCTCTCGGCGCGCGTGGAGAACTGCGGGCCCTCCATGCACACGTAGGTGCCGCCGTCGTGGATGGTGGTGTCGACCGCGCCGCGGGCCGCCTCGAGGAGCATGCCGCGCAGGGTGCCGCAGATGGGGTCGCCGAGCTGCACGTGGGCCACGCAGCCGCCGCCGAAGAACGTGGAGGGCCGCCCCCGCGTGCGGTCGACGAACTGGTCGACCACCACGAGGTGACCGGGCTCCACGGCCTCGCGCAGGCTGCCCACCGCCGAGATCGAGAGCACCCAGCGCACGCCCAGCTTGCGCATCGCCCAGAGGTTCGCCCGGTAGGGGACCTCTGTGGGCAGCAGGACGTGGCCCCGGCCGTGGCGCGGCAGGAAGACGATCTCGCGGCCGTCGAGGCGGCCGCGGATGAGGGCGTCGGAGGGGGCACCCCAGGGGGTGTCGACCTCGATCTCCTCGACGTCGGTGAGGTCCTCCATCGCGTACAGGCCGCTGCCGCCGATCACGCCGAGCACGTGTGCCATCTCCACCCTCCGTGTGGTCGGGCCCGTAGCGCGCCGTCAGGGCGCCGGCCGCCGCGCCTCCTGCACCAGGGCGAGGGCCTCGGCGCGCAGGGCGGGATCGCGCACGGCCGCCACCACGGCGAGGTCGCTGGCGAGGGCGCGCGAGGCCACCTCGGGCACCATGCCGAGCTCCGGCGCGAAGACGTCGAAGGCGAGCAGGCGTCGGCCCAGGGCGAGCAGGTCGGCCGCCGTTCCCTCCGCGCAGGCCGCGGCCTGGGCCACCTCCAGGCCGGGCAGGGACGGCAGCGCGGCGCACGGGGTGGGCCCCACGGCATCGGGCCAGGGGCGCGCGCGGATCGCCGCCGCGATCGCCTCGGCGGCCAGGGCGTGGGCGCGGGCGTTGGGGTGGTGGTCGGAGCGGCTGGCCCAGAGGGTGGCGGCCTGCTGGCCCTCGAAGGCCCCGAGCAGGTCCACCACCTCGCCGCCGGCCTCCGCGACGGCCCCTGCGATGGCCTCGTGGGCGGCGACGAAGGGGTAGGCGTCGAGGCGGTGCAGCAGCGGGAAGATCGCCACCACCACCCGGGTGCCGCGGGCCTGCTCGGCGCGCACCAGCTGCTGCATCCGGGCGCGGGCGTCGCGCCACTCGGCGCGCTCCGGAGTCCACGCGCCTTGGTACAGGGCCTCGGTGCGGGCCTCCAGCGCGCGGTTCGCCCGCAGGCGGGTCAGGGTGTCCACGAGGGCCCAGCCGCTCCCGGCCCGCGCGGGCGGCGCGTCGACGAGGTCGCTGCCCACTGCGTGGCCCGGCAGGCCCACGTCGTTGAGCACCACGGTCCACACCACCACCTCGGGGTCCAGCCGGCTGCCGAGCGCCCCGTGCAGCACCACCTCGTCCCAGAGGGCGCGGCTGGGACGCGCGAGGCGCAGCACCCGCAGGTCGGGGTGGTCGGCGCGCAGGTCGGACTCGAGCAGCGAGGGGAAGGCCTGGTCGAAGGTGACGCCCTGGCCCGCGGCGAAGGAGTCGCCGAGCACCACGATCGTGGGGCGGTCGGTGGGCTCCGCGGCGTAGTCCCGGGGGGCGGTGTGGCCGTCGAGGGCGGGCAGGCCGTCGGCGTGCCAGCGGGGCGCGGTGAGGGGCAGGTCGCCCGTGGGGTCGGGCCGCAGGCGCAGCAGGCCCTCCGCCAGCCACAGCGTCCACGCGAGGCCGAGCCCCACGGCCACCACGCCACGGAGCCGGCGCGTCCGCCAGGCCCCGAAGGCCAGGAGGAGCAGCGCGAGGCCGGTCAGCGCGAAGGGGAGCGGGGCGATGGGGACTCCTGCCGGGCTCTATGGCTCCGCGGCGGGCGCGGCGCACCGCACGCGCTCCAGGCCGATCACCACGTCGTCGGGTCCGAGGTCGATGAGGCGCCCCGTCCACG
The DNA here is from genome assembly GCA_020632955.1 of Alphaproteobacteria bacterium. GTDB lineage: Bacteria > Myxococcota_A > UBA796 > UBA796 > JACKEO01. The sequence goes on from JACKEO010000022.1 coordinate 32,634, forward strand.
AGGGCGTGGTGCGCAGGTCCACGGGCTCCCGGGCGCACCGACCGGGCGGCCGCGCCCCCTCCATGCGGTCGGCCTGGCCGCGCCACACCAGCGCTCCGTCGGGCAGCTCGCCGTCCTCGGGCGTGGGGAGCATGCGCACGTCGCAGGCCAGGCCCATCCAGCGGGCGCGGCCGCCGTGCAGGTCGTTGGCGGGGTCGTAGGCCACCTCGGTGTCGGGGGGCAGCGCGCAGAGCAGCTCGCGGGCGGTGGCGTGCTCCACGGCGTGCACCATCGGTCCGCCCAGCGGCTGGCGTGCGAGCACGAGGCCCGACAGGAGGGCGACCGCCACCGCGGCGCGGCGGGCCGGTGACAGCGCGAGGAGGGTGGGCGCGGCGAGGGCGGCGAGCAGGGCCCACGCGGTGTGGACCGGCAGGTGGAAGCGCAGCTGGTCGGTGGCGCGGTGGAAGGGCAGGTAGGGGACCGTGCCCGCCGCGGCCGTGGCCGCCAGGAGCAGCACCGCGCCGCGGTGACCGGCGCGCCAGCCCGTCCACGCGCCGAGCAGCGCCAGCGGCACCAGCCACCAGGGCGTGACGAAGGGGTCGAGCACCACGGTGGGGCTGCCGTCGCCCACCAGGTGCAGGGCCAGCCGACGCAGGTCGTCGCCACCGGGCACGGGACGGTCGCCCGGCAGGCCGGCGATCTGCACCAGGCGCCACGCCACGAGGGTGAGCCCCATCAGGCCCGCCACCCACCGACGCCGCAGCGCCAGGGTGACCACGATCACCAGCGCCATGCCCACCTGCAGGGGCCGCGTGTGCGCGAGCAGGCCTGCCGACACGGCGGCGAGGAGGCCGCGGTCGCCGCGGGCCAGGCCGAGCAGGCCGGCTGCGAGCAGCAGGCTGCACATCACGAACATGGACTCGGTGCCGGCGAGGGCCACGGGCAGCGGGAGCAGGGCCGCGAGGGCGGCGGCGGCGTGGGCGGTGCGGCGGTCACCGGTGAAGCCCAGCGCCGCACCCCAGGCGCAGGGGATCACCAGCGCGCTGAGCACGAGGTCGGCGGCGTGCAAGGCGTCGGGTACCTGGCCGAACAGGGGCCGGAGCACGTCGGCGAGGGCCGAGCTGCCGAGGCCGTAGCGCAGGTTGGGCTCCCGCAGGCCCAGCCAGGTGAGCAGGCGGTCGTACGGGTAGGCCTCGCCCATGAGGATGCGTGGGGGCGCCAGGATCACGCGCACCGCCTGGCCAAGCAGGGCCCACAGCCAGGGGGCCGGCGTGCGGGGCAGGCCCAGCAGGAGCAGCAGCACCCACGCGGCCGCCACGAGGCGCAGCGCGGTGCGGGCGCGAGGGTCGGGCCGATCGGGCAGGTCGCCGTGCACCTCGCTGTACAGGGCCGGGGCGTCCACTTCGAGACGCGCGCACGCCCGGGCGATCACCGCCTCGGCCGCCTCGGACGGGCGGCCGTCGACCTGCATCTCCACGCCACCGCCACGGCAGCGTGCGGGGCGGGGAGGCTCGTCGGGCCCGGGGGCCTTCACCAGCCGCACGTCCACGCCGTCCACGAGGAAGCGCTGCTGGAAGGGCGTGGCCTCCACCCGCTCCACGAGGCCCTCGGGGGCCCCGTCGAAGGGGGCCGCGATCGCCTCACCGGCCACCGCGAGCAGCAGGGCCACCGCGGCGGCGCGGCCCGAGGTCACCGCGGGAAGGCCCCGGCGAGGCCGCCGTCCACCGGCAGGGTGGCGCCGGTGGTGGGCGTCTGGGCGCTGGCGAAGAAGAGCACGGCGCGGCCCACGTCCTCGCCGGTGATGGGCGTGCCCAGCAGGTTGCGGCCCCGGTAGTGCTCGGGGAGCTCGTCGGGGGCGAGCCCCTTGGCCTTGGCGCGGTCGGGTCCGATCTCGGCCCACAGGCCGCTGGGCACGCCGTCCTGCGCGAACACGGCGTCGGGCGCCACCATGTTCACCCGGATGCCGTGGGGGGCGAACTCGAGCGCCGCCACCTTGCAGAGCTGGTGGGCGGCGGCCTTGCTCGCGCTGTAGGCGCCGAACTCGGCACCGGGCCCGAGCACGTTCTTCGAGCTCACCAGCACCACGTGACCGCCGAGGCCCTGACGCTGGAGCTGACGGCCCGCCTCGCGCACCGTGAGGAAGGCGCCCGTGCTGTTCACCTCCTGCACGCGCCGCCAGGCCTCCTCCTCGAGGTCCACCAGCGCGCGGGAGTGGGCGATGCCGGCGTTCACCACCACCACGTCCACGCCGCCGAAGGCCCGGGCGGCCGCCTCGAAGGCGAGGCGCAGGCTGGCGGCCTGGGTGACGTCGGCGGGCACGGCCAGCAGGTCGGCGCCCTTGCCGAGCACCTCGACGGCCCGCTGCAGCCCTGCCTCGTCGCGGTCGGTGAGCACCACCGCGGCGCCCGCGGCGCGCAGCACCTTGGCCACGCCCACGCCGATGGCGCCGGCCCCGCCCGTGACGAGGGCCACGCGGCCGCCCAGCGCCTTGCCACCCTTCTTGCCGAGCTTGGCCTGCTCCAGCGACCAGTACTCGACGTCGAAGAGGTGGTCGTCCGACAGGCCGGAGAAGCCGCCCAGCGCCTCGCCGGCCTCCTTCACCGCGAGCGTGTGCTCGGTGATGTCGAGGCAGATGCGGGTGTCCTTGGGGCCGGCACCCACGCCGAAGGCGCCCACGCCGGGCACGAGGATCACGCGCGGCCAGGGGTCGAGGCGGGTGTAGCTGCCACCGGTGCGGGCCACCTGGGCGTCGACGTAGGCGTGGTAGTCGGCCACGTAGGCGTCGATGGCCTCCTTCACGGCCGCGGGCCAGGCGGCCTCGTCGTCGAGCGGCACCCGCACCAGGCAGGCCCGGTTCTTCGTGCGGATGACGTGGTCGGGCGTGAGCGGACCGGCGGCCACCCAGGCCTCCAGGCGCGGGTCGTCCACCCAGGTGAGCAGCTCGGGCGTGACCCGGTGGCCCAGCAGGAAGCCGCCACCGAGGGCGCCCCGGAGGAGGGGGGCGAGGCGACCGGCGCGGGCCTGGGCTTCCGTGACCGCGGCGACGTCGGCCGGGGCGGTGGGCCGGGCGCCGTGGGAGGCCAGGTAGGCCTCGGCGCGCGTGACCAGCTCGATGTGGTCGTCGTAGGCGGCCTTCGCGGTGTCGCCCCAGGTGAAGAGGCCGTGCTGCAGCAGCACCATGGCCCGGGCGTCGGGCTGGTCCTCCAGGGCCTGGGCGGCGAGCACCGCCAGGTCGAAGCCGGGCTTGACGTAGGGCACCACCACCACGTCGTCGCCGAGGGCCGCGCGCAGGTGGCGCTCGCCGTCGGGCGCGTTGGTGAGCGCGAGGATGGCGTCGGCGTGGCTGTGGTCGACGAAGCGGGCCGGGAAGAAGGCGTGGAGCAGCGTCTCGATGGACGGGTTCGGCGACGAGGCGTCGAACATGTGGGTGCGCTGCTCGTTCACCATCTGCTCGTCGGTGAGGTCGGGCACGCGCAGCACGCGACGCATGTGGGCGAGCTCCACCGCGGGCAGGCCCTGCGGCTCGATGGACCCGAGGTCCCAGCCCGAGCCCTTGACGTAGAGGGCCTCCACCTCCTCGCCGAGCAGGGTGCGGTAGGGCGCCTTCACGCTGGTGTTCCCGCCGCCGTGCAGCACCAGGGCCGACTCGGCGCCGATGAGGCGCGAGGTGTAGACCCGCAGCGCGAGGGCCTCGCCCCAGGAGCCCCAGCGGCCCAGGGCGGCCCGGGCCTCGTCGTCGTCCCAGCGATTCTGCATGCCGATCCTCGTGACGGTGTGGCGTCCTACCCTCTCACGGCGGCGCGTGGGCGGCGAGGCGCGCTCACGGCGGCGTGAGCACCATCAGGCGCAGGGGCTGGCGGTGGGCGCCGTGGTGGGTGTTGTGCTCGGGCCAGGTGCCGGTGCGCTCCTCGCCGAAGCGCCACCCCGCCATGGCCGGTCCGCAGTCCACGCCGGTCAGGTTGCAGTCCATGCCCGCCACGAAGAGGGTGCAGGGCGGGTCCTCCCGCAGGAAGCGCTTGCGCGGGGCGGCCCAGCCCAGCGGGCCTCCCAGGTGCGCGGGCTCGAGGAGGAAGGTCATGCGGGCCTGGGGTGCGTCGTCGTCCTCGGCGATCGCCAGCCGGCTCACCAGCAGGCAGTCGGGGTGCGCCGCGCGAACGTCCATCCACCAGCGGGCGCCCACCACCTGGGTGGTCTCCACCGTCTGCCACGGGTGCTCGGGCAGGGCGTCCGGCGCGCCGACGGGTCGCAGTGCCGCGCCCACCAGCACGGTCCCCAGGAGCAGCGCGTCGACGAGGGGCCGCGGGCCCAGCCGACGCTGCGGCTCGAGGGCGGCCAGCGCGAGGGGTCCCAGCAGGATCGCGCCGTAGCGCAGGGTCTCGTAGGGCGCGTGGCCGTCGTGGGCGGCGAGGCCGAGGATCTTCGCCACGCCCAGGGTGCCGGCCACCAGGAACACGCCCGTCCAGCTGCGTGCGGGCAGCAGCGCCAGGCCCAGCAGCGCCAGCAGCGCGGCGGGCCCGCTGACGAAGGCCGTGGCGTCGACCACGAGCCGGTGGAGCGCGGGCGCCGTGCGGCTGGTGGGCTCGAAGGGCAGCGCGAGCGGGAGCATCGGACCCCCGTGGTGGAGGACCCGTCCGCCGAGCGCCACCAGACCCAGCGCGACGAGCAGGCGCAGGGCGCCCGCCGACAGGGTGACGGGCCGGCGGATGGGGAAGGCCAGGTCGACCAGCACGCCTGCCGTGGCGGCGGCCCCGAGGATCGCGGCCTCGGGACGCAGCGCGGCGCCCGCGAGGGTGGCCGCGACCAGGCCGACCACGCCGAGCAGGCGTGACGCCCCACCGCCGTGGCGCGCGTCGGCGAGCCCGGCGCCCAGGAGCACGAGCAGGAGCAGCTCGGCGGCGGGCGTCTCGGAGAGGACGGCGTGCACGCCCCACGGCGAGGCGAGCACCACGAGGGCCACGGGCAGGGCGCGGAGGGCGCCCGTGGCGACGGCGATGCCCCCCAGGAGCAGGGCCGACAGGCCGACCACGCCCAGGTGCAGCCACACCACGTCGCGCAGGGGGGGGGACGCACCGGTGTCGCGCGCGGCCAGCCAGGGGTGGGAGCGCGACAGGGCCCCCAGCAGGTCGGTCTCCCTGCCCTCCTTGAGCACCAGGATCAGGTCGGTGGGCACGGCCTCGGGGCCACCCACCAGCCAGGCCGCCGCGCCGAGGGCGCCGAGCGTTCCCAGCCACGGCAGCGCCCGCACCAGCGCGGGGTGGCGATCGAGGGCGCCGGGCAGCGTCAGCGCCCAGCACGCCACCGTGACCACGAAAGCCACCACGCCGGGGGTCGGGGAGGGCCACACGCCGTGCTACGCGGAGGCCAGGGCGGAGGCAGCGTGGCCACCTCGGCGGTCGTGATCGGCGGCGGCATCAGCGGGGTGCTCGTGGCGCGTGCGCTGCGGCTCGCGGGCATCGAGGTCACCGTGCTGGAGGGCATGCACCTGGGCGCCGGATCGTCCAGCCGCACGGCGGCCGGCATCCGCCAGCAGTTCTCCACCGTGTCGACCGTGCAGGGGATGCGTCACAGCGTCGCCTCGTACCTCGAGCTGGCCGAGGAGGTCGGTCAGCGGGTGCTGGAGCAGCGTGGCTATCTGTTCCTGCTGGAGGACGACGAGGCGCTGGCTGCCGCGCGCGACCGCGTGGCGCTGCAGCACCGGGCCGGACTGGCCGAGGTGGAGCTGCTGGACCGCGCGGCGCTCGCCGATCGCTTCCCGGCCGTGGACACGGCCGCGCTCGCCGGTGCCACGTGGTGCCCCACGGACGGCTTCCTGCACCCCGAGGTGGTCTACCAGGAGGGGGCGCGGCGCGTGCGCGAGCTGGGCGGACGGGTGGTGGTGCGCGCGCCGGTGCAGGCCGCCGAGGTGGCGGGCGACCGCATCGTGGCCGTGCAGACGCCCCAGGGCCGCTTCGCCGCCGACGTCTTCCTCGACTGCACGAACGCCTGGACCGACCAGCTGGCCCCGGTGCTGGGCGCCACCGATCTGCCGGTCGCCCCGCTCAAGCGGCACCTGTGGTTCGTGCGGCGCGCGGGCGGCATGACGGGCGAGGAGCTCATGGGCCTGCCGATGATCGTGTCGCCCAGCGGGGTGTACGGCCGGCCCGAGAACCCCGACCTGCTGCTGATGGGCTGGGCCCACGGGGGCGACCCCCAGCCCGACTTCACCCCCGAGGACCAGGACCGCGTGGCGCCGGGCCACGCCCACGACGCCGGCATCGACGCCGTGCCCTTCGAGGCCTGGGCGCGTCTGGCCGAGGTGGTGCCCGCGATCGGCGCCTTCGACGGCGTGGTGGCCACCACCTCGGGCTTCTACGGCGTCACGCCCGACCACAACCCCTTCCTCGCCTACGATCCGTTGCGGTCGAACCTGATCCGCCTCGTGGGCTTCTCGGGGCACGGCGCGATGTTCGGACCGTTCACGGCCGCGGTGGGCACGGCGCTGGTGCAGGCGGGGCGCGACCTGCCGTGGGTCGACCTCCCCACCGGCAGGGTGGACCTCGGCGACTTCGCGATCGGCCGGTCCTTCCGCGCCCCCGAGGCGATGGTCATCTGATCCGACGGGTCCGGGCGGGCCGTTCCCGGGCCGGCTAGGCGACACGCCTTGCTGGAGTGCGCGTGGACCGCAGGCTCGGACTGGTGGCTGTGGCGGGTGCGGGGCTCGCGGGGGCGGTGGCGCTCATGACCCTGATGGGTCCGGCCACCGGAGAGCCCCTCGACGCCCCGGCGCCGAAGGCGAAGGCCGAGACGGTGCCCGAGGCGGCGCCCGAGGTCGCCGAGGTGGAGGCCGAGGCGGAAGCGGACACGGCCCCGCCGGAGGAGGAGAAGCCCACCCTCGAGGCGATGCTGCGGGGCGAGGCGCCGAAGCCACCGCCGGCCGAGCGCATCTGGCGGCCGTCCTACAACCTGCAGGTGGGGTCCGCGGGGCTGCCCGCCGCCGACCTCGGCAAGCCGTTGCCCGTGGGCATGCGCGGCATCACCGCCCTCTTCCAGGACCGGGAGGAGCGCCTGCGCGGCTGCCTGCGCGAGCACGGCCCGGCGCGGTCCGAGACGAAGAGCGTGGTGATCGAGCTCACCGTGGTCCCCGACGGCGCCGGTGCCGGGAGGGTGGCGGGCGTGGCCACGGCCTTCCTGCAGGAGCCCGAGCGCTTTCCCGACCTCGTGCCCTGCGTGCAGGGGGTGGTGGGCGACGCCGTCTTCGAGGCGCCCGAGGGCGAGCAGAAGCTCCAGCTGCCGATCTACCGGAAGTTCCGCTAGCGCGGGTCGTCGCCTACGCGCCCTCGAGCGGCAGGCCGAGGGCGTCGGCGATCGCGCGCGCCCGCTCCAGCAGCGGCAGGTCGGCGTCGTCGGCCACCAGCCAGCGCCCGCCGTCGGCCGTGCCCAGCCACAGCGCCTCGCACGTGCGCCCGTCGGCCAGCGGGGTGCGCTCGAAGGCCAGCCCGGCGAGGTCGTCGCCGAGGAAGACGTGGCGCTCCGGCGGGTGGTTCGCGAAGACCCGGTCGAAGGCGATCTTGCGCTGCGTGCGGTGGGTCTCGGTGCGTAGCTGGTAGCGCTTCGTGCAGGCCGGCTCGGTGGCGGGCGTCCACACCTCGATCGAGGGCGGGGCCTCGGTGGCGCCGTCCTCGGTGCGGGCCACCACGTACCAGGCGCCTGCGGGGGTGTCGGGCGGCAGGTCCACGGTGACGCTGCCGTCCTCGGCGAGCGCGGCCGGCAGCGGGATCTGCTCGGTGCCGCGCACGAGGAGGATGTCGGGGCTCGCGCCGAGGGCCGTGCCCTGGAGCGTGAGCGTGTCGCCCGGCCAGGGGGTGATCGGCGCGACCTCGGTGAGCACCGGGGGGTCGCCCTGGCAGGCGGCCAGGATCGTGAGCAGCCACAGCACCGTGTGCGCCTCCGGCACGCGTCTAGCGTGTCTGCCGGCACCACGCGCGGTGGACGTGCACGCCCGCCTGGGTGACGCTTGCGCCCCCCTGGAGGCAGCGATGTGGACGAAGCCCGAGGGCCCCGTGGTCCTCTGCATCCTCGACGGCGTCGGCCTGGGTGACGGCGGCGAGGACGATGCGGTCGCCACCGCCCGCACGCCCGTCCTCGATCGCCTGCTGCGCACCTGCCCCACGCTCGCCCTCCGCGCGCATGGCCCGGCCGTGGGCCTGCCGAGCGAGCAGGACATGGGCAACTCCGAGGTGGGGCACAACGCGCTGGGCGCCGGACGGGTCTTCGACCAGGGCGCGAAGCTGGTGAACCTGGCGCTGCAGCAGGAGGAGACGTGGTCCTCCGACGTGTGGCGTCGCCTCGTGGGCGGGCGCACGCTGCACCTGCTGGGCCTGCTCAGCGACGGCAACGTGCACAGCCACGTCGACCACCTGCGGGCCCTGATCGCCCGGGCCGTCCACGACGGTGTCACCCGGCTGCGGGTGCACGTGCTCACCGACGGACGCGACGTGGGTCGGCGCACGGCGCTCACCTGGCTGGTGCCGCTGGAGGCTGAGCTGGCCGCCCTGGCCGACCAGGGCGTGGACGCGCGCGTGGCGTCGGGCGGCGGTCGCATGCGCATCACCATGGACCGCTACGAGGCCGACTGGCCCATGGTGCAGCGGGGCTGGGACACGCACGTGCTCGGCCGCGCGCGGGCCTTCCCGAGCGCCGTGGCGGCGGTCGAGACGGCCTACGCCGAGGACCCCGAGGTGGACGACCAGTACGTGCCGCCCTTCGTGGTGGCCGACGCGGACGGTGCGCCGGTGGGCACCATCGAGGACGGCGACGCCGTGCTGCTCTTCAACTTCCGCGGGGACCGCGCGGTGGAGATCTCGCGCGCCTTCACCGAGCCGGGGCTCGACCACCTCGACCGCGCGCGGGTTCCCCAGGTCTACTTCGCCGGGATGATGCAGTACGACGGCGACCTCGGCGTGCCCGAGCACTTCCTGGTGCAGCCTCCGCGCATCGACGGCACCGTGGGCGCCGAGCTCGTGGCCCACGGCCTGCGCACCTTCGCCTGCGCCGAGACCCAGAAGTTCGGGCACGTCACCTACTTCTTCAACGGCAACCGGTCGGGGCTGCTGGATCCTGCGCTCGAGACCTACACGGAGGTCCCGAGCGATCGCCGGCCCTTCGACGAGGCGCCCTGGATGCGGTGCGCGGAGGTCACCGATGCCTGCCTCGAGGCCGTCGCGTCCGGTCGCTACGACCACGTGCGGCTGAACTACGCGAACGGCGACATGGTGGGCCACACCGGGAACCTGGAGGCCACCCGCGTCGCGATGGCCTGCGTGGACCTGCAGCTCGGGCGCCTGGAGCGGGCGGTGCGCGCTGCGGGCGGCATCCTGCTGGTCACCGCCGACCACGGCAACGCCGACGGGATGTGGACCCGCGACAAGCGCGGGGAGGTGGTGCGCGACGACGACGGCCGTCCGCAGCCGCGCACCAGCCACACCCTGGCTCCGGTGCCCTTCGTCGTGGTGGATCCCGCCGGACGCGTGGAGGTGTGCGACGATCTCGTCGCGCCAGGGCTCGCCTCGGTCGGCAGCACGCTGCTGGCCCTGCTGGGGCTGGATCCGCCTGCAGGGTGGGCGCCGGTGCTCGTGCGTCCGATCTTCGAGACGCCCACAGCGTCTTGACGTGCAGTTGACAATCCTGCGCGCCGCTTGTGGTCAAACGCTCGATGTGGAAATCCGTCGCGTAACGTTCCGCGGGATTCACGTGACGTTCGAGGAAGGAACAAGGCTACAGCGTACCGTTCGCGAGCTTCCGGATCTGTTCCCGTCCGGGCGTGCGCGCCGCGCACCACGAGCCCTCGGGTCGTCGGGCGGCCGCTTGAGCTGAACTTCGAACACGACGTGACATTTCGGGGTGCCGCGGCTACCTTGGAGCCATGGTCGTGCCCGGGGGGGCGTGTCCTGACGGAAGCTCTCCTGCTCCGCCTGTGATGGAGGTCCCATGGCTTCCCAGAACCAGAAGCGTCGCCGCGAGCGCCGCGACAGCCGCCGTGGCATCGATCAGGTCGTGCTGGCCGGTGCGCTGTGGCTGATTCCGGTCACGCTCTTCGGCTACGTCGGCTACCGCATCGCGGTGGCCACGGGCGCCGATCCGAACGCCTTCCTGCCCGCGATCGAGACGTGGGAGCTGCTCATGGGCATCGCCCTGCTGATGGCCTTCGCGGTCTTCGGCCTCACGCTGCGCGGCGTGATGACGGCGCGCGAGCAGCGGCAGGCCGACGAGGGCACCAGCGAGCGCTGGACGAGCTACCGGGCGCCGCAGGGCAAGTGAGGCAGGCGTCGGGGGGCGCTCGTCACGCAGCCAACGAAGGCCGGCCCCGCGAGGAGCCGGCCTTTTTCGTGGTCTCGTGCGGACCGTGACGGAGGCACCACCCCGGCGACGGGGTGGTGCGGCGCCCGATCAGCCGAGGAGGTCGGCCACCGCCTCGCGCTCGCCGGCGAGGGCCTCGATGTTCTCGGCGAGCTTGGCCTTGCCGAAGTCGTCGAGCTCCAGGCCCTCCACCACCTCGTAGCTGCCACCCTCGCAGCGCACGGGCATCGAGAACACCAGGCCCTCGGGCACGCCGTACTGGCCCTGGCTCACCACGGCCATGCTGACGAGGTCGCCGCCGGTGCCGAGGTGCCAGTCGCGCATGTGGTCGATGGCGGCCGAGGCGGCCGAGGCGGCCGAGGAGGCGCCGCGCGCCTCGATGATCGCCTTGCCGCGCTGCGCCACGGTCTTGAGGAAGTCGCCCTGGAGCCAGCCGGCGTCGACCTGCTCGCGCACGGGCTTCCCGCCCGCCGAGGCCCAGGTCACGTCGGGGTACATCTCGGGGCCGTGGTTGCCCCAGATCACCACGTCCTTCACGTCGGCCGGCGGCACGCCCAGGCGGCTGGAGAGCTGGCCGACGGCGCGGTTCTGGTCGAGGCGGGTCATCGCGGTGAACTGCGACTTCGGGATGTCGGAGCCGTAGTGCGAGGCGATGAGGCAGTTGGTGTTGCAGGGGTTGCCGACCGTGACCACCTTCACGCTGCTGCGCGCGCGGTTGATGGCCTTGCCCTGGCCCACGAAGATCGGGCCGTTGGCGGCCACGAGGTCGCCGCGCTCCATGCCGGCGGTGCGCGGGCGGCTGCCCACGAGGAAGATGGCGTCGGCGTCGGCGAAGGCCGTGCCCGCGTCGTCGGTGGCGACGATGTCGTGCACCAGCGGGAAGGCGGAGTCGACGATCTCCATCACCACGCCCTCGAGCCGCTGCATGCCCTGCGGGATCTCGAGGAGGGAGAGGATGATCGGCTGATCCGGGCCGAAGCAGCTGCCCGAGGCGAGGCGCCAGACGAGCGAGTAGCCGATGTTGCCTGCGGCGCCGGTCACGGCGACGCGGAGAGGTGCGGTCATGGATCCTCCGGTGCGGGCGGGATGGGGCCGTGCGGCCTAACCGAGACGCCCTCCGGCATCGACCGTCACCGCGTGGCGAGCTGCAGCCGGGTGTGGAAGGTGCCGTCCACGCGGTGGGGCACGTCCTCGTCGATCCAGGTGACGACGATGCTGCCGTCGAGCGAGAGATCGGCGGCGCGCGCGAGCGGTCGGCGCAGGTCGAGCCACAGGGTGCCCTCCCCCGTGGCCTCGAAGCCCTCCACGCGCGCCTCGTCCAGCAGGGCGTCGGGCGCGGTGTGCAGGGTGAGCGACAGGCCCAGCACCACCTCGGTGCCCTTGACGCGCAGCACCTCGTAGGTGGCTTCCTGGGTGACGGCGATGCCCTGCTCGGTGGCGGGCCGCTGCACGCGCCAGCGCGCCCCACGACCCACGCGCTCTTCGGGCAGGGGCACGCTCACCAGGTCCAGGCTCCAGGCGACGTCGGCCACGAGCTCGGCCTGGAGGGCGTCCGGGTCGTCGGGGACGGACTGCACCACCGGGACCGTGCGCTGGCGCGGATCCGGCGCGCTCACCCAGGGGATGGCCGCGAGGGCCTGCACGGCGTCGCGGAGATCGAGGTGCAGCTCCATGGGGGCGCCGGGCTGCTCGGCGGCCAGGAGCCGGAGCTCGAGGCCCCCCGGGTCCACGTGGGCGGTGAGCTCGTGCACCTGGGCGGGGAGCGGCGTCTGCTGGCGCGGACCCTGGTCGAGGGAGGTGGAGGTGCTCGCACGCCGACGCAGCTGCACGTCCCAGGTGTCGTCGGCCTGGGGGGAGATGCGGAGGAGGTGCTTGCGACCACGCCCCGCCGACAGCAGCTCCACCTCGCGGGGTGGGGCGACGGGCGGGGCGTCCTCGGCGGCGAGGCCGAGCGCGCTGGCGAGGAGGAGGGGGATCACCACGAGCGGACGCTAGCGCGGGGAGGGCGGCGGTGCCGGCGGTCCGACGGTCGGTCGCCCGACGCTCCGACGCGTCGCCACGGGCCATCCTCGGGGATCCCGGGCACGTCCCGTGCGCGGGCCCCCGGCGCGAGGACGGCATGGACCGGTGGACGCGCGTGGGTCTGGGGGTGATCGCAGGGGCTGCCCTGGGCTCCACGCCCGGACTGGGGCTGGCGAGCCTGGTGGGGTCGGCCTGCGCGGTGCTCGCGCTGCGGCTCATGGGCCTCGCCCCCGTGGTCACGGAGCTGGCCCTGGGCGTGCTCCTCGGACTCGCCGCGCCCGCCTCGGTGCCCCTGGGGCCGCACCTGCGTGGGCCCGCCTCGCTCGTGGGCGTGGTGGTGGGCGCGCCGATGGGCCGCGAGATCGATCTCGAGGTGGGCAGGGCCTGGCGCCCGGGGGTGGGCTGGCGGCATCAGCGGGGGCGCGTCCGCGTGCGGCTGCCCAGGTCGCTCCGTGTGGGCCCCGGCGACGAGGTGGTGGCCTTCGGGGTGGCGGGCCCCGTGCAGGCCACGGTGCTCCCCGGTGCGCCCGATCCGGTCCGCGCCGCCCGCCGCGTGGGCGTCCGCTCGCTGCTGCGTGCCACCGTGGCGCGACGGGTGGGAGCCACGTCCGCGCCGGTGCCCGAGGTGCACGGCCTGCTGCTCGCACTCGCCGACGGGGATCGGCGGCGGGTCGCACCCGAGGCCGTCACCCTCCTCAGGCGCACGGGCACGGCCCACCTGCTGGCCATCTCCGGCTTCCACGTGGGGCTCGTGGCCACGGCGGGCATGGCGCTGTGCCGCTGGCCGCTGCGGGCCGTGGCGGGCTGGTGGCCGGCGGGCGTGCGCACCTGGCCGGCGCTGCTCGCGGGGGTGTGCGGTGCCGCGGTCTTCGCGGCGCGGGTGGGACTGCCCGTGAGCGCCCAGCGCGCGGTGGGGCTGGTGGCCCTCGTGGCGCTCGGCGTGGCCACCGGGCGCCACCTCGTCGGGGCCTCGCTGCTCGCGGTGGTGGCCACGGGCGTGCTGGTCGCCGATCCCGCGGCCGTCGCCGGGCCCTCCTTCCAGCTCTCCTTCGGGGCCGTGGCGGGTCTGCTCACCTGGGGCAAGGCCCTCGACCGGCGGCTGCCCCCCGATCTGCCGTGGTGGACGCGCCCGGTCACCGGCGGCCTCGTGGCCACGTGCGCGGCCACCGTGGGCACCCTGCCGGCGGCGGCCTGGTGGTTCCAGTCCGTGGCCCTCTGGGGTCCCCTCGCGAACGTGCTCGCCGTGCCGTGGACGGCCTTGGCGTTGGTCCCTCCCGCCCTCGCCGCCGTCCACGGCCCGGCCTTGCTCGCGGCGCCGGCCGCCGTCGTGGGGGCCTGGTCTGCCGAGGGCCTCCTCGCCGTGCTCGCATGGTTCGACGCCCCGCCGCTGCGGCCCGCGGTGGGGCCCTGGGGTGCCGTGGCCCTGCTGGGAGTGCTGGGGCTGGCGCGCCGCCCATGGCATGCCCTGCTGCTGGTGGCGGGCGTGCTGTGGGCCCGCCCGCTCGGGCCTCCGGCCCCCCGGATCACCTGGCCCGACGTGGGGCAGGGCAGCGCCGCCCTCGCCGTGTGGCCCGACGGACGCACGGTGCTGGTGGATGGGGGCCCGCCCTGGAGCGGGCTGGCCTCGTGGCTGCGTCGGCAGGGGCGCACCCGGCTCGACACGGTGGTCCTGTCCCATGGCGACGCCGACCACCTGGGCGGCCTCCTCGAGGTCGTGGAGGAGTTCGACGTGGGCGAGCTGCGCGTGGCCGGAGGGCCCGCGGAGCTGCTCGAGGTGGCCCGTCGGCGGGGCATCCCCGTGGTCGACGACCCGCAGGCGCGCCTGCATCCGGGGGATCCCGGCCCGTGGCGTCGGCCGAACGACGCCTCGCTCGTGGAGGCCCTCGAGGTGGGGGGCTGGCGGGTGCTGCTGCCCGGCGACATCGGGCGGGAGGTGGAGGCCGGGCTGGCCCGCCGCGTGGGCGAGGTCGACCTGCTCGCGCTCGCCCACCACGGCAGCTCCAGCTCCACGTCGGCGGCGTGGCTCGACGTGCTGCGGCCACGGCTCGCCGTGGTGCAGGCCGGGCGGGGGAACCCCTACGGCCACCCCGGCCACGACGTGCTGCGTCGGCTCGCCGATCGGGGCGTGCCCGTGCTGCGCACCGATCTGCTGGGCACGGTGGAGCTCACCCTGGGCGATCCGCCCACGCTCAGGTGTCACCGGGCGGGGCAGGGGTGGCGGGCGGTGCCGCTGCCCGTCCACGGCGTGCCAGCCACGGCCACGCCACCGCCACGAGCACCACGAAGGCCGCCGCGATCGCCTGCGACGTCGAGATCGTCGGCCCCAGCAGCGCCTCGAGGACGAAGCCGCGCTCGGCGTCGCCGCGGACGACCTCCGTGAGGCTGCGGAGCACGGCGTAGGCCAGCAGGTAGGTGAGCATCACCTGACCGTCGAAGCGCTTGCGGGGCGCGAGCCAGGTGAGCCCCGCCGAGATCGCGAAGAGCCCGGCGGCCTCGTAGAGCTGCACCGGGTGGAGCGGCAGGTCGTGGGGGCCGGGCGCTCGCGGGTCGGTGAACACCACGCCCCAGGGCAGATCGGTGGGCAGGCCCCAGCAGCAGCCCGCGAGGAAGCAGCCGATGCGGGCGCAGCCATGCGCCAGGGGAAGCAGGCGGCCGAAGAGGTCGGCGAGGTCGGCCACGGGCAGGCCGCGACGGCGCGCGAGCCAGATGCCCACCGGCAGGCCCAGGAAGGCGCCGTAGAACACCAGCCCGCCGGTGCGGGGGTTCAGGATGTCGACCCAGGAGGTGAGCACGGACTGGTTCTGCAGGAAGAAGACCAGCCGCGAGCCGGCGATGGCCGCCAGCGCCGTCCAGAAGATCACGTCGACCACGGCCTCGGAGCTGTAGCCGCGGGCGCGGGCGTCGCGCAGCGCGAGCACGCTCAGCACCACGAAGCCCACGGCACCCATGGCGCCGTAGCCGTGCAGCTCGAAGCCGCCGAGGTCGATCAGGACGGGGTGCACGTGGCGAGCCTCCAGCGGTGGAGCAGCAGCGCGGTGCCCACCAGCACCACCGACGTGACCTGGCCGCTCGACATCCAGCCCCCGAGCCACATGCCCCGGCCGGCATCCCCGCGGAAGGCCTCGAGCACGAAGCGCCCCACGCCGTACCAGCCCAGGAAGGCCACGAGCGCCTGGCCCGGGTAGCGCTGCCGGCGACGCAGCCACGACAGGCCCGCGAACAGGCCGATCATCATCCAGCTCTCGTAGATCGGCGACGGGTGGAGGGGGACGGCGAGCAGGGGCTCGGGCAGGCGGCCGTGCTGCAGGTAGGTGACCGCCCAGGGCACGTCGACGCCGAGGGGCCAGTCGGCGGGGCGACCGTGGCAGCAGCCGGCCCCGAGGCAGCCCAGCCGCGCGAAGACCTGCCCCATGGCCACCGAGGGGGCGTACACGTCGCCCACGCGCCACGGGTCGAGGCCGCGCAGGCGGCCGAGGCCGAGCACCGCGAGCATCCCCACGATGAGCGCGCCGTGGAAGACGAAGCCGCCCGACGGCGACAGCAGCAGCCACGGGTCGGCGAGGAAGCGCGCGGGGTCGGCGAAGACGAGGAAGAGCCGCGCCCCGAGCCCCGAGGCGGGCACCACGATGAGCGCGGTGTCGAAGAGGGCGCGGGAGGCCAGGCCCTCGCGGCGGCCCTCGCGCGCCAGGGTGACCACGCCCAGCGACAGCCCGAGGGCGATGCAGGCGTAGTAGGTGGCGAGGGGTCCCAGCCCTGGGACGATCAGCCAGGGCTGCACGGGCCTACCCGGTGCCGGTGGCGGCGGCGTCGGCGTGCTCGCCCGATGCCTGGGCCGCGCTCGCGGTCTCCTCGTCTTCCCGCCAGGTGGCGATGAAGAAGATCACCACGCCCACCAGCAGCGCGCTGTCGGCCACGTTGAAGCTGGGCCACTCCGACATGCCCACGGTCTGCCGGAGCCAGGCGGCCCACTCGGGGTCGGAGACGTAGACGCGGAGGAAGTCGGTGACCGTGCGCTTGTGGACGCGATCGATGGCGTTGCCCACCGCGCCCGACAGGATGAGGCCGAGGGCCGCGGGCACCCAGATCGCCTCGGGCTTGAGCCGCTTGTACTGGTCCCACACGATCCACGTGGCCACCGCGGTGAAGCCCAGGAAGAAGAGGTGGTTGTAGGGCATGTCGCGGAAGAGGCTGAAGGCCGCGCCCGGGTTCTGGGCGTGCACGATGTCGAACACGCCGGGGATCACGGCGATGGCATCGCCGCCCGGGCCCTCGGCGAGGTTCGTGTAGACCCACCACTTCGTGAGCTGGTCGAGCACCAGGAAGCTGACGAACAGCGCCCAGAACAGCTTGGCCTTGCGGGTCACTCCGCCTCCTGCGACGTGGCCGGTCCCCATAACCCGGGGGGGAGGGGTCAGGCCCCGTCCGGCGGGCTCGCGCTTCCGGGCCCCGGCGTGGAGGGCTCGCCCGCGAGACCGTCGTCTCCGCCGGGCATCGCGACGCCGGCGAGCGCCAGCAGGATGCCCACCACCAGGGCGCTGTCGGCCACGTTGAAGCTGGGCCACTCCGACATGCCCACGGTGCGCACCAGCCAGGCCGCCAGTGCCGGGTCGTCGGTGTAGAAGCGCAGGAAGTCGGTGACGTGCTGCAGGCGCAGGCGGTCCAGCGCGTTGCCGGCGATGCCCGCCAGCACGAGGGCGAGGCCCGAGGTGACCACGCGGTCGGTGTCGTCGAGACGGCGCACGAGGTCGAGGACCAGCACCACGCCGACGATCGTGACCCCCGCGAACACCACGAAGCGCAGCGGGTCGCCCACCATCATGCCGAAGGCGGCGCCCGGGTTGCGGGCGTGGACGATGTCGAACAGTCCCGGGATCACCGGGTGGCGCTCGCCCGGCGCGAGGGTGGCGCGCACCGCGGCCTTGGTGGCCTGATCGAGCGCGAGGGTGACGAGGGCCACCACCGCGAACACCGTCTGTCTGCGATCCAGGGCGCCTCCCCGTGGGGGCGCGGTAACCCCGAGGCGGTGCCCGACCACCCTCGCGCGTGCGGGAGCGGTTACGCAGCGCGGCCGAGAGAGGCTGTGGCCAGGAGGTTCGCGTGGAGCGCGAGGAGATGCCGGTCGACGTGCTGTTCGTGGGGGCGGGTCCCGCCAACCTCGCGGGCGCCCTGCACCTGATGGACCTGATCGAGGCCCACAACGAGGCCGTGGCCAGCGGCGCCAAGGAGGGCGAGCCCCTCGAGGAGCCGTCGATCGCGGTGCTCGAGAAGGGCAGCCGCGTGGGGGCCCACCAGCTCAGCGGGGCGGTGCTCGACCCCACCGCGCTCGACGAGCTCATCCCCGACTGGCGCACCCTCGACGACTTCCCGGTGGAGCGCTTCGTCGAGCGCGACGACATGGTCTTCCTCACGAACTCCGGGCACTTCCGGGCGCCGTGGGTGCCGCCCGAGATGAACAACCACGGCAAGCCGATCATCAGCCTCGGGCGCTTCTGCGCCTGGCTGGCGGCGCGGGCCGAGGAGCGGGGGGTGATGATCTTCCCGGAGTTCGCGGGCGCCGAGCTGCTGTGGGAGGGCGAGCAGGTGCGCGGCGTGCGCACCGGCGACAAGGGCATCGGCCCCGACGGCGAGCCCCTCGACAACTTCGAGGCGGGCATGGATCTCACCGCGAAGGTCACCATCCTCGGCGAGGGCCCCCGCGGTCACCTCGCGCGCCGCCTCATCGAGCGTCGCGAGCTCGACAAGGACTGCAACCCGATGGTCTACGAGATCGGGTGCAAGGAGATCCTCGAGCTGCCCCCGGGCCGGGTCACCGAGGGCTTCGCCATCCATGGCCTGGGCTTCCCGCTCGACCTCGGCACCTTCGGCGGCTGGTTCCTCTACAGCATGGGCGGCGACAAGGTCTGCATCGGGCTGCTCGTGGCGCTCGACGCCAAGGACCCGATGATGGACTGCCAGCACCTGCTGCAGCGCCTCAAGACCCACCCCTACGTCAAGGGCATCCTCGAGGGCGGCAAGGTGGTGAAGTACGGCGCCAAGGCCGTCACCATCGGGGGCTGGGCCAGCGTGCCCCAGCTCTACACCGACGGCGCCATGCTCGTCGGCGACTCCGCCAGCTTCCTCAACCCCTTCCGCATCAAGGGCATCCACCTGTCGATGAAGACGGGCATGCTCGCGGCCGAGGCGGCCTTCGAGGCGATGGTGCGCGGCGAGTCCACGGCCAGCGTGCTCGCCACCTACAAGGAGCGCCTCGACCAGAGCTGGGTCCGCGAGGAGATGGAGCAGTCCAAGAACTTCCACGCCAGCTTCGGCAACGGCATCGTGAGCGGCATGGTGAAGGTGGGGCTGGCCTGGCTCTTCGGCCCGTCGGCCGACATCAAGCCCTTCGACGCCGACTACACCCACCTCAAGACCCTGCGGGACTTCCAGGCCACGGGGCCGCAGCTCGGCGTGGAGCTGCAGTACGACGGCACCTACCTGCTCGACAAGCTGTCGGACGTCTTCCTGTCGGGCACCACGCACGACGAGCACCAGCCCGCCCACCTGCACATCGTCGACCGCGAGATCTGCGCCACCACCTGCCGCGAGCAGTACGGCAACCCCTGCACCCGCTTCTGCCCGGCGCAGGTCTACAACATGGTGGAGAACGGCGAGACGGGCCGTCTCGAGATGCAGGTGGACTTCAGCAACTGCGTCCACTGCAAGACCTGCGACATCCGCGACCCCTACCAGGTGATCACCTGGGTGCCGCCCAAGGGCGGCGACGGGCCGGAGTGGGGCGTGATGTAGGGCCGGTCAGCGGCGCCGGAGGAAGGCCTCCACCTCCGCGCGCCGGGTGCCCTCGGGGAAGTCCTCCAGGTAGCGGCGCGCGGTCGCGCGGGCCTCGCCCGTGCGCCCGGCCTCCACGAGCACGGCGAGCCGCGTCGACACGAGCTCCGAGGCCAGGTCGAGGGGTGACGACACCGCGAGGGCGGCGTCGAGGCTGGCGAGCACCTCGTCCACCGGCGCCCCCTGGGCACGCAGCGTGCGGGCGCGGCCGAGCAGCCGGCCCGGATCGTGGGGCAGGCAGGTGATCGGCTGCTCGTCGGGCACGAGGCTGCGGGCCGGGCCGTCGCCGCAGGCCACCGCCACCTTGCCGCGGGTGACGCCCACGTGCGTGCCGAGCGCGTCGCAGCGCACCTGGAAGACCGTGCCCACCACCTCCACGCGGGCGTCGGGCGTGGCCACGACGAGGTCGATCCCCCGCGCCGGGTCCACCTCCACGTCGAGATCGCCCTGCTCCCAGGCCACGCGGGGTGCTGCCTCCGTGCCCGCCACGCGCCCGTCGCCGGCGTGGTGGATCACCACCCCGGGCAGGGTGCGCAGGGTGCCCGGGTGGGCGGCGTCGAGCAGCACGGGGGGTGCGGGGCGCAGCAGCAGCGACAGCAGGGCCACCGCGGCCACGGCCACCATCGCCCCCACGGCGGCGCGCTGGCGACGGCGTGCCAGGGACCGCCCCAGGCGCGCCCGCACGCGCTGCACGGCGTCGGGCTCCGCAGCGCCGAGGCCGTGCAGGCGCGCTGCCAGCTCGGGATCGGCGTCGAGCTCGGTGAGCAGGGCCACGCGGAGCCGTGCCACCTCCTCGGGGCTGGCCTCGCTCGCGGCGCGGGCCGCGGCCAGGAGCTCGCTCAGCGTCGCCATGCGACCACCTCCTCGAGCTCCGTGATCAGGCCGACCTCCTCCGCGAGGGTGCGCAGCCGCGTCATGCCGAGCCGCATCCGGCTCTTCACCGTGCCCACCGGCACGTCCAGCAGCACCGCCGCCTCCTCGCGGGTGCGCTCCTCCACCACGCAGAGCACCACCACCTCGCGCTGGGCGTCGGGCAGCTCCTGGAGCAGGCGGAGCATCAGCGTGCCGGCGTGCGGGTCGGGCAGGTGGGGCCGCAGGGGTGCGGGGCGGGGCAGCAGCGCCAGCACCCGTCCCCACCGGGCGCTGCGGGCGCGCCGCTTCCGGATGGTGTCGCGGGTGGCCTGGTACAGCCAGGCCGGGAAGGCCACGGGGTCGCGGAGCTGGCCCAGCCGGTCGAAGACCTTCAGGAAGGTGTCGTGGGCGAGGTCCTCGGCGTCCATGTCGGGCCCGCCGAGCCGTCGGCACCAGCCGATCACCACCGGGAGCCACGCCGTGAGCAGGCGATCCCAGGCGGCGGGATCACCTGCCGCGGCGGCGCGCACGAGGTCGGGGGGCGTGGTCGGGGTGGGCATGATGGGGAGGAGCCGCGAGGGGCCGCGCCGGATCACGGCGGGGCGACGGGGACCTCGACATCCGTGGGGGTGGAGCCGTCCCAGGTGCGCACGCGCTGACGGGGACCGTCGGAGGCGGCGGTGGCGGGCGGGGGCGGCGTGCCGCGCGCCACCCGGCCCAGCGGCAGCGCCTCGGCGAGGCTCGCCGCCATCCAGGCCACGGTGGCGCGGTCGGTGGCGGTGCGTGGCACCGGCAGCCGCGCCGTGCGGTCGGTGCCCACCACCAGGATCTGCCAGGCCCCGCCGTCCTCCTCGATGCGCACGCGGGCCTGCGTGGGCGGCACCAGCACGAGCTCGGCCTGCTCCAGGGCGGTGTGCCAGGCGGGCCCGCCGCCGCCCGGGAGCGACACGGGCACGGGCTCGGCGAGGGCGGTGGCCAGCAGGAGCAGCAGCATGGGGGGAGCCTAGCCGACCGCTGCGGGTGCCTGCGCGGGTGTTGCCGGAGTAGGGTCGATGCGGGAGGCGCGATGCTCGGCTGGTGGATCCTCGCGGTGGTGCTCGGTGGCTGTGGGGGCGCAGACCCCGCGCCGGCCGACGACGGGGCCGTCGACGGCTTCCCGAAGACGGGCAACACCCCGGGCGCCGTGGAGGTGCAGGGCGTGGGCCCCGGCGGCGTCACCGCGTCGGTGGCGCGGGCGCGGCAGGCCGTCACGCCCGATCACCGCTGGATCCGCTGCGAGCTGCCCGCGGACTTCCCCCGGGACGGCGCGCTGGCTGCCGTGATGCTCGAGCCCGACGAGGTGTGGCTGTTCGCGCCCGATGCGCGCGACGGCTGGTTCAGCGCCTCGGTCACGCGGCCGAACGGCTCGGCGCTGGTGCTCCGCGACGGCAAGGTGGTGGCGCGCGCCTCCTGGACGGGTGCGGAGCGCAGCGCCTGGGCCGCCTGCACCGTGAGCGAGGTGCCCCGCTACGAGCTGCTGGGCGTGGTGATCGACGACCAGGGCAAGCCCATCCCGCGGGCCCTGGTGCGGGGCTGCGAGGACGGCGTGCTGGTGGAGGCCAACGCCGAGGGACGCTTCAGCTACGAGGCGCCGGCCTCCCACCCCTGCGGGCTCATCGCCATCGTGAAGGACGACGACGGCGTGGGGCGCAGCGAGCGCAACGTCTTCCAGAGCGCCGAGGGCACGGTGATCGCCGAGCTGCAGGTGCCTGCCACGCGGCTGGCCGAGGAGGAGGCCGACGAGCAGGCCAAGCGCATGGGTGGCCTGCTGGAGCGCACCACCCGCAACGGGGTGGGCCAGGAGCTCGAGATCCTGCGCACGCTCATCGGCCGGGCCGAGCTCGACGCCGAGGCGCGCACGGTCACCACCACCTGGGAGCGCGACCTGAAGGCCCGCGTGGATCTGGCCGAGGAGCAGGTGCGCCGGCTGTCCACCGACGGGGCCGACGGCCTGCTGCACCTCTGGAAGACCGAGATCTGGTGACCGCGCGCGGCCTCTACTCCACCGCCACCAGCGCGAGCTCGGTGCGGAAGTAGAGGCGGCCGTCGGCGAAGGCGGGCGAGGCCCGCATGTTCTCGAGCAGGTTCACCGCCACCACCTCGGGCGTGCGCCCCGCGCGCAGCACCGCCGTCTGGCCGCGCTCGCTGGTGACGTAGAGGTGGCCCGCCGCCACCGCGGGGCTGGCGTACAGGGCCGTGGGGCGGATGGCGTCGAGCAGCAGCGACCCGAGGATCGCGCCGCTGGCGGCCTCCACCGTCCACAGGCGGCCTTCGTGGCTCACGAGGTGCAGCACGTCCCCTGCCGGCACGGGGGCCGCGTAGAAGGTCTCGGTCTCGGGCACGCGCACCCGCCAGCGCTCGGTGGCCTGGAGGCGGTCGCCCTGCACGCCGTCGAGGTGCCAGGCCACGAGGTCGGCCCCGTGCTGCTTGCGCAGGATGTCGTCGGCGCGGGCCTCGAGGAACCACACGTCGCGGTCGCGCACCACGGGCGCGACGTACCACATCTCGGCCATGCCCTCGCGGAGCACCACGCCGTCCTTCGCGCGGTAGGCCCGGCCGCTGGGGGTGAGCACCAGGGGCACCCCGTCCACCACCGCGGGCGTGGCGGCGCCGTAGTGGGGCCACGACTCGCCCTCCCACAGCGATGCGCCCGTGCGCGGGTCGAGCCCGTGCAGGTGGCCCATGGGCACCACGAGCACGTCGCCTGCGAGGACGGGGCTGGCGGCGTGTCCCTCGTCCCAGCCCAGCATCAGCTCGGGGGGGCGCCCCAGCCAGCGTGACCAGCGCAGGGTGCCGTCGTGCTCGTGGGCGGCCACCACCCCGTTCGCGTAGAGCACGTAGAGGCTGCGTCCGTCGGTGACCGGCGTGGGGGACGACCAGCCCACCATCCCCTGGTCGGGCGGGGTGCGGAAGTCGGGCACGGCGGCGATGCGGGCCTTCAGCGCGTCGAGCTCGGTGGCCAGCGCGTCCACCCGCGCGGTGAGGTCGGCGCCGCCGCGGCGCGCGTCCCGCAGCATGGCGCTGTAGGCGGCGCGCTTGGAGGCCAGCTCGGCGTCGAGCGCGTCGAGCTCGGCGATGCGGGCCTGCACGTCGGCCCGTTGCGCCTCGGGCACGGCCTCGGCGATGGGGTGGGTGGCGCGCCAGCGCTCCACGCCGGTGGCCCGGTCGAGGCACACCAGGGTGACCGGCTCCACGCAGGCGCACACCAGGTCGCCCGCCACCACGGGGGAGGCGTTCGACCAGCCCCCGAGCTCGGTGCGCCAGGCCACGTGCTCGGTGCGCGACCACGCGTCGGGCGCGTCCGCGGTGGGCCAGGCACCGCTGCCGTCGAAGCGCCAGCCCTGGGGCTCCGCGGCCCCCGCGAGGCCGACGAGCAGCAGCAGCTCAACCACCGGCACCTCCGATCACGCAGCGTAGACCCACGTCGTTGAGCTGGGCGTCCGGGTCGAGGCCACCGCGCACCGTGGCGCGCAGCTCCTCGGGGCTCGTGGCCGTCCAGCTGCCGCCGCGCTGGGCCCGCCGGTCGCCGGTGGACGGGCCGCGGGGATCGGTGGACGCGTGGTGGGCGTAGGCGTCGTCGGCGTACCAGTCGGCGGTCCACTCCCAGAGGTTGCCGGCCATGCCGAGCACGCGGGCGGGGCTGGCGTTGGGCAGGGCCCGGGCCCGCACGGGGCCGTCCTGCTCGCAGGCGTCCACGGTGCTGCGGCGCAGGCGCGAGAAGCCGTCGTCGGCGGGGGGCATGGCGCACTGGGGCTGGTTGCCCCACGGCCAGCGCCGGCCGTCGGTGCCGCGGGCGGCCAGCTCCCACTCGGCCTCGGTGGGCAGGCGACCGCCCAGCCAGGCGCACACGTCGCGGGCACCGGCCCAGGTGATGCTGTTGACGGGCATGAGGTCGCGGTTGGCGTCGAAGGGCTCGGCCGCCGGGTAGTACGTGGAGAAGCCCCCGCTGGCCTTCACCTCGTCCTCGCGGCAGGCACCGTCGGCCACGCAGGCCCGGTAGGTGCCCACGATCACCTCCGACTCGGTGATCCAGAAGCCGGTGACCGTGACCTCGTGGGGCGGCCCCTCGTGGGGCTGGGCGGCGGGATCGTGCCCGGGCGCCTCGGGGTCGTCGGCCTGGGCGCCCATGAGGAAGGTGCCCCCGGCCACCGGCACGAAGCACTGGTCCACCGCGGACGCGTCGGGGTGGCCGCACTGCAGGCGCGGCGGCGGCTCCACGGACGGCCGTGGCCAGACCCACCACACGATGCCCGCCAGGGCCGCGAGGGACAGCATCTCGGGCAGGCGGCGGGGCAGGCGGGCGGCGGCGGTGGGCATCGCCCTCGTCTAGCCCGGCGCCGCGTCGGTCGCGGGGAGCAGCCGACCCAGGGCCAGCGGCGACAGCACGCAGGTGGCGGCCACCACGGCCACCATCGCCGCGTAGAGCTCGGGCCCCACCTGGCCGGGCAGCGCGTGGCGCGCCTGGTCGAGCACCACGGTGGCGATCTCGGCGCGGGGCACCATGCTCAGGCCGAGCAGCAGGGCACCCTGGCGCGAGGTGACCGCGAGGGCGGGCACCGCGGTGCCCACCACCTTGCCCAGCACGGCGGCCCCGAGGAGGACGGCGCCGGCCGCGAGCGCGTGCGGCACCGCCTCCAGCTCCACGCCCATGCCGGTCACCACGAAGAAGAAGGGCGTGGCGAAGGTGGCCAGGCCCTGCAGGGCCTCCTCGGTGCGCACGGCCTCGGGGTCGCGGCTGAAGAGCAGCCCGGCCAGCATCGCGCCGATGGCGAGCGAGAAGCCGAGCCCCCCGGCGAGGGCCGCGATGAGCAGGCCCACCCCCAGCACCACGAGCATGCGCTGCGGCGCCGACGGCAGGCGGGCGGCCCACTCGGTGACGTGGCGCTCGGCGTGGCGCGCGAAGAGCGCGGCGCCGGCGGCGAGCAGCAGCAGGCGCAGCACGAAGGACCCGGCCGCGCCGGTGACGGCCCCGAGCAGGGCGGCCTCCCCGTCGCCGAGCACGGGGGCCACGGCGAACAGCAGCCCCACCAGCGCCACGGCCGACAGGTCGTCCAGCTCGGCCACGTCGACGAGGAGCTCGCCGTCGGGGGTGTCGAGGGCGCCGGCCTCGCGCCAGGCGCTCACGCTCACGCCCACGCTCGTGGCGGTGAGCGCGGTGGCGGCCACCAGCGAGGGGACGAGGGCCAGATCGAGCAGCACACGACACGCCAGGAAGCCCAGCAGGCCCGACAGCCCCACGTTGCCCGCCCACACCAGGGAGGCCGCGGGGAGGCGGCGCGCGAGGGCGGCGGGGTTGCTGCGCAGGCCCACGTCGAAGAGCAGGGCCACGATGCCGAGGTCGGCGAGCAGGCGCAGGCCGCTGGCCACGGGCGGCGTGACGAGGCCGGTGGCGCCGTCGAGCGCGCGCAGGGCCACGCCCAGGGCGAGGAAGCCGACGAGGGCCGGCACCCGCGTGCGCAGCGCCAGCTCGCGGATCGCCGACGCGGCGAGGGTGACGAGCCCGACGAGGGCCACGAGCACCACGTCCACGTCGACCCCGTCCACGGGTCCTCCACGGTCGCCACGAGCGCGAGCGCGGTATCCCGGGGCGCCACGGCGCGTCCCCGTGCGTCGGAGGGGCTGGGCCCGCGGGGCGGCCCCGCATATCGGGAGCCAGCCCTGGAGGCGCCGCCGTGACCCCTCGCCGCGTGATGCTCGCCGTCTTCCTGGTGCTGGCCGTGCTGCACCAGGACGTCTGGCTCTGGGACGACCGCTCCCTGTGGTTCGGCGTGCTGCCGGCGGGGCTGGGCTACCACGCGGCCTACTCGGTGGTGGCGGCCCTGGTGTGGGCGGTGATCACCCGGGTGGCCTGGCCCGAGGACCCCGTGGGTCCCGCGGCGCCGCCGGAGGGCACGCCGTGACCGCGCTGCTCGTCATCGTCGCCTACCTGGCGGTGCTGCTGGGCGTGGGCCTGGCGTCCACCCGCTTCTTCCAGGGCACGGGCAGCGACTTCTTCCTGGCCAGCCACTCCATCGGGCCCGTGCTGCTGCTGCTGTCGCTCTTCGGCACCACGATGACGGCCTTCGCGCTCGTGGGG
Source organism: Alphaproteobacteria bacterium (assembly GCA_020632955.1). Classification (GTDB taxonomy): domain Bacteria; phylum Myxococcota_A; class UBA796; order UBA796; genus JACKEO01. Next base: position 58,762 of record JACKEO010000022.1, read on the forward strand.
TCCACGGGCGAGGCCTACGTCAGCGGCGTGGGCACCTACGGGCTGATGGCCTCGTGGTCGGGCGCCATCCACCCGCTGATGTTCGCCTTCCTGGGCGTGCCCATCTGGCACCTCGGAAGGCGCCACGGCTACGTCACGCAGATCCAGTACCTGCGCGACCGCTTCCAGTCCGAGGCCCTGGGCTGGCTGCTCTTCCCGATCCTCGTGCTGCTCGTGGTGCCCTACCTGCTCATCGGCATCCAGGGTGCGGGCATCACGGTGGCGGCGGTCACCAAGGGGGTCACCACCACGGCGGCCGGCGCGCCGGCGGGCGTGCCTCCGTGGCTCACGGGGCTGGTGATCTGCGGGGTGGTGCTGGCCTACGTGGGGGCGGGGGGCATCCGCGCCGCCGCCTGGGCCAACGCCTTCCAGACGGGGGTCTTCCTGGTGGTGGCGATGATCGCCTTCGTGGCGATCGTGCAGGCGCTGGGGGGTCCGGAGGCCGCGGCCGCCGCCACCGCGGCGAAGCGGCCCGAGCTCCTCGCCCGCGAGGGCCTCATCGAGCCCCTGCACTTCCTCACCTACGCCTTCGTGCCGCTGTCGGTGGGCACCTTCCCCCACATCTTCCAGCACTGGCTCACCGCCCGCTCTCCCGACGCCTTCAAGCTGTCGGTGGTGGCCCACCCGCTGCTCATCGCGGTGGTGTGGGTGCCCTGCGTGCTCATCGGCGTGTGGGCCGGCGGCCAGCTCGACCTGCCGCCCGAGCAGGCGAACAAGGTGCTGGGCATCATGGTGGCGCGCTTCACCTCGCCCGTGATGTCGGGCGTGCTCACCGCGGGCATCCTCGCCGCGATCATGAGCTCGCTCGACAGCCAGTTCCTGGCCCTGGGCTCCATGTTCACCCACGACGTGGTGCTGCACCGCGACGCCGACGTGGCGCCCGCCCGCCAGGTGTGGCTCGGGCGCGTGTTCGTGGTGGCGGTGGTGGCGGTCACCTACGTGCTGTCGCTCTTCGAGAGCCGCAGCGTGTTCGACCTGGGCGTGTGGTGCTTCTCGGGCTTCGCGGGGCTCACGCCCGTGATGTTCGCCGCGGTCTACTGGCGTCGCGCCACCCGCGCGGGCGCGCTCGCGGCGGTGCTCGTGGGCGGGGCGGCGTGGCTCGCGATGTTCGTGGCGGATGCCACGGCCGAGGTGCCCGGCGAGCTGCTGCCCCTGGGCCTGGCGCCTGCCACCTACGTGGTGCTCGCCACCACGCTGGCGCTGGGCGTGGTGAGCCTGGTCACGGCCCCGCCCGACGAGGCCCACCTGCGGCGCTTCTTCCGCCCCGTGGGGGCCTGAGGTGGCGCTGTCGTCCACCACCCACGCGGTGCAGCTCGAGCTCGCGGACGTGGACCGGGGGGTCTACGACAGCCTGGCGCTCACGGTGGCCCGCCACCCGTCCGAGACCGCCGAGCACCTGGTGGCGCGCGTGCTGGCCTACGCCCTGGAGCTGGACGAGGGCCTGGCCTTCTCGCGCGGCCTGTGCGCCGGGGAGGAGCCCGCCCTGTGGCAGCACGACCTCACGGGCGCCCTGCACGCCTGGATCGAGGTGGGCACGCCCTCGGCCGAGCGGCTGCACAAGGCGTCGAAGGCGGCCGGGCGCGTGGCGGTCTACTGCCACAAGGACCCCACCCCGTGGCTCGCCGGACTGGCGGGCGCGCGCGTGCACGGGGCCGAGCGCATCGCGCTGCACGCCCTGGACCGTGGGCTCGTCGCCGCCCTGGCCGAGGGCCTGGAGCGTCGGCTGCGTCTGTCGCTCACGCGCACCGAGGGCACGCTCTTCGTGGACGCCGGTGACCGCTCGCTGTCGGCGCCGCTGACGCCCCTGGCCTGGCCGCAAGGTTAGGCGGACCCGATTCCTGCACTACCGCAGGCGTCGCCGCAGCCAGGCCGCGAGCTGGGTGGCGGCGGCCAGGGTGAGCGGGGGTCCCTGGGCGAGGCGGGCGCGCACGCGCTCGAGCTGCCGGGCCACCTGGGCGCGCTCGGCCTCGGTGGCCGCGTCGTGCACGTAGTACACGCCCACCGCCGGCCCGCTCAGCCAGTAGTCCTGGCCCTCGCGGCGCGGCTCCACCACGAGGCGCAGCCGGCCGTCGGGCGTGACCGGCAGGCTGGTGGCGTCCTCGGGATCGGGCGTGTCGCCGCGGGGCTCTTCGGGGGCGTCCTGGGCGGCGAGCACGGCGGCCACCTGCTGCAGGTCGGGGGTGCGCACGGCGTGGCGACGGCCGTAGGCGGGGTGGAGGCGGGCGCAGCCCACGGCGGCCGGGCAGCGCGCGCAGGCGGGCAGGTCGGGGGCGCGGTGGGCGTTGAAGTCCTTGGCGAGCACCACCCGCAGGCGACGCAGCTCCTGCAGGTCGAGCTGGCAGGGGGGCGCGTTCGACAGGTGGAGGACGGGCAGGGGCCCCGCGTCGCCGTCCAGCGCGCGGAGCTGGTCCATCACGGCGTCGAAGGCCGGGAACTGGTCGAGGTAGGCGGGGCTGCCGCGGTCGGTGTCGGGGTAGAAGAGCCGCAGGTGCAGGCGCTCCACGGCGTGGCGGGCGGCGAGGCCGCGCACGGTGTCGGCCAGCACCGCCACGTTGTCGCGGGTGACCACCACGCCCAGGAGGTGCTCGATCTGCAGGTCGCGCAGGTGGTCCAGCGCCTGGAGCAGGGCCTCGAGCGCGTCGTCGCGGCCGGTCATCGTCGACACCACGGCGGGGTCGAGGGCGTGCACGGTGAGGTCGAAGCGCAGGTCGCGGCCGGCGAAGCGCTCGGCCAGGGCGCGGTCGGCCAGCGCCAGGCCGGGGGTCACCAGGTGCACCCGCTTGCCGGCCTCGCGGGCCACGTCGAGGAGGCCCAGCACGTCGGGGTAGGCGAGCACGTCGTCGCCCTGCAGCCACACGTCGGGACCCGGGTGGGCGGCCAGGGCCTCGGCGACGCGCGCGCGCAGGCGGTCGCGGGTGGCCTCGTCGGCGGGCGGCGTGCCCCGGGGGTCGGTGGACCACGCCCGGGGACAGAAGCGGCAGGACAGGGCGCAGGGGGCCAGCGCAGGCCCCAGGTCCAGCGCGATCATCGCGTCGGAGATCCGCGTGACGCGGACCTCGTGGGGCACGGGGGCGGTGTGCCTCACGAGGGCAGGGCCGACCACGTGGGCAGCACCACCTGGCGCACCGCGGCCTCGGCGGCGCGTCGGCGGGCGGGCGTGCCGAGGATGCCGCCCGCGTCGAGGCCCTCGGCGAGGGCCGGCATGCGCGCGAAGGCGGCGCAGGCCTCGTGCAGCACCGCCTCGGCGGCGGGGCGGAGGTGGGGGTGGGCGCCCAGCAGCCAGCGCACGCTGCGCCAGGCCAGGGCGGCGTGGTCGGCCTCGTCGCGGGCGATGCCCTCGAGCACGGCGCGCAGGGCGGGGTCGGTGCAGGCCTCGGCGGCCACCGCGGCCTCGTGGGCGGCCAGGGTCTCGCCCACGCAGCCCTCCACCACCAGATCGCGCAGGATGGCGGCCGGGTCGGATCGGCCGGCAGCGCCCGTCACGTCGAGGGGACCGGGCCCGGCGGGCCGTCCGGTGAGTGCCGTGGCCACCCCGAAGGCGGCCTGGGCGTGGCGCACCTCGTCCTGCATGGCGCGCGTGGCGTCGGCCACGAGGGTTGCCGGCGCGCCCAGGGCCAGCAGGTCGAGGACGAAGCGGGCGAAGGAGGCCACCGAGGCGTGCTCGGCGCGGGCCACCTCGATCCACGCCGCGGCCAGCGCCTCGGGGTCGAGTCCGGGCGGTCCCAGCGTGAGGGGCGCGGCCCAGCCCTCGCGGGCGGTGGGGGCCGCCTGGCGCACCTCGCCGTCCACGAGCAGCGGTCGGCCGATGGCCACGGTGAGCACGTCCACGGTGAAGCAGCAGTCCACGGTGATCGTGGGGTCGGGTCCGCAGAGCACCTGGCCCAGGGACGACAGGCCGTCGTCGCAGGGCACGCCGGCCGGCGCGGGGCAGTCGGGCCCCTTGATGGCCTCGAAGACGTCGTTCACGTCGCTGTAGCCGGCCTTCACGCAGGCGGTGTCGGCCAGCGGCACGCCCAGGCACACCTGGTAGACCTCGCCCCAGTTGAACCAGCGGTGGTCGTTCCACTGGGCGAGGGCGGTGTTGTCGTAGGCGCAGCCCTGGGGACCGGAGTCGCCGCTGTCCCCGGAGTCTCCACTGTCTCCGGAGTCTCCACTGTCTCCGGAGTCGCCCGAGTCGCCGGGCCCGCTGTCGCCGGAGTCGCCCCCACCGGAGTCGCCCGAGTCCCCGCTGTCGCCCTTGCCGATGGTGCCGCTGTCGCCGCGCGTGGTGTCGGCGGTCTCGCCGGTGTCGTCCACCGGCGCGGTGTCGCGCGCCCCGTCGGCGTCGGTGTCGGTGTGGTCGTCGAGCTTGGACGGCTCGGCGGGCACGCAGGCCGCGAGCACCACGGGCCCGAGGCCCAGGGACCGCCAGAGGTGGCTGCGCAGCGCGCGGGTGGGGGACATGCACCCTCCTGGGTGCAGCCTGCCCCTGGTGGGGGAGGGCTGCAAGCCTGCAGACCCGGTCAGGGAGGGGTGGCGTCCAGCAGGGCTTCCACCGCGGGCCCCACCGCCGTGGCCACCGCGGCGTGCACCGCCGCCGACCAGTGGGTGCCGTGGGTGAGCGGCTCCCCCCGTCGCGCCACCTCGAGGGCGGGCAGGGTGGCGTCGACGCAGGCGGCCCCGGTCTCGGCGCACCAGGCGAGGAAGGCGGCGCGCACCGGGCCGGGCTCGCGGGCCTGCAGGTCGAGGTCCACCTCCAGCGGCAGCCAGGCGAAGAGGCGCGGGACGCCCGGCTCGGCGGCGAGGCAGTCCAGCTGGGCCCGGGCGCGTGTCCACGAGGCCTCGCGGGTGGGGGGTGACCACCACCACCGCACCAGCGCCACGGCGTCGACGAGCTTCGGACGCCAGCCCACCTGCCGCAGCAGGGTGGCCTCGTCGGGCACGGGCGCGGGCAGCGCGCAGCCCCGGGACTCCGACGCCGCCACGGGACGGCGGTAGATCGCGAAGTCGCTGGTGGTGCGGTCCACCAGCAGGGTGTTCACGCCCACCACCACCACGTCGGCCTCCGTCTCGCGCGCCGCGAGCCAGGCCTGGGTGAGCGACCAGCTGGCCACGCCCTCGTCGTGCACCGCCCAGTCCGGGTGGGTCGCCTGCAGCTGCCAGGCCCAGGTGTCGGCGTCGTCGGCGTCGGTGCCGAAGGTGAAGGAGTCGCCCAGCAGCGCGACGCGCGGACCTTGTCCCCGGGGACCCGTCACCCGCCGTCCGTCCTCGTCGACGTGGTGCACCACGTCGCCCTGGGGCTGCGTGCTGCCCGGTGCGTTGCGCCAGCCGGTGCGCGGATCGTGCACGAACCAGCCCAGCGTGGGCTCGCCGCGCCGCGCGTGCACCCACCAGCCGAGCTCGGTGGACGTGGGACCCACCCGCCAGGCCAGCCGGTCGGCGAGCGGGGTCCACACCAGGGCGGCGCGCACCACGGCCTCGGCCCCGGCCAGGCCCAGGAGCACGAGGAGGGCTGCGCGGAGGAGGCGGCGTGGCATCGTGCCCGGGGGTGAGGCGCGAGCCTACCGGCGGCGGGCGGGGCGCGCATCGGTGGCGTGCGCGCAGGCCCGGCGTCCCCCTGGGGCGGTGCCGTGTGATGCTGTCGGGGCCACCGCCCGGAGTCCCCGTGGTCCTGCTCGGCCTGCTGGCCCTCTTCCTCGTGCTCGTCGTGGTGTACGACCTCGTGCAGACGAAGCACGCGATCCTGCGCAACTTCCCGATCGTCGGTCACTTCCGCTACCTGCTGGAGGCCGTGGGACCGGAGCTGCGGCAGTACATCGTCACCGACAACGACGAGGAGCGGCCCTTCAGCCGCGACCAGCGGTCGTGGATCTACGCGAGCGCCAAGCGCCAGAACAACCTGGCCGGCTTCGGCACCGACAACGACCTCGACCACTGCGTGGACTACCCGGTGCTCTGCCACGCGGCCTTCCCCTACCGGGACCCCGTCCCCGAGGAGGAGCGCGCCGCAGGAGGCTGGTCGCTGCCCTGCGCCAAGGTGCTGGGCGGCCCGCGCGGTCGCCGCCACGCCTTCCGTCCCGCCTCGATCGTGAACACCTCGGCGATGAGCTTCGGCTCGCTGTCGGGCCCCGCGGTGCGGGCGATCAACGAGGGCTGCGCCCGGGCGGGCTGCCTGCAGAACACCGGCGAGGGCGGCATCAGCCCCCACCACCTGCAGGGCGGACGGCTGATCTGGCAGCTGGGCACCGGCTACTTCGGCGCGCGCACCGCCGACGGGGACCTCGACCTCGACAAGCTCGTGGCCCGCGCCGCCGAGCACCCCGTGGCCGCCATCGAGCTGAAGCTGTCGCAGGGCGCGAAGCCCGGCATGGGCGGGGTGCTGCCGGGGGCCAAGGTCACGCCCGAGATCGCCGCCATCCGCGACGTGCCGGTGGGCCAGACCGTGCACAGCCCGTCCTTCCACCGCGCCTTCTCCGACGTCGACGGCCTGCTCGACCTGATCGAGACCATCGCCGACCGCACGGGCCTTCCGGTGGGCCTGAAGACGGCGGTGGGCGACCTCGACTTCTTCCGCACGCTGGCGCGCCGCATCCGCGAGACGGGGCGCTCGCCCGACCACCTGCAGATCGATGGCGGCGAGGGGGGCACGGGCGCCGGTCCGCGGGCGTGGGCCGACCACGTGGCGCTGCCCTTCCACCTGGCCTTCCCGCGCGTGTACCGGATCTTCGCGGAGGAGGGCGTGCACGAGGACCTGGTGTGGATCGGCTCGGGACGGCTGGGCCTGCCCGAGCGCGCGATGCTCGCGATGGGCATGGGCTGCGACATGATCGCGGTGGCCCGCGAGGCGATGATGGCCGTGGGCTGCATCCAGGCCCAGCGCTGCCACACGGGCAACTGCCCCGCGGGGGTGGCGTCGCAGAACCCCTGGTACAGCCGCGGCCTCGTGCCCGCCGACAAGGCGCCCCGGCTGGCGAACTACGTGGTGGAGCTGCGCAAGGAGCTGCTGGGCCTCGCCCACTGCACGGGGGCGGCGCATCCCGGCCTCATCGGGCTGGAGCGGTTCGAGATCCTTGAGGGCCGGCTGGAGGGGCGCTGCGCCCGCGACGTCTTCGGCTACCAGGCCGGGTGGGGGCTGCCCTCGGCGGCCGACCGGGAGGCGGTGGTGGCGCTGATGGAGGGGCGGGCGGCCTGATCCGCGTCGCGCGTCTCACCTCGTCTCCCACCCGTCGTGGGCCCGCTGCCGCCGGTTAGCTCCCCGCCACCGGAGGCTGTCGTGCCCCACCCCGTCCCCGCCGACCCTGCCGCCGTGGCGGCCGCCCGCGACGCGCTCGACGCCCACGTGCGCGCGATGGTGGCCCGGCACTTCTCGCCCGAGACGGGCACGCCCTTCTGGCTGCGTTGGGCCGCCGAGGCCGGGTGGGACCCCCGCGTGGAGGTGCGCGGCGCCGACGACCTCCTGCGCTTCCCGCCCTTCGACAAGGCCTGGGTGCGCGGCGCGCCGCACGCCGACTGGATCCCCCTCGACCGGGTGGGCCAGCCCTTCCACGTCTTCGAGACCGGCGGCACCACGGGCCTGCCGCTGCAGCGCCTGTCGTGGACCGACCACCTCGTGGACTACGCGCAGTTCGCCCCCTCGCTGCCCGACGAGGCCTACCCGCCGGGTTCCGCCTGGCTCATCGCGGGGCCCACGGGTCCGCGTCGCCTGCGGCTCGCCATGGAGCACCTCGCCCACTGCCGCGGCGGCATCGCCTACCACCTCGATCTCGACCCCCGCTGGGTGCGCAAGCTGCTCGCGGCGGGCGATGCGGCGGGCGCGCGGGCCTACCAGGATCACGTGGTGGCCCAGGCCGTCACCCTGCTGAAGCACCGCGAGATCCGCTGCATGTTCACCACGCCGCGGCTGCTCGAGGCGCTGTCGGAGGCCGTGTCGCTGCCCGAGGTGGGTCTCACGGGCGTGCTGGTGGGCGGCACGTCGATGGACCCGCAGACCGTGCGCTTCCTCGCCGAGGAGGTGTGCGAGGGGCAGGTGCGCTTCACCGCCGTGTACGGCAACACCCTGATGGGCCTGGCCGCCGCGGAGCCCGTGGAGCGCTGGGACTTCGAGATCGTCTACCACGCACCCCAGCCCCGAGCGGTGCTGCGGGTGGTGGACGACGCGGGGCAGCCCGTGCCCTACGGCACCCGCGGGCAGGTGGAGCTGAGCACGCTCACGCCGGAGTGGTTCATGCCGCGCCTGCTGGAGCGCGACGAGGCCATCCGTCGTCCGCCCTGCGCCGAGCACCCCTGGGACGGGGTGGGCGACGTGCGCCCCTTCGGCACGGCCGCGGGCAAGCAGACCATCGAGGGCGTCTACTGATGCCCTGGCACGTCCCCATCCTGCGGCACGGCGAGGTGTACCGCTCGCTGCAGACCGCACCCGTGCCCGACGTGCGCGGCCGGGGCGACGTGGGGGAGGTGTCGCTGGCCAACGCCGGGCTCTTCCGCCGCGACCTGCGGCGTCTGCCGGCGGCGCGCGAGGCCCTGCGGGCGATGGGGGTGGTGGAGCGGATGGCCGCCACGGTGCGTGCGGCCGAGCTCTTCCTCACCGCCGAGCTGCCCTGCGGGGACGACCTGATGGGTCCGCAGGCCTACGTGGAGGCGTGCAGCGCGTCCACGGGGCTGCCCCAGGCGCTGGTGCGCCAGAACATGGACAAGATCGCCCACGTCTGCCGCGAGATCGCCACCGTGCTGGGAGGGCTCACGCGGGGCCTCGACCTGCGGGTGCTCGACGCGGGCGTGGGCGTGCAGGACGGGCGCGCCCTGTCGTACGTGCCCACGGCGGCGGCGCTGGCGGCGGTGCTGCCCAGCAACAGCCCGGGGGTGCACAGCCTGTGGATCCCCGCCCTGGCGCTGCAGACGCCGGTGGTGCTCAAGCCGGGGTCGGGCGACCCGTGGACCCCGCTGCGGCTCGTCCAGGCCCTGATCGCAGGCGGCCTGCCGGCCGAGGCCTTCGGCTTCTACCCGGCCGAGCGGCAGGTGGGGGCCGAGCTGGTGGAGCTGCACGACCGCGCGCTGGTGTTCGGCGGTCCCGACCTGGCGCGGCGCTACGCGGGGCGTCCCGACGTGCAGGTGCACGGGCCCGGATTCGCCAAGGTGCTGCTGGGTGACGACACCGTGGACGCCTGGGCCGAGCACCTCGACCTGCTGGCCACGTCGGTGGCCCGCAACGGGGGCCGCAGCTGCATCAACGCCAGCACCATCGTGGTGCCCCGTCACGCCGACGCGCTGGCCGACGCGCTGGCCGTGCGGCTCGCCGCGATCGAGCCCCGTCCCCTCGACCATCCCGACGCCGGCCTCGCCGCCTTCGCCGACGCGCCCGTGGCCGCCGCCATCGACGCCCGCCTCGACGACCTGCTCGCCGGCGCGCGCCAGGTGGGTCCGGTGGGTCCGCGGCGGGTGGTGGTGGACGGCCTCACCTACCTGCGTCCCACCGTGGTGCGTTGCGGCCCCGACCACCCCCTGGCGAAGACGGAGCACGGCTTCCCCTTCGTGAGCGTGGTGGAGGTGCCCTCCGAGCGCGTGGTGGACTGGCTGGGTCCCACCCTGGTGCTCACCGCGATCACCGCCGACCCCGCCCTGCGCCGGGCCCTGCTCGTGGCCGACCACGTCGACCGCCTGCACCTCGGCGCCGTGCCCACCACGTCGATCGGCTGGGACCAGCCCCACGA